>CAVXPD010000018.1:0-356302 GCA_963763575.1 uncultured Acidimicrobiaceae bacterium
GGCGACACTCGCGTGTGTGCCGAGGTCGAGCAACTGTTAGTCGGTGCTGACGTGCTCGTGCACGAAGCGTGCCGGTCTTCGGCCATGCAGCCGCTGATCGCCGGGACGGTCTTCGAGGCGATCTTCAGCTACCACGCGGACACCGTCGAGCTCGGCAAGATGGCCGCCCGTGCCCGTGTGCCGCACGTCGTCCTCACCCACCTCATCCCTCCGCCAGAGGAAACCGGCGACGCCGAGGCCTTTGCGCACGATCTCCGCAGTGGTGGCTACCAGGGCCGCATCACGGTCGGCGAGGATCTGACGGTGATCAGCCTCTGACCGGCCGGAGGTGCTCCGCATCGTGACGGGTCCCCTCGGGGCTGGTCGCATGTCCCGGGATTGTCCTCGGAATGTCCTGGGCTACCAGAGTCACGAGATCGGGCACCTATTCACCCAGGGGAATCGTCTACGCGCTGACCGAGGACTATCGCCGGAAGCCTGATCCTTGTCGCGCTCCGGGACATCTCGTCGAGATGGAGCATCCATCCGGGCTCGGAATCCCTCTCGCTCATCTGGTCAAGACGGGTCTTCTAACGACATTTCACCGCCAGAAGGCCGGTCGAGCCCACCGACCAATGGAGCAGCGTCTGTTTGCCGCAGCCACTCGACCCCATCACCGCGACGCTCTCCCCTCTTCCGACGTCGAGGTCGACGCCGTCGATGGCCCGCAGCAGCCCCTCGTTGCTGCCATACTCCTTCGAAGGCCCCGGGCGCGGATGACGGCTGCCGCATCGTTCATGGCCTGCTCCTTCTGGTGCTCCAGCTAGCCGAGGCGTCTTGAGGCGGGGACCATCACCCTTCCATTGCAGCGACATCCTCGGGAGTGCCGGGCCGGATGGAGGGCCACGGCAACGCGTTCAGCCAACAGACGAACTGCTTCTCTTCGCCCTCGGCAAGAGGAACGGAGAGTTTCCTCGATCGCCGCAATCCCCCGAGGAAGTGGAGACTCAAGGAATGTTCTCCAGCTGAGACCTGGTACACCTTGATCTCTTTTGGCGAGATGTCGCCCACTTTCGAGCCGTCGAGGAAGACGCTGACAACACCACCCTCACCGATTGCAGGGCTCCGGCATTCGCCCCGACCCCGGCCGAGCCGGGATGCGGCCCGGACCAGAACAAGGGTCGGAAACGCCGGCCAAGTCGATTCGGGGCTCGCCACAGTTGGATGGTCCCTCCAACCTGGTGATCCCTGCCCCGCGAGGCACCTCCGACCCTCGTTGCCGCGCCAACATCGGATCCTTCACCTTCGAGGTTCATAGTTCTTCTCCCTTCCGTGTGAGCCGTTCGATTGTGAGCAGGTCATCTCTAGCCACGTGCCGATGCGCCTCAGGCGCTGAGCGCGCTCAACGAGCAGACTTGGGTGTGCGGATGGTAAGCCCCCATGATCTGAGCGGCTGCAGGTCTTTCTCGCAGCCAGCGTCCGAGCCAGAGGACAGCGGGTTGGAGTCACGTCGAATGGTCGTCGGCTCACTCGCTCTTGAGCGTGAGTGCAAGGTCGGGCTTGAGGATGGCCACGACGTAGACGGGCCAGACGCGGCCGCCCCAGCAGCGGAAGTTGACGACCTCCCCTTCACCCGTATCAAAAGCCAGTCTTCGGCTGGTGTAGCGACCCCGCCGTGACTTGTAACGTGTGACGCCCCAGCTCGATTGGCACCTCGATCGTCTGCTTCCCTTCGATCGATGCGACATCGTTGCCGTCGAGCACCACCTGGAAGGTGCCACATCGAAGCTCCATGCCGGTTCCTTCTCTGACCAGCTGCAGGGTTGCTGCCACCGTCCTCTCCTTTCTCCCTGGTTGTTCTCAGTTGTCCGCGAGTGCTTCGTACCGTCTGGACGGTTAGTGGCGGACACCGGTCACGAGACGTTCCCGGTCGAACATGGCCGCCACGAATCGCCATGCCATCCGTCAATGACGAGGAGACCCCCGGCGAATCCGAGGGCGAGACCGAGCGAGGGAGTGATGACGTTGAAATTCACGGGGCGACGATGGCGACGGTGGCAGGCTGGCGAAGACGGCGAGCTGCTGGGCGGCACGGACGTCGTCACCGGGCTGGAGATGGCGATACCGACCCAGATCGCCCAGCCGGCGACGAGCGGGTGAAGAGCAGCTGGACGAGGAGGTGGTCGCGCTCGAAGATTGCAGAGGTGACGCCGGGATGGGCGAACAGTGCGGCGGCGCCGAGGAAGATCCCGAAGACCACATACGCGATGGCAAGGGCGGGAAGAAGCGCGGCCAGCGCCTTACCGATGAGGAACTCCTCTCGAAGGATGGGCGTGGTAAGGATCGGTTCGAGCGTGCCCTGCTCGCGCTCGCCGACGACCGAGTAGGCAGAGAGGACAGAGGGGATGATGGCCGGGACGATCAACAGGTGAGCAGTGAGAGCCCGATCCGGGTATCCAGCTTGGCGCTCGAGATCGAGACATCGATCGTGAAGAGCTGGATCACGGGGGCCGCGATGAAGATGAGCGGCAGGAACGACATGGTGTAGATGACGAAGCGGTTGCGGCGGTAGTCGCGCAGCTCCTTCTCCAAGATCGCCCAAACCCTGGCCCAGCTGAAGCTCATCGTTGCTTCGCCTCGACGTCCTCGTCGATGAGCTCGAGGTAGACATCTTCGAGCGAGTGACGGGACTCCCCCAGCGACAAGATGTCGAGTCCCGCACTCACGAGCGCTCTGGCAACGGCTGGGGCGGCATTGTCGGGATCTGCGACGGTCAGTTCGTAGGAACCCGTTGGCTTCCGCTCCCATCTCTCTACATCCGTCAGTCCCCCGAATAGGCGACCGGGATCGTCGAGGGTCCGCTGGTGCGCACCTCCAAGTTCCGCGTGAACAGTTGCTTGCGCAGTTCATCGGGTCGTCCTATGAGACGGAGCGTGGTGTTGAGGATCGCGACGCGGTGACAGAGCCGCTCAGCCTCCTCGAGGCGGTGCGTGGTCAGAAAGATCGTTACGCCGCGGTCCTTGAGCGCCGCGATGAGCTCGTGGACCTCTCTGGTGGCGACCGGGTCGAGCCCGGAGGTGGGCTCGTCCAAGAACAGCACCGCCGGATCGCAAAGCAACGCCCTGGCCAGCGCCACGCGCTGTCGGAGGCCTTTGGAGAGCGAGCGGCAGAGTTCGTTAGCCCGGTTGCTCAGGTTGACTGCCTGAAGGGCGCGCTCGATGCGCTTGCGAGCCTCGGACAGCTCGTAGAGCCTGGCGAAGCACTCGAGGTTCTCCGCCACCGTGAGGCGGAGGTAGAGACCTGGGGACTCGGGCATGACCGAGATCCGCGCCCGGATCGCCGGGCCGTTCTCGGCGCTCAGGGGGATCCCGGCGACCGTCGCTGAGCCCGAGGTCGGCGCGATGAGCGTGCCGAGCGTCCTCACGGTGGTCGTCTTGCCCGCCCCGTTCGGGCCGAGGAAGCCGAAGACCTCGCCGTAGCCAACCTGGAACGACACATTGTCGAAGGCGACGCGGCTTCCGAAACGCTTGCTCAGATGCTCGACCACCAATGCGGGCTCGTTGGTCGAGCCATCGAGCCTCGTCGCCGTCGTAGGCACCGGGTCGGCCCGATCAGGCAGAGCGGCCTCCAGATCCGGCTGCGCTTGAGTGACACCTTGCTCGGGTGTCATTGGCGCGTCGAGATCGTCGGCCATCCGCAACCGGGTACCTCCACGGGCGCGGACCATGTCACCGTCGCTCGCAGGTCACATCTCCTGCTTGTTCAGCCGATGGAGTGCCAGCGTGAACCACACACGCCCCTACGATAGCAAGTCCTGAACAAGCGTACTAATATCTAAACATGAGTTCAGGTGACGTGGCGGTGACGCAGAGGCAACGCACGTTTACCGAGGGGGCTCGACGCATCCAGATCATCGAAGCGGCGATTGACACCATGGCCGAGGTCGGTTTCGCGCGTGCGTCCCTGGCTCGCATCGGCGAACGCATCGGGATCAGCAAGGGCCTGATCGGTTACCACTTCGCCGGCAAGGACGACCTGATCAAGGAGGTGGTGTCCGAGATCGTCGAGCGCGGCATGGCCTACATGCAGCCTCGCATCATCGCCGAGATGTCGACCGCCTCGGGATTCTTGCGGGCCTACATCGAATCGAATCTCGCCTTCATGCGAGATCACCGCAACTACATGGTGGCCATCGTCGAAATCAGACGCGGCATCATCGCCGACGGCCTGGAGCACCTCAACGCGGACATGGACGCCGCCGTGCACGTCCTCGAGCAGCACCTCGTTCGCTACCAGTCCCAGGGCCAACTCCGCCCCGACTTCGACCCGCGGGTGATGGCAGTTGCCATCCGGGCAGTCATCGACGCGGTGCCGCGCCGCCTGACCCACGATCCCGACCTCGACGTCGATAACTACGCAACGGGAATCGCCAACATCTTCCATCTGGCGACGAGCCTCGAGGCAAAGTGATGAGCAGCGACTCCTAAAGGTCGACGGCGAACGTTGAGCCAGCCCGCCGCTCGAGCGGCCCTCACACGATCCCACGAGTATCCCACGGATTCGAATTTCGATGCGTGAACTACTGAAGAACTCGTCGGAGTGCTCTCGCTACCATCATCACCGCAGAGGCGGACGTCGTGCGAGACGAAGCGGAGATCTACGGAAGCAGGCTACGTGAAGCGCGAGTACCTGTCACAGGATTGCGCTACCTCGGCACGATCCACGACTGCATGGTGCTCAACGCTCTCCGCGATACGACAGCAGCTCAGGCGGCGATGTCTCAGGTTGTCGTCAAATTGCGGAATTCATTCGAGAGCAACTGACAAAGAACCATCGCTGTCGCTCATTGCAAACTCTCCTTTGGAGAAGGAGCTCGGAAGCGGTCAGAGTCTGAAATTGGGGGTAATTCTGCAAACAAAGTGGGATGGATTAGCGCCGGCCCGACGGGCCACGACGTCTTCTCGGGCAATCTACGAAACTCGGGCCTCAACGACATCACCGACCTGCTGACCGTCCGAGATGGCAACGATTGCAGCGAAGATAGCTATGGCCCCCGACAACTCCCCTGAAGAGTTCACGAGGCGGGATGGTGCGAAAGCACCGGCTTATCGCCGTCCCCCGGCTCGCCCGTAAAAATGGCTCTCGCTCTCCTGGCAATCGATCTCTACGCGGCTCGTGACGTCGTTGGTCACTTTGACTGGTCCTGGTGCCTGACACTCGCCGGCACCCCCTTTGAACTGGGGACTCCCTCCTGCGACGGTGTAGCGACCGGTGGGCAGGTTGGGCTGAGAACCGGCCGTTGGCGGAGAGGTCGATGGTGGCGATGTTCCCGTTCGACCCATGGAATGTGACGGAGCCGCTGAGCGGTCGGGGCCCTGTCCCAGCCGGACCGCCGACAGCCTGGAGTGTGCCATCAAGGATTCCCTGGTCCGGAGGCGACGAACAGCCGGCGAACGACACCCCTGCACAGAGAGCTGCGAGTGGCGTGAGGACGGTCAATGGGACCCGACGAACGGCACTCTTCGGTTTGGCCATTGTGATCACTCGTTCCGGGCGACCTCGGGCCCCGTGATCCGATCGAGGATGGGGAACGTCGCGGCGATGATCGCCATCGACGCGGCCAACCCTCCGATCACCGTGGCCCAGTAGGAGAATCCCGGAAGGCTGAAGGCGAGCCCTACCTGCGAGTGCAGGTAGAGGGCGGCCGCCAACAGCCCGACGACGATGGAGACCGCAGCGACGAGGAGCAGGGGCAGCGCACTCTCCAGCGTCACGACCCGGTGCAGGAGTTTTCGCGGGACCCCCGTAAGTCTGAGCAGGCTGAATGGCCGCCTCCGCTCAGTGAGACCGGCCGCGATGTTCACGGCCAGGCTGCACGCAGCGATGATCAGGCTGGCCACGATGATCACGTCGGTCATGGCCTGGATCATGGTCAGCAGGCGCGCCGTCGAGGGATCGAGTGCCTCCACGGTCACCGGTGTGCCCTGGAGCGGGAATGCGCGCTCGAGCTCTGTTCGCACCCGTTCGATCGCACTCGAAGATCCGTTCGTCGCGACGACGACCGCGCTCACGGGGATGGATGCGAGCTGCGTCGCCGACAGATTCCAAGAGGGCCAGGTCGTGGTCGACGCGTTGGCGGTGTGCCCCAGGACCTTCGAGAGGAAGTATCCGACGGACGCCACGGTGGCCTGCGGTGCGCAGCGGCCGATGGCCGGAGTCTTGGCGAGGTCGTCACACGCGACGACCCCGAACGATCGCCCCTCTTGCGTCTGGTTGGGAGCCTCATGGACCACCGCCACCCCTTGCACCCCCGGCGTCGCCCGCAGCTCGTTAAGGATCGAGGGAGGGACGGAAGCCACTACGGAGGCCGTGGGGCAGTCGGTGGTCGAATAGGTGCAGAACGGGTCCGCGAGGGTACTCAGACTGGCGTTGGCGCTGCTCCCTCCGGTTACTTGCGTCACCGAGCTGAGGGCACCGATCGCCGCGCTGGCGACGAAGAGGGCAATGACGAGGCCACTGACAAAGCGGAAGGCAGCCTTGGGGTTGTCGAGGAGGTGACGACCGGCGATGAGCGTGGCGGGGCGACTCGCTCTTTTGGCCATGATCCGCGACCCAGCCGTTGTGAACCACGGCCCGGCCAGAACCAGACCCACGATCAGCAGCGCGAATCCAACAAGGAGCTCGAGGAGCTGGCTCCCGATGGCGCCGGGCTTTCCGGCCGCGTCGAAGTAGGCGAGGAGGGCGATACCTGCCAACAAGGGAACGATCCGGGCGATCCCCGGTGGGCGCTTCCTGACCCGTCGCGTCACTCCGAGCGGAGAAATCTGTACCCGGCGCAGCGCGAGACGTGCGGAGACGACAGCGGCGATGGGGACTCCGACCACCGCGATGAGGATGTCGACGGCGTGAAGGGAGAGGTCACCCTGCGCCAACGGGGTCCCGGTGATCGGCACGTGGTACAGCAGTGGTCGGACAGCGAAGAAGAGTCCGAAACCGAGGACGACTCCGGCGAGAGCGGCGACGATCGCTTCGACGGCCGAAATCGTCGAGATCTGGCGAGGAGTGGCGCCGATCAGCCGCATAGAGGCGAAGCGCTCTTCGCGCCGGACGGCCGACAGTCGGCTCGCCGTCGCAATCAGGATCAGAATCGGTAGCACGAGCGCCACGGCCCCGCCGACCAGGATGAATTCCAGAACTGGCCCGCTCCCGATCACGCTCTGGCAGCCATAGCAATTCGCCAGGCCGCGGTGGATCGCCCCGATCTCGATGGCAGCCGGCTGCTTCGAGAGCTGGCCGACACTGTGACCGATGACGATGATCAACGAGTTCGGCGACGGCAGACCCGCGCTGCCAATGGCGCCCACCAGCCGACCGGGGTAGCGATCACGCAGCTCGCCGGCGGGCTGGGAGCGAAGCAGGCTCACCAGCGCGGGCGAGGCGAAGTACTGGTCCGGACCAGGCAGGCGGGACATTCCGGGAGGGATGGGTGCGCCCGGCCCGGCCGCCGCGACGTCGATCTGGTCGATGAGCTGACCCCCGAACGAGTCGGTGCTCGGCTCCCACCACAGGCCCCTGGCGGGCGAGGCAGGCGATGTCGGCTGCACCGCCGAGTTCAGCCAGGCACCGCGATCGCTCTGGGCGTGGAGACCATTGATGCCGGCCAAGGCGGCCAGCAACAAGCCGACGCCCAGGGCAACCGCAGCAGCGGTGACGACGACCCGCAGGAGAGCTTCACGACCACTCCCCAAGGTCAGCCGAAGGCCGAGCCGGATCATGCGCCGACCGCCACCGGGCTGGCGACCCGGCCGTCGCGCACGATCACCTCGCGGTCCGCGTAGGCGGCGACGCGGGGTTCGTGGGTTACGAGGACGACCGTGATCCCCTCCTCGCGGGCCACGAGGGTCATCAAGTTCATGACGAGCTCACCGGTCAGGGAGTCGAGTGAGCCGGTGGGCTCGTCGGCGAACAGCACGTCGGGCTGCGCGACCATGCCCCGAGCGAGGGCGACCCGCTGGGCCTGGCCCCCTGACATCTCTCCCGCCCGGTGGCTTTCCAGCCCGTCGAGCTCGAGCCGGGCGAACCAGCTCCGCGCTCTGGCCAGGGCCTGTTGGCGGCGCATCCCCCCGAGAAGGAGTGGGAGGGCGACGTTCTCCTCGGCTGTGAGTTCCGGGACGAGCTGGCCGAACTGGAAGACGAAGCCGAAACGGTCTCGGCGGAGCCGGCTTCGCTGCTCCTCGCGCAGCGCGTCGATGCGCTGCCCGTCGAAGATCACTCGGCCCGACGCGGGGACCAGGATGCCGGCGAGGCAGAGGAGCAGCGTCGACTTGCCCGATCCGCTGGGGCCCATGACGGCCACGATCTCGCCCCGTTGCACGGACAGGCTGGCGTCGCGCAGCGCCGGGGTCTCGCCGAAGGAGAGCACGAGGTCCTGCGCCTCGATGATGGTGCCCCCAGGAGAGATGAGGGCAGAAGCGTTGGGCGTGTTCATACGGCAACCTCCGTGGCGAGTGCGGTGAGTCGAGCGGTCGTGAGGTCGATCCAGCGGAGGTCGGCCTCGAGGTGGAACAGACCGTGGTCGGCGAGGAGCGAATCGATCAGGGTTCCTTTTTGCTTGAGGTCTGTGAGCTCGCGCATCCGGTGCATGTGCGCGGCGCGCTGGGCGTCCAGGTACTCCTCGGCCCGGCGACCGAGCATCAGCGACAGGACGACCTTCACGAAGAGATCGGTCTGCAGGTGGGGCTCGGCGGGGATGGGCTCCGAGAGCCACGCCTCGACCTCGTTCCGGCCAGTCTCGGTGATGTTGTACCGCTTGCGATCGGGACCGGCTCCTGGCTCGGCATCGCCGACGATCGCCTTCCCGTCTCTCGCCAGGCGCGAGAGCGTGGCGTACACCTGGCCGTAGGGCAGCGGCCGGCCGCGCCCGAAGTAGGTGTCGTAATCGCGCTTCAGGTCGTAGCCGTGGCTCGGTTCGCGATCGAGGAGGCCGAGCAGGGCCATAGGGACACTCATACCTCAGAGAATACTCTGAGTGTATATATCCAGTCAATAGGTCGTCGATTTCGGTTGGGTAGCCTTCCTCGAGACCAAGCGCACGGTGGCCGTAGTGGTGCACGAGCACGTGGCCGACGACATTCGGGCGGGATGGGACAACCATCTCGAGTTCGCACGCGAGAATCCGAACTTCTACAAGCTGATGTGGTCACTCGGGGATTGGAGGGAACAGCGCGTCCTTCCACAACGCCTACCAGATGCTCCGAGAGCGGATGGAGCTTGGCGCGGGACGCGGTCAGTTGCCTGTGTCTGCCGACCGGGCGGCACAAATGGTATGGCCGCGAGACTCGCGCCGCATTGTCGGCCATTTCGCAGCCCGAATTGTTCGGCGACGACGCCTTCGCTTCGCAGTTGCGCGAGGCAGTTATCGCTGCAGTCACTGTGGCTGACCCCTCACCGATCAGTACCAGCCGGCTAACCGAAGCTAACGCGCCGTCGGCCGCGGCCGCGGCAGCGACGCTGAAGAGCAAGCTCACTGTCGAAGACTCGCCGCTCACAGCACCTGAGCAGCAGCTCATGCAGCAGTGGCTCACGGCAATTGCAGATGGCGTTCCTCGATCGGAGTCGTGAAATGAGGAAGCCTAGCGATGTCATCTCACCGACGTGTAGCTGTCAACCTCCGGGATATGTCGCTGGTCTTAGCAAGGCATCGTCAATGACGTACTGCCTGGTGTCAAAACATCCCGTTCGTGTTGGCGGCGTTCTCGGGAACCTCCTGGATGACGTCCCAGTGCTCAACGACCTTGCCGCCTTCCAATCGGAAGAAATCTGCCAGTGCACGGCCGGGTTGGCCCGGCTCCAAGACGAGGTGCGAGTGCGTTGCGACCATGTCACCCTCCGCGATTACTCGTTTGATTTCAAGGGTGAGGTTTGGATGCTCGGATCTCAGCCACGTCACGAACCCGATGAAGGCCTCAGGACCGTTTGCGGCATCGGGGTTGTGCTGGATGTACCGATCTCCGAAGTGATCGACAACTGCCTTTTCGGGGTTTCCCTCAAACGCTGTCTGGTAGTAGTCCACAACGACACGCTTGTTTGTCTCTAGGTCCGACATGGATCCTCCATGCTCAGGTTTCATATGATCCGACGACCGCACTGGCAAGAGGCATGTCGTGAGAGCGGTGCTCGTCGACGCTCAGGACGTCGTTGCCGCGACTGCCATTGATCTCATTCGAGGCCGGCTTGAACGAAGCGAATCACCCGGTCCACGAGTTCGAGCAGTTCGGCGGCGCTCGGTGGAGCCGTTAGGGCCTGTGCTTCATCGCTCTCGTAGAGCTCGCGCAAGCCAGCGACCGCCGCTAACGCCGCTAGACGCGGGATCAGGCTGTTTCCGGACTGACCGACGTCATGCCCTATGGCATCTGCGATGGCGCGCTCGAAAGGGTAATAGCCCGCGCGAGCGCGACCTCGAAGCTCGGGTTCGTTGTTGATGATGTGCGCTCGCAAGGCGCGCCGCTCCCAGAAGCGCACCTCCATCTCGGACCCGTTGGTTTCAGCGCCTGTCATCGTGGTTGCCATCCAGTCACGCAGCGCTTCAAGCGCGGATTCGTGCGGTCGTCGGGCTGACAGACGTTCGCTCAGGCTGTCGAGCGTGAACGGTTCGGCATCGAGGAGTAACTCTTCCTTGGCCGGGAAGTGCACCGTCACAGTTCTTGGTGCGACCTCGGCCCGTTCCGCTATGTCGTTGATCGTGGTCTCGCGATAGCCACGCTCGGCAAAGAGTTCGAAAGCGGCCATCTGGATCGCCTGCCGCGTTCGCCTCTTTCGTCGCTCCTGTCGATCAACCACCTCTGTGGGCATGCAACCATCCTACTTGACAAGCATTAGTACTAGTATAGTATTATTACTACCCTAGCATATAGGAGGTATCCATGCCAGGCTTCATCTCTGACAGTCCGCTCGCCCGTGACCTAATCCGGATCGGCAACGAAGCGATCGCTCGTGAGGACGACGCCGAGCTCCGTGCCTATTTCTCCGAGGACTACGTCTTCCATGGGCCGGACGGCGACCTGAGCTTCGATGAACTGTGCGCGTACTTCGCGTCCTTGCGGGACGCCTTTGGTGGTTTGCGACTCGTGCGAGAGCAGATCATCGTGGACGGCAATTTCTTGGCAGCACGCACAACGTTCTCCGGTGACTTCATCGGACTCTTCACCTACTCGCCCATCGGCCCAGTCGAGCCCACTGGGCAACACCTCGAGTGGGAAGTGATCGGTATCTTCAGATACGACGACGAGGGCCGGCTGGCCGAGGAATGGGTGCAGACCGACTTCCGCAGCTTCTTGACCAAGTTGGACGTGACGACGACGGAGTCCGCCCGAGAGGCAACGCACGCATAAATCGTCCCTAGCTCGTGACCTTCGGTGGCGAACCCGGAGGTAGCCCAAAGTGGGGAGTTACTCGGGACTCAGGCGGTGGCGCGCCCATATTGAGCAGGCGCGTGCCCTATGCAGTGCGTATGCAGGCTGCCCTGACCCGCTACTTCGTCGGGTCTATAACCCGAAGGGTGCGTGATGGTCCAGAACCCCCGCCACTCAGAGGCCCACAGATCAGAACCGGTCCGATGGCTCGGCTCTTGTGTCCGGAGGGCCTGGGTGCGCTTCCTCGCTAAGACAAGTGTGGGCCGCGACGGTCGTCGCGCACCAGACTGTGTTCCGGTGAAAGGTTCGCTCACGAGTTCGCCGGTGAAGCCCTGGTCCAGCGACGATCCGATCACCAGCATCCGGGTGTACTCGACGTGACGATCGATGACTCGCGCGTTACGCGGCGGTCCAGATCGAGGGCGAACCCGTCGGCGAATGGCTCGCCGGGCGCTTGGTCGTCATCGCAGGTCATACCAGAAGAAGCTGATCCGAGAGACTCTCGAGCCGGTGCTCCGCATTGTCCCAGTCGATTGGTGGCGGCAACGTTGGGGCACCGTGTGCCCTCACCGCTTCAACGGCGGGAGCATTGGAACGGTACTCGACGGGGCTTAGCCCAATGGGTCGCCCTTGGCGCTCGGTGTCCCGAATTCGTCGGTCGTCACGTCTGTGGACGCAGATGGAGGAGGGAGATCGCTCGCGGATCTCTTGACCGTGCCCTATGCATCAACTGATACGGCTTGTGCTTCATCTCGCGCACAAAGTGTCTTCCAACAGCTCCGCAACAGCCTCGCGCTATCGAACTCCTCAGCGATGTAGCGGCCGAGCAGTTCTCCAGTCTCAATGTCGATTGTGTGGTCCTTGAAGACCGTGTCGAAGTAGGCAAGGTCCTTGTCGAGCTCGTGTAAGCCGAGCTTCTCGATCTTTTCTCTGTCCGAGAGATCTGAGGTCGCTACCCCATACCGCTCCTCGGTGACGTACTCTCCCTTTTCGCGCACGCCGAACCCGAGTTCGCTGAGACGTTTGGCGAAGCTCATTCCGTGTTCGCCTTCCCGCCATGAGACTGTCTGGAGAACTGCCTTTACCTCCGGGTCGTCGGTCTTCACGATCCACGCCTGGAGATAGCGGTGAGCCTTCGCCTCGTTCAGGGCGATCGCATTCAAGAGCGACAGGTAGCTGGGTTTGTCGGACATCCTCGGCCTCCAATTCGGAGCAACTAATTGAATCTCGCTGAACGATCCCACGTCGGCCACTTGGGAGCAAGCGCCTCTGATCCGGTCGTTGTCAAAGTCTTCGGGCCGATTCAGGCCGGCTGAGGAATCGCTCCTGGCCCGAGCCGTCGGCGGAGATCCGCCTCGAACACCCTCACGGCGGCGCCGGCCTGCCGTTGCTTGAGCCGCTGTCTTAGGGCGATTTCCGACAGACGGGTGGGACGCCGAGCGGGAGTTGGGCCGGTTGAGCGTGCGAGCGCTTTGTCGAACCAGAGCAGGAGCCCTGATTGAGCGGTACCAAATGCGCCATCGGTCGACTAGTCCTGACCGGCGGCGTAGCCGTCCAGCGTGACAACGGAAATTATGTACCCGGAGCTTGGAGGTCATTGTCTCCTTCGTGGTGTCGGATCACCACCGGCATCAGGGCGGGCTCGCCGGGTCCGACTTCTCGCCAGATCGACTCCAGTGATCGAACAGCTCGGCCAAGCGAACCGAACTCGGCGCGGAGGCGGGCTGGTCCCCCTGCCCGTTCGCCCGGGCCTCCCTGCTCGGCAAAAGACTCCATCCCAGGAGCGAAAAAGATAGGCAAACGATATAGACAAACAATATAGATGGCCTATACTAATCGGTATGAGCCCAAAGCGTGCCGCCACAAAAGGGCCATCGAGCACCCGTGGCCCGATGGCGATTGGCGAAATTCTCCTCGGGCTCTCTGCATCTGCGATAGCTCGCACGCCCCGCGAGATGAGTCTCACTGCTTTGTCGACGCTGGCCACATTGGACCGATCCGGGCCTCGCCGTATTACGGACCTGGCCACGGTAGAGGGCGTCACCCAGCCTTCGATGACCGCCCTCGTGAGGGGATTGGAACGATCAGGGTTTGTCGAGCGACTCACGGACGCCACCGACAAGAGGGTGGTCCTGGTCGCCATTACCGCCAGTGGGTCTCGCTACATCCGAGGCCGTCGTCGAGCGGGCGCGGAGGAGTTTGCCCTTCTAATCGACAAACTCCCGGCTGACGAACGCAAAGCTCTGACCGACGCATCAACCGCCCTCAAGCATCTCCTCGAGCTCGACAAAAAACAACGAGACCCGGCTGCATGGCAGGTGGACGAACGCTCCAGTGGAGGGGCGTGATGAAGAGAGAACAGCGCACCCCCGCAAGTGCTTTGCGCAAACTGAGGGCGATTGCTCCGGTGTGCATCGTCTCCCACAGGAGGAATTTGGTCGATGCTCGAGCTCGCGGAGGCTGATACGGCGACAGGAGGTTGCATCGTGATGAGAGCCATTCAAACTAGACACGAAATGGCCGGAAACAACGCGTCAAGTCACGTCGGTGCCACGATCGTTGTCGGCGTCGATGGATCAGCACCGAGTTGGGATGCGTTTGCCTGGGCCGCCGGTGAGGCAGTGAGAAATAGTGGCCGAATCGTCGCCGTCTTCGCCACGCCGGTGATCGAACCGGGGGAGGCGCTTGGGAGCTCAGCGCCGCTCGGGTATGCGTTCGCCTCGGACGACAGGGACCAGATGGCTGAGGAGCTGGCGGCCGAAGTGGCCAGGCGGGCTGACACGCTCGGCGTCGAGGCGAGATTCATGAGGCGGTCCGGTGATGCGCCGCATGTACTCGCCGAAGTAGCGCGGTGTCAACACGCCGATCTCATGGTCGTCGGCCGGTCGGCGAAAATGCTGCACCGGCTTATCGGGTCGGTCGGACGCCGCCTCGTGCTTAAACACGATGGTCCGGTGACTGTGGTGGTGCCTTGAGGGTGCCGACGTCGCACGACCAGCTGCGGGAATTTCTCACAGCAGTGCACCTCCAGCTGGATTGAAAGGCGGGAGCTACCACAAAGTCCTCATACGTCGTGGACCCGACACGAAGACCAGCGTTGACTGAGGGAGACGGGACGGGTCCCTTTATGAAGCACGGGAGATTTCAACCGCGAACTCATGCGATGAGGTCTGCAACGCCATATCGAAACGACGAAACCAAAGAAGGCAAGGTAAACCATGAGCAATACCGAACTACTCAACATGGATCTCGAGGTTCATATCGTCGCCGTCACCGACATCGACCGGGCCAGAGCGTTCTACGAGCAACTGGGTTGGAGGCTTGACGATGACGTTGCGCCGCTCGACGGGCTCCGCATCGTCCAGCTCACACCGCCCGGATCGGGGACTTCCATCACCTTCGGGAAGGGACTCACCACGGCCGCGCCAGGATCGACCCAAGGCGCACTCGTTGTCTCCGACATAAAGGCGGCCCATGACGAGCTGGTCGGCCGTGGCATCGACGTGAGCGACGTATGGCATGGCCCACCGTTCCCCCCCGAAGCGCGTCAGCCTGGACCCGACCCAGAGCGCACGAGCTACGGGTCGTTCTGCTCTTTCTGCGATCCCGACGCCAATCTGTGGCTCATACAGGAGGTCACCACGCGGCTCCCAGGCCGGGAGTGATTACCGTGTCGCGGGCATCGATTGCAACATCGTCGCTCGCTTATACAAGAGAAGAGCCAGGGCATACTCGGAGTCATGGCTGCATCGCCAGATGATTTTGCCAAGGCGGGGGTTCGACTCCCGTGCCGTCAGCTGCTTCGTAGCTCAAGGACATAACGAGCCTGTGGTCCCAGGCAGGCGATCAAACTCCGCAGTATTAGGTAGGTCACGAAATCACCCGGCGGACGGTCGACCCCAGGTCTCATAATCCGAAGGTCGGAGGTTCAAATCCTCCCGCCGCCACGAAGTGATGCGCCGGGAAGGGCCGGCCGCACGAGACGGCCTGCTGCCCGGAGATTCGTATGGGTCGACCGTGACGAATGACAAACGAGGTCAGCCCAGGGCCATCTCCGGCGCATGCAGCACATACGCGACCAGTGCCCTAGTTCCATGCCGCGGATTCACGATGCGCTGCCACATCTTCACCTGATCCATGCTGGGAGGTCCTGCTGGCCGAGGCGGGTGCCAGCAGGAGTCGGCGGCCATGCGAGATACCGTAGGCGGCGATTGCCACCAGCAGTCCCTCAACGAAGAGGGCCGCCATCCCCAGCGTGCAGGACCAGTTACCGACGTCCACGTTGTCGAGGGGTGTGCTGAACATCCGAGTGAAGACGTAGCCGCCGATGACCGCGAGCCCAAGCCCGGCAACCGGCAGCCACAAGTACACGGAGGAGGCTGTTCCTCTCACGAGGTGCGCGCCGACAGCCACAGCGGCGACGATCAGCGCGATGTAGGCGACGCCGAGTAGCGGGGTCTGCTGAAAGGTCGGCACGAGCTGCACGACGTGGATTACGGCGATTCCGAGCAGCATCCCGATTCCGGTCGCACGGAGGATGGCGTGCGTGACCGCAGCTGACGACGGATCGACGCCCGGGGGTGGGGTCGGCTGGATCGCGTGCTCGCGGGAGAGCAGAGAAATTGACATTGGGTCTGGTTCCTTTCTAGCGATGGTCCGTGACGCCGCCGCAACGATGGTCCGGGAATGTGCAGCGGCGAAGTGAGATAGCACTTCGAGTTACATCCGGTGAGGGTGGGTTCAATCCACCGGAACAACGGTCGCCAGCTTCGCAACCGGAGAACGGACTACGTCCATCAGCTCATTTTCATCGATCGTCTCCCTCTCGGGAGAAGCTCGATCACTGCGTCCAGGGAGTGCCGGCATTCGGTCAGTAGATCGTTGGCCCGCGCGGGCCGGCGCCGGGGGCCTCAGGGCATCGAACGCGCCCGCGAGACGTCAGAGCGCGGGCCCGATGTGAGCAAATGGGTCGGACCTCTGTAGCTCATAGCGCAACGCTTCTTTTGATGGACACAGCCCGAGCAGGTCGCTCCAGGTGCAGGTAGAGGAGGACGAGCCAACCGGCGACCATGACGAGCCAGAAGCTGACGAGGCGGTAGAGGAGGACGGCCGCCAGGGCCAGGGCCGCCGGGAGCCCCGTGCTGACCAGCCCGAGACAGAGAGTGCCTTCGACCAGGCCAATTCCGCCCGGAGTGATCCCGAGACTCCCCACGGCCGTGGCCAATCCGTAGACGAGGAGCAAGCTGTGCCACGGAACCGAAGCTCCAATGGCCAGGAGGCTGATGGCCAGGACCCCGGCATCAGCCAGCCAGTTGGTCAGTCCCAGGGCGCCGACCTTGCCCCACTCGCTCGGCGGCAGCCGGAGTGACCGCAGGTCGTTGAGCCATCGTTTGATGGCTCCGGTCGGATCCTCCATCGGGTGGTGCAGGAGGCTCGCCGTCCTTGCCACCGACCACCCCAACGTTCGCTCCAACCGCGGAGGCAGTTGGGGGCGAGTCAATGTCCGGCACAACACCAGTCCGGCGGCCACCACCAGAACAGAAGCGACGAAGGCGCCGAGCGCCACAACGTCGTTCCCCGACATGGCACCGCCGGCCACCAGGACCACGCTCGCGCCGATCCACGAGACCAGGCCTCCAACCAACAGGCTCCAGCTGGCCAGCGCTGTCGGCGCACCCTGCGTCTTGAAACGACGGAAGGTAAACGCCGTCCCGAGCTCGGGTCCAGCCATGGGCACCGAGACCGAGAGCGCATTCGCCGCGAGAATCGTGGCCAGCATCGAGCGATGGCCCAACCGCTTGCCACCAGCGCGTAGCAGCCGCCCTTGCATGAGGGCGAAGGCCGCCATTGACGCCAGCTCCAGTCCGATCGCGACCGGCACCCAGGTCCAGTGAGAGTGCCCCAGGCGACCCAATGATCTGGCCAGGGCCCCTCGCCTGCTGGCCACGAGAAGCGCGAACACCGCCACGGTGACGAGGCTGGCACCTCTACGAATGCAGCGGGCCAGCCTCGGATCCCTTGCCGGAACAGCCCCGACCTTCGGCCCCGGCTCGACCGCGAGTGCGACGAGTGGGACCGGAGGCGGGGCTGTCGCTCGCTGAGGAGACTGCGTCCTAGTAGCCGTAACCATGACTCGCCGAACTGCTGGCAGCCGCAGCAGTTGTAGTCGAGCCCTTGATGGGCTTGAGGTGCGGTGTGGCGACGAAGAAGTCGCTCACACCTTGGCCCGTCACGTGTCCTGGGGTGTCGTCAATGAAGGTGTAGAGAAAGCGTCCGTTGTAAGTCACCTGATGACCGTTGGCGGACTGGAGGGCAGTGAGCCTTCCCGGCGTCCCGGTACCGACCGGATGTGCGGAGACCAGCGCCGGCCAGAGTCGAAGGAGTGGTCCGCTGACATTGGACTTCTTCGCGGTGTCACCCTGGAAGTAGTAGAGGGGGAGCCCCTTCGCGTCCACGAGAATCGATTGAGACTTCCCGTTCACGGAAGCTGTCGCGGCGTGCAGCGTCGTAATATTTCCGGAGCGCTGGATGTGGCTGGTCGGCACGACGGCGGTCGCTGCCGAAGGGTTTGACCCCGCTCCGTACGCCGGCGCCGCACCGGCGGCTGCACCGGTTCCGATGGCGAACAATGAGGCCAGGGCGACGGCCCCGCTGAAAATGGCGGATCGGTGGTGACGCATGATGTCTCCTCTGTCTGTCGGACTGTCGTCCCTACATAGGGAGCGGAGTTACGTAGGCAACCACGACCCGTAGCGATGGCAGAAAGGTAGGCACGGTCGCCATGGGGGAGAGGCGGCCGCCTTCTGGGCCGGTGGTGTAACCCGTCCGGCTATCTCTCGCTGGGCACCATTCGCCGACTGCTCCTGCGCCGGCTCCTCGGTCACGGGCCCCCTCGCCTATCTCCTGTCCGAGGGGCCGGCGCCCACCCGTCCGGAGGGGCGCTGCGCCCTCGCAAGGAGCGTGTAACCCGCCTCCCTATCTTAAGATGCGATGTCTTTTGCTCCGGAGCCCACGGCATTCCGCTCCCGATCCGATTCGGACGACCCCGACGTTGCTCGGCTGCGCGTGGTTGACGCGGACACCTACACCGACTGGGAGTCGGTGTATCGGGACAACATCGACCGCCTCTACCGGCTGATGTACGCGCGGGTCGGAAACCGACCGGACGCCGAGGACCTCACGTCGGAGGTCTTCCGGACCGCCCTCGGTCCACTTCGCTTGGCCTCGTCGAAGGGCGAGGTGCGTTCGTACCTCCTGGTCACCGCCCAGACTGTCCTAGCGTCACACTGGCGCCGGACCCTCGGCGTGTCCGTGACCTCCATCGATCCAGAAGCCGATCTGGAGGCGCTCACGGAGAGATCCGGACCGGAGGAGGTGGGAGACGCACCACAGCGAATTGGCAAGATCCTGGCCTCCCTTCCGGAGAGGTATCGCCGCATCCTCGAGCTGCGGTTTCTCGAAGCCTGCTCCATCAAGGAGGCTGCTCACACCATGGAGATCAGCGTCAGCAACGCCAAGGTGCTCCAGCATCGAGCTCTCCGCATGGCGGCCAAAGTTGGACTGGAGTTTGAGCAGTGACCACCCGCCGCCTGAGCTCGTTCATTGATGCCCTGGCCGCTGGTCGGCGTCCTGACCCCTACCAAGCGGATCCCGAGGACGTCGAGGTCCTGCGCGCGGCCATTACCCTCCGTGCGGCGCGTCCAGGTGATGCAGCGCCTGACGACGCGTTCGTGGCCGAGCTCTACAAGAGTCTGGCCGACGAGAGCAGGGCCCAGGTTGGATCGAACGTCCGCCAGTTGCGGATGCGCCGATCGCGCGCGGCGCTCATCGGCGTTGCCGCGAGCATCGCACTCATTGGAGCAACCTTTGCCGCAACCGAGGCTTCAAACAATGGAGCGAACACGACGGCAGCGATTCAGGCGCCTCATGGGAAGGCTCTTCGGACTGCCACCTTCGAGACGTCGCAGGGACATGCACTGGGGCAGATTGTCGTCTATGGCGGGTCTCCCGGGTGGGTATTCATGAATGTCGATCTCCCGACGTCCGACGGCACGGTCAAGTGCGAGCTACGGATGATGGACGGCTCCGTTGTCGCGGCCGGCACCGTCGACCTGCACCACGGAACGGGCGTCCTCTCGAAGAACATCCACGTGGACACCAGCCGGCTCCAAGGGGCGACGCTCTACAGTCCCTCGGGCGCCGCGGTCGGTTCGGCTACCTTCACCTGACGTAGGTCGTGGCGCCCAAGCGAGGTCGCCGTCAATACCACGCGCCAGATCGATTAGCGCACTACGGCGGAGTTCTCTACGTCGCGGACACGCCTTGGGGCCACGTTGGAACGCTGTAACCCACGCTCCTATTAGGAAACGAGATTCGTTCCAATCAAGGAGCACGCCATGAACCACCGCAACGAGATTCCGGGCCCGTATCGGCCGCTTCGATCGGAGTTGGACCATCGCGCGATCAACGTGACAGGTCATCTCTTGCTGGGCGTCGTATCGCTCGAGCGCTGGATTGCGTCCCTACCAAAGCAGCTCAGTGCTCTTGTCGAGGTGGCCGGGCTGAGCGGGACCTCCGGGCGACTCCGGGGTCCGGTGGCGAGGGCGACTGGCGATGAATCGTGAGGCTGCAGAACGAAACCGCGCAGAGACGGGCAATCGCGCAGAGACCAAGTGGAAGGACTGACGATGACAATGAAGAACTCCGAGAACCGCTTCGGACCCCGAGGCATCCACGGCACCGAGTTGGTTCACGGGCCACGAGCGAGAACGTTCGGCCGGGACCGAGTGTGCACGACGGCGGGATGCGGCACCAGACTCTCCCTGTACAACCCGAATCAACGTTGCTGGATGCACTCGAACTGACAGGGGTCGCTCCGACGGCCACCTCGTCACCCACGTATGCGACGCTACGGCGCCTCACCGTGCGCGTCACGCCACTGACGCTTCCGCCCGCGTCCCGGCCGTGACGACGAAACGCCGAGTCGTGCCCGTCGCCCGGCCAGGTCAATTGAGGGGCTCCAGATCGCTCGTCCTCGAGGTACTCGCCGTCACCCAATGCACACCGCACTGCCTTCGGGTGACTCTCGCGGTAGCCGAAGTCGGGACCTCCCAGCTCTCATCGGGCCAGGAGCTGACCTTGGCGCACGACAGCATCGATGGCATGTCCTGCCGCTGGATCGTGAGGGAGTTCAATCCGCGCACGAAACGCCTCACCGTTGGGGCTGTCCTAGGACTCGGTCCTCTTGACGCTCGGCGGTGGGCGTCGTCGGTCGCACCGGGGAAGCTGGTGTGGGCGTCCCCTTCGAACGAAGGGTAAGCGACAGGTCGTGGCGCTCGCAGGTTGTAGGGGTGGCGGACCTAGCCAGGCTATGCAGACCGCCTGTGCACCCTTCCAGGGGCTGAAGTCCCCGACCTCATCTCCAACCGTTCCGGGCGAAGTTATTGGGTCTGCCGAATCCCCACCTACCAAGTGGATAAACCAGTGACTCACATCCGGTAACGGTCTCCTCGTTGAAGAGGCCAAGGCGTTCGCCACTGACCAACCGAACAATCTCAACATTCAGGGCGGATAAGGGAGGCAATCCAATCGGAGTGTCGAAAACTTGGTGCTTGACTGCTCCCATCCGGCGGGCCGTGGCGAGGGATCGGTCGAGATGCCAGGCTGGACCGGTGGGAGGATCCGGCGCCCTGACGACGTATCTGGGCACTGCTCCCGGCGTTGGAAAGACCTACGCCATGTTGCGGGCCGGCCGACTTCGTTCCGATGCGGGACAGCGAGTCGTCGTGGGCTGGGTCGAACGCCACGGCCGGGCCGAGACCCAGGCCCAAGTAGGAGCCCTGGAGGTAGTGCCACCTCGCCCGGTCTCCTACGGGAGCTCTACTTTCGCAGAGCTCGATGTCGAGGCGGTGATGGCCAGCGGGGCCGGCGTCGCCTTGGTCGACGAGCTGGCCCACACCGTGGTCGGCACGAACAGGCGAAGGTGGCATGAGGTGGCCGACATCCTGGCGGCCGGGGTTGACGTCATGACGACCACCAACCTGGCCAACTTGGTGTCGGCCCGGGACTACGTGGCGCAACTCACCGGAGTAGGGACGGTGGAGTCGATTCCGGACGAGTTCGTGCGCTCCGGGGAAACCGTGCTGGTCGATCTACCCGCTGATACCCTCCGTCGGCGCATCGCCGACGGAAAGGTCTACTCAGCCACCCAGGTCGGAGGCGCGCTGGCAGATTACTTCCGGGTGTCCAACCTCCAGGCGCTCAGTGCACTCGCGCGTGCCTGGATGGACGGAACCCTGGAAGCGGTGGCCGAAGAGATGCTCGAGGCGCGCGGGCTCGTCGTTGCGTCCCGACCGATCGTGGTAGCGGGGGTGTCGGATACCGGCTGGGGCCAACACGTCATTCGGCGCGCCAGAGAACGGGCGCTCGAGGAGGACGCCGACCTGCTGGTGGTCCACGTCAGCCTCGACGACGCGATGAGCGACCGGCGATCGGAAGCCAACGCCGAGCATCGGGATCTGGTCGCAGAGGTCGGTGGCTTCTACGTCGAGTTGACCGCGGGGTCGGTGCCCGAGGGTCTGGCCCGAGCGGTGCGGGATCACGGCGCTTCCCGACTCGTCGTCGGCCGGCACCGCTCCCGGCTGGGAGAGATCGTGCGCGGCTCGATCGTCTCTCGCCTGCAGCGCCTGCTTCCGGAGGTGCAGATCGAGGCGGTACGTGAGGAGTCAGAGTCACCGAACGCCAGCGCTTGACGAGGCCCCAGTTGTCCCAAGCGCGGCCTGGTTCGTTGCTCAGTCTGCGTCATTGAGGCACAGCCGAGACGGTCGCTGACATCGAGTCACCCGTCTCGTCTGCCGGTAGGTCCGTCGTAACGCGGTGGGTGATGCCCTCTTTCGCCGGTTCGAAGCGACCCGACCTCGGCAGGTGCGGCGGAAGCGCAGTTGTCGCGGCACTTTCAATTTCACCGGAGTGGGGAAATTTGGCAGACTCCAACCGCGCGAAAATCCCACCGGATTCAGAATTCCGTGTCAGCCGTTGTTCCGCTGTTCAGGGCGTTGACAGACTTGTTGTCCCAGCTAGAGCGGTAATGCAGCCAAACTCGGTCGAAAAGCGAATTACTAATAGACGGTCTTCCTGGGTCTCATAACCCGAAGGTCGGAGGTTCAAATCTTCCCCCCGTCATTCAGAAGTCGGCAGGTCAGTGCCGGTTCGGTCGAGCCTCGGCTGAGCTTCGATGGGCTTCAGGCCATCTGGACTTTGCAGAGAAGCTCCGTCCCGCGAGAGTTACTGCTCTTGACTCAGGGTAACGCACGGTCGTCGAAGGAGGCAGCCAGATGGAGAGTCCGATCGATCTAGTGCAAAGGTTCTGCGCGGCATGGTCAAATGGCGCCAGCTCAGACGAATTGGCAGTCTTCTTCACCGACGACGCGGTGTACCACAACATCCCGTTCGACCCCATCAGCGGCAGAGACGCAATCGCCGACAACATCGCCTCGTTCATTCGCCCGGGACCGCCAGGCATTGCGGCAATTGACTTTCGACTCGTAAATATTGCAGCCAATGGTCCCGTCGTCATGACCGAGCGTATTGACGTCTTCAGGCTGTCTGGCAGGTCGTTCGATCTACCCGTCATGGGTACCTTCGAGATCAGCGGCGGCAAGATCAAGGCCTGGCGCGACTATTTCGACACGAACCAGTTCACCAGCCGAATGGGATCCGGGTAGGAAGCGCCACGGTCCGGGCGTCTGGCGAGGAATCAGAGCCTGTCCGGACGGCGAGCCCGGCCCAGCGGTGGATACGTTGATGCGCTGCCCAGAATCGCTGGAGAGTTCTCGCTTCACTCAGAGCGTCTGGCGCCGCTGCCGATCTGCTCCGACAGACGAGACAGTCCAGCGGCCGTAGCGGCCAGAACGGGAACTGTGTCGGACAGCTGGGTAGCGAGCGACGCGGCCTCGGCCAGGCGCTCGCCGATGAGCAACCAGGCGGCGCGACGATGGGGCAGAAGGTAGTCGGGCTCGTAGAACAGTTCGAACGTGGCTCCCGCGGTAACGCCCGGACTATCCGGCCCGACCGGAAGCGTGGTCAGGATCTTGCCCAGTGGTTCGATGCCATCGACCATGAGGCCGACAGCGACGTCGGCCAACGTGGCAGTCTCGGCGTCGGACTCGTCGATGCGAGAAAGCAATCGGTAGAGCAGCAACAGCAGCACCTCGTACACGACGTTGCCAAGGTCGGCCACCTTCGCCGTCATTGGGTCACTGATGATGAGACCGCCGGAATCTCGTTCGCCGGGGCGCACCGTCGCGGCCGCGACCGGCCGGGCAGGCTCGAACTTCGGGTCCGTCTTACGCAAGGCAAGGAACTCATCGAGAACACCCACGAAGCGCCCGAAATGCGCCTGGCGCCAGTCGCCGCGTGGGCCCTCCCCCTGCTCGACTATTGACTCGACGGCGGCGGTGGCGCTGGCCAGGTCCGTGATGGGCTTGAGTTGTGGCCAGGCAAAGTTCACCTGCGTGACCTGTGCTTGAGGCGGGCCGACGAACACTCGGTCGGCGCCGAGCTTCTCCACCAAATGGCCAAACCCTGACTCAATCGCGCGGTAGAGGTGACCGACAGTGGCAAAGTCTTGAAGTCGCGGGACGATCTCTTCTTCGCTCATGACAGGAACTGCGCCGTTTACCGCGTCGAGCCCATCAGCGTCGTCGAGGTCCATGCCTTCGGGCCGCTCCAAGTACATGAAATGCCGCAAGGCCTGCTCACCGAACGGCAGCAGGACCAGGCGGACCGAGGCCGGGTAGTGCCGGGCGGGCTGGGGCAGGTTTGGCCGTGACAGGTGGGGTGACGCGCCAAGCGCGGACAGCATGTTGGCTGTCAGGGCGAGATGGAGCATCTCCTGGGCGGCCACGCCCAAAACGGTGGAACGCCAGCGTTCGATCGCCGCCAGCTGGGCCTCGCTCACGCCTTCGTCGACGCGGTCCTTGAGGCTGAATGCGGCGAACAGGTACTCGCACATCAGGGCATGTTCCAGCTCGGCGGCTTGGCAGATCATGTAGATGAGCGCTTCGCGGTGCTCGATTACTAAGCGCGGCTCTGCCGGTGCCGGCTTGGTGCTGCGTGTTTCTACGACATGGGTCAGCATCGCCACTCCTCTTGAAATGTGGGCCGAGGGCCGCGGGCCAGGCAGTTCTCTCGTGGCTCGAATCCTCCCGCAGTCTGCAGCATTACACGATTACAGACTGCGGCAGTCCCCGCGGCGGTCGCCCAACGCCCGGTCGAACCCCGCCCGCCCTGCGCGGGTAGGCGGTCTGCATCCGATGTTGGAGGCGGGAGAGACTGGTCTCGTCGCCGGAGAACGCCACGACCTCTCCGTCGACGAGATCGGGCCTCAGTTTGACCGGGCATCGCGTCTGCGAACTCGAGATAGTGCTCGTTGAGTGCGTTGCGGTTGGTGAGCGTTGGTCTGCCGCCCCGCTCGCGTGGAAGGCGAGACATCTCTCGCCGTCCAGCTTTCGCTCGAAGATCCAGGCAGGTCCGAGAAGCGCTCCTCCGTACTGTGGCAGGCATCGGCTTGCACCCACGACGGCGAGACAGCCGGGACGAGGCGATCCCTGGCAATAGCGAGAGCAGGTCGAAACGATCGACATCCGGGCACATCATTGCTTCTCGGCGGCGCGGACCGAGCTGTGGGAGCGGCCAGACCGCAGCGCGGCCAGTCCCGCTCGACTTCGCGGGTCTGGTCAGTCGACTCGTCGACGATGCGGTGCCCACTCGATGCTTCCGTCTTCGCATCGCGCACTGTGTTCGTCGACTCTTGGGTCAAAGTAATCCGATTGCGGGACGCAGACGGCTTCAATCCCGCGAAATCCCGTGAACACGGGTAGGGCTGTCTCTGACCGCGAACTTGTGCAATCCATTGAGCGACATTCAGCTAATGATCGGCGAATCGGCGGCACCAGTTGGACGCCCGATGCAGTAGCTTGACAGTCGATGGAGTTCTCATGACCCGAAGGCCGAAGGATCAAAGCATCTCCCCACCACTCAGTCTGAATGAGCGACTGCTCGCCGATCCGACTGCATTGACATGAAGCTCACCGTACAGACGTTTCTGACCCTCGACGGCGTGATGCAGGCTCCCGGGGGACCTGAGGAAGATCCCAGCGACGCCTTCACCCACGGCGGCTGGCAGGCCCCGTTCGCCGATCCGGCCGTCGGCGACTTCGTCACTGAGCTCAACCGCCACGCCAGCGCGTTTCTGTTCGGCCGCCGGACGTTCGACATCTTCCGCGGCCACTGGCCTGATCAGACCGACCCCGCCGACCCCATTGCCACGGCGATCAACTCGCTGCCCAAGTACGTCGTGTCCAACTCGCTCAGCGAGGCCGATGCCAGGTGGCGTGGCGAACACTCTGACACTGCTCGCCTCGTAACCGGCGACATCGTCGCGGCAGTGCAAACGCTGAAGGACGAACCCGGCGACGAACTGCAGATCTGGGGTAGCGGCAAACTGCTCGAGACACTGTTGCAGAACGAGCTTGTCGACCGCTTCCGCCTGATGACCTATCCGGTGGTACTTGGCTCCGGTCGCCGCCTCTTCAACGACAGCACCCTTCCGACGACGATGCGACCTGTCGACCTCATCGTGACCGATCCCGGCATCGTCATCGGCACCTACGAACCAGCCGGTCCGGTTCGCCACGCCGAGGTGTGAACTATGAGAGTCACGCCCACAGGTGATCCAGGTCAAATGTGACCCGCTCTCCAGAACGAGAGATTATTCGAGACACAGGTTGCTGTTCGTCTACGGTTTCCAGCCGAGAAAGAGCTTCGTCGTCCACGAACCTACTCAGCTGAGCAAAACTGTGGCGATCGTCGCGACTGTGACGCCGGTGTGGCATGCGCAGCGGTGAATAGAGGTAAAGCTCGTCCCTGGCCCTGGTGATTGCGACATAGAACAATCGGCGCTCTTCGTCGATCCCTTCCGAGTTCCTGACGGCCATGTCGCTCGGGATAGCGCCGTCGACGACGTGGGGTAGATGGACGACCGGCCACTCGAGCCCCTTTGCGGAATGGATCGTCGAGATCACCACATAGTCTTCGTCAAGGCTTGGGTCTCTTGCGAAATCGCCAGTCGACATTGGAGGATCGAGCGTCAACCCTGCCAACCAGCGGGAAAAATCATCGCTGGTCGACGCCGATCCGACTAATCGCTCGAGGTCCTTTATCCGAGGGAGTGGTTCGGAATACTTCTCCACGATCAGGGGCCGAATCGCGTTCAGCACCTCGTCCGCCCTCTTTCCAGTCGACACAGCGTCTCTCGCTCGAGCGAGACCACACAGGGAGACCGAAAGGTCACTGCGAGACCCGGGTGGCGCAGCGGCGACCACTTGTGGCCAATGTGTCAAGAGATCCACAGTGAGATCTGCAGCCCGCAGGATCGATCGAGCTCGCGCTGGGCCGATGCTTCGGTGCAGTCGCAGGATACGGAACCATGCCACTTCGTCGCTCGGACTCTCGAGCAAGCGGGCGGCCGAAACAAAATCCCTCACATGCGCAGCCTCGAGAAACCGGAGGCCGCCATACTTACGATACGGGACCTTGCGATATGCGAGCTCCACTTCGATGAGGTCACTGTGATGGGCAGCGCGCACGAGCACGGCCTGATCCCGGAGTCTGGAACCTTGCTCGTGGCATTGAAGAATCCGATCGACCACGGCACGCGACTCGGATGACGCGTCATAACACCGAAGCAGCGTCGGTCTACGTCCACCCTCTCGCTCAGCGGAAAGTCTGAGATCATCTTCATCCGCTGGGCGCACCACATTCGCCAAATCGAGAATAGGCTGATTCGAACGAAAGTTCGTCTCCAGTCGAACGACAGTGGCATTCGAGAGCGAGCCGGCAACCCGACGAAGGTGAGCTGGATCTGCACCACGGAAGGCGTAAACCGCTTGCGCTTGGTCTCCGACCACGGTTAACCCCAGTCCTTCGGGTGCCAGCTTTGTCACGATGTCGACTTGCAGCGCATTTAAGTCTTGGTATTCATCAACCAGGACGTATTCGAATCGATCTGCTATCACGGACCCGATCGCACGGTCATCAAGCAGTGCCCGCCACGCCAGAAGGAGATCATCGAAGTCAAGCAGCCAGGACTCCTTTTTCTTGGCGGTGAAGGCACGGAATAGCGAGGCCATCGCCTCACGGTGTGGTTCACACCATGGGTATTCGGCGGCCAAGAGATCACTCAGTCGGCGATCATTGTTGATTCCTCTGGAATAGATCTCGACAAGAGTTGATGAGCGGGGGAAACGCTGTTCCGACCCGCTCAGACCATGCTCGTCGCGCAGGAGGTCCATGAGATCGGCGCCGCTTTCTGGGTCGAGGATTCCCACGCTCTTTGGGAGACCAAGGACTTCTGCATAAGCGGCTACGTGACTGTGAGCGATGGCGTGAAACGTGCCTCCAATAGGACGTCGGATGGCGCCTCTGTCGGTGATAGTCGCCGCCCTTGCGATCATCTCGTCTGCCGCGCGTCGTGTGAAAGTCAGCAACAGGATCCGTTCGGGGGATACGCCGCGCTCGAGGAGATACGCAACTCTTGCGGTCAGAACCTGGGTCTTTCCGGTGCCGGCCCCGGCCACGATCACCAGTGGGCCATTCCCATGCGTCACAGCCGCTAGCTGTACGTCGTCCAGCCCCAGGTCCCAGGCGGAGGATACGAACATATGTTCGTAATATACCGAACCGAGGGACTGGCAGTCCAGGGCTCTGGCCGCTTTGGTGCCAGGGACTGGATGGTCCGCTCCCTCGCGGACGTTTACTCTCCGGGTGGCATCTTGGAACAAGAGTGCGCCGGTGGCCGCCCATCCTGGTTCGGCCCTCCATGCTGCGGAGCATCAGTCGCTCGTCAGGGAAGCAGACTCATTGTCTTCACACTGGCCACCACTTGGTCATCTCTCGGCAAGTTCGCGGAACTCCTCGGGAACTCGATCGGTGGCGGAAAGGGCGACGGCGGCATAGCCAATGGCGGTCCGGCCGAACTTTTTCCTGATGGCGTCGACGGACCGATCCGCTCCCCATCTGCCTGCTTCGACTTTGGATCCGGGTCGGGCTCCAGCATTTCGCCGCGAGTTGACGGAATCGAGAGGTAGCTCGAGCTGCAAGGAATGTTCTGGGCGCAAGTTGGACACCGAAACAGCGATGAGCGTGATTTCGCGTTCTCGTTCGTTGTCGAGGATGGCTGAGTGGACGAGCCTTTTAGACACCTCGGTCAGCGTCAGCGTGGTCGAGATCGCAACGGACAACGTGACAGATCGGGTCACAGAGCGCAGGTGAGCGAAGCGGACACGCACGGTTACCGTTCGACCGGCCAGGTTTGCCTGTCGCAGGCGGCCGGCAACTCTGTCAGCCAGGTAGCCGAGCGTCTCTCGAATGAGCTCTGGAGTTGCATCCCGCCGTCCGAGGGCGGCCTGGGCACCTATGGACTTCGACCGGGCCGGCGTTTCCACTGATCGTTCATCTACGTTGGCCGAGAGAGCGGCCAGTTTTGTCCCCGTGGCTCGACCGAGCAGGCTGCCCAGGATCGGACTGCCGGCCTTGGCGAGTTCGCCGATGGTGTAGATCCCGGCCTCGTGGAGGCGCCGTTCTGTCACTGGTCCGACGCCCCATATCAGCGCTATGGGAAGGGGATCGAGAAAGGCCCTCTCATCGTCCGGATCAACAGCTACGAGGCCGTCAGGCTTTGCCACCTGGGACGCCACTTTGGCGAGGTGCTTCGTACGAGCGACGCCAACCGACAAAGGGAGACCGATCTCGTCGCGTACGCGTCGGCGGATGGCTGCTGCCATCTCAGTCGGTGCTCCGAAGATATGGACGGCGCCGGCAACGTCGAGGAATGCCTCATCTATCGACACCCGCTCGACTCGAGGCGTGAAGTCATGAAAGACAGACACGACGTCGTCGCCAAACTGTTGGTAGCGGCCGATGTGACCACCGACGAACAGCAGATCACCGCAGAGCTGGCGGGCCCGCCATCCTGGCATGCCGCCGCGGACGCCATAGCTCCTGGCTTCATAAGATGCCGCCAGCACCACACTGCCGCCCACGGCGATGGGCCGGTTCCGCAGCGAAGGGTCCAACAATTGCTCGACCGACGCGTAGAAGGCATCGAGGTCGGCGTGCAGGATCGTCGCCCGCTCGACTCGACGAAGGTCCACTCTGCCAAATTAGTCGAACGTATGTTCGCTCACCAACAGAGAGCAATCCGGCCTTTGCGATCTGCACAGATCCCGAGATGCCGTGGTCGATTCGCCGAGGCAATCCCACCAAGTCCCACGGATGCAGGTCTCACAACCCGAAGGTCGGAGTTCAAATACACCCCCCACCGCGCAGAATCTGCGGGTCAGAGCTGGCCCGAACCGAACGAGACGCTCACCTGTGGGTATGTACCCGAAGGCAAGTGATGGCGGACCCTCAGCCGATTCCTCCCGGCCCACTGAGAGATTCACATGTCACTGCCGCGCGATTCGTGGAGCCGAGTCCACCTGACTTTGGTAGGTCGACTGGATCGATTCCCTGTCGACCGCGTCGTCCGGTTCGATCGTTTCGCCTGAGCCTGAGCCCCAGGTCCGGTTTATCTCTTCGAAGTCTCGTCCAGAGCACACAGCCGCCGCCTGCACCGACGCGCCCGCAGCAACGAGCTCAGATTCCCTAGGCACGACGACGGGTCGACCAACGAGATCGGCCACGACCCGCCGATAGGCGGCGCTGCGCGCGCCGCCGCCGATTAGGAAGACTCGCCCAGTGACAGGTCCCAGGACCTCGGCCGCAGACAGGAGATTGCAAACGACTCCCTCGACAGCGGCGCGGGCAAGGTGGGCGGGGTTCACGTCGCTCCGCAACCCCATAAGACTGCCGGTGGCCATGGGGCGATTTGGCGTCCGCTCTCCGTCAAAATGCGGTACCAGGACGAGCCCGCCCGCCCCGGCCGACGATTCGAGTGCGAGGGCGTCGAATCCCGCTTGGTCAACGCCAAGGAGTCGGGCGACAATGTCGGTCACCTTGGTGGCGTTGAGCGTGCACACCAAAGGCAGGAAGCGGCCGGTGGCATCCGCAAACCCGGCCACGGTGCCGCTCGGGTCCGCCGTGGGCTGGTCCGCCACCTTGAAAGCGGTCCCGCTGGTGCCAAAGCTCAGCGCGAGATCGCCCGGTTCGAGCCCGAGTCCGAGGGCGGCTGCCATGTTGTCGCCGGTACCCGGAGCGACCAGCGCGCCGCACGCACGCCAAGTGCCCGCGACTGCACTGGGCCCAAGCACTTCGGGCAGGGCGCTTGGCCACTCCACCTCGTGCCCGACCAGATCGAGAAGATCGAAGCGGTAAAGACCCTCGGCCGGAGACCAGTAGCCGGTGCCCGAGGCGTCACCCCGGTCGGTCGTCTTTGTGCCACTCAGGCTGAAAGTCAGCCAGTCGTGGGGCAGGAGGACGGAGCGCAGTCGGGCGAATGACTCGGGCTCACAACGGCGGAGCCAGGCCAGCTTTGCGATGGTGAAGCTGGCTAGGGGGACACTGCCAGAGGCGGCCGCCCACTCAGCGGCTCCGCCCGGTAGGACCCCGAGGAGCGCTTCGGCGTCAGGAGCCGACTCGGTGTCGTTCCACAGCTTCGCCGGTCGCAGGACCACGTCATCTGCTCCCAGGACCACCATGCCGTGTTGCTGGGCCGCGACAGCGATTCCGGCGGGACGGTGGCGTTCCAGGACACCGGCCTGTGCGCAGGCCTCCTCAAGGGCGGAGCTCCAGTCCGCTGGATCTTGCTCGCTGCGAGGTGGGGTGGTCGGAAGATGTGCGGCCCGTCCCGATTCAACGACAGCACCGGTGTCCAAGTCGCGTACTTGCAACTTGCACGCGCTGGTGGACGAGTCGACCCCGACCACCAGCGGCATCAGCGGACTCCAAGCAGCAATTCCGTCACGAGCTGGTCGAGGCGTTCGTGGCCGTACCCCGCTGCCGCAAGTACAGCTTCGTCGGCCTCGATTGCGAGAAGAGCGTCGAGGCCACCCTCGGGCGCGGTCGGCTCCGAGAGCGCTTCCGCTTTGGCCCGGGCCAGCGCCGTTTGGATTTCGAGGTCCTCTGCGAAGCGGCGGGACTTTTCGGCCAGGATGAGGTATGTCCGCATGCAGCCCCGAGCAAAATCCCACACACCGTCGGCGTCTTCGGTCCGATAGGGGTGGGCATCAAAGTGGCGCATGCCGGTCCACCGCTCGTCCTCGAGGAGCTTGACCGTGTAAAAGGCATCACGGATTCCCTCGGAACCGAAACGGAAGTCCTGGTCGAACTTCCCGATGCGTTGAGCGTTCAGGTCGATGTGGAAGAGCTTGCCGTGCCAGAGCGTCTGGGCCACGGCGTGGGAAAACGAGAGGCCGCTCATGGTCTCGTGCGCGAACTCAGGATTGAGCCCGACCATCTCTGGCCATTCCAGCTCGCCGATGAAGGCGAGCGCATGACCGACGGTCGGCAGGAGGATATCGCCGCGAGGCTCGTTGGGCTTGGGCTCGAGCGCGATGCGCAGTCCGAGGTCACGCGAACGGATGTACTCACAGCAGAGATCGATCGCCTCCTTGTACCGTTGGAGGGCGGTTCGGACGTCCTTGGCCGCGTCCGCTTCTACCCCCTCGCGACCGCCCCACATGACCTGGATCACCGCGCCCAGCTCGGCTCCGAGCTCCATGGATTCACACGTCTTCTTGACGGCGAATCGCCGGACGGCCGGGTCGTTGGCGGTGAAGGCGCCCTCCTTGAAGATCGGGCGCCAGAACAAGTTGGTGGTCGCCATGGGCACCTTCATGCCGGTCTCGTCGAGGGCCTTTCGGAACCGCTTGACGATGGCTTCGCGCTCGGACGACGAGGCTTCGGCGGGCACCAGATCGTTGTCGTGGAAAGACACCCCGTACGCGCCGAGGTCGGCGAGACGATGGACCGTCTCCACCGGGTCGAGCTCCTCGCGCACGGTCGTACCGAACGGATCGCGGCCGGGATTCCCAACCGTCCACAGCCCGAAGGTGAAGTGGTGCTCAGGAGTTGGCTCATAGGGATTATTCATCAGCGTTGCCTCCTAAGCTGGTCGTCACCGCGGTTGCGACGATTTCCCGTTGACGGAACTCTGTGGTCTCTCCTGCGAGATGCACGACAACATCGGAGCTGGTTGCATCGGAAGCACCACCAACCGAAAAATGAAACTCGCCAGGCTCAGTTACGAAGTCCATGTCTTGGTTGTAGAACGCCAGACGGCTGGGGTGCACGGTGAAGATCAAGGTGACTCCTTGCCCTGCATCTAAGGGTACCCGGCTGAACCCGATCAACTGCTTCTCAGGCCGCGCCACGGAAGCTACCTCGTCGCGGACGTACAGCTGAACAATTTCAGTTCCGCGCCGATCTCCAGAATTGCTAACTCGTGTACGAAGGATGATCGGGTCCGAGATGCCCTTTGAATTCACCACTTCGAGCTCCCCGTATTCGAAGGTCGTGTAAGTGAGTCCGTGCCCAAAGGCGAAGAGGGGTGAAGCCGCTTCGTCGGTGTAGTCGCCGTGGAACATCGACTTGCCGCCGCCCGCTCGATGGTCGTAGTGAACTGGAACCTGTCCGACCGATCGGGGCATTGACACCGGCAGCCTTCCTCCCGGCTCGGTCATGCCGAACAGCACGTCGGCGATTGCATGGCCCCCCTCCTCACCCGGGAGCCACGCTTGAAGCACTGCTGGCACGCGTCTGGCGATTTCCGGAATCGCGTGGACTCGTCCACTGACCAGGACCACAACGGTCGGCGTTGTCGTTTGGACTACCTCCGCGATGAGCTCCTCTTGCACACCGGTGAGATTGAGGGTTGTGGTGTCTCTGGCCTCACCCACAGTGCACGACGTCGTGAGACCAGAGCGCCCACCCACGAAGACGAGAGCGACCTCTGAACCCGTCGCCGATTCGACGGCTGCCGAAAGGCCTGATCGGTCGTCACCGACAATGTCGCAGCCCTTCGTATAGGTGACGTCCGTGCCAGGCAGGGCGTCGCGGATCCCTTGCAGTGGTGTGACATGAGGGACGAAATATGGCCCGGGCAGGAAAGCACCTCCACCGGTGGGAACGTATTGCTCGCCACGGGAGCGAACGGTTTCACTGTCATTGCCTGCGGACGGCGTACGCCGATAGAGGATCTCGATGTGAGACGGGTAGTGATAGTCCCCCTGGAGTAGCCGCTCGTCGTCGGCAGCCGGTCCGATGACGGCCACCCGCGTGAGCGCCCGTGGGTCGAGCGGAAGGAGTCCATCTCGGTTCTGGAGAAGAACCATCGAAGCACTGGCGCATCGACGAGCCAACGCCCGGTCTGAAGGCGTATCGAAAGCAGTCGTGGCCGCTCCTTCGTCGACGAAGGGGTGGTCGAAAAGACCTACCTGGAACTTCGATCGCAAAACTCGCCTTACTGCGGTGTCAATCACCTCGATCGGTACCGTGCCCTTATCGATGGCACCTTTGAGCGGGTCGCCAAAGCAACTCGAGGTCGGCAGTTCGACATCGAGCCCTGCAAGGAGCGCTTTTACGCCGGCTTCGCCGAGGTCGGCCGCGACGCGGTGGTGCGACATCAGCAATGAGACGGAGAAGTAGTCCGCGACGACTACCCCTTCAAACCCGAGCTCGTCACGAAGCAGACCCTGGAGAATGGTTGCACTTCCGGCACATGGCAGGCCGTCGATAGACGAGTACGAGTTCATGATCGAGGCCAGGCCGGCATCTCGGATCGCGGCTGCGAATGGCTCGGCGAATACCTCCCGTAGTTCTCGCGGCCCGAGGTGAACCGGTGCCCAGTTCATTCCGCCCTCGGACAGTCCATACGCGAGAAAGTGTTTCCCGGTGCAGATCACACCGTTTCGCAGATCATCGGTCTGGAGTCCGCGGACGTAAGCCGTTCCAATTCGGCCGGCCAGATATGCGTCCTCACCATACGTTTCCTCGAGGCGCCCCCAGCGAGGATCACGGGCGATATCGAGCACAGGGGACAATGAGTGACGGGCGCCGACCGCCATCATCTGCTTGCGAATTACGTCAGCAACCTCTTCGATGAGGCGTTCGTCCCACGTCGAAGCCAGGCCGATGGCCTCGGGAAACTGAGTTGCGTCCCTGCCGCAGTATCCGGCGAGCCCCTCTTCATGAATCATCGCCGGGATGCCGAGCCTGGTGTGCTCGACCACGATTCGCTGGATCTGGTTCATGAGGCGAGCACTTGCCTCAGGTCGAAGACCGGTGGATGCACCGATCCGAGTCACGTGTCCGATGCCATGTTCCAGCGTTTTAGCGACATGAGTTGCGTCAAACCTGTCGCCATTGACGAGCTCGGTCAGCCAAATACCCGTGATCTGAGCCAGCTTCTCATCGAGCGTCATCCGCCCGAGCAGATCGTCGAGCCGCTCGTCAACGGAAAGGTCCGAGCTTCGGTATGCATCGTGCAACACGTCCTATTCGCCTCCCTCGCGCTATTGCCAACATGCTCGCGTGAGTGCCGCTACTCGTTGGACTGACCCAATCCGGCCTCAGTATCAGATACGCCCTCGTCTCAGAATCGCCCACGGAGGCCCTACGGTAAGGGCTGACGATTCGGCGGTCACATCGACACAGGTAGCGGTCCTGGGTCCATACATCTCCCCACATGGAGTCGAGATATCGGGTGGGCGAGCTTAGGGCTGCTACTTCTCGAGCGGACGAGACGTGGTCCGGACCCAGACGACCTCTCGCATCGTCCTCCGCCATGTGGGACGGATCACGGGTGCAAGAAATGGCCGAGACCTTCGGGGTCTCGTGCCAGTCAGGGACTCGCTACATTGAGTAGTTCTTCACCACAACGAGAGGATCCCGATGTCGTCAACCTCAAGGCCCGATCATCTCAGTGGCCATCATCGAGACACCCTGCAACGGATCTTTCAGCAAAGGACGAACCATAACGTCGAATGGCATGATGTCGTGTCATTGCTCGAGGCCATCGGATCCGTCGAACAACAGCACGACGATATGTTTCTGTTCCGTATCGGCCAAGAGACCGAGGTTCTCAAGCGTCCGAGTGACAAGGACATCGACGGACAACAACTCGTCGATTTGCGCCGAATATTGACGAGTGCGGGTTACGACGCCATGGCCGCGGACCTCGAAGACCAAGGCAAAGAAGTCTGAAAATGGTCGAGGACATGGAACAGGTGACCACTTCGACGCGATATAGGGAGCAGCCAAGGCGGGCGGCTCCTCCCCGGGGACCTGGCGAAGGGGGGCCATGAGGTTGCCAGCTCGGAGGGTTCGAGACTCGGACGTCGTCGTTGCCCTCGCGGCTCATGTGCTCGAGATCAACGTGAATGCAACATCTTTGGGGCGCGTGTGAAGAGGTCCTCGACATTGAATCATCCGAAGTTCAGATGCTGAGACGCCCAGTTTGAGACGGGTGCTGACGGCGCCTCATGCCTCCTCGTGCGATCCCGCCGCACTCATGAGCACGACATCGTCTGCCTAAGACCAAAGCGACTGAACGGTTCGGACTGCCCGCCACCTGCTGACCCACCCCTTCTCGACACAAACGGACGAACGACGCAGACAGTTCCTCTTTGGACGCAGTCGTCATGACATCTGCCTTCATCGCCAATCGCGGGCTCCGTCATCAGAGCTCCTGGCTCAAACCTCCATCAATGACGTAGTTCGCTCCAGTCACATTCGATGCCCGACTGCTGGCCAAGAACACGATTAGGTCGGCGACCTCCTCCGGCGTCGTGAAGCGCCCAGTTGCAGTGTCCTTAACGGCTTCATGGGCTACGTCGTCTGCGTCGGAGCCTTGGGCGGCAGAGACGGTGGCGGCCACGCCTTCAGCGCCTAACCACAATTCCGTCGAAACTGGACCGGGGCTGACGGCGTTCACCCGGATCCCGAATGGTCCTACCTCCTTGGACAGCGCCTTCGAGAAGTTGGCGAGTGCCGCCTTTGCGGCGCTGTAGTCGATGACCAGGGGGTCCGGCAGTGTTGCGTTGATCGAGGCGTTGTTGACGATGATCCCACTTCTTCGCGCAGTCATATGGGGTAAGACCTCCCGCGTTGTCCTGACTGCAGCCATGAAGGTCAGGGCGATCGTTGTCGACCACTGCTCATCGGTGACCGATGCGAAGCCCTCAGGACGTGGGGTCACTGCTCCCGCGTTGTTGACGAGTACGTCGATAGGTCCGTTCCGGAGGGCCGCCTCTACGAGCTGTGCCGGCCCCTCGGACCTCGACAGGTCCACACTTACATGGATCACTTGGCCCGTATCGCAAAGGGCGCCCAATTCGCTCGACGACCGACGCGATGCGGCGACCACGGCGACGCCCTCGGTCACGAGCCGCCGCGTGACGGCAAGGCCGATGCCTTTGCTGGCCCCGGTCACGACCGCCCGCTTGCCTTCCAGCTCCAGATCCATCGATTCCCCTCGTCCACCCTAGAAGAGCCGTCCGCTTGGCTCAGAAACCATTGCTCTTGAACCAGTCAAGACGGCGACGGGTCGTTCCAGAGACAGCTACGGCTCTTGCGCGCTTTCGGCCGTGTGGCCCAATTACCGGCCCTGCCCGTTCAGCCAGGCGAGGCACGCTTCGGCCACCTCACGCCAGCCGGAGTCGATGGTCAAAGAGTGACCACGGTCGGCGAACTCCACCAGGTCCGTGACGGCGCTCGAGTGCCGGTACTGTTTCAAGGTGGACTTGGTAATGGCCTCGGGTACGGTATGGTCCTTGCCGCCCATGGTGAGCAACAGCGGCCCGCGGTCTTGGTTCGCGGTGTCGACCTTCGCCGGCGAATGCGGTGAGAAGGCCGCGCTCGCGGCCTCGAACAGTGGCCGCGCCGGAGACGGGATCGTCCACTGCTCGTAGAGGGCTTTGGATTCCGCCTCTGATAAAGCGTTGCCGAAGCTGTAGCGGAACTCCTTGGCGGTCAGCGAGACGGCCTTGTGCTTGTTCGTCGGGTTCGCGAACACCGGCAGGGTCCCGCGGAGTTGGGACAGCGGCAGTTGCAGGACGCCCTTGATCTGCGCGGCGTCGATGGCGATCGCCGCGGCGCCCCGGTCCATCCCGAGCAGCTTCTCCGCGATCAGGCCCCCGAAGGAGTGGCCGATCAGGATCGGCTCGGCTGGGAGGTCATCGATGATCTTCGCGTAGTGCTCGGTGACGTCGTCGATTCCGTGGTTGGCGACGTTGTCGGGGTTGGCGCGGGTGCCTTCGACGGTGTCACCGTCGCCGGGCCAGCCGGGCGCGACCGGCTCATAGCCCGACTCGGCAAACAGTTCCTGCCAGGGCTTCCACGAACTCGAGTGCAGCCACAAGCCATGGATGAAGACGACCGGGGCCTTGGCGTCGCTCATGATCGTTTGCCTCCTGATGGGATCTACGCTCTGGCCAATCGTCGTACAGGTGTATGAGTGCGTCAACCGCCTCGGCGGCGTCCTTGCGGAAACGAGCTACCAAGCCAGGCGCGTCGAGGCGCCGTGGGGGATATGTCGACGTCGAGGCACGCCCGAGGTCACGCGCGCGATGCTCGTCGGGAACGAACACCCTCGCTGGGGGCAGACCCCACCAATCTCCAGAAGGAGCCGCAGGTGCCTGACACCGTTATTCTGACAGACCGCATCGAAGTGACCCGGCCAATCCCGGCGCAACCGTCGGCCATCTTCGACATCCTGCGAAGCCCGGCCGGACATGTTGCTATCGACGCCTCCGGGATGTTGCAGGATTTCACCGGTTCTCCGGCGGAGAAGGTCGGCGATACTTTCGTCATCCACATGGACCGCGAATCGCTCAACGACTATCCACTCGGTAAGTATGACGTGACTGTCCACATCATCGCCTTCGAGCGCGACAAGGAGATAGCCTGGGATCTGGGTCCCGATATCCCCGTCGCCCACTTGTACGGGTACCGGCTCGAGCCAATCGAGGACGGGGTCACCAATGTGACCTCCTACTACGACTGGTCGAAGGTGAGCGAAGACGCCAAGCCACGGTTCCCGATCGTGCCCGAGTCGGCCCTGCGGGCCACACTCGGCATCCTCGAACGAACTGTCCGAAAGGGACTGTGAAGGCGCAGCACTTTCGGCTTGGTTTGTCGTAGCCCGCCGGAACCCATCCCGTGGGATCTCCACAGATCCCGTCGGGTCGATGTTGTCCCCAATATCGAGACCGACATCACGGCTTGCCAACCGGTGCCAGGGTCATTTCCGGTCAGAGTTGTCTGTCGCCGGCCGGCTGCCAGAGTCGCGGCAGCTCCTGAGGTCCGAGGGTGATGGCATGCCTGATTGAACGGAGCCCCCCGCCACAATCGAAGCGCCTCTTTGTGGGCTTTCGCTCAGGAGCCGGAGCGCGCGACCCGCGGTCTCAGGAATCTGTCTAGCCGGCCAAATGGGCGACAACCCGTGGAACTGCGAAACACCAGCTGGACGGATCAACCTTAGGTCTCATGACCCGAACGTAGGAGGTTTAGATCTTTCCCCCGCGACTCAGAAATCTGGAGTTCAAGGCCGGTCTGATGGGCGTGCTCCTCTGCCGGCCATCGGCCGGTCCTCGTCCAGCACGAAGATGGTCTGTGTGGAACGCACGTGGCGCGACCCGTGAAGACGGACGAGGACGACGTCGCGCAGCGCGACCACGTCGGGCACTCGCACCAGTAGCACCATGTCGAATCCACCGCTGGTGAAGGCAAGGTACTCGAGGCCGGGCAGGGCCTTCAGCTCGTCGCGCACGGCCTGCCACTTGCTCTGCTCGACGTTGACCAGGATCAGGGCGGTGATGGGCAGGCCGATGCGGGCGGGATCCACCACGGCGCTGAAGCCGCGGATCACGCCGGAGTCGCACAATCGCCGGAATCGTCCGTACGCGGTGGCACGCGAGACGTTGGCCCGCTCGGCCAGTGCATTCACCGAGAGGCGCCCGTCACCCACCAACTCCTGCACCAGCAGGCGGTCGATGTCGTCGAGGCCGGGAAGATCGTCCACGGAACCCTCCTCTCGGGGTCGTCGATTGTACAAAATGTCAGAATATCGAAGTCTGAACAGATTCTGTATCGAAGGTACCCTGATCTGCTAGATGTTTCGGCGTTTCAGGCGCAAGATGGCAACGAAATGCTCGCGACGTTCGAGCTCCCGACCGATCATCCGGGGTTCTCCGACCCCCAATACCGGGCCCGGCGACAGCGCATCTCCGCCGCCGGCTCTGCGTACCACGCCGGCGACCCCATCCCGGATGTCGCCTACACCGCGGAGGAGGACCAGGTGTGGCGGGTGGTGTCCAGCGAGCTCTCGCTCAAGCACTACTCACGCGCTTGCCGCGAGTACCTGGCCGCCGCGGAACGGTTGAAACTGCCGACTGAGCGGGTGCCGCAGTTGCGCGAGGTCGACGAGCGGGTGCACGCACTCACCGGCTTCCACCTGCACCCGGTGCCGGGGTTGGTTCCGACGCGGGATTTCTACGGTGCGTTGGCCCGGCGGACGTTCCTGTCGACACAGTACGTCCGGCACCATTCCGTGCCCTTCTACACGCCGGAGCCCGACCTCGTGCACGAGATCATCGGTCACGCCAACATGCTCGCCTCTGACAGTCTGGCCGCGCTCTACGCGGATGCGGGCCAGGCGTCATTGCGCGCAGTGAGTCCGGCGGCGCTCGAGTTCTTCTCGCGCGTGTTCTGGTTCACGCTCGAGTTCGGCGTGGTCTTCGAGTTGGGGGCGCCCAAGGCGTACGGCGCTGGCCTGCTCTCGAGCTATGGCGAGCTCGACGTCTATCGCCACGCCGACATTCGGCCCTGGGATCTGAGGGCGATGGGGACATTCGACTACGACATCACCCGTTACCAGCCGGTGCTTTTCGCTGCCTCGTCCTTCGAGCGGCTGATCGACGATCTCGGCTCGTTCTTCCGTTCCTACGACGAGGAGTGGTTCGAGCGCCACATTCCGAGGGGTGTGCCATGAGGAGACCGCTGGGCGGTTCGCCCCGGCTCGGCAACACCGCCACGCTCGACGCGGCTGCCGAGGCGCTGCCGTCGGCCCGGCTGCTGGGTTGGGACTGCCTCGAGCTGTGGGTCGGCAATGCGCGCACCGCCGCCGGCTTCCTCATGTCGGCCTTCGGCTTTACCTGCACGGCCTACGCCGGGCCGGAGACCGGCGTACGGCACCGGGCCAGCTACGTCCTCGAACAGGGTGCCATCCGGCTCGTCGTTTCAGCCGCGCTGTCGGCGGACTCGCCCATCGCGGCGCACGTGCGCGCCCACGGCGACGGGGTCCACGACTTGGCCTGGCTCGTCGATGACGCGCCCGCGGCCTTCGCCGCCGCGGTCTCCCGGGGCGCGACACCGGTGCGGGCGCCCTGGGACGAGGCGGACGATCAGGGGGTGTTGCGCCTGGCGCAGATCGGGACGTACGGCCACACGGTGCACACCTTCGTCGATCGGAGCGGGTACGTAGGCCCGCGCCTTGAGCCGGGCTACGGGACAGACGACGTTCCCCCCACGCCGGTGGGCGGCCCGCCTGTGGGGCTGAAGGCGATCGACCACGTGGTCGGCAACGTGGAGGAGGGGCGCCTCGGGGACTGGGTCCGCTACTACGCGCAGGTGCTCGGGTTCGCGCCGCTGCAGCAGTTCTCCGAGGACCAGATCGCCACTGAATACTCGGCGTTGGCTTCCACCGTGGTCTGGGACGGCAAGGACATCGTGATGCCGATCAACGAACCTGCGCCGGGCCGACGCAAGAGCCAGATCTCCGAGTACCTCGAGGCCTACGACGGTCCGGGCGTCCAGCACATCGCCTTGCGGACCGATGACATCGTACGGAGCGTCGACGCGCTGGCCGCGCGTGGCGTCCGATTCATGAGGGTGCCGGACGCGTACTACGACGAGGCGCGGCAACGACTCGACGGAATCGAGCTGCCCTGGACCGATCTGCGACGCCTCGGCATCCTGGTCGACTGCGACGAGGGCGGGCACCTGCTGCAGATCTTCAGCGAGACGATCACGGACCGGCCGGCCCTCTTCTTCGAGATCATCGAGCGGCGGGGAGCGGTCGGCTTCGGCGAGGGTAACTTCAAGGCGCTCTTCGAGGCGATGGAGCGCGACCAGTCCCGCAGGGGCAATCTCTGACCGGGAGGGTGTGACTGATGCCCTTTTACCGCCGCGTCGGCGAGGTCCCCCCCAAGCGGCACCTTCGGGTGGCGCAGCCGTGCGGCGGCTACCTGCACGAGGAACTGATGGGGGCGGAGGGGTTCTCCCAGGATTCTGCACTGCTTTACCACCGGCACTCGCCGAGCGCCATTGTGTCCGCCGAGGCGGTGCGCGCTCCCTGGGCCGCCGCCTGCTTCGAGCCCGACCTGCCCCTGGTACCGCGCCACCTGCGTACGAGCTCGCTCTCGCCCGGTGGCGACCCGGTGTTGGGCCGCACACCGGTACTTGGCAACCGCGACCTCACCCTGTCGTGGGTGGCGGCGGACGCCGACAGCGACCTCTACCGCAACGCCTGCGGTGACGAGCTGTACTACGTGCACGAGGGGTCGGCCCGGCTCGAGTCGAGCTTCGGTGCGCTGGCGGCGCATGCCGGTGACTACCTGCTGGTGCCGACAGGGACGACCCACCGGTGGCGGGTCGGAGCCGACGGCCTGCGCGTGCTCGTCCTGGAGGCGTCCGGCCACGTCAGGTTCCCGGCCAGGTATCTGTCGGCAAGCGGGCAGTTCCTAGAAGGCGCACCGTTCTCCGAGCGCGACCTGCGCGGACCCGAGGAGCCGCTCAGCGAGGAGGGTGAGAACGTGCCCGTCCTCGTGCGCACCGGTGCCGGCCTGACCCGACACGTGCACGCCCATCACCCGTTCGACGTGGTCGGCTGGGACGGCTGCCTCTATCCCTGCGCGTTCTCCATCTACGACTTCGAGCCGATCGTCGGCGCCGTCCACCAACCCCCGCCGGTGCATCAGACGTTCGTCGGACCCAATTTCACCGTGTGCTCGTTCGTGCCCCGCCCCTACGACTTCTACCCGCAGGCGCTGAAGGTGCCCTACCACCATTCCAACGTCGACACCGACGAGGTCATCTTCTACGCGGCCGGCCAGTTCATGAGCCGGTCCGGATCGGGCATCGGCGCAGGCTCGGTGTCGCTGCACCCGGCAGGGTTCGTCCACGGGCCGCAGCCCGGCAGCGTCGAGCGCGCGGTCGACGCCACCAGGACCGAGGAGGTGGCGGTGATGATCGACGCCTTCGGGCGACTCGGGCTGAGCGAGCAGGCGCGCCGTGTGGCCGACCCCGACTACCCCTGGACGTGGGCCGGTGGTCCGCAGCAGCATCGGATAGTGGGCTCTGGATTGGACAATTGATAGGAATGCTCGAGCGATTGGCGGGCCGTGGGTGCCTCGGGAGCGACCGAGGTGACACTGGACTTCGACTCCACCTACGTCTTCAGCCGTTCGACCAGGCGTCAAGGAGTCGATCGCACCTACAAGCGCGGCTATGCGCTCCACCCGTTGCTGTGCTTCGAGGCGTCCTCGGGCGTGGCCATCCACGCCCGGCTCCGGCGGGGCAAGGCGGGGCCCTCGAGCGGGATCGCCACCTTCGTGGCCGAGACGTTACGCCGGGTGCCCGAGGGAGTCACCGTGCGCAGCCGGCTCGACTCGGGGTTCTATTCGAGCGCTCTGTTCGAACAGCTCGAGCGGGCCGGCGTCACCTACCTGTGCGGCGTCCCCTTGATCGCGGCCCTGCTCGAGATCGCCACGCGAATCGGCCCGGAATGCTGGACTCCTTGCCTCGACAAGGACGAGGGCGAGGTGGCCGAGTTCGGCTATCGGATGCGCTATGCCGGCAGCCGATTTCGCCGCTACGTCGTCAAGCGCATCGCTCTCGACGATGGCCAACAGCTCAGCTTCGACGGCGGGACCCACCGCTACTGGATCTTTGTGACCAACGACCACGACCGCAGCGCCGCCGCGCTCGAGTCCGAGCATCGGCACAAGGCAGATGTCGAGTCGGGCATGCGCGAGCTCAAGTCGAACTTCGGGCTGCACGCCTTCCGCAAGCACGGGTTCATGGCCAACTGGGCCTGGCTACTCCTCGTCTGCCTCGGCCACAACCTGTGCTTGTGGACCCAACAGCTCGGACGTCTCGGGGCCGGACGAGACGGCGGCGACCTACGGGCCAAGCGACTTCGCTATCGCTATTTGGCCGTCCCCGCCATGGTGGTCCGCAGCGGTCGGCGCTTCACGCTGCGGCTTCACGCCAGTTATCCCTACCTCGAGCAGTTCAGCGCTGCGCTCAATCGCCTCGAGGCTCTCCGGGCCCCTCCCGCCTGAACCGAGCGCATCGCCGTCGGGGCGAACCCCTGGGCTCGCACGCCCTGGCGCGGCTTCACGGAGCGTAGCTAGTTCTTTGCGATGGGGCTCATTCGCCCTCTAGATCTTGCCCACCTCGCGCGCAGCGAATGGCTCAACCTGTTCCGTGAAGAGTTGCACGAGCTCCGCATCCGCCAGGACATCGAAGAGATCAGCGGACGGTCTTGCGAAAGCGGCGGCGGTGTCGCTCACCGAGCGGTTTTCCGTCGAGCCCCCGACGACCGACCAGGTCGGCGGCGACGTGAGGACGGACGGGAACCTTGCCGATTCTGCCGGACCCCCCGGCTAACCCTCTTCGCCTGATCGGTCGAGCGGCCGTCTTCAGCCTGAAATGCCGCACCGTTCGGGCGGGGGGAAGGCTTTGCGGTTGCGCTTGCGGCGGCCGTCGCACTGGACTTGGTGGGCGCCCTCTTCGTCCCCGAGACAGAGCGGGCCGTGCCCCGCGGGCGGCGCGACCGGATGCTTGACACGGTCTCGCTCGTGGCACCGGGAGATGTGCTCTGCGCCGGTTGGGAGTCGAGTGCCCTCGGCTGGACTTCGGAAGGGACCACCTCTCCGAGCAGACCGAGCTCTCGCTGCATCTTCCTGCTCGATGCCAGCTGATGGCTTCCGACCAGGGACACCACGCTCCCGTCAGCCCCAGCCCGACCGGTCCGACCCGAGCGATGGATGTAGTCGGTGGCATCGGACGGGGGGTCGAAATGGACGACGAGCGGGACGGCGTCGACGTGGATGCCTCGCGCGGCGACGTCAGTGGCGACCAAAACCTCGCATCGACCAGCGCGGAAGGCAGCCAAGGCTCGCTCGCGCTGGCCCTGGCTACGGTCGCCGTGGATCGCCGTCGAGGTCAGGCCGGAGCGACCGAGACGAGCCGCCAGGCGCTCGGCTCCGTGCTTGGTCCGGCAGAAGACCAGCGCTGGACCACGGTCATTGACCAAGGCGGCGGTCACAGCCACGCGCTCATCGGGTTCAACGCGCCAGAAGTGGTGGGTGATCTCACCTCGATCCGCTTCGGTGACCTCCACGTCGTGGCGCACCGGGTCGTGTTGGTAGTCACGGATCAGCCGGTCGACCGGCCCTTCGAGCGTGGCCGAGAACAGCAAGGTCTGACGCGTCGCTCTGGTCAGATCGATCAGCCTGCGTACGGCCGGCAGGAATCCCATGTCGGCCATCCGGTCGGCCTCGTCGACCACGACCATGTCCACCGATGAGAGCCTGACCAACCCCCGCTCGACCAGGTCGGTCAGCCGCCCCGGGCAGGCGACGAGCACCTCGACACCTTTGCGGAGCTGTGCCGTCTGTCGGCCGTAAGCAACGCCTCCGTAGACCGAGGCCACCCGGACGCCGATAGCCGAGGCCAGGGGCGACAAAACCTCCTCGATCTGTGCCGCCAGCTCACGGGTTGGGACCAGGATCAGGACCGACGGATGTGTTCGGCCCTTGCGACGCACCGTCTCCCTCGCGGCGAGGCGCGAGAGGACACCAAGTCCGAAGGCGAGCGTCTTTCCGGCGCCCGTGGCGGCCCGTCCGCTGACGTCACGCCCAGCCAGGCAATCGGGCAAGGTGGCGGTCTGGATCGGGAAGGCAGTGGTGATACCTCGCTCTTCCAGCGCCTCCGACAGCGCGGCCGGAACACCGAGGTCCACGAAACGCGTGGGCGCGAGGGTCGGGGCGGGCGCAGACATGAGACTCCAATCGGTCGAAACAGGGCGGCCGACTCGATATTGGTGTCTCGGTGGGCCCAGTCGGCGTATGCCGACTGCTGCGGGACGAGCCCGCTGTACATCGACAGCCTAGCTGATGGCACTTGGCACGTCGGCGCGCGGCGAATCCAACGAGCCGCAGCCCCACTCTGCGATCGTCGCCTCATTCCGGTCACGCCTCGAACAGACCGTGCCTCGGACCAAGGGTCTTGTCTTGCGGCGATCCCGACCATTTGCCCTCTTCAGGCCCGGCAGAGGCCCTCACGCGTCAGGGATTCGTCACTTGGATCTGGACACCTACGCTGCGCGTCGAGTGCCCCGCCGCGTCGTAGGCAACGCTCTGAAGTAGGTAGGAGCCGTTCGCCACGGTAGTGGTGTTCCAGGAGGCAAGCCAGCCGTAGATGTAGGGCCTTGCCCTCGCGATCCGGACGCCATCGAGACCGTTCCCCGAGACGAGGAAGTCGACTCTCGTGATGACGTAGATCTCGGTGGTTGCCTCAGCCGACAAGGGAACGGCTTTGCTCAGCCTTGCACCCGAAGACGGAACACTCACCCGCGTCTTCGGCGGAACGGTGTCCCGAGGTAAACCCTCTTTCTGATATATCGCCGCGGCTCCGGTTTCGAAGGTGCTCAGACGATGCTCGCGGGCAATCTGAATGAGTTGAGGCAGATTCCAGAAGCAGAAACAACCAGAAAGCAAGACGCTGTCATCGTAGCGCTCGGTCAATTTGTAGCTGTTGACGGTGGTACCCGCGACATTCTGCTGAAAGCTGGACCAACCACCGACATACGTAAGGCCTTCGTTCGCTCCGGACAACAGCAGTAGCACAATGAAGATGCCGAGAACGGGGGTCATGATCCGTAACCCCGTTTGATTCCGGGTCGATGGAGTCTTCCCGCACGCGTTTTGCTGTGTCGCATTGGTCCATGCGCTCAGCAGCGTCAGGCCGCAGCCGACCGGTATGAGGAGGTCAAAGGTCGTGTAATGGGAGTAGGTCTGGTCGACAAGGCCCTGGGAGGCGCGCTCTGAGGTTGCCATGGCGGCGAAGAGAAGACCGAACGCGCACAGGGCCACGCCAAAGGGAGCACCGCTCGTCTCGTCCCGACGCCGCCCGAAAGTGAACAGGACCCAAACCGCGAGGACGAAGATTATGATTCCCGCGGCGATCACGATGTAAGTGTCCGCGTTCGATTTCTGCGGCACCACTACGCCCAGCACGCCAGCGACGGCAAGGAAGTAGAACTTCGCTGTGGCGACGGGGTGGGCAAAAACAGATGACCAAGCATTGGGGGCGCTGAGGTTGTAGAAGTACACGACGGCCGTCACAACGGCACAGGCCAGCCACGTCAAGCTCATAGAACGAGACCGGTTCCGCTGGTACAGAAGGAGGAGGCCAACGGGCCAAATCAGCAATCCCTGAGCGGACGAGTAGCTACCCACGATGGCAACGACGATCGCAATACCCAAGGCGAGCCAGGTGAGGTTCCGACGGTCGAGCAAGAGAAGCGACAGAGCCAGCGAGAGATAGACCATGTACCAAGCCAGCTGAAAGCCCCACAGCGTGTTCTGGTACTGGACGAGCGACAAGAGAGCAGCAGCCACTGGCACGTACCAAAGCCAATTGATGTCCGGCGACCGGCGCTTGTGCGCCCAGATGATGATCGCAGTCGACGCCACCAGAAGTGCCCCGCTCAGGTATTGCTCGACGATCGTGTTGTAATGCGCCGATCGGGCCAGCAGAAGCACGAGCAAATTCGGAAAGAGAATCCTGTTCTCTCCGTGCTGCGACCAGAGGTCGGAGATGGTCATGGTGCCCGAATACCAGCGACCCAGAAGCCTTATGTCGTACCACTGGTCGAAGTAGATCGAATTGACCGCGTAATGGTGGATGAATGCGAAGTAGCCGCCGACGATGGCGGCCAAGAGGACGAAAGCCACTGCCGTCGTGAGTGGTTGCCTGAATCGGCCGGGCGCCGCCTTCACCTGGCGGCCGACGCCTTCGTGAATATCTGAATTGCTCGGTGTGCTCACAACGACATCACTCGATTAGACAGAGCCATCCACTCATTGGCGTGCTGCCTTCCCCTTGACGCTCGAGACGCTAGTCACGTCCTTCCCAGCGTGCGGGGTGGCGAGCGGCAAAGGGAGCCTGGGGCAGCTGGCGCTGCCACGCTCAGCGTCGTGAACCTGACCTCGATGAGCTTCGTCAGATTGTGATGTCCTTCGGCGTCGTCGTCCCCGATCCGGGTGTTCGGGGGCAGGCCCGACCCATGTCAGCGAGCCAGATTGACCCATTCGGGATCATAAAGAGGCGCAATCTCGAAGGTCTCAGGGGGGAACTGCTCGTCAAATGCGACGTCCTGGACTTCGAGAACTCTGTAGATCGATTCCCGGAACCAACTCGATGCGTGAAGGATCATTCCTCATTCACGGTCGATACACAACAGGATTTTGTCTGCGTCCCCGATCACGAGACCGTGGAGACCCCTGCCGCGCTGCCATGGAAGTCCATGGCGAATGGTTACCTTGGCATCCAGGGTGTCCCTTCCGAGTCGTACGCCAGTGGTCACGCTTTCCATCTCAATGAGATCCGGGTAATTGGCGGTACTAACCACGTGCTCGCCCGGTCCTTCTCCATGTCCATTGTTGGAAGAGCCACCGTTCGTACGCTGAGATGCCCTGGCCATTGCTCCACCATGTCGAGTGATGAAACACCACGTCGACGTCGGAACGCCCGACGGCAAAAGTGGCCCGTTTCCAGGACCCCGAGATCCAAAGCTGCCACTGCTCGTCCATTTGGTCTGGGCGTGGCGACGAGGCGGGAATGGAGATCACACCGAAGTGCTGACCTTCCGCTCGCCTGCGGTCGAGCTGGGCCTGCCATGCTGAAGATGCGAGGGCGGTGTCTCGCCATTCTCGTTCGCTGGCTCGCAGGGAACGCCAACGAGATGCGCTCGTAGAAAGCAGATCCCGGGCTTCTTCAGCCAGTTCAGCCACAAGCAAATGCTAGGTGGATGTGAAGCCCTTCATCCGTCGAGTCCTGGCGTTCGATCGGTCCACTCGTCCCCCGTGTTGCTTGGGGCGTAAGTGTGAAATCGTCGTACTCGGCAACGAAGGCCAGCGCTGCATCTCCTGATCCCTGTAGGGGCAGAGCCGCACCGCCCAAACGCAACAAGCTCATCCGCCGGACTGGCGGGGAGTTCGAGATGAATTCATCGAACGGCCCGTAACGGTCACCGAAGTGTAACCCTCGTGCTTCAAGCTGGCCCGCAGGTGCGGGTGGCACACCCCAGTGTCAACGCGCCGCCGTGAGGAGGCAACCACGATGAAACGCGGTTTAGCGACTTCAACCTCGGCCCGGATACTCGTCGCCCTCGGAGCTCTGACGCTCACGATGGGCGGCGTGACGGCAGCCACCGCGTCGGCAGCGTCGGCGCCGGCAGCGCCGGCAGCGCCTGCGCCGACCGGGCCGAGCTTCACGCCGCCACCGATCAAGTACGTGTGGTACATCGACCTGGAGAACGAGGGATTCCCGCAGACCTTTGGGGACCCGTCCGCCGACCCCTATCTGGCGACCACGCTGACCAGCATGGGCGCGTTGCTCAAGAACTACTTCGCCGTCGGTCACGACAGCCTGGACAACTACATCGCCCAGATCAGTGGCCAGGCACCGGACATCGCGACGGAGAATGACTGCGGAGTGTGGACACCGTTCGTGCCGGCAAACCACATTCTGGAACCCTTCGACCAATACATCGGCAACGGGTGCGTCTACCCGGCGTCGGCCCAGACCGTAGGCAATCAGCTGACCGCCGCCGGTCTCAGCTGGAAGGGCTACATGCAGGACATGGGGAACGACCCCGCTCGTGACCTGACCACGCAGACGGCCCAAGGGCCGGCGTGTGGCCACCCCCAGGTGGGCCAGCCGGACAACACCGAAGGGGCAGAGGCAGCGGACCAGTTCGCTGACCGCCACGAGGGCTTCATGTACTTCCCATCGGTAACGAGTGACCAGGCGTACTGCGACGCTCACGTCCTGTCGTTCCAGCCCCTGTTGAGCGACCTCTCCTCGGCAGGGACGACGCCGAACTTCTCCTTCCTGGCGCCAAACCTCTGTAACGACGGACACGACGCGCCTTGCGCCAATGGTGATCCAGGTGGCCTGATCAACATCGACGCCTTCCTCAGCATTTGGGTGCCGGAGATCATGGCGTCCCCGGCGTACAAGACGGGGAACGGTCTCATCTTCATCACCTTCGATGAGGGCTCCTCGGACGGCGCTTGCTGCGGCGAGACCCTGGGCCGCACCCCTTCGCACCCGAACTCGGCTTCCCCGGGTATGGGCGGACCAGGCGGTGGCCGAGTTGGCGCCGTCGCCATCTCGCCGTTCATCAAGCCGGGAACGGTGAGCACGGTGGACTACAACCACTACTCGGCGCTGCGCAGCATCGAGGACATCTTCGGTCTGTCCCACCTCGGTGACGCCCAGCAGCCTCAGGTCAGGTCCTTCGGCTCGGACGTGTACACGAACGGCTAACGAGGAGGAGTAGCGACCCCAGAGGAAAAGCCCTGATGGCCGGCGGAGGCTGCGCCTAGGCGAGCCTCCGCCGGCCTCGAGGTCGTCGGCTGCGACGTCTTCGCCGACGTAGCCCCCACTACCTACGGTCCCGCTGAAGCGCGTGGTTTTGAGCCGGGAGAGCCACCATCTCTGAAGTGAGCTGAGCGTGGCAATTGTTCGCTCAGCCGGTGAGGCAATCAGCACCCTGCGGTAGCGTTGCCGTGGGAGCAGTCGGATGTGCTTACCTATCCGCCGTGAACAGATTTGCGGGAAAGATCGCGTTGATTACGGGCGCGGGCTCCGGAATCGGTCGGGCGGTGACCGTTCGGGTCGTAGAAGAAGGTGGCACCGTTTTCGCGGTTGACATCAACGACACGGCCCTCAAAGAGACTGCCGATCTCGTAGGAGAGAGGATTCGCGTCCACGTCGCCGACGTCGGCGACCCGGACGCTTGCGTGACCGCCGTCGCGAAATGCATGCAGGCATATGGGCGACTCGATGTCCTCGGGAACGTGGCGGGCATCTACCGAGCCGCACACACTCCGGACATGGCACGTGAGGACTACCGAAGGGTGATGAGTGTCAACCTGGATGGCCCGTTCTACCTTTGCCAGGCGGCGATCCCGCATCTGTTGGAGACTGGTGGGAACATCGTCAACGTTGCGTCGAACTCCGGAATTCAGGGCGTTCCCTACTCAGCGGCCTACTCGGCGAGTAAGGGAGGGATTGTCCAGCTCACTCGTTCACTCGCCGTGGAGTTCCTCAAGACCACTCTGCGTGTGAACGCCGTCGCGCCCGCAGGCACGAACACCAACATTGCCAATTCGGCCGACGTTTCCCCCGGACATGGACCCAGACCTCGGCGGTCGGATGGCGGGGCTGCGCGGCCTGGCCGAACCCGAGGAGGTGGCCGGCCTTTTCGCATATCTGGCTTCGGACGAGGCGCGATCAGTGACGGGCGCTGTCTACACGATCGACAATGGCATCACGATCAGCTGACCGACAGCATCGAGCATCAGGGGATCAGCGCTGTGCGGGTGGACTGGGCGACATCCACCGGTTGTCCTCGACGAGACGCTCGATCTTCCATCCGTCCGATTCCCGCCTGAACGCCAAGTCGTAGTACCCACCCGTCGTCAGCATCTCGTCGAGTCCCGGAATCCGGGCCGAGGTGAAGAACATGGCCCTCCCCTCTGCCCGTTTCTCGCTCACAGCCAACTGGAAATTCGACACCACGTGCTGAATGACTGGGAGCTGGCTCAGTGACTCTTGCAACCATCTGACCACTTCCTCGCGCCCACCAGCCGGACCGCCCGTAGACGAGTAGTCGACGTGCGCGTCGGAGGTGAAGACCGAGCTGAGCAGAGTCCAGTCCCCGTTGTCACACGCCCAGGCGTAGTCATAAAGGACTCGATGAACATCGAGCTCGTTGGAAACCGAAGGTTCGTCTACCACAGGGTCCTTTTGTCGAAAATCGTCTAATGAGACGTAGAACAGCCATTGCCTCGCATCTGCGAAGTTAGTCAGGTGGGCGGCGCCGTGTTGAGATTGGTCACAACGCCGGCCGAAGACGACTGAACGTCCGGACGAGCCACTTTCCCATCCACGGCTTCACGGCGTGGTACTGCCGTGTTATCTACCCTTGGGTCAAGAAGATCCGAAGCTCAGAGACCACTCCGTCGGTCCTGGAAGTGGGAACTGGTTCTGTCAGGGGTGCACCTGGGAGCCGACACCAAAGTCAAGGCGCAAGGATTGCATGATCTGGAAGGTGGAGGTCCGAGTGAATTCGACGATGTCAGCCGCTGCGAGGACGCCGGTGTACTTCTCGACCACCGGAGCCATGGCCGTATCAGTCACCTGATCGAGGTACCCCTTCACTCCCGCCCACACGTTTTGCCCGTACTTGACGAAATAGGGGGTTGGGTCCGTGGTTGACAAGGCACCCTCGGCACTCTCGACAATGTCGGAGATGTAGGCCTGGTGGAGCTCGATGTCCTCTCTCGTCCCCAGTCGCCCCAGATGTCCCGTGATGTAGGTCTTCCAGGGGTACGTGAGCGCTATGCCCGGCGCATCGATGTATCCAGGGATGTGTTCGCTCAGGTTGCAGTTGTAGATCGGGACCCAGCCTGAGTTGACGATGTCGATGAGCATCAGTGTGTCGTGATCGGGGAAGTGGATGAAGATGTTGTCGGGTGAATGGTTGGGCCCGCGGAATGCCAATTCGACGCGCTCATCTCCGACCCGGAGCGTGTACGCCTCTTCGAACGTCACCTCAGGCGCCGGGCGCGTCGGGTCGTTGTCCCGCAGAAGCAGGCGTCGTGTCTCGACGTGTCCAATTCTCGTAAGATCGTTGCCCAAGAGATTGGCAGCACCGGCATGGTCGGCATGGTGATGTGAGTAAACGATGTGCGTGACCTTGTTGCTGACGCCCTCACTCTCGGCGACTTCGTCAATGGCTCGCTTCAGGTTGTGGCCGATCGTTGGGGGAGCGTCGAAGACGACGATTCCCTGCCCCGTGGCAAGAAACGCCGACTGGTAAGTGCCGTCAGTGACCCAAAAGAGGTTTCTCTGGACACGCCCGCAGAAATAGCCCCGGTCGTTGAGTTCTGGGCCAAGCGCTGACGCGGGGACACGCACATAGTCGGGCATGTCCACTTCGGTGGAGGTGGGTGACGTCATGTCAGGATTCCTTTGTCGTCGAGATACGGTCGCCGAACGCCATCGCGACGGTCGTTTCGTACAGTCCGATCTTCCGTGAAGTACCGTCCGCTGGAATCCGGGAAACCCCTAGTCGGCTGCAAGTCAAAGACGATGGGGGCTGAGTCGACCGTCCTTCCACGGGATTGGCGACGGCTGCGGGGTGGGATCTGCATCAAGAGCTTCACGTGCTTTGTCTAGGCCTCACTCAATGCCGCCTCCGGGGCTTTCTCTGGGTCCGGCTCCGAAAGATCCGTCGGCCTCGCGTTGACCAACACGAAGCTCGCGATCGCACCTACCGCCACGATTATCGCCCCCACGGCAAAGGCCACTGTGAAGCCGTGTACCACGGCATTCGGCTCGAATCGCAGTCCGTGAGCTGCGAGGTAGGTGGCGGTCGCCGTGGCGGCGATGGTGTTGAGCACGGACGCGCCCAGGGACGCACCGACTTGCTGAGTCGTATTCACCAGTGCACTCGCGACGCCAGCGTCTTGCTCACGCACCTTGGTCAGCGCGGTGCTGCTCAGAGCCGGAAAGGCCAGACCGAGCCCAAGGCTCATGACGATCTGTTGTGGAAAGAGGTGAGTCCAATACGACGTGTGCACCCCGATCTGGGTCAGCCACAACAGACCCAAGGCCATCGTGAAAAGGCCAACGGTCATCGCGATACGAGGTCCGATTTTGGGCAGCAAGTTCGTCGAAGCGGCCGCGGCGACGACCACGCCGAGTGCGAACGGAAGGAAAGCGACGCCGGCTTTAGCCGGTGAGTAATGCAGGATCTGCTGCATGTAGTAGCTCACGAAGACGAACATGGCGAACAGGCCGACGACACTGAGCAGCGTGGCCAGGTACGAGCCGCCCCGATTACGTTCCAGGACCACCCGCAGCGGGAGCAGCGGAGAGTCAGAGCGAGCCTCCACCACGACGAACGCAGCGAGAAGGGTCACGCCCACAGTGATCAACGTGAGCGTGGGCGCTGACGTCCAGCCATCAGTGACCGCCTTGGTGAACCCGTACACCAAGCTGACCAATCCAGCCGTCGAAAGCAACGCGCCCGGGATGTCGTACCGGGCTTTACCGCTTATCCGGCTCTCACCGATGACCCGCGCCGCGGCGACTGCTGCCAGCAAGGCGATGGGAACGTTGATCAGAAGGCACCACCGCCACGAGGCGTATTGAGTGAGCACACCACCCAAAAGGGCGCCAACCGCGGCTCCGGCACCCGAGGCTGCACCGTAGGCGCCGAAGGCCTTGGCTCGTTCCCCGGCGTCGTTTTGAAAGGTGACGGTCAGGATCGAGAGAGCCGCAGGAGCCATCAGCGCTGCAAATGCACCCTGCAACGCTCGGGACCCAAAGAGCATTGCTTGATCGACAGCCGCACCGCCCAGTGCCGAGGCAGCTGCGAAACCGATCAGTCCCACGATGAACACCCGCCGTCGGCCCCCGAAGTCGGCGATGCGGCCGCCTAAAAGCAGTAACCCGCCAAAGGCCAAGGTATAGGCCGTGATGACCCACTGTCGGTTGGCGACCGAGATATGGAGTGCTCGCTGAGCCGAGGGCAATGCGAGCGTGACGATGGAGGCGTCGAGCACCACCATCAAAGAGGTGATGACGACGATAACGAGGATGGCCCAGCGTTTCGGGTCTGGTCCGACCTCAGCCGGACCGACCGGCATGGTCTCCATCGTCTCGCCTAGGCCTCCAGCTGCAGGCTCCATGTCACTCTCCTTGACGATTGCCCGTTGACTTCGAACCGCTTGTCACGTGGCACTGCGGTGCGGGTGCGAGTCCGGGTTGATGCTCGTCATCCCAGTGCCTGGTTGATGAGTTCAAGACCGACTACACCGCCTCTTCTTCGATCTCGTCGACTGCGGCCGCTGCAGCTTGGATCCGGAAGGCCGCCGGCGGCAGTTGACCGCTGGCCCGGCCTGCCGCCAGTACATCCGACCACCAACGGAGATCATCGAGTCCTATCTGCAAGCTCAGTTCCGCAACCGGGTTCTTTGGGCGCTGGCTTTCATCGAACGCCTCGAACACTTGCGGAAAGATCGTCGATGTGCGCATGGGAACCATCTCGGCCTCGATTGCTATGTGGGCGAGATGTTCGATCGCGCGTACTCCTCCGGCGATCCCGCCGCTATAGCCGACGACAGACAGCGGCTTGTTGCGAAACGCGAAGGAGACGAACACGCTATCGATGGCATTCTTTAGTACCGCCGGAACCGAGTGGTTGTACTCGGGCGTGATGACGAGATAGGCGTCAGCCTCCGCGATCTTCTTGTTCCAGGCTCGAACGAGTGGTGAAGAATAGGTGGGATCGTTGAAGTCACCGACGGTCTGAAAGGTTTCGCCAAACATCGGCAGAGGCCAGTCCCGGAGGTCGAGAACCTCGACTTCGAACGCACCGTGGCTCTGGGCGCTGTCGATAACCCACGGAACGACCAAGTCGGCAGCCCGACCCGGACGGGTACTTCCAATGATGATTTGAAGTCTTGACACGGGGGTACGCCTCCTGGTTGAGCGCCCATTCAGGGTCGCTTGGGACCAAAGCTGGTTGTGTAAGCGACCGGCAAGGGACTCTCCGCTTGTTGGTCATCGATCGGGCTACACCAACGGTGAATCGATCAGCACCGGGTCGAATCCTGGAAACCCCTAGTCGGAGGTAACGCGGCGCCTCGTGGTCGAGCCCTTGACCAGACCAACGTTCGGCGAAGGAGGCCGTGCGGTGCCCGCTCGCGACCAGGTCGACGTCGCTTTCCTCTGACGCCGAGTAGTGTGATTGCGTGCCGAAGCAAGTAAATGCGGAGTCCGGCCGGCGAAATGAGGTAGTAGTCGTGGGGTGGGACCTGATCTCGCTCGGGCAAACGACCGCTTGGCGTGAAAGACCATTCACCTCAACGCGTTCGGTGGAGGGCCGCAATGAGCTCTGATTCTCGGCGGCGGTTGCGATGGTCGCTGTTTGGCCGGGACAACGAGCGCCAGGTGTTGGAGGCCTTGCTTGCAGCGACCCGAGCAGGGGATGCAGGCGTAATGTGTTTGCACGGCGAACCCGGTATCGGAAAGACGGAACTTCTCGACTACGCCGTTGAATCCGCCACAGACTTCAAAGTGCTTCGTGCCGCCGGCAGCGAAGCGGAGATGGAGCTTCCCTATGCAAGCCTGCAGGAGTTCTTTCCTCCAGGGGCAAGCTCCTTGGGGCAACTTCCGGATCCTCAGCGTAAAGCGGTCGAAATCGCCTTAGGGCGACAGGCCGGGAGGCCGCCTGACCAAATGCTCGTTGGTCTGGCCTTGCTGAACGTTGTGTCCGCGTTGAGTGCTGAACGCCCGGTTCTGTGCGTCGTCGATGACGCACAGTGGCTCGATTCTTCGTCGGCCCAGGTGATCGGATTCGCCGCCCGACACATGTCGAAGGACGCCGTCGCGTTCCTTATCGCTGCTCGAAGGCTTACGGAAGAAATTCGCGGGCTGCCGCAGCTCGCACTCGGGGGCTTGGGCGATGAAGACGCCCGGGCACTGTTGGGAACGGTTGTCCCCGATCGGCTCGATGACCGTGTGGTAGATCGCATAATCGCAGAGACGCATGGCAACCCCCTTGCTCTCCTCGAGCTGCCCCGGGGCCTATCTCCAGCACAACTCGCGGGCGGCTTTGGACTGCCGGTCTCCATCACCTTGGCCGATCAGATCGAGGAGAGCTATAGACGTCGACTCGCGAAATTGCCGGTGGACTCGCGGCGGCTGCTGCTCATCGTGGCGGCAGACCCGACCGGTAATGCCGAGATCATCTGGCGCGCGGCTGATGAGCTCGGGATTGCCGAGGAAGCCGCGGAAGCCATCGAACAGGACCGACTCATCGAATTCGGCGAACGCGTGGTGTTCCGCCATCCACTGGTGAGATCCGCCGTGTACAACGCGGCAAGCCCCAAAGACAGGAGAGAAGCGCATCGCGCCTTGGGTCGTGTGACGGATCGGAGCTCGGACCCCGATCGCAGGGCCTGGCACCTCGCTCAGGCAACCATTCGCCCGAATGGCGGCGTAGCTGCCGAGCTGGAGGCGTCGGCCGAACGAGCTCGGTTGCGTGGCGGATTTGCCGCCGCAGGCGCCTTTCTGGAGCGGTCGGTTGGGCTTACGAGTGACCCGGAATGTCGGGCTGTCCGAGCCCTCCGGGCAGCTCAGGCAAAACGTCTCGCGGGAGCCCTCGACTCGGCTTCCGCACTGGCGGCTGTCGCTGAGCGGGGCCCTTTGAATGCCTTGGACCAGGCTCAGCTTGACGCGCTGATGGGTCATATTGCCTTTGCGCGTAACCGTGGCAACGAGGTCTCGCCGCGTTTGCTGAAAGCTGCTTCTCGCCTGGAGCAGGTTGACGCAGACTTGGCCAAGGAGACCTACCTGGACGCGCTGGTGGCTGCCCTCTTCTCGGGTCGTCTGGCGACGGAGGCCAGTGCACAGGTCGTCGCAAAGGCCGCGCGCTCCGCCCTGGTTGCAGATCGCTCGGCCCGGCCCCAGGATCGATTGCTTGACGGTCTCACCCTGTTGATCACCGACGGGTACAAGTCCGGCACCTCCGTCTTGAAGGAAGCGGTGGCGGCGTTTCGGGCTGATGACATCAGCGCCGAGGAGCGGCTGCGATGGTCATGGTTGGCCGGCGGGACCGCTGCCCTCATCTGGGACTACGACGGTTGGGATGTTCTCACAGGACAACAGGAGCAACTTGCCAGGGAAGTCGGTGCGCTGTCGGTTCTCCCGATGACCCTCAGCACTCAAGCCGGCATACGCCTGGTTGCCGGCGAGATGGCGGAAGCCGCATTTCTGGTCGACCAGGTTCAGATCGTGACTGACGCATCGGACAACACGCGTCTCCCCAATGCTGCGTTCACCCTGGCGGCTTTCCGCGGAGACGAACCGGAGGCTCGTCGGCTGATCGACGCAACGACCGAAGACTCACTCGCACGAGGAGAGGGCCTGGCCATCACGGTCGCCCTCTGGGCGAAGGCCGTCTTGTGCAACGGTAGAGGGCATTACGAGGAAGCGCTCGATGCCGCCCGCGACGCAATCATTGATCCCAACAACTTGTGGTTCTGGGGCTGGGCGGCGGTTGAGCTGATTGAGGCAGCGAGCCGCACGGGAAACGCCGCTCAGGCCAGTCCGGTCTTGGAGCGCCTCGCGGAGAGCACGGATGCGAGTGGATCCGACTGGGCGCTTGCAACTCAGGCGAGATGTCGCGCCCTGCTGTCCGAGGGAAAACGGGCGGAATCTCTGTACCAAGAAGCACTCGAGCGACTCTTGCCGACGCGGATGGGCTTCGAGGTGGCGCGTGCCAGATTGCTCTACGGCGAATGGCTCAGGCGACAACAGAGGCAGAAAGACGCTCGGGACCAGCTTCGTCGAGCCCGCGACGATTTCGAGGGATTCGGCATGTCCGGTTTCGCGGATCGTGCCGGCTCAGAATTGCAAGCGACCGGAGAGCGAGCACGAAAACGAACGGTTGAAACAGGTCTGGATCTCACGCCCCAAGAGCTGAGAATTTCCGAGCTCGCCTCCCGAGGCGACACCAATCAGGACATAGCCGGCCAGTTGTTCGTGAGCAACGCCACGGTTGAGTATCACCTCTCCAAGGTGTACCGGAAGTTGGGGATCCGGTCACGCACCCAGCTCGCGGCCACGTTCTTGCAACGAGAGCGCCGGAACGGGTCGCAAGACGACGCGAACCCCAACTGAGACCGCGGAGCGCTGCCGTTTCGGGGTGGCACTCACAGAACGATGACGGTCTTGCCGTCTGCAGTGGGGCGGCGACCTTTGCATGCGAACACGGTCGGCACGTCATCGAGCCTGATCCGCGTGATCGGTGGCTCAACCACCGTCCCGGCCGCGAGGGCGTCCGCAACTCTCTGCAGAAGTTCGCTCGTCTGACGCAAGGCGAAATTGACACCGCGGATGCCCGACGATCGAAGGGCATCGAGGTCTGCGACGTATTGAGTCGTGACTGCACTTCCTCCCGGACGGACCAGGCTTGCCAGAGCGGCGAAGGCTTCGGCGTCGCTCACCAGGTCGATGAGGCAATCGATCCCGTCGGGATGTGCCCGGTGAATCGCACGGGTCACCGACTCCGAGGAGCGGACGATGGTTTGAGTCACGCCGTACGACGCCACTCTCTCTTCCGCTTCGCCGTTGACGTTTACTGACACTGACGCCCCTGTGTTTACCGCAAATTGGGTAGCGAAGGTCCCCACGCCTCCGCCCGCACCGACGATCAGGACAACCTGATCGTCGAGGGGTTCCACCAGTTCGATCAGGCTGAGTCCGGTTCCGCCGGCGGTTGGCGCAGAAGCAGCCTGAATGAGGTCGAGACCGTTGGGCACGGAGGCCAAGGGCGCATCCGCTGTGACGGCGACATACTCGGCGTAGGTCCCAAACGCGCCAACCGGCGAGATAAAGAGCTGGCCAAAGACCTTGTCCCCCGGGACGAACCTCGTCGTGCCCTCACCGATGGCCTCCACGATCCCGGCCCCGTCGATCCCCAGGACCATGGGGAAGATGACGGGAGCTGGTCTCCACTCGCCAGACGCCAACTTGACGTCCATTGGGTTCATGGATGCCGCCGCAATTTTGATGAGGACCTGACCTGGGCCTGCGACCGGGGTGGTGACCTCCACGACCTGAGGTGACTCCCCGAACCGGCTCACAGTTACCGCACGCATCGCCTCCCCTTCTGCTCCGGAGCACGAGGTGCGCCCGGTTGTGCTTCCGCGGTAATCGCGACGACACCCTACGAAAATCGAATCGTCCATCGAATCAAGGAAACCCCTAGTCACACGGCGGAACCAGCCGGACGGTGCTCCGGACACCCACGACCGGCAGGTCCAAGCGGGCCCCTGCGACCGACCCGCCTCCGGGGCGCTACTTCTCTCGCGAACCAGGAGACGCGTTGTCCTCGAGTTCATCGGCGACACCCGAGAGGGCGTCCGCGACCCGCCGACTGGCTGAGGGATCCATGCGGTCGAAGAACCGGGTTCGGACGCTCGCCAAGTGGACCGGCCAGGCCGACCGCAGCTTCGTCATGCCTTTGGGCGTCAGGCGAGCGACATTGCCCCGAGCGTCGCTCGAGCTTGCAACCTTGGTCACGAGAGAGCGTTCCAGCAGGCTGTCGACCAACCGGGTCGTTCGACTGGCCGAGTATCCCGTGACGCTCGCCAGGTCGCTCATGCGCAGTTCCCGGTTCGGAGCTTCGGAGAGCTGCATCAGCGTGGTGTATTCACCAGCACTCACCCCGGCGCCGTGCATGAGGTCGGAGTCAAGGTGCCGGGGGAGAACCTTGACGATGCGCATGATCGCCCGCCACAGGTCTTCTTCGGTGGGAGAGAGCGGCTCGAGCGCAGTCATGGTCCTGAAATCCTAACTTGCTTTTGAAAGCACTTGGTGGAGGGGAGCCAGTTCGCGCACTTCTACCTGGAAGTAAAGCGGCTGAATCAGATTGCTTGCCAACGCAAATAATCTGGCGTAGGGTAACACTGGTGCGAGGAGGAGGGGCCGACCAATGAGTGAGTCGATCGCCATCGTCGTCGGAGGGGGCGAACTGGGCCAGGACGTGGCGGGCGAATTGGCCGGCACCGGCCACTCCATCGTGGTCGTGGACAGGAACGAAGAGAACCTGAGCAAGCTGCCCGCCGGCGTCCACGGGACACTGGCCGACCCCACCGATCCGGCGGTCGTTGGTCCGACCATCGATCAAGTCGTGGCCGAGTACGGCCCTCCCGAGATCCTGGTGAACACCGTCGGTGCCTTCTGGCCGGGTGACGCTCTCTCGACGACCCCCGAGCAGCTGCGGACGATGCTCGACGTGAACCTGGGCACGGCGCTATGGCTCAGCCAAGCTGTCGCGCGCCACATGAGCACCCGGGGCTCCGGTTCGATCGTGCACGTCTCGGCGCGGCCCGGCCTCGTCGCTGTTGAAGGTATGGCGGCCTACGCCGTCAGCAAGGCGGGGCTGACACACCTCATCCGGCTCTTGGACGTCGAGCTTCGGCCAGTGGGCATCCGCGTGAACGGCGTGGCGCCGCAACTGATCGCCAACGAGGCAAATAGGAGTGCACTGCCCAAGGAACTGTTGGTGCACGCCATCACTCCGAAGGCCGTCGCCCAGATCATCGCTTTCCTGGTTGGAGACGCGGCTGCGCCGATCAGTGGAGCCATTGTGCCCGCCTACGGCTGAAGGGTATGACGTTCCTCCCGGGACAGGACCCGCCTCGTTGGTCAGGGAAGCGGCCGCTTGGCCCCTTCGCGGTCTCTCCGATCGGGTTCGGGGCGATGAGGTTGACCGGTCCGAACGTCTTCGGGCCCCCCCGGAATTGGGATGAAGCCGTACGCATCCTCCGGTCGGCAGTCGATGCGGGCGTCGATCACATAGACACGGCCGAGTTCTACGGGCCCGAGATCGTCAACGAATTGATCCGTCAGGCCCTTCATCCCTTGCCGCCCGACTTGGTGATCGTGAGCAAGGTCGGGGCCCGACGCGGCCCAAAGGGTGAGATCTTCGCGGATGACGCGCCGGACCGGCTCCGCCGGGGGATCGAGGACAACTTGCGAACGCTCGGGAGCGAGCGGGTCGGAATCGTCAACCTGCGGCTGATGAGGAAGTCGCCGGCCGATTCGTTCTTCGACGATCAGCTCGCGGCGATGATCAACGCTCGTGACGACGGGCTGATCCGGGCCGTGGGCCTGAGCAACGTCTCGCTGAGCCACCTGTTACGCGCCCTGGAGCTCACCGAGGTGGCGTGCGTTCAGAACGCATACCACCCGGCTGATCGCACCTCTCAATCTGTGCTCGAAGCATGCACCAGTCGAAACATCGCGTTCGTGCCGTTTGCTCCACTGGGGTTCGGCTCATCGTCTCTCCTCAGCAACCCCACCATTACCGAGGTCGCCGCCCGCTCCGGGTGCACCAACGCGCAGGCATGCCTCGCCTGGGCGTTGGCCGTTGCCCCGAACATGGTTCTCATCCCGGGCAGTTCATCTCTGGAGCATCTCCGCGAGAACCTCGGCGCCGTCGATGTGGATCTGGACGAGTCCTCTCTGCGGGCGATCTCAGACCTTTGGTCGGACGCACCCATCCGTACCGGCGACTTGCACGCCCACCGGGGCATTGACGGCGTCCCGCATCGGCCTCCGGTCGATCGTCAGCGCGTCGAGCGACGCCAACAGATCTGGACCTAGTGACAAAACCGAAACAAAGGAGAAGAAGCATGACGAAGGACCTGGGTGTGTGGAAGGCCGAGGACTGCGCCTTGGTGTTGATCGACTACCAGAACGAAATGTTCGAGGTCATACGGTCCGAGACCAACAGAGACATGGTCGAGTTGCACGCACGGCTCTTGGCCAAGACTGCGAAGGCATACGACATGCCGATCGTCTTGTCGACGGTAGGCGTCGAGCTCGGCTTCAACGGTCCCACGCTTTCGTCACTCTTGTCAGAGCTCGATGGGATCGATCCCATCGACCGGACGTCGATGAATGCGTTCGAGGACCAGGCGTTTCGCCGCGCGGTGGAGGAGACTGGTCGCAAGCGCCTGATCATCGGTGCGCTCCACACCGAGATCTGCCTCACCTTCGCAACCGTCCAAGCGCTAAAAGACGGCTACGACGTGCTCTTCGTTGCCGACGCGGTCGGCGGGCGCTCCGAGGTTGCGCACCGTACCGCCATCGAGCGCCTCGCCCACGCCGGCGCGGTGCCGACGACGGCGCTCGCCGTGGTCACCGAGCTGTTCAGGGACTGGGCGGGACCACTGTCCGCGCCGGCTCAAGACGTCATCTACTGGTACTTCGGTGAGGTGCCCGCGCACACCGACGCGGTCGGCGTGGCAGAGGGTGAGCTGAAGGCCGCGGCCGCCCACTTCGCGCACTGAGATGGCAGGCCGTCTTGCTGAGAAGGTCTGTGTCATCACCGGCACGGGCGGGAGTATGGGACGCGCGACCGCTCTCGCGTTTGCGAGGGAAGGCGCATCGGTCGTCGGCTGCGACGTGGTCGTCGAGCCCGCCGAAGAGACGGTCTCGCTGGTCGAGTCGGCAGGCGGCCAGATGGTGTCGTTGCAGCCGTGCCGGGTCAGCGAGCCGGCCGAGTGCGAGCGGCTCGTCGAGCTGGCGATCGGCACTTTCGGCCGCATCGACGTGCTCTACAATCTCGCTGCCAAGTCACATTTCAGTCCCTTGGAGAAGTTCACCGACGAGGACTGGGCGGCGGCGCGACGAGACGAGGTCGACCTTGTGTTCTACCTCACGCGGGCCGCATGGCCCTACCTCAAGGCCAGCCACGGCGTGGTGTTGAACATGGCGTCGCTCAACGGGTCCCTGAGCTTCAAAGCGCTCGCCTCGCTGGCGCATACGACCAACAAGTCGGCCATCATCGGGATGACCCGCCAGTTGGCAATGGAGGGCAGCGAGCACGGAATCCGAGTCAACTCCGTCTCGCCCGGTTTCATCGAGACCAACTCGACCAAGGGCGAGCTCGATGATCCCGAGTTCGGCCGCCAGATGACGTCGAGGACGCTTCTTGGCCGGTTCGGCCAGCCTGAGGACATCGCGAACGCCGCCCTCTACCTCGTCTCCGACGAGAGCGCGTACGTCACAGGGATCGACCTGGTGGTTGACGGCGGCATGAAGGTCTGGTGAGAGCCGTGGCCACGGAGGAGACAAACCTCGTGGCAGCGCAGTCCGCGGCGTCCGCAGGCTCGACGCGCCTCCACTGGTCGGGGTTTTGGATGGTGGCGTTGGTCTTCTTGATCGTCATGGCCTTCGCCACGCTCCCGAGTCCGCTCTACGGCATCTACAAGATCCAAGATCACCTTTCGTCGTTCACCATCACCGTCGTCTATGCGATCTTCGCGGCCGGCACGATCACCGCGCTTCTCGCCGAAAACCGCGTTGCGGCACGCGTGGGACGCCGTGGCGTGATGCTCGCCGCCGTGGCGATCATGATGGTGGCAGCCGGACTTCTCGCTGCGTGGACGGGGCTGGGGGTCCTTCTCATCGGACGCCTGCTCACCGGTGTCGCGGTCGGGCTCGCCGCCGGGACCGCGATCACGTACCTGATCGAGTTGCGCCTCCGTGCCGACCCGGGGGGGTCGATGGTCCGCGCCCGGACGATCGGCACCTCAATCAGTGTCGGCGGGCTCGGCGTCGGCCCGCTGATCGCCGGCTGTCTCGCGCAATGGGCGAGCTGGCCGCTCAGATTGCCCTACGTGGTGATCCTCGCTCTCGGCGCCGTCTCTCTCGTGAGCCTGTGGTTCGTGCCCGAAACAGGGACGCCGACACGGCACGCAACGGCACTCCAGCCGGCCAGACGCCGGCCCAGGCTGCCCGTTCCGGCAGCAGCGGCGACGCTGGCCGCCTTCGCCGCCAGCGGCCTCTTCGCCGGGCTAGCCGGGCTCATCTTGTCCGTCACCCTCGGGCGCACGTCGCACGCACTGGCGGGAGCGACGCTCTTCTTGGTGTTCTCCTGTGGCGCCATCTCCCAGGTGGCCACCACGAAGTTCACCGCGTCGCGCGTCCTTGCCCTAGGCACGGCCTCAATGCTCGTCGGCCTCGTCTTTCTCGTGGTTTCGGTCCGTCTGTCCATCCCGAACCTCGCGCTCTTCCTGGTCTCGGGTGCGCTCATCGGCGCAGGGGTGGGAGCGGTGTTCAAAGGCACCACTGGCATCGTGCTCGAAGCAGCCGCACCCGAGGACCGTCTCGCCCTGACGTCGAGACTGCTCGTCGTGCTCTACGTGGGGCTCTCGATTCCGGTGGTCGGAGCGGGAATCGCGCTCGACCAAGGTGCAAGCATCCCCAACACCGTGCTTGCTTTCGCCATTCTCGTGGCCTTGGGCGTCTCGGTATCAGGCTGGGCACTTCTGGGACGTCGACCCGGAAGGACGCCGAAGGCTGGGTAGCTGGCGCCGCAGGCCCCCGAGGACGCCGAATTCCTGGCGGACTCTCAGGTCCCCAGCGGTGTCGAAGCCCTGGCCGGCGTCGTGACCGCCCCGGCCTGGAGGACCAAGCCGAGTCGGTACCTCGTCGCCACCGACGACCACGTGATCCCGCCCCCGGCAATGCGGTCGATGTCGGAACGGGCAGGCTTCATCGTGACCGAGATTCCGGGCAGCCACCGATCTACGTGTCGCAACCCGCCGCGGTGGCCTCGCTCATCCTGCAGGCGGCGAACGCCTGACGGCACGGCGGCCCCACCAGGTCGTCCACCGGTGAGGAGCGGGGAGCGGTGGCCGGCAGAGCGCCCGACCGGCTGCCCCCGTGCCGCCGGGGAGCGGGTCGGAGCCGCTTACTGGTTCAATGGAGTCAGAAGGAGCGTCGATGAGCCTGAAGTCTCGCCATCCCACCGGGTCCGCAAAGCCGGGGGAACCCAACGATCGGCCGAGAGCCCCTGCTCCCACGCCACCACCGCGCTGGCGGATGTGGCTCTTGCCGGCGGGCGTCCTCATCACTCTGATCGCGTTGTCGTTGGTGCATTCTTCGTCCACACCCACGAAGAACTTCAGCTATTCGAAGTTCGTGTCTCAGGTGGACGCAGGGGCGGTGAAGACGGCGTCGATCAATCCGAACGGCGCCATCACCGGCACCCTCAAGGGCGGCGAGCAGTACACCAGCCAGATCCCGACCGCCCTGAACGACATCCACCTGGCGTCGACGCTCAGGTCCCACGACGTCGACATCACCGGAGTCGGACAAGGTTCGTCTCTCATTCCCGACCTCTTGTCCTTCCTCCCACTCCTCCTTTTCATCGCGTTCTTCATCTGGATCGGGCGAAGGAGCTCCAAGCAGCTGGCCGGGGGCATCATGGGTTTCGGGGGATCGAAGGCCAAGGTGTACGACGAGGACCGGCCCTCGACCCGGTTCTCGGACATCGCCGGCTACGAAGGCGCGAAGCGCGAAGTGGCCGAAGTGGTCGACTTCTTGAGCCACCCCGAGCGCTATACCGCGGCGGGCGCAGTCGGCCCCCGCGGCGTGCTCATGGTGGGCCCTCCTGGGACCGGGAAGACGTTGATGGCCCGGGCCGTCGCGGGCGAGGCCGGGGTTCCCTTCTTGGCCCTTACCGGCTCGAGCTTCGTCGAGCTGTTCGTCGGTGTCGGTGCGTCACGGGTGAGAGACCTGTTCGCCGACGCGCGCAAGCGGGCTCCGGCGATCATCTTCATCGACGAGATCGACGCCATCGGTCAACGCCGCGGCGGATCTCTCGTCTCCAACGACGAACGTGAGCAGACGCTCAACCAGCTCCTCGCCGAGATGGACGGGTTCGATCCGACGACCGGCATCGTGGTCATGGCGGCCACGAACCGTCCCGAAGTCCTTGACCCTGCCCTCCTCCGCCCCGGTCGTTTCGACCGGGAGGTCGAGATCCCGCTGCCCAACCAGGCCGAGCGGTCCGCCATTTTGGCGGTGCACGTCAAAGGCAAGCACCTGGCCGACGACGTGGACTTCGACGCGGTGGCCCGAGCGACCCCGGGCTTTTCTGGAGCCGATCTCGCCAATCTCATCAACGAAGCGGCAATCGTGGCCGTCCGGAACGGACGTGACGTCATCTTCGCCCGGGACATCGACGAGGCTCGGGACCGCATCATCCTCGGGCGCCGGGACGCCTCGAACGCCTTGCTGCCCGAAGAGAAACACTCGGTGGCCGTCCACGAGACCGGCCACGCCCTCGTGGCCTTCTTCTCCGAGCACGCCGACCCCGTGGCGAAGATCACCATTCTTCCGGCCGGACGAGCCTTGGGCGTCACCGAGCAACTGCCGGTCGACGAGCGCCACCTGTACTCCGAGAGCTACCTACTCGACTCGCTGGCCATCCGTCTCGGAGGTCGCGCCTCGGAGATCATGGTCCTCGGAGAGGCATCGACGGGGGCCGCCAACGACCTCTCCGGCGCCACCGACCTTGCCATCAAGATGGTGAGGGAGTGGGGACTGTCCCCCCGCCTTGGCCCGATCGGCTACGGGTCGGATCAGCCGTCGTACTTGAGCGGGCCGCCCTTCGGCCAGGAGCGTCCCTACGCCGAGGGCACCCAGGAGATCATCGACCAGGAAGTGAGCCGCCTGCTGAGCGAAGCCGAGGAGCGGGCCCGGAACCTGCTGAGCGAGAACCGGGACGCGCTCGACTCCGTGGTTGCCGCGCTCCTCGAGAAGGAGACGATCTCCGGCGAGGAGCTCGCCGACATCGTGAACCATGCACGAGCGGCGGTCGACGGACGCGGGTCCGGGATTCCGGAATCCACCGCATCGAACGCCAAGTCGACGACGCGATGACGCGAAGGCGAGTGATGACGGAGAACGTCTGGAGATGACAAACGAGCTCGGAGGAGCCACATGACCGACGAATACCAGAAAGATGATGCGGCGGTCGCGCAGCTGACGCCACGCCAGTACGCAGTGACCCAGGAGAGCGCCACCGAGCCCGCCTTCGGCAACGAGTTCTGGGACAAGAAGGATGCCGGCATCTACGTCGACATCGTCTCGGGGGAGCCGCTCTTCGCATCCCTGCAGAAGTTCGACAGTGGGTGCGGCTGGCCGAGCTTCACCATCCCGCTGGACTCCGCCAACGTCGTCGAGCGGGAAGACAAGAGCCACGGGATGATCAGGAAAGAGGTTCGTTCGGCCCACGGCGACAGCCACCTCGGCCACGTCTTCGACGACGGCCCGCCCGAAGAGGGCGGACTGCGCTACTGCATCAACTCGGCCGCCCTGCGCTTCATCCCCTACGAGGATCTCGAGGCCGAGGGCTACGGGCGGTACAAGAGCCTCTTCGACGGGGCGGACAAGAAGGAGGAAGCAGAATGACGAGCCAGCGGACCGACAAGGCGATCCTCGCCGGCGGATGCTTCTGGGGCATGCAGGACCTGATCCGCAAACTCCCAGGGGTCATCTCGACCCGGGTGGGCTACACGGGAGGCGACGTCGAGAACGCCACCTACCGCAACCACCATGGCCACGCCGAGGCCATCGAGATCACATTCGACCCCGAGCAGATCTCGTATCGGGACCTCCTCGAGTTCTTCTTCCAGATCCACGATCCGACGACGCGCAACCGCCAGGGGAACGACGTGGGCACCAGCTACCGCTCGGCCATCTTCTACCTCGATGACGAGCAGCGCCGGGTGGCCGAGGACACCATCGCCGACGTGGAGGCCTCGAGGCTCTGGCCGGGCAAGGTCGTCACCGAGGTCACCCCCGCGGGCCCGTTCTGGGAGGCGGAGCCCGAGCACCAGGACTACCTGGAGCGATACCCCAACGGCTACACCTGTCATTTTCCGCGGCCGGGCTGGGTATTACCCCGGAGAAGCGATTCCGTCGCCTGAGTCGAAGACCACCAGGCCGAGCGCCTGTCCAGGGAGGAGCGATGAACCAGCGACAGCCACAACGTCCGCCTACGACGACCGATGCCGGCATCCCGGTCGCCAGCCAGGAGCACTCGCTCACCGTCGGCCCCGACGGACCCGTCGTGCTCCAGGACTTCTATCTCATCGAGCAGATGGCCAACTTCAACCGGGAGCGCATTCCCGAGCGCCAGCCGCACGCCAAAGGGGGCGGTGCCTTCGGCAGCTTCGAGGTGACCCACGACGTGAGCGCCTACACCAGGGCCGACGTGTTCCAGCCGGGCACCACGACTGACCTGGTCATCCGCTTCTCGACCGTGGCGGGCGAGCGGGGCTCGCCCGACACCTGGCGTGATCCACGCGGCTTCGCGATCAAGTTCTATACGTCCGAGGGCAACTTCGACATCGTCGGCAACAACACGCCGGTGTTCTTCATTCGCGACCCCATCAAGTTCCAGAACTTCATCCGCTCGCAGAAGCGCCTGGCCGCCAACAACCTGCGCGACCCCGACATGCAGTGGGACTTTTGGACGCTCTCGCCCGAGTCCGCCCATCAGGTGACGTGGCTGATGGGGGACCGGGGCATTCCCCGCGCGTGGCGCCACATGAACGGGTACTCGTCACACACCTACCTGTGGGTCAACGCGGCGGGCGAGCGTTTCTGGGTCAAGTATCACTTCAAGACGGACCAGGGCATCGAGTTCCTGACGCAGGCCGACGCGGACCGCATCGCCGGCGAGGACGCCGACTATCACCAACGCGACCTCTACGAGGCCATCGAGGGCGGGCAGTTCCCGAGTTGGTCCCTCAAGATGCAGATCATGCCGTTCGACGAGGCCAAGACCTACCGGTTCAACCCCTTCGACCTGACCAAGGTGTGGCCCCACGGTGACTACCCGCTCGTCGACGTCGGGAAGCTGACGCTGAACCGCAACGTGAGCGACTACCACGCCGAGATGGAGCAAGCGGCCTTCCAGCCCAACAACATGGTGCCCGGGACCGGTCTTTCGCCCGACAGGATGCTCCTCGCCCGAGGCTTCTCCTACGCGGACGCCCATCGGGCCCGTCTCGGCGTCAACTACCAGCAGATCCCGGTCAATCGGCCCAAGGCCGCCGTTCGCTCCTATTCCAAGGACGGCGTGATGCGGATCGACAACGTCGCCGACCCCGTCTACTACCCCAACTCGTTCCCGGGGGCTCCCGCAGCCGACCCGGACACCTACGCCGAGCAGGCCGTGTGGGCCGCCGACGGCGAGTTGGTCCGCGCCGCCGCCACCCTTCACGCCGAGGACGACGACTTCGGCCAGGCCCACACGTTGGTCACCGACGTCATGGACGACGCCGCGCGCCAGCGACTCGTCGACACCGTCTCGGGCCTCCTGTCCGGACTGCACCGTGACGAGGTGCGCCGGCGCGCCTTCGAGTACTGGCGCAACATCGACAAGGCGGTCGGCGATCGGATCGAGGCGGCCGCGCTGAGCAAGGAGGCGTGAGCGGGGATCGGGCAAGCCCTGCTCGCATCACCTGCTGCGCCGCCCGCCTCTTCCGTCTGGCGCCCCCATGCCAAGCTGAGGCATGGCAATCGAAGTCTTGGCGGCGCTGCTCGGCGCCCTGATCGTTCTGGGCACCGCGTGGAGTGTCCTTGGCACTTTGATCGTGCCGAGGCGCGTCCGGAGCAACATCCCCCGGGTGGTCTTCCTGGTCAACCGCAGCGTCTTCAACTTCGTTGCCGACAGGGCGGGCTCCTATGAGCGCCGTGACAGGATCATGGCGGTCCAGGCGCCCGTACAACTCATCGCGCAGGTCATCGCGTGGTTGGCCCTCTTCCTGCTGGGGTTTGGACTGCTCATGTGGCCCTTCAATGGGACGGGCGGGTTCGGAAACGCCATGGAGCAAGCCGGTTCGGCGCTCTGCACGTTGGGCTATCTCATTCCCCACTCGAGCGGGGTGGCGGCACTCGACGCCCTCGCCGCGCTGGCTGGCCTCGGGACGGTTGCGCTCCAGATCGGCTACCTCCCGACGTTGTACGCAGCCTTTAACCGCCGCGAGGCGCTCATCACCATGCTCGACTCGAGAGCCGGCGTGCCGTCATGGGGACCGGAACTGCTGGCCCGCACGCACTATGGCCTCGGCAGCGGGGTATCCGCCGTCGGCGAGCTGCCGGACCTGTTCGAGGCGTGGGAGCAGTGGTCCGCAGACGTGTCGGAGAGCCACACCACCTACGTACCTCTGGTGTGGTTCCGCTCGCCACGCCCGCTGTCGTCCTGGGTGACCGCGCAGCTTGCGGTGCTCGACGCCGCCGCCCTGTATCTGTCCCTGCTTCCCGACGCGTCAGGCCTCATCCAGGCACGGCTGTGCCTGCGCGGAGGCTTCACCTGTCTCGGCAACATCGCCCGGGCGTTGCGGTTTCCCATCCCGCAAGACGCCGACCCGAACCAGGCGATCTCGCTCTCGTATGACGATTTCGTCAAGGCCGTCGAGCGCCTGCGCGAAGTCGACTTTCCGGTCCAGCGGCCCCTCGAGGACGCATGGGCGGACTTCTCGGGTTGGCGGGTCAACTACGAGGCCGCCGCCTACGCACTGGCGTGGGCTGTCGACGCCCCGCCGGCACTGTGGTCGGGCCCGCGGCGCCATGAAATCGAGACGATCGCCCCTCTCCGGCCGCAGTTAGGGGGAAAGAGCAAGCATGTAAGCGTGAAGAAGCCCATCGGGAATCCCTGAGCTCTCCCGCTGGGGAGAACAAGCGTCAACCCGAAACTATCTCCGAGGTGAGAGCGGCAATCGGGGTTCCCGTGTAGGGTGTTGCGCCCGGGCAATCTCCTGATACTCTCATAATAGTTATGGAAACATTAGTATCAGTGCCTCCCGCGGGAGGTAGGGGCCCGGTTGCCATGCACGAGCTCAGCCGGCCCCGGCGCATCGGCATCCTGCTCATTTGCTCCATGAGCCTGCTGATGGTCGGGTTGGACGTGACCATCGTCAACGTGGCCCTGCCGTCCATCGGCCACGATTTCGGGGCCACCGTCTCGGGGCTCCAATGGACCGTCGACGCCTACACACTCGTGCTCGCCAGCCTCCTCATGTTGTCGGGTTCGACGGCCGATCGGTTGGGGCGGCGCCGGACGTTCGTCGTCGGCCTCATCGTGTTCTCCGCCGGCTCGCTCCTGTGCAGCCTGGCCCCGAGCCTCACGCTCCTCGTGGTGTTCCGCATGGTCCAGGCCGTGGGCGGTTCCATGCTGAACCCCGTCGCCATGTCGATCATCACCAACACGTTCACCGACCCCAAAGAGCGCGCCCAGGCGGTCGGGGTCTGGGGTGCCGTCGTGGGCATCTCCATGGCACTCGGCCCGGTGCTCGGCGGACTGTTGGTGACGTCGGCGGGCTGGCGGTCCATCTTCTGGATCAACATCCCCGTCGGGCTGATCGCGGTGATCCTGGCGCTGCGCTACGTCCCCGAATCGAAGGCGCCACGCGCCCGGCGCTTCGACCCGGTCGGCCAGCTCCTGATGATCGTGCTCTTCGCCACCCTGACCTACGCCATCATCGAGGCGCCGGCTCGGGGCTGGGGTTCGCCGATCATCGTCGGCGCGTTCAGCGCCGCACTGTGCGCGCTCGTCGGTCTTCTCCTCTACGAGCCACGGCGTGCGGACCCGCTGATCGATCTCCGCTTCTTCCGCTCCATCCCCTTCGCTTCGGCCACGATCACTGCGGTCGCGGCGTTCGCCGCGCTGGGTGGCTTCCTCTTCCTCAACACGCTGTATCTGCAAGAGGTCCGTGGCCTGTCGCCGTTGCATGCCGGGCTCGACACACTGCCCATGGCCATCATGACCATGGCCGCGTCCCCGATCTCCGGGCGTCTTGTGGGCACTCGTGGCCCGCGACTCCCCCTGCTCGTCTCGGGCTTCGCCCTGACGTTGTCGTGTGCGCTGCTGGCCTTCGTCGAGCCGACCACGCCCTTTACGTGGCTCTTCGTGGCCTATGTCGTCTTCGGGCTCGGTTTCGGGCTGGTCAACGCACCCATCACCAACGCCGCGGTATCGGGCATGCCCCGGGCGCAGGCGGGTGTGGCCTCGGCCATCGCCTCGACCTCGCGCCAGATCGGACAGACCCTCGGAGTCGCCGTCGTAGGTGCGCTCGTCACCTCGCGCATCGGCGGGTCCGTTCACGCCTCGTTCGCTACGGCGAGCCACGCGGGCTGGTGGGTACTGGCCTGCGGTGGCATCGTCGTGTTCGTGCTCGGCCTCGTGGCGACCTCGGCGCACGCACGCCAATCGGCTCATCAGGTGGCTCTCCTGCTCAACCCCGAGGCGGCCGTTCACTCGGGGGCGCGGTGACGCCGGCGCGCGGGGCGCCCGCTCCTGACCTCTCCGCCGAAGCGGCGCAAGCGGTGTGGGCAGCGATGTGTGAGCTGGTGCTCGACAACGAGCGGCGCCGGGAGGTGGTCGACGCCGTCGGTCTCAGCTTCGGACAGCGTGCGCGCCCTGCGTCGGCTGCTCGGTGGACCGCTGTCGATGGGCGAGCTCGCGTCGGCGCTGACCATCGACGCCCCGAACGCCACCACGGTGGTCGACGACCTGGAGGGGCTGGGCCTCGTCCGGCGCCGGCCCCATCCAACCGATCGTCGGGCCAAGCTGGTCGAGCTGACCCGCAAGGGCCGGGACATCGCTCGGCGGGCCGAGACCGTGCTCGGCCGGCCCCCCGACGCGCTCCTCACACTCGAACCCGCGGACCTCGAGACGCTGGACCGGATCCTCGGCCCGCTGCGCGGTCGATCGTGAACCTACCTGGCCGTTGCACCAGCTCGGAGGGCAGATCTGCGGGAGCCATTTGTTGGCACGGCACTCCCGCTGGGCGATGATGGGGCGTGCGGATCGTCTCGCTCCTGCCCTCGGCGACCGAGATCGTCTTCGAGCTCGGACTCGGTGACCACCTTTGCGGTGTCAGCTTCGAGTGCGACTACCCCGAAGCCGCTCGATCCGTTCCCGTCATCTCGGGGACGGCGCTGCCCACCGATGGCTCGCTCGAGCGCGCAGCAGATCGATACCGAGGTGAGCGCGCGGGTGGCCGCTGGTTCGTCCATCTATACCCTCGATGACGACCGACTGCGCGCAATCGATCCCGACGTCATCCTCGCCCAAGATCTCTGCCGGGTCTGCGCGGTGCCCTCGGGCGCGGTCGAAGAGGCCCTCGCCGTGATCGGGTGCCGTGCCCAAGTGGTGTCCCTCGACCCCACCGGGCTCGATGACGTCATCGAGTCCATCGGCACGGTCGGGTCGGCAACCGGAGCCCACGACCGAGCGGCGGTGCTGATGGCCGATCTCCGGGGTCGGCTGCGCCGCGTGCGAGAGCAGGTGGCGGATCAGACCCGGCCCCGGGTCCTCGTCCTGGAGTGGCCGGACCCGCTGTTCAATGCCGGGCACTGGGTCCCCGACATGGTCACCGCCGCGGGAGGGCTACCGGTCCTTGCCTGCGCCGGCGAATCCTCGCGCCGGATGGGCTGGGACGAAGTCCACGCCGAGCAGGTGGACGTCACGATCTTCTCCCCTTGCGGGTTCGACCTCGACGGCGCGCTGGCCCAGTCGGGAGCCCTGCTGTCCCAGCCCGAGGCGGCCGGGCTCGGACGGGTCTACGCGGTCGACGCCAACGCGCACTTCTCGAGACCGGGACCCCGCGTGGTCGACGGCGTCGAGCTCCTCGCAACGCTGTTCCACGGCGGCGAATCCCAGATCCCGACCGAGCGCGCTCGCCGTATCGCGTGAGCCGCTCAGAGAGCATCAGGGCCTCGACTCCGGTCGTCGTTTCTCTCGGTGGCCCGGACGACCTCGTAGACGACATACGCGAGGCCGTCCCCAACGGTCCGGTTGTCGACGAGGTGCAGGGACAGCCTGTCGGTGGACTCGCCGAATAGAAGCTCGCCCGAGCCCAGGACGAACGGGTACACCCACAGCCTGAATTCGTCCACGAGGGTGGGTTGCCGGCGGTACTGACGCCAAAATCCGAAACTGGGCGTCCACCGCCCAATTCGGTCGTCAGCCGGCGTCTAAGTGATCAGCAAAGGTGTGAGTGGGAAGGATGGGTGAGTGGAGACATCAGACCTGATCTCGCGGGCACGGGCTGGGGATGACGATGCGTTCCGCGAGCTCGCGGAGCCGTACCGGCGAGAGCTCCAGGTGCACTGCTACCGGATGCTCGGATCGCTTCAAGACGCAGAGGACGCACTCCAGAACACGCTGCTGGCCGCCTGGCAAGGCATCGCGGCCTTCGAGGAGCGCGCCTCTCTCCGCACCTGGCTGTACCGGATTGCCACGAACAAGTGCCTCGATGCGCGCCGGTCGGCGGGCCGGCGCCTGCCCAAGGAGTGGGATGTGCCCAACGTCGAACCACCCGAGCCCACCCGGCTCGGGGAGGTCGTGTGGCTCGAACCGTACCCGGATGCGCTCCTCGAGGGCGACACCGACGCGCCGCTCGGTCCCGAAGCCCGCTACGAGCGGAACGAGTCGATCTCTTTGGCGTTCGTGACCGCCCTGCAAGTCCTGCCACCGCGCCAGGTCGCCGTCCTCGTGTTGCGCGACGTCCTCGGCTTCCATGCGGTCGAGGTCGCCGCCATGGTGGGCTCGACCACAGAATCGGTCAACAGCGCCCTCAAGCGGGCGCGCGCCACCCTGGAGCGCCGATGGGCCTCCGCGCCCGGTCGGGAGCCGCCTCCCGCCGCCGGCTCATCTGAGGAGGAGATCATCGTGGCGAGGTTCGCACACGCGTGGGAGTCCGCCGATCTCGACGCGCTGGTGGCTCTCCTGACCGAAGACGTGTTCATGTCGATGCCTCCCATGCCGTTCGAGTACGAGGGCCGGGAGCAGGTCGCGCGCTTCTGCGCCAGCATCTTCACCGCGGGGCGGCGGTTCGACCTCGTGCCCACGCGAGCCAACGGCCAGCCCGCCTTCGGTGCCTACCTGCGCACACCAGATGGCATCAGCCACGGGGTAGGTCTCTATGTCCTCGCACTTGCCGGCGACCGGATCTGGGCCTTGACCCGTTTCGAGAACACCGTCGTCCCGGCGTTTGGCCTTCCGCGATCGCTTCCGAACCGCTAGGACACGCGAGGAATCCCACTGGCTCGGCGCCGTAGCCGGCCCGGTCGGCAACCGATCCGCTCGATCACGGTTCGGACGCCCGGACCGGAGGCGTCTCGGATTCGCTGATCCGGTCGTGGACGGCCTCGAGTGCCACGAGAGGCTGTGCTCCGAGCACCGATTGACATGGGTAAGGTCCAACGGTGCCTCGACGCGGATTGTGCGAGCCTGACGCCAAGAATGCGGGTGGAACGCCATGTCCATGATCGACTACGACGCGCGGCCCGTCACTCCTCAGGTCGTCCTGGTCGGGGACCGGGCTTCCGCGGTCGGCTACGGCCTTCGCGACTTCCTGAGCCGCAATGGCGTCCCCTACCAGTGGGTCGACGTCCAGGACGAGGCCCGCGTCGACCAGCTCCTAGCGCCAACGGGAACGAGTCCGGATCAGCTCCCGGTGTGCATCCTCCCCGACGGGACGCGCCTCGCGCCGGCGACACTGGAGGGAGTCGCCGCAGGGTTGGGCATGATGTCGGCTCCGAAGCTCTCGGAGTACGACCTCACGATCGTCGGGGCCGGCCCGGCCGGGCTCGCTGCGGCCGTGTACGCGGCCTCCGAGGGTCTGCGCGCGGTGGCGGTCGAGTCCGTGGCTCCCGGCGGCCAGGCCGGGACGACCTCCATGATCGAGAACTACCTCGGGTTTCCGCAAGGGATCAGCGGCAGCGAGTTGGCAACGAGGGCATCGGCGCAGGCCCGACGATTCGGAGCGGAGATCCTTCTCGCTCGGCGTCTCGTGGGCGTCACGAGGGACGGTCCGGGTTACGTGGCGGAGCTGTCAGACGGAGCGACCGTTCGGTCACGGGCCCTGCTCCTGGCGAGCGGGGTCGACTGGCGTCGTCTCGACGTCCCGGGCATCGAACAGCTGCTGGGCTCGGGCGTCTACTACGGCGCCGGCCCGAGTGAGGCGGTGACCTGTACCGGAGGCCGTGTGGCGATCGTCGGGGGCGGGAACTCGGCCGGCCAAGCGGTCATACGCTTCTCGCGCTACGCGGCGCAGGTGACCCTGCTCGTCCGGGGATCCTCGCTGGAAGCGTCGATGTCGCAGTATCTGATCAAGGAAATCGGCAAGATCGCCAACGTCGACGTGCTGACGAGCACAGAAGTCGTCGGGTTGGAAGCCGACGGTCGCCTGCGGGCGCTGACGGTCTCGTCCGGGGGGTCGGTGTCCCGCCTCCAGGCCGATTCGTTGTTCGTGTGCATCGGGGGGGTGCCACGCACCAAAGGCGCGGGGCAGGCGGGAGTCGCTCTCGACGATGCCAGGTTCGTGCGCACCGGCGCCGAACTGAGCTCATCGGTCGGGGCGCTGGACGGATGGCCTCTGCCGAGACCACCACTGCCGCTCGAGACCAACCTGCCCGGGGTGTTCGCCGCGGGCGACGTCCGGAGCGGGTCCATCAAGCGCTGCGCAGCGGCGATCGGCGAGGGATCGATGTCCGTCGCCCTGGTCCATCAGCGTCTGGCGGAACTCGGTGGCGAGTGACATGGACACCTCGCCCACGACCAACCGATCGGGCGACCCCGCCGTGGCGGGTCCGCGCGAGGAGGCCCGAGCCGAGTTCTCACGGGTGGCGTCGCGCGAGCAGATCCAGGCGGTTGCCCAAGCCCTCGAGGGCAACGGGATCACGACCAGTGTCGTGGACTCCGGTGAGGAGGCCAGGCAAGCCGTGCGGTCGCTCCTTCCGGTCGGCGCCGAGGTCTACAACAACACCTCCAGGACCCTCGAGACCGTCGGCATCGCCGAGGACATCGAGTCTTCCGGGCTGTACCAACCGCTGCGCCTTCGTCTGTACCAGATGGATCGCGAGATGCAAGGGCGTGAGATGCGCCAGCTCGCGGCGGCGCCGGACTGGGTCGTCGGGAGCGTCCACGCCGTGACGGAACAGGGGTCCCTTCTGGTGGCCTCGGCGAGCGGAAGCCAGCTCGGGCCGATCGTGTCCGGCGCCGGCCACGTCGTCCTCGTGGTCGGCCGCCAAAAGGTCGTACCCGACTTCGACAGCGCGCTCCGGCGGGTGTACGAGTACTGCTTTCCCCTCGAGGACCTCAGGGCACGGGAAGCCTACGGCGTACCAAGCGGCGTCAACAATCTGCTGGTCATCAACAAGGCCGTCTCCCCCGGACGTCTCACGGCGATCCTGGTGAACGAATCGCTCGGGTTCTGAGCGCGCCCGAGGCTCCTCCTCAGTCTTGTCGAGAGCCACTGGGCGCTCGGAGCGAACCGATCCGAGGAGTCCGCGCTAGAACGTATTCGCCCTGCCCACGAAGTCCGGAAAAGTGAAGGCCAAGGATCATGACGTTCGTCCCCTACGACCGGCCCGTGCGCGCGGCCTTCATCGGTCTCGGTCGCATCTATGACCTGAACGTCCGCGCCTACCACGACAACGCCGACGTCGAGGTGGTGGCGCTCGTCGATCCCGATCCGCAACGTCGTGCGGAACGCCAGGCCGACTGGCCGCAGGCACGGACGTTCGCCACGGCAGCCGATCTCGCGTCGAGCGGCCTGGCCGTCGACGCCGCCGAGGTCCTGCTGCCGGTCCCGCTGCACACCGAGGCGGTCTGCGAGATGCTCGGCTACGGCTGGCACCTGAACCTGCAGAAGCCGTTGTGCAGCGACCTCGGCGAAGCCCGTCAGATCCTCGAAGCCGTCAAATCGAACGATCGCGTCCTGCGCGTCATGGAGAACTACCTCTTCTACGAGCCGTTGCAGAGGCTCAAGGAGACCGTCGAGTCGGGGGACATCGGCCCCGTGAGCGGCTACCACATGAAGATGGTGGGCAGCGGCCGTGGCGGCTGGGACGTGCCGCTGTCCAGCTACCAATGGCAATTTGCCCAGATGCGCCGCGGCCGGGGGATCTTGGTGTTCGACGACGGCTGGCACAAGCTCTCGACGGCGCTGTGGCTCTTCGGTCCGCTGCGTGAGGTGCGAGCGTGGGTGGGTGGCACCGAGGTCGTCCGCGACATCGAGGTCGACGCGCCGACCACGATCGTGTGGGAGCACCAGAACGGCATCCGCGGCGTCTGGGACATCACTCTGGCCAACGACATGTATCTCCGGTCCGACTACTACACCAACGACGAACGCTGGGAGGTCACGGGCCGTCGCGGTTACTCACGCGTGAACCGGTGCACCGGCCGCGGCATCCAGCAGCCGAGCCTCGAGACCTACGTCGACGGCGAGATGCGGACGTACCACGCGCTCGACGACGATTGGGCCAGCAGTTTTCGAGATTCCGGGCGCCACTGGCTGCGCTGGCTCCGCACCGGCGAAGGCCCGCTGTGGTGGAACGCCGAGGAGGCCGTCGACGTGTTGCGGTTCGCGCTTGCGGTGTACGCCAGTAGCGCGGCAGGTGGGGTGGGTATCGACCCGGCCTCGATCCGCGAGGACGACCCACCGGTCTGATCCGCGGTCGCAGCATCACGTTGCGAATCGAGCAGGATCGAAGAAGCCAGCAGTGTGACCGCACCTTTAGGATCGTCCTACGACGTCGGGCGGTTCGTCCGGCTCCAAGAGCTGCGCGGCGGCATCGAGCCATTGCGGATGCCCGGCCAGAACCGAATGGAGGAAACGTGCAGTACGTACTGCTCATTTACCAGGGCACGACACCACTCCCGACTAACCCCGACGCGTGGGCGACCCTGTCCGAGGACGAACAGAAGGCCATCTACGCGGACTACGGCACGCTCAACCAGACGCCGGGAGTCTCACCCGGCCTCCCGCTCGGACTGCCCGAGGACGCGACCACGGTGCAGGTCAAGGACGGCAAGACCGTCACGAAGAAGGGCCCGTTTCTGAGCGAAGGCGTGGGCGGCTACCTCGTCTTCGAGGCAGAGGACCTCGACAGTGCGGTCGAGCTGGCGGCGCGGATCCCCGCGGCGCGTCACGGGGGGGCGATCGAGGTCCGCCCGGCTGCCACCTACTGGTGACGGCGCGGCGGACCGTTGCCCGTCGGGCACGGGTCCGCCAACATGGCGCGAATGCCGAGCGCCCTCCTGGTCGACCTCTACGAGCTCACCATGGCGTCGAGCTACCTCCGACGAGCCATGACCGCTCCGGCCATCTTCAGCCTCTTCGTCCGGCGCCTGCCGGCCCAGCGGGGCTACCTGGTCGCCGCCGGGCTCGACGACGTGCTCGGGTTCCTCGAGGAGTTCCACTTCGACGACGTGGACCTGTCGTACCTCGCGTCGCAGGGATTCGGCGACGACGACCTGACTGCCCTGGCTGCGTTGCGCTTCACCGGTGACGTCTGGGCCGTTGCCGAGGGGCGAGTCGTCGTGGCCGACGAGCCGCTCCTCGAGGTCACCGCGCCCCTGCCCGAGGCGCAGCTGGTCGAGACCGTCCTGCTCAACACGATCAGCTTCCACACGGCCCTGGCCTCGAAGGCGGCCCGCTGCGTGGTCGCCGCGCGGGGCCGCTTCGAGCTCGTCGACTTCTCGATGCGCCGCACCCAGGGGCTCGAGGCGGCACTGGCCGCGGCGCGGACGTCGGCCATGGTCGGGTTCGGGGGGACAAGCAACGTCGAAGCGGCCCGCCGCTACGGTCTCGTCCCTTCGGGCACCATGGCCCACTCCTACATCGAGGCTTTTACCGACGAGACGGAGGCGTTCCGCGCCTTCGCCGCCGACCATCCGACGCGTACGACGTTCCTGGTAGACACCTACGACACGCTGACCGGCGTGCGCAACGCCGTCGAGGTGATCCGAGAAGGCCACCTGGAGGACCGTGCCGCGATCCGGATCGACAGCGGTGACTTGTCGGTCCTTGCCTTCGAGGCGCGCCGGCTCCTGGACGAGGCCGGCCTCCCCGCGGTGAAGATCGTGGTGTCGGGGAGCCTCGACGAGCACGGCCTCGCCCGCCTGGTCGCTGACGGCGCCCCCGTCGACGCCGCCGGAGTCGGCACGCTCATGGGCGTCTCGGCCGACGCGCCCTACCTCGACTCCGCCTACAAGCTCGTCTCCTACGGCGGCCGGCCCGTGGCCAAGCTCTCGACCGGCAAGGCCACCTACCCCGGCGCGAAACAGGTCTTCCGCGGGCCCGGCTGCCGCGACGTCCTCGGCCTGCGCGACGAAGCGTCCCCGGCGGGGTCCACGCCGCTGCTCGAGCTCGTGATGGAGAAGGGCCGGCGGCGGCGTCCCCCGGATCCACTGGACGCCCAGCGGGAACGGTGTCGGCGTGACCTGTCCCCGTTGCCACCCGCCGCGCGCGCACTCGTCGACCCGGTGGCCCCGACGGTGGAGGTGAGTGCTGCGCTGGCGGAGCTGAACGACCGGTTGCGCGCCGACCTCGAGGCCCGCGAGCTCGGCCGCGGCCCGAGCCTCTGACCGCGTGACGAAATTCGCGTCACCCGAGCCCTTGAAGCGGGGCTCCCGTATGCACAACGCTGTCAGGGGACAAGGCTCTGGACTGAGGAGGATCGATGACTGACGCGTTCGTTCTCGGTGGCGTGCGGACCCCGGTCGGGCGCTACGGAGGTTCTCTCTCGGGCTTCCGCACCGACGACCTTCTCGGCCGGACGATGGTGGCCGCCTGCGAGCGGCTCAACGTGCCGTTGGAGCGGATCGAGGACATCGCCGCCGGGTGCGTGAACGTTGCCCACGAGGGCTTGGGCGACATCGCCCGGTGGGCGGCCCTCGCCGCGGGATTCCCCGACTCCGTGCCGGCGGTCACGGTCAACCGGTTCTGCGCCTCGTCGCTCACGGCAGCCATCTCCATCGGCCACGCCGTTCGGAGCGGTGAGCTCGGCGTCGGCCTGGCCGGTGGAGTGGAGTCGATGTCGCGTTCGGGCTGGGCGATCATGAAAGGCGACGCCCCGTTCAGCCCCCGAGGCCCGGTGTTCCTCCTCGACACGATGTGGGCGGGCGCGGGTGGCCCGCCGAACCCCAGCCTGCTCGCGCGGGACGCCTACATCGACATGATCCGGACCGCCCAGAACGTCGCCGACAAGTACGGGCTGACGAGGGAGGAGATCGACGCCTTCGCCCTACGCTCTCAGCAGCACGCCGCCGCCGCCAGGGATTCGGGAAGGTTTGCGGCCGAAATCCACCCGGTCGAGATCCCAGCTACCCGCCGGGAACCGGCGCGGCTGTTCGAGAACGACGAGTTCATTCGCGCTGATACGACCGCGGAACAGCTCGCGGCGTTGCCGGCGCAGCCCGGCACCACCCAGATGACCGCAGGCAACTCCTCCGGCTTGAGCGACGGGGCGAGCGCCGTCGTGATCGCGAGCGGGGAACAGGCGGACGGGCTCGGTGTCGAGCCCCTGGCGCGGATGGTGGCGTCGGCCACCTACGCCCTCGACCCCAGGTACATGGGCATCGCACCCGCCTGGGCGATCGCCACGGCGCTGCAGCGGGCCAAGGTGCCTCCCGAGGACGTCGACGTCTGGGAGGTCCACGAGGCGTTCGCCGCCCAGGCGCTGGGGGTGCTCAGGGAGCTCCCCAATCAGCTCAACGGGTTCACGGTGCCCGACGACCGCTTGAACCCGAACGGCGGCGCCGTCGCCATCGGGCATCCGTTCGGATCGTCGGGGACTCGCTACGTCCTCACACTGTCCATCGAGCTTTCCTTGCGCCGCAAGCGCTACGGCGTCCTCGGGGTGTGCGTGGGGTCGGGTCAGGGCGTTGCCCTCGTCCTCGAGAACCCCAACGCAACGAGCTGAATCACCGCAGCGGTCCGGCTGAGTAACGTGACGTCGCTGGACAGGCGAGCCGTGTGCGGTAACGCAGCTCGAGGTCGGGGCGAAGAACGAGTAGGAAGGTGACGATGAACGCACCGCAGAAGGAACAGTCACCGTCTCGGCTGATCGATGCGCGGATCAAGGAACTGGCCGACTGGCGGGGCGAGATGCTCTCCCGACTGCGCACCCTGATCAAGCAGGCCGACCCCGACGCGGTCGAGGAGTGGAAGTGGCGGGGGGTGCCGTGCTGGTATCACGACGGATTGATCTGCACGGGCGAGTCCTATAAGAAGGTCGTGAAGCTGACCTTCGCCAAGGGCGCCTCGTTGAAGGACCCCGCCGGCCTGTTCAACTCGAGTCTCGACGGCAACGTAAGGCGTGCCATCGACTTCTCCGAGGGCGAGAAGGTCAACGAGAAGGCGTTCAAGGCCCTCGTCCGCGCCGCCGTCGCCCTGAACACCTCGTCCAAGCGCTAGCTCGGCGGGCTCCCGCAACAAGCGAGACGGCCAGCGTGACACCGAATTGAACGCCTGGAACACCGTCGTCGTGGCCGACGGGCACAATGGACGGATGGGCGTCGACCTCGAAGAGCTACGTCGGTTGCGGCGGGCCCGCGACCAGATGGACCGCGAGTACGCCCAACCGCTCGACGTGGCGGCGCTGGCCCGCACGGCGCTGATGTCGCCGGCTCACTTCAGCCGCCGCTTCCGCGAGGTGTACTCGGAGACGCCGTACTCCTATCTCATGACGCGGCGCGTCGAGCGGGCAAAGGCGCTGCTGCGCCGGGGCGACCTGAGCGTGACCGATGTCTGTTTCACCGTCGGCTGGTCGAGCCTCGGCTCCTTCTCCGCCCGGTTTACCGAGCTGGTCGGAGAGTCGCCGTCGGAGTACCGCGCCCGTAACCACGGAGAGATCCCTGCCCTGTCCTCCTGCCACTCCATGATCGTGACCCGGCCGCGCAAGAGCGGGAGCCCGCGGCGCACCGAGGAAAGCAGTTTCGAAGAAGCATCGGCACCGGCCTCGGTTTAACGTCGAGGCCATGAAGCCTTCCATCAGCCAAATCACCATTCTCGTCGACGACCCCGACGCCGCGCTCGGCGTTCTACCGGGACACCCTCGGTCTCACGGTGCAAAAGGAGGTCGCCCAGGGCGGCTACCGCTGGATCACGCTGGTCAGCGAGAGCCAGCCCGATATCGGGATCGTGCTGATGCAACCGCATGCGGGCCGGTCGCAAGAGGACGGGGACGCCGTCGCCGCTCTGCTGGCGAAGGGTGAGTTCAACCCGATCCACCTCAGCCTCGACGATCTCGACGGCTCGTTCGACAAGATCGCCAACGCGCCCGGGGTCGAGGTGCTGCAGGAGCCCGCCGACCAGTTCTGGGGTGTGCGCGACGCCGCCGTGCGCGATCCCGCCGGCAACATGATCCGCATCGAGCAACGCTAGGGCGGAGTTCCAGATCTCGCGATCGCCCGGCGGCCTCCGTCGCCGCTAGGAGGATCCCGAAGACGGGTGGTCACCCTGGCGCACCGCCTCGGTTACGAGCCCGATGGCCCACGTGAGCACCTCCGCCGCCCGTGCCCGGTCGAGTTGCCAGTCCGCCACCAGCCGCTCGTAGGCCCCGACGCTCCAAAGGACGTCGAAGAGCGCGGCGACGGCCGCGGCGTCCTCGGCGGGCCAGTCGGTGGTCCAGGGCGCCAGTGCGTCGTGGAGCGCCTCGCGCTGGCGGAGGCTCGCTTCGGTGAGCGTCGGCTCCAGGGGAGGCTTCGGCTCGAATTGGAACGAGGAGACCTGCGTGAAGATGCCCCGGGCCACGGCGGCGATGTCCCCGAGCCCCAGGCCCGACAGCTCGATGCCCGCCTCTTCCTCCATGTGCCGCATCACCGCGTCGCGCAGCCCGCGTTCGTTGGAGAAGTAGCGATAGACGGTGCGCTCGTTCACGCCGGCCTGTTCCGCCACGGCGCGGATGGTCAGGGAGCGCCAGTTCCGAATCGTTGAGCCCCGGAGCAGCGCGCACGCCGCCTCGATGATCCCGTCCCGAGTCGACGCGGCCTGCGCCCGCCGCAGCGGACTGTCGTAGGGACGGGCCGCCCGCGGCGTGACCGTCACCTGATCACGACGGGGAGCTTCTCCCACCCGCGCACGGTGGAGGTGGGGGAGATGTTGGCTCCGGCGAGGTCCACGTCCCAATCCGGGAACCGCTCCAGCCACTCCTCCAGGACGATCCGTCCCTCGAGCCGGGCCAGCGCAGCGCCGAGGCAGAGGTGGATGCCGTTGCCGAAGGTCAGCGTCCGTCCGACCTCACGGTGGATGTCGAAGCGGTCTCCCGCGGGGTAGCGGCGGTCGTCCCGGTTGGCCGAGCCCAACAGGAAGATCACGATGCTCCCCTCGGGCACCGTCTGGCCTTGCACGTCCACGTCGGCCGCGACGTAGCGGGCGACGTGGTGCGCCGCAGGCTCGAAGCGCAGGATCTCCTCGATCGCGTTCGGGATGAGGGACCGGTCCGCCACGAGCTCACGCCGCTGGTCCGGATGCTCGGCCAGCACCTTGGCCGTCCATCCGATGAGGCGGTTCGTGGTCTCGTTGCCCGCTCCCGCGATCACCTCGAGATACGTGAGCAGCTCCTGCCGGCCCAATTGGCGCGTGGTCTCGTTCTCGTCCACGAACTCGGCCTGGAGGAGATCGGTCATCAGGTCGTCCGCGGGGTGCTCGGCGCGCCACTCGATGAAGTCGGCGAAGAGGTCCCCGGTCATCACGCCCTCGACCGCGACGTTCATAGGCTTCCCGGCCTCGGTGCGCAGGCTGGCGTCGGCGTGATCGCGGATCGCCTCCTGGTCGGTCTCGGGGATGCCGAGCAGCATGCTGATCGTCTTCATCGGCACCTGCGCCCCCAACTCGGCGATGATGTCGAAGCGGTCCCGTCCCACCAGCGGGTCGAGGCACTGCGCGCAGTAGGCCCGCACCTTGTCCTCGAGCTCCGCCACGGCCCGCGGCGAGAAGACGCGGGACATGAGGCGGCGGTGGATGGTGTGCGCCGGCGGGTCTTCGAAGATGAACACACCGGGCGGGAGCTCGATGTTCGCCCGGATGAGCTCGAGGATCCCACCCCGGCCCGAGATGAAGGTCGCCGCGTTGAGCAGGCCGCGCTCGACGTCCTCGTAGCGGCTGAGCGCATAGAAGTCGTGGGGCTCGTTGTAGTAGAGCGGGGATTCCTCCCGCATGCGCCGGTAGAGCGGATACGGATCGGCGACGATGTCGACGTCGTAGGGGTCGTAGTAGACGTCAGTGGTTGTCGGCACGCCCGGCCTCCCTCAATTGATGTCGGGAGTCTGACATCAAAATGGGAGGGCGATCAAACGTTTCGGGCAGACGTTTCGGAGGCCTCCCGGCCACCGGCCTCGTCGGCCCGCCGGACCCCGGACCGAGGCCTCACGACGCGGCCAACCCGGGAAGGAGGTCCCGCGCGAACGCCTCCACCTGGGCGTCCCCCGTCTCCGGCCATCCGCAGACCAGGTAGCCGTAGCCCGCGTCGCGCCACTTCTCCGCCCGCCGTCGTGCCACCTCCAGGTCGTCGAGGGAGAGCGACCCGGCACGCAGGATGGACGAGGGGTCCCGGCCTCCCTGCTCGGCCAGTTCGCTCAGCCGGTCGTTGGCCTCCCGCAGGGAATTGGGCGAGCCGAAGGCGTGCCACACGTCGGCGAAACGAGCGGCCAGGGGGAGCGTCCGGCGCGGACCCGTTCCGCCGATCCAGATCGGGGGGTGCGGCAACTGGACCGGGCGTGGCTGCATCCTCGCGTCGTGCAGCGAGATCCTCCGTCCCTCGTACGACACGGTCTCGCCGGTGAAGAGGCGCGTCAGGATCTCGAGCTCGTCCTCCAGGAGGTCGAAACGCTCGGCCGTCGGGGGGAACGGGATGCCGAGCTCGCGGTGTTCCTGTTCGAACCAGGCGGCGCCGAGGGCGAGCTCGAGGCGCCCGTGCGACGCGTGGTCGACCGTGACCGCCTGTGCCGCCAGGACGGACGGGTGCCGGTAGGTCACCCCGGTGACCAGGAGGCCCAGGCGGACGCGCGACGTGACGCCGGCGAGCGCCGCCAGCGTCGTCATCCCCTCGAAGGTCTCGCCCGGCCCCTCGCCGTACATCGGCTCGAAGTGGTCGAAGCCCCAGACGCCGTCGAAGCCGAGCTCCTCCGCCAAACGGACGCGCCGGACCAGCTCGTCCCAGGGCATGCGTTGCTGCGCGACGTCGAGTCCGAATCGCATGGTGTTCGCTCTCAGAGCTCGAGATCGGCGATCGGCTGCTCGAGCGGGTTCACGTTGATGTGGCGCAACGACGGGAGCAGCGTGTCGTGTGGCAGGCCGGCGAGGAAGCCGTCGATCACTCGCTGGTAGTTCGAGATGTGACCCTCGTTCTTCTCCGAGAGCCGCATGTACTCGAAGCTCCGGGCGTGCAGTCCACGCTGCTGCCGCGGGATGTTCGAGAAGTCCTGGGCCGGGATGCGCGGCCAGCGAGAGTCGTCGAACTCCCACACCTCGGGGACCGGCGGCGTCTTCGGCTCTTCGCCCGCCGGATAGCGCGTCAACGACCAGATCTCCATCAGGGTCTCCTCTGGTCCGAGCGGCCGGAATCGGTAGGACGAGGCGCTGCTGTACATCGGAAGAACGAAGTAATGAGGGAACCCGTAGTACATCGTCTCGTTGATGCCCCGGTCCTGCAGCTCGTTCAGGTCGGGGATGTCGGACCCCCGCGCCCGGTGGGTGCCCGTCACGGCTTCGTTCAGCCGGCGCTCCCATGCGGTGCGGGCGGAGGTGTAGTCCGCCGGTAGCTCCACGGCCGCCAATCCCTCTGCGATCTCGACGTCGTGGGCGTGCACCATGCCCGCCATGCCCTCGCTCATCACCCGCAGGTATTGCAGCTCGGCCTCGACGAAGGCCTGGGGATCGAAGTCGGCCGGGTCTCGGGTGGGGATGCGGCCCGGGAGCCGGAGTTGAGGATGCGCCTGGAGCACGTGGTACTGCTCCACGAAGGCCTCCTCGGCGATCTTCCAGTTGGCCGGGAGCCGGCAGGCGAACCACCACTCCGCGCGGAGCGACTCCACCTTCCAGGCGTCGAGGACACTGGCCGCAGGTTCGAGGTATTGGCGAAGGGGCGGCGCCGTCTCGTCGAGGTTGATCCAGGCGCAACCGCCCCAGACCTCGCAGCGCACGGGCGTGAGATCGAGTTCGCCGGCCGGCTGGAGGTTGTGCTCCGAGAACGCACTGGCCTGGGTGACCTTGGTGTTCTTGCCGTCTGTCGCGTAGCACCAGCCGTGGAACGGGCACACGAAGCCGCCGCGGCGCGACCCTCGGCCCTGCGCGATCCGGACTCCCCGGTGGCGGCACGTGTTGTGAAAGGCGCGCACGCCGTCCTCGGTGCGCACCACGAGCACCGACTGGTCGAGGATCTGGTACTCGGCGAAGTCGCCCAGCAGGGGGATCTCCTCGAGCCGGCAGGCCATCTGCCACACCCGCGGCCACAGGAGCTCCGCCTCCATGGCGTAGAAGTCGGGGTCGTAGTAGCGCTCCTTACGCACCCGATCCACCACGTCGATGGCGTAGGGGACCGGAAGCGCCGACCACTTGTGCTCGACCACCGTCATCTCGTCGTTGCTCCGGGCATGCGTGCGACCGCTTCGCCCTACTCGTCGAGGAGGTCCGGCTCCTCCGCCACGATCTGGTCGTAGAGCGGCTGGAATTGCATCCAGCCCGTACGGTGTCCACCGGTCTGGCCGGCGGTCAATTGCGCCACCTCGGCGCGGATCGGCACGGGTGTCCCGGCTGCTTCGGAAAGCAGCTGGGCCTGGCAGGTGCGCTCCATCGTGATGAACCACCACGCCGCCTCGTCCACCGAGCGCCCCACGGTCAGCAGGCCGTGGTTCGCGAGGATTGCCGCCTTGCAGGAGCCGAGCGCGTGGGCGATCCGCTTGCCCTCCTCGACGTCGAGGACGGCGCCGTTGTAGTCGTCGAACAAAGCGTGGTCCTCGTAGAAGGCGCAGGCGTCCTGGGTCAGCGGGTCGAGGGGTCGGTGCAGCGCGGACCAGGCCTTGCCGTGCACGGAGTGCGCGTGGGCGGCCGAGACGACGTCGGGTCGGGCGGCGTGGATCTGCGAATGGATGACGAACGCCGCCAGGTTCAGTGGCCAGCTGCCCTCGACCACCTCCCCCTTGTCGTTGACGAGCATCAGATCCCTCACGCGGACCTGCCGGAAGCTCATGCCGAGCGGGTTCAGCCAGAAGTGGTCGAGCAGCTCGGGATCACGGGCGGTGATGTGTCCGGCGGTGCCCTCGCCGAAGCCGAGACGCCCGAACACGCGGAAGGCCGCCGCCAGCCGCTGTTTGCGGTACCGGCGTTCCTCGGTCACGTCACTGAAGTGGGGAAAGCTGTGGGGAAGGCGATCCGAGTGCACCGCGCCAGTGTACGACGCCGCGCCATGCGGATGCGTCGGCCCTCCCGCGTCAGCGCGCTCGCCAAGTCCCCGGGCCTCGGTCACCCCACTCCTTCCCTGCTGGCGCATCTTCGCTCGCCAGACCGTATGGTCACGGCATGGACACGCAAGAGCTCGCGGGCAAGGTGGCGGTGGTGACCGGCGGTGCAGGTGGCATCGGACGGGCGACGGCCCAGTTGCTCGTCGCGGAAGGAGCGAGGGTCGTGGTCGCCGACCTCGACGCCGAAGGCGGCCAAGAGCTCGCCGCCGGGTTGGGCGAGGCCGCCGCCTTCAAGCAGACCGACGTCAGCGACGCCGACCAGGTGCAGGCGCTCGTCGACTTCGCCGTCGAGCGCTTCGGCGGACTCGACACCATGTTCAACAACGCGGGGATCGGAACTGCGCTCACGAGGTTCCTGCACGACGACCTGCAGGACTTCTCCCGCATCATGGGCGTGAACCTCTTCGGGGTGATCGTCGGTGCGCAGCGGGCCGCGCGCTACATGAAGGACCACGGCGGGGGTTGCATCATCAACAACGCCTCGATTGCCGCGGTCAACGCCGGCGCCGGCATGATCAGCTACCGGGCCTCGAAGGCGGCCGTGGCCCACGCCACGAAGTGCATGGCCATCGACCTCGCGCCCTACGGCATTCGGGTCAATTGCCTCACGCCGGCCCACATCCGCACCGGCATCACGACCTACGAGATGGGCCCTGTTTTGCGCTACATGCAGCCCCTCGAACGTCAGGCGCAGCCGGAGGACGTGGCCAACGCGGTCGTCTTCCTCGCCAGCGAGCGCGCCGCGCAGGTGACCGGGATCGTGCTTCCCATCGACGGCGGCACCACGGCCGGTCCGTCCTACGCGCAGACGAAGCTGATCATGTCGACGGCTCAGCGGGCCGAGGGGCGCCCGCCGGGACAGTCGTGAAGACACGCGACCGACCACGGCGTCAACCGGCAGGGGTGAGGTCGACGGAGAGGTTCTGGAGACCCCGGAGGAAGAACGTGGGGAGGTAGTCGTAGCGCCGGGCGCCGGCCGGCCCGTGCTGTTTCTCCGAGATCCCGATGTCCGCCGTGCGGTCGAGGAACCGGTTGACGGTCACCCGCCCCTCGGCCCGGGCCAGCGGCGCTCCCACGCAGGTGTGGATGCCGTGGCCGAAGGCGATGTGCTGGCGGGCATTCGCCCGGTCGATGTCGAACTCGTACGGATTCTCGAACACTCTGGGGTCGCGGTTGCAGGCACCGGGCACGAGCATGACCGTGCCGCCTGCGGGGATGTCCACGCCGGCGAGAGAAGTGCGGACCCGGGCCATCCGGAACTGGGTGCGAAGCGGGCTCTCGAGCCGCAGGGTCTCCTCAATGAAGTTGGGGACGCGGTCGCGGTCGTCACGAACGACTCTCTGCAGGTCAGGCCGTTCGCCGAGCATGCGCAGCGCGAAGGACAGCAACCGCACCGTCGTCTCTTGGCCGCCGGCGAAGAGGTTGGCGGCGATGAGCGCGGCATCCTTCACCTCGGGGGTCGAGCCGTCGGGGAACGTCGCGGTGGCGAGGCCGGTGATGACGTCGTTCCGGGGCTCTCGGCGCCGTTCCTCGATGTACTCGCTGAACCGCTCGTAGAGGAATTCGAGCGGCTTGTGCCCGACGTCTTGGTGCGTCGTCGACAAGCGCTCCCGGAAGAGCGAGTGTTCGGACTCGGGGACACCCTCGAGGTCGGCGATGACGGTGAGGGTGAACGGTTCCGCGTAGGCACCGACCATCTCGAAGGTGCCCTGGTCGATGAACCCATCGATGAGGTGGTCGCCGAACTGCCACATGAAGTCCTCGTTCTCCTTGAGGCGCTTCGGTGTGATGAGACGCATCAGCAGGTGGCGGTGCGCCGTATGGGTGGGCGGATCGAATGAGGGGAGCTGGTCGCTGAAGGGCAGCTCGTGGCGGCAGCGCACGATGACCGCGCTGACGTCGTCGCCCCCCAGCTTCTCGGAGAACTTCACGAAGGAGCCACTCACGCAGTTGCACGAGGAATAAGTCCCCGAGGGTGGGTCGTCCGGGGGGAACGTCGCCGGGTCGCCGTAGATCGTCATCGCTTCGGGGTGACCGGTGATGACGAACACGCCGTAATTGGGTTCCCGCCATACGGGCCCCTGTTCGCGCACCCAGTCGAGGTACGCGTAGGGGTCGTCCTGCACGGACCGGTCGGTGAAGAAATTGACGTCCTCGAAATCGTTCATCAGCAGCCTCGATCCGAATGTTTGAGCGCGTACGATGGCACCGTGGCCCTGGAGATCGAGATCGACCGCGACGTGTGCATGGGCTCGGGGAACTGCGTGTACGAGGCAGAGGGTGTCTTCACCCTCGACGACGACGGAGTCTCGGTCCTCGTCGACCCGGCCGCGTCGCCCGAGGACAACGTCCTCGCCGCCGCGCGCAAGTGCCCGAGCCGGGCGATTACCGTCCGTCGTGACGGCGTCATCGTGACCTGATCCTCACGTCACCGACCCGCCATCGCTCGTGGCGTGCCGAGCAGCGACGTACCCGAAGACCATCGTGTTCGCGATGCTGGCGCCCGGCCCGAGGTAGTGGCGGCCCATGACGGTGGCGGTTCCGTTGCCCGTCGCGTACAGGCCTGGGATGGGCCGGTCCTCACGTCCGAGCACCCGCGCGTGCTCGTCGGTGACGAGGCCGCCGCAGGTGCCGATGTCTCCCGGCACGACCTGGACCCCGTAGTACGGGGGTTCGTCGATGGGGCCGAGGCAGGGATGCACCGAGTGGTTCGGGTCCCCGAGCGCACGGTTGTAGGCGGACTCGCCGCGCCCGTAGTCAGGATCCACCCCGTTGGCTGCGTGCTCGTTGAACCGTTCGACCGTTTCGGAGAGCCCCGCCGGGTCGATGCCGCACATGCGGGCGAGGTCGTCGAGGGTCCACGCCTGCTTGAGCATCCCGCTCTCGAACAACTTTTTGGGGAACCGACCGGGTCGCGAGCGCAGGTGCGCGTAGCGCTTGCGGTAACGGTCGTCGAAGATCAGCCAGCAGGGGACCGCCCGGCTCGTCTTGTCGCGGGCGTACATCTCCTTGCCCACCTCCATGTACGAGTTCGACTCGTTCACGAATCGCTTTCCGGCGGCATCGACGTAGATCGTCCTGGGACGCTGTCGGGCTTGGTCGAGTGTGGATTGACCGAATCGGCCCGTTCGGGGCGACGGCAGCCACCAGGCTTCGTCCATGAGGTCCGTCTTCGCGCCGATCCGCATGGCGGCCTGGAGCACCTCGCCCGTGTCGCCGGGATTCGCGATGGACCAGCGCGCCCGATTCGGTTGATCGCCTCCGTACTGCTCACGCATCCCGGGATTGTGGGCAAAGCCGCCAGACGCCGCCAGCACCCCTCGGCGCGCCCGGATCCACACGGGGGAGCCCGCCCGTACGGTGCGAACGCCGATCACGCGCCCGTCTTCGACCACGAGATCCTCGAGCGGCGCTTCCGTCCAGAGCGGGACCCCTTGAGACAACGCGACCTGCACCATCTGGGCAATCAGGGACGCACCGTTGGTGAGGAGCACCTCACGTCGAAGCTTTGCCGCATACGTCCGGAGCACGACGCGGGCCGAGACGGCGAAGGCACGGATGCTCCGGTTGTAGTGGGCGAGCGAGCGCGCCTCGTTGGTCCTCACCGCCAGACCGATGCTCTGGGCGAGCCCGGGCTGCAGTTTCTCCTGCCACGTGCCGAGCGCGCGGGCGTCGAAGGGGACGGGCTCGATCCCTCGCCCCAGGTCGTGGCCGCCTTTGGCGTTCGAGTAGTAGTCGCTGTACCCACGGCAGTACGTGAAACAAAGGCCGCGTGCTTGAAGGAGCCGGATCATCTCGGGTCCCGCAGTGAGAAATGCTTCGCGACGCGCGAACGACGAGGCCGGACCGACGTCGCCCACGACGGCCTCGAAGTGGGCCATCGCGTCCTCGTAGGAGTCCGGCACTCCCTCCGCCTGCATCACCGGGTTGTTCGGGACCCAGACGATCCCACCCGACATCGCCGTCGAGCCGCCTAGGCGGTCCTGCTTCTCGAGCACGATGACGCTCGCTCCCGCGTCGGCCGCGGTGAGCGCCGCCACCATGCCACCGCCCCCGGATCCGACGATCACGAGATCGACGGTGTCGTCCCACGTCGTCATGTCAGGACCACTCCGTCCTCCCCACGCATTTCCTCAGCGTCTCGGCAAGCTAGCAGGATCTGTTGACGATTGCTACGGTACCGAAGTAATCTGTCCGTATCAATCGTTGAACGAAGTGGGGGGCGATGACCAGCAACGCACGGACGCTCAGCTACCCACCCGGGGGCCTCGGTGCCCCGAAGGATCGTCGTCCCGCTCCTCCGGCCGACGACCTCGGACTCCCTGCGGGGACCGAGGTGTTCTCGGCGGACGACCACATTTCGCTGGCCGAGGACATTTTCTACGAGCGTTTCCCCGACAGCATGAAGGACCGAGCGCCGCGCGTCATGAACGTGGACGGCGGGTGGGTGATCGGGATGGAGGGGAAGTCCATCCTCGTCCGGGAGTTCATCGATGTGCTCACCCAGTACGACCCCGTCTCCGGGTCGCACACCGGCGACGTCGACGCCCGGCTCGCCGCACTCGACTCCGAGGGAGTCGCAAAGGAGCTGGCGTTCCCCAATTCGGTCCTCGCACTGTTCGGTTGGCCCGATCGAGAAGTCCGCGAGCTCTGCTTCCGGATCTACAACGAGCACATCGCGGAGGTCCAGGAGAAGTCGAAGCACAGGATCTTCGGGGTCGGCCTGATCAACTGGTGGGATCCCGACGGAGCCCGCCGGACCCTGACCGAGCTCAAAGCGCTCGGCCTCAAGACGTTCCTCATGCCCCTCTCGCCCGGCAAGGACCTCGAGAAGCGCCCGATCGACTACGCGAGCAAGGCGATGGACGCAGTCTGGGACGCGATCGAGGAGGCACAGGTCCCCGTCGCGCACCACATCGGTGAGAGCCCGCCTGCGACGCCGAACGAGTTCAACGCCGTCAGCATCGGGATGCTCCAGTCCGTCGCACCCTTCCGGGACACCTTCGGGAAGTACATCTTCGGGGGTATCCTCGACCGGCACCCCGGACTGAGGATCGGCTACTTCGAGGGGGGCATCAACTGGGTTCCCTCCGCGATCCAGGACGCCGAACACATCGCAGCGTCGTTCGAGCACCTGAACTCTCTGAAGCTGCAGCACGAGCCGACCTGGTACTGGGAGAACCACATGTGTGCGTCCTTCATGGTCGATCCGCTCGGTCTGGAGCTGCTGCCTCGCATCGGAGCTGACCGGGTGATGTGGTCCACCGACTTCCCGCACAACGAGAGCACGTACGGATACAGCACCGATTCGCTGGCAGTCGTCGTCGACGCCGTGGGGCCCGAGGCAGCTCCCGCCATCGTGGGCGGGAACGTCAAGCGGTTCCTCGGACTCGACAGCTGATGCCGTTCGGGGCTGCTGGCCTCGGCCTGCGCTTGACCATCAATGTTCTGACCCGATCCACCACGCAAGGAGCTGACTGAAATGACTGCGGTCGATGTCCCGCCGCCGGAGGAGATCATCCTCTACGAGAAGGATCCGAGCACTCGCATTGCGACGATCACGCTGAACCGTCCCGACCAGCTCAACATCCCCACGATCGGCGCCCGCAAACGCTACGCCGATTGCATCTTCAAGGCGAGCATCGATGACGACGTCAAGGTGCTCGTCGTGCGCGGCGTCGGTGACCACCTGGGCACGGGGGCCGACCTGGACGAGCTGATGGCGAAGCAGGCTGCGGGGACCTCGTTGCGGGAGGAGTTCGGGATCGACGATGACGATGACGTCGTCATGCCGAGCGCGCGCTCGTACCGTGCCGGTGCGTCGCTCCTGCACTGGTACGGCAACACGCGATCCGGTTGCCGCAGCCTCCAGGACTTCAAGAAGATCAGCATCCTCGAGGTCAAGGGCTACTGCTACGGCTGGCACTTCTACCAGGCCGGCGACGCCGACCTGGTGATCTCGTCCGACGATGCGCTGTTCGGTCACCCGGCCTTCCGGTACGTCGGCTACGCGCCGCGCATGTGGCAATGGGCGACGATGATGGGTCTGCGGAAGTTCCAGGAGATGGTGTTCACCGGCCGGCCGTTCACGGCCGACGAGATGTACGAATGCAACTTCGTGAACAGCGTCGTGCCCCGGGACAAGCTGGAGGCCGAAGTCGAGAAGTACGCGCTCGCCTGCGCCCGGACGCGGCCAACCGACACCGTGTTCATGCAGAAGGTGTTCTTCGAGATCATGAAGCAGCACCAGGGCGAGTACATGGGCAGCATGCTCAGCGCCTGGCTCGAGTCCATGGGCGGGGTTCTCCGTGAGGACGACGACGGGAGGAAGGCCACGCTCAGCCAAGACACGATGGACGCAGGGCTGAACCTGGCTGTGAAGGACAATGACAGCAGATTCCCTCCCGAATGGCGCTTGAGCCGATCGGGTCGCCGGCGTCGCGACAGCGACTGACCGTGGCGCAAGCAGGTGCGGGCGTGACCGACGGCTTGCCTCCCTTGCCGCCGCTGGACGGGCTCCGGGTTGTCGATCTCTCGACGTGGATCGCAGGCGCCTACTGCACCAAGCTGCTCGCCGACGGCGGCGCCGAGGTGATCAAGGTGGAGCCACTGGACGGTGATCCGCTGCGCCGATGGTCCGCGTCGGGGGCCCCGATCTCGCCCAGTCTCGACGGGGCGCTGTTCAACTTTCTGGGTGCCTCGAAACAGAGCGTCGTCGTCGACCCCGAGAGCGCGGAGGACCTCAGATCGCTGCAAACGCTGTTGGCGTCGGCGGACGCGGTCGTGTGGTCACCCGGCTCTGCCGTGGCCGAACATCCCACGCTTTCTCCCCGGGAGATACGCCGAGCCCATCCGCACCTCATCGTCACCTCGATCACGCCGTTCGGCCTCGAAGGCCCGTGGTGCGACCGGCCGGCTACGGAGTTCACCCTGCAAGCGTGGTCGGGTGGCATTGTCGGCTTGGCGCGGGGCAAGCCCGACCGCGCTCCCGTGTTCGTGGGTGGCCAGATCGGGGAGTGGCTCGCGGGCCTCTTCGCGGCCATCGGGACGCTGGCATCCGGCCGGCGCAGCGCCTCGGAGGGTGAGCTCGTCGACGTGTCGATGCTCGAATCCCTGGCGATGTGCCTGACCTACTACCCGGTCACCTTCAACGATCAGCTCGGGCGCCCGATGCGACGGCGCCGATTCGTCTCGAGTCCCGGCGTCGGTGCGGCAAAGGACGGGCTGGTGGGGCTCGGATGTGGGACGGGACAGCAGTGGCTCGACTTCTGCGCCATGGTCGAGCACCCCGAGTGGCAGGAGGACCCCAAGCTCTTCTTGGACCGCACGGCACTGGCACCGACGATCGACGCGTGGATCGCCGCACGCACGTGCGACGAGGTGCTCGATCTGGCGTCGGCCTTCCGGATCCCCAATGCGCCGATCGCCAACGGCTCGAACATCACGACGTTCGAACACTTCAAGACCCGCGAGACCTTTGTCTCCAACCCACGCGACGGCGCCGCCAATCCGCGCCCACCCTTCAAGCTGAGCGCGGGGTGCCTCCGCCCGCCCGAACCCGCGCCACGGCTCGGAGAGCACTCCATTGGTGCGGTGCTGCCCCGGACCGACGACCGGTTCCGTCCAGCCGACCGCTCATTCGGCCTCCCTTTCCAGGGCTTGCGGGTCATGGACATGACGGCCTACTGGGCGGGCCCCTTGGCCGGCCACGTCCTGGCGCTCCTCGGTGCAGAGGTAATCCATCTCGAGTCTCCGAGCCGCCCGGACGGAGCCCGTCTGGTCGGAGGCGTCCCACAGACGGAAGAGCAGTACTGGGAGAAGGGGCCGATCTTCGCCGCGCTGAACACCAACAAGAAGAGCCTGACCATCGACCTCGGCGACCCCCGCGGGATCGAGCTCGTCCGCCGGGTCGTCTCGTCGTGCGACGTCGTGGTCGAGAACTACACCCCCCGCGTCCTCGACCAGCTCGGTCTCGACTACGAGACGCTGCGGACCGAGAGGCAGGACCTCATCATGCTTCGGATGCCCGGATTCGGGCTCGAGGGGCCGTGGCGCGATCTTTCGGCCTTCGCCTTCGTCATAGAAGACGCGTCCGGACTCACCTGGCTGACCGGGCATCCGGATCTCCTGCCTTGGGAACCGTACTGCGTCGGCGACCCGAATGCGGGGCTGCACGCGGTGTTCGGGTTGATGCTCGCACTGCGCCATCGTGAACGGACGGGAGAAGGCGGCCTGGTCGAAGCCGCCATGGTCGACGCCGCCATCAACGTCGCCGCCGAACAGGTCACCGAGTACTCGGCCTATGGGGCGCTGCTCTCCCGCAGCGGGAACCGTGGCCCAGGGGCGGTGCCCCGGAACGTCTATCAAGTCGCGGGCCCCGACGAGTGGGGCCGCGACGACTGCTGGGTGGCGATCGCGGTGGCCAACGACGAGCAGTGGGTGTCTCTCCGCCGCGCCATGGGCGACCCCGAATGGACCGCGGAGCCGGCATTTGCAACAGCGGCCGGGCGGGTGCAAGGGCAGGACCGGATCGACGCGCACCTGCAGACCTGGTGTCGTGACCAACCCACCGACGAGATCGTTGACCGCCTGTGGGGCGCCGGGGTCCCCGTCGGCAAGGTCGTGCAGCCGCACCGCCAGCCCGAGCTGGCCCAGTTCGCGTCCCGCGACTTCTTCGAGGAAGTCACCCACCCGGTGATCGGGACCTCTCGCTACGCCACGCTCCCGATGAAGTTCTCGCGTGGACCGGTACGCCTGCACGAGCGTCACGCACCACTCCTCGGGGAGCACACCGCGGAGCTCCTGTCGGAGCTCGGGCTGACCCGCTCGGAGCTCGACACGCTTGAGACGGACGGCATCATCGGCGCGTCGATGGCGGTGGAGACCTAGGGCGATGGCGCGGGCGCCGTATTCTTCGAGGATGTCGTTCGAGGCGGCTCCGTTCGACGTCGTGGAGGCCTCCCGGCGCGTGTGGCTGGAGCGCTGGGATCCGGAGGCGGCTTCGGGTATGGCCGTGTTCACCGCCATCTTGCGGTCGCATCAGCTCCTCAGCGACCAGGTCAACCAAGTGATGAGGAGCCACGGCCTCACGTTCGCGCGCTACGAGGTTCTCGCCTGGCTGGCGACGGATCCAGAATCGGCCCGGACCCTCAGCTGGATCAGCAAGACCCTGCGCATTCCGCCGGCCACCGTCACCGACATCATCGATCGCCTCGAGGACGAAAGGCTCGTTCGCCGAGTGCCGCATCCCTCCGACGCCCGGACGACGTTGGCCGTGATCACCGCGCGGGGACGGAAGGCCGCCACGGATGCGACGCAGGACCTGAACACGACCGTCTACGAGCGCATCGGCCTGTCCGATCAGCAGCGCGATCAGCTCATCGACCTCCTGGCCCAGTTACGGGCGAGCGGGAACGAGTTCGACGTCGAACGCTCGAATGACGTCATCGAAGGGGTCGGGATCGGCGAGACCCAGAAGCGCCGTCGCAAACGCCGGCCCGAGGTCGCATAGCTCCTTCGCTCCAGCCGACGTCACCTCCTACTGCTGTGTCGCCCCACATGCGGCGAAACGAGGCGGCGAGGCGTCGCAAGTCCTTGCCAGGGGTCTGGCGTAATGATCACGGAGCGGCCTAGCAACCCCTGTAGCGCGGCCGAACCAACACAGGAGCGAACGCGTTGGCACTTGCTTCGTCGCCGCTCTCTCGCCGACCTCTTCTCGTCTCTCGGTGCAGAGTCGATGGAGCTCAACCTGAAGGGCATCACCGTGACGATGCCCAGCACTGAGCAACTGGTGCACGGTCAATAGAGTCGGCTCAGTCGATCGGAGAGAGTGAGGGGTATGGGGACCGTTGAGACTGTCCTGGGACCGGTAGACACGGCCGACCTGGGGCGGACCTATATGCACGAGCACGTCTTCGTACTCGACGCCGACGTGCAGCTGAATTATCCGGCCGAGTGGGGCAGCGAGGACGACCGCGTGGCCGACGGCGTTGGCAAGCTGAAAGCCCTGGCGGCGCAAGGCGTCCGCAGCATCGCCGATCCCACTGTCGTCGGCCTGGGTCGGTATATCCCGCGCATCAAGCGCATCGCAGAGCAGGTGCCCGAGCTGAACATCATCGCCGCGACCGGCTGTTACACCTACGACCAGGTGCCGTTCTTTTTCTTCTATCGGGGCCCAGCCCTGTCGGCGGCGCTTGGCACCGAGGTCCCCGACCCCATGGTGGACATGTTCGTTGCCGACATCGTCGAAGGTATCGCCGGCACCGGGGTGAAGGCCGCCTTCTTGAAGTGTGCCATCGACCACCAGGGTCTGACTGACGGCGTGGCCCGGACAATGCGGGCGGTGGCCCGCGCCCACCGCCACACCGGCGCCCCGATCACCGTGCACACCCATCCGGCCACGGAGACCGGCCTGGTCGTGAAGAAGCTGCTCTGTGGTGAGGAAGGCGTCGATCCGACCCGTGTGGTGCTGGGTCACTCCGGCGACAGCGGCGACGTCGACCACCTGAGCGCCCTCGCCGACGAAGGCTTCATCCTCGGCATGGACCGTTTCGGGATCAACGTCGAGACGACCTTCGAGGCGCGGGCCGAGACGGTGGTGGAGATGTGTCGGCGGGGTTACGCCGATCGCATGGTGCTGTCGCAAGATGCGGCCTGTTACAACGACATGATCGACCCCAACGTGATCGCACTGATGACCCAGTGGAACTACCTCCACATCCACGACGACGTGTTGCCTTACATCGGCGAGCGAGGCGTGACCGACGCCCAGATCGAGACGATGCTCGTCGAGACGCCGCGCCGTTACTTCGACAACAACGCGGCCTACTGACGGGCGTTACGCGCTCACTCCTCCCAGACCCGCACACCCTCGCGGCTCAGTGTCGTGGGCACCACACGCAACAGCGGATCAGCCTCCACGAGCGCGCTCCGAAACCGGCGCGGGGCCTCCTCCTCGGGTCCGCACAAGATGGTGATGCTCCCTCCCTCGCCGCCGGCGCCGTTGACCTTCCACCCCAGCGCGCCGGCGGCGGCCGCAGTGTCGATGACGACCTGGGCGTCGGCACTGACGAGGCCGGGGTGCAGCTGGCGCTGCAGCTCGGTGTTCGAGCTCATCGTGCGTCCGAGCGCCACGAGGTCGCCGGCACACACTGCGTCCCGAGCGTTGTCGGCTGCCCGGCGCAGTCCCGCCAGGAGGGGAGAGCTCCCGCCCGCCCCGGCCAGAGCGGCGATCACGCGGTCGTGGACGTCCGAGGAGACGTGCGGCCGTCCGAGGCAGACCAGAACGAGCCGGCGCTCGAGCTCCCGGCGCACACCGTCCGACAACGGGATCTGCGTCACGGTCGTTTCGGGATATGCCGAGACCTCGATGTAATTGACCCCTCCGTAGGCGGCACAGAGCTGATCCTGGACTCCCGACTGCAGTCCGAGGCGGTCGACCTCGATCCGATGCGCGGTCGCTGCGATCTCGTGACGGGTCATACGACCCGGCGTGAGAGTGTCCAGCGCGGCGATCAAGGCGACCGATGCCGCGGCAGAGGTGCCGGTCGAGCTCCCGGGGGGAACCAGGGACGATACGGCGATCTCGGCCGAGACGTCCTCGGGGAGGCCCATCTGCTCGAGGGTGGCCTCGATCAGCCGGTGGCGTCCGGGAGGCGCGTCCAGTCCCACCGAGGAGTTCGGCTCGACTGGACTCTCCACGTGGATCGTCACCCGATCAGCACGAATACCGGCCCGACTCAGACGGACCTCAGCGGCGACGCAGGGCGTCACGGCGATGTTGAAGACCCGGCCGTGACCTGCGAACCAGGTGTCGGTCCAGCCGCCGTTGTCGCAGATGCGGATCGGTGCGGTCGCCCGGGCGACTCGCAGAGGCTTCGGGCCATCACCCACCGATCCATCATGCACGAGCGGGTTGGGTCGGCAGCAGTCTTCCAGCCTCGGCCCGGGCCAGGCGCAATGGGTACAGTCGGTGTCCTTGCCTGCTATTCGTGCGCCCCGGTGCACCGGCACCTCCCCGGCCTCGGTGGTCCGACCATGAGCGCGTCCGCCACGTGGCCGGATGTCGGCCACGTGGACTGGCGCGAGACGCGCGACACCCTCCATCTGTGGATGCAGATCATCGGCAAGGTGAAGCTGGCCCTCAATCCAATGATCAACCATTGGTGGCAGGTGCCGCTGTACGTGTCGGCGCGTGGCCTCACCACCTCACTGATGCACGCCGGCGACCGGGGGCTGGAGATCGAGTTCGACTTCATCGATCACGAGCTGCGTCTGTTCACGTCCACGGGAGCGCGTCGTCTCGTCCCGCTCGAGCCACGATCGGTCGCCAGCTTCTATCAGGCGACCATGGCGGCGCTCGACGAGCTCGATATGACGGTCGACCTCTATGCGCGACCGACGGAGGTTCCGGTCGCCATCCCGTTCGAAGAAGACGAGACACATCGTTCGTATGACGGCGCGGCAGTCCAGCGGTTCTGGCTCGCCCTGCTGCAGGTCCACCGTGTGCTCGTGAAGTTCAGGGCGAGGTTCATCGGCAAGGTCAGCCCCGTGCACCTCTTCTGGGGTGCTTCGGACCTGTGCACCACCCGGTTCTCGGGACGCCCCGCACCCAGGCATCCGGGTGGGGTCCCGAACTGCCCGGACCTGGTGCAGGAACTGGCGTACAGCCACGAGGTGTCGAGTTGTGGCTACTGGCCCGGTGGAGACGGCAGCGGGGCGTTCTACGCGTACGCCTATCCGGAGCCGCCGGGATTTGCCGACTGGTCGGTGGAGCCGTCGCTGGCGTCCTACGACCACGAGCTCGGCGAGTTCATCCTGCCCTACGACGACGTGCGCACCAGCCCCGATCCGGAGTCGACCCTTCTCTCTTTTTGCCAGAGCACCTACGAGGCGGCAGCCACGTTGGCCAAGTGGGACCGGTCCGGTCTCGAGGCCGACGCCTCGGCGACCGGCGACTGAACGCACGACGCATCTCCGCGTCGACCCTTGACGCACGGCCGTGCGACTTCTCGCGCCTGACCGTCCTGGACACCACCCGCCAGAGAAAGAACAACCCTGGCCAGAGCTATTCTTGACATTTCCTATCGTATTTATTAGAAAACTAGGAAATGAATCCACGACGCATCCCTCGACTTGTCCTCATCGCAGCCGTCTCGGGTGTCGCCCTCACCGTGGTGGCGAATGCCGGGGCCGGCGCCGCCTCGTTCGCGAGCGGGCGCGCCGCAGCGACGGCGCCCGTCCCGCCTGGCACCGTCCTGCACGTCGGTGAACAACTGCACAACCTCTCGACCGCTCTCACTCTGGGGCACGAGAGCCAGGGCTTCACCTACCAGGTCCAGTACTCCGAGTTCGTCGGTGGCCCGCCCATGTTGCAGGCGTTCGAGGGCGGCGCGCTCGACATCGGGTTCATCCAGAGCACCCCCCTGATCTTCGCCCAGGCGGCCGGCCAACAAGTGACCGCAGTGGCCGGCTGGGCCTCGAGCGGGAGCGCCTACGGCCTGGTGACCGCGCCCGGGGTCCGCTCGATCAAGTCCTGGGCGGGCCTGAAGGGCAAGCGGGTGGCCTTCCAGGAGGGCACCGCGCTCGAGTCGGCACTGCTCGAGGGGCTCGCGTCGGCAGGCCTCAACCTGCACGACATCACTCCGGTCAACGTGCCGGCGACGCAGGTCGCCGCGGCGCTCCAGGGTGATTCGGCCGACGTGGGCATCGAGGTCGAGCCTCTGCTCAGCGCCTATCTGCAGGCGAACCCCACCGCACGCGTGATTGCGCATCCGGCCGCAGTGACGGAGAAGTCCGACTTCTTGGTCGCAAGCCATTCGGCGCTCGCCAACAAGGCGGTATCGGCGGCCATGGCCGACTACATCAGTCGGCTCGTCAAGGCGTACTCGTATCTGGCCGTCCATCCCCAGGCAGTAATCCAGACGACCTATGAGGGCCAGTACGGGCTGAAGCCCGCCCGCGCCGCCGTCGTCTCGGCCGACATCGGCCCGTCCACGTTCTTCCCGCTGCCCGGCGCCATCCTGCATCCGCAGCAGAATCTGGCCAACCTCTACCTCGCCGCCGGTGCGATCCCTTCACACGTGAACGTGAACCGCGAGTTCGACCCCCGCTTCAACTCGCTCGTGGCGGAAGGGCACGGTTCATGACGGTCTCCCTCACGCCCAGCGTGGCCGTCGAGCCCGCCCCGACGGGCCGCATCGCCGAGGCCGGCGTCGGCACGACCCCGTCCGGCCTGGAGCGGCTGCCCACCAGCGCCGACGGGGCCGTCCGGCGGCGACGCGGGACGGCGGGGCCGAGCCGGCTCATCGGCGTGGCGCTCCTGGTCGGCCTGTGGGAGGTCGCGTCGCTGGCCGGTTGGATCCGGCCGCAGGAGCTCGCCGCGCCCACGGCCGTGCTCTCCACGGGCGCACACCTGGTCGCCAACGGCACGCTGCCCTCCGCGCTGTGGGCGTCGCTCCAGCGGGTGTTCTGGGGGCTGGCGATCGGCGTGCCCGTCGGTGCGCTGCTCGCCCTCGCGGCCGGCCTCACTCGGACCGGCGAGCCACTGATCGACGGGTTCCAGGAGGGCACAGCGGTGACTCGGCACGGCTCAGGGGACTTGCTTCGGCAGGCCTCACCATGCACGACATCACCCCCGTCAACGTGCAGGCGACGCAAGTCGCGGCGGCGCTCCAGGGCGATTCGGCCGACGTGGGCATCGAGGTCGAGCGGCTCAGCGCCTACCTGCAGGCGAACCGGCCGGCCCGCGTGATCGCGCATCCGGCCGCAGTGACGGAGAAGTCCGACTTCTTGGTCGCCACCCAGTCGGCGCTCGCCAACAAGGCGGCGAACGTCAACGTCAACCGCGAGTTCGACCCCCGCTTCAGCTCGCTCGTGGCGGAAGGGCACGGTTCATGACGGTCTCCCTCACGCGCAGCGTGGCCGTCGAGCCCGCCCCGACGGGCCGCATCGCCGAGGCCGGCGTCGGCACGACCCCGCCCGGCCTGGAGCGGCTGCCCACCAGCGCCGACGGGGCCGTCCGGCGGCGACGCGGGACGGCGGGGCCGAGCCGGCTCATTGGCGTGGCGCTCCTGGTCGGCCTGTGGGAGGTCGCGTCGCTGGCCGGGTGGATCCGGCCGCAGGAGCTCGCCGCGCCCACCACCGTGCTCTCCACGGGCGCACACCTGGTGGCCAACGGCACGCTGCCCTCCGCGCTGTGGGCGTCGCTCCAGCGGGTGTTCTGGGGGCTGGCGATCGGCGTGCCCGTCGGTGCCCTGCTCGCCCTCGCGGCCGGCCTCACTCGGACCGGCGAGCGACTGATCGACGGGAACGTCCAGATGTTGCGGTTCGTGCCCATCATCGGGCTCGAGTCGCTCTTCGTCCTCTGGCTGGGAGTCGGCGAGACCGCCAAGGTCTCCATGATCACGCTCGGGGTCGTGTTCCCGATCTACATCAACACCTTCGCCGCCATCAGGTCGATCGATCCGAGTTATGGCGAACTGGCCGACGTGGTCGGCTTGAGCCGGTGGGCGCGCCTCCGCCGCATCGTCCTTCCCGCCACGCTGCCCGGATTCCTGGTCGGCCTGCGTCTGGCCGTGGCCGTGGCGTGGCTACTCCTAGTCTTCGCGGAGCAGATCAACGCCTCGAACGGCCTCGGCTACCTGATCGTCCAGGCCCAGACGTTCTTCCAGTCCAACGTGATCGTGGTGTGCCTGGCCTGCTATGCCCTCCTCGGCCTCCTCACCGACGTGTTCGTGCGCACGCTCGAGTCGCGCTTGCTCAAGTGGCAACCGGGGCGATGACCGCGGTCGCGCCCCGTCGCGGGGAGGTGATCCCCTTTTCCGGCGACCTCGCAGTGGTGGTCCGCGGTCTGCGGCGGTCGTTCGGGGCTCGCGAAGTCCTGCGCGGCATCGACCTCGAGATCCGCCGCCGCGAGTTCGTGGCCCTTCTGGGCCGCAGCGGATCGGGCAAGAGCACGATCTTGCGTGCGCTGGCCGGGCTCGATCCCGGCGCGTCGGGCGACCTCTACGTCCCCGCCCGCCGGTGTGTCGTCTACCAGGACCCCCGACTGCTGCCGTGGGCCCGGGTCCTGGCGAACGTCGTGCTGGGTCTCGACGGGCGCGACGTGGCGGTGAGGGGGCGTGCCGCACTGGCCGAGGTGAACCTCGAGGCACACGAAGAGGACTGGCCCAAGACGCTGTCGGGCGGCGAGGCCCAACGCGTCAGCTTGGCCCGCGCCCTCGTCCGCGAGCCCGACCTCCTGCTCCTCGACGAGCCGTTCGGAGCACTGGACGCGCTGACGCGCATCCGCATGCACGCCCTGGTCGTCAGGTTGTGCCAGAGGCACCACCCCGCCGTACTCCTGGTGACGCACGACGTCGACGAGGCCATCCTGCTGGCCGACCGGGTGCTCGTCTTGAGCGACGGCCACCTGTCCCTCGACCTCCCGGTGGGCCTCGCGGGGCCGCGGCAGCGGGGCACTCCCGAATTCGCCCGGCTGCGCGCTCGGCTGCTCGCCGAGCTCGGCGTGGACGAGGCGAACGAAGACGCGTCGAGCGGGTCGGCCGGACGTCCCACCCCGATTTCCAACCAACCCACACCACAAGAGGAGACAGTGAAATGACGACCACCCTTGCCGGCACCGATCTCGAGGTCACGCCGCTCTCGAGCTCCATTGGAGCCGTGATCTGCGGCGTGGACCTGCGCGACGCCGACGACGAGACGATCGCGGAGATCCGCGACGTCTGGCTCGATCGCAAGGTCGTGTTCTTCCCGGGACAACATCTCGACGAGACCGAGCACCAGGCCTTTGCCGCCCGCTTCGGGGAGCTCACCGAGGGGCACCCCGTGGTGCCGAGCGTCGAGGGTTTCCCGAACGTCTTCGAGATCGACTACTCCAAGTCGCGCGAGCTCTACGCCACCTACGGCGACGTCACCTCCCGGACCCGGGGGATCCACTGGCACACCGACGTCACGTTCGTGCGCCGACCGCCCGCCGGCTCGATTCTGCGCGCCGTGGTGATCCCGCAGGCGGGCGGCGACACCGCCTTCTCCAACCAACAGGCGGCGTTCGAGGCGCTCAGCCCGTCCCTCCAGGACTACCTCTCGACCCTGCTCGCCGTGCACGACGGCAGCGCCCAGTTCCGCTCCGTCTTCGAGCGCTTCGGTGACGGCAAGTGGGAGGGCGCGGACCTTCCCGCACTCGAGCCCGTGGTCCACCCGGTGGTGCGCACGCACCCCGAGACGGGTGCCCGGGTCCTCTTCGTCAACCGGGGGTTCACCTCCCACATCGTCGAGCTGGAGCGGCCCGAGAGCGACGCGCTCCTTTCGTTCCTCTATGAACACTCGGTGCGTCCCGAGTTCGTCGTCCGCTACCACTGGACCGCCGGCGACCTCGGCTTCTGGGACAACCGGGCCACCCAGCACTCGGTCGTCGGGGACTTCGGCGACCAGCACCGGGTGATCCAGCGCGTGACGATCAAGGGCGACGAGCCCGTCTGACCGGCGAGCGACGGCGCGGCCGTCGCCTCGGATCGGTCGGCTTCCGGACGCGAACCACCGGCCTGCGACAGGCGGGCCGGTGGTTCTCCTTCCCGCGGGGTCGCTGACCTGCTGCCGTGACGACCCTGGTCTGCCAAGTGTCGTGGGTCAGCATCTTCTCGCTCTCGTCGGTCCGCGTCTGGGCCGCCGCACGCAACTGGGAGTAGGTGTGGCCCCACCGTTCTCCTTAGGTGCACCGCGATGAAGTCGTTGGCGTAGCTCCCAAGAATGTGATATCACTTTAATATCACATTTTGGAAGGAGCACGTCATGACCAGAATCGAGTCTCCAGCGACCCCCCGGCCCGTCGGCCACCAAGGCGCACGGGTGGACATCACGCAGCGTCCTGCGGCCGCGGTAAACGGCTGGTTCGGGGTGGTCGTCCTCCTCGCGTGCATCGCGGGAATTGTCCTCAGCGCCCAGCACCTCGTCGGCGTGATCTGGCTGCCCATCCTCACCTTCATCGTCGTCGCCACCACGTTGGTCGTCCTCGCGCCCGGGGAGACGTCGGTGATCCAATTCTTCGGCCGCTACGTCGGCACCGTCAGTCGCTCGGGCTTCTGGTGCGTGTGGCCCCTCACCGTGCACCGCCGCGTCAGCGTGCGGGTGCGCAACTTCGAGACGAACCACCTCAAGGTGAACGACGCCGATGGGAACCCCGTCGAGATCGCCGCCATTGTGGTGTGGCAGGTGGTCGACACGGCCAAGGCGACCTACGCCGTCGAGAGCTACACCAACTTCGTGTCGGTGCAGGCCGAGTCGGCGTTGCGTCACGTCGCCACGAGCCATCCCTACGACGACACCACCGACACTGGGACCTCGCTGCGGGGTTCGACCGATGTCGTCGCAGGAGAGCTGGCCCGTGAGGTAGCGGACCGCGTCGCCATCGCCGGCGTCGAGATCGTGGAGGTGCGCATTTCCCACCTCGCCTACGCCCAGGAGATCGCCCAGGCCATGCTGCGGCGCCAGCAGGCCAACGCGGTGGTCGCCGCCCGCTCGCGCATCGTCGAGGGCGCGGTCGGCATGGTCGAGATGGCCCTGAACCGCCTGTCCGAGGGCGGCGTGGTGTCGCTCGACGAGGAGCGCACCGCCAGCATGGTGAGCAACCTGATGGTGGTGCTCTGCGGCGACCAACCGCCGTCGCCCGTGGTCAACACCGGGACCCTCTATTCGTGAGTGACCGCCGCCAGGTTCTGCTCCGAGTCGACCCGGCGGTCCACGACGCACTGACCCGCTGGGCGAACGACGAATTCCGCAGCGTGAACGGGCAGGTGGAGATGGTGCTGCGCCGGGCCCTGGCCGAGGCCGGCCGGATGCCCAAACAGGCCGCCCCGCTGCCCAAGCGGGGCCGGCCCCGGGCGCCCGGCTCCGAAGGGGGTTGAGCCGGTCGTCGTCCCGGGTGGACCAGGATCCACCCGGGAATAGACCCAGGGCTTGACGACCCAGGAGGCGATTTTTTCGACACTGGGTCCATGACAACTTCCGATTACCTCATCGACATCACCCTTATCAGCCTCGTGCTCGTCCAGATCAGGGCACGCCGGCTGACCGTCAAGGCCTTGGTGCTCCCGCTCGGGCTGGTCGCGTACGTCGCCTACTCCTACCTGCGTGGGGTCCCGACGTCCCACAACGACCTGTTCTTGATCGTCGGAGCAGCCGTGGTTGGGGCGACCTTGGGCGGCCTCGCCGGGCGGTTCACCTCGGTCACCAAGGCCGCCGACGGCTCGGTGTGGGCCAAGGCAGGCCTCGCGGCAGCAGCGCTGTGGATCTTGGGCACCGGTGGGCGCCTCGCCTTCCAGCTCTACGCCTCTCACGGCGGCGGCCCGGCGATTGCCCACTTCAGTGCGACGCACGGCATCACGAGCGCTACGGCCTGGACGGCGACGCTGATCCTGATGGCGCTGAGCGAGGCTGTGACGCGCACCGCGGTGCTCGGCTGGCGGTTCTCCCGCTTGCACGAGGGCTCTCCGTTCGCCCGCACGACCTCGGCCGCGGCTCCCTCCAGCCCCGTCCAGTCGGCCTCCGCATCGACGAGGACCCCCGTCACATCGACGGGAACCCCCGACGCGGCGACGAGGACCCCCGTCCTGAGCGGCGTGCGGTCCATGATGGACAGCGGTGACGGTCCTCTTTCCTGATCCCGATCAGATCCCGCCCCGGTGGGGCACCCTGGCCAACACCCTGACCCTCGGAGGGTTGGGCCTGTTGGTCTTCGGTGTCTCCACCGGGGTTCCGCGCGCCGACTCGGGGAGCCAGAAGCTGGCCGCCCTGCTGCTCCTGGTGGCGGCGGCACTCGCCTGGTTGGCCTGGGTGCTCTTGCGCAACTCGAGCTCCGACGCCGCCGTCGCCGTCTGCCTCGTCGTGACTGCCGCGGCGGGTGGGGCGCTGGCCGCCTTCTCGCCGATCGCCCTGATCTTCCCCGGCGTGGCGACGCTCGCGGCGGCTTCGCGGTGGACGATGGTCCCCGTCATAGCCCTCGGCGGTGTGGGCGCGCTGGCCGTGCTGGTCGCCACGGTGGCCAACGGCAGCAACTTCGCCGTGGTGTGGGGTGGGCTGGCCGCCGTGTTCACCGGGATCATGGTCGGGCTGGCGCGGCGCCAGGCCGTCGAGCACGCCGAGCAGATGACGAAGCTCGAGCTCGCGTCCGATCGCGCCGAGGTGGAGCGCACCAGGGCGGAGCTCTTGGCCGAGCGCAACCACTTGGCGCGTGAGCTGCACGACGTCTTGGCCCACACGCTGGCCGCCCTGTCGCTGCAGCTCGAGGCGTTCGCGACCGTCGTCGACGCCGAGCCGCAGTCGAGCCCGGCCGTCCGCGAACAGCTGGAGCGCTCCCGCCGCCTCGTTCGCGAGGGCCTCGACGAGGCGCGCGGGGCGGTGCGCGCGCTGCGAGACGACGCGCTGCCCCTGGACGAGCGGCTGCGTGATCTGACCGAGCAGCAGAATGCCACCTTCACGACCTCAGGCCCGCCGCGGCCGCTGCCCGGCGAGGTCGTGCTGGCTCTCTTCCGCGTGGCGCAGGAGGCGTTGACCAACGTGATGAAGCACGCCGCAGGCGCCTCCACGTCCGTCGGCCTGCATTACGACGCCGACAGCGTGACGCTCGTGGTCGAGAACGCGGGTACCCCACAGAACGGCTGGGGGAGCCCGCTCGGCGAGAGTGGCGGTGGCTTCGGCCTGAAGGGCATCTCCGAGCGCCTCGCCCTCCTCGGCGGCTCCATGCAAGCCGGGCCGACGGAGGACGGCTGGCGGGTGACCGCCACCACCCCCGTGCCGGCCGTCCCGGCGTCGCCGCCCCCCACTCCCGACCCCAACCCGGTTCGCTCGTGAAGGTGGTCATCGCCGACGACCAGCGCGTGGTGCGCGAGGGTCTGGCCACGATCGTGGACGGGTTCGCCGACACCGAGGTCGTGGGGCTGGCGGGTGACGGGGAGGAGGCCGTCGAGCTCGTCGAGGCCCACGCACCCGACGTCGTCCTCATGGATCTGCGCATGCCGCGTCTCGACGGCGTCGAGTCCACCCGAAGGCTGCACGAGCGCTACCCCGACGTGCCGGTCGTGGTCCTCACCACCTACGCCGACGACGACTCGATCGTGGCGGCGCTGTCTGCGGGCGCCGTGGGCTACCTGACCAAGGACGCCGACCGCGACGACATCCGCCGGGCGCTCGAGGCTGCGGTCGCCGGGCAGACGGTGTTGGACGCCTCGGTCCAGGCCGCGCTGCTCAAGGCGGCGCGCCAGGGAACCGTGGCCCGCCCGGCCACCTTGCCCGACGGGCTGACCGACCGCGAGGCCGAGGTGCTGGCCCTCATCGCGACCGGGCTCTCCAACCAGGAGATCGCGGAGCGCCTGTACGTGGCGGAGGCCACGGTGAAGACGCACGTCAACCGGATCTTCGCCAAGACTGGGAGTCGCGACCGCGCCCAGGCCGCCGTGTACGCGCACCGCCAAGGGCTCGATACCGCTGCGGCGGAGGCCGAGGACGATGGGGGCCGCTAGTCGCCCGGACCGCACCGGGCCCGGCGCCTGGCGCGTCCTGGTCACCGGCGCGACGGGCCGGGTCGGCTTCCCGCTGGCGCGGGCGCTGGCGCAGACCCACGAGGTCTACGGCCTGGCCCGTTGCCGGGGCGAGGGCGACCGCGAGCGGCTGGCCGGGGCGGGTATCAGGCCGGTCGTGGGCGACGTCGCGTCGTACGACCTCGGGCAGCTGCCGGGCGGGATCACCCACGTCTTCCACGCCGCCGCGTTCCTTGGCCGCGAGGAGGGGAGCTGGACCCGATACTTCGAGACGAACGCGCAGGCGTCCGGCCGCCTCCTCGACGCGTGCGCCGGGGCCTCCTTCGTCTACTGCTCGACGGGTTCCGCCTACGACTACCAGGGCCGCCGTCCGCTGCGCGAGGACGACCCGCCGGGGGTGCATCTGGGCGCCTACAGCCTCTCCAAGATCGCCGGCGAGGAGGTGGTCCGCTTCGCCGCGGCACAGAGCGGCACGCCGCTCACGGTGATCAGGATCTTCTCGACCTACGGCCCCGAAGGGGGTACGCCAGTGAACCGGCTGCGCCGCATCCTGGCGGGAAAGGAAGTCGTCCTCCACCCGGACGCGCCGAACAACTACAACCCGATCTACGAGGACGATTACGTCCGCCTCGGGATCCGCGCCCTTCGGGTGGCATCGACAGACCCGGTGGTGGTCAATTTCGCCGGCAGTGAGACCGTGAGCGCGGAGGAGTACTGCGCCTACCTCGGCGAGCTGGTGGGCCGGGAGGTGCGTATCCGCTACGACCCGGCCGCGCCGTGGCCACTGTGGCCCGACGTCACCCATATGCACGCCGTCCTCGGCCGCGCCGAGGTGCCCTGGCGCGAGGGCATGCGCCGGGTCGCGCAACTCTTCGGCTGACGATCGTCGCGTCGTCTCCCGGGCCGCGCCCGGCGATCGGGCGGCGCCCCTAGGCATATACCCTATGGGGGTATAGGGGATAGAACCAAGCTCACGAGGAGGAGCGCCATGCGGCCGGGCTACATCGACAACAAGGAAGCGGTCCAGAAGCGCCTGCGGCGGGTCGAGGGCCAGGTGCGGGGCTTGCAGCGGATGGTGGACGAGGACCGCTACTGCATCGACATCCTCGAGCAGGTCTCCGCGGCGACCAAGGCGCTGCAGGCCGTCGCGCTCGAGCTGCTCGACGACCACCTCGCCCACTGTGTCTCCGACGCCGTGCGCAAGGGCGGTGGCGAGGCCTCCGAGAAGCTGAACGAGGCCTCGGCGGCGATCAGCCGCCTCGTGCGATCCTGATGCAGCTCCTCGCCACCGCGTCCGTGCTCGTCGACATCGGGCGGTCGCTGCGCGAGGGGTTCTTCATGTTCTGGGAGACGTTGTGGCCCCTGATCCTGGGGTTCGGGCTTTCCGGAGCAGTCCAGGCCTTCGTGAGCCGAGAGTCGATGCGCCAGAAGCTGGGCGACCACCGCCCCTCCACGGTCGTCCGAGCCTCGGGCTACGGGATGGTGTCGTCGTCGTGTTCGTACGCCGCCTCCGCCATGGCCAAGTCGCTCTTCGTCAAGGGCGCGGACTATTTGTCCGCGATGGTGTTCATGTTCGCGTCGACCAACCTCGTCATCGAGCTCGGCATCGTCCTGGTCGTTCTCTTGGGATGGCAGTTCGCCGTGAGCGAATTCGTCGGCGGCATCATCATGATCGTCCTGCTTGCCAGCCTAGGAAGCCTGTGGCTGCGGGGCCGCGCCATCACCCAGGCCCGCGAACGGCTCGTCGCCCAACAGGACGATGACGAACACCACCACGGACCGGGAGAGACCGAGCGGGCGCCCTGGAGGATGCGGGTCCGCACGGCTGCCGGCTGGGCCGACAGCGCCACCTACACGATGGCCGATCTCACCATGCTGCGGCGCGAACTGGTCATCGGCTACACGGTCGCCGGGTTCCTCGCCGTCCTCGTGCCGACGTCGGTGTGGCACTCGGTCTTCGCGACCGGGCACGGATTCTGGACGAGCCTGCAGAACGTCATCGTCGGGCCCTTCATCGCCATCATCAGTTTCGTCTGCTCCATCGGCAACGTCCCGTTGGCCGCGGCGTTGTGGAAAGGCGGGATCTCCTTCGGCGGAGTGATCTCGTTCATCTTCGCCGACCTGATCGCCTTCCCGTTGCTCATGATCTACCGCCGCTACTACGGCTGGCGCCTCATGTGGCGCATGCTGGCCGTGTTCTGGCTGCTCATGTCGACGGCGGGCTTGATCACCGAGGGCCTCTTCAGCGCGGCCGGCCTCGTGCCCACCGTCCGTCCGACCACGGTGGCGCCCGCCCACTTCTCGTGGGACTACACGACGTATCTCAACATCATCTTCCTCGTCGTGTTCGGGGTCCTGTACTGGCTCTATCGCAACCGGGAGCGTCTCGGCGCGGGCCACGGGTACGCCCGCGACCCTATGTGCGGGATGCAGGTCGAGACCGACAACGCGGTGGCGTCGGTGGCCGCGGACGGCCAGCGGGTCTTCTTCTGCTCCGATCACTGCAAGGAACGATTCCTCGCAGGCGCAGCCGCGCAGAGGGCGACCGCTGACGCTCCTGCGCACGACGCCGCCCAGCATCCGTCCTGACCCACATCCCACGAGTGCACCGAGGAGGCACCGCCATGGACACCGAGCGCATGATGGAACGGCTCGACGCGATGGTCGCGTCGGGCCGCATCACCCCCGACGAGGCAGCGCGCCTACGGGCCACCGAGGGGACGAGCGAGTTCGAAGAGGCCGTGGCCGCTGTCCGGGCGCGCCACGCCCAGTCCCACACGGATCGCGCCGTCGGCGACGGGCGGATGAGCGCCGAAGAAGCGGACGGGTATCTCGACCGCGTGCGCAGCGGCGAGCACTCGCGCGAGTTGCGGTCTTCGATCAGGGGCAGGTCCTCGGGCGACTGACCCGCGTCTCGGACCGTGACCGAGAGAACTGCTCTCGGCCTCCGGATCCGTCCCCGGGCGATGGGTCAGGCGAGGGAGCGCCACCATCCAGGTCGGCGAGCCGGTCAGCCCGGAGTGCCGGCTGGGCTCGCGGCGCTGCCACCTCGGACAAGGCCACGACGCGACACTGGTCGCGTCCGCTCTCGGGCGCCCGAGCCGCGTCGTCGGATTTGCCCAAGGGCGCAGCCGTCGTGGTCATCTTGGCCCGGCGTCCCGCGGAGGCGGTGGACCACGTCGCGCCCGGCTCGGTCCCGCCCGCTCACGCGCGCCTGATGCGACTCGTCAGTCGATCTGGCCCTCGCCCTTGACCTCGGCGCCGAGCTTGTCCATCTCGCGTTCGTGCGCGGCCACGTCGGGATCGAGCTTGTTCTGCTCGGCCGCCGCCTCCTCCTCCGCTGACGGGGCACGGTCGGCGACGTGCGCCGCCTTGGCCTCTTCCTCTTCTTCGGCCCGAGTGGCGTCGTCGACCTGCTCGTCGCCCGCCTCGGGCTCCCTGCTCGATGAGTCGCTCATGTGCGCTCCTTTCAGACCGAAGGTTCTACCCGGGACCGCGCGGGACTACCACCCCGGGCCCGCCGACCCCGTCCCGTCCGCCGGAACCGGTCCGGGGGACGCGCTCGGCCGGCCGCCCCGGCGGTGCTGCCACCGTGGTCGCTACAGTCCGGGCCATGTCCGACTATGACGCCATCGTCATCGGGGCGGGCCACAACGGGCTGACGGCGGCGGCCGTCATGGCGCGGGGCGGGCTGCGCGTGCTGTGCCTGGAGAAGAACCACTTCATCGGCGGCATGGCGTCGACCACCGAGCTGATCCGGGGCTACCGCTTCGAGCTGGCCGGCTCCATCCAGTTCCCGGTGCCCAACGAGATCTTCGAGGAGCTCGACCTCGGGTCGTGCCCCATCTACGAGCCCGAGGTGCAGTCGGCCAGCATCGGCAACGGCGACCTGCCGCCGATCCTGCTGTACTCGGACCCCGAGCGGCTGCTCGAGCACCTGGGCGAGACGCTCGGGATCGAGGCGGTGCTCGGCATGGCCGAGGTGGCGGCGTGGGCCGAGGCGCCGGCGCGGGCCATCGGGCGCTTCGACGTGCGCCGGCCGCCCAAGTCGCTCGACGAGATGTGGGCCTGCGCCACCAACGAGGCCGAGCGCGAGGCGCTACGCACTGCGCTCTTCGGCAGCGTGATGGACGTGGTCGGCCGCTACCTGCCCGACCCGGTGAAGCATGCGCCGATCCGCAGCATGCTGAGTTTTTTGGCCGTCAACTCGACGTATCGAGGCCCCTATACGCCGGGCAGCGCCTTGTGCCTCGCCTTCGCCCTGGCGTCACCGGGCACCGCCACCATGTCCAAGGTGCGCGGCGGGCTCGGCACCATCGCCGACCACCTGCTGGAGCTGTTCGAGCGCCACGGCGGTGAGCTGCGGCGCCACGTCAAGGCGGCCCGCATCGTCGTCGACAGCGGGGTGGTGCGCGGTGTCGAGCTGGGCGACGGCGAGGTCGCCACGGCGCCCGTCGTCGTGTCCAACCTCGACCCGTCGGCGACGTTCCTCCAGCTGCTCGACGCCGACGCTTTGCCCGAGGCCTTCGTGCGGCGGGTGCGCTCCATCGACCACCGGGCCGCCTACTTCCAGGCCCACTTCGCGCTGGGAGGGTTGCCCGAGTATCGAGCCCCCTACGAGGAGCTCAACGGGTCGTCGTGGGGGCGCAACGTGACCTTCTTCGGCACCGCGGAGCAGATGCAGGCCGACTTCGAGGGGTGCGTGCGCGGGCTCGTGCCGGCGTCGCCGTCGTTCAACCTGCAGGTCCCCTCGCTCGACGACCCGACCCTGGCACCCGAGGGCATGCACGCCGCGAGCAGCTTCGCGTTCTACCTGCCCATCGGGACCGACCGCGAGACGCAGAACCGCCTGCGCGACGAGATGGCGGAGCGCATCGTGGCGAAGATCGCGTCGGCGGCGCCGAACTTCCCTGACCTCATCGAGCGCCAGCTGAACTACCCCGCGTTCACCTACGAGCTGATGTTCGGGTGCACCGGCGGCGACTTCACGCACGGGTTGCTCCAGCCCGAGTTCATGGGGCCCTTCCGGCCGGGGCCGCGGGGCTGGCCGGACAACCCGGTACCGGTGGAGGGGCTGTTCCTGTGCGGCGCCGGGTGCCACGGTGGGCCGGGCGTCACGTTCATCCCGGGCTACAACGCCGGCTACGCCGTGCTCGACGCCTTGAACTGACCGTCGGCGAGTCCTGTGGCGCCGGCGCCGGCGCCCGCAGCGGCAGCGGCAGCGGCAAGCGACCGGTTGTAGCGCAGCTGTCGCTCCATGAACGCGAGGAACAGCGCGACGGAGAAGGCCAGACTGGTGAAGAGGCTCATCACGAAGAAGATCGGGGCCCACCGCAGCCCGCGGCGCCTGCCTTCCACGATGGTCCACAACGGCAGCAGCACCAGGTTGACGATGACGTAGTCCTGTGCCGCCGAGTCGGCCGCCCAGTTGGTGAACAGCATCTTGGTGTAGTTCCAGTAGTTGGCGTCGTGGTACGTGTGCGTGTAGCGGACGTTGAAGTACCACCCGAGCACGATGGAGCAGACGCCGACGACGTAGTAGACGCCCTCGAGCACCGTCACCGGGCCGGCGCTGGGCCTGCCGCCGGCGCCCCCTGCGAAGATGCGCCGGTTGATCCAGAAGGCGGCGGCGGTCGTCGCGAGGCCGAGAACGCCGGTGATCAGCAACTGCGAGGTCATGGTGCCTCCCTCCCGCCCACCGCTCCCGGTGGGTGGCTGGTGCGGACACCCTAAGGGCAGGCGGCCCGGCCCCGCGGGACCGGCTGGAGAAGCTCGAGCAGCCGTTCCGGCGGGCGGGCGACGACGGCTCGGTCGCCCACGACGAAGATGGGCCGCTCGAGCAGGATGGGGTGCCCGGCGATGGCGTCGAACAGCTCGGCGGGCGAGGCCTCGTCCAGCCGGAGCCCGCGGTAGTCCGGCTCGCCGGTCCGCATCATCTGGCGCGGGTCGTCGATACCGAGGAGCCCCATCAGTCGTTCCAGCTCGGCCACCGTCGGTGCGACGTCGAGATACCGCACCTGTTCGGCCTCGATGTGGTGCTCGTCGAGGATGGCGAGGGCAGAGCGGCACTTCGAACAGTCCGGGTTCACGTAGATCTGGGCGGTGTGGGCGGCCGGGGCGGGCACGGCGGCCACACTAGGGCGCCCGGTCGCCGCGCCGATTGGCGGCGCGCGGGCCCGCTACGGCGTGAGGGGAGCGGCGCGGTTCCCGGGAATCGCGGCGACGGCCTGGGCCCAGCTGTAGATGTACGCCTCGGCCGGCGCGTCGGCGACAGCGAGGGTCACCGCCATGGAGGTGCCACCTCGGTCGCCATTGTGCGTGTCGCTCGTGGCGTCGATGGCGGCGCCCATCACCAGATTGGGCCCGGAGCCGAAGTCGTCGAGGATCCCCTTGCGGTGCCCCCAGCAGCCCCCTTCGGAACGGTGCACGCAGTCCAGGTTCCCGCTGTTGTAACCGTCGTCGTACATCCAGCCGTAGACCGCATCGAGCCCGTTGGAGGACCCACCGGCCCACTCGGCGTCGTCGAGCGCGTACGCCTGTCCCGGGTCCGGTGGGTCGTTGGCGTCGTCGGCACCCCGCTGGGCGTTGTCGTCGAGCGCCGCCGTCAGCCCACCGAACGGCGGAAGGCCACGGTCCACCCTTTCGAGGTTGACGGCCACAAAGAGCTGATCGGGGATGCTGAGCTGCGCGAACTCGGTGGGCAGCACCATCGGCCGCACGCCCTCGAGCGCGTGGGCGTGGTTGATGGCCTCGAGGGTGGCGTGAATGCAGGCCGCCGAGTCGTCGATCCCGCTGGAGCCGCAGATCCGTGTGTAGTCCGGCACCGGGGTGACGTTGCCCTTCGGGTCGCGGATCCCAGTGTCCGAGTCGGCGGCCGGGATGGCGCGCAGCGGGCGCAGCGTCTCGTGACGCATGGCCGCCTGAGCCTCCCGCCACGTGTAGACGTAGGCGCCGGGTCGCGTGACGTTGACCGCCAGCGTCGCGGCGAGCGAGGACCCGCCGCGGTCGCCCGCAGAGGTGTCCGCGGTGGGAACGAACGCCGCGCCCATCACGAGGTGGCGAGTGCCGAGGCGGTCGAGGACGATCCGGCGGTCGGCCCAACAGTTCGAGGCGTTCGTGGGCGTGCAGTCCGGGACGCCGCTGTCGGGACCGTCGTCGTACATCCACTGGTAGTCCGCATCGAGGCCGTTTTCGACCGCACCGATCCACTCGCTGTCGACGTCGTCGTAGGAATGCCCGAGCCGCGGGGCAAGCCGGCCGCGGCGGCACCTCGTTGGGCGTAGGCGTCCAGCGCCACGGTCAGGCCGGCGAAGGGCGGGAGCCCGCGGTCAACGCGCTCCCGATCGATGGCCACGAAGAGCTGCTCGGGCACGCTCAGCTGCGGGAAGTCGGCCGGCAGCACCATCGGGCCCATCCCCTCGCGCGCCCGTGCGGAGTCGACGGCCTGCAGGGTGACGCGCAGACACGTGCCGGAGCTGTCGGTACCGATGGGGGCGCAGACGTCGGGGTAATCGGGCGTCGGGCTGACGGAGTGCGACGGGTCGGCCAGGCCGTCGGGCGAGGGCGTGCTGGAACAACCGGCCAGGACGAGGGCGAGCACAGCGACGGCAGCCAGGGTCGCCGCCACCTTGACCCGCCGGGGCCCCCGGCCACCGGCGAAGGTCAATTCGTCGGCGCCCCCCATCAGGGGCACCAACGTAGCGAGCGCCCGCGCGTTTGCGGCGTCGCACCCGCCGCCGAAGGACGGTCCCGCTAACGCTCCGCCGGGCCGAACCTCGGGGCCCGCTTCTCCAAGAACGCCGAAACGGCCTCGCGCATGTCCCCGGTCATGGAGGAGAGCACCTGGGTGCGGTTCTCGAGATCGATGCCGGCTTGGAGCGAGCCCACCTCGAGTTGGGACCACATGACTTCCTTGGTCATCCGGACGCCCCAGGGGCTGTTCGCGACGATGAGACGCGCCGTCTCGAGGGCCGAGTCGAGTAACTGGTCCTCGGGCACCACGCGGAGGACCAGGCCGATGCGATCGGCCTCTTGGGCCTCGATGATGCGTCCCGTCAGCATGAGCTCCCACGCTCGTGAGGCACCGATGAGACGCGGCAGCATCCAGCTCACGCCGATGTCACAGCCCGAGATGCCAAGGCGCACGAAGGCCACGTTGAAGCGTGCGGTGGAGGCGGCGATGCGGATGTCGCACGCCAGCGCGAGGGCGAGCCCGCCGCCCGCGGCCGGGCCATTGACCGCGGCGATCACCGGCTGGGGCAGCGATCGGAGGCGGGGGACGAGCGCCGCGATCTGCGTCTGGGTGGCGAAGGTGGTCTCCACCTGGCCCAGTCCGCCCCCGCCGGGCGGATCGCCGAAGCCGCCGAGATCGAGCCCGGCGCAGAATCCGCGGCCCTCGCCGGTGAGGACCACCACCCGGCAGGCGCGGTCGGCCGCGATGCCGCCGAGCGCGTCGTGCAGCTCGCCGATCAACTCGGCGTTCATCGCGTTCAGCCGGTCGGGCCGGTGCAACGTGACGCGTGTCACACCTTCCTCGGGTCGGTCGACGATGACGGTGGTCATGGGCGCGCTCTCCTTGGTCGGGCTGCTCGGGCGACTCGGACGGCTCGGTCGTCTCGGCCGTCTCGGTCGTCGGGCCATCCTGGCCCACCTCAGGTGCGGACGCCTGCTCGAATCCCGAGGGTCAGGCGGCGGCGAGGGCCTGCGCCAAGTCGGGCACCGTGCAGAGAGTGAAGGTGATGAACAGGGCCCCGCTGCTGGCGGCGTCGAGAGGGATGTGCTGCCCTTCGAGGCTGACGTGGTGGACCGGCACCGACGCGTCGCGGATGCGCCGATCGGCCGGGCGGCGTGTCAGGGCGGCCGGCTCGACTGCGAGCACGGTGTACAGGCCCACTCCCGTGACGTTACCCGCCCCACTCGTCGCGGGCACGGGTGCACTCGCAGCACCCGTCGCCGTTTGAGGAAGAATCGGCGGATGGACGACACCACAGCTTTGGGCGTACACGGGAGCGCGCTGGTTACGGGAGCCAGCCGGGGCATCGGCAGGGCGGTCGCTCTCGAACTGGCCGAGCGCGGCTTCGACACCGTTGCCACCATGCGCGATCCCAGGGCAGGTGAGGCCATGCCGGCGGAGTCGAACGGCCGGCTGCGGGTGCGTCGCCTCGACGTGACCGATCCGTCCACCTACGACGTCCCGGCCGACCTTCGCGTGCTGGTCAACAACGCCGGCATCGACAGCGACTACCTCCCGGTGGAGCACGCGAAGATCGACGACTGGCGCCGCATGTTCGAGACGAACGTGTTCGGGACGGTGGCGCTCACGGCGGCGGCCATCCCCGCGCTGAGGCACAACCGGCCGTCGGTCGTCTGCACGATCACGTCGTCATCAATCGTCGCCGCTGTGCCGTTCTACTCGGCCTACCGGGCCTCGAAGGCGGCCGCCTCTGCCTTCTGCGACAGCCTGCGTGTGGAGGTCGCTCCTTTCGGCATCCGGGTGGTCGAGATCTTGCCCGGTCCGGTCGACACCGACATGTTCCGCCTCAGTGCCGGCGACCCTGAGGCCGCGAGGTTCGCGGACTATCGCCCGCTGGCCGAGGCGAGCGCCACGCTGCGTCGCCAGCACGCCGATCCCCGTGTGGTCGAGCCATCAGCGGCGGCGTCGTCCATCGTCGACGCGATCCTCGACAGCACGGGCCCGATGCGCTACGGCTGCGACCCGGTATCCCTCGAGCTCCTCGACCTCTGGCGGCAGAACGACGACGAGACCGTCTACGCCCTCACCGGGCGCTCGCTGCTCGACCAGGTGTCCCTCGCAGGCGGTGACGGCGCCACGCCCCGATAGCGACGACGGCCGAGCCTGGTGGCGAGCGGTCAGCCGGACCCGCGCGGCGGGTTGTCGAGCTGATAGAGCACCGACTCGAGGGTGCTCCTCCGCTCGCGCAGCCCTTGGCGGTATTCGAAGTTGTCCGTGCCGGCGATCTCGGTGCTGAGGTCGCCGAGAGAACTCTCCAGGAGCTGTTGCAGTTCGGCGCACTGCGCTTCGTTCAGCTCGATTTGCACGGATCGCCTCCAAACTCGTTGCGCCGCGGCGCCGGCCGTCAAGCACCTCTGTCAGGTGCTGGCTCCCAAGGTACGCGATGGCGCACGGGCGTGCGCCGGGCGGGTCACGGTGGCCCGATAGAAATGTCGCCGTGGATCTCGCCGTCGTCGTGGCCGTCTTCCCACTCGTCTTCTTGGCCGAGCTCCCGGACAAGACGATGTTCGCATCGCTCGTGCTCTCGACGCGGGGCCGGCCCCTTGCCGTGTGGCTGGGGGCTGCAGGCGCCTTCGCGGTCCACGTCGCCATCGCCGTCACCGTGGGAGTGGCGCTCTTCCATCTGCTTCCGCACCGGGCGCTCGAGGCCATCGTCGCGGGGCTGTTCTTCGGGGGGGCCTTGCTCGCGCTGCGCGAAGCGACGAAGGAACGACGCAACGAGGCCGTGGTCGAGAGGGAGGTGGCTTCGCACCGCCGTACCTTGGTCACCGCCTTCGTGGTCATCTTCATCGCCGAGTGGGGCGACCTGACACAGATCGTCACGGCCAACCTGGCCGCCCACTATCACAATGCGCTCTCCGTCGCCGTGGGTTCGGTCCTGGCGCTGTGGGCGGTTGCCGGCCTCGCGGTGGTCAGCGGGCAGAGCGTGCTGCGATTCGTGAACATCTCGACCGTGCGCATCGTGACGGCCGTGGTGCTCTTCGGGCTGGCCGGCTGGGCCGCCTGGGAAGCCGCGCACTGACGCCCGGCTTCGCGGGGCCAATCGGATGCGCCCGCCGGGGTCGACTCAGCGCTGCAACGCGAGGCCCGGGGCCCGCGGCTCTTTTCGCTCGCTGCTCTGCCGGATCAGGGCTGCCACGCCCGTCTCCATGTCGGCGAAGACGTCGCGCATCTCGACGAGGCGGTCGTCGTTCTCCCCGGCGGCGTCTAGCGCGCGTTGGGCCAGCCGTCGCAACTCGGTGAACGCGCGGAACCGCGCCTCGAGGGCGTGCTCCCAGCCCTGCGGGCTCAGCCGGTAGAAGATGCGCCGGTCACCCGGTCGAGCCACACGCTCGAGGACGCCGGCGTCGCAGAGGCCACGCAGCGCAGTGCTGACGCTCCCGGCGGAGAGGCCGAGTTGATCCTGGAGTTCGGGAGCGGTCTGCTCGGGTGGTTCGCAGACCACCATCCAGCCGAGCACCCGCAGCACGGCGCGCGGTGTCCCGTGAATCCGTGGCAGCCCGCCGATCTCCTCGACGAAGCGGATGCGCCAGTCCTCGACGACGGAGCCGTTGGGTTGGGGGAGGCTGTCGCTCATGATCGCCGCCTGTTATACCCGGCCGGCGCAGTCGAGCGGCGGATGACGCAGTAGTACCAAAGGCGTGGTCCTCGCTGATGGATCGCCCTCGCAGCCGTCGTCATGGATAGGTGGACCTCCTGGCGTGTCCAGTATCGACCTCACGCCGCCCCTCCCCCTAGAGCACAAGGTCACAGAGAGAGGCGAAATCGGGCGGCGAAGGCATGCTCCGGGTGGCCCTGGCGGGTCAGGCATTCGCCGACGAGGCGCGGGGGCCGTCGATAAGCGTCAGGCCTGTGCTCGAGCGCGAGCATCACCGCATCGATGACCGCACGCGGCCCGTCGGTCACGCCCAACAGGCAGAGGCGGCGTGCCAACGGCTCGCGGTCAGGCGGGGTCGCCGTCGTCTTGAGCAGCCGATCGAAGCAAGGCCGATCGGGCCGAGCGCTCGGTCCCCACCCTGCGGGCGACCTCCGCATGCCTCGGCGCAGTCCGCACGCCCTGCCGGCGGGTCGAGTCGGAGCGCATCGAGCTCCTCACCAGCTGAATCGCCCGCGCGGGCGCTCCCGCGCTGCCCGAAGCGCCGGTACGGTACACGGCGAACCGCAGGAGCCGAGTGACTGGGGGCGCACCATGCCGTTGCACAAGAGGGAGTCGGCCCGGGAGGAATTGATCGACACGATCTACTCCGACCCCAGTCAGAAGAGGCCGCTGCCGTCGACGCATTGTCCGACCCCAGAGATGCGGCCGGCCGAGGTGGTGCAGGCGATATCCGACGAGCTCATGCTCGACGGCAACGCGCGCCAGAACCTCGCCACGTTCTGCCAGACCTGGGAAGAGCCGGAGGTCCACAGGTTGATGGATCTCTGCATCGACAAGAACCTCATCGACAAGGACGAGTATCCCCAGACGGCCGAGCTGGAGCGACGCTGCGTCCACATGTTGGCCGACCTCTGGCACGCGCCGGAGGACGGGGAGCCTGTCGGCTGCTCGGCCATCGGGTCCTCGGAGGCCTGCATGCTGGGTGGGATGGCGGCCAAGTGGCGCTGGAGGGCTAAGCGCCGAGCGGCTGGGAAGCCGACCGACTCGCCCAACATGGTGTGCGGGCCCGTGCAGGTGGTCTGGCACAAGTTCGCCCGCTACTGGGACGTCGAGATGCGGGAGATCCCCATGTCCCCGGGCCGCTACTGCATGGACGTCGAGCAGATGCTCGAACGGGTCGACGAGAACACCATCATGGTGGTGCCCACCTTTGGCGTCACGTACACCGGGTCGTACGAGCCGGTGCTCGAGCTATCCGAGGCCCTCGACAAGCTCCACGAGGAGAAGGGCCTCGACGTCGACATTCATGTCGACGGCGCCAGCGGCGCCTTCCTGGCCCCGTTCAGCGCACCCGACATCAAGTGGGACTTCCGCGTCCCCCGCGTGAAGTCGATCAGCACCTCGGGCCACAAGTTCGGGCTCGCCCCGCTCGGCGTGGGCTGGGTGCTGTGGCGGGACTCCGTGGAGCTCCCGGACGACCTGATCTTCCACGTCACGTATCTCGGTGGGGACATGCCGGTGTTCCAGATCAACTTCTCTCGGCCTGCCGGCCAGATCGTGGCGCAGTACTACAACTTCGTGCGCCTGGGCCGCGACGGCTACCGCAACGTCCACGACGCCTGCTACGCCACCGGCCAGTGGCTCGCCGAGGAAGTGGTCAAGCTCGGCCCCTTCGAATTGCTGTGCGACTCCAACCCGCAGACCGGCATCCCGACGGTGACGTGGCGAATCCAAGAGGGAGAGGAACCGGGCTATACGCTCTACGACGTCGCCGATCGTCTGCGGACCTGGGGCTGGCAGGTGCCGGCCTACCCCCTGACCGGGTCCGTCTCGGACGTCACGGTCCAACGCATCTTGGTTCGCCAAGGCGTCAGTCGTGACCTTGCAGGACTCCTGCTGGACGATATGAAGAAGGCGATCGCTCATTTCGACCGGCACCCCGTGTCGGTGTCGATGACCAAGGAGGAAGCAGGCGGCTTCAGCCACCTGTAGGCAGCGACTGCGCGGACCCGGCGAGGTTCGCCGTCCAGTCCACCGGGATGGGCCGCCGCACGAAGAACCGAGGCCTGCCGACGCGTGCGGCCCGGTCGGTCGTCCACGGAGCTGCGTAGGCATAGGTGATCCCGGCCATGGCCCGCAGCGCCGGTTCGTAGCTCGAGCGGAACCAGGCGAAACGCCGCCACCCGTCCTCCTCGTGCCCGGGCGCCACGGAGATGATGGATGACAACGTGGCCATGGCGTCGAGGTACTCGTCGTGCGAAATGGTGATCGGAGGGGCGGGCTCGGTGAGGTGCGGCGCCAGATCCTGCAGTCGCGTCGGTTCGGAGAGCGGGACGTTGGCCGCCCGTGCGATGTCGACGAAGGCGGGCATGCCGTAGACGAACACGAGCAGAGGCCCCTTCTCGAGCTCTTCGTAGGTCTCACCGCCCTGCGCCTGCGACGCCGACAGCACGAGCGCCGAGGCGTCGAGCAACGCGCCCACCGTGGCCACCCACGAGTGGTCCCGGCGCGTCTCGGGGAAGTAGGAGAGGATCGGGAACTCGGTGTGGGTCTGCTGCACGTCGAGGATCCAGTCCCCCTGGTTCCGCCAGAACTCCAGGCTGTCCAGCGCACCGATGCGATACAGGGTCCGCACCAGCTCGGTGGCCGTGGGCGGCGACCCGGTGAGGGGCCGGAGCCTGATGATGCCCTTCTCTCGGGCGTTGTAGGCCGAGTAGATGGTGGGCAGGTAGCTGATGAGGAGTGCGACCAGCCCGAGGCCGATCGTCGCCTCAATGAAGGACAGCCAGATCCGGGTCGTCGTGTCGGGCTCGGCGAAGCCGAGGGTTGTCAGGGACGAGCCGCTGATCTCGAAGGCCCGCTGGACCGAGAGCGACCCCGTGCCCCAGAAGATGCAGGTGAAGGCGATCACCATCAGGAGCATCCACACGAGCGGCAGGCTGACGAGCGCCACGGGAGCGTAGAGCGCCCGCATCGCCATCGCCCGCGACCCGGCGTCCCACCGGTGGATCAACAACCGGTGGACCAGCGCGAAGACGGCTTCGGCCAGGCGCGGGAAGCCCCCCTGGGGCAGGACGACCGTCTTGAGCGCCGAACCCAAGATGCTGAGGGCGAGGACGGCGCCGACGACGAAGAAAAGGATGTGAAGGGCGATCATGGTCTGCGGCGTGCCGACCCGGGACGGGCCCGGGTGACGCTACTGCGTCGGTTTCGCCCGGGGCGGGACACGGAGTCCCAGCCGCCAGCTGCTCTAGGCGATCTCCTTTGCCGCCGCCTGCACCGCCTCGTCGATTCTCCCCTTGTCGAGCTCGAGCTCCTTGGCCACGCGCTTCTGAGCCTTGAGCTCGGCCTTCTCGAGGTAGGCCTCAATCGTGGTCTGGCCGACGACGACCAGGGCCGCCTCGCCCGCGTCGATGGCGTCGCCGAACTCCTTCACGTCGGCGCGCGACATGCCCTTCCAGAGGTGCCCGCTCACTCCGCCGATGGCCGCGCCCACCAGCGCCGAGCCGATGATCGACGGCGGGAACAGGATCCCGACCAGCGCGCCCACCCCGGCACCGCCCCACGCGCCGTGCCGCGTGGTGGTCTCGTCCTTGTTGACGTGGACCTTGCCCGCGTCGTCCTTGGTCACCACGGCGGCGTCGAAGGTGCCGACGGCGCCCATGGCGTGCAGGTCCTTCACGACGTCGTAGTCGGCCCGGGCGTCGACTTCGCTGGCGTAGGTCCCGATGAAGATAAAAACGCCGTCGGTCTTGGACATGGCCACGCTCCTCTCTGTGCAGCCCACGTCAAGGCGGTCGCACACATGAATCCTCCGGCCGCCACCTTCCCGTGGCGGGCGTCCCGAGCGTAGGGCCTTTCGTCGCGTTCGTCCCGGCCCGGCGTCGGCGCCGGCGTCGTCTGGCATGATCGACCCGGTGCCGCTCCCTCCTGCCATCGAGATCGCGCGCCGCGCCACCCTCCATCCGATCACCGAGATCGCCGCCCAGATGGGGATCTCGCCCGAGTTGCTCGAGCCCCACGGCAGCTACGTGGCCAAGGTCAGCCTCGATGCGGTCGAAGCCCTGTCCCACCGACCCACCGCTCGCTACATCGTAGTGACGGCCATGACGCCGACGCCGCTCGGCGAGGGCAAGACGACGACCACCATCGGGCTGGGCCAGGCCCTTGCGTGCATCGGGCGACGAGCCACTGTCGCTATCCGCCAGGCTTCCATGGGTCCCACGTTCGGAATCAAGGGCGGCGCCGCCGGGGGCGGTTACAGCCAGGCGGTCCCCTTCGAGAGCCTCAACCTGCACCTGACCGGCGATATGCACGCGGTGACCTCGGCCAACAACCTCCTGGCCGCCATGGTGGACAACCACCTGTTCACCGGGAACCGCCTCGGCATCGACTCGCAGGGCATCACCTGGCGACGCGTGCTCGACGTGAACGACCGCTCCCTGCGCAGCGTGGTCACCGGCCTCGGCAGCTCGCAGGACGGCATCCCACGGCAGACCGGATTCGACATTACCGCCGCGTCCGAGGCGATGGCGGTGCTCGCTCTGTCGCGCACGTTGCGCGACCTGCGCACCCGCATGGGTCGCATTGTCGTGGGCTACACACCCGACGGAGAGCCGGTGAGCGCGGAGCAACTCCGGGCGGCCGGCGCCATGACGGTGATCATGCGCGACGCCATCAAGCCCAACCTGCTCCAGACCCTCGAGCACACGCCGGTACTGGTACATGCCGGACCGTTCGGCAACATCGCGCACGGCAACTCGTCGGTGGTCGCAGATCTCATCGGGATCCACTCCGGCGAATACCTGATCACCGAGGCGGGATTCGGGGCCGACATGGGCGCCGAACGCTTCTTCAACATCAAGTGCCGAACGTCCGGACTCGTCCCCGACGCGGCAGTGGTCGTGACGACCGTGCGTGCGCTCAAGCTCCACTCGGGCCGCCACCGCGTCGTCGCGGGCCGGCCGCTGCCGACGGCGATGCTCGAGGAGAACCCCGACGAGGTCCACCTCGGCGCAGCGAACCTCCTGGCTCATCTGGGCATCGTGCGTCGCCACGGCGTGACGCCCGTCGTCGCCATCAACGCGTTCGACGGCGATTTTGCCTCCGAGCACGCCGCCATCCGCGAGATCGCGGCCTCCGCCGGTGCACGCTCAGCCGTCTGCTCGCACTTCGAGAAAGGCGGCAAGGGCGCCGTCGAGCTCGCAGAGGCCGTGGCCGACGCGGCTGAAGAGCCGAGCGAGTTCCGGATGCTCTATGGGGACGAGGCCTCGCTGCGCCAGAAAATCGAGGCCATCGCGACCGAGGTCTACGGGGCCGACGGTGTCGACTACCAGCCGCTGGCGGCCCGCCAGCTCGATACCTACGAACGAGCCGGCTTTGGAGCCCTCCCGGTCTGCATCGCAAAGACACACCTCTCCATCTCGTCGGATCCCAAGCTTCTCGGCGCGCCCCGGGGCTGGCGTTTGCCCGTACGGGAGGCCCGGGCCAATGTGGGTGCCGGGTTCATCTACCTCATCAGTGGCGACATGCGCACCATGCCGGGGCTCTCGCGCAGCCCGGCCGCCGAGCAGATCGACATCGACGAGAACGGGAACGTGGTGGGCCTCTACTGAGGCACTAAGCACAGGAGGTGCACGGAAATGGCGATCGACTTCACCCTCGCTCCTGAGCACGAGGAGATCCGTGCCCGGGTGCGCTCCTTCATCCAGGACACCGTGCAGCCGCGGGTCAAGGGGTTCGACGACGAGGGCCGGGTGACCCAGCGCCACGAGTACCTGGTGACCATCCTGGAGCTGCGCGAGGAGGCCAAGCAGGCCGGCCTCTGGTTGCCGCACATGCCGAAGGAGTGGGGCGGGATGGGGCTCGGCCACGTGGCCTTGGCCATGGTGCAGACCGAGGCGGGCAAGGCCCGGCTCGGACCTTGGATCCTCAATTGCATGGCGCCCGACGAGGGCAACATGCACACGCTCCTGCACTGGGGCACCGACGAGCAGAAGGACAACTACCTCCGCCGGCTGTGTGAGGGGACGGCCATGTCGTGTTTCGCCATGACCGAGCCCGAGGTGGCCGGCTCAGACCCCACCCTCATTCAGACCCGTGCCGAAAAGGACGGGGACGAGTGGATCATCAACGGCCACAAGTGGTTCATCTCCAACGCGCGCCGGTCCCAATTCGCCATCCTCATCGCCCGGACCGAGCCTGACGTCCCGCCCGGCTCGCGGGGTGCCAACACCGCCTTCCTGGTCGACCTGCCCGCGGAGGGGTGGAACGACGTGCGCGAGGTCGAGACGATGCACGGCTCGACCGGCCACTCCGAGATCGTGATCCAGGACCTGCGGGTGCACGACTCGCAGATTCTCGGGGGCAGGGGCAACGGCCACCGGCTCGGCCAGTACCGTCTCGGGCCGGCCCGCCTCGCGCACTGCATGCGTTGGATCGCGCAAGCCGAGACGGCGCTGGACATGATGGTGGACCGCGCCTTGCACCGATACTCCCACGGCTCGCTGCTCGCTGAGAAGCAGGGGGTGCAGTGGTTGATCGCGGACTCTGCCCTCGAGCTGTACCAATGCAAGCTCATGGTGCTGCACGCGGCCTACAAGATCGACCGCGGCGACGACTTCCGCACCGAGGTCTCCATGGCCAAGCACTTCGTGGCCAACAGTCTCAACCGCATCATCGACCGCTCCATGCAGGTCCACGGCGCGCTCGGGTACTCCACCGACACCCCGCTGGCCAGCATGCTCCAGCACGCGCGCTGGGCGCGATTTGCGGACGGTGCCGACGAGATCCATCAGATGCGGATTGCGGAGCGCACCATCGCCGCCTACCAGGACACCGGCTCGACCCAGTCCGCCACCGGCGCACTGCCCCTCTGATCGATGGGCTGCGTCTTCGCCCTGATCTCGGCGATCTCGGCCCGGTTCGCGCTCTTCCTCGTCTGGATCTTCACCGACCGCCTGACCATCGCCTTCCGGTCCGGATGGGAGGGGGTCCTCGGGTTCATCTTCCTCCCGTACACGACCCTCTTCTACGCCCTGGTGTACGCGCCGGGGAAGGGCGTCGACGCCTTCGGCTGGGTGATCGTCACGCTCGGCGTCCTGCTCGACCTCTCCTCCGGGCTGTTCGGGTCGCGGGGGCGGCGCCGGCGTTCCGGCACCGCGAACTCGAGGATCGCCAGCCACTAGCCCATTAGGAGAAGTGCAGCCGCAGGTCGGGCTCGGGCCCGAATCCGGGCGGGCTCGGTCCCGCCGTGGCCAACTTCTGCCAGCCGGCGACGCCGATCATGGCTGCATTGTCCGTCGCCATCGCCTGCGGCGGGATGAGCAGGGAGGCGCCGAACTCGTCGGCCAGCGCCTTGGCCCGGGTCCGCAGGATCGGGCTGGCCGCCACCCCGCCCACGATGGCCAGTGCCGGATCGCCGAACTCTTCGAGGGCGCGTCGCAACTTCGCCGCCAGCACGTCCATGCACGCCGCGACGAACGACGCCGCCACCTCGGAGGTCGAGAAGTCGGGATGGGCGCGGGTGTAATTGACCACCGCCGTCTTCAAGCCCGAGAACGAGAACGAGTACCCGTCGTCGAGCATCGGCCGCGGGAACCCGAGCGCGTCGTCCCCGCCGGCGGCGAGCCGGTCGAGCACGGGGCCGCCCGGATACCCGAGCCCGAGGAAGCGGGCCACCTTGTCGTATGCCTCGCCGATCGAGTCGTCGACGGTCTCGCCGAGCAGCTCGTAACGGCCGGGCCGGGTGGATCGCGTGAGCATGCAGTGGCCGCCCGAGACGAGTAGCGCCGTCTGCGGGAAGGGCACCTGCCCGTCGGCCAGGTAGACGCTGGCCAGGTGGCCCTCGAGGTGGTTGACGCCCACGACCGGGATGCCCCAGCCCAGAGCGAGCGCCTTGGCCGTCGCGATGCCGACGAGCAGTGCGCCGACCAGGCCCGGACCCGAGGTCACTGCGACCGCCGCAAGATCGGGCCCGAGACACCCCGCCTCCTCGAGGGCTCGCGCCACGATGGGCGTGATCGTCTCGAGATGGGCGCGGCTGGCCAACTCGGGGACGACCCCGCCGAACGACCTGTGCAGGTCGACCTGGCTGGCGACGACGGAGGAGCGGACGAGGCCCGCCTCGTCGACGACCGCCGCCGCCGTCTCGTCGCACGAGGTCTCGAGCGCCAGCAGCAGCGCGCTCACGGTGCGCCGGCGAGCGCGCCCGCCACCTCTTCCCGTGAGATGGCGCCCTCGCGTTCGACGATGGGCAGAATGCCGCGCACGTTGACCAGCGTCGAGGGGACCTCCGCCAGTGGGCCGCCGTCGACGATCAGGTCGACGGACGCCCCGAGACGCACCGCCACGTCCTCGGCGGTGCGCGGGGTGGGAGCGCCGTGCGGGTTCGCGCTGGTGACCACGAGCACACCTGTCCCCGACAGCACCGCCCGCAGGAAGGCATGGTCGGGGATGCGGACCGCCACCTCTTCCCGGCCGGCCAGCCAGGCAGGTCGCGCGTCGCCGGACGCGAAGCCGAACGCCAGGGTGAGCGGTCCGGGCCACCACATTCGGGCCAGGGTCCGGGCGGCCGCGTTGAACTCCACGCCCAGCGCGCGCACCTGATCGAGCGAGGCGGCCAGGACCGGAAGGTGCATCCCCTCGGGGCGTCCCTTGACCCTGTAGACGGCGCTGACCGCGCGCTCGTCTCCCGGGCGGGCCGCGAGGCCGTACACGGTGTCGGTCGGTACCACGACGATGCCCCCGGCGTCGAGCATTTCGGTTGCGACGGCCGCTCCGGCGTCGTCGGCGGGAACGGACCTCGTCACGCCGCCGCCGGACGCAGCCGAGTGCGTCTCTCCCATCGGTCGGCTCAGAGCTTCAGGGGTCGGACAGCGGCGCCGATCAGGGCAGGCTCCGTCCTCCAGTCCACGCCGGGCACGTCGACGTACAGCTCGATCTCGTTGCCGTCGGGGTCGAGGATGTACACGCTGTGCGTGACCGTGTGATCGGAGGCCCCGACGACGGTGGCCCCGGCCTCGCGCACCTGGGCCAGGGCGGCGCGCAGGTCGTCGTCGGTCTCGCCCACGTTGAGGCCGAAGTGATAGAGACCGACGTGGCGCCCCTGCGGGATCGGTGCGACGTCGGCACCCACCTCGATGAGCAGGAGCTCGTGGTGGGTTCGGCCCGACGAGAACGCGGCGACGCCGACCGGGTCGTTCCCTGCGTCGGGCAGGACCTGGCGCCAGCCCAGGACGTCGCGGTAGAAGGCCGCCGAGCGGCGGACGTCGCGCACGTAGAGCACGAGGTGGCCGAGCTCGCGAACCGTCATCCGCTCACGCTACCGCTCGTTTCGGCGTCCTCCGACGCTGCGGTCCGGATCCGCCGCGCGGTCTCGGGCATGCCCGGGCCGAGATGGAGCGGCACGTCGAAAGGTTCCGGCGCCAGCCCCGCCGCCTCCATGAGCTCGGTGAGCGCGTGCGGGATGGCCGCCGCCACGTCCCAGAGGCGAGGTACCGCGCGCGCGTCGGATGCCAGGCCCCAATAGAGCACGCCCATGTAGCTCATGATCGTGATGTTCAGACCCATCCCGTCCATCACCGGGCCGAGCGGGAACATGCCCAGCATCCGGCTCCCCCCCAGGTAGAGCGGGAAGTCGGGCCCGGGCACGTTCGACACCACCAGGTTGGCCACCGGGCGGTGCCGGTCCGCCAGTTTCATCCCCGTGTAGAGGCGCGCCGCCATGGCGAAGACGTTGGGGCTGGCGTGCTCGGCCCAGTTCTGCAGCATGGTGGCCCCGAGCGCCTTGTGCTCCTCCTTGGCCCCCTTGGTGCCGTCGTGGATGGCGCGAAGCCGCTCGATCGGGTCGTCGAGCTGGGTGGGCAGCTGCACGAACATGCTCGACACCTTGTTGGAGCCCTTCAGCTCGGCCACGTCGGGCGTGACCGAGACCGGGACCACCGAGACGAGCGGGATCTCGGGCAGCTCGTCACCCGCCAGGAGGTAGGTGCGCAGGGCGCCCGTCACCATGGCGAGCACGACGTCGTTCACCGTCGTGCCGATCTCGTTCTTCAGCTTCTTGGCGTCGGCCAGGCTGGCGGCGGCAAAGGCGACCCGTCGGCGTGCGTGCACGGCGACGTTGATGGAGGTGCGCGGCGCCGTGAGTGGGAGCGCCCCCTTCGCATCGGCCCCTCGCCGGATGCGGCCCACGCCGAAGAGATTGCGTGTCGTCCGCAGCATCATGCGCCCGACGTCGAACGGCGCCACCAGTGCGGCCACCATCGCCTGGGAGACAAGCTCCACGCCGGAGGGGATGCGGGAGTCGAGTTGGCGGGCCGTCATCGGCGCGGTCTCCGGGGGATCGGGTTCCAGGTCGAAGAGCACGCCCAGGAGCTCGGCTCCCGAGACGCCGTCGATGGTGCTGTGGTGCATCTTGGCGACCAGGGCGATCTTGCCGTCCTCGACGCCCTCGACGATCCACATCTCCCACAGGGGGCGGTCGCGGTGGAGCTGACGGCTGATCACGTCGGCCGCGAAGTCGCCGAGCTCGCGCATGCCACCGGGGGCGGGGAGCGCCGCCCGGCGCAGATGGTTGTCGATGTCGAACTCGGGGTCGTCGACCCAGACCGGGTGGCCGAGCCGCATCGGCACCTCGACCAAGCGTCGCTGGAAGACCGGGGCCAGCGGGATCCGGTCCTCGATCAGCTGACGGATCCGTCGGAAGGAGTACCCACCCGGCACCGTGGAGGGATCGAAGACGGCCGTCATCGCGACGTGCATGTGCAGGGTCGGCGTCTCCATGTAGAGGAAGCTGGCATCGAGCCCACTGAGGCGTTCGGGGGTCACAGAGGCTCCTTCCTCGCTCGTGCCTCTCGTCATAACCTGACACCAACTCCCATGCGGGGCAAACGGGGAACTGCCCCCGACCAGGGCGGACCTGCACCTCGCGGGGGTTCGGGCGATGATGGAGCGGTGCCGTACGCGTATCTGAGCGTGACGTTGGTCGGGGTCGTCGCGGTCGCGCTGGCGTACCGACCGATCCGGCGAGAGCCCCTGACCGTGGTCAGCTTCGTCGCCGGCTGGATCGCGGGCGAGCTGGCGTTCCAGAACATCGCCTGGCAGCTCATCGCGACCGCCCTGTTCATCGAGTTCGGGGCGCTGGACGGGTGGGCCGGTTGGCTCGGCCTCGCCCTGGCGGTGCTGGGATGGATCGGGCTCGTCGGTCTCGGCGTCGCCGGCCTGCGGGCGGCCGACGTGACCGCGGCCGCACTCCACGAGGTGCGCGGCGACACCTTCCCTGTGCCCGCCACGCCGGCCGCGCCCAGTTGGGGCCGGTGGTGGCGCGTGACCCGCGCCATCCCGTTCTCGTCGCGGGCGGTGCAGGCGACACGCAACATCGACTACTGGGGCGACGGCGGTCGGCGCCATCGCCTCGACGTCTACCGCTCCCGCCTCGCCCCACCCGACCAGGCGCCGGTCATGGTGTACGTCCACGGCGGTGCCTGGGTCATCGGGGAAAAGCGCGAACAGGGCAAGCCGATGATGTTCGAGCTGGTCGCCCGCGGCTGGGTGTGCGTCGCGATCAACTACCGCCTCAGCCCCAAGGCCACGTGGCCCGACCACATCGTCGACACCAAGCGGGCCGTCGCCTGGGTCAAGGAACACATCGCGGAGTACGGCGGCGACCCCACCTTCGTGGCGGTCAGTGGAGGTTCGGCCGGTGGCCATCTCTGCGCGTTGCTGGCGCTCAGCGCGGGCGACCCCGCATACCAGCCGGGGTTCGAGGACATCGACACCTCGGTCCAGGCGTGCGTCCCCTTCTACGGCGTGATGGACCTGACCGGCTCGCCCGAGGCCAACCTCTTCGGGCGGGGCACGCTCGAGCTGCTCGAGAAGCGGGTCATGAAGGTCGAGGAGGCCGAGCACCCCGAGGTCTTCCGGGACGCCTCGCCGACGTTCCGGGTCCGCGCCGACGCGCCCCCCTTTTTCGTCCTCCACGGCGCCAACGACACCCTCGTCCCGGTCGAGACGGCCCGTACGTTCGTGCGGCGCCTGCGCGCCGTCTCCCGCGCACCCGTCGCCTACGCCGAGTTGCCGCTGGCCCAGCACGCCTTCGACGTCCTTGCCTCGCTCCGCTGCCAGGCCACCACCTCGGCCGTCGGCGACTTCCTCGACGGGGCCCGGGCCGCCCGGCCGCCGCCTTCCCGCAAGGTCCGACCAACGCCCGAAACCTTTCTGACATAGAGTCGCCCCCCGAAATCTGACGTGCCGTCAGGTACCGGGCCAACGCCCGATGCGACGGGCGGGGAGAGATCAGGGGGTGGCAGTGGGGTACACGATGGACGACGTGGCCCGGCGCAGCGGCCGTGCCGGGGCCGGGCAGGCGCTCCGGGCCCTGCTTGGGGGCTCGGTCCTCGCCGGATCGTTGGTCGTCGGGGGCGGCGCCCTCGTCGCATCGGGCCCCGCGGGCGCGCAGTCGAGCTCCTCCACACCCGGCGTGACGTCGAATTCGATCACGGTGGGCTCCATCAGCGACATCTCCTCGCCCATCGCCGGTTTGTTCGAAGGGCGCCAAGGTGGGCACCGATGCGTACTTCGCCATGATCAACAGCGAGGGCGGGGTCAATGGGCGCAAGCTGGTCCTCAACGGGATGGACAGCGCCTTCTCCTCGGGCACGGTCACCAACGAGGCGCAAGAGCATCGCCGCCAACGACTTCGCGATCGTCGGCGGCTTCTCGCTACTCGACGGCGCCGAGCAGCCGGCGATCGACGCGGGTCAAGGTGCCCGGTGGTCACCCAGGTCCTGAGCCCCAACCTCTACACGGACCCCAACCTGTACGCCGCCGTTCCACTTGTCACCGGTGGTGAGGTCGACGGGCCCGTTCAAGTGGCTCAAGAGCAAGTACCCCCAGGACATCAAGGCCGTCGGGGTCATCGGCTCCAACTCGGCCGCCACCGCCGTCACGGCCGAGCACACGTTCCACAACCTGACCAACAGCCTTGGCTACAAGTGGGTGTACGACCGTGACGCCAGCTTCACCGAGACCAGCTTCCTGCCCGACATGATCAAGATGAAGAACGCCGGCGTGAAGCTGCTCTTCGAGCCCACCCAGCAAGGCGCCTACATCTCCACCATGGCGGAGGAGAACAAGCAGGAGGGCCTCAACGCGCTGTTGTTCTCCGGGGCGAACACCTACGAGAAGGGCTTCAACCCGGGACTCGGCCGGCAACGGGACACTCGTCAGCACCGTCACCGCGCTGTACATGGGCCAGGACGCCAAGGTCATCCCGGCTGTGTCCACCTTCGACAAGTGGGCGAAGAAGGTCGACCCGCAGACCCAACTCGACCTCTACACGCTGTACGGATGGATCAACGCCGAGCTCTTCGTCCAGGCCCTCAAGGGCGCGGGCGCCGACCCCACCAGGGCCAGCCTCGAGGCGCAGCTGGACAAGATCACCTCCTTCAACGCCAGCGGCCTCATCTCGCCCCAGGACCCCGCCCAGAAGATCCCCGGGCAGTGCTGGATCATGGCCGAGTACGAAAACGGGAACTGGAAGCGCATCCCGCCCGACCCCAAGTCCGGCTTCGTCTGCAATCCGGGGGGGTTCTACCCGAGCAACTACAAGGGCATCTCGCGCTAGGCCCGCCATTCTGCCCGCCGTAGTGCTGCAATGAGGGGACATGCAGCCGTCGTGAACGAGTTCATCAGCTTCGTCGTGGCCGGAGTGGTCACCGGGTCCATCTATGCGGTGACCGCGAGCGGACTGGTGGTCACGTACAAGTCCACGGGGGTGTTCAACTTCGCCCACGGCGCGGTGGGCATGGTGATTGCCTACCTGTACTGGCAGCTGTGGCAGGGCTGGGGATGGAACCCCGTGCTGTCTCTGGTCATCGTCCTGCTTCGTCGTCGCGCCGCTGTTCGCCCTGTTGGTCGAGCGTGTCCTCATGCGGCCGCTCTACGGTTCGGCGCTCAGCACCATGATCGTCGTGACCCTCGGCTTGTTCCTGGTGCTCTACGGGCTGGTCTCGACCGTCTGGGACCAGACGATCACCCGCAACCTGCCGGATTGGTTCACGAGCGACCAGGTCAACGTCCTCGGAGTCAACCTCACCTACGAGGACCTGATCACGGTGGGGTGCGCGGTGGCGGTGGCCATAGCGCTGTGGGCGCTCTTCAAGTTGACGCGGGTGGGCGTGTCGATGCGGGCGGTGGTCGACGACCCGAGCCTGGCCTCTCTGACCGGGGCCCGCACCAACCGCATCGCGGGCTTTGCCTGGATCGTCGGCTTCATGCTGGCCGGCCTTGCCGGCATCCTCCTCGCTCCCGGGTCCGGAATGAGCATCGCCATCCTCTCCGAAGTGGTGATCTTCGGCTACGCGGCGGCCATCGTCGGGCGCCTGAGCAGCCTGCCGCTGACGTATCGTGGGCGCGATGATCCTCGGAGTCGGAGAGTCATTATCCATCGGGTACGTCCCGGCCAACTACCTCAACGACGTCACGGCCGTACTGCCGATGGGACTGCTGATCATTGCGCTGCTCTTGCTTCCCCAGTCCAAGTTGACCGTCGGACGCGTCGTACGCCTGCGACCCCCCAAGCCAGCGAGCCTGCGCTCCACTCTCGTCGGCGCAGCCCTGCTCGTCGTGGCCACCGTGTTGGTCGGTGCCTTCGTCACCGGAGACAACCTGTTCACGCTCGGGCTGGCTTTGACCATCGGACTCGGTGCGTTGTCGCTCGTCCTGTTGTCGGGCTACGGGGGACAGATCTGGCTGTGCCAGTTCACGTTCATGGGGCTGGGCGCATGGGCCATGACCAAAGTCGACGGGGGCGATTCCGTTCTCGGCGTGTTGGCGGCCGATTGGTTTGTGCGGTGTGGCCGGAGGCGTGCTCGCCCTGCCCGCACTCCGGCTACGCGCGCTCTACATGGCGCTGGCCACGCTGGCCTTCGCCGTCCTGATGGACCAGCTCTTCTTCACCAACCCTTCGATCCTCCCCAGCGGGTCGATGAGCGTGGGGCGCCCGGTCATCTTCGGCATGCACTTCACCACCGACCGAGCCTTCATGGTGCTCGTTGCCATCGTCTTCGCGCTCTGCCTCATCGGAGTGGGCGCGCTGCGCCGGGGTCCGTTCGGGCGACGCCTCGTGGCCATGAGCGACAGCCAGACGGCCTGCGCCACAGTGGGCCTGAACATCATCCGGACCAAGTTCATCGCTTTCGTGATCGCCGGGGGCCTCGCTGGACTCGCCGGCGCCCTCTACGGCGGCATGTCCCGCATCGTCTCCTTCTCTCAGTTCGGCTTCGTGAACAGCCTCGTGTTGTTCGTCGCCGTCGCCCTGGCCGGCATCACCGTCCTGAGCGGTTCGGTCCAGGCCGGCCTAGGAGTAGCCCTTCTGCCGCTCATCGCCACCCACATCCCATCGTTCGCCGGGTTCACGTACGTCCTGTTCGGAGTGGGGATCATCGCGGTGGGTCGCAACCCCTACGGGCTCGGTCTGGTCTACTCGCGCCTCGGTGAGTGGTGGGACGCCCGTCGTGCCCGGGCGCAGACGGGACGAGGGGTGCCGGGACAACCTCCTTCAGAGATCCCTGGCGGCCTGGTGCGACCGGAGGTGGGCTCGGTTGGTTGAGACGGAAAGCTCGGCGCTGGCAGTCAAGGACGTCTCGGTCCGGTTCGGCGGGTTGCAGGCACTCGACAGCGTCACGCTCGAGGTGTCACCAGGAGAGGTCCACGGGCTGATCGGGCCGAACGGCGCCGGGAAGACCACCTTGTTCAACGTCATCACCGGCCTCCAGCGCCCGACGGCGGGACGTGTGCTCCTGCTTGCGCACGATGTGACGAGATACCGGCCTCACGCGCGGGCCCGCCTGGGCCTGGGACGAACGTTCCAACGCCTGGAGCTGTTCGGCACGCTGTCTGCACGCGACAACGTGCAGATGGCGGCGGAGGTGCAGCAACACAAGCTCAGCAGTGGGCGGACCCCGGCCGAGGAGGCGGAGTACCAGCTGGCTCGGGTCGGGATCCTCCACGTGGCCGACGAGCCGAGCGACTCTCTCCCGACCGGGCTCGCCCGACTCGTCGAGATGGCGCGCGCCCTCGCCACGTCACCATCGGTGCTCCTCCTCGACGAACCGAGCTCGGGACTCAACGCTGAGGAAACGCGGGGTGTCGGAGAAGTCCTCCAGCAGCTGGCGTCCGAGGGCATGGGAGTCCTCCTGGTGGAGCACGACATGACTCTGGTGATGTCGATCTGCGCCCAGGTCGACGTGCTCGACAACGGATCGGTGATCGCGCGCGGCGAGCCCGCCGCGGTCCAGGCGGATCCCGTCGTACAGGAGGCGTACCTCGGTGGCCAGACGAAATCGGCAGAGCCATCGCGGATCGCCGCCCGCGTCGCCAGAGTGGGTCTTCCCGAGCATGCCCTGCCTGACGGCCGGAGCGACGACACCGACTCGACGCCATTGGCTCTCTCCGCGGTCGACGTGCGAGCGGGATACGGCCGCATCGAGGTACTGCATGGAATCTCCTTCGAGGTGCGGTCGGGAACGTCGATGGCCCTGCTCGGCCCCAATGGCGCGGGAAAGACGACGCTGCTCAACGCGATCTCGGGACAGATCCCGTTGTCGGCCGGCACCGTCGAGGTCGCGGGCCGTCGTCTCGGGAGGAACGCGACCGAGCGTCTGGCGCGCTCCGGCGTATGCATGATCCCGGAGGGCCGATCCATCTTTCCGAATCTCACGGTCTCGGAGAATCTCCTGATGTACACGTTCCGCCAACCCGGAATGAAGAGCCGTAGGGTGGAAGAACGGGCCTTCGAGCGATTCCCTGCTTTGGCGGACCGGCGCAAGCAGCTTGCCGGCACGCTGTCGGGCGGCGAGCAGCGGATGCTCGCCTTGGCCCGGGCGTTGACGACCGACCCGCAGGTCCTTCTGCTCGACGAGCTCTCGATGGGCTTGGCCCCGATCATCGTCGATCAGCTCTACGACATCGTCGGCCAACTGGTCGCATCGGAGGGACTGACCATCGTGATGGTCGAGCAATTCGTCCAGACGGCGCTCTCCGTCGCGGACGAGGCGGCCATCATGGTCAACGGCGAGTTGGTCAAGCGTGGAAAGCCCGCCGACGTCCACTCCGAAGTGGTCAGCGCCTACCTTGGCGGCGAGACGACCGGCGGTTCGCCCTCCTAACCCTCGGTCAGGCCTCGTCGGCGAGCTCGACCTTGACCTCCAGCGCGTCGCCCTCTTCGGTCACCAGCTCGTCCACCCCGCCGGCGTCGGTCAGGTCGCGGCGCGCCGCCTCGACGCCGAGCAGGATCGCCGGCGGCGCCGTGACGGTCAGCCTCGCCACCCGCGCACGCATCGAGCGCTTGTGCGCCGTCTTCTCGCGGCGCACGGCACCGAGCACTTCGGCCGCCACGTCGAGCACTCCGGGCTCGGCGCCGGCGTGTGACCCGACCTCGGCCACCGTGGGCCAGGAGGCCAGGTGCACCGAGCCCTCCTGCCACCAGCTCCAGACCTCCTCGGTGACGAACGGAAGGAAGGGCGCGAAGAGCCGGTGCAGCGCGGAGAGGGCGATGGCCAGGGTGGCCCGGGCCGAGTCGGCCCCGGTCGCCGAGCCGTCGCCGTAGGCGCGCGACTTGACCAGCTCCACGTAGTCGTCACAGAACGACCAGAAGAAGCCTTCGGTCAGCTCGAGCGCCCGGGCGTAGTCAAAGCCCTCGAGCGTCGCCGTGGCGTCCTGCACCAGCTCGGTCAGCTTGGCCAGGAGTGCGCTATCGAGCGCCTCGTCGACTGCTTCGAGCCCGGGGACCGGCCCCTCACCGAGCCCCAGCGCGAACTTCGAAACGTTCAGGATCTTGATGGCCAGCCTTCGTCCTATCTTCATGACGCCGGTGTCGAGGGCGGTGTCGGTGCCGGGCCGGCCGTTGCACGCCCAATAGCGCACGGCGTCCGAGCCGAACTCTCGAGCAGGGCCATGGGCGTGACCGCGTTGCCCCGCGACTTGGACATCTTCTTGCGGTCGGGATCGAGGATCCACCCGTTGATGGTGGTGTACTTCCACGGGACGACGTCGTGCTCGAGGTTCGAGCGCAGCAGCGTGGTGAAGAGCCAGGTGCGGATGATCTCCGGGCCCTGGGGACGCAGGTCCATGGGGAAGGTGGCGGCGAAGAGCGCCGGGTCCTCCTCCCAGCCGCAGACGATCTGCGGGGTGACCGACGACGTGGCCCAGGTGTCCATGACGTCGGGATCGCCGACGAAGCCGCCGGGCTCTCCCCGCTGGTCCCCGGTGTACCCCTCGGGTGCGTCGGTGGTCGGGTCGACGGGCAGGCGCGCCTCGTCGGGGAACAGCGGCGACGTGTAGTCCGGCTCGGCGTCGGGCCCGAGCGGGTACCAGATCGGGATCGGGACGCCGAAGAAGCGCTGGCGGCTGACCAGCCAGTCCCCGTTGAGGCCGTTCACCCAGTCGTCGAAGCGGACCTTCATGTACGGCGGGTGCCAGTCGAGCTCATTGGCGCGCTCGAGCAGTTGGTGGCGCAGCGTCTCGTCGCGCCCGCCGTTGCGGATGAACCACTGCCGCGAGGACACGATCTCGAGGGGGCGGTCACCCCTCTCGTAGAACTTCACCGAATGGGTGATGGGCCGGGGCTCGCCGATCATCTCGCCCGACGAGGCCAGCAACTCGACGATGGACCGCTGGGCCTGCTTCACCGTCTTGCCGGCCAGGGCCCGCCACGCCTCGCCGTCGGGGACGCCGGTCGGAGGCGACTCGGTGATCCGCCCCGTGCGCGTGATGATGCTGCGCGTCGGCAGGTCGAGCTCGCGCCACCACACGACGTCGGTGACGTCGCCGAAGGTGCAGATCATGGCGATGCCCGTCCCTTTGTCGGGCTCCGCCAGACGATGGGCCAGGACGGGCACCTCGACGCCGAAGAGCGGGGTGCGCACGTTCGTGCCGAAGTGCTCCGCGTAGCGCTCGTCGTCGGGGTGGGCCACCAGTGCGACGCAGGCGGGCACGAGCTCTGGTCGTGTCGTCTCGATCTCGAGGTCGTCGAAGCGCAGGCGGTGGTACGCGCCCGGGAGCTCGCGGTCCTCCATCTCGGCCTGGGCCACCGCCGTCTGGTAGTCGACGTCCCACATGGTGGGCGCCTCGGCCCAGTACGCCTCGCGGCGCGCCAGGTTGTGCAGGAACATGCGCTGGCTGGCCCGGCGCGCCGTCTCGCCGATGGTGGCGTAGGTGCGGCCCCAGTCGACCGAGAGCCCGACGCGCCGCCACAGCTCCTCGAAGGCCTGCTCGTCCTCGATCGTGAGGCGCTGGCACAGCTCGATGAAGTTGGGGCGGCTGACCGGGATGTCGTCCTTCCCCGGCTCGTCGGGGAGGGTGAAGTCCGGGTCGTAGGCCAGGGAGGGGTCGCAGGTGACGCCGAAATACGTCTGCACGCGACGCTCGGTGGGAAGCCCGTTGTCGTCCCAGCCCATCGGGTAGAAGACCTTCCAACCGCGCATGCGCCGGTAGCGAGCGATGGCGTCGGTCTGGACGTAGCCGAAGACCGAGCCCATGTGCAGCGAGCCCGACACCGTCGGCGGCGGAGTGTCGATGGAGAAGACCTCGGGGCGGGAGGCGGACGGGTCGTACCGGTAGGCGCCCGCCTCCTCCCACGCGGTGGACCAGCGGTCCTCGAGGCCATCGAGGACGGGCTTGTCTGGGACGCGGGGTGAGCCGGTCGGGGCGGTCGACATGATCGGGTTACCGTACCCGGGTGCTGGACCTTCACGACACCGCCACCGGCACCGTCCGGCCCTTCGACCTGCGCACCGAAGGTGAGGTGTCGATGTACGTCTGCGGCCCGACCGTCGACAACCTGCCGCACATCGGCCACGGCCGCTACAACCTCGTGTTCGACATCCTGCGGCGTTACCTCCTGTTCGGCGGGCTGGAGGTCCGCTACGTCTCGAACATCACCGACGTCGACGACAAGATCATCAAGCGGGCGAACGAAGAGGGCCGTACCGACCGCGAGGTCGCCCAGGAGTACGAGGCCCGCTGGTGGGAGGCCATGGACGGCCTCGGGGTGCTGCGGCCCGACGACAGCCCGCACGCGACGGCCTACATCGCCGACATGGTGGCGCTGATCGCCGATCTGGTGGAGAAAGGCGTCGCCTACGAGACGTCCGACGGCGTGTATCTCGATGTGGACGAGGTCCCCGGCTACGGGCTGCTGGCGCAGCAGTCACTCGAATCGCTGCGGGCCGGCGCCCGCGTGGAGGAGAACGAGGAGAAGCGCTCACCCCTCGACTTCGCGCTCTGGAAGAAGGCCAAGGAGGGGGAGCCCTCGTGGGACTCGCCCTGGGGCCCGGGTCGGCCGGGCTGGCACACCGAGTGTGTCGTGATGTCGCTCGACCTCCTGGGCGACGGCTTCGACCTGCACGGTGGCGGGCAGGATCTGAAGTTCCCCCACCACGAGAACGAGCGGGCGCAGGCGGTCGCCGAAGGCCGGCCCTTCGCCCGGCACTGGGTGCACAACGGCTGGGTCGAGGTCGAGGGGACCAAGATGTCGAAGTCGCTGGGCAACTTCACGTCCCTGACGGACCTGCTCAGCCGGGTCGACGGCCGCGCCTACCGGTTGCTCGTCCTGCGGGCGCATTACCGCTCGCCGATCGAGGTGACGCCCGAGACGCTCGCCGACGCAGAGAAGGGGCTCGACCGGCTGGACACCCTGGCCCGGCGCTTCGGACTTCCCGATCTGCTCGAGCGGAGCGACCACGGTTATGTCGTCGCGGGAGAGGGCGACGCGGCCGGCATCGACGGCGACGCACTGGCCGCGTTCCGTGCCCGGATGGACGACGACCTCGACACGCCGGGCGCCCTGGCCGACATCTTCGAGCTCGTCAGCGCGGCGCACTCGGCCGCGGACGCCGGCGACGAGACCGAGGGGCGAGAGGTTGGCGCGCACGGCGGCTGTGTTGCTGGCGGCGCTCGGCGTGTCCCTCCGGGAGGAGTCCGGCGAGGTGGACGAGGTTGCGGCCCAATTGGTGGCGGAGCGCGACGAGGCCCGGCGGGCCAGGGACTTCGTCCGCGCCGACGCGCTGCGCGACGAGCTCGTGGCGCTGGGTTGGACGGTCGAGGACACGCCCGCCGGCACCGCCATCCGCCGCTGACCGCACGAAACCCCAGTTCAGACGGGCCGGCACTCGCCGGTGGACCAGGCGGCGCATGGACTGTGACCGCCGAGTAGGTTACTGTTGAGTAACCAAGGAAACGCCGGGGGCGGCACCCAGACGGGAGGGCCGCTCCCGAACGCGGCTCCGCTGAATGCCGACAAGGCGCCGGCGCGCGGCCGGCGCCTCAAGGAGGACGGAGCAATGTCCGACTACTCGCTCGACCTGAACGAGGACCAGATCCAGATCACGAAGTGGGTCCACGAGTTCGCCGAGAACGTCGTCCGCCCCGCGGGACACGAGTGGGACGAGCGGGAGGAGACCCCCTGGCCCATCATCGAGGAGGCGGCCAAGATCGGCTTGTACTCCTTCGACTTCATCGCGCAGGCCTTCTCGGACCCGACCGGCCTGCTCATGTGCCTGGTCAACGAGGAGATGAGCTGGGGTGACGCCGGCATCGCGCTGGCCATCTTCGGCTCGACGCTGGCGGTGGCGGGCATCTTCGCCAACGGCACGCCCGAGCAGATCAAAGAGTGGATCCCCCAATGCTTCGGGACGCCCGACGACATCAAGCTGGCGGCGTTCGGCGTGTCGGAGCCCGACGCCGGTTCCGACGTGTCCTCGCTCAAGTCCCGCGCCGTCTACGACGAGGCCAAGGACGAGTGGGTGCTGAACGGCACCAAGACGTGGATCACCAACGGCGGCATCGCCAACACGCACGTGCTGGTGCTCTCGGTCGACCCCGAGCTGGGCAGCCGCGGCCAGGCCAGCTTCGTGGTGCCCGAGGGCACGCCCGGCATCAGCCAGGGCCAGAAGTTCAAGAAGATGGGCATCCGGGCGTCGCACACCGCCGAGGTGATCCTCGACGACTGCCGCGTGCCGGGGCGCTGCCTGCTCGGTGGCAAGGAGAAGCTCGACGAGCGCCTGTCCCGGGCCAAGGAGGGCAAGAGGACTTCGACCCAGGCGGCGATGGCGACGTTCGAGTCGTCCCGGCCGATCGTGGGCGCGCAGGCCGTGGGCATCGCCCGGGCGGCCTACGAGTTCGCCCTCGACTACGCCAAGGAGCGCAAGCAGTTCGGCAAGCTGATCATCGAGAACGAGGCCATCGCCTTCAAACTGGCCGACATGAAGATGCACACGGACGCGGCGCGGCTGTTGGTGCATCGAGCGGCGAACATGGGCGCGACCGGCAAGAAGTTCGAGAACGGCGAGGGCTCCATGTCGAAGCTCTACGCCGGCGAGAACGCAGTGTGGGTGACCGAGCAGGCCATCCAGATCCTGGGCGGCTACGGCTACGTCCGGGAGAACCCGGTCGAGCGGTGGCACCGCGACTCGAAGATCTACACGATCTTCGAGGGCACGTCGGAGATCCAGCGGCTGGTGATCTCCCGGGCCATCTCGGGGATCCACATCAACTGATCTTCCGGGAAAACCTGGGCGCCACCGGCTCCAGGCGACAACTTCGGGGCCGCCGGGTCTGCGATCAAGGCATTCCGAGAAAGCGCTCTGCGAGAGTCCGGAGCTGAGTCCGCAGGGTCTCATCGTTGCGACGAATCACCAGCGGGTGCATGACGGCTCCGCTGATTGCCGCGGTCAACATGACCGTTGCGATGTCGGAGTCCGCTTCTCCGTTCGGCCCCATCAGTAGGCGATTCAGCCGACTGAGGACCCTGGCCGGTCGCGGGTCACGCGCAAAGAGTCGACCCACGAGCGGGTCGGTGAGAATCGCGCTGTTCTCACGGCGGCGCTCCACGGCCAGATCGATGATCATGCTCAGCGCCACTTCTCGCGCTCTATCTGCCTCCGCCTCCGATTCGGCAAGATCAAGGACCGATTCAAGGCGGTCGAATTCGGCGCCGGCCACGGCTCGGACGATCTCATCCTTCGTCTTGTATTGGTGGTACACGGCCGCCTTCGTGACCCCGATGTCGTCGGCGATCATCTGCAATGACGTCCCACCGACCCCATTCTTCGCGAACTCGCGGAGAGCCGCTTCGATGATGCGGGTCTGCGCGGCCGAGGGAGGTTTCCGCTCCCGCCTGTTTCGACTGGTGGTTCTCGACGACGTAGCCATGTCACCCCGAATCTAAGCCCATGCGCCTGGGGTAGTCGATCGGCTATGTTCAGCGTGACGGGCTGATCGGGAAGGTGCGCTGCGTTCGGCGCGCCAGACCAAGGAGGCGAGTGATGCGAGCGGCCGTGAGCGACCCTGGTCCGCCCCGGGAGTACGTACCGGTGAGACGAACCACCGGCCAACTGATCATCTTCTGGGCATTGCCCGGGGTGGCGATCATCTGGATTGCGGCCTTCTTCCTCTTTCCTGGGTTCCTGCCGCCCATGTCTCCCCAGTGGTCGGCGCAGAGAGTGGCATCGTTCTACGTCAACCACACATCGCGCGTCCGTTACAGCATGATCCTGTTCAACTGGTTCTGCGTCGCGCTGATCCCGATTCTGATGTTGATCGTGGAGCGCATGCGGGACATGGCGCACCGCACGCCAATACTTCGGTACTGCGTGATCGGGGTGGCCGGTGCTGCGCCGATCGCCTTCCTGACCGCGACCATCTTCTGGCTGCTGGCGGCGTTCCGGCCCGATCGGCCCCCCGCGCTCACCCAGCTCTACAACGACCTGGCTTGGATCACGTTCACCTGTGCTGTGCCCTTCCTCGTTGCCCTCTGTCTGTTCCTGGCAGTGGCCATCTACCTCGATGAGCAGGCGCGACCCGTGTTTGCTCGGTGGGTCGGCCACTTCAACGTTCTGATCGCCATCGCGTTGGTGCCGGCAGCGTTCGCCGGCCTGACGCTCACCGGACCCTTCGCCTGGAACGGCCTCCTGTCGTTCTGGGTCAAGAACGTCGCCATCGCCCTCTGGCTGATCGTCATGGCGGTGGTGTTGGGAGAGGCGATCGGGCGCGATCGGCGGACGGAGCAAGCCACGTCGTGAAGCGACCTGCTCTTCTTGACGATCCGAAGCGGGAGCTCTGGCTGGCTTGGTACGCCACTGTCGGCTTCTATTCCCTCTATACCGTCGCCTTCTTCGTCATCACGCGCACCCAGCCGCCGGGGAAGCCGTGGTACACGCCTAGCCAGGTGGTGGGGTGGTTCGCCAGTCGCCACGAGGGCCTGCTCATAGGCTTTGCGCTGATCTTCGTTTTGGGCGGGCTCTCCGCGACATCGATCGCCTTGATCACCTACTCCATCCGGCGAATGTCGGTCAGCCGTGCCTTCGCCTACTCGTACCTGATCCTCTACGCCGTCAGTGCGGTGCCCGGGTTCTTGTTCATCTGCGTGGCGATGACAGTGGGTGCCTTCCGGCCGGATCGCAACCCGGAGACCCTCCGGTGGCTCTACGACCTCGGATTCCTGTCCTTCTCCGGCACCATGGGCGTCTTCCTCATCGGCTCGTTGATCTGGATGCTGGCCATCCTGCTGGACAAGAACCGTGTCTTTCCGGTCTGGTTCGGCTATCTCAACCTGTGCAACGGGCTGACCGAGGTGGTGGTGGCACCCTCGTGGATCTTCCATGCCGGAGTCTTCGCGTGGAACGGCGCGATCGCCTGGTGGATCAACGTGGTCGTCTTCGGTCTCTACACCGGGGCCTTCATCATGTTGCTACGCAACATGATCCTTCGCGAGGACTTCGGCACGGGGCCGATGCCTGACCTACCGTCGGTGACGGGTCGCGGTCGAATCGTGGCGGAGTTCTTGGCGCCATGACGACGACCGAACGCGAGGTGTCGCAGACGCGGGAGGAGGGATCGTCGGAGCATGTTCCCGGTGGTCGCGACATCTGGTTCTTCGTGCTGTTCGAATCACTCGTCTTCACGTCCTACTTCTGCGTCTACCTCTTCAACCGGACACAGCACGAGCAGGCATTCCTGCTCGGACAATCCCACCTGCTGCTGTGGCTGGGGGTGCTCGACACGATCGTCCTCATCTCGAGCTCTTGGGCCATGGCCCGATGTGTCCAACACGCCCGGGCCGGGCGGTTCGAGCGTGCCCGGCGGGAGGCGTTCTTGACGGCCGGTTTCGGGCTGGTGTTCCTCATCCTCAAGATCGTCGAGTGGGTCCGGTTGATCCACATGGGAGACACGTTCACCAGCAGCCAGTTCTTCGGGTACTACTTCTTTCTGACCGCGATCCACTTCGTGCATCTGTTGGTCGGTTTCGTCGTGCTCGGCGTCCTCGTCCATCAGCTTTCAGGCGAGAAGCGGCGTTCCCACGTGACCGTGGAGACCTGCGCCATCTATTGGCACTCGGTCGACTTCTACTGGGTGTTGATCTTCGCCCTGCTCTACGTGGTGAGGTGATGGTGGAAGACCGGTTCAACAAACGGCTCTTCGGGGTCTGGTTGGTCCTGGTGGCCATCTCGTTGGCCTACTTGGGGATCGATCGTGCGGCCACGCATTCTGGAATTCCCACCGCGAGTACGGTCGTGACGGTTGCCGCCATCTGCCTCGCGTTGATCAAGGTCCGGATCATCATGCGCGAGTTCATGGAGGTGCGTGCCGCACCCCGGGTGCTTCGCCGTCTCACCGATTTCTGGGTCCTGCTCATGGCTGTCGCTCTGCTCGGGGTGTATTTCGCAGGAAAAGCGGTGGCCTAGGGTCTCGTCGTACTTCGTCCAGTGACGGCCGATGGAGGATTGGCGACGGCTGAAACGTGGTGTCGTCCTTCGTGCGACCCGAACGTGCCGGAGTCGATTCGGCGCACTCGCGCGCGAGGCGAATACGGAGTGTGGTGGCTCGGTTCACGATGTTCGTGACGCCCAAAGTCCTGTTGCTGTTATGCAGAACCTTCTGACCAGGGACAACCGACCACGGGCGAGACCCACGCCATCTTCGAAGGGACTTCTGAGATCCAGCGGTTCGTCATCGGCCGGGCGATCTCGGGGATCCACATCAGCGAATCAACTGACCTCCAACTCTTCTCGGAACCTCCGGAGCTTCGAGGTCCTGCAACGCACCCTGCAGCCGGGAAACTGACCCAGTACTCTCCCTCGTCGGAGGGAAGGAGAGCGGAGATGCCAACGATCACCGGCGGTCATCACATCGCCCTGACGGTCCGTAACGCCGACAAGAGTGCGGCGTGGTACGGCGAGCTGCTGGGGATGCAGGTGGTGCTCCAGGGCGACGAACCCACCGTCAAATTCAGGGTCCTGGCGCATCCTGACTCGGGCTGGTTGGTTGGTGTCCGCCAGTACGACGGTCACGACGAGGCCAGCTTTGACGAACTGAGAACGGGTCTCGACCATTTCGCCTTCGGTGTCGACTCTATGTCCGAGCTCGAGTCCTGGGAGGAGAAGCTCCGCGATCTCGGGGTCGAACATTCGCCGATTGCGGAGACGCCAATCGGCTCGGTCATCGTGTTTCGGGACCCCGACAATATTCAGCTGGAGTTCTGGTTGCCTGCGGGTCGGTGAGCCGGTCTTCCCTGCCCGCAGGGATCGTCACCTTTCTGTTCACCGACATCGAAGGTTCGACGAGCATGCTCTACCGGCTGGGAGAGGCCTACACCGCGGTGCTGCTGCGGCATCGCGAGATCCTCGACGCGGCCATCACCGGGCACGGTGGGATTGTGGTGCGCACCGAAGGAGATGCATATTTCGCAGCCTTCGACAAAGCGTCGACCGCGATTGGTGCAGCCATGGCGGCGCAACGGGCGCTCGCCACCGAACAATGGCCGCCCGGGTCGCCACTCCGCGTCCGGATGGGATTGCATTCGGGCGAGGTCGATGTCGTTGAGGACGACTACGTGGGCATGTCGGTGCACGTGGCGGCCCGCGTGGCAGCGGCCGCACACGGGGGCCAGGTCGTCATCACAGAGGCGACATCGGAGCTCGCGGGGCAACTTGACGCCCTCGACCTCGGCCGACACCTGCTGAAGGACGTCGGGGAGTTCGGCCTGCTGCAGGTGCGGGCACCAGACCTCGAATCATCGTTTCCGCCGCTTCGCACGATGAACACGCCACACAATCTCCCGGCCTCTCTCGATTCGTTCGTGGGCCGGCACGACGAGATCACGCAACTCACAAAGGCTTTCGACCACTACCGCCTCGTGACGCTGACGGGTGCCGGGGGGAGCGGTAAGACGAGGTTGGCTACAGAGGCGGCGATGCATCTGCTGGCCTTGTTCCCCGATGGGGTCTGGTTCGTGGGGCTCGCCGCCCTCCGGGAGGGACAGTCGATCGAAGAGGAGGTGGCGCAAGTCCTCCGGATTGGCGACCGCGCGGGTGAGGCTGTCTCCGATTCACTCGACGCATGGCTCCAGAACCGCCGCGTGCTGCTGCTGCTGGACAATTGTGAGCACGTCGTGGGAGCTGTGGCGGCCTTCTGCGAGCGCTTCCTCCGCAGGAACTCCGGTCTGTACGTGCTGGCGACGAGTCGAGAGGCCCTCGCGATCAGGGGCGAGGTAGCGTCGGCGCTCCCGCCCCTTTCGGTGCCCGACGACGCCGATGCCGCGGTGCGGTCGGACGCCGTTCAGCTGTTCGTGGAGCGTGCGTCATCGGTCTCGCCGGCACTCGCCGTCGGGGAGGCGGATCTGACCGCCGTCGCCAGGATTTGTCGGCGTCTCGACGGCCTGCCCCTGGCGATTGAGCTCGCTGCAGCACGGCTCCGCTTTTTGTCTCTCGCCCAGCTGGAGTCCCGGCTCGACGACCGGTTCCGCTTGTTGACCAGCTCCGGACGCAGCGAAGAGGCGCGACAACACACTCTGGAAGCGGTTGTCTCGTGGAGCTACGACTTGCTCGACGATGCCGAGAAGGCCCTGTTCCGCAGGCTTGCCGTGTTCCCGGACCACTTCACACTCGACATGGCAGAGGTGATGGTGTCCGGAGGCCCTGTTGACTCGGCGAACGTCGTCGAGAAGCTAGCGAATCTCGTGGAGAAGTCATTGGTGACCACGGTCATCGCCGGTGGCGATTTGCGCTTCAAGCTGCTCGAAACGTTGCGCCAGTACGGGTTGGCTCGCCTGCACGATGAGGGAGCTGAGGAGGAATACCGCGAACGCGTCTTCGAGTGGGCGATGCGGGGAGTGCGGAACCTCTCGCTGGTCATGCGCACGCCGGAACAAGACGATGCGTTGCGTGAAGCTGCGCTGAATGCGGCAACGTATCGGACGGCCATGCAGTGGGCCACTCAACACGGGAAACTCGTCGCCGCGCTGAGGATGGCCAGCCTCGTCCCGATTATTCATCATCGCGGGGAACGAAGGGCCACCATCGAATCGCTCCTTCGCGAAGTGGAGCGCATGCAGCTGATCGATGATTTGGCGGCGGGCGAGGCATGCGCCGCCATCGGGAACATCGCGTTCGAGCAAGGCGATGCGGCGGTGTCACTCGACGCAAACCGACGTGCGACAGAGCATTTTCGGTCCGCCGGTCAGAGCAGGCTTGCAGCGTGGTCCCAGTATCTGGCGGTTCATTCGGCGTGGGCGGCGGGGGACCTCGAGGAGGTCGACCGGCTAGTCTCGGAGGCCATCGCTCACTTTCGCCGAGAGGGTGACGAGATGGGCCTCGGCTACTGCTTGTGGGTTGCGTCACTGCGCAGCGACGATCTAGGGGTGGCTGAAACCAGGGCGGAAGAGGCGGACCAGTTGTTGCGCAACGCGAACGTTCCGATGGGAATCGCGCACAACCTCGAAGGACGCGGCATCATTGCGCTCGAGAGAGGTGATATCGCCGCCAGCGCCATAGCGATCAGCGAGGCTCTCCAGATCTTCGCTTCGTACGAAAACCTTGGCTGCACGGCGCATGCACTCGAGGCTGCTGCAGTCGTCATGAACGCGAGCGGCCAGGCCAACTCCGTGACGACCGAACTGATCGGTGCCGCCGAAGCCTTTCGCTTGCAGAGCGGCCAGGGACACCGCCCTTGGGAGATCAGAGCGCGTCTCGGATCACTCGAGGAGCACATCGGCGGGTTCGACGACGAAGCATCGGCAAAAGCCCGTGAGGATGGCGCGTCGTATGACCTGGCGACAGCAGTCTCGATCGCGGCGAACGCCCTCAACGGTTTGGGAACAACGCGCCGTTGACAGCTCCCGTTAGGGAGCTCCAAAGTGAGTTGCTGGAGCGTTGCTGGAGTGGGTGTCGCGAGCCGACGGTCTGACGGCCACTCCGGCTTGCGACGGGACGTCCCTCGGGAATCAGCCGACGTAGCCAGGGGCCTGGCTGACGACCTTGTACGCCCGCTCGCGGACACGGGCGATTTCCCGCCCGCCCTGCGTGGCCTTCTCGTCGTCCGCCGGCGACGGCAGCGTGAAGTCCGTGTACATCACCCGGCGCTCACGCTCCACCGGTGCGTAACTCTTGTGCAGGGTGCACGAGCAGTGGACGGTGATGTCGCCGACCTCGGTGGGGAGCGGCAACTCGGGCAGGCCCCAGGAAGGGCGGAAGAAGGTCGGCTGGACGAGGGCACGGTGCGAGCCGGCCACGACTCCAAGTTGCCCCGATCGTTCGTCAGCTGCGGTCACCGAGATCCCGGCCGTGAGGCTGCAGCAGCGGTACGAGTGCCGACCGAGGCTGCAGTCCTTGTGCCACGGCAGGTCCGAGATCCCTTGAACGACGCCGATCGGTTTGACCAGCGCCTCGATCGTGTTCCCCTCCGAACGGTGCCGGTGTCCGTCCGAGGTGAGGGAGGCGATCCGCAGGAGCCGGTCGTCCTGGAGGAGCGCCGACGTGATCGGGCTCTGCTCGTGGAACCACTGCAGACGGACCGCCCGCTGTTCGCCGCTCGCGGTGGTCGCCCACCACGATCGTCCGTCGTCCGGCTTGTAGTGATCGAGCGCTGCGTCGATGTCGGCCGACACCTCCGCCATCTCGCCCGGAGTGAACACGTTGGTGAGGTGCAAGAAGCCCGCTTGGGTGAGGAAATGGCTCATGTCGACCAAGTCGTCGTCGAGGCTGAAGGACCGCTCGAGGTCGAGCTCCGCCCCGTCGCGGTCCGTGAATTCGACGCCACCCGCGGTGTGCACGGCGCGGGCGTCAATGAGCGACCGGAGAACGACCCACCAGTCGAGGAAGTCACCGACGTTGCCGCGCGGCATGTCGAGCGTTCCCGCCGTCAACAGCGTCATCGGCGTGCGCTGGTCATAGACGATGTCGGTCAGCTCGGCCTGGTCGAGGCGTACCGACGCGTGTCCGGAGTCCCCGGCGGCAACTCGGACCGCGTCGTCCGTGACGGACAGCGTCCAGGTGCCTTCCGGGAATTCGAGGGAGAGCGGGGCCACGTCGAGCTCCAGGGCCCCGGGCACGGCCAGATAGGATCGCTCGGCCGCCAGTCGGGGCAACTCCGCCTCGAAGAAATCCGAGACGTCGATCGACTCGACGTCTTCATCGAGCCGGGTCCGCAGGTCGAGGGTCACCGCTCACCAGTATTCCAGCCCCTTCGTGTGCTCCGCGTTGCTCCTCCTCGAGCGCCCTTTTGAACTCGGCGAAGCGGCATCGGCCCTGTTGCCGCGCGAAGGCCTCCTCGAACGAGGAGGCACCTTGTAGGGCAGGTCGTTCACGCGGCGTCCCTTGCCCGTAAGGCGAACGACCCGGGTGCGGCCGCCGGTGGGATCAGGCTCGAGCGTCAGGTAGCCCCGGAGCCTCGGGTCACGCCCGCCCGGTTAATTGACGACCGATGTGTCGATGCGGGCCATGATGCGCGCGGCGTCTCGGCCCAGGCGACGAAGCTGCTCGGGTGTCAGCACGTCCACCACGAGCGAACGCACGTGTCGGAGGTGGCCGGGTGCGGCGGCAGCCAGCACTTCGAATCCCTTGTCCGTGAGGATCGCGTTGGTGAATCGTCCGTCGCTGGGATCCGATTCGCGGCACACCCAGCGCTTTTTCTCCATGCGGTCAACGAGATGCGAGAGGCGCGACAGTGACGCGTTGGTGACGTCGGCCAACGCGCTCATTCGCATGGTTCGCTGAGGCCTCTCGGACAACATGGCGAGAACCTGGTACTCGACCATCCGCAGCTTCGAGTCTCGCTGCAGCTGCTGGTCGATCGACCAGGGAAGCCACGTCATCATCCGGACTACCGAAAGCCAGGATTCGAGCTGTTCGGGGGTGAGCCACTCGACGTCCTGCTCGCCGGAGTCTCGAGTTCCGCCGTTCGTCATTGACGAAACCCTAACAACGAGAGAGCCCAAATACCAGTAACTCACTTGAAGCTTCATGGTCTGGTGCTGGAAGTCGACGAACGTCTCTCTCCGTTCCACCTGGCGCAGGGGCGCACCGACCCCGGAGACCCTAAGCTCCTATTCGCATGTCCCAGGGCTGCTTCCGTCCCGAGTTCCATGCAAGACGGCTCCGCTCCGAGGACCCCGATGACGGGCACTCACTGGGTAAAGACTTGACACTTCAAGTAACGGGATGTACGGTAGTTTGGAGCCGTTTACGCAGGAGGTGGTCAGCATGAGAGTGGCACTTACGGGCTCCACCGGGTTCGTCGGATCGCACGTCCTGACGGAGTTGGTCGGCCGGGGACACGAAGTCGTGGCGCTCGTCCGGGACGACGCGCAGGCGCAAACCGTCGAAGCGAAGGGCGCCAAGGCCACGGTCGTGGACCTCTTCGACCGGCCGTCCGTTGCCGACGTCCTCAAGGACAGCGACGGCGCGGTCCACACGGCGAGCCCCGGCGACACCACCAGCGCGGACATGGACTCCGCCATGGTCGACGCGGTCATCGAGACCTACGACGGTTCCGGCCGGCCCTACGTCCAGATCAGCGGGGCCTGGGTCTACGGCGACAACACCGCGATCAACGAGGCCTCGCCCTTCGAGGCGCCGGCCATGGTGGCGTGGAAGGAGCCGATCGAGCGAAGGCTGCTCGATGCCACCGGTGTCCGCGGCGTCGTCCCCGTCTCGAGCGTCGCCTACGGCGACGGCGGGGGAGGGGTCCCCGGCGTCCTCCTCGGCTCGCCTCGGGACGACGACGGCAACCTGGTCATGATCGGGACGGGACGCCAGCACTGGTCGACCGTGCACGTGGCCGACCTCGCGGACTTCTTCGGCCGTGCGTTGAGGACGACGCCGCCCGGGGTTATTACGTGCTGGGCAACGGTGCGAAGTCGACCGTGGCCGACCTGACCGAGGCGGCCGCGGTCGCGGTGGGCGCCCCCGGAGCCGTGCCCGGCTCCGACGAGGAGGCCAAGCAGCGACTGGGCGAGTACTTCGCCGACGTCCTGCTGCTCGACCAGGAGACCGACGCGACCAGGGCGCAGACCGAGCTGGGCTGGGTTCCCTCCCATCCGTCGCTCGTCGAAGAGTTCCGCCAGGGGAGCTACCGCTCTTGAGCATGGTCGGGGCGGCCGCGGTTCGAGACGGACGTGATCAGGACGGTCTGCTTCGGGGATACTGACGCCTTGGTTCCGGGGTCGCTCTCAGGGCGACAACTCCCGAGACGCCCGGGGTCTCGAATGGTCGAGTCGAAGGAGAGTCGTCGTGGCGTACCAGCCGATCGAGAGCTACGGCCTCATCGGGAACATGCAGACCGCCGCCTTGGTCGGGGGGGCCGGGTCGATCGACTGGCTCTGCTTGCCCCATTTCGACTCGCCCAGCGTCTTCGCCGCCCTGCTCGACGACGAGAAGGGCGGCCGGTTCGTCATCGAGCCAACTGACCAGTGCCGGGCCAAGCAGCTGTACTTTCCCGACACCAATGTCCTGGTGACCCGGTTCATGGTGGGTTCCGGCGTCGCCGAGATCGCCGACTACATGCCGTGCGGTCCAGCCGCCGAGCGCCACGGACGGAAATGCGTGATCCGCCACGTCCGGGGCATCCGTGGCACCGTGACCCTACGGATGCGATGTGCTCCCGCCTTCGACTTCGCTCGTCGGCCTCACCGGGTCGAGCTCGCCAAGGGTGGGGCGTGGTTCCGGTCCTCCATCCTCGACGTGGCGCTCGGGTGCGGGGTGCCGCTGCGGATCGACGACCACGCGGCCGTGGCCGAGTTCACCCTCGACCAGGGTGACGAGGAGTCCTTCGTCTTCGGCGAGGCCGATCCGAACAGCGACGACCTGAGCTATACCCCCGAGCTCCAGCTTCACCTTCTCACCAAGACGGTCGAGTACTGGCATCAGTGGCTTGCGAAGAGCACGTACCGGGGGCGATGGCGCGAAATCGTGCACCGCTCGGCCCTCGCCCTCAAGCTTCTGACCTTCGATCCCACCGGCGCCATCGTCGCCGCGCCCACCTGCTCGCTGCCCGAGGAGGTCGGCGGGACGCGCAATTGGGATTACCGCTACACCTGGGTGCGAGACGCCGCCTTCACGCTCTACGCCCTGCTGCGCGTCGGCTTCACCGAGGAGGCCGCTGCGTTCATGAAGTTCCTCGAGGCCCGGTGTCACGAGCTCAATCCCGATGGTTCTCTTCCCATCATGTTCGGCATCGACGGCCGGCACGACCTGGCCGAAGAAGAGCTCGACCATCTCGACGGTTACAAGGGGTCGCGCCCGGTGAGGGTCGGAAACAAGGCGGAGAAGCAGTTCCAGCTGGACATCTACGGTGAGCTGATGGACTCCGTGTATCTGTACAACAAGCACGGGGCGCCGATCTCCTATGACTTCTGGACGTCGCTGAGAGGGCTCGTCGACTGGGTGTGCGACAACTGGCAGCGCGCCGACAGAGGCATCTGGGAGACGCGCGGTGAGAACCAGAACTGGGTCTATTCGAAACTGATGTGTTGGGTTGCCCTCGACCGGGCCCTGCGTCTCGCCGACAAGCGCTCTTTTCCTTCCGACCGACACCGTTGGCGCCAGGTGCGGGACCAGATGTACGAGGAGATCATGAGGAGCGGATGGAGCGACAAACACCAGGCGTTCATGCAGGCCTTCGACAGCGACACGTTGGACGGCAGCGCCCTCATGATGCCGCTCGTCTTCTTCGTCGCTCCGAACGACCCGAAGATGCTTGCGACCATCGACGCCATCAACAGAACGCCCGAGGACGGCGGCCTCGTCGCCAACGGCCTCGTGTATCGCTACAACAGCCTGGAGAGCCCCGACGGGCTTCCCGGTGACGAAGCGACGTTCAACATCTGCACCTTCTGGCTGGTCGAGGCGCTGACGCGCGCCGGGAACACCGACCGGGACCGCTTGGACGACGCCCGGTTCATGTTCGAGAGCATGCTCGGCTACGCGAACCACCTGGGCTTGTTCTCCGAGGAGACGGCGATGACCGGTGAGGCCCGGGGGAATTTCCCGCAGGCCTTCACCCATCTCGCGCTCATCAGCGCAGCCGTGAACCTCGATCGCGCGCTCGATGGAGGCGGTGATGACTGACGCCATGACCCCGGAGGAAGCGGTGCGGGCGTTCTTCGCCGCCTACAGCGAGGGTCAGCCCGAGCGATTCGAAGAGATCGTGTCGCCCGACTACGTCGACTACGGCCACACGCCGCCCGGTCACGGGCCGCAGGGTGCCCGCGACGACTACGACCATGCGGTCGAGCTCGCGGGCGGAGTCATCGCGTACGACATCGACGCGTTGGTCGCGCGTGACGACACGATCGCCGCCGCCTGGACCGGGCACATGCCGAACGGCTTGGACTACCGCGGCCTGAGCCTCTACCGGGTCGTCGGCGGGCAGGTGGCCGAGACCCGGCACGCCATCATCGGCCAATTGCCGGTCTGATCCAGAACCTCGGCCTCAGACTGCGGCAGGCTCGTCGGCGCCGACGCGCAATCCGTCGAGGATCATCCCGACGAGGCGCTCGGACTGGTCGGCCGAGATGCTCGAGTTCGTGCAGACCGGAGCGACGAGCGCCATGACGTCCGAGCCGCTGATGTCGTTGCGGACGGCGCCGGCTTGCTTGGCGCGCTCGATGACCACGTCGAACGAGGACTCGATCAGGTCGCGGCACCGCGACCGCAGCTCAGGGTTCTTCGCGAAGGCCTGCTGGAGCTCGCCCAACAGCGCCTGCTTCGTCTGCGCGTAGCGCACGAACGCATCGAAGAACGCGTCGACGGCGGGGCCCGGCTCGAGCTCCGCGATCACGCGCTGCGCCGTCGACGCCAGCGCCGCGACGTCGGACTCGTAGACCGCCTCGACCAGGTCGAGCCGGTTGGGGAAGTGGCGGTAGAGCGTCCCCACCCCGACGCCGGCCTCCTTGGCGATCGATTCCATTGGCGCCCCCACACCCTGGGCCGAGAACACGGCCCGGGCGGCCGCGACGAGGAGCTGCTGGTTTCGCCGGGCGTCGGCCCGCTTGGGCCGCTCGCCGTCGCCGGGTCCGGCCTCCGGGGAAGGGACCCCGGCCTCTGTCATGCCTTGTGTCGTGGCCATTTTCCTGATTCGCCCCCAAATGTGTTGCTAAACGGAAGCACCCTCCGTATACTAACCGGAAGAAGCTTCCGCTTCATCAGGATACCAGCCGAAAGGTCCTCGTCAATGCCTAATCCTTCCCTAGCCCCGGCGCGCCCGGCCCCGGTGACATCGACGCCCAAAATGCCTGGTCGCGGGGTTGGAGGCCGTCTCCGGGGCCCCTCGGTGCTGCTCTTGGTGATCCTCACCGCCCAGCTGATGGTCGTGCTCGACACGACCATCGTCAACGTCGCGCTCCCGCACATTCAGCGGAACCTGGGCTTCTCCACCAGCACGCTCTCGTGGGTCCTGAACGCCTACATCCTCACCTTCGGGGGGTTCCTCCTTCTCGGCGCCCGCGCCGGTGACATCTTCGGGCGCCGCCGGGTCTTCTTGCTCGGCATCGCCGTCTTCACCATCAGCTCGCTGGTGGGCGGCCTCGCCTTCAGCGGGTGGGCCCTGCTCGCCGCCCGGGCCGTCCAGGGCCTGGGCGCCGCGCTGGCCGCACCCTGCGCGCTTTCGCTCCTCACCACCGCCTTCCCCGAGGGGCCGCCGCGGGTGCGCGCGATCGGCCTCTACACGACCGTGTCCGCGGCCGGCGGTGCCATCGGGCTGGTCAGCGGAGGGTTGTTGACCCAGTTGGTGTCCTGGCGCTGGGTGATGTTCGTCAACGTCCCGATCGGTGTGGTCGTGTGGTTCCTCGGCCGCAACGTCATCGCGGAGACCGAGCGCCGGCACGGCCACTTCGACCTGGTGGGCGCGCTCACCTGCACCCTCGGCGTGACCGGCGTCGTGTTCGGCCTCGTGGAGGCCGGCTCGCTCGGCTGGACGAACGTCCTGTCGCTCGGGGCGCTCGTGGCCGGCGTGGTCGTGTTCGCCTACTTCCTCCGTCATGAGTCCCGCGCCGAAGAGCCGATCCTGCCGCTGCGGCTGCTCTCACACCGCACGCGCAACGCGGCCAACGGGGCACGGGCGCTGATGTACGCAGGCTTCTACGGACTCTTCTACTTCATGGCCCAATTCCTCCAGGACGTCCAGGGGTTCTCGCCGCTGCAGGCCGGTCTGGCCTTCGTGCCCATGCCGGTGGCGGTGTTCCTCTCGTCGCAGTTGACCAGCCGGGTCTTGCTCCGGCGCTTGCCCGAGAAGTCGGTCATGTTGTCCGGAAGCGTCCTTGCCACCGTCGGCCTGTTGCTGGCCACCCGTGTCGGGCCGCAGACCTCGTACGGGTTCGTGGTGATCTGCCTCGTGCTGATCGGAGCCGGCGCCGGCATCACGTTCGTGGCGCTCACGTCCGCCTCGCTGGCCGACGTGGAGCCCGAGATCGCCGGCGCCGCGTCCGGCCTCGTCAACGTGTCGCAGCAACTCGGCGCGGCGATCGGGCTCGCGGTGTTGGTCACGGCGTTCAACTCTCTGGCCGGCCACGCACAGCTGGCGGCGGGTGCGACCTCGGCGTCGTCCATCCACGCGCTCGACCAGGTCTTCGCCGTGGGCGCGCTCTTCACGGTGGGCTCGCTCCTGACCGTGCTCTTCGGCGTGCCGCGGACCGTCGCGATCCCCCACATGGCCCCGGCGCCGCGGGCCGAGGGCCCCGCGGCGGAGGTCCCGGTGCCGGAGTTCGACGACCTGGATCTCTCCGCCGAGGAAGCGGACCGCCTCGCCGCGGCGGCGACGGCGGGCTGAACCGGGACCGGGCACCCGACTCGGGTGGGCGACGCCCCCACTCGGTCGATCGACGCCTGTGGAATGGCCGGAGCCGGTGCACCGCACCGGGCTCCGGCCATGGCGCGTCCGCCCCGATGTACGGTCGGGAGCGTGGTCGACACGCGGGTGATGGAGCTGCCCGACGGGCGCGAGCTGGCCTGGCTCGAGACGGGCAAGGCTCGCGGCACCCCGGTGCTCGTGTTCCACGGCACGCCTGGCTCACGCCTGCAGGTCTCCTTCGACCGGAAGACCATCGCGGGATCGGGCGTTCGCTTCATCGCGCTCGACCGGCCCGGCTACGGCCACAGCACCTTCCAGCGCGGGCGCACCCTGCGCGACTGGGCCACTGACGTGCACGCGCTCGCCGACCACCTGAAGATCGACCGCTTCGCCGTCATGGGCATCTCGGGCGGCGGGCCCCACGCCGCCGTGTGCGCCGCGCTCGGCGGGGACCGGGTCAGCGGTGCCGCCATCGTCAGCGGCGTCGGGCCGACGGCGGACCCGGAGCTCGGTGCGTCGATGGACGGCTTCAACCGCGGCGCGACCGCACTGGCCTCCCGCGCGCCCGCCGCCTTGACGCCGCTCTTCTTCGTCTTGGATTTCGTGACGCGGCGCTGGCCCGAACGGGCGCTGAGCGAAGCGAAGAAGCGGATGGCCGAGGCCGACGCCGCGCTGTTGGATCGGCCCGACGTGCGCGCCGCCTTCGTGGCGGACGGGCGCCGGGCCTCGGCCACGACTGCCCAAGCGACGGCCCAGGACTTCGTCCTCTTCGTGCGCGACTGGGGCTTCCGGCTCGAGGACATCTCGGTCCCGGTCCACGTGTGGCACGGCGACGCCGACAAGAACGTGCCGTTCGCCCACGGAGAGTTCGTCGCCCGCCGGATCCCCGGGGCTCGAATTCCACCCCTGCCCCGGGGAGGGCCACCTCCTCGTCGTCGAGCACCTCGGCGAGATCCTCCGGATCCTCGCCGACCAGGCCTGAGGCGCAGGGGCCTTTGGCCCTTCGACGTCCCGCTCGGGGCCTCGCACGCCGCGGAGCTGGCCGCCCTCCGGCCCAGCGGGCGCTTGGGTAGTCTCCCTGAAATGGGGGTTAGGTCTTCCGTCCGGCCCGGCGAGTTGCTTCGGAGCAGTCACGCCTGCTGGTCGTACCGTTCCGACTCGGCCCACGGGAAATTCCTGGTCGAGTACTTCACCGCCGGGCTCGATGCGAACGAGCGCCTGATGTACCTGGCCTCCCCCGAGCAGCTGCGCCGGTCGCTCGCCGTCCTCGGCGAGGCCGGCCTCGACGCCGGGTCGCTGATGGCGCGGGGACGCCTGATCATGGGCGACGTCACCTGCGCCTATCTGTCGCAAGGCTCCTTGCAACCCGACATCCGCCTGGCCGGGCACGCCCTGCTCGTCGAGCAGGCACTGCGTGACGGCTTCGAGGGCCTCCGGGTCTGCTCGGAGGTCGCGCCGCTCCTGCGCACCGACGGCGTGCGCGACGACTGGTACGGCTACGAATTGCGGGCCGACGTGCTCATCGCCGGACTCCCGAGCATCGTCGTCTGCGCCTGCGACCAGCGCGAGACCGAGCCCGACGTGATGAGCGACCTGGCCGCGGTGCACTCCCTGCGCGGCGGTGCGGTGGGCTATCCGCCCCCGTTCGCGCTGCACGCCGGGCCCGGCGGCATCGCCCTCTCCGGCGAGGTGGACGCCGCGTCGGCCGATCGCGTCGGCCGCTGGTTGAGCGAGGCGCTCGAGGACGTGCCCGAGCCCGTCGTGGACGTCACGGAGCTCGACTTCATCGACGCCGCCGGGATGTGGGCGCTGTTGGACAGCGCGCACGCCCACCCCGACGGCCTCCTGCTGGTCGGGACCTCGTCGCACTTCCGGCGGGTGTGGTCGGTGTGCGGCTACGACGCCATCGACTGCGTGCAGCTCCACTGAACGACGGGTGCGTCCAATAGTGTCGGCCGGCGTGCGCCCGCCACCTCAGCCCCTGCTGCGCCACGCCGCCGACGTCACGCCCGAGTGGCTGACCGGAGCGCTCAGAGCCGCCGGGCTGCTCGACGCGGGCGCCCGGGTCGACGGTCTCGAGGCTGCGCCGATCGGCACGGGCCAGATGGCGGACACGACGCGCTTCACCCTGGGCTATGACGAGCCCGGCGCGGGGCCCAGGGCCGTGGTGGGCAAGTTCGCCTCGGCCGACGACCAGAGCCGCAACACCGGCCTCGCGCTCCGCGCCTACGAGATAGAGGTCCGCTTCTACCGCGAGGTCGCCGCCCGTATCGGCGCCCGGGTGCCCGCCGTCTACGTGGCCGAGGTGGAGCCCGAGACCGGCTGGTTCACTCTTCTCATGGAGGACATCACCGGGGCGCGCCAAGGCGACCAGATCGAGGCGTGCGGCCCCGACGTCGCGGCGTCCGTCCTCGACGAGATGGCCGGCCTGCACGCGCCGTGCTGGGACGCCACCGACCTGGCCCGACTCGACTGGCTGAACCGCGCTTCGCCGGACTCCTCGGAGTTCTTCGCCGCGATGGTGGCGTCGCTGCTGCCGGGATTCCTCGACCGCTACGCCGACGAGCTGGCGCCCGAGCACCAGGAGGTCTGCCGCATCTTCGTCGACAAGATGCCGGTGTACCTCGCGCGCCACGCCGGTCCCCGCACGGCCACCCACGGCGACTTCCGCCTCGACAACCTCCTCTTCCAGCCCGAGAACCCGCGCCCGGTGGTGGTCGACTGGCAGACCACGACGTGGGCGGGCGCCTCGGTCGACGTGGCGTACTTCCTGGGCGGCTGCCTCAGCACCGAGGACCGCCGTGCCCACCAGGACGACCTCCTCGCGCGGTACCACGAGGGGCTGACCCGGCGCGGGGTGCGCGACTACACGATGGAGCAATTGCGCGCGGACGTCCGCCTCGACACCTTCCACGGCGTGCTCATGGCCATCGTGGCGTCCATGATCGTGCAACGCACCGAACGCGGCGACCTGATGTTCCTCACCAGCACCCGGCGCCACGCGCAGCACGCGCTCGACGAGGACGCGCCGGCGCTGCTCCTCGCCGCGCCATGACCGACCTCCTCGTGCTGTGCACGGGCAACGCGGCGCGCTCGGTCATGGCCGGGTTCATGCTCGAGGCGTTGGGCGACGGCCGCCCCGATCCGCTCCGCATCGTCACGGCGGGCACCCACAGCATCGACGGGCAGCCGATGGGGCTGCGCACCCGCACCGCGCTCCTGCGCATCCCCGAGCTCGCAGGTGCCGACTTCCGCCGGCACCGCAGCCGCCAGGTCCAGGGCGTCGATCTCGTGCACGCGGAGCTGGTGGTGGTCATGGAGGCGGACCACGTGCGTTTCGTCCGCCGGCGCTTCCCTGACGCGGCGGCGAAGACGGCGACGTTGCGCCGGCTCTGCACCGACCTTCCCACCGGCCCCCCGGGGCTGCCCGCCCGCGTCGCCGGGCTGGGCCTGGCCGAGGTGGACCTCTCCGACGACGAGGACGTGATGGACCCCGCCGGCCACGACGACGACGTCTACGCGGCGTGCGCCGACGAGCTCTGGGACCTGTGCCGCACCCTGATCAAGCTGGTGTGAGCGAAGGACGTCAGTGCTCGTGCACGGGACCTCAGTCCGTCACGTCAGTGCACGGGACCTCAGTCCTTGTGCACCGATCGCAACCCCGCCCAGGCCAGGTCGGCGATCCGCCCCGCCAGCCTCTGCGCCTCCTCTTCGGCCTCGGCCTCGGTGACTGGGCGGTGCTCCAGGAAGCGGCGGCTGGCCCCTTCGGCCATCCCGACGATCCCGTAGGCGAGCAGCCGGCGGTGGTCGTCGTCGAGCCCGGCGTCGATCAGCGGGTCGATCGCCTCGGCGATCGCGTCCTCGACCGTGCGCAGCCCCCGCCCCAGCTCGTCGTCGCCGGCGAGATCCCTCCCGTAGAGAAGACGGAACGCCGCCTCGTGGCTCACGACGAGCCGGAAGTACGCGGCGAAGCCCAGCTCGACCTGCTGGCGCGGCCCTTCTGCCTGGCTGACGGCCCGCTGGATCGCCCCCAGCAGGTCGTGGGCGATCGAGTCGACCAGCTCCAGGTACAGGGCGCGCTTCGAGGAGAAGTGCTGGTAGAGCAGGGGCTTGGTGACCCCGGCCGCCTCGGCGATGTCGTCCATCGTCGTGGCCCGGTACCCCCGGTGGGCGAAGAGCTCGAGCGCAACGGCGAGGAGCTGACGGCGGCGCTGCTCGGCGGTCAACCGTCGGGGAGCGGCCTGGACTGCACTGGACATTCGCTCCAGGTTACCGATCGGTCAGAGGGTGGCCGGAAGACCCTCCATCTCGGTCAGCACGCGCTCCAGCCGGCGAGGCAGGTCGGCCAGATTGAAATGCTCGACGGCGACTCGATGGTTGTGCGCCAGCAGCTCGGTGTCGGGTTCGCGCAGCCAGGCCGCCACGGGCCCAGGGTCCGACGGGTGGAACCAGCGGAAACCGAAGGCGGCGAGCTCGGCGGCCACCGGGTACTCGCCGACGGCCAGGGCGCGCCGGTACGTCGCCGACTCCACCGACGGGTTGCCGAAGCCCTCCCACGACGACGGCAGCAGCACGAGGTCGCACGCCGTGTACGCGTCCGCCACCGAGCAGCCCCCCACGGGCGGGCCCAGCACCACGTCGCACCGCGCCCGTTCGACCAGCCGCTCGAGCTCGGGCCCGTACCCGTCCTCGGGCGGGCCGAGGAGCCAATACGTCGCGCCGACGGCCTCGGCCAGGTCGAGCGCGGCGGGGATGTTCTTGCGCGCCAGTGCCCGCGTCGGTTGGAGCAGCAGCGACCTGTCTTCGGCCACGCCGAGCGCGCGCCGCGTCGCCTCGCGGTTCCCGGCCGGTGGGTCGGGGTCGAACGAGTTGTAGATCGTCGTCGCCCGCAGGCCGCGTGCCGCGAGCTCCGATCGGCTCAGCTCGTTGATGGTCACGTGCGCCCAGGCCGGGTCGTCGGGCGGTGGCGGGAGATGGGCGAGGTGCGGACGCTGCCAGGGAAGGTCGTGGTGGTGGAGCACCGTGGGCCGCCCGGCGCACACGGCGGCGACCACTTGCGCCGCGGCGGGGTTGAGTGGCAGCGAGCACACGTTCTCGACGACCACCAGGTCGGCCGGCGCCAGCGCGTCGGTCAGCGCAGTGCGCGTCGGCGGCTCGGCGGCGTCCATCGCCAATCCCGGTAGCACGGTGTCGACCCCCTCGCCCCCACCGGCCACGCGCCGGACGTCCCATCCGAGGTGGCCCAGAGCAGCGTCCCACTTCGCGGCCTCGACCGCGACGCCGTCGCCGCCCCCGAGCCGGAACGACACGATGCTCGCAGTCGGCACGTCGGCACTGTAGGCGTGCGGGTTCGCCCACTCGCGCTTCGACTACCGTTGCTCCGATGGCGAAACGGGCACTGATCACCGGGGTCACCGGGCAGGACGGCTCCTACCTGGCTGAGTTCCTGTTGTCGCAGGGCTACACGGTCATCGGCATGGTGCGCCGCTCGAGCACGGTCACCTTCGAGCGCATCGCCCACATCCAGGACCAGATGGAACTGGTCGCGGGTGACCTCCTCGACGAGGTGTCGCTGATCAACATGCTCCGCGACCACCGCCCGACCGAGGTCTACAACCTGGCCGCGCAGTCGTTCGTGCAGACCAGCTGGAACCAGCCCGTGCTCACGGGCGAGACCACCGCCATGGGCGTCACCCGGATGCTGGACGCCATCCGGCTCGTCGACCCCGAGATCCGCTTCTACCAGGCCAGCTCGTCGGAGATGTTCGGCAAGGTCCTCGAGGTCCCCCAGAAGGAGTCCACGCCCTTCTACCCACGCAGCCCCTATGGGGTGGCCAAGGTGTACGGCCACTGGATCACGGTCAACTATCGCGAGAGCTACGGGTTGCACGCCTCGTCGGGGATCCTGTTCAACCACGAGTCGCCCCGTCGCGGCCTCGAGTTCGTGACGCGCAAGGTGACACACGGCGTCGCCCGGATCGCGCACAAGCTGGACGAGAAACTGGCCCTCGGCAACCTCGATTCGCAGCGCGACTGGGGGTACGCCGGCGACTACGTGCGCGCCATGTGGCTCATGCTCCAGCAGGACGCCCCGGACGACTACGTGGTCTCGACGGGCGTGACGCACGAGGTCCGCGAGCTGTGCCGACTGGCCTTCGAAGCGGCCGGCCTCGATTGGGAGCAGCACGTCGTCATCGACGAGCGGTTCCTGCGTCCGGCCGAGGTCGACCTCCTCGTGGGCCACCCCGCTAAGGCGCACGACGTCCTTGGCTGGCGTCCGGAGGTCGACTTCCCAGGACTGGTCCAGATGATGGTCGAGGCCGACATGAATCTGGTCCGCAAGAGCCTCAACTAGGCGGGGGCCGCCGCGCTCCACGCCCTTGCCGCACCGGCCGCGATCTCGGCCAATCCGGCCGGCGCCCTGGTCGCGTTCGGCGCCGGGATCCTCTCGTTCATCTCGCCGTGCGTCCTGCCGCTGGTCCCGGGCTACGTGTCGATGGTCTCGGGCCTCTCGGCCGCCGAGCTGGAGGCGCGGGGCGACGGAGCCACGGCTTCGGCGGCCCTGCGGCCCGTACTGCGCGGCATCGGGCTGTTCGTCGCGGGCTTCACGATCGTGTTCGTCGCGCTGGGTGCTGCGGCCTCGAGCGTGGGACGGCTGCTCGATGCGCACGAGATCACCCTCGCCCATGTCAGCGGTGCGGTGATCGTCCTTCTCGGGGTCGTGATGCTCTTCAGCGCCCTGCCGGCGCGGGTGTGGGCCCACGCCGGCTCGGGGACGCTGGGCGTCGTCTCCCGCCTCACGGGCGAGCACCGCTTCGACGTGAGGCCGTCGAGGCTCGGCATGTGGGCGGCGCCGGTCATGGGGATGGCGTTCGCCTTCGCCTGGACCCCCTGCATCGGTCCCGTGCTCGGGGTCGTGCTCAGCCTCGCGGCCCGCAACGGGACGCTGGCGGGCGGGGTGCTGCTGCTGTTCGCCTACTCGTTGGGGCTGGCCGTTCCCTTCGTGCTGGTGGGCCTCGCGTTCGAACGGCTCACGACGGTGCTGGCGCGCACCCGCCACTGGCTCTGGGCGATCGAGCTCGTGGCGGGGCTCGTGCTGATCACCTTCGGCGTGCTGCTGTTGACCGACAACGTCACCTGGGTCTCGACGCAGCTCTCGAACTTCCTGAACGACATCGGCCTGGGCCGGCTCTCCAAGAGCTAACGCCCCTGCGGCCGGTCACGTCCCCCCGTAGCGCCCTCAGCTTCCACCTCGTCCAAGACCCCGGCGAACGTGGACGCGAACGTGTGCACGTCGCCCGGCCAGCGCGCCGACACGTAGCGGCCGTCGCGCACCACCCACGCCGGCCGCGCGTCCTCCAGCGTGTCCCGTGCCCTCCCGCTGGTCTTGCGCCGGTAGTCCGGCACGTCCCGGCCGACGTCTTCGAAGTCGGCCGGTGAGGCCAAGGCGCGCGTCACCTCCCGCTGGACCGACATGTAGCCCCACCCCTGGCCGCGCTCCTCGACGTAGGTCCGGTAGTAGTTGGAGTCCCAGAAGCGGGTCCAGTGCGCGACGCCCCAGGCTCGCTGCTCCAGCGCCCAGGTGAGGGCGGTGGTGCGGCGCCCGTGGAGCACCGAGCGCCCCGTGGTCGGGTCGACGGCCCGCGCCGCCACGAGGACGCCGTGGCAGATCGCCCCGACCGGCTTGTCGGAACGGAACGCGTCGATCGCCATCTGTTGGACCTCGAGGCTCTCGAGGTAGTCGCGCATCCCGCGGGCGCGGTGCCCGCCGGGCAACAGCAACGCGTCGTACGCACTGCGGCGTGCCGCCGCCCAGTGCATCGGCGACCGGAATCCCTCGTCCGTCACCAGGGCGGCGTAGTCCTGCCGGGCCGAGGCGTCGGCGCGCAGGAACCGGCCGACGACGACCACCCGGCGCGCGCCCGGCACGAAGCCCCAGGGGTCCAGCCCCCGGCCGGTCACCATCAGGTCGTCCGCCACGCCCGCCTGCCCCGACGGCGTGGCGAACACCACCCGGTGCCCGGCCCCGGTGAGCACACGCCAGCTCACCGCGACCTCGCTCGGGTCGAAGTCGCAGGCCGGCAGCGGCATCAGCACGGTCGCCATGGGACGCTGCGCAGACTACCGACGCGTCTCAGGACGCCCGAGACAGGCCAGCGATATCGTCGCCGGCATGACCGAAACCCACGCCACGACCGGGCCCACCGCACCAGAGGTCGGGACCCGGCAGTTCGACCAGGTCTACTCGGGGGACGATCCGCTCGATGTGCTCTGGGTCAAGGCGTACCAGGGCGAGGTCCTGGGGGAGGCGCTGTTCGGGCGCATGGCCGACCGGATGGACGACGAGGACCACGTGGCCAAGATGCGAGTGCTCTCCGAGCTCGAGCGCCGCACCAAGGAGGCCATCGCGCCCACCCTCGAGCGCGCCGGGCTGTCGACCGCGTCCGACCCCGAGTCGCTGAAGACGGCGGAGGCCCTGGCGGGCGCGGCCGACACGCCGTGGACGGACCTCCTGGCCACCTTCGAGCCGATCACGTCGCGGTTCTGCGCCATGTACCGGCGCATCGGCGAGCTCGATCCGTCCGAGAAGGAGGCGGCCGACCTCCTGGTCGCCCACGAGCTGGCGTTGCGGGCGTTCGCCCGCGCCGAGATCGCCGGCGACGCCGGCACCTCGCTCGACGCCATCAACGCGCTGGCCCACATGCAGTAGCGGCGGCTGAGGACGAACACGCGCACCGCGAACTCCGAACCCGAGACGCAAACCGAGATGGGATCGGACCCGCCCGGAGCCGACGTCCGCGCGCGCACGCCGGACTTCGCCGAGTTCGACCGGCGCCACTACCGCGCCGTCGGCGTGCGCGAGGGCTACGCCGCCTGGTCGTCCACCTACGACGCCACCGTCGAGAACGCCATGGACCTGGCGTTGCTCGATCGTCTCGAGTCCGTCGACTGGGCGAAGGTCGAACGCGCCGCCGACCTCGGCTGCGGGTCCGGCCGCACGGCGCGCTGGCTGCGCTCCCGCGGCGACTTCCCGATCGACGGCGTCGACGTCACGCCGGAAATGCTCGAGCTCGCCCGCGCCAACGGCCGCCACGACCGCCTGGTCGAGGCCGACGTGCGCGCCAGCGGACTCCCGGCACGCGCCTACGACCTCGTCACCTGCGTCCTCGTCGACGAGCACCTGCCGGCCCTCGGCCCGCTCTACCTCGAGGCGCGCCGGCTCCTCCGGCCGGCCGGCCACTTCGTCGTCGTCGGCGTGCACCCCTTCTTCCTCATGGCGGTCGGCATGCCCACCCACTTCGACGACCCCGACGGCGAGCCGGTGGCCATCGAGACCCACCTCCACCTGCCGAGCGAGCACGTGGCGGCTGCCCTCGCCGCCGGTCTCGTCCCCGGCGAGATGCTCGAGGTGCTCGTGGACGACGAGTTCGTCCGGCTCAAGCCCGGCTGGGCGGCCCACCGGGGAATCCCGTTCAGCTACGCCTGGGCTTTTTCCCTTCCCTGATCACGGCCCGAACGCGGGCCTGCCCGCTTGGAACCCCGGGACCCACCCCCCCTACCATGGTGGGGAAGGCCATGGCCCCTGTTGTCCTCCTCCGTGACGCTGTCGCTCTCGCCGGCCGCTTCCCCGCCCTCGCCGGCGTCGACCTGTCCCTCGACCAGGGAGAGGTCGTGGTCGTCGTCGGCCCCAACGGCGCGGGAAAGACCAGCCTGCTGCGGGCCTGCGCCGGGCTCCTGCCCGTGACCTCGGGGGAGGCGACCGTGCTCGGCGTCGACGTCACCGCGGATCACACGGCGGTGCGGCGTTTCGTCGGCCTCTTGGGGCATGCCGCCCCCCTCTACGACGACCTCAGCGCGGCGGAGAACGTCCGCTTCGCCGTCCGCGCCCTCGGCCTTCCCGTGGCCGGCGCCGACGAGGCGCTCGAGCGCCTCGGCCTGACGGGCCGCCTGCGCACCACCTCGGCGGGCCGGCTCTCCGCGGGGCAGCGGCGCCGCGTGGCCCTGGCCGCGTTGCTCGCCCGCCGCCCTGCGCTCTGGCTGCTCGACGAGCCGCACGCCGGCCTCGATGCGGCCACCCGCGACCTCCTGGGTGAGCTGATCGGCGAGGCGGTGGCCGGCGGCGCCAGTGTCCTCCTCTCCTCGCACGAGCCGCAGCTCACCGTCCCGCTGGCCGACCGCGTCGTCTCGATGGGCGGGGGTCGCGTGACCGGCGAGGAGCCTGGCGGGCGCCGCGTCACGCTCACTGCGGTGCCCGCACCGCAGTCCGAGGAGGCGACCCGCGCCGTGGGGGCCTGGCATGTGGCGTGACGCCGTGCTGATCGCAGGCAAGGACCTGCGGATCGAGGCGCGTTCACGCGTGGGGCTGTGGCAGGTCGTCCCGTTCGCCGTCTTGGTCTTGGTGCTGCTCGCGTTCGCCATCGGACCCGACCAGAGCGCGCTGCGTCACGCAGCGCCCGGGATCTTCTGGGTGGCGCTGCTGTTCTCCACCGTGCTGGCGATCCAGCGCAGCGTCGCCGTCGAGTCCGGAGAGGGCACCCGCGACGGTCTGCGCCTCTCGGGCATCGACCCCGCCGGCATCTTCCTCGGCAAGGCGGCTGCCGTCGCCCTGCAGCTGCTCGCGCTCCAGCTCGTCCTGTGGGCAGGCGTGACGTTCCTCTTCGACGTGCGCGTGCACGTGGTCTGGCTCGCGGTGGTGGCGAGCCTGCTGGCCACCGTCGGCCTGGCCTGCGCCGGCGTCCTCTACGGCGCGCTGTCGGCCGGCCTGCGCGTGCGCGACACGCTGCTGCCCCTGTTGGTGCTGCCGGTGCTGGCACCGGTGCTGCTGGCCGGTTCCAAGATGTGGCAGGCGGCGCTCAGCGGCAGCGTGTCGTCGGGCACCCAATGGTTGAAGATCCTCGCCCCCTTCGCCGTCGTCTACCTCGTCGTGGGCATCGTGCTCTACGGCCCGCTACAGGAGGCCGCGTGAGCACGGCAACGCCCACCACCACCGCGATCTCCACCCCCAAGGCCGCCTGGCGGCCGCGCTGGCTGCCGGTCGTCGGCGTCGCCGCGGTCGTCACGACGGCGCTGACCGTCTGGCTCGGGTTGTGGGTCACCCCGCCGGACGAGGTGCAGGGCAACCTGGCGCGGCTGCTCTACATCCACCCGGCCGTCGCCACCGTCGCCCTCTACTGGGCCGGCGGCGTCGCCCTGGCGGGCAGCCTCCTCTACCTGTGGCCGCGCACGCGGTCGTTCTTCTGGGACCGCCTCGCCGCCTCCGCCGTCGAGGTGGGCGCCGTCTTCTCCGCGCTGACCCTGATCACCGGGTCGCTCTGGGGCCGGCCGGTCTGGGGCGTGTGGTGGACGTGGGACGCCCGGCTGACCTCGACTGCGCTGCTGCTCATCTTGGAGCTCGGCTATCTCGCGCTGCGCCGGGTGCCGGCGGACGCGCACATCCGGGCGCGGCGGTGCGCGGTCGCCGCCATCCTCGTCGCGATCGACGTGCCCATCGTGCACTTCTCGGTCCAGTGGTGGAACACCCTGCACCAGGGCGGCACCATCCTCGACCCCGGCTTCGCGCTCCATGTGCACGGCTCCATGCTCTGGACGATGCTGCTGAGCTTCGTCGCCTTCTCGCTGATCTTCGTCTGGCTGCTCGCGATGCGGTACCGGATCGAGGTCCTGCAGGACGCGGTGGGCGACCAGGAGCTCGAGGTCTCGCTGGCCGAACGCTGGAGCGAGGACGCCGAGCTGGTCGGCGCGGGCCGGGGCGCGTCGGGACCGGGGTCCCGCAACGACGGGGCGGACGCACCATGAGCTACGTCGACGCCGGCTACCTGGCCGCGTTGGGCGGCTCCTTCCTCTACGGCCTCGGCCTGTTCCTGCGCCGCCGGCGCTGGGAGCGCGCGCTGGCGGTGATGGAGCGGACCCCCGAGGACGGGGCGGCTCCCGCCGAGCGGTCGTGACCAGGACGACGACCGAGCCGAGCCCGCCCGCGACCACCGAATCGGCCGGCGGGCGCGCCGTGGCGTCCGCGGTGGCGGTCCGACGCCGGCGCACCCGGCGCCGGCTCATGGTCGTGTTCGCGCTGCTCGCCGCCGCGCTCGTCTTCCTCCTCGTCGAGGGGCTCGGAAGCTCGCTCGACTACTTCGACACGGTCGGCCAGGCCTTGTCCCACCGGGCGCAGCTGGGCACGTCGACGTTCCGCCTGGAGGGCGACGTCGTCCCCGGCTCCATCCGCTCGACCGCCACGGGCGCCGACTTCCGCCTCTCGCAGGGTTCGCACGTCGTGGACGTGGTGAACACCGGGAACCCGCCCCAGCTGTTCCAAGCGAACATCCCGGTGGTCGTGGTCGGGCACTTCACGTCGGAGACCGCGGGCGAATTCGACTCCAACACCATCATGGTGAAGCACTCGTCCAACTACATCGCCCAGTACCCCAGCCGGGTGCGCGGCAAGAACGGGAAGGTGCTTCCCTGATGCTCGACGCGCATCTCGGCGTGATCGGGGTCTGGCTCGCGTTCGTGGCCTGCCTCGCCGGCATCGTGACGATCGTCGTCGGGCTCGTCGGCGGGCGCCGCCCGGCGGCGCAGGCTGGCTCGCCCCGTGGCGACCTCGCGGCCCGGGTGGTCGGCGACGGCCGGCTCCTCGCTCCCGTGTTCCTCGTCGGCGCCCTGCTCGCCACGGGCGCCATGGAGCACGCCCTCGTCACGCACGACTTCACGCTGTCGTTCGTCGCCGAGAACAACAGCACCGTCACGCCGCTCCTGTACTCCATCACGGGCATGTGGTCGGCCTTGGCCGGGTCCATCTTGCTGTGGGGCCTGGTCTTGTCGGTCGTCACCACCGTCTTCGTCGCGCGCTACCGCCACCAATGGTCGGACCCGGTGATCCGCTGGGCGACGCTCGTCCTCTACGTCGTGTCGGCCTTCTTCTTCGGCCTCATGGTCGGGCCGGCCAACCCGTTCCGCACGGCGCCCGGCGCCACGCAGGGCCTCGGCCCGAACTCGCTCCTCCAGGACAACCCGCTCGTCGCCATCCACCCGCCACTGCTCTACATCGGCTTCGTGCTCTTCACCGTCCCCTTCGCGTTCGCCATCGGAATGCTCGCCACCGGAAGGGTGGGGGACCGCTGGCAGGTCGAGTGCCGGCGCTGGACGCTCGTGGCGTTCACCTTCTTGTCGGTCGGCATCGTGCTCGGCGCGTGGTGGTCCTACCAGGTGCTCGGCTGGGGCGGGTTCTGGGGGTGGGACCCGGTCGAGAACGCCGCGTTGCTGCCGTGGCTGTGCGGCACCGCCTACCTGCACTCGACGCTCGTCCAGGAGCGCCGCGGGCTGATGCGGGTGTGGAACCTCTCGCTGTCCATCGCCACGTTCGCCTTGACCATCCTCGGCACCTTCCTCACCCGTTCGGGCGTCATCACCTCGGTGCACGCCTTCTCGGAGTCCTCGCTCGGCCCGCTGCTGATCGGCTTCTTCTTCGCCGTCGTGATCGTGGGGTTCGGGCTCATCGCGTGGCGCGGGGACCGGCTCCGCTCGCCCGGTGGCATCGACGCGCCGCTCGGACGGGAGGGCGCGTTCCTCCTCAACAACGTGCTCTTCGTCGGCTTCGCCTTCGTCGTGCTGCTCGGCACCGTCTACCCCTTGCTCTACCAGGCGCTCACCCAGCAGCAGGTGACCGTCGGCGCGCCCTTCTTCAACACGGTCGCCGTCCCGGTCGGGTTGACGCTGCTCTTCCTCATGGCGGTGGCGCCCGTCCTCAGCTGGCGCAAGATGAGCGGGTCCGTGCTGTGGCAGCGGCTGGCCATCCCGGTGTGGATCGGCGTCGCCACCGTCGTGCTGTGCGTCCTCTTCGGGCTGCGCGGTACGGCGACGCTCATTGGCTTCGGCCTCGGAGCCATGGCGGCCGCCACGGCCGCCCGCGCGCTCGTCCTCTCGGTCCGGGCGGCGCGGGGCGCGCCACGTGGGTTGGTGGCGCGGGCTGGTCGGCCGGGCGAACGGCGGGATGATCGTCCACCTGGGCGTCGTCCTCATCGCCGTCGGCGTGATCGCGGCGACCTCCTATCGCCACCAGGCCGAGCTGGCCCTGCCCCGCGGGGCGGTGGTCGCCTACGACGGGCACCGCTTCGAATTCGAGGGGCTGCGCACGGTCAACACGCCCTCGCGGACCTCGCAGGAGGCGCTGGTCAAGGTGGACGGCGCGGTGTTCGCGCCCGCGACGACGAGCTTCGGCAGCGCCCTCTCCGTGGTCGGCACTCCGGCCATCGACTCGGGGTTGACCGGCGACGTCTACCTGACCTTCGACGCGGTCGGCGGGCTCGGAGCCACCTCGGGCAACCAGCCGGTGAGCAACCTGCCCAGCGGCTCGGTGGCGATCGGCGTGGTGATCGAGCCGTTGGTGGCCTGGATCTGGGCCGGCGGCCTGCTGATCGGGGTGGGCGGTCTCCTCGCGCTCGTGCCCGGCGGCCGCCGGCGTCCGACCGACCCGGCGTCGGCACCCTCGGACCTGTTGGCCGGCGCCGAGCCCGGCGGGCACGACACACCGGAGCCGTCCGCCGAGCGCGACGGGACGAAGGAGCCCGTCGGCGCCCTGGTGGCCCGGGGTATGGAGCCGGCGTGACGGAGCGCCGCCGCCGTCATACGGCCCGCTGGATTGCGGGTGCCGTCCTCGGGGTGCTCGTCATCGTGGGCGTCGTGCTGGCCACCCGCACGCCGCAGGAGGCGACCGCGGTGTCGAGCCCACTGCTCGGGCGCATGGCACCCGCGCTCAATGGCACCGACCTCACCACCGGCGCACCCGTCTCGCTGGCCTCGCTGCGCGGCCGTTTCGTCGTGGTGAACTTCTTCGCCAGCTGGTGCGGCCCGTGCCAGCAGGAGGCCCCCGACCTCTCGCGCTTCCACTACGAGCAGGCCCACGCGGCGGGCGGCGCGGACATGGTCAGTGTCGTCTTCCACGACACGACGTCGACGGCTCGTGCCTTCCTGCACACCAACGGCGATCTGTGGCCGGCCGTCAGCGATCCCGGGGGGGTCATCGCCGAGCACTACGGCGTCACCGCGCCGCCCACCACCTTCTTCATCGACCCGTCCGGGCGGGTGGCCGCAGTGCTGGTCGGTCCGGCGACCCAGGCCAACCTGGACTCGTCGCTGAGGGCCGCCCGCGCCGCGCAGTCCGGGTCGCGCCATGCCTGAGCGCACGCGGCGACTGCCGCTGTGGGCTCGCGTCCTCCTGCCGCTCGGGATCGTGACGGTGGCGCTCGTGATCGGGAGCGGCGTGTTCGACGCGGCGCCGGCGACCCCGGCCCAACGGGCCGCGGCGATCGAGGCCGGGGTGCGTTGCCCCTCGTGCACGGACCTGTCGGTGGCGCAGTCGAACGCGACGACCGCCATTGCGGTGCGTCACCAGATCGAGAGCATGGTCGCGGCGGGCCAGTCGACGTCCGACATCGACCAGACGCTGGTGTCCGAGTACGGCCAGGCCATCTTGCTGACACCGCCCGACGCCGGTGGAATCCCCGTCATCTGGATCATCCCCGCCGTGCTCGGAGCCACCGCCCTGGCCGGCGTGGGCGTGGTGTTCTGGCGCCGCAGCCGCCAGTTCGGCGAGCTCCGCTCCGAGGCCGCGGTGACGTCGTGACCGTCGACGGAGTGCGCCAGCGTGACGAGTCCGGGCGCGACGAGCGCGGGCCTGACGAGACGGGGCGTGCCGAGGCCGGGCGTGACGAGCGCTGGTATCTCGAAGACGAGCGGGAGTTCCTGCGCCGCTCCCTCGAGGACGCCGAGCGCGAGCACGAGGCGGGCGACCTTTCCGACGACGACCACACCCTGCTCGTGGCGCGCGACTCGGCGCGACTCTCCGAGGTCGAGACCGAGCTCGCCGCGCTAAGGGAGGAGCCGGCGCGGCCGGCCCCCGAGCCCGAGGCCGAGGCCGACGAGGACGCGGGCACCGAACGGGCACGCCTGCCGCTCTGGCGGTTGGTGGGCATCGTGGCCTCGTGCCTGCTGATCGTCGGCGGGGCCGTCATCCTCGTGGCGCACTTCGTGCAGGCACGCCAGCCCGGACAGGCCTCGTCGGGCAGCGTCACGGTCTCGCAGGCCCAACAGATCGAGCAGCAATTGGCGCAGGCGCAGTCGCTCGACGCGGCGGGCGGCGCCACCAACGAACAGAACGCGCTCGCGCTCTACAACGACGTTCTCGGCCGGGATCCCTCGAACCCGGCCGCCCTTTCGGGAGCGGGGTGGATCATGTGGAACCTCGGCACCGACTCGCACGTGTCCGGCTTCGTTGAGGACGGACGGGCCGAGGTGACCCGGGCGATCAAGGTGTCTCCGACCTACTACCAGGCCCATCTCTACCTGGGGCTGATCCTGGCCAACCAGGACCACAACAACAACGCCGCGGTGGTGCAATTCGACGAGTTCCTGGCCGACGACCCGCCCTCGAACGAGCTGCCCGTGGTGGCGCCCGAGGTCGACCCCTCTTACCTCGCGCTCGGCAAGCCGGTGCCGGGCGCTTTGGCCGTGCCGTCCTCTTCGCCGTCCTCGACGACGACGACGAAGCCGTCAGCCCCGTAGGGCGCGCAGCTCGGCCACGACGCGGGCGAAGGCATCGACGAACGCCGCGCAGTCCGCGTCGGTCGTGGTCCAGCCCACGCTGACGCGCAAGGAGTGGCTCGCGTCCACCCCCATCGCTTCGAGCACCGGCGAGGGCTCGACGCTTTCCGACGAGCACGCCGAGCCCGAGTGGACGGCCACGCCGGCGCGGTCGAGGCCGATGAGCACCGGTTCGGCCTCCACCCCGTAGACGCCGAGGCAGGCCAGATAGGGAAGCCGTGCGTCCGGCTCGGGGGCACCGACCACCTCGACGCCGTCGACCGAGAGCGCGCTCTCGACGATGGCCGCGATCAGCCGGCGCGCCGCGTCGGCCTCCTCGCGCAGGGCGCGGCCGCCGTCGGCGGCGAGCGCGTCCGCAGCCGCGCCGAACGCCAGCGACGCCGGGATGGGCTCGAGGCCGGCCCTGCGGCCTCGCTCTTGGTCCCCGCCGACAAGGAGCGGTTCGAACCGGCTGCCCCGGCGCACCACCAACGCGCCGGCACCCGGGGCCCCGCCGAGCTTGTGCGCGCTCAGGCTGACGAGGTCGGCGTCCAGGGCGCCGAGGTCCATCGGCACATGGCCGCACGCGGCGGCGGCGTCGACGTGGACCGTGACCCCGGCCTCCCGGCACAGTGCCACCACCTCGCCGACCGGCTGGAGCGTGCCCACCTCGTGGTTGGCCCACTGGCAGTGCACGAGCGCGGGCCGGGGCAGCGAGGGGTCGGCGAGCCGGGCCCGCAGCTGCGCCGAGTCGAGCCGGCCGGTGCGATCGACCCCCAGGACCTCGACGGGCGCGGTGCGCGCCGACGCGTCGCGGACGGCGGAGTGCTCGACCGCGGCGCAGACGATGGGCGCACCGGGCTGGGCGCGGCCCGCGCCCCACACCGCGGCGTTGATGGCCTCGGTCGCGCCTGACGTGAAGACCACCTGGCGGGGGGCGACGGCCACCAACTCGGCCACCTGGGCGCGCGCGGCCTCGAGCGCGTCGCGCACGATGCGGCCCTCCTCGTGGAGGCGTCCCGGATCGCCGGGCGGCAGGGTGCCCCAGCGACGCAACGCGTCGATCGCCTCGGGGCGGGGCGGCGTCGTGCTGGCGTGGTCGAGGTAGGCGCGAGCCACGGAGGCTCAGGCAGAGGCGGTGCAGGCGTCGTCGCCGCGGGCCCGCGAGGAGAGGATCACCGGCAGTGCCCGGTGTGACACCGCGCCGCCGCACAGCCCGGCCAGCAAGCCCTTGACCATGCCGCGGTCCACCGCGCAGAGCACCGGGTTCGTCGTGCTCGCCTCCCCGAAGGGGCACTGCTCCGCGATGACCGCGGTCCGTTCGCCCCGGTCCTCGGCGTGGGCGGCGAAACCGTGGGCCGTCAGCGTCTCCGCCACCACGTGCATGGCGGCGCGCACGGTCCGCTGGCCCTCGTTCGGCGTCATCCGCGAGGCGAGCGAGCGTCCGTACTCCTCGCCGACGGCGGCAGCCATCTCCTCGGCCTCGTCGGGCCCCAGCCGCCGCATGGCCTCACCGAGGAGCCGCATGAGCAGGTCGTCGCGCCGCTGCATGAGCCCGAGCGAGAGCTCCTCCTCGACGCAGAAGTAGCGCTTGGAGGGGCGCCCAGCCCCGGGAGTGGTGCGTCCCGTCTCGACGCGCAGGTAGCCACCGTCGACCAGCCGTTGGAGGTGGTGGCGTGCCACGTTGGGGTGCAGGGAGAACGTGCTGGCCACCTCGCTCGCCGTCACGCCGGGCGTCGACCGCACGTGCAGGAAGATGTCACGCCGCGTCGGGTCGCCGAAGGCGGCGGCCACCGCGGCGACGGCCGCGCTGAACCGGCCGTCGTCCGGCCCCGCCGGGCCCTCGGGCTCGACCGTGATCGGCGTGCTGCTCACCCTGGGTAGTCTACCGAGGGACCAGCGCTTGGAGCTGGGGTGACGCGGGCGAGCGTGCCCTCAGCACGCAGGGCGCCGGCCCAGAGATCCCACCCGAGACGAGGAGCGCATGGCAGCAGACCGACCACAGCTCGAGGCCGCGTTGCGCGCGGTGGTGGATCCCGAGCTGGGTCGGACGCTCGGCGAGCTCGGCATGGTCCGCACGGTCCGGCCCCGCCGGCGCCGGGTCACGCTCGAGGTGGCGCTGCCCGTCGCGGCCTGGCCCGGCATGGACGAGCTGGCCGAAGAGATCCATCGCGCTGTCCAGACCGTGCCGGGCGTCGAGGAGGTCGACCTCGAGTTCAGCGTCATGACCGACGACGAGCGGACCGGGCTCCGCCGGCGACTGCGAGCGGGCATGCTCGGCCTGGACGGGGCCGAGCCGGACGACGCGCCCGACGACTCGGGGGCGCAGGGCCACGCCCACGCCGGCCACGGCCACGGCCACGCGCCGGCGGCTCCCACGCCGGCCTTCCTGGCGGAGGACGCCAAGACCCGCGTCATCGGCGTGTCCTCGGGAAAGGGCGGCGTCGGCAAGTCGACCGTCACGGTGAACCTGGCCATCGCGCTGGCCCAGGCCGGCTACCAGGTCGGCCTGCTCGACGCCGACGTCTACGGCTTCTCGGTGCCCAAGATGCTCGGCGCGGATCACGACCCCGTGATCCTCGGCGACATCGTGATCCCGACGTCGGCGCACGGCGTGCGCTGCCTGTCGATGGGGTTCTTCGTGCCCGACGACCAGCCGGTGATCTGGCGCGGCCCCATGCTGCACAAGGCGATCCAACAGTTCCTCACCGACGCCTACTGGGGCGAGCCCGACTTCGTCCTGGTCGACATGCCGCCGGGGACCGGCGACGTCGCGCTCACCTTGGCCGAGGTCATGCCGCGCGCCGAGATCGTCGTGGTGACGACGCCCCAACCGGCGGCGCAACGGGTCGCGCAGCGCTCCGCATTCGCCGCGCGCCGCCTCAAGCTCTCGGTGCGCGGCGTGATCGAGAACATGAGCTGGTTCACGGGCGACGACGGCACCCGGTACGAGCTGTTCGGTACGGGCGGGGGCGGGGCCCTGGCCGCCGATCTGGGTGTGCCGCTGCTCGGCCAGGTGCCCCTCGTGAGCGCGGTGCGCCTCGGCGGGGACGAGGGGCGGCCGGTGATGGCCGTCGATCCGCAGAGCGAGACGGCGCAGGCCTTCCGGGCCATCGCGGAGAAGCTGGCCGCGCTGGGGCCGGCACGCGTCTACCGGCGCGAACTCACGCTGCGCTGATTCCCTGACATGAGCCGCCCGGTGCGGCTGGAGCCGGCCCCTTCGCGGGGTACGTCGATAGTGTGACGGTGGGACGGGAGGTGCGATGGCGCAGGACTGGGCACGTCCGGTGGTGCACTGGGAGATCGAGGCGAGGGACCCCGAGCTCCAGCGCGCCTTCTACGCGGACCTCTTCAACTGGAAGATCGGCGACGGCTTCATCATGGAGATCCCGGCCGGCATCGGCGGGCCCGAGCCGGGGCCCTCGGGGCACATCCGTGCGAGCGAGCGAGCCGGCGTGACGCTGTACGTGCAGGTGGCCAACCTGCGCGCCTCGCTCGAGAAGTCGGTCACGCTGGGCGCGACGATCGTGGCCGAGCCGTTCGACGTCCCGAACGGACCGACGCTCGCGGGCATCACCGATCCCGAGGGCAACCCTGTGATGCTGGTCCAGGCCTGAGCGATGTCGATCGTGGAGGTCACCACCTTTCGGTTGCGAGAGGGGTTCAGCGACGAGGCGTTCCTGGCGTTGGACAAACGCTTGCAGACCGAACTGGTGTACAGCCGACCCGGGATCCTGCGCCGCACGACGGCGCGCCACGGGGAGGAGTGGCTGGTGGTCACGCTGTGGGCGGCCGAGGGCGACGCGGCCGCGTTCCAGCGGGCTGCCGAGGGTGATCTGCTGCAGGGCGAGTTCGAGGGAGCCGTCGAGGCGGGGACTCTGCACCTGACTCGCTACACCACGCTCGACTGAGGTGGACCTCGCCGACCTGAAGGTGACGCGCTACGAGGTGCGCGACCGCGTCGCCACCGTGACGCTCGACAGGCCCGACCGGCTGAACGCATGGACGGGGCGGATGCACACCGAGTACCGCGCCCTGCTGGCCCGAGCGGCAGCGGATCGCGGCGTCCGCGTGATCGTCGTGACCGGAGCGGGACGCGGCTTCTGCGCGGGCGCCGACGCGCGGGCGCTGGAGGGGCACGTCGCGCGCGGCGCCTACGACGCCGGGCTGGGCGACGACGTCGCCAGTCCGGGCTACGGCGTCCGCCCGGAGTTCGACGCAGACTTCGCCTACCAATTCGGCATCCCCAAGCCGATCATCGCAGCCATCAACGGCCCCGCGGCCGGGGTCGGCCTCGTGCTCGCCTGCTACTGCGATCTTCGCTTCGCCGCGCTCGGGGCCAAGTTGACCACCTCGCACGGCCGGCTGGGCCTGCCGGCCGAGTACGGGCTGTCCTGGTTGCTGCCCCGCCTCGTCGGCGTGACCAGGGCGGCCGACGTGCTCTTGTCGAGCCGGGTCGTGTTGGCCGAAGAGGCCGAGCGGCTCGGTTTGGTCAATCGCGCCGTCCCTCCCGAGGAGCTGCTGCCCTTCACCTACGAGTACGCCCGTCGCCTCGCCACGGAGATCGCCCCTTCGTCGTTGGCGGCGACGAAGCTACAGCTCTACCGCGACCTGCACGGCGACGCCGCGTCCGCGGTCGATGACGCCGCGGCGCGCATGGCCGAGATGATGAAGGGCGCCGACTTCGCCGAGGGCGTGGCCGCGCTCGTCGCGAAGCGCCCGCCCGCCTTCCCGGACCCGCCCGGCTGAGCGGGCGCATCCGACCGCGCTCCGGGGCGCCGGTCAGCCGTCGATGCCTGTGGGCAGCTTGGAGGGGTCCCAGCCGAGCAGCGCGACCGCCTGGCGGAAGGCGAAGCGGTCGGTCATGCCGGCCACATACGTGACCGCGGCGCGAATCGCCTCCTCGGTGCCGGCGACCACGTCGGCGTCCTCAGAGGCATCCGAAGGCCCGGGATCGGACGGGTCGTGCTCGGCGATCAGGTGCGGCCGGTCGGAGAAGTGCTCGACCAGTGCCCGGAGGACCGCGACGACCGCCTCGCCCTGGCGCAGGGAGGCCTCGCGCAAGTACACGCGCTCGTAGTTGTTGGACCGGAACGAGGCGAGCGCCTCCGCCGCGTCCTCCTCCATGCCGACCTGGCCCGTGCGCAACGTCGCCGACGTGACGCCGGCGATGAACGCGCCGAGCTGCGTGCCGCGCCGGTCTCCGCAGAGCGAGCGGACGGACGCCGGGAGTTGGTGTGCGCCCACGATGCCGGCGAGGACCGCGTCCTCCCAGTCGTGGCACACGTAGGCGATCCGGTCGGCCCAGCTGACCACCTCGCCCTCGGGCGTCGAAGGCGCCGGACGGGACCAGCTGTGGTTGGCGACGCCGTCGACGGTCTCCGCGCACAGATTGAGGCGTGCGAGCGAGACCCGCGCCCCCCAGGGCGCGTGGTCGAACCCCTCCGGCACGTACGGGTCCAGCGCGTCCTCGCTGGCGTGCCCACCGGGCCCGTGCCCGCAGTCGTGCCCAAGGGCGATCGCCTCGGTGAGCGCCACGTTCAGCCGGCAGGCCCGGGCGATCGCGGTGGCGACCTGCGCGACTTCGAGCGCGTGGGTCAGACGAGTGCGCTGGTGGTCTGCGGGAAAGACGAAGACCTGGGTCTTGCCGGCCAGGCGGCGGAAGGCCGGGGCGTGCAAGATGCGGTCGCGGTCGCGCTCGAAGCAGGTCCGCCAGGGGTCGGCCTCCTCGGGACGGATCCGGTCTCCGGCCTCCCGGGCGAGGGTGGCGCCCGGCGCGAGAAGCGTCCCTTCGAGGTCCTGGCGTTCCGTGCGGCCGCAGGGGACGCTGAGACGGGGGTGGTCCGCCACGGGTGCGTCCGGCGCCGGCCCGATGCGGGCGTGCGAGTCGGCATGCGCCAGCCGGACCGGCCCCGAATAGCCCTGCATCGTGGCTGCCCAGCGGACGCTGCGCTCCGTCTCGCCTGCGTTCCGCGCCCTGCTCATGCCATGAAGTCTGCCCCGTGGCAGTAACGTCGAAGCGGTCAGAGGACCGCCCGCGAGGCGACGAGAGGAGTGACACCAGGTGGACGTGCGTATCGGCATCACCCACACCCCCAAGGAGCTCGAGGTGGAGATGCCCGAGGACACGGACCGCGACGAGGTCGTGACGACCATCGAGAAGATGCTCGAAACGGGCGACGGAGTGCTCTGGCTGACCGACCGCAAGGGTCGCCGGATCGGTGTGCCGGTCGTCAAGGTGGCCTACGTCGAGGTCGGGGCGCCGTCGTCGGAGCGCCGCGTCGGGTTCGGCGCCCCCTGACGTCGTATGAAGGGGCAGGCGCGGCGCCGGTGACGGCGGCTCCCGGCCTGCTCGACCTGCGACTGCTCTTCGTCACCGGCAAGGGCGGCGTCGGCAAGACCACCGTCGCGGCGGGGTTGTCGCAGCTGGCGGCCGAACACGGCAAGCGGGTGCTCGTGTGCGAGGTCGACGCGAAGGGCGACGTGACGGCGCTGTTCGAGGCGGCGCCGACCGATTTCACCCCGCGCGAGATTGCGCCGGGGGTCTGGTCGATGTCGATGGACACCGAAGCCTCGCTGCGCGAGTACCTCAAGCTGCACCTGCGCATCCCGGTGGTCGGCCGGATCGGCCCGCTCGCCAAGGCCTTCGACTTCGTGGCGACGGCGGCGCCGGGCGTCCGCGAGATCCTCACGGTGGGAAAGCTCTGCTGGGAGGTGCGCGAGGCGCACTACGACATCGTCGTGGTCGACGCGCCGGCCAGCGGTCACATCGTCGGCCAGCTGGCGGCGCCCCAGGCCATCAACGACCTCGTGAAGGTCGGGCTCATCCGCAGCCAGACCGACTGGATGCTCGACATCCTGTCGGACCCGCGCCAGACGGGCCTCGTCGCCGTCTGCACTCCCGAAGAGATGCCCGTCAACGAGACGCTCGAGCTCGTCACCCGCGTGCGCGAAGAGACGACGGTCCGGATGTCGGCCGTGATCGTGAACCGGGTCCTTCCCGAGCTGTTCGCCCACCGCGACGAAGAGATCTTCGAGCAGCTGCGCGAGCCCGACAACGAGCGGGAGCTCTCCGAGCGCGCAGGGGGCAGCGCGACCCCGGTCCTCGAGGCGGCGCGCCTGGCCGTGACCATGCGGCGCACACGGTCGGCCCATCTGCAGCGGCTCCAGGCAGGGCTGCCCGAGGGCCTGCCGGTGCTCCTCCTGCCCTATCTCTTCGCCCGCAGCTTCGGCACCCGCACCACCCGCCAGGTGGCGCACGCTCTTGGAGAGGAACTTGGGCTGTGACGCCGAACCCCGGCGGCGCGCCCAAGACCGTCGGCCAGCTGCTGGCGGCCAAGGACATCGTCATCGCCTGCGGCCCGGGCGGCGTCGGCAAGACCACGACGGCCGCCTCGCTCGCCGCCACCGCCGTGGTCGAGCAGGGCGGGCGCGTGCTCGTCCTCACGGTCGACCCGGCGCGCCGCCTGGCCGACGCGCTGGGCCTCAAGGGGATCGGGAACGACGAGGTCCGCATCGCCGACGACGAGTTCACCCGGGCGGCGGCCCACCCGAGAGGCGAGCTGTGGGCGGCCATGCTCGACACCAAACAGAGTTGGGACGACCTCATCCGGAACCACGCGCCGGACCAGGCCACCTGCGAGCAGATCCTGGCCAACCCGCTCTACCAGAACATCTCGGCCCGCTTCATCCAATCGCACGATTACATCGCCATGGAGCGGCTCTACGAGATCCATTCCCAGGGCAAGTACGACCTCATCGTGGTCGACACACCGCCGACGCGCAATGCGCTCGACTTCCTCGACGCGCCGCAGCGGATGGCCGACTTCTTCTCGTCGCGGCTGTTGCGCTGGCTGATCGTGCCGTACCGGTCGCGACTGGTGAACGTGGCGTCGCGGCCCTTCTACCAAGTGGCCGACCGGATCCTGGGCACGCAGTTCCTCGCCGACATCTCGGAGTTCTTCATCTTGTTCAAGTCGATGTACTCGGGGTTCGTCGAGCGAGCCGAGGCGGTCACACGGCTGCTGTCGGACCGGCGCACGACGTTCATGGTCGTCTCGACGCTCGAGGCCACGCCGGTGCGCGAGGCCGAGTTCTTCGCCTCTGAGCTCACGGCGCGCAAGCTGCATCTCGGCGCGGTCGTGCTCAACAAGGTGCTACCCGACTACCTGCGCGACCCCAGGGCGGACAAGCTGGCCCAATCGATGGAGGTGCGGGCGAGCGAGCTGGCCGCGGGCCTGACCGACGACCCGCCGGTCGCGGCGCGGGTGTTGCGCGAGGTGGCCGAGAGCTTCTTGAACTTCGGCGTGGTGGCCCGGCGCGAGGCCGAGCAGCAGGCCGAGCTCAAGGGTGCACCGGACGTGCTGGTGACCGTGCCGTTCTACGACGCGGACATCTACGACATGTCCGGACTGCTCCGGCTGGGGGCGCAGGTCTGGGGGTAGGCCCGGACCGGTCCAAACGGCCGAGCCGTCGCACGACCCCTGTGTCTTTCATCGAGACCATGCGCTGGGCATGGCCATCGACGATCCAAGACTATGTAAGAGGAGACCCGTCTAGCCCCGAGCAAAAGCGCTTTTTTCTCGGTGCGCGCTCGGGTGGAGCTTCAGCCCCATGATTTCGTGATCCGACTCACAAGCGATGCTCCCGAGCTCTTCGCCGAGAACCCATGTAACGTCACCCCAGCGAAGATAGGGGGTGGATCATGGTTGGACGCCTTCTGCGGGTGACCAGCACGGTTCTGGTGATCGCCGTCGCTTTTGTCACACCCGTCTTGGCCACGTCGACGCCGGCATCCGCGGACACCGTCGTCAACGGCTGCACGATCGTCTCGAACCCCACGCCCACGAACTTCACCAACTGCCCGGGCGCCAACTTGGTCGGGGTCAATCTTTCGGGCCTCAACCTCAGCTACGCGAACTTCGCCTTCGCCGACTTGGCAGTTGCTGACTTGTCGAACGCCAACCTGTCTTCGGCAAACCTCAGTGATCTGTCCTCCACGATCTTCTGTGAGGATGTCCACGGGGCTGTGTGCTTGAACACCGACTTCTCCGGCGCCAACCTGACCGACGCCAACGTCACCAACACGAGCTTGGCCAGCTGCCAGACGTTTACCAATATCCTCTTTGGTGGTCAGGAGACGGCATGTGGGGCGGTTGATCTCTCGAGAGCCGATCTGTCCGGGGCCAACCTCACTGGGGTCAACTTTGGAGCTTGCCCCGATGGATCCTGCGCCTCAGTCGTCAACTTTGAAACTTGCCTCACTGGATCCTGCGCGTCAGTCAACCTGACCGGCGCCAACTTGACCGGAGCCACTCTGACCGGCGGCAACCTGACCGGAACGATTCTCGTGCCGTCCGACCAGCGCGCTATTGCCCTCGCCGGCGCCGCCGGTGCCGTGGTCACCTGGGCGACTCCTCAGTCATTGCCAGGGGCGACTCCGGGCACCTGTACGCCACCCTCTGGATCGACCTTCCCGGTCGGTTTCACCACCGTGACCTGTCAGGTTCTTGACGACCACGGCGACGTCGCCACCGGGATCGTTACAGTTTTTGTCATGCAGCTCCCTTGCAAGAAATTGGCGGGGTGCAACCTGTCCGGCTTCGACCTCAGTGACGTCAATCTCGCGGGTGCCAACCTGATGGGGGCCAACCTGAGTGAAGGCGATCTCTTTCAGACCAACCTCGAGGACGCCAACCTCATGGGTGCGAACCTCGCCGGGTTTACGAATCTGGCTTTGGCCAATCTCGACGGCGCCAACTTCAAGGGCGCAAACCTGACGGATGCCTTCCTCGTGGGTGCCAATCTCGTGGGCGCCAACCTCATGAGTGCCAACCTGAGTGGAGGCGATCTAGTTGGCACCGACCTGGTCGGTGCCAACTTGAACAAGGCCAGCTTGACCGAGGTCGAGTGGGGCAACACCGTCTGCCCGGACGGCACCAACAGCGACAACGACGAAGGAACCTGCGTCGGTCATCTGTGAGCGGCTGAAGGTGCCGGTGTCGAGCGCGAGAGCGGCCGGGTACGGCGTCGTGGCCGGGCGACGTTACGCAGCGTCGGCGCCGATCGCTCAGACGCTGACCCGGCCAAGCGACGACGGAGGCCGTGCGATGTACGCGGCACACCGGGCGAGGCCGAGACGCGCATCCTCGACGCGACTCGAAATGCGCACGAGATTTGACCAATAGTGACCATCCGATGACCAACGGCGACCAAGAAACGCAGGTCAGAGGCATCTTCGGCCGAGGCGTCCCAGGTCAAAAAGCCGCTGATTTGCTTTCACACTGCTGAGGTCTGGGGTTCGAGTGAAGCAGCGCCCACAGATTTTGATTCGGGGTCCCTCAAGGTGCTCTTGGGGGCCCGTCTTTCAACCGGCCAGTTTCAACTTGTTAGGGATCGCTGTCCTTCACGAAAATCCGGTGTAGCCGTCTTGCGACTAGGCCAAAAGTGCGTGCAGGAGATTGATCTTCAGCTCTGCGATTGGTTAGGAGTCTGGCAGCAAACCCCGAGGTAGAACGTAGGATCCAGGGAGAAACGCTCGCAATCTTCGTTCTGCTACCCGGAAGAGAGACCATGGCCCAGCTCATCAACCCAGAGGTGCTCGAATACGCCGACGCGCACACCACCGCCCCGCCGGCGGCCCTCGAAGCGGTCGACGTCTCGACCAGAGAGGATTTCCCCGCCTGGGGGATGATGGTGGGGCGTCAAGAGGGCCGTTTCCTCGAGATGCTCGTGTTCGCCACGCAGGCGACCCGCATCCTCGAGATCGGTACCTTCACCGGCTACTCGGCCATCGCCATGGCGGCCGGGCTTCCCAAGGGCGGCGCCATCATCTCGCTCGAGGTCGACGACCACCACGCCAAGGTCGCCCGCGGCAACATCGCGGCGGCGGGCCACGAGAGCCAGGTCAGCGTGATCGAGGGGCCCGCGTTGCGTTCCATCGAGGAGCTGCAGGGGCCGTTCGACCTCGTCTTCATCGACGCGGACAAGGTCTCCTACGACGCCTACTACGAGGCGGTGCTGCCCAAGCTCGCGCCGCACGGCCTGATCGTCGTGGACAACACGCTGCAGTCCGGCGGCGTGCTGGCGTCGGAGAAGCACCCCCACGAGGGAGCCCAGGCCCTGCGCGCGTTCAACGACAAGGTGGTCAACGACCCCCGCGTCGTCTGCGTGCTCACGACCATTCGCGACGGCGTGACGCTCATCCGGCACGCCCCGGGTTACTGATGCCACGCGGACGGGACGGCCGGGGCCTCCGGTAGGGACGACGTGCTCGACTACCACCTGCACCTGTGGCCGCACTCGGAGCACCAGACGCCGCTGCGGATCGAGCAGCTGGCCGATTACTGTGCGCGGGCCCAAGCGGCGGGCGTCACCGAGCTCGCCGTGACCGAGCACTTGTTCCGGTTCCGGCAGGCCGACTCGCTCCTGGGCGGCTTCTGGGACGACGAGCGCGTGCCGCCTGCGCTCGCCGAGTCGATGGCGCGCTATTGGAAGTTCCACGCCACGGCCGATCTCGACGCCTACGTGCAGTGCGCACAGCAGGCCAAGGACGCCGGTCTCCCGGTCGTCATCGGGCTGGAGGTCGACTACTACGAGGGACGGATGCACGACGTGGCCGACCTGTTGGCCGGCTACCCCTTCGACGTCCTGCTGGGGTCGGTGCACTGGGTCGGGGCCTGGCGCTTCGACGACCTCGAGGATCCGGTCTCGCTGGCCGAGTGGTCGGCCCGCCGGGTCGACGCCTGCTGGGACGCCTACACCGAGGCCATGGAGGAGCTGGCGGCGTCGCGCTCGTGTGACGTGCTGGCGCATCCGGACCTGATCAAGGTGGCGGGGCACGTTCCCGACGCGCCGGCCGAGTGGTGGGACCGACTCGCCGAGGCGGCCGCGGCGTCGGGGATGGCGGCGGAGGTGTCGTCCGCGGGATGGCGCAAGCCGGTCGGCGAGCAGTACCCGGCGGCCGGATTGCTGGAACGCTTCGTGGCCCGTGGCGTCCCGCTGACCACGGCCTCGGACGCGCACCGTCTCGAGCACGTGGCCGACCGGGCCGACGACCTGCGCGCCCTCCTCGGCGCCGTCGGCACCGAGGAGCTGCAGGGTTACCGGGCCCGGGTCCCGCATCGGGTACCGGTGGCGGCCGGGGCGGATCGCTCCGGAGGGGGCACCTGATGCCCACGCCGACCGAGTTGGCGCAGAGCCACACCGATCTCAAGCCCGAGGAGCTCGAGCACCTGCAGCGGCTGCTCGGGAGCTGGAGCGTGCTGGCCGACCTCTCCTTCTCGGACCTCCTCCTGCTGGTGCCCGTCCGGGCTGAGGCGGGCGACGGCCACGAGGACGAGGACGAGTTGGACCCCGAGCTCGTCGTGCTCGGACAGATGCGGCCGAACAACCGCCCCACCCTGGTGGATCAGGACCTGGTCGGGCAGACGGTCAACGAGTCTCAATGGGCGCTCGTCGCGCGGTGCCTGCACACGGGCGAGATCGTGCGCGGCAGCATCCACCACCCGATCCTGGGCGAGCAGGTCCCGGTGGAGAACATCCCGGTTCGCTACGAAGAACGGATCATCGCGGTGCTGCTGCGGGTCTCACTGGCACCCCTCAAGGGCCCGACGAGCATGTACGAGCGGACGTACCTCGACGTGTTCGAGCGCCTGGCCGACATGGTCGCTCAGTCCGCGTTCCCGTTCCCCGAGGAGGATGTCGGCACCGAGGAGGCGCCGCGGGTGGGCGACGGTGTGGTCGTGGTCGACGCCGACGGCCGAGTCGAATTCGCCTCGCCCAACGCAATGAACGCGTTCCACCGCATGGGCATCTACACGCAGCCCGAGGGCCGGCGGTTCGGCGACCTGGACATCGAGGAGTCGGCGGTCGAGTGGGCGCTGGCCACCGGACGCCCCGTCGTCGAGGAGGTTGAGCGGCGGCCCGACGTCATCGTGCTCGTCCACTGCATCCCGCTGCTCTCCCACGGCGTGGTGACCGGAGCGATGATCCTGCTGCGCGACGTCACCGACGTGCGCCGCCTCGACCGCCTGCTGCTCTCCAAGGATGCGGCCATTCGCGAGGTGCACCACCGGGTGAAGAACAACCTGCAGACGATCTCGTCGCTGCTGAGTCTTCAGGCCCGCCGGGTGGGGGACCGCGCGGCGCGCGTGGCCCTCCACGAGTCGGAGCGCCGCGTGCGCTCCATCGCCTTGGTGCACGAGATCCTCTCGCGGGACCCGAGCGACCAGGTCCCCTTCGCCGAGATCGTGGGCTCACTGGTGCAGATGGCGGAGGACTCGGTGGTCTCGTCCCAGCCGGTCGTCATCGCCGTGCACGGCGACCTGGGCGAGGTGGCGGCCGACGTGGCGACGCCGCTGGCGCTGACGGTGGCCGAGCTCTTGCAGAACGCGGTCGAGCACGCCTTCGACCCCGAGGCGGGCTGGAGCGACGGTGCGGACGTGCTCGAGGGAGCGGGCGGAGCCTCCGGGTTCGGGCCGGTGGGCCACGTGGACCTGACGCTGTCGCAGATGGGCGGCGCGCTCACCGTCGAGGTGCGTGACGACGGACTCGGGTCTGCCCGAAGGGTTCGACATCGAGCAGACGTCGAGCCTCGGCCTCTCGATCGTGCGCAACCTCGTCGTCAGCCAACTCGAGGGGACGATCTCGATGTCGTCGGTGCCGGCGGCCGCGGGTGGCGGAACCCGCGTCGCCATCGCGGTGCCGGTCAGCGCCCCCGGATGAGGGCCCGGCGCTCAGGCGGGGCGGTGTCCCGGAGGGGAGACCAGGGGGATGAAGCGACCGAGCGGAATCAGCTGGCGGCGCGCTGGGAGCGCCGGGCGGCCAGCCAGGCCTTGCGCAGCTTGCGGCGTTCCTCCTCGGACGTGCCGCCCCAGACGCCGGACTCCTGGTTCGTCGCCAGCGCGAAGTCCAGACAGGGCTCGATCGCCTCGCACGAGCGGCAGACCCGCTTGGCGGCCTCGATCTGGTCGACGGCCGGCCCGGTCGTGCCGACGGGGAAGAAGAGGTCAGGTTCTGTGTTGCGACAGGCGGCCGATCTCCGCCAGTCCTCCGCATCCCAATCGACGGTCCGGTTCCACATGAGAGCCATCGGAATGTGCCTCCACCAGCATTGTGATCCTTTTCACATGATCGGGCCTAGAACGTGCCCGTCGGTGAAAAATCGGTTAACAGTGGAAGGGTAACGGCCCAGGTGGGGGTCGGCAAGGAGTTTTTTGTGAAAAATTTCACCAAGTCGCGACGGAATCGTGAGCGGGTGGGCCCCCGGGCCTGGAGAGCCTGGCCGCAAGCATTGAAAACGTCATGTCGACGTCATGACCACGTCATGACGTGGGCGCTGATCGCATGACGGCGGCGGTGATTGCTCATAGGGGTTGCACCGAGACGGGGCTCCTCGAGAACACGTTGGACGCCTTCGACGAGGCGCGACGGCTGGGGGCCGACGGCGTCGAGCTCGACGTACGCCTGACCGCGGACGGGGCGCTGGCGATCCACCACGACGCCGACGTGGCCGGGCTCGGGCCGATCTGCGAGCTCGGCGCGGCGGACCTGCCCGCACACGTGCCGCTGCTGGCCGATGCGCTCGCGGCTTGCGAGGGGATGAGGGTCAACGTGGAGATCAAGAACGCGCCCCAGGACCCCGGATGGGACCCTGGGGAAACGGTGGCTGCGCTGACGGCGGCGACGATCGAGGAATCGGGCTGGACCGAGCGCGTGATCGTCTCGTCCTTCCAGCCCTCGACCCTGCGGGCCGTCCAGGCGGCGGACGGGCGCCTGGCGTTGGGGGCGCTCTGGGGGTTGACGGTCGATCCGGCCCGAGCGCTGGACGACGCGTCGGCCGCGGGGTTCGAGGCCGTCCATCCCTTCGTGGCGACGGTCACGCCGGCAATGGTGGCTGCGGCGCACGACGCAGGCCTGGCCGTCAACGTGTGGACGGTGAACGCGCCGGACGACCTGCGGGCCATGGCCGACCTCGGCGCGGACGCGGTGATCACCGACCGGCTCGTCGAGGCGCTCGAGGTGGTGCGGGCGGCGAGCTCCCACTCGAACTAAACGGCGGCGTTTATCTTCGGGGAGAGAGCGGGCGACGTGGGTGGGCCGAGATGCGTGAGAACTCCCCCGTGACCGGGTCGAATGGCGTGGCACGGCCCGTGTCCACAAAGATGGTCGGCCATGAACGTCGTGGTTTGCGTCAAGCAGATTCCCGATCCGGCGGCCCCTTCGGCCCTCAAGCCGGACACCAACACACTGGACCGCTCCGGCAAGCTGATCATGGACGACTCGGACAATTACGGCGTGGAGATGGCCCTCCAGCTGGCCTCGGGCGAGGGCGACGAAGTCACCCTCGTCTCCATGGCGCCGGGCGGCGAGACCTCCGGCCTGCGCACCGGTCTCGCCATGGGAGCCGCCAGGGCGATCCTCATCAGCGACGACGCCCTCGCGGGCACCGACGCGCTCGGAACGGCCAAGGTCCTGGCCGCCGCCATCGGACGGGCCAACCCGGACCTGGTCGTCATGGCCACCGAGTCGACGGACGGGTACACCGGCACGCTGCCGGTGCAGGTGGCCGAGCTCATGGGGCTGCCCTCGGTGACGTTCGCCAAGGCCATCTCGGTCGACGGCAGCAGCGTGAACGTCGAGCGTCAGACCGAGTCCGGCTACGACGACGTCGTGTGCCCCATGCCGGCGGTCGTGACCGTGACCGCCGGCGTGGTCGAGCCGCGCTACCCCTCCTTCAAGGGGATCATGGCGGCGAAGTCCAAGCCGGTCGACAACCTCACGATCGCCGATCTCGGGCTCGACCCCTCGCAGGTGGGCGCGGCCGGCGGGCGTCAAGAGATCACCGACGTCTCCGAGGCCGAGGCGCGGGCGGCGGGGGAGATCGTGGTGGACGACGGCGACGGCGCGAATCGCGTCGTGGCCTTCCTCGAGCAGCTGAAGGTGGTCTGAGATGGCGATCGACAAGATCTGGGTGCTGGCCGAGTCCGCGGACGGCGCGCCCATGCCGGTCACCCTCGAGCTGCTGACCGAAGCGCGGACCGTCGGGTCGACGGTCGAGGCGGTGGCCTGGGGCGCCGACGTCGCTTCGCTGGCCGGGTCGCTCGGCGAGTACGGGGCGACCACCGTCTACGACGTGGGCGACCTCGGCGACGCGCTGCCCGGCGCGCCGGTGGCGGCGGCGATGGCCGAGCTGGTCAAGGGCGGCAACGCGCCCGACGCCATCTTCTTCGCCGCGACGTACGACGGCCGTGACATCGCGGGCCGCCTCTCCGCCAAGCTCGACAGGCCGGTGCTCACCAACGTCACCGGGCTGGTGGCGAACGACGGCTCGCTGTCGAGCCAACATCCGGTCTTCGGCGGGAGCCTCATCGTGACGGCGCGCTTCACGGGCGAGGGGCCGGGCATCTTCGTGATCCGGGCCAAGTCCTTCGCCGCGGAGCCCTCGGGTGGCGCCGCCGCCTCGGTCGTGGCCGCGCCGGTGGCCGACGTCGCGGCGACCAACACGGCCAAGGTCGTGGAGCGCCACGTCGAGGAGCAGAGCGGCCCCAAGCTCGACGAGGCGGCGGTGGTCGTCTCGGGCGGGCGCGGGCTGGGCGATGCGGCGAACTACGCCTGGATCGAGGAGTTGGCCAAGCTCCTGCACGGGGCGGCGGGCGCCAGCCGCGCCATCGTCGACGCCGGCTGGGTGCCGTACTCGCACCAGGTCGGCCAGACCGGCAAGACCGTGAAACCGACGGTCTATGTGGCGTGCGGCATCTCCGGTGCCACTCAGCACCTGGTGGGCATGAAGGGCTCCAAGAACATCATCGCCATCAACAAGGACCAGGAGGCCCCGATCTTCTCGGTCGCCGACCTCGGGATCGTGGGCGACGTGCACAAGGTGTTGCCGGCGCTCATCGAGGCGCTGAAGGCGAAGGGCTGAACCCCTGAGACGCGGCCACCCCAAATTTGGGGGTGGCCGCCTGGCGCGTCAACCGGGATGAGGGCGACCGGGGACCAATCAGGGGTTCCACACCGTCCGACGTGCCCCAAAGCGCAGGGCGAGCAGCGGTACATTCGGCGCACCACCTGATCGCGCCCGATGCTCTTTCCCACAGTCGACTTCGCCATCTTCTTTGCCGTGGCGTTCACGGTGAACTGGCTGCTCAACCCCTACGCGGGTTGGTGGAAGCTCGCGATGATCGCCCTGAGCTACTTCTTCTACGGCTGGGTCGGGTGGAGCTACTGCATTCTGTTGTTCGCCACGACCGCCGTCGCGTACTCGGGCGGGGCGTGGGTCGCCGCCACGCGCAACGATCGGGGCCGGCGCGTCGCCGTGATCGTCACGGTCGCCGTCCTGCTCGGGATCCTCGGCTGGTTCAAGTACTACGGCTTCGTCTCGGTCAACCTGGACAACGTCACCCGGGGCATCGGCCTGGGCCAGGCCATCCCGCTCGTGCAGGTCGCGCTGCCCATCGCCATCTCGTTCTTCACGTTCATGGCGATCAGCTACGTCGTCGACATCTACCGGCGCAAGCTCGAGCCGGCGAAGCCACTCGACTTCGCGGTCTATCTCTCGTTCTTCCCCCACCTCCTGGCGGGGCCCATCGTGCGCGGCGGCGAGCTGCTGCCACAGATACGGCGCCGCCGCGACCCCAACAACATCGACTACTCCCGCGCCTTCTGGCTGATCCTGGCCGGCCTGTTCAAGAAGGTCGTGGTCTCCTCGTACGTCTCGAGCGCGATCGTCGTGCCGGTCTTCACCTCGCCCAGCCAGCACTCGGCGCCGGAAGCGATCTTCGCCGCCTGGGGCTACGCCGTGCAGATCTACTGCGACTTCAGCGGCTACACCGACATCGCCATCGGGCTGGCGCTGTTGCTGGGCTTCCAGTTCCCACAGAACTTCGATGCGCCCTACACCGCCCGCAACCTGCAGGAGTTCTGGCGTCGCTGGCACATGACGCTGTCGCGCTGGTTGCGCGATTACCTGTACATCCCGCTCGGGGGCAACTCGGGCAGCGAGGCGAAGACGGTGCGCAACATCATGATCACCATGGTCCTGGGGGGACTCTGGCACGGCGCCGCGTGGACGTTCGTGTTCTGGGGCGCCCTGCACGGCGTGGGCCAAGGCGTCGGCCACCTCCGCCGGGCCAGCCGAGAACGGCGCGGCCTCCCACCGGTGGCCGGCGGACCGGTCCGCATCTGGGTCCAGCGCTTCCTGACCTTTCAATACGTCTGCCTCGGCTGGGTCTTCTTCAACGCGTCGGGCCTGTCGCAGGCCTTCGCCGTGCTCGGCCGGGTCTTCACGGGCTGGGGCGAACCGTCGCCCCTGGTCACCCCCTTGCTCATCGTGGTCGTCGCCGGCACGATCGTCTCGCAGCTCGTGCCGCCGCTCAGCGTGGCCCGGCTCCAGGCCCTGTTCTCGCGCCAGCGGGCGCTGGTGCAGGTGAGCCTGCTCGGCGTCGCCCTGCTGGGCATCACGACTTACGGCCCCGTCGGCGTCGCTCCCTTCATCTACTACCGGTTCTGATGAGCACCGCCAACCTCCCGCCGCAATCGCCCGTCGACCAAGAGCTCGCCGTGCCGGCCGACGAGCCGGTCCCGGCGACGTCGCCGCCCGACGGCCGGGCGCGCCTGCCGTGGACGCGCGTGCTCCTGTTGGGCCTCGGCGCGTTCGCGCTCTGGTTCCTGCTCTTCGCCCCCACCTTGCAGCACAACGCGCAGGTGTCGCCCGTCGGCAAGCGCCGCACGGTCAGCCTCGACGTCGTAGGCCCCGTCGCGGCGCTGAGCCGCACGCTGCAGCTCTCGCGCATCGTGTCGGCGACCGGGCGCGAGAACGGCCAGCCCGGTGGCACGGGACTGACGTTCTCGGGGCCGACGCCCGACGGGTCCGGGTCGCGGCCGGTGTCGGGGCACCACCCGGGGTCGCTGCCGGCGTCGGCGCACCACCCGGCGACGCTGCCGGGCCCGACGACCCCGGCGACCCCGACGACCACGGCCCCGGTTCCCAAGGACCCGACAGCCGCCAACCCCCTGCGTGTCCTCATCGTCGGCGACTCAATCGGGCTGGACATGGGCGGCGCGCTGCAGTCGGACCTCGCCACCACCGGCGTGGTGAACGCCGCGCTCGACGGGCGGGAGAGCACGGGTCTCACCCGGCCGGACTACTTCAACTGGCCGGCGGAGCTGCAGCACGACCTCAAGACGGTCAATCCCCAGGTCGTCGTCGTCATGATCGGGGCGAACGACGCTCAGGACTTCCCGGGGCCACCCGACGTGCCCTACACCTCCCCGCAGTGGAACGTCCTCTACGCGCAACGGGCCGCGCAATTCATGCAGATCGCACACAGCAGCGGCGCCGCCGTCGTCTGGGTGGGCATGCCACCCATGCAGGCCCCCAACCTGAGCATCCAGATGGCAGACATCAACGCCTTGGACTCGCACCAGGCGGCCGTGGCGACGCCGCCGGTGCACTTCGTGAGCACGACCAAATCGCTCGGCACCCCTCAAGGGAGCTACACCGCCTTCACCACCAACTCGGCCGGCCAGATCGTCAACACCCGCACGCCGGACGGCATCCACCTGACCCCGGGCGGCAGCCAGGTGGTGGCCCAGCAGGTCATCGCGGAGCTGCAGGGAATCGGATACCACATCCCCTGACCGCGGCCCCGCCGCGCCGGCCCTCGTATTCAGGGTCCCTCTTTCCAAGAGGGCGCGGCCTGCACAGAGGCGGGCTGTAGAGAGCGGGGTACAGAGGCGCCGGTAGAGAGATAACCCCTCTACGCGAAGCGCCGGCGTCCAGGCACTCTTCGGAATCAGGGCGAGACGGGCGAGACGGGCGAGACGGCCGGTCAGGCCGGCGGGGAGGCCCTTTCCAATTCGGGCTCGTCCAGCCCGACCGGCGCGCCGGCCCGACGCGGGCGGAGATAGCCGAGCCAGTACACGCCCGCGGCCAGCAGCGTGGTCCCCAGTACCCACCCCAGCGCCGTGGTGCCGAGGCCGACGTACTTCAACCCCGACGCGAAGATCACGAACATGATCACCGGGCGGATGAAGCGGTCGGGGGCGCGTGAGGAGATCAGCGAGCCGACCAGGACGGCGGGCACGCTTCCGATGATGATCGACGTCGTCACCGAGAACTCGACGTGACCGAAGGCCAGGGCGCCGAGCGCCGCGGCCAGGGTGAGCGGGACGGCCTGGGTGAGGTCGGTGCCCACGAGCTGGTTGGCTCCGAGCACGGGGTAGAGGAACAAGAGGAGCACGATCATCAGCGAGCCCGAGCCCACCGAGGTCATGCCGACGACGAACCCGCCGATGACCCCGATGGCGACGGTCGGGAGCGGCCGCAGGACCAGCTCTCCGATCAGACCCTGGCGGCGCTGGCCGGAGCGCCGGTCGAGGGCGGCGCGCAACACCATGGCGGCGGCACCGACGAGAAGAGCCGAGCCGAGGATGATCTGGACGTTGTTCTCGGCGCCCTTGGAGTTCCCGAGCAAGTGCAGGGACCAGGCCCCGAAGAAGGCCGCAGGGACCGAGCCGATGACCATGTAGCCGACCAGGCCGTAGTTGACCGTCCGCTTGGTCATGTGCACCACCGCACCGACCGGGCGCATCACCACGGCCGCGACCAGGTCGCTCGAGATCGCCGTCGACGGCTTGACGTTGAAGAGGAGGATGAGCATCGGGGTCATCAGCGCCCCGCCGCCCGCTCCGGTCATTCCGACCAGGAAGCCCACGACGGCGCTACCCACCACGATGTACGGGTCGATCGACATTCGGGCCTCCCTAGGGACGATTTGCCGCATCGTCCGCCCATAGATGAACTGGTTTTTACGTTAACTACCGGATAGATAGGAAATCAACGGGTTCAACCGGGTTTGGTGGGGTCGTTGTGGGCTCGGCGGGCCCGAGGCCCTAGACGAGCGGCCAGGGGTAGGGGGGCCAGTCGCCGTCGTCGACGAGTTCGGGCAGGGCCCGCAGGCCGAGCAGCCAGGCCACGCGGTCCAAGGTGGCGGCCACCTCGTCGGGTTCGAGCAGCTCGCAGAGCGAGGCCGGCGCGCCCTCGCGGGCCAGGCGGGCCAGGTCCTCTTGGATGGGCGCCTCGAGCGGTTCCCCGCCGAAGTCCCAGATCACCGTGCGCAGCTTGTCGTGGCGGTTGAAGCACAGGCCGTTGTCGATCGCCCAGAGGCGGTCCTCGGCCAAGAGGACGTGGCCGCTCTTGCGGTCCGCGTTGTTCGCCACCACGTCGAAGGCGCTGATGCGCATCAGTTCGGGGTGCCATCTGGGCTCGTCGCGCAGGGTGAAGTAGTGCGAGGTTCCGTCCTCGTGCACGAATCGCTGCACGGAGCCCGTCCCGAACGGTCCCTCGGGTCGCAGCACCGTCTCGGGCACCAGGTCCCAGCCGAGCCACTCCGAGAGCACGTAGGCCGCCACCTCGCGGCGGAACAGTGCGCCGGGGAAGTCCCACAGCGGCCGCTCGCCCTTGCCGGGCTTGTACACCGCGAGCAGTTCGTCGGGCCCCAGGCGACAGGTGACGAGAAGCGTCGCGTTCGAGCTCCCGGCGATGCGTCCGTGCACCTCCATCTCCCCCTCGAGGAGGACGCGCTCGACGGTGTCGTCGGACACCGGCGCTAGTTCACCGGAGGCCGGTGCCCGTTGGTGCGCGGGCAGTCGTGCCCCGCCGGGTCCAGTGGCAGCGCACACAGCGGGCACGGCGGGCGACCCGCCTCGACGAGGCGGGTGGCGTGGATGGCGAACGCGGCGGCCTGCTCGCGCGAGAGCGCGACGCGCAACACATGCCCGCTGTCGTCCACCTCCGCCTCGTCCTCCTCGTCGACCTCCTCGCCGGCGCCGATCTCCTCGAGCACGACCACGATGCGATCGAGTTCTTCGTCGTAGGAGACGCCGATGGTCCCGACGATCCATTCGAACTCCTCGGTGCCGTAGTACTCGAGGTCCTCGGGCAGGTGGCCCGGGCGGCCGAGCTCTTTGACGATCCTTCCCAGGTAACTCGCCAGCACGGCCATTTGCTCCTTCTCGACCTTGACGGTGGTCTCGACGAGGCCCTGTCGGCAATAGAAGAGGAACAGACGGTTTCCCACCTCGCCGAGGACGCCGACCGTGCACTGGTCGGGCGCGTCGAAGTCGTAGTCGTCGCTCACCGGCCCGCGCCCTTCACGACGCGACCAGCTCTTCGAGCGCCTCGGTCGAGTTCACGCACAGCACCACCGGACCGCCGGCGGTGAACAGAAGGGCCGAGATGGAGCAGGGCGAGACCACGAGGCGCTGCATCAGGTCGAGCGGGATACCGGCCGCCGCGGCGACGATCGCCTTGATGGTGTCGGCGTGCGAGACGGCGACGATGGTCTGCCCGGGGTGATCCTCGACCAGCCCGAGCACAGCGTCCAGGGCACGCACGGACAACTCGGCGAAGGACTCCCCGCCCGGGAAGCGGAACCCACCCGGCCAGCGGTGCACGCCGGACCACAGCGGGGAGCGGAACAGCCGCTTGAGTGGCTTCTCCGTCCACTCGCCCACGTCGACCTCGATGAGGCCGGGGGCGTTGCGCACGCGCAGGCCCAGGGAGCGGGCGATGGGGGCGGCGGTCTCGCGGGTCCGCTCCAGCGGCGACGCGTAGACGGCGGCCGGCGCCCTGCCCAGCGCGGCGATGCGCTCCGCGACCGCTTCCGCCTGCGCCCGCCCCTTCTCGGAGAGGTGGAGCCCGCCGGCGCGGCCCGGGAGCATCTTGCCCGTGGTGGGGGTCGTACCGTGCCGCACGAGCAGCACGACGGTCGCCGCGGGGGCCTTGGGGCCGCGGCGCGAGGGCGGGCGTGCAGGGTTGGAGCGGCCGGATGCAGGCACGGACGCCCATCGTAGGCTCTGCCCCGTGGCGTCCAACCGGCCGACGAGGGACTCAGTGGCGGCAGTGCAACGGGACGTGATCGCGTGCCGGCGTTGCCCGCGGCTCGTCCGCTGGCGCGAGGAGGTGGCGCGCACGGGGCGGGCCGCCTACGCCGGCGAGGTGTACTGGGGCCGCGGCGTGCCCGGTTTCGGCGACCCCCGTGCCTCGCTGCTGATCGTCGGCCTGGCCCCGGCCGCGCACGGGGGCAACCGGACGGGGCGGATCTTCACCGGTGACCGGTCGGGCGACTGGCTCTTTGCGGCCCTCTACCGGGCCGGGTACGCCTCACAGCCGGTGAGCACGTCGCGCGACGACGGGCTGACGCTCAGCGACGCGTACATCACGGCGGCCGTCCACTGCGCCCCGCCGGGTAACAAGCCGCGGCCGGACGAGCGGGACAACTGCGCGCCGTACCTCGCCCGCGAGCTCTCGCTGCTCCGCCAGGCCGTGGTCGTCGTGGCCCTCGGCCAGTTCGCCTGGCAGGCGGTGTCGGCCCAGTACGAGCTGCGCCCCCGGCCCGCGTTCGGCCACCTGGCCGAGTGCGCACTCCCGGACGGCCGCGTGCTCCTCGGGTCGTACCACCCGAGTCAGCAGAACACCTTCACCGGCACGCTGACCGAGCCGATGTTCGACGCGGTGTTCGCCCGCGCACGCGAGCTCGTGGCGGAGGGGCCCGGCGACCGCGGCCAGGGGGCGGGCGCGCGCGGTCAGCACGCCAAGTCGTAGAGGAGCCGGTAGAAGCGGATCCGCGCCGGGTCGGGCTCGATGCCGTAGCCCTCGTAGAAGAGTGGCTCGAGCTCGTCGCCGAAGTTCCAGCACGTGCTCCACGCGCCGATCGCCACATCCCACCACCGATCGGCGACACCCAGCTCGCCGAGGTCGACGTAACCGGTGACCCGGTCGTCGTCGCGCAACACGTTCGGAGGGCAGTAGTCGCCGTGGCACACCACGAGGTCCTCGTTCGCGGGCGCGCTGTCCTCGAGCTCGGCCAGGGCCGAGGCCGCGGTGTGGTGGGCGTGCTCGGGATGGAAGTCCGCCGGGTCGACCTGGTCCGATCCGACGCGGCGCGAGACGTGGTCGAGGGAACGTGCGAGGTCGAAACGGAACGGGCACCACTCGTCGCCGACGGCGTCGTGGAAGGCCCGCAGCCCGCGCCCCAGCCTCCACACGTGGCCGGACAGGTCACGGCGCCAGGCCGGGTCGGTGCCGTCTCGCCCCGGCAGCGCCTCGGTGAGGAGGACGGTGGCGCCGCCCACCTGCTCGAGCGCCACCACGCGGGGGACCGGGAGGTAGGCGACCGCCCAGACCATCCGCTCGGCCTCGGCGCCGAGCGTCGGGTACCGCCCGGTCCGGTCGATCTTGGCGAACCGCGTCGCGCCATCCGGGCCCGCCAGGCGCCAGGTCGACACGGTCGCACCGCGCCAATAGGCCGGGGTCGCCGCCCAACCGGCGGCAAGCTGGGTCAGCTCGGGTGGGGGTGCGGGCAACTCGGCGCGCCTGGTGGACACGCGACGCAGGGTAGGGGGTGCGGGGCTGAGCGGCTACCGTCTCGGCGACACCGGGGAGGATGGGTGAGCGAGCACACCGACGTGACGCCGTGCGACGCCGCGGACGTCACCGTCTGGGACGAAACGGCGGACGTCATCGTGGTCGGCTTTGGCGCCGCGGGGTCGGCCGCCGCCTTCACTGCGGCCGCGGCCGACGCGCGGGTGCTCGTGACCGAGCGCACCGGCGGCCCCGGCGGGGCGGCCGCCCTGGCCGAGGGCATCGTCTACCTCGGCGGGGGTACGCCGATCCAGACGGCGTGCGGCTTCGAGGACAGCGTCGACGACATGTACCGCTACCTCATGGCGGCGTGCGGGCCCGATCCCGACGAGGCGAAGATCACCCGCTACTGCGCCGAGAGCCTCGGCCACTTCGACTGGCTGGTGGCGCGAGGCGTCCCGTTCGACCCCACCTTCTGTGCCGAGACCTCGATGGCGCCGCGGGGGACCGAGGGACTGGTGTACTCGGGCGGCGAAGACGCCTATCCCTTCAACGAGGTTGCGCGGCCGGCGCCCCGCGGCCACCTCGCCAAGACCGAGCGCGCCACCGGCTGGCTGCTCATGCAGCACCTGGCCGCTGCGGCCACCGGCGCCGGAGCGGCGGTCTCGACCGACACCCGGGTCGACCGCCTGGTGCTCGAGGACGGACGCGTCGTGGGCGTGCAGGCCCAGCGCTTCGGGGTGACCGTGTCGCTGCGGGCGCGCCGCGGGGTGGTGCTAGCAGCCGGCGGCTTCATCTTCAACGACGACATGCTGCGCCGGCACTGCCCGCCCCTGGTGCGCGGCACCTTCAAGGTAGGCACCGAGGGTGACGACGGGCGGGGCATCCGGATGGCGCAGGCGATCGGCGCAGCGGTGCGCAACATGTACGCCGGCGAGGTCTCCCTGCCGATCACCCCGCCGCGCACCCTCATCCGCGGCATCCTCGTCAACGGCCAGGGGCAACGGTTCATCAACGAGGACACCTACATGGGCCGAGTCGGCCAGGCTGCCCTCTACGAACAGGGCGGCGAGGTCTACCTCATCGTCGACGAGGCGTCCTACGAGGTGAACTGGATGGGCCTCGCCGCCAGCTGGGTGTGCCCGACGGTCGAGGAGTTGGAGTCCGAGATCGGACTCCCGGCGGGAGCGCTCCTGGCCACCCTCGACGTCTACAACCGCCACGCGGCCACGGGCGAGGATCCGCTGTTTCACAAGGGCCCCGCCTGGGTGCGGCCGCTCGTCCCGCCGATCGGGGCGATCGACCTGCGCATCGGGCCGGCGCCGTACGCCCCTTTCACGCTGGGCGGGCTCGAGACGACGGTCGACGGCGCCGTGCTCGACCTGGACGGCGATCCGATTCCGGGATTGTTCGCGGCCGGGCGGACCACGGCGGGGGTATGCGCATTCGGTTACGCGAGCGGCCTGTCCATCGGCGACAGCACGATGTTCGGGCGCTTCGCCGGTGCGGCTGCGGCCGCTGGGACAGCCCCCTGACCCTTAGGCGGGCGATCCCGCCCCGGGTCAGGACCGCAGGGCGGCGTACTCGATCACTCGCTTCATCACGGTGTCGTCCGACTTGGCCACCGATCCGCAGTCGAAGGGAGGCTGCGGGTCGTACTCGATCATGAGCTGCGCGGCCTGCGCTGCCGTGCGGTCGGCCAGGAGCTCGGTGAGGCGCAGGGCCATGTCGATGCCGCTCGAGACACCCGCCGCCGTGATGATGCGGCGATCGAGATGCTCGACGACCCGTTCGGGCGTCGGCTCCACGCCGTGGGCGGAGAGGTCTCGATAGCACGACCAGTGGGTCGTGGCCGTGAGACCGCGCAACAGCCCGGCCGCGCCGAGCACGACCGAACCGGTGCAGACCGAGGTCGTGAAGCGCGTGCCCGTGTGCGCCTGGCGGATCCACTCGAGCACCCGCTGGTCCCTCTCGAGGCGCCGGGTGCCCAGCCCGCCGGGGAACACGATGACGTCGGGCTCGGGTACTTCTTCGAACGTGGCGTCCGCGCTCAACCCGAGCATCGCGTTCTCGCTGCGCACCTCGCCTCGGACGTGTCCGACGAAGGTGATATCGAAGGTCGGGATGCGCTGGAGAACCTCGTAGGGTCCGACCGCATCGAGCGCGGTGAACTCGGGAAAGAGGGGGATGGCGATCTGCAGTCGTTCGGTCATGCCGATGTCCTTTCAATGGGGGCGGTCCGAGCGGTCGGGATCGGGGCGGTGCGGAACCGCCGGCGGTATGCGTCGGGCGAGACCCCCAGATGGCGCTGCACCACTCGCCGCAAGGTTTCCGCGCTCCCGAGGCCGCAGCGCGTCGCGACCACTTCGAGGGTGTCGGCCGTCGTCTCGAGCTCGCGGCGTGCCGCCTCGAGCCGGGTGCGCTCGACGAATCGGCTCGGTGTCTCGCCGACCTCGGCCGTGAAGACGCGTGTGAAATGGCGGATGCTCATTGCGGCGGCGGCGGCAAGGTTGGGTAGCCGATGGTCGCCACCGGGGGCGGCCTCAACGAGGTTCTGCACGGCCCGGATGGTCGAGCGCTCGGCTCGTGGCACCCAGACGGGTGAGGCGAACTGGGTCTGACCGCCGGGGCGGTGCAGGAACATGACCAACCAGCGGGCAATCGTCTGGGCCACGTCGACGCCGAAGTCCTCCTGGACAAGAGCCAGCGACAGGTCGATTCCGGCGGTGACGCCAGCGCTCGACCAGTACTTGCCGTCCCGGATGTAGATGGGGTCGGGGTCTACGTCGAGCCCGGGGTGGTCCTGGCGCAGTTGCGTGGCGCGCGCCCAGTGGGTCGTGACGCGTCGCCCGTGGAGGAGTCCGGCCGCCGCGCCGATGAACGCCCCCGAGCACACGGTGGCCACCCGCCGACAATGCGGCTCCGCTGCCCGGATGAAGGGCACGAGCGTCTGGTCCGAGGCGGCCTCCTCGGCGCCGGTGCCGCCCGCGAGCACGAGGGTGTCGATCGGCTGGCCTGGTGCGGGCAGGGGTTCCGTGCCGAGGACGAGCCCGCTTTCCGCAGTCACCGAGCCGCCGCCGGCAGAAGCCAACGTGACGCGGTAGCTACCGGACCGTCCCGAGGCGGACGCAGCGCGGCCGGCTCCCGCGAAGACCTCGTGCGGGCCGACCGCATCGAGGGGCTGGACGCCGTCGAAGGCGACGATGACCACATGGCGCTCGTGCATGGCTCCACTTTGTGGCCCGACCGGGTTGGCGTCAATGACATGGTTCCCACAGATTCGGCCATCCTCGCGGCGAGGAGCCAGGCCCGGATCGTCGAACTTTGGCGCGAGGTTTCAGGGGGTCTCCGCCGACGGGACGTCCGGGTCTTTTGCGGGGTCGTATGCGAGAACTCCGCCCTTTTTCTGTTGGTTGTATATGGGTCGCTTCAACGCCAGTTGCATCCCGCGAATACACTGGAGCCGAAGTCTCGGCATCGCTGCCCTATACGGCAGCACGGAACCCACGAGCACCCATTGCCGCACGTGCGATAGCGGCAAGAAAGAGCGGCGGTCCGTCTCCGGCTGACCCGCCTCCCTACGGACGGCGGGCCCGCCGGGTGCCCCGGGCGCGCACCCAGGCCAGCAGGTCGCCCGCTTCACCACGGCGGACCGTCCCGGTGAAGATGTCCTCGCGGTCGGTCGAGGCCTCGCGGGTCACTTCGGCCAAGAGCTCGTCCCCGATGGCCGCGGGCTGGAGGTACTCGACGAGGACCGACGAGATGATGCCGGAGTTCTCGTCGTCGTTGGCCGCCGCAGCGACCGCCGCGCCCGCCACCGCGTAGAAGACGGCGCCGTGGACCGTGCCGTGCGGGTTGGCGTGGCGCCCGTCGGTGTGCAGGGCGGCGACCGTATGGCCGGCGCCCCGGCGCGCCACCTCGATCCCGAGCAGCGCGGCGAACGCGTCCGGCTTGGGTCCCACCGTCGGCATGAGCGAGTGACGGCCTGGCGTCTACGAGGCGGGGGTCGGCGCGGGCAGCCGGCCCGGCATCGGCACCGCGGTGGCCGGCCAGCGCTTGCGGCTGACCCGGCTCAGCTTGTTGAGGAGCGTGACGGCTCCCGGATCGTCCTCGATGGGCCGCGTTTCGATCACCCCCGCGGCCTCCATGTCGTTGAAGAGCTCCTCGCCCTTCTCGGTGCGCAGCAGCGTCAGCGTCCAGTCGCCGTAGGCGCCGATGCCCCCGGTCGAGATGTCCGCGTGCTCGGCCGCGAAGTCGGGGCAGCTCTTGCAGCCCTCACGGGTCCAGGCGTGCGCCTCCTTCAGTGGGATCTCGTGATAGCTGCCGTCGCGCATCCAGACCTGGAACACGCCCTTGATGTTCATCTTGAGGATGTCGGCCCGGGCCAGCCCGTAGCGCTCCTCGAAGAGCTCGGGGAAGATCGCGTCGTCGAAGGTCTTGGAGCAGAGGAGGCCGATTGACAACGTGAAGCGCCGGGCGACCTTGCCCGCCTTGCGCGCGGCCATGATCGGAGGCGCCGAGGCCTGGCACCCCATGCCGACCAGCGCGATCCGCTCGGCGCCCTGGTCGATCGCCTCGGAGTAGGCGAGCGGGTTGGCCGAGTACGTGTAGCGCGAACCCGCCGTCGCCAGGACGTCCTCCTTGTTGCGGGCCACCCGGGGCACGGCCTTCCACGTGGAGCCGTCGCCCTCGAGGCCCGACACGAGCGCGGCGTCGATGACGTCGTGCTCGAAGGCCCAGATCAACAACGCGGAGACCAGCCCGCCGTCCTGCCCCGTCTCGCAGACGCCGGGGTCGGTCGCCCGGGCCAGGACGGTCCGGCGCGCGATGCCCGCCACCTCGTCGTCTTCGCGGGCCCGCCCGAAGAGATGGGTCTCGATTTCGGGCTCCCAGGTGCGAAAGCGCGGACAGGCCCGGGTGCACAGGGTGCAGCCCTTCAGGCCGTGGGTGCAATTGTCGGGCCCGCCTTCGGCGTCCACGTGGAACGGCTTGTAGTTGCCGTCGGAGTCGTCGTATTCCAGCACGTCGTAGGGGCACGCGATCACGCAGGCCGAGCACCCGGTGCAGAGGCCGGACGTCACGACCTCGGTGAACAGCTCCGCCCATTGCGGCTTCTCTGGTGGCACGGGCCCACCATATTCGGCTTCTCCGCGACGGTCGGATACCTTGCGCCCGTGCCCGAGATCCTCGAAGTCGAGCGCTACCGCACCCTGGCCAAAAAGGCGCTGCACCGCCCGGTGTCATCGGTCTGGATGGTCGACTCCCGCTACGGGCGTGGGGGCACGACCGCCCACCGCCTCCGATCGGCCCTGGTGGGGCGTCAATTCGCCGCGGCGCGCCGCCGAGGCAAACTCATGCTCCTCGACATCGACGACGGCCCGACGTTGGGCGTGCGCTTCGGCATGACGGGAGGTCTGGTCGTCGACGGCCAACAGGCGCTCGACCGCCTCCGCTATGGGGCCGGCGTCTTCAACGAGAAATGGGTGCGCGCCCGCGTCGGCCTCGCCGACGGCGGCCAGCTCGAGCTGCACGATCCCCGGCGCTTCGGCTCCCTCGAGCTCGCGCCCGACGAGAGCCGGCTCGGGCCCGACGCGTTGACGGCCTCGTTGGCCGACGTGCGCGCGGCACTGGCGGTCGACCCCGCCCGGCACGGCCCGGTTGCCCCACTCAAGGCCCGGTTGATGGACCAGAAGCGCCTCGCCGGCCTGGGCAACCTGCTGGCCGACGAGATCCTGTGGCAGGCCGGATTCGACCCGGCCCGGCGTACGCCGCTCGACGACGTCGAGCTACGCGCCCTGCACAAAGCATTGCGGTCCACGTTGCGCGGACTCGATCGCCGAGGCGGGTCGCACACCGGCACCCTGATGGAGGAGCGCGTGCCGGGTGGGCACTGTCCTCGCGACGGCGCCGAGCTGCTGCACGCGCAGGTCGGCGGGCGCACGACCTATTGGTGTCCCGAGCACCAGCACTGAGTAGCGGCTCGGCGGTTGATACGTGACGACGTTGGTGAGGTGGAGCTGGTCGTTCCGCGCGCCCGGTGGCGCCGTAACGTCCCGGGCCCCGAGGGTTCCGGTTAACGGACTCGGGTGCCAGGGGCGAAGGTCGCGAACGTTCCGCCCGAGCGGGGCGAAGACCGGCGAGCTCGTTCCAGGTGCTCAGTTCACCAGGGGAATTTCAGTCCGTCTCGACCTCTTCGAGCACCTTGGCCGCGTGACCGTCCGCCTTGACGTTGTACCAGGCCCTCTGCACCTTGCCGTTGGGGCCGACGAGGAAGGTCGAGCGGATTGTCCCCACCGTCTTCTTGCCATACATCGTCTTTTCGCCCCAGGCGCCGTACTTCTCCATGATCTTCTTATCGGCGTCGGTCAACAGCGGGAACTTCAGCTTGTACTTCGACCGAAACTTGACGTGCTTCTCGGCCTTGTCGGGCGAGATCCCGAGCACTGCCACCCCCGCCTTCTCGAAGGTCTTGAGGTTGTCGTTGAACTGGCAGGCCTCCTTGGTGCAGCCGGGCGTGTCGTCGGCCGGGTAGAAGTAGACGATCACGCGCTCGCCTTTGTAGTCCGAGAGCTTCACGGGCTTGCCGTCCTGGTCAGGCAGGGTGAACGCGGGGGCCGTGGCGCCCGTCTCGAGTTTGGCCATCGTCGCAGCTCCTTCCGGTCGTGGGCTGGCTCACTTTTGCACACGGTGCCGCGGGATTCCTGCTCTGCGCTGGTACAATTGGCTTGCGACGACCGGCAGGGGCCGGTACGTCGGGGCCTTTCTCACTCCTGTGGACGGCGCACGGCCCCGCCCTACAACGCAGAGAGCGAGTCAATGGCATTAGAAGCAGTGACTGGCGCGCACGCCGGATCACCCGAGAACGGGGATGGCGACGTCCCCGGCGACGACACCTACGAGACGAGCAGGACCTTCGAGTCGCTGGGCGTCTCCGAAGAACTCACCAAAGCGCTGGCTGATGAAGGCATCGTCAGCGCTTTTCCAATTCAGGCCTTGACCGTGGCCGATGCCCTGGCGGGGCGGGACGTGTGCGGCAAGGCCAAGACGGGCTCGGGAAAGACCCTGGCCTTCGGAGTGCCACTCCTGCAGCGAGTCAAGGCGACCCGGGCCGCTCAGGGCGGCCGCCACCCGGCTGCTCGCCCGGCGCGCCCGCTGGCACTCGTGCTACTCCCGACTCGTGAGCTGGCCGTGCAGGTGCACGACGTGCTCGCCCCCCTCGCACAGAAGGTAGGGCTGCGGGCGGTGGCCGTCTACGGAGGCGCGGACATCGACCGGCAGGTGGCCAAGCTCCGCAAGGGCGTAGACGTGGTGATCGCCACTCCGGGTCGCCTCATCGATCTCGGCGACCGTGGCGAGATCGCCGTGGACGGCCTGGACATCCTTGTGCTTGACGAGGCCGACCGCATGGCCGACATGGGCTTCATGCCCCAGGTGGAGTGGGTGCTCCGGCGTCTGGATCAACCCCATCAAACCTTGCTGTTCTCGGCCACTCTCGACGGCGCAGTGGACCGCCTCGTCACGCGCTACCTGTCCGACCCCGTCTTCCACGAAGTGGCCTCGACCACGCAAACCGTCACTCAGATGGAGCATCGGTTCCTCCAGGTGCACCAGATGGACAAGGTCAAGGTCGCCGCGGCCATCTCCCGGAGCCAGGACAAGTCCCTCGTGTTCGTGCGGACCAAGCGCGGTGCCGACCGGCTCGTCGAAAACCTGGCCAAGGAGGGCGTACGCGCCGCCGCCATCCACGGTGACCTGCGGCAGACCAACCGTGAGCGAGCCCTCGCGGACTTCTCGAACGGGAGGCTGTCCGTCCTGGTCGCCACGGACGTCGCCGCGCGGGGTCTCCACATCGAGGGCGTCGACGCCGTCATCCACTTCGATCCGCCGGAGGACCACAAGGCCTACCTGCACCGTTCCGGCCGCACCGCTCGGGCGGGAAAGTCGGGCGTCGTCGTGAGCCTGGCCCTGTGGAACCAGCTGGTGGAGATGGAGGTGATCCAGCGGCGGCTGGGCTTGCGCATCCCCATCGTGGAGATGTTCTCCAACGACGCGCGTCTGGCCGACCTGGTGTCCTGGACGCCTCAAGCCGAAGAGAGCGTTCTCTGAGCGAGGTGGAGTCGGACCCGATCGCCGCGTGGTCGCCCGAGGACGGCGTCCGGCGCGTGCTCGTCGTCACCGCGCACCCCGACGACGTCGATTTCGGGACGGCCGGAGCCGTGGCCGCCTTCACCTCGGCGGGACTCGAGGTCACCTACTGCATCGCGACGAACGGCGAGGCGGGCGGGTCGGACCGGGCCATGGCGCGCACGGAGATGGCGGCGTTACGCCAGGACGAGCAGCGAGCCGCGGCCGCCGTCGTCGGGGTCAGCGACGTGCGCTTCCTCGGGCACCCCGACGGCCGGGTACAGGCCACCTTGGAGCTCCGCCGCGACATCAGCCGGGTGATCAGGCAGGTCCGGCCCGAGCGTGTGATCACGCAATCGCCCGAGCGCAACTGGGAATTCATCTACGCCAGCCATCCCGACCACATGGCCGCCGGCGAGGCCGCCGTCGACGCGGTGTACCCCGATGCCCGCAACCCCTTCGCTCACCCCGAGCTCCTCGAGTTGGAGGGCCTCGAGCCTTGGAGCGTGCCCGAGCTGTGGATCATGGGGCCCGGGAGCGCCGATGGAGGCTCGCGCGTCTCGGTCGAGACCACCGGGACGATCGACCGCAAGGTGGCGGCGCTCATGTGTCACAAGAGCCAGATGACCGACCCCGACGCGATAGCGGCGCGCGTGCGGGCCGTCGGGCTGGCGGTGGGAGAGACGGCCGGGCTGCCGGAGGGCCGCTCGGCCGAGGTCTTCCGGGTCACCCGCATCCCCTGAACCGGCCGTGGCTGCGGGAAAGCCGTGGGTGGTGCTCCAGCATGTCCCCTACGAGGGGCCTGGTGCGGTCGCGCTCGCCGTCCGCGACGCGGGGGCCGACCTGATCGTGGTGCGGCTCGACCGCGACGAGGCGGTCCCAGTGGGCGACTCCGTCGCAGACATGTGCGGGCTGGTCGTCATGGGTGCGCCGATGGGAGTCCACGACGAGCTGCCGTGGCTGGAATCCGAGCGTGCGTTGCTTCGGGCGGCCGTCGAAGTGGGCCTCCCCGTGCTCGGGGTCTGCCTCGGTGCACAGCAGCTCGCAGCCGCGCTTGGGGCGGCGGTGACCCGCGGACCGGTGCCCGAGTGCGGCGTCGGGGAGGTCCACCTCACCAACGAGGCCATCGCCGATCCGGTCTTCGGACCGGCGCCGACGCCGCTGCCGTGCGTGCACTGGCACGAGGACACCTTCGTCCTGCCCGAAGGCGCCGTACGCCTGGCGCACAACGAGGCCTACGAGAACCAGGCGTTCCGGTTCGGCGCGTGCGCCTACGGACTCCAGTTCCACGTCGAGGTCACGGGCAGCCTGGTGGCGCACTGGGGACCGCACCTGCCACCGGGCGTCTTCGTGCGGACTTCCGACGTCGCGCACGTCGCGCGCGCCGGCGAGGGGATCGTGCGCCGGTTCGTCGCGCTCGCGGCGAACGGGACGTGAGTGTCTCAGTGGCCATCGTCGCGCGTCTCGCGCTCGAGCTGCCCGAGAGCACCGAGGCGCCGCATCACGACATGGCCTCGTTCCGGGTGGCCGGCAAGATCTTCGCCACCCTGCCACCCGACGGCGGGCGGCTCCACGTGTTCCTCCCCGAGGACGAGGTAGAGGCCTACCGCGCCGAGTCCCCAACCGCGGTAGAGGAGCTCTGGTGGGGCAAGCGGTTGCGCGGCTGCCGCATCGTGTTGCGCCGGGCCGACCGCGCGCTCGTGCGCGAGCTGCTCATCGAATCGTGGCGGCACAAGGCGCCCAAGGGGCTGCGCGCGAGGTTCGAGGGCTGAGGCTGTCCTGGGCGTCAGGCGGCCATCTGGCGCAGCACGTACTGCAGGATGCCGCCGTGTCGGTAGTACTCCGCTTCCATGGGGGTGTCGATGCGGACGATCACCCGGAACTCGGTGACCGAGTCGTCGTCCGCCGTCGCCGTGACCGTCAGCTCCTTGGGCAGCTCGCCATTGTTCAGGACGTCGAGGCCGGCGATTGTGAACCGCTCGTGGCCGGTGAGGCCCAGGCTCTCGACGGAGTCGCCCTTGTAGAACTGCAGCGGCACGACGCCCATGCCGATGAGGTTGGAGCGGTGGATGCGCTCGAGGCTCTGCGCGATGACCGCGCGCACGCCGAGGAGCGCGGTTCCCTTGGCCGCCCAGTCGCGACTGCTGCCCGTGCCGTACTCGCGGCCGGCCAGCACGACGAGGGGCACGCCGTCGGTGGCGTATTGCATCGCCGCCTCGTATATCGAGGTCTGGGTCCCGTCCGGGAGGTGCAGCGTCACGCCGCCCTCGGTCCCGGGTGCGAGCCGGTTGCGGAGGCGCACGTTGGCGAACGTGCCGCGCATCATCACCTCGTGGTTGCCTCGCCGCGCTCCGTAAGAGTTGAAGTCCTCACGCGGCACGCCGTGCGCGGTCAGGTATTGACCGGCCGGTGTGGTGAGGCCGATGGAGCCGGCCGGCGAGATGTGGTCCGTCGTGACGCTGTCGCCTACGAAGGCCAGCACGCGGGCGTCGACGACGTCGGTCACCGGCGCCGGCGTCATCGTCATAGTTTCGAAGAACGGCGGGTTCTTCACGTAGGTCGAGCCGTCCTGCCACGCATAGGTCTTGCCGCCCTCGGTCGTGACCTCCTGCCAGTACTCGTCGCCGTCGAACACGGCACCGTAGCGGGCCCGGAACATGTCCGACGTGAGCGAGGCGCGGATGGTCTCGCTGATCTCCTCCATCGAAGGCCACAGGTCGGAGAGGCGAACCGGGTTTCCGGCGGCATCCTCGCCCAGCGGCTCGGTGGTGAGGTCGAGGTCCATGGTGCCGGCCAGCGCGTAGGCGACGACGAGAGGGGGCGACGCAAGATAATTCATGCGCACGTCGGGATGGATGCGCCCCTCGAAGTTGCGATTGCCCGACAGCACCGCCACCACCGAGAGGTCGCCTTCCCGCACGGCGTCGCTCACGCCGTCGAGTAGGGGACCGGAGTTCCCGATGCACGTCGTGCAGCCGTAGCCGACGAGATAGAAACCGAGCTGCTCCAGCGGCTCGACGAGCCCGGCGCGCTGGAGGTAGTCCATCACGACGCGCGAACCGGGGGCGAGCGACGTCTTCACCCAGGGCTTGCTGCGCAGCCCCGTCTCCACCGCCTTCCTGGCCAATAGGCCGGCGCCCACGAGCACCTGTGGGTTGGAGGTGTTCGTGCAGCTGGTGATCGCCGCGATAACGACGTCGCCGTCGGCTATCTGGTGGTGCGGGGCGGCGGCCGGCTCCGTGGCGGCGGTCCTCGGGCTGCGATCGAGTGCCACCCGGAACGCGTCTTTGGCCGAGGCCAGTGCGACCCGGTCCTGAGGTCGGGAGGGGCCAGCGAGGGAGGGCTCCACGTCGCCCAGATCGAGGCTGGCGTACTCCGAATAGACGGGCTCGGGCGCGCCCGGGTCGTGCCAGAGACCCTGCGCTTTGGCATAGCCCTCCACCAGGGCCAGGTGTTCCTCGTTGCGGCCGGTGAACCGCAGGTAGTCGAGCGTGACCTGGTCGATCGGGAACATCGTGCACGTCGCCCCGTACTCGGGGCTCATGTTGCCGATGGTGGCCCGTGTCTCGAGGGGGAGGGCCGCGACGCCCGGGCCGTAGCACTCGACGAACGCGCCGACGACGCCGTGGTCGCGCAGCAGCTCGGTCACCGTGAGCACCACGTCGGTGGCGGTGATGCCCGGCCTCGGCTCGCCCGAGATCCTGAGTCCGACGACCGGGGGAAGGAGCATGGAGAGGGGCTGGCCGAGCATGGCGGCCTCGGCCTCGATCCCGCCCACGCCCCAGCCCAGCACGCCGAGCCCGTTCACCATGGTGGTGTGCGAGTCGGTGCCGACGAGCGTGTCGCAGAAGGCGCGGCCGTCCTCGGTCGCGAACACGAGGCGGGCCAGGTACTCCAGGTTCACCTGGTGGCAGATGCCGGTGCCCGGCGGCACGACACGGAAGCCGTCGAACGCGCCCTGTGCCCAGCGCAGCAGCTTGTAGCGCTCCATGTTGCGCTGGTACTCGATGGAGACGTTGGTGTCGAACGACGTCGCGTCGCCCGACCGCTCCGCAATCACCGAGTGGTCGATGACCAGCTCGACGGGCACGAGCGGATTCACCCGTGAGGGGTCGCCGCCGAGGCGCGCCAGGGCGTCGCGCATGGCCGCGAGGTCGACCACTCCGGGAACGCCGGTGAAGTCCTGCATGAGGACACGCTCGGGGGTCAGCGCGATCTCGTGCGCGGAGTCGCCGGCCGCCTGGCCGTGGCCCTCGGGGTTGGCGCCCCAGGCGGCCACGGCGACGATGTCGTCGGCCGAGACGTGCGGGCTGTCCTCGTGGCGGAGCAGGTTCTCGAGGATCACCTTGATGGAATAGGGCAGCCGGGCGATGTCATGGTGTTCGGCCAGCGAGGGGACCTTGATGTCGAAGATCTCGTACGTGCGGTCACCGACGGACAGGCCCGTCCGGGCGCCGAAGCTGTCGGGGTGCGCTGCCGTCGTCGTGGTCATAGGCCCATTCTGCCGTGGGTGCCGTGAAGCCGCCCACCGACTGCCTGGGGTGGGCGCAGGCTCCGGGCGCCCGCCGTCCGGGCCTCCAGGCGCCTGACACCAGCGTTGTCGGTGTAATTCGTAACGACTTCGTAACGCCCGGCACGGGACGCGGCGGCGGCCGAGCAGGCAGTATCTACGACCGTGCGCGGATGCCGAGGCGCCAGGGGTTCGAGCGAGCACGGCATGCAAGGTGCGCGCACCGCGCGACTGAGCCGGGTGTTGGCTCCCGTTATGGCGTCGCTCGCGGTCGCCGCGCTCTTCGGCCCGTTGGCGCTCGTCGCGAGCGTCACCGGCCGCGGTTCGGCGGTCGCGGGAGCGGCTTACAACGACGGCGGGATGATCGGCTTCGGCAGCGTGAACACGGCTGCGCCCCCGATGCCGCAGCCGCTGAACTCACCCGTCTTCTCGGGCGTCGCCACGCCGGACGGCAACGGGTACCTGCTGGCCAGTGGGGATGGCGGCGTCTTCGCATTCGGCGACTCCACGTTCGAGGGCTCGGCGGGTGCCTTGCCACTGCAGGGGCCGATCGTCGCCATGGCGACCACGTCCGACGCCAAGGGCTATTGGCTGGGTGCACTCGACGGCGGAGTCTTCGCGTACGGTGATGCCCAGTTCTACGGCTCCATGGGTGCCACGCGTCTGAACCAGCCGATCGTCGGCATGGCGTCGACGCCCGACGGGAGGGGGTACTGGCTCGTCGCCGCGGACGGCGGCATCTTCTCTTTCGGCGACGCACAGTTCTACGGGAGCACGGGTGCCATCGCCCTCAACGCGCCGATCGTCGGCATGGCGTCGACGCACGACGGCAGGGGGTACTGGCTCGTCGCCGCCGATGGGGGCATCTTCACGTTCGGAGACGCGAACTTCTATGGCTCGGCCGGCAGCGCGAACCTGCCCGACCCGGCGGTCGGTATGGTGGCGTCGCCCAACGGCGGCGGCTACCTGATCGCCACCGCGAACGGTGTCGTGCTCTCCTACGGCGACGCGCAGAACTTCGGCGGCCTCAGCCTCGACCCGACGGCCACCCAGATCTCGGGAATCATCGGGAACAACAAGGGAACGGGGTACTGGCTGCTGGACCCACAAGCCTGGCAGTACAGCTTCTCGACGGCGACGCCCGAGCCGGAGCTCGCGCAGTCGGGGACCATCGCGTCGGCCGTCGCGTCGCAGATCATGCCCGACCCTGACGTGTCCGAAGGGCCCTATTGCAACCCCTACGGGCCCTGCGAGGAGTGGTGCGCGCTCTTCGCGACCTGGGCCTGGCAACAGGCCGGCGTGCCGATCCCGAGCTACGCGTTCACCGGCGACATCTGGAACTGGGCCGGGTCCACGACGGCCGACCTGCCGCCGACCGCCACGCCGGCCGTCGGGGACGCCGTCTTGTACGGCACCGGACCGCAGAGCACGGCCACGTCGGTCCACGTCGGCATCGTCACCCAGGTCTGGCCCGACGGGTCCATCATGACGGTGGGGGGCGACGCCGGACCCGGACGTGACGGGTACCTCTCGGTGGCGATCGACGGGCCGTTCCTGCCGTGGGACTCGGACGTCTACAACGGGACGCCGATTTACGGGTTCGCCCAGCCGTAGCTCGCGGCGACTCCCGGGGCCGGCACTGACACTGCGCGCGTAACTGCACCGCGCGTAGGCTGCGAGCGGAGGTTCGGAACCGTGCCCGTCTACGACTATCGATGCTCGACCTGTCACGCCGTCTTCGACGAGCGCAGGCTCATGGCAGAGGCTGACGCGCCCGCCAGCTGTCCCGAAGGGCATGTCGGGGCGCGGCGGCTCCTTCCGGTGTTTGCGACGACGGGCCGGGCGGCCGAGCCCGCCGGCGGGATGTGCGGCGCACCAGTGGCGGGTGGGTGCGGGAGCGGCTGCGCCTGCTGCTGAGCGACCACCGAACCCGAACCGAGACGAAGCCAGACCCCGACTGAGACGGAGTTTCCATTCCAGTGAGCCACCGCCCGATTTCCCTCAGCTCGTGGGACGACTATCCGGTCCACCAAGCCTCGGAATTCATCGCGCACCCGGCGACGAGCGATCGCAACTTCTACGACCGCTACTACTTCAACATGCACCCGTGCGACGACGACTGGTTCGCCATCTTCGGGATGGGTCAGTACCCCAATCTGGGTGTCGTCGACGCCTTCATCGACGTGCGGCGTGGTGACTCCCAGCACGTCGTGCGCTCGTCGGCGCCGCTGGTCGACCGGGGCGACGTGTCGGTCGGGCCGTTCCGGATCGAGGTGCTCGAACCGCTCCGCCGCCTGCGGGTGATCGTCGAGCCGACCGAGGACAACGTGGCCATGGACGTCACGTGGGAGGGCCACATCCCGGCCGTCGAGGAGCCGCGCCAGTACCTGCGTTCCAGGGGCAAGGTGGTCTTCGACACCCAACGCCTGGCACAGACGGGCCGATGGTCGGGAACGTTGTCGGCCGGCGGGTCGGAATTCTCGGTGACGCCGGAGCGCTGTTGGGGGACGCGGGACCGCTCATGGGGTGTGCGACCGGTCGGTGAGCCCGAGAGCGACGGCATCCGCCAAGGCGAGCTCGTGCTCGGCGGCATGTGGAACTACTTCCCCATGCAGTTCGAGGACCACGCGATCATGTACATCTGTCACGAGCGCGACGACGGCGAACGGCCGCTCGTGCAGTCCGAGCGGGTCTGGTCGGATCCCTCGAAGGACATCGAAGACCTCGGGCGCTCCGAACACGAGCACCACCTGATCCCTGGGACACGCATCATCGAGCGCTCGGTCGTGCGCTTCCCCGAGGCAGGGATCGAGGTCATCTGCCGCCCCATCCTCTCCAACTATGTCTCGGTCGGCACTGGCTACGGCATGGACGCCGACTGGCGCCACGGGATGTACCACGGAACTGACACCGTCACCCAGGGTCTCGTCCTCTCGGTCGAGGAGATCAAGGGGCTCGGGCAGTACGGCATCATCGACCATCTCGCCGAGTTCACCTATGACGGACGGGTCGGCTACGGCCTACTCGAGCAGGGGTTCTTCGGGCCGTATCGGCGCTACGGACTCATGGACGGTGCGATGGGGGCGCCGGCGGACTGAACGCAGGGCGGAAGCCCTTCCTGCTTGCGAGCCCCTGACGGAAGCCGACTTCGTCACCACCGACCCGGCCGAGCTGTCGCAACAACGCCGAGCTGTCGCAGACAACACGGAAAAGGACCGGCGGGTTTCAGTTGCGGAGGGCCCGAGTCGCCGAATTTGTCGCACGCTGGCCACGAGAACCGCTGGCGGGCGAATTGCTGCAGCCGCCGTGCGAGAATGAGGGATGCCCGACGTCTCCCACCTTCTCCAACAGCGGCTGCAGGAGGCGTTCGACACGGTCGCGGCGGGTGCCGACCCTGTGCTGCGGATCTCCGACCGGGCCGACTTCCAGGCCAACGGCGCGCTCGCCCTGGCGAAGCAGGTGGGCCGGCCGCCGCAGGAGGTCGCGCGCCAGGTGGTGGAGGCGGCCCGGCTCGACGACCTCTGTGCCCGGGTCGAGGTCAGCGGCCCCGGGTTCATCAATCTGACCTTGCGGGACGACTTCATCGCCGAGCAGGCCGAGGCCGTCTCGAGCGACCCTCGTCTGGGCGTCGAGCCCGCCGTCCGGCCCGAGCGGATCGTGATCGACTACTCGTCTCCCAATGTGGCCAAGGAGATGCATGTCGGCCACTTGCGCAGCACGGACATTGGCGACGCGCTGGCCCGGGTGCTCGGATTCCTCGGCCACGACGTCCGACGGGAGAACCACATCGGTGATTGGGGGACACCGTTCGGGATGCTGATCGAGCATCTACTCGACGTCGATGGGGCGGAAAACGCCGAATCCTTCAGCGTACGCGACCTCAACGAGTTCTACGCCGCGGCGCGCCGCCAGTTCGATCGCGACCCGGACTTCGTGGCACGCAGTCGCCGACGCGTCGTGTTGCTGCAGAGCGGTGACCCCGAGACCATGCGGCTGTGGCGCATCTTCGTGGACGAGAGCATGCGACACGCCCGGCAGATCTACGACCTCCTCGGGGTGCTGCTGACCGAGCAGGACACGGTGGGCGAAAGCTATCTACAACCCGTTGTTGCCGGTCGTGGTCGAGGAGCTCCAACAGAAGGAGCTGCTGGTCGAAGACCAGGGGGCACTCGTCGTGTTCGCAGACGGCTTCGAAAACCGCAACGGCGACCCGTTGCCGCTCATCGTTCGCAAGTCGGATGGCGGCTACGGCTACCCCGCCACGGATCTGGCCTGCGTGCGCGACCGCACCGAGCGCATCGGCGCGACGCGCCTGATCTACGTCGTCGGCGCGGAGCAGTCGCTGCACCTGCGTATGGTCTTCGCCGTCTCCGCGCTGGCCGGGTACCTGCCCGAGGAGAGCGCAGCGACCCATGTGGGGTTCGGGCTCGTGCTCGGGACCGACAACAAGAAACTGGCCAGCCGCAACGGCGGCGACGTGCGCCTCCTGGAGCTGCTCGAAGAGGGGATCGAACGGGCGGCGGTGGCGTTGAAGGAGAGGGACAGCGACCTGTCGCCCGAGCGGCAGGACGAGGTGGCCCGCGCGCTCGGCATCGGCGCGGTCAAGTACGCCGACCTCTCGACCGAGCGCATGCGCGACTACGTCTTCGACTGGGACCGCATGCTTGCCTTCGAGGGGAACACAGGCCCGTACCTGCAGTACGCGCACGCGCGGATCCGTTCCATTTTCCGGCGGGGAGAGGTGACTCCGCCGGAACCGGGCACGGCGGTACGCATCGGTGAGCCCCAAGAACGCGCGCTCGCCCTGCAACTGCTGCGCTTCGGCGAGGCGGTCGAGACGACGGCCGAGACTCTGAGCCCGTCGAAGCTGGCCACCTACTTGTTCGACCTGGCGACCACGTTCACCGGTTTCTACGAGGCCTGCAGGGTCCTCGTGCCCGACGACGCCGTGCGCACGTCGCGCCTCGCCCTGTGCGACCTGACGGCGCGGGTGCTCGCGCAGGGCCTGGCGCTCCTCGGCATCGAGGCTCCCGACCAGATGTGACCGGGGGCCGGACGGCCCCTATCCTCTGCGCGGCACGGCGCGTGCCAGGGGGCACGGCACGTGAGCGCACCCCACGAACCGCACAAGGAGTGGCAGAGAGATGGATCTGAACGGCACGTCGGCAATCGTCACCGGCGGGGCGTCGGGCCTGGGCGAGGCAACCTCGCGTCTACTGGCCGAGCGGGGCGTCCACGTCGCCGTGGCCGACCTGCAGGCGGACAGGGGCGAGCCACTGGCCAAGGAGATCGGCGGACTGTTCGTCCAGACCGACGTCACCAATCCCGAGCAGGTGATCGCCGCCGTCGAGGCCGCGATCGAGATGGCGCCGCTCAAGTCACTCGTGAACTGTGCCGGCATCGGCTGGGCCACCCGGACCATCGGTAAGGACGGCGACTACGCCTCGGCGCACAACCTCGACCTGTACCGCCGGGTGATCGAGATCAACCTGATCGGGACGTTCAACTGCGTGCGCCTGGCCGCGACGAAGATGAGCCTCAACGAGCCCGATGCGGACGGGGCGCGGGGCGCGATCGTGAACACGTCGTCGGTGGCGGCCGAGGACGGCCAGATCGGGCAGGCCGCCTACTCGTCGTCGAAGGGCGGCGTCGTGGGCATGACGCTTCCGGTCGCCCGTGACCTCGCCGTCGTGGGCATCCGCGTGAACACGATCCTGCCCGGGCTCATCGACACACCGATCTATGGCGCGGGCGAGGGCTCGGAGGCGTTCAAGGACAAGTTGGCCCAAGACGTGCTCTTCCCGCACCGCCTGGGGCGCTCGTCGGAGTTCGCAACGCTCGCGCTGGAGCTGCTCACAAACTCGTACATCAACGCCGAATCGATCCGCCTCGACGCCGGCATCCGCATGCAGCCGAAGTAGTCGGCCGGCCAAAGGGGGACGCGACATGATCGATCCGGAGCTCACCGTGGCGCTCGACTTCATGCCGGCGATCGAGCTGGACGATCCAGTGGCCGCGCGGGCAGAGTTCGACAAGTTGGTCGCGGCAATGCTCAGGACGGCGCCCGAGCCCGAGGTGCTCGACATCGAGGACCGGCTGGTTCCGGGCTGGGAAGGCGAGCCCGAGGTCACGGTGCGCGTCTACCGCCCCAAGGCGATGCCGGCCGGTGCGACCGTGCCCGGCGTCCTGCACATCCACGGCGGCGGGTTCATCATCGGCAGCGTGGAGACCGAGAAGCTCGGCGCGGTCCTGATGGCGGAGGACACGGGCGCCGTGGTCGTTTCGGTCGAGTACCGCCTGGCCCCCGAGCACCCGTACCCGGCCGCGCTGCACGACTGCTACGCCGCGCTGTCCTACCTGCATGCGGAGGCGGCGAACCTCGGGGTGGACACGGCGCGTGTGGCGGTGGTGGGGGGGAGCGCCGGCGGGGGACTGGCCGCGGCGACCGCGTTGTTGGCCCGCGACCGGGGTGGGCCGCCGCTCTGCTTCCAGATCCTGCACATCCCCGAGCTCGACGACCGCTTGCAGACTCCGTCGATGCAGAAGTTCGTCGACTCGCCGATGTGGAACCGGCCGCTGGCCGAGAAGAGCTGGAAGGCGTATCTCGGCGAACTGAGCGGCTCCGACGACATCCCCGCGTACGCGGCCCCGGCCCGGGCCGGAGACCTCAGCGGGCTCCCCCCGGCCTACGTCTCGACGGCTGAGAACGACCCGCTGCGTGACGAGGGCATCGCGTACACGCTCGCGATGCTGCGGTCCGGCGTATCGGTCGAGCTGCACCAATTCCCTGGCACCTTCCACGGCTCCGCGATGGTGACGGGGGCGTCGGTGTCGCAGCGGGCGGCGCGCGAGGCGGCGTTCGTCCTGCGGCGCGCCCTCGGGGTGGCGGGCACCTAATGGCCCCCGTCAACCTACGTTTTCGGGGCATCCCCGAACGGCATCACAGTGGGGCAGGGCGCGAACCATCCTGGACGAAGCAGGGTCAACATGGGTGTGGGGTACATCGGCCCACGAAATCACATAGTGAGGCTCTGGTTGAAACCACACCGTCGAGTAGGAACCGGGATCGCGAGTTATGCCCTTGCTCTTGGGGCACTGACGACGGCTCTTGTTGCGACGGCTAGTGCGGAAGCAGTCTCACCCCAAGGCTGGGTAGCCCATTCCGCCTTCGGCCTACAGTTGTCCGTTCCCAAGTTCTGGGGCGTCGCCTATTTCCAGAACTGCCCCCTGCGTAAATCCGGAACACTGCTTATTGGCACGCCCACCTACGAGAGCTTCTGCGCCAATATTCCAGCAGACGCCAACATCATCTCGATGCTGCCCGAACAATCAGGGTCGACATTGTCCGGTCGGGTCAGGCACCTCGTCGTCCATGGCCTCGGTGTCATCTCCTATTCGACCGGAGCAGCAGCCTCAAGTCAGACGCAATGGGTTGTTCCTTCCAACCACGTCGTTCTCACGGCGACCGGGGCTCAATCATCGGCCGTCCTGCGCACCTTGACCGTAGCAACCTCTCGGGCACTCCCGGCCCCTGGGATGCTTCGGGGAAGCGTGTATCTCATCGCCCTCATGCGGACGCCGGTGACTGGGCCGGTTTCGGTCACAAGACTCGGCCATCATGGCTCTGGCTCGAGGACGGTCCAAGCGTATGACGCGGAGTTCTGGGATACCTTTCCGCCGGGCAACTATCTGCTGACGGGTCACGCTGGTGACGCACCATGCCCGCCGGTGGGGGTGACGGTTCGCTCGGGCGAGACGACCGATGCTCCGGAAATCGACTGTCAGGGTGAATGACCCTGCCCGTGGTGCCTCCGTACATTGCCGCCGGCTGCAGGGCGATGTTTTGCCCTCCGCCAAAGCCTCGGGTGGCGGTTAGGAGGGTGAGCCGAACGACGATTACTTGCTCCCCCGCCAAGGACCGAGAGACCTGGACCGACGCCGCAAGAGAGATCGTTCTGTTGTTTCGCTGTGTCCCGCCAGCCCGGCGGCGCTCGATTCATCGTCTGAAGATGCTGTAAGACGCGAATGTCCGAACTCGGTCGGTGGTGGCAGTGACGCCGCCCCTCCTCCGGTGGCCCTAGCCAGCCCTGGTACTCCGGGCAGTGGGGCCAGGAGGGCCGGGAGTCCGCTTTTCTGGTTCTCCCGCCGCCCTGCCCGTTTGGAACACAACCAATGAGACGACAGACAGAACGGCGAGCGCGATCGAGCAGACGAGAACCGACCGGAAGATGCCGACCTGCTCCGAGGCGATGCCAACCCCGATGACAGGGACCGCAAGGCCCAGGTAGCAGAACACAAAGTAGGAGGAGACCACCTGTCCCCTCCGCTCGGCCGGGGCGAGGCGGTTGGCGGTGGAGAGACTGCCTATGAAAACGCAGCCGACCGCGACCCCCCCGACGCCGGTACCAACAAGAAAGAGACCAAATGACGCCTGCGACAACCCGGCGACGATGAGGGCCAGGACGAAGAGGAATAGGGCCAGTCCGAACGAGACGACCTTCCGGTAGTCGAAGCGGCCTGCGACGACCTGAGTGGCAGCCGAAATTGCGAAGATCATGAACACGACTGCTCCGGCGACGGCGTGGTTGTGTTGATGCAAGACGTCGCCGAGGAACGTCGGTGCGAGCGCACTGAAGATCCCGAGCAGGCTGAAAGCGGCGAACCCCGCCACACCGGCCGCGAGGAACTCGTCTCTGCCGGAGGGTGGAAAGCCGAAGCCGGAGAAGCGGATGGACAGCCTTTGACGGTGCTGCACCGTCTCGGGCACCCAGGCCACCGCGAGGGCCGCCGCCGCCAACAAGACCAAGTACACCTCAAACACGAGCACCGTCGGGCGAGGTAAGTACTGTGCGAACAACCCGGCAAGCAGCGGGCCCAGCCCGAGGCCAAAAGTGTTGGCAACCGTGGAGACAACCGACGCCCGCCGTGGCTTTGCCGGTCCGAGCATGTCGGTGAGCGCCGCCGTCGCCGTGCCGGTCATGAGCCCAGCGGAGAAGCCCGACAAGACCCGACCCAAGAACAGCCATCCGACCGAGGTGGCGATGATGAACACCACCGTGCTCAGCGCGCTGAACGCCAGAGCGGCCCCCAGCACTGACCTGCGCCCAACCTGGTCGGAGGCACGTCCCGCGAAGACCAGCGCGGCGAGCACACCGGCCGCGTAGACGGCGAAGATCAAGGTCACCAGCGAGGAAGAAAAGTGCCACTGGCTCTGCCAGATGACGTACAGGGGGGTGGGCAGGGTCGTGCCCAGCATGGTGGCGGCGAACACGTAGGCGATGAACCAGAACGCCACCTGGCGCGGCGCTGCTAGCCGAGGTCGATCGACGGCGATCGCCTCGTCGAGGCAGTCGAAACAGGGTTTGCCCGCTGGCTTCGAGCGAGCTCCCCGGGTTGTTTGGGTGGTCATCGCAGGATCACCTCGTAACTGGTTGCGCCGAGGCCGCCGGTATTGACCAGCTCGGGCGCTTCCTCGGGGGAGGTCGTCCTCCTCCACGTCACCGACATCCTTGTGATCCGGAGAATACGCCGTAGACGGCGAACCTGGGCGCGCCACCCCAACCACATGCGGCGGATCTCGTGGGAGTAACCCTGATCCAGTTTCCGCTTCGTTATTTTGACATTGGAGACGGCAGATACGACGAGAATGCAGAGTTCGTCGCACACGCTCGGACTGACATTCCGATGCTTAGCTGAAATCAGGAGGCTTCGACAATTAACCGAGTCCAATGGTTGAGGTGTCCCCAAACAATGACACCGGTATGTCGCGATGTGCCGGGCTGAACTTGGCAAACGTTTGTTGACACGCTCGGCGACGCACCCAGGCACCATTTCCGGGGAAGGGCGGGACCCAGGTCCAACTAGTGGACCCCGGTGAGCACAAGTGCGCCGACTGCCGCGAAGAGCGCCGGGGGCACGCTGGCCGCGCCGAGGAGCGTGACCCGTGCGACGTCGGGCGAGGCTCCTGCGATGCGTGCGGCCCGCAGCCAGAGCACCCACGCGAGCGACCCGGTCACGAACAGGTTGGGGCCCACGTTGAGCCCGACCAACAGCGAATAGGGGTGCGGCGGGACGCGCGCCGCCAGCAGTGACGCCGCTGGGAGATTGTTGACGCAGACGCTGAGCACGGCGGCCACCGGCGCGGTCGTCCACGTGTCGAGGTGCGCCAGCATGGTCGCTGGGCCCGACCACGCTCGGCCGAGCGCGCCGAGCGCCACCGCCAGCCCGAAGAGCCCGAGGAGCACCGGGAGCCCGAGCACGCCGACCGCGGCGCGCGACGCGGCCCTGGCGCGCCGGTGGTGGAGGGCCACGGCGCCGACGCCGACGAGCGCCACCGGGAGCGCCGGCGAGCGGAGAACGACCACCAGCACGGTCACCGTGACGACCGCGACGAGCCCCACACCGAGCACCGGCCGCTCCGGCTCGGACGTGGGCCGCACGGTCGTGCGCAGCGCCCGATGGGAGAACGCACCGACGACGATTGCGGTCACGAGGGCGGCCACGATCCCGGCGAGGGCCATGTGGTCGAAGAAGGCCCGGCCCGAGAGGTGAAGATGGCCGAGGACGATCACGTTGGTGAGGTTCGAGCCGGGCAGCAGCATCGAGCCGGCGTTCGCCAGGAGCACGCACACGGCGAGCAGGGGCGCCTCGGCTTCGCCGCGCCGGCGCGCTGCGGCGACGAAGACGGGAGTGAGGAAGGTGACCGCGGTGTCGAGGTTGAGCAGCGTCGTCACCGCCACTACGAGCAGCGAGCTCCCCGCGTAGAGCGCGACCCCGTTGGGCGCGAGCCGCGCCAGGACGTGACCGCCCGCCTCGAACAGGCCATCGGCGGCGGCAACGAGCCCGACCAGGAGCAGCCCGGCCACGAGCACGAAGGCCGGCCAGTCCTGTGCGGCGGCGGCACGGGCGTCGCCGGGAACGGCGACGCTCGCGACCACGGCCGCGCCACCTCCCACCGCCGCGATCGCCCACTGCAGCCGGCCGGTTCCGATTCGGACCGTCCTCAGGCGCTGCACTCAGCGTCTGTGCCCTGGCTGGTCTGCGCCGAAACGGCCGGCGGCCGGCCAACCGGACGGGGCGTGCTGCGGCCGCCGTTGCGCGGGTGGCGCGCGAGACGGGATACCCTCGCAAGCGACCATCCCCCCTCGACATGCAAGGAGGCCGAACCCACCATGGCGGACGTCCTGTCGCCCAAGGCTCGCGCACTCATCGAGCGGCCCGTCCTCGCGTCACTGGCCACGCTGTTCGCGGACGACTCGCCCCAGATCACCCCGCTCTGGATCGATCTTGACGGGAACGACGTCGTCTTCAACACGACCCAGCACCGCGTCAAGGCGCGCAACATGCGCCGCGATCCGCGTGTGGCCGTGTCGGTGATCGACCCCGAGGACCCCTACAACGTGGTCGTACTCCGTGGCACAGTGGTGGAAATGACGACCGACGGGGCGGACGCGCACATCGACCAGTTGGCCCACAAGTATCTCGGGACCGATTTTCCCGGTCACAGCGAAGGCCAGGTGCGGATCATCGTGCGCGTGCGTACGGACCACATCGTCATGCAGGGCTGAGTCGCCGGAATCCGACGACGGGATGACGAGCTCAGGCCCTTTGGTGGGCGAACTATGAGGTGTCAGTTGGTCCGTCGGAAACTGGTAAACCTTCCCGCCACGCTCGCGACCCAGCTGAATAGACGCTTTGGAGCTGTCGGAACTTCTGCCTGGCTGTCTCCGAGGGTGGTGTTTCGAGCGCCTTCACCCATCGGTTGACAGCTACCAGCAGGGCGCCTCCGAACAAGACCGAACCAAGCAGCACCAAAATCGCGCCGGCGGCCAGCATGTTCGTATTGACCCGAAAGTTCGAAACGACCGCTTCCTCTCCTGCTGCTTCATCCATTGCCATTGGCTGCTCCAATATCAATTGCCCTTGACAAAGCTCACTCCTCTTTGCGAGCCAATGTCAACCCTCGGCACGCCCGATCATGCAAGGGACCATCATTCCGTTCGCAAGGCAAGACAGTGATCGAGAGCGGCAGTCTGAGTACGAGCCTCGACTGGCTCCGGTAACGTCCAGACATGGCGTTCAAGGGCTGGCCCGACGCCGCGCTGGCCTTCTACGAAGGTCTCGAGGCCGACAACTCGAAGGCGTTCTGGCTCGACCACAAGGACGTCTACGAGCGCGACGTCAAGATGCCCATGGAGGCGCTCCTGGCCGAGTTGGCCGGCGAGTTCGGTGACTGGCGGCTGTTCCGTCCCTACCGCGACACCCGCTTCAGCCGGGACAACACGCCATTCCGTCCGCTAGGTGGCTCTTCGCCGTGCCCGCTGACGGCTAAGAGTTGTAGTTGTGGCCAGAGAACTCCGATGCTGGCAAGATGGCGAGAGTAAGCGAGGTGGGGTGGCGATGTACCAGACGATCGTGGTCGGGACTGATGGGTCGGCGGGCGCGAATGTCGCGGTCGACGCGGCGATCGAACTCGCGCGCCTGACCGGAGCACGCTTACATGTTGTGCACGCGCACAAGGTGGTGACGGCGGCCGCTGCCGCGACCGGGGCCGAGCTCGCAGTGCCGCCGGTTGACATCTTCGAAGTGAACGAGACGATTCATACCGAGGGCCAGCTCATCTGCGACCAGGCAATCGTCCGCGCTGATGGTGCCGGGGTTCAGGCGGAGGCGCACTGTGTTGGTGGGCAAGCGGGCGAGGAACTGGTGAGAGTCGCTTCCGCCGCCTCCGCCGACTTGGTGGTGGTCGGTAACCGGGGGATGAGCGGTATGCGCCGTTTCGTGTTGGGCAGCGTTCCAAACAAAGTGGCACATCACTGTCCTACGAGCCTGCTGATCGTAGACACGTCCCAGACCCGCGCCTGAAACGATCCCCATCACTCATCGCGCCATCACACATCATGCTGGTGATCGGCCATTTGGAGGATGTTGTTCCGGCTGGCCGGCGACGGTTACAGTGCCGAACTGTCCCAACCGTCCCGTCAATGTACTCGGACAGGTGGGGCGACATCGGCTGCAAGCGGATGGATAGCGACTGTTGACCCAGTCAATCGACCTTCAAGATCGTATTGCACGCACGTCGTCCCGAACGGCAGGTACGTCGGGAGTGGCCGCGTTCAGCGCAAAGGCGACTCCAATTATGGCAAGGGCAATCAGGCTGCGGGCGAGCCGGGGAACGAATCCCGGTCTGTCGGACCTGTGACACGTTCCACATTCCGGCCATGGCTTGCTGGACGGTCTGTGTGACGCCCTGCGGGCCATAGCCGAGCGCCAAGAAGGCCACCAAAAAGAAGAAGGCGGCGTCCGCCGGACGCTGAAGTTGCTAGGCCGCGGTGGACTCGACGAGTCCGGGTTCTGGTGGTGGCTCGTGAACAGCTGCCTCCCATACCGCAGCAGCCGTACGCACTGCCAGGAGCCGGGCCACACCGACGCCGACACCCGTTGCGATCGCCCAGCTCAGAGCGTCCGCCCAGGAGGAGCGGCGGTCTGCAGGGACCTTCGGCGGCGTTGAACCGCGCACCGCCTTCCAGATGACCTCAATGACACGTCGGGTAGCGAGCCCTGCGAGAGCTCCCAGTCCGACGGTGACTGCCTTCCAGCCGTATTTCTTGGCGTTGCCTTTTACATTCACGACAACTCTTTTCGCTTCAGCTTCCGGGCCGGCGTCCTTGCGATCAGTCATCTTCCTCCTGTTGCTTTTTCCAGTGTCTTGTTCTTCTGCAGTCCACTGTTCGTACTCATCCCGCGTTCGGCGAACATGAAAACTCGCAAAACGCAGAGGAGAGAGCCCCCATCCGATCGGTACTGGAGAAAGCCCCGAATCGTGATCGGTGATGGAGGCGCTCCTTTGCTCCGTCAATATCCGGGTAGGGGATTTGGAAAACTCACCCGATCGGGTGATTGTTCGCGGAATCGGAACGGTGAAGAATCCTGATCGACGGTGCCCAACCCGACTAGGGAGGACGGCATCCGCTCGGCGCCCTTTCGAGGGCGCCGAGCCGCGTGGGGGGCGCAAAGCGGTTATTGAGGTCATTTTTGATCCCCTGCTTGATGAGCTGCCGCGGACGTTGGCCTCGCCGAACCGATTGATGCAGGTATCGCAACGGCAATGTTGGGGTGTCTCGCTCAAAGGGGCGTCGTTCACTGCCCCGAGACAGAACTAGGCCACACCGGGTGAGTGACTGCTCCACGTTGGCGATGTGCCACCCAGAGGCATCTACTCGCATCCGGATCAGGACCGCCTCTGGGTCTCTATGTCGATGTACAAATCAGTCATGTCCCCAAGGTTGACTGCCCGTCCGTCTGAGCGACCAAACTCCTTGACGCAGTCAGTCTCTCGGGTGTTCCGGAGCGGGTTTGCAAACGCGGAACAGCCCCGCCAATGCGACAGGGAGCTCGCTCCGAAGCTTCGTCGACGCGTCAGAGTTGTTGGCGTACCATCGCGTGTGAAGTCTGCGACTTGGGCAATTCGCTGGTTCTCGTGTTAGGAGGCGCGACGCGAAGCGGCCACCGAATGGAGGTGGAGATGGCCGCAACGCCCCTGGGGTCGGGCGCCGGTCGCTTCGCCCGACGCGGAGCGGGGCTCCCCACCCGAGGGGGAGCCGCTCCACGCACACCACCGACGACGTGACTGACGTAGTCGAGTGCACCACGACTATGCCTATTGGGCACGTCCCTCACAATCGCCCGATCGGGTGATTACAACTCGCACATAGGCGCCTACGATCGCGGTCGATGGCTTCTCAATGGGAGTACAAGCTGGAGGAGCTGCGTCCCGAGGCGAGCACCTTCGCTCAGTCCCTCAACGATGAGGGCGGACAGGGCTGGGAACTCGTGACGGTGGTGGGACTCAGTGCCGACGACGTGCAACACCTGGTCTTCCGGCGGGAGCTCGCGAATCCGACCTGGGAGCGGTAGGGGAGTAACGCCGCCGGCCGAACTCCCTGAGCCCCGTAAGCCCGTCAGTGAGAAGGTCTGTGGTGCCCCAAGCCGGCAGCGAGCACATTGAGCCCAGAGCCCGCTCGATATCGGCATCTCCCGGTCGGTCAGCCGATGGATAGCTGTGCCCCGAACTCCTTGGGATCGAAGTAGTCAGGCCGGCCGGTGATGACTCCGTTGTGAACCTCAAAGACGCCTACAAGCCTCAAGCCCACCGTCTTTCCGCTCAACCTCAGGTATTCGACCCGTTCGGTCATCACAACTGCGCCATCAGACAGTAGGTGGCGAATGTCGGCCTCCACCTCGCCGCCCAGGATCATCATCCCGGCGAGGTCGGCCACGATGGCTTCTCGTCCGTGGACTGCGAATGACTTACAGCGCCCAACTGCAGGCGACGCACTGTCTCGAGGCGCCGGCGTCGACGGGGCGGTGGTTCTTTCCCAGCGGCGACCAGTGGTGACGGTTGTGGGCTTGTCCAGCGCACCTGGACGGGCTGACGGGCCTCGGTAGTTCGGGAGTTCTCGGCCACAGACCTGAGCAACCAACGGTTCAGTCGACGGGCTTGGTTTGACGGTGATAGTCGCCGAGGATCCCTTGCCCAGCAAAGGAAGCGGCTTGTGCGCGGTTACGAATGCCAAGCTTGGCGTACAGGCTCTGAAGCTGGGTCTTGATCGTGTTCTCACTGACGTAAAGATGGTTGCCCAGCTCGCGGTTCGTCATGCCCGTCGGCATCAGGGAGAGAAGCTCGCTTTCGCGTTCAGTAAGGCCGATATCGCGCCCCGGCCATCGCAGCGCCTCATCGATCTGCGCGTGTTGAGACCTTTGGGTCAAAACGACACGGTCTCCCCTTGCGGCAGCCTTGATGCCGTCAATGATCTGTTGCCGTGGCACCGCCTTCGAGATAAATCCTTGGGCACCGGCATGCATGGCACTGCGCACCGCCTGAGGCCGATCGGAAAAGCTAAAGACCACGATCGCCCCGTTAGTGGAGTCGGCGCCAAGAGAGCGCACTCTTTCGCCGAGGAATCCGAGCTCTCCGTAGGTGTCCATCAGCGTGACATCGACTCGTCGCCTCGGCCTCTTCCGAACATCGATTTCAATGACCTGGATCTCAGGCTCACTGGACTTGAGGAGGGCACGTAGGCCCTCAAGGACGATCATGTAGTCATCGACGAGCGCGACTCGGATCGGCTTGGGCACGGCTTCACTCTACGAGTGAGCGTCTCGGCCCTGAGAATCACCCGATCGGGCGATTGATCGAGGAGGTCTTCTCGGGACAAGCTGTCGCAGCGGTAAATCGTAGATGAAACAGACGAAATCGGAATTCGCACACACGGGGCGGGCCACAAAGGCGGACGCATCAAAGAGACAGCCTTCTCGAGGAGTTCGTTCTTCGCACCCCTGTGCGAGGGCATTGCCGCCTTCTTTGCGGTCAGGGTTTGGTGGGAGGCACGTGATGGATGCCCCTTCTGACGTTACGTCTCTGATGTTACGTCTGACGACATTCATGGAGGTCGAATCTTCGCCCTCGGCGGAGAGCCTGATGCATCTACTTCGCCGATACAACGAAGTCTTCAACGAGACCGAGGACGAGGCATGTTCGGACCTCTTTTCTCGCTTGGTGCAGGACCCAACCACACGAGCGGGGTAAACGTCACTCAGGTCACACTAAGGAATCATTTCGATACGCTGATTTTCCGCGCCAGAAGGATGTACCCGTTTCACGGCAATTCACGCGGGTATGACAGTTGCGTTCTGATAGGAGGTTACAAAATGGTTGGAGCTGGAGGACTTGTGGCGAGCATCATCGCCTTTGCGGTAGGTGCCATTCTTGATTATGCCGTGACGGTGAGCTCTGATCAGCACGGATTCAACGTAAACAAGGTGGGCGTCATCTTGATGATCGTCGGCGTCGTCGGTGCGGTCTTGTCACTCATCGCGATGATCGTGTCCAATACGCGCCGCCGTCGGACGGTGGTTGACGATGGGCAGGGAAATGTCGTGCGCCGAGTTGATTCGACGTACTAGATGAGCGCTCCCATTTCGCGGCCCTGATCAGGGCGTATTCGAAGATCCATCCCGACAACGAAAGGAATCTCATGGCAACGGTCGACAAGGCCAAGAACAAAGTTCAAGAGGCAAAAGGTGATCTCGAGGAGGCTGCTGGAAAGGCCACCAACGACCGATCACGGCAAGTTAAGGGTAAGAAAGAAAAGGCCTCTGGCAACTTGAAGCAGGCCGGAGAAAAAGTCAAGGACGCATTCGGGAAGTAGTTCCGTTCAGCGCTCTGCCGTCTCGATGTGAGTCGCGGCGGGCACCATTCAGTTGGTCTCGATAAGCGTGTCCCAAATGTGGCACCTGAAGATGGATAAGGACAACGATCATGGCAATAATCTTGCTGGCTCTTTTGGTATTGATTCTCTTCGGCGCCGGATTTGCGATTCACTTGTTGTGGATTGCTGCTGTCGTCTTGGCGATCGTGTGGGTTGCGAGTTTCGCTCTGAGCCGCGGGGAAGGTGCCAGCCGCAGGTCTCTCCGTCGGTGAGAGATTGAACCGGCGAGACGGCAAGATGCAAGGACCTTGAAGCAGCAAGTTGCAAGGACCTTGAAGCGGGCGGGCGGAGAAAAGGTCAAGGACGCCATCAAGGAGTAGTCGTTGCTGCGTCGGCAACCTTGCAAACGGGCTGGGCGGGCAGCCCAGGCGAAAGGGACCGTGTGTAGCTGTCCGAGTGCACGTCCATGGGACATCAGGATTTTTTGCTCCGTTTCTGCTGATGTTTCGCTACCCCGACCGAACGGGGTGACGGGTAGCCGTCCGCACTCAGGCAGCGCCGGCCCCGTCGGCCGCAATGGCAGGAAGGTCAACATGAACGAAGATCAAGGACAAGCGAAGTGGAATGCCGCCGAATGGCACGGCAAGATGCTCGTCGATCGAAACGGTGAAAGGATCGGCAAGCTGCAGGATGTCTACGTGGACATCGAGACAGACGAGCCGCAGTTTGCCACGGTGAAGGAAGGCTTTATCGGCCGCCATTTGACCTTTGTGCCGATGAATGGAATCCATGTCGGCCCCGATGACCTTCAGGTCGAAGTGACCAAAGAGCAAGTGCGGTCTGCGCCTGACATCGAGGTGCATGGCGACGAGCTGTCTCAGGACGATGAGTCCGTCCTGTATCACCACTTTGAGCAGAACTACACGCCACCCGACACCGAGAGTGGTCGTCGGCTCGCCCGTCGCTGAGTGATGGCGTGGAACGCACTGTCTCTCGGGATGTGCTGAGTAGATGGTGATCTGAGCGGTCAGTACGAGCCAGGGTTAGTCACAAGCGGAGGAGGGCACAAGATGCCGCAGCGGGCGTGGAGCGCCAAACGAGAGCGTCAATATGAGCACGTGAAGGCCGGTCTGAAGCGACGAGGTGACACGGAGCAGTTGGCTGAGGAGATCGCCGCCAGAACCGTGAACAAGGAGCGCGCGAGGGCGGGTGAGGCGAAGCAGTCGAGTTCGACCTCGACTCGGGATATCTCCTCGGGGCGGCGTGGGGGTCTGCGCTCGCACCGAGGCGCTGGGGGACGGACCAAGGATCAGCTCTATCAAGACGCCAAGCGCAAAGGTGTCCATGGACGCTCCAAGATGACGAAGGCAGAGCTCGAACGGGCTGTGAATCGATGAACACCAGGGCACCGCAATCGAGCACTGTGAGGTTGTCGATGGACGACTTCTGGGGTCATGGAGTCACGCCCGATCGCCCGGAAAGGTAACGGTCCTCGTGGAACGAAGCCAAACTCAAGAACTGGAAAGAAGCCAGACTCAGGAACTGGAACAAGAGGTCACGTTCGAAGCCGCAATCGGCCTTCCGCTACCGGATCTTCGTGACATCGTCGGGCGAACGGAGCGCCTCCCCCAACAGCATTTGGAGACGGCTTATTTTGATACGGCGGACGGGCGTCTCTGGGACCGGGGCATTACCTTGCGCCATCGGACTACCGACGCCGTGGGAAGTGGCGTTTGGACCCTGAAGCTCCCAAGCGTGGATAACAGATCGAGCCTCGGGCGCATCGAAGTGTCCTGTCCCGGGGAGCGATACCAAATTCCCCGTGATACCAGGGCCATCGTACGTGGACTCGTCCGGCGAGCTCCATTGGACCAGCTGGTCGAGCTCGACACAATCCGGCAACGGTTGGCGCTGCACGTTGACGACCGTGTCGTTGCTGAGATCGAAGATGACACGGTGGTGGTCATCGGCGGGCCCAGGGACGGTCACCGCTTCCGGCAGGTCGAACTCGAGCTCTACAGAGGGGCCAAGTCGATCACCCCGAAGGTCACTTCTCGTCTCGAGGAGGCTGGCGTCTCCGTTGGCGGCCCGCCAAAACTCGCGCTGGCGGCGGGACTGGGCAGGTCGTCCGCAGCGAAGCAGCAGCTCAATCGGACCTCCTCACTCGCGCAGGTGATCCGGGCGGCACTCGCTGGCGGCTTCGACCGACTGGTGGAGCACGATTGGCGTCTCCGCCTCGCCGTGTCTGAACCCCGTCCGCACGACGTGCACCAGGCCCGCGTGGCCAGCCGACGACTCCGTTCGGACCTCAAGACCTTCCAAACCGTCCTCGACCCCGTATGGGTGAGACACGTTCGGAGCGATCTCAAATGGTTGGGATCGGCCCTCGGGGAGTTGCGGGACATCGACGTTCTCGCGAGCGATCTGAGAGACGCGCCGGCTGAGCTGAGCGAGAAACTGGTGCGGCAACGCGGGAAGTGGGGTCAGCACCTCGTGACGCTGCTGGCCAGTGATCGCTACCTCGACCTGCTCGACCGCCTACACGCCGCGACGCGGACTCCGCCTTTCCTCAGCGGCGAAGCGATTCGATCAGATGATGCTGCCATTGAGGTTCTGCCCTCTTTGGTCGGTGATCGATGGCGGGTCCTCCGTCGCCAAGTGCGAAAGGGTGGGTCCCACCCGTCGGACCACCAGCTCCACCGCATCCGAATCAAGGCGAAGCAGCTCCGCTACGCGGCTGAAGCGGCGGCTCCGGTCGTCGGCTCGGCGGCTCGGCGCACGGCGTCGACGGCCGAAGAAGTCCAGACCATCTTGGGAAAGCATCGTGACGCCGTGGCTGCCGAGGCGTGGCTGCGGGAGCAGGTTGGAGCGTCGAACGCCAGCACCGTGAGTGTCTCCGCCGTGTTCGACGCCGGCCGCCTTTCAGCCGAGCGGCGACGACGTCAACGCAAGCTCCGGAACCGCTGGTCGAGCTCGTGGAAGGCCTTGACCAACTCCAAACAGCGCAGTTGGTTGAAGTGAATTAGCCCGCGCGAGCGCAGCTCGGCCCCGGTATCCCCGGCAAGTCGCCGCGGACTCGATGTCGCTCCCGTCTTGCAAAGTCTGATGCGATCGGAGCGACCTTGTTCCGTATCGCAACATTGCGCCTACGCCCTTGGGTTGGCGTCGGCCAGTACCTCCCTCGACCATGTGGCGAACTGCTCGGGGGTAAGCACGACCCTCCACGCCGCCCCGGAATCGGACCAGGGTGGCACAAAAGGTGAACTCGGCCCGCTCCCGCTGGCGCTCGGCGTCGATCGGCTTCTCTCGGACCGCCCGGAGGACGGTGTCTCAACCACCGAGCCATAACGTCACGCCGGCCAGGATCTCCCACGGCTACGTGCAGGTCTCGGCCGACGGGCTGGGGTCGGGTCGGGCACGTACCACCGGTGCCCGACCAACTGACGCGCTTTCGCGCCGCCGTGGTCGACGACAAGACGGGCAAGAAGCTCCAGGGCATCGTGGACAGGCTCGGCCAGGCCGGCCTCGAGGTCCACGCCACGGAGTCGCTCAAGACCGCGCCCAAGGGCTATCCCAAGGAACACCCGCGCATCGAGCTGCTCCGGATGAAGGGACTCGTCACGTCGCGGCACTACTCGCCGGCGGCCTGGCTGGTCACGGCGGGGTCCAAGAAGCGCGTCGTCGAGGTCCTCCGCAGCCTCCACGCCCATGCTGGCGGGGCTCGAGGCCAACGTGGGGGCTCGCTCGAGGACCAGTCGTGATTCAACGAGCCGGGCCTGCACTCCTTGCGAGGAGCTGCCCTTTTTGCGGTGGCCCATTGTCGACGGTGATGGATTCAGCGAACGTGCAAGCGCTCGCGGTTGGGGCAGGGGCACGTGGGACTGACACCCAGAAAGGGCGTCGCCGACTCGCGCTGCGTCGGGGCCGTGCTGGCCGGGGCGACGCGCTAGGCAGCGGCGTAGCAGGTCATCGACAACGACCCGTTGGTGTACCCGTCGACAAGCACTTCGGGCTGGGCCATCGAGGCCGCCGCCACGCCCGCGAAGTACACCAACGGGATGAAGTGGTCGGGCGTGGGCACGGCGAGCGAGTAGTCAGGATGCGAAGCCAGCGCCAGCACGTCGCCGGGCGCCGAGACCATCACCAAATGGGCCGCCTCGTCGAAGCGCTGGGCCCAGTCGAACGCCGCGTCGGGGTAGCGCGGCTCCATGAGGCCCAGGTTGTGGACGACGTTGCCGCTACCCACGATCAGCACGCCGCGCTCGCGCAGCGGCGCCAGGCGACTTGCGAGCTCGAGGTGGTCTTCCAGCGGGTGCTGTGCGTTGATGGCGAGCTGCACCACGGGCACGTCGGCCTCCGGGTAGAGGTGCACGAGGAGGGACCAGGTCCCGTGGTCGATGCCCCAGCTGTCATGGTCGAGACCGACCCAGCGCGGTTGAGCCAGCTCGGCCACCTCGGTCGCCAGCTCCAGGGAGCCGGGGCACGGGTACTCGACCGTGAAGAGCTCGTCGGGGAAGCCGAAGAAGTCGTGGATCGTGCGAGGCTGGGCCATCGCGGTGACCATGGTGGCGTTCGTGTACCAGTGGGCCGAGATGCACAGGATCGCCCGCGGCCGCGGCAGCTCTGCGCCGAGCTCCGACCACAGTTCGGTGTAGCGGTTGCGCTCCAGCGCGTTCATGGGGTTGCCGTGCCCCAGGAACAGGACCGGGAGCGGGTCGACGTCGCTCATCTCGCAACCTTACCGACCTACCGCCGCCGAGTCTCAGGCCGCCGTGGTGCCTCAGGAGCCGCGGTGCCTCAGGCCGCGAGCGTCTTCACCTCGGTCGCCGCGTCGGCGCTCGAGAGCGCCTTCCACAACGACCAGTAGCTCTTGTACGTGATGGCACTGGTGATGTAGCCGGCACGCTCGAGCTCGCGGTGGTAGGCGGGCAGGTTGCGCCAGGGCACTCCCATATCGACGTGGTGGGCGAGATGCCAGCCGGTGTTGTACGGCACGATCCAGAACCGCGCCAGCAGCGACTGGCGCACGTTGTGCGTCGTGGCCCGCCGGTCGGGGCTGCGCTCCATGCCGCCGTGCTCGGCGATGGAGCGAAGACGGTTGATGACGCGCCACTCGGTCATCCAGGGCAGGAACCACAGGAGCGGGTAGATCCACCAGCGGCCGGTCGCCGCCCACAGGACCGCCCACAGCACGGCTTGCACCGCGAGGATCGACAGGCCGATGGGGCGGAAGGGACCCTTCCGCGCGGTGTTCTTGACCAGCGGGACGAAGTTCTTCCAACCGCTGATGCCGACAGCGTCGCGGAAGAGGCGGCGATACAGGGAGCGGCGCGTGCACGGGTAAGGCCCGTAGAAGGCCATGTCGGGCTCGTCGGGACCGAACTCGTCCTTGTGGTGCGCGAAGTGCACCCGCCGGTAGAGCTGCACCGGCGTGAAGACCGGGTAGGCCACGATCCACTTGCCGACCCAGTCGTTCCAGCGCTTGTTGGTGAAGAGGAGCTTGTGCGCGGCCTCGTGCATCAAGATCGCGAAGCGGGCGTACATCGGCGCCATGAGCACGAACGCGAGGAGGTAGCCCCACCACTGGCCCAGCCACACGGCGCCGCCGACGATCACGGCGACCCAGAACCACACCATGGCGACCGAGATGGCGTTGCGCACGTTGTCGATGCGCCGCAGGTCGGCCCGCAGCGGGGGGATGGCCATGCCGTTGGCCTGCAGCCGCTCGCTCGGGAGCACCTCAGGCCGGCCGGTCACGTCCGGCACCATGGTGGCGGTTGCCATGGGCCAATATTACGATATTGAATCAGATGGCGCAAGACAGTAATACTCGCAACGACATCCATGCGGCCTCAGGCTCCCCCGGGCGCCCGCTCACGGCCCGCTCGGTGATGGCCAGCGCACTGCTGGGCATGGACCCGCCCGAGCTGCCCGTCGCCCAGCTCGTGCGGCTGACCGGGCTGTTCGGCATCAACGAGAACCGGGCCCGGGTCGCGCTCAGCCGCATGGTGGCGGCCGGCGAGGCCACCACCGACGGGGCCGGCCGCTACCGGCTGGCCGGCCACTTGGCGGCGAGGCAGTCGCGCCAGTCGGCCAGCCGTGCCGGGACGACGACCCCGTACGACGGCACCTGGTGGATCGCCGTGGTGACGACGACGGGGAGCACGGCCGAGGTCCGCAGCGCCCGGCGCCTCGCCCTGGCCTACGCCCGGCTGGCCGAGCTGCGCGAGGGGGTGTGGATGCGGCCGGCCAACGTCGGCGTTCTGCTCCCCGACTCCCTGGACGCGGACGTCGAGCTCATGGCCGCGCGCCCGGACGACCCGGGTGGGCTCGCCGGCCGCCTCTGGAACCTCGACGACTGGGCGGACCGTGCCGGCGAACTGCTCGACGCGCTCCGTGCCTTGGCGCCTGACGGCCCCGAGGCGCTGGCGCCCGGCTTCGTCTTGTCTGCCGCCGTACTGCGCCACCTGCAGGCGGACCCGCTGCTGCCCGCCGAGCTGCAGCCTGCTGGTTGGCCCGGCGGACGACTCCGCGAGACCTATGACGGCTGGGACGCGCGCTACCGCGCCACGCTGCGCACGTGGAGCCGACGTAGCTGACTGACGTCCGCACGGCGCATCGCCGGCCGCCGCCGGTCGGGGGGACCGGGCGGCCGGGCGATGCGCCCGAGGTCAGCGAGCGCTCAGTGCAACAGGTCCAAGCTGTTGGCGGACCCGTTGTCGTCCACGAAGAGCAGGCCGTTGCCACCGGGTGCGATGGCCAGCCCGAACAGGTCGCCCCCGCTGTTGAAGGGGTCGAGCGTGATGGTGTCGACCTGCTGCCCGAGCGGATTGATCTCCACCGCGTTCCCGTTGTTGCCGTTCACCGCGATCACGTCGCCGTTGGGCGCCGTGGCCAGTCCGAGCGGCGCCCTCAGGCTCCCGCCCTTCGTCAGGGTGAGGCCGAAGCTGAAGGACGTGGTGCGCGTCGTTGCGTCAGGGATGGCCGCGATCCGGCTGGTCAGGGTGTCCGCGACGTAGAGGGTGCCGTCCTGGCCGAGCGCCACGCCCGTCGGCCCCAGCACGAGCGCACTCGAGTTGAGTTGCTCGGAGAAGCCGCCTCCGACCTTCTGGACGTTGACGAGCACGGGTGGCTGGCCCGACGGCTCGGACACGCCGAGCCGGAGCACGGTGCCGTGGGTCGCCACGCTGCCGGCGGCCGCCACCGTGCCATTGAGCACGTTGGTGACGAAGAGTTCGGCGGTCGGGCCGAACAGCTGGAGCGAGGTCATGTCCCACGGTCCGTTGATGCCGTTGCCCGACCAGGTCTCGACCGGCATCCCGTCACTGTTCAACACGATGAGGCAGCCCGCCTCGGGGGTGCCGCTGCCGTCCTTGGTCACGGGCAGCGAACCCACGACCACGTACCCGTCGTTCAGGACGCTCAGCGCAGTCGTCAGCCCGACGCCGCCGGGGCACGGGCCCGGCAGGGTCGCGGCGTTGATCTGGGCGAAGGTGCTCACCTGGCCGCCGGGCGCCACCTGCATGATGGTCGTCCCCGTGCCCTGGAGGTTGTTGATCGCGTTGAAGTTGCTCACCAGCGTGTCGCCGCCCACCAGGTTGCCGGTGCTGAAGGGGACGTTGGCCACGCCGTAGGGGTTCTGGTCCCCGTTGGCCGGCACGGTCGAGGCCACCTCGGTGGTCACGTGGAATTGCGACAGGAACGGGACGGGCGCGGCCCCGGCGGGGCCGGCGGCCGTGGCGGCGACCGAGGCCAGCACCGCGGCGAGCGCGGCGCCGCCCGTGGCCAGAAGCCTGACGGCGCGGCCGGGCCCGCTCAGGCGGGCCGGGAGGTCGGGAACGGGACGACGACCTGAATCGGCCCGCGTGGAGAGTCCTTCCATGGCGTATGCCTCCTTCGGTTGTGGTACCACTTCCACTGCCTGACAACAGGGGCGTGACAGACAAGACCACCCCCCGGTAATACGGATGGGAACCCTCCTGGGATTGGCCGCCGCTACCATTCGCAGCCGATGGACGTGGAGGTCGCCTTCACGGGCGTAGGTGTCTCGGACCTGGCCATCGGCCGGGATTTCATGGAGCGCGTCTTCGGCCGGCCGCCCGACATCCTCGTCAACGAGATCGAGGTCATGTGGCGCGTCGCCGAGTCCGCGTGGCTCTACACGGTGGTCGACCCGGCTCGGGCGGGGAACGCCCTGGCCGCCCTGTCGGTGGCCGACCTCGACGCCACGCTCGAGGAGCTGGCGGGGCGAGGGCTCCGGCCGGCGAAGCTCGAGGACCTTGGCGGGCCGCGCAAGGCCACCTTCCTCGACCCCGACGGCAACACCGTCGCGGTCATCGAGGTGCCTTCGTCGGAGTAACGGCTGCGCGTCCTCGTCGCGTCGTCACGCCTCGGTCCGTTAGCCTGGCGACCGGGCATCTACAGAAGGAGCGCGCCATGCCCACCGGTGTCGTCGTCGCCATCGTGCTCGCCGTCGCCGCCGTGTTCGTCTACGTGATCGCACGGATGGGCGCCGCTGCGGGACAAAAGCGCGGGTATTCGGGCCTGGGCGGCGACACCATCGTCCGTTGCAGCCGGGGGCACCTCTTCAGCACGAAATGGGTCGTCGGTACCTCGTTCAAGGCGGTCCGCCTGGGCTACAAGCGCTACCAACGCTGCCCCGTCTGCAAGAAATGGCGCATCGTGGTCCCCGTGCCCGACGACGAGCTGACCGAGGAGGACCGGCGGGTCGCCGCCGAGCACCAGGACAGCCGCCTGCCCTAGAAGCCGCGTGCTCGAGGACCCGGCCGCGCCGTAGGAGACCTCCCGGCAGATCCGCCTGTCCGCTCAGGCGGCGTGCGACTGGTTGATCCAGGTCTCGTACATCTCGGCGTAGTGACCACCCAGAGCGACGAGCTCGTTGTGAGAGCCGACCTCGAGCAATCGCCCGTCGCCGACCACCACGATGCGGTCCGCCCGCATGGCGGTCGACAACCGGTGCGCGATCAGCACCGCGGTGCGGCCCTCCAACAGCACGTCGAGCGCGGATTCCACGAGCGTCTCGGACTTGAGGTCGAGGTTCGAGGTTGCCTCGTCGAGCACGAGCACCCGGGGCTCGGCCATGAAGGCCCGGCCCAATGCGATGAGCTGGCGCTCGCCCGAGGACAGGGACTGGCCGCGTTCGTGGACCGGCGTGTCGAGCCCATAGGGCAGCCGGTGGACGAGCTCGTCGAGGCCGACCTGATGGACGGCGTTCCACACCTCGTCGTCCGGCGCGCCAGGCCGGGCGAACGAGATGTTGTCCCGGATGGTCCCCGCGAACAGGAACGGCTCCTGGGGAACGACGCCGAGCTGGGAGCGCAAGGACTCGAGCGTCACCTTCCGCAGGTCGTAGCCGTCGATCAGCACCCGGCCCGCCGTGGGGTCGTAGAAGCGTGTGACGAGCTTGGCCATGGTCGACTTGCCGGCGCCCGTGGCGCCCACGAAGGCGACCGTCTCGCCCGGGGTGATCGTGAGGTCGACGTCGTGCAGCACCGGCACCGCCGGGTCGTAGCCGAACGAGACGTGGTCGAAGCGGATCTCACCCCGGATCTTGGGCAGCTCCACGGCGTCGGTGGCCTCCAGCACCGACGGCTCGGTCTCGAGCAGGTCGCGCAGCTTGAAGATCGACGCCCGGCCCTGTTGGAACGTGTTGTACTGCTGGGTCAGCAGCTGGATCGGCGCGAAGAACCGGTTCACGTACAAGAAGAACGCAGTGAGCGCGCCAAGGTTGATCTGGTGGTGCAGGAACATGTACCCGCCGAAACCGAGGATGAGGACCTGGCCGAACACGCTGAGTGCCTGGGATCCCGGCCCGTAGATGCTGGCGATCCGTCCCGTGTAGTTGTTGGCGTCACGGTAGGAGCCGACGACGTCGCGGTGCGTCTCGATGTTGTAGCGCTGGCGGTTGTGCGCCGTGACCACGCGCATGCCCTGGAGGCTCTCGGACAAGTCCGCCAGCACGAGGGCGATGCCGTCGCGCACCTTGTCGTAACCGCGCTCGGACGCCCGCCGGAACCAGATCGACATCACGATCAGCACAGGGAGGACTCCGGCGATGGTGATCGCCGCGAGCTCCGCGTTCGTCACGAACAACAAGACCGTGATCACGACCATCGTCAAGCCCTGGATGGCGAACTGCGCCAGCCCGTCCTGCAGGAGCTGCTGCAGGTTCTCGATGTCGCTGGTCATGCGGCTCATGAGGACCCCGGCCTTCTCCTCGGTGAAGAAGTCGAGGGAGAGCCGCTGGAGGTGGCGGAACACCTTGATGCGCAGGTCGTTCATCACCCACGAGGCGAGGCGGCCGGTGACCCGCGCCTGACCCCACTGGGCCGAAGCGGAGATCACGATCGACACCAGGTACAGCGCCGCCGCCGCCACCACGACGCCGAAGTCGTAGTGGGCGGTGGGGTTCTGCTTGCTCGGACCGGTCAGGCCGTGGTTGATCGCGTAGGAGACGAGGCTGGGCCCGGCCTGGGTGAACAGGCTGATGATCGCCACCAGCGCGACCGCCGCGGCCACCATGAGCGGATATTCCATGAGCAGACCCGTGAGCGAGAGCGGCTTCTTCTCGCTCGGTGTCGGGAGCTGCGTGAAGACGGCATCGGACTCGCCGCGCTCGGGCTCCTCCGCCAGGAGCAGATCGACCCCGGCCTGCAGTTCCTGGGGGATGCCGCCGAAGGGCAGGCCGGCCTGCTGGGAGCCCGGGGGCCCGCCGCCGCCCATCGGGCCGCCGACCATGCCACCACCACCGAACATCAGATCACACCCCCTTCCGGCTCGAGCACGTCCCCGTCCAGCTCGTCGTCCAACCCGAGGTCCTCGCGCCCGGCCGCGGCCTCGGTCTCGGCCTGCTCCTCGCTCGCCGCCTGGGCCAACACCTCGGAGTAGAGGGGCGTGCTGGCGAGGAGGTCGGCGTGGGTACCGTCGGCGACGATCTGTCCGCCGTCGAGGAGTATGACCCGGTCGGCCAGGCTGATCGTGGAGAGCCGGTGGGCGATGATCAGCGTGGTGCGTCCCTCCATGAGCACCCGCAGGGCCGAATGGATCCGCTGCTCCACCTTCACGTCGATAGCGCTCGTGGCGTCGTCGAGGATCAGGATGGGCGGATTGACGAGCAGGGCGCGAGCGATGGCGATGCGCTGGCGCTGGCCGCCCGACAGCGTGTAACCCCGTTCGCCCACCACGGTGTCGTAACCCTCGGACAGGTGGCTGATGAACCCGGCGGCTCCCGCCGACTCAGCGGCGGCCTTGACCTCGTCCAGGCTCGCGTCCGGCCGCCCGTAGGCGATGTTCTCCCGGATCGACACCGAGAAGAGGAAGGGCTCGTCGAGGACGACGCCGATGTTGGCTCGCAGGCTAGTGAGCGTCAGGTCGCGCACGTCGTGGCCGTCGACGCGTACTGCGCCGCCGGTCACGTCGTAGAAGCGGGGGAGGAGCCGGGCCAGCGTCGACTTGCCGCTGCCCGTCCGCCCCACCATCGCCACTGTCTCGCCCGGCCGCAGGTGCAGGTCGAGGTTATGCAGGATGTCTCGCCGCCCGCCCCCGTCCTCCTCGCCGGACTTGGAGAGCAGGCTGTCCGCCGCGTACGCGAAGGTGACGTCGTCGAAGACGACGTCACCCGTGCTCTCGGTCAGATCGACCGCGCCGGGCCGGTCGACGATGGTCGGCTCCTCGTCGAGAATCTCGTAGATGCGAGAAGCGGACGCGGACGCACGCTGGCCCATCATGATGAGCATCCCGAGCATCATGAACGGCGCCTGCATCATGACGAGCCACAGGTTGAACGAGATGATGGTGGCCACCGGCAGGTGGTCGTGGATGATCATCCAGCCGCCCACGAGCAGGACGAACACGAGGCCCACCTGCGACAGGTTCTGGATCAGCGGGGTGAAGCGGGCTCGCAGATCGGCGTCCTTGATATAGGCCCACTGCACCCGGTCGGCCGCCGTTCCGAGCTGCCCGAGCTGCTGCTGCTCGGCGGCGAAGGAGCGGACCACGCGGACGCCGTTGACGTTCTCGTCGACCACTGTGGCCACCTCGGCCAGGCGTGACTGGATCAGCCACGACACCGGGAAGAGCTTCTCCCGCATGCGGACGCCCACCACGTAGATGAAGGGCATCGACAACATGGCCACGAACGCCAGCGGCACGCTGATGGAGAGCATGAAGGCGAAGGCGACGATGGCGATGGAGCACTGGACGAGGATCATCGGCGCAAAGGTGAGGTACATCTGCACCGAACGGATATCGGAGTTCGCTCGCGAGATCAGCTGCCCCGACTGCACGCGGTCGTAGAACGGGAACGACAAGCGTGAGAAGTGCTCGTAGAGCATGTTGCGCAGGTCGAACTCGATCGAGTACGCAACCTTGAAGAGGTTCGAGCGCGAGATGTAGCCGAACAATCCGGTGAAGACACCGAGTACTGCGATCAAGATGACGTAGTTTCGCAGCCCGGCCGTATTGTGCACGAGCGCGTCCGTGATGCTGTTCTGCAGGAGCAGCGGCACCCACACCTGGATCAAAAGGCCGGCGAACGCGAAGAACAGTGCGGCGAACCACTGCTTCTTGTGCGACATGACGATCGGCGCAGCGCGGCGGATCCACGACTGGGACTCGTCCGGGTTGATGGTCGCCGTCGGCTTCTCGTACCGGCTGATCGCTCCCATCGGGACGTAGGCCGCGAACGGCAGCGTCTTCTCGTCGGTGGCCACCGCTCCGTCCGACGCCCGGCCGTTTCCGGCGGCCGGCCCCTGTTCCGCCCCGGCCTGCTCGAGCCGGTCCTCGGTCTTGCTCATCGGCCCGCACCCCCGGCCGCGTCGTGTGCCGCCACACCCACGGCCTGGTCGGCGCCCTGGGCCGCGGCGCGCACGCGGTGGTCCTCGGCGAGGGCCTGGCCCCACAACTCGAGCGACCGCAGCGCCATCGCCTCGTCCTTGTCGGGGAGGCGCCCGGCGATGGACGCGAGGTAGCCGTCGACGGTGCGGTCCGCGTCGGCACTGGCCCGGGCCCCCGCCTCGGTCAGTCGCAGCGCCACCCGCCGGCGGTCGGCGTCCTCCTGGCGCCGGTCGACCAGGCCGCGTGCCTCGAGCCCGTCGATCAGCGCCGTGATCGAGGGGCGGCGCACGGCGAGGCGCTCCGCCAGGCCGGAGGCGGCCGCCGAGCCCTCGGCCAGGATCGAGAGCACCCTGTACTGGGGCAACGTGAGGTCCACCTCGGCCAGGGCCACCTCGACCCGCTTGGACAGCCAGGCCGCGACACGGCCGTAGGACCCCGGCTGGGGGGCACCTCCGGTGGCGGTCTTGGGCGGCTTCGGGGCCTTGGCGTCGGACTTCAGCCGTGCGGCCGCGCCGGTCGAGAGGGGTGAGGTCACAGACATTTCCATCGATCTTACAGTTAGAAGCTCTAACTACGTGCAGGCGCCCCGTCCCGGGGCCGGGGCAGGCGCCCCGTCCCGGGGCCGGCGCCAAGCCCATTCGGCGGCGCGGTCCGAGACGTCGTACACCTCCGTCGAGGGCAGTGAGGACCGGTCTTCGACGACCCAGACTGGCGGCGACGCCAACAGCTCTGCCGAGTCGGTCGCCGAGACCCCGAAATCTAGGGGACGCCCGACCCACCGGGTTCTTTTCCGTGACGTTCCAGGGCGCCGAAGCGGGCCACGCGACATCACGATGAAGACGACCAGCGGCGCCAACCCGGCTGCGCCGAGCGCTCTGAGCATCAACGGGGAGAGTCTCTCCGACACCTGGTTCCACCGCTCGTGACCTTCGTGTATTGCTGGACGGTTCTGCCGGCGCGAACCTGCGGTCAGCAACCACCCGCTGATCCCGTGGACGATCCAGCAGTTCGTGCGTCCGGACGTCCAGAGGCCCGAAAATGGGGGCTGCTTTTCCAATGTCCTCCGATTAGCATCGGTCGCGTGGCGCCCAGGGGTCGTGCAATGCCTGACGAGGTTCGTTGCGTTGTCGCCTGCTCTGGCCGCACTCGTGCGGTCTTTCCGCGACAGGTCGGGTCGTAGTCGTGCCGGCAGACGAACGTGTCAACGCTCCCTACGACTCGTCCGAGTGGCGCGAACTGACCAAGAAGGCGCAGTGGGACTCTCTCCACGCGTACGGCGATCTGCTTGCGAGAGCTGTACCAGACGGTTGGGCGCGACGTCTGGTTGATCTGAACGTGCGCTACTACGAGGAGCTCCTCAAGGGGTCACAGGCGCTCAGCGACCAGTGGTTCGACGAGGTCGAACGCGTCGCGCCGGCTTGGCCGCGCGGTCGTGACGAGCACGCCGAACGCCCTGAAAGACCCAAACGGGTGGTCCCTATGTCCCTCCACGCCTCGGTGGGCGAGACGGCGCAGGGTTCGATCACGCTGCGTAACCAGGAGCGCACCGAAACGCAGATCTCGTTTCTGGTTTCGGACTTCACGAGCAGCGACGGCGAGTCGATGCGCCCCGCGATCGCGGTCGTTCCCGAGAGGTTCGAGCTGGCGCCCCTCGAAGAACGAGTCGTGGTCATCGAGGTGCAGCTCGAGCCCGACATTTTTTTGCCCGGCAAGGTGTTCCGCGGGGCGGTGGCGGTACGCGGCTATGACAACCTGGAGCTCTCACTGAGCGTCTGGTCTGATGAGTAGACGGCGGTGAACGGTTCGCTCTGCGCAATCGTCTGCGATCTCAACCCAAGGGCGGCGCTCGAAGACGCGCTGCAGCGCTGTGAAGTGTGGTCGCAACTGACGACTCTCACTGGTGAGCGAGACGCAAGCGACATGCGGGTGTTCGTGCTCCCCGATCTCAACGTCTTCGAACCTGACGGGTCGACCGGCACGCAGCCCGCGTTGGTCGAGCATCTTGTCGACCTGCTGGCCGACCAGGGGTACACGTCCGTCACCGTCGGATCTGGTCCTGACGGAGCGGCACGGATTCTGGACAATCGGGACGTCCTCGTGATCGCGGACCTGACCGGCTACCGATACGTCACGGATCGTGACAATCCATACGACGTCGTCGACCTGAGTGAGGATCTGGTGGACGCACCATTCCCGCCGGCCAGCGCATTGCACGGGTCGAGACTCGCGGAATCGTGGGTCAACGCCGACATCCGGATCAGCTTTGCCAAGAACAAGACGCATGCGGAACATGGATTCGCCCTGACCGTGCACAACCTCTTGGGCGCGCTGCCCTTGCGGGACCGCGCCTATCACTACCGCTCTCGCCTCAAGCCCTGGGACACCTGTGTCGACCTGCTGCAGGCGACCCCGGTGCACGTGGCCATCGTCGACGCCATCGTCAGCAATCACGGCAGTCTGGGCGACCGGATGCCCCGCCCGCTGCGGACCGACACCATCATCGCAGGGACGGACGCAATCCTCGTCGACTTCGTGGCGGCCTCCAAAATGAACACCGATCCCTACGCGTCGCCGGTCAACGCAAAGGCACTGCACGACCTCGGTCTCCCGCCGAAGTACGAGATGCTCGGGGACCTCAGCCCCTACGAAGGCTGGGAGAACGTTCATCCGTTGCAGGCTGCGTCCCTGCAGCGGATCGACGAGTCGCCTCGCCTCGCCACCCACCTGATGTCTGCCACCGTCCGCCCGGACGCCGAGCTGTTCCCGTTCCAACGGGACCTGACCGATCGGGTGAACCGGGTCTCAGCGCCTGTGCTGGCGAGCCCCTGGGCGACGTGGGGCTATGCCTGGTTGGCCGCCGTGGTGGACGGAGTTCAGGCCTGGCGGACCATGTTCGACAAGGCCGCTCTCGCCCGCATGGAGGTGCCGCTCGACCTCGACCTGAGTTCGTACACCCGGGCCGATTACGACGATGTCGTCGACTATCTCGCGCCGCTCGAGGCCCTGGTGGGCGCGGTCCCCCCGGACGAGAACGGCCTCCGCTGGCGCTATGTCGACGGGTCGGTGCTCTTCCATTACGCCAAGGTGCTCCGGATCGACTTCGACGAATTCGTGGACGTCGTGCCGGTTCGCAACGCCATCACGTGGATGAAGGACTACATCGGCGGGCAGACCGTGGCCATCCACCGCGACGGCGAAGGAAGAGTCACGCATCAGGCGGAACGCAATATATATCTACCCCAGCCCAACTGGCTCGTCCTCTACGGCGGATCAGTGATCGACGTGGCCAAGCTCGAAACGATCCGCTACCTCGAGGACGAGCACAAGATCGTATGGCGCACGGTCCACAGCAGCAACGACTCGGCCACCCACGATGACGGGAGCGTCAGGTTCGCCCGCGTCGATGCCGGGACGGAGATCACGGTCGTCGCGCGTCAGCATTTCAAGCTTCCACCGTTCTGGCAGATGGTCAATCTCGATCGGCTTCCCGAGATCAAGAACCGGTTCGTGGGCGCGGAGTACTACAAATTCTTCGACGAGACGATCGACAATTTTGCGAGGGCCTACGCGGGCGAGGACATGCAGATCGGGCGCGCCTGGTCGCCGCTCCACGGTGAGGAGGGCGACGAGCACGAGGAAGTCGACCTTGTGACCCGCGCACGTGAAGTGATGAGTCGGTTTGGCGGCCGTCAGGACGTCGGGGGCACCCTGGACGAAAACGGGTTTCGGCACTTCGAGGGACCGCGAGAACTGGATGCCGGGGAGCCGCAGACAGGATTCCTCGGCAACGGGCTCCGCCGTCGGGTGCCGCCGGACGTCTCGGGTTGGTGGTCGGATCTCGCACGCCAGGTCGGCAAGGACCTCGGTGTGGTGGTCCTCGAGGAGTGAGAGCACTCGTCACCGGGTCGAACGGACTGATCGGCTCCAACATCGTGCGTGCCCTTGTGGGCCAAGGGCACGAGGTGTGCGCCCTGGTGCGGCCGACCAGCGACCTCAGGGCCCTGCAAGGGCTCCAGGTCCAGCAGATCCATGGAGACGTGCTGGACCGGGGCTCCCTGGAGACGGCCATGGTCCGCTCCGATGTCGTCTTTCACACCGCCGGCGTGTTCAGCTACTGGACCGAGGACGAGGAGCATCTCGAGTCAGTCGTGCTCGAAGGAACTCGCAACGCCGTGGAAGCAGCCGCCCGTGTCGGCGTCGGCCGATTCGTTCTGACGTCGTCGTCGGTGACCTGCGGCTCGTCTCGACGTCCCGAGCCACGGGACGAGCGGGACTCGCTGCGTGACCCCGATGCGCCTCCCTACTACGTCATGAAGGACCGCCAGGAGCGAGAGGCTCTGGAACTGGCCCGCGCACTCGATGTCGATCTGGTGGCGGTCTGCCCAGCCATAACCGTCGGCGGACCCGACTACCGCCTGCTCCCGAGCAACGCCATCATCGTCAACTACCTGAACGATCCCTTCTCCTTCACCTTCCCGGGTGGGTGCAACGTGGTGCACGTCGAGGACGTTGCGCTCGGTCATGTCCTCGTGGCTGAGCAGGGCGTTCGGGGGGAGCGGTATCTCCTCGGCTCGGAGAACCTGACATGGGCGGAGATCCATCGAACAATCGCCGAACTCTGTGGAGTGCGGGGCCCCACCCTCACGACCACGCTCACGGCGGCCTACCTGGCTGCCTCGGCGATGGAGTTGGCTTCCCGGTGGACAAAGAAGCCGCCCGCATCCACTCGGGCCGAGGCCAAGGCGCTCGGTCGGTACTACTGGTATCGCTCCGATCGAGCGATGGCCATTGGTTACCGTCCCCGTCCGAGTCGTCGGGCCCTGGCTCAGGCGATCGCGTGGTTGCTCGAAAGTCCCCACATGACGAGTTCGATGCGGTCCCGCTTGCACCCGAATCCTGAAGTCACCGGGACCGCACCGACGGAGTGGCGGATCATCACGGGAGGAAGGGCATGAAGCCGTTTCGCACGCTCGCGGTGGTTCGACAGGACCGGGCCACGGTGTGGAGCCTGATGCGCGATCGGCTCGATGAACTCGTTCCCCACATCAGCGACGTAGACAGCGTGACGGTCTCGTCGCGCAGCGAAGATCCCGATGGCACGGTGCGCCTGGTCAACCTGTGGCGAGCCAAGGCCGACGTCCCCGTGTTGTTGCGCTCGGTCGTCAAGCCCGAGATGCTGGCCTGGATCGATAGGGCGGAATGGCTTCCCGGTGACTGGGTGTGCCATTGGAGGATCGAGCCCCAGGTCTTCTCTGACCGGGTGGATTGCGTCGGGTCGACCCGCTACGAGGAGGCGATGGGTGGCAGAGGGACCCGCATCGTCCTCGAAGGTGAGCTCGACGTCGCACCCGGCAAGCTTCCCGGAGTCACCTCGCTCATCGGTGGTCCGACCGCCCGAGGGATCGAAGCGTTCGTCACCGGCCTGGTGCCCCGGAACTTCCAGAAACTTGCAAAGGCCATTTCGGCCCATGCCGGGTCCTAGCTGCTCAGAGGCTGACCAGATAGCTGTGGTGGAAGCCGAGTCGAGGGTCGGCGAGACGGGGCAGGGAGGGAACGTACTCGTGCAGATCGGGCATCTTGACCCGTAGCCGGACGGTGTTCGACGGGTAGTCGTAGATCGTGACGTGGTTCATCCCGCGATTAGCGGTGAACAGCAACGTCTGGTCGCCGCTGAGCATGGTGGCGTAAATGGAATCCAGCACGGTGAAGCGGCTGGCACGCAACACGCTCAAGAAGTGGTGGCTGCTGGTGAACATGGAGCCGCGCGCCAGCGCGTCGTAGGCCTGGTTGCTCACCTGGCGGGCCACCTTGGCCTGCGCCCGGAGGCTCGGTTTCTCGTCGATGAAGCGCCATTCGGCAAACGAGGCGAGGTCGATGCAGACGATGCTCTGGCTGGCTCCGTTGCAAAAGATGAGCTCGTGGTCAGAGATCGTGACGTCCGAATTGAGGTGAGCCGGCGTCTCGCGGCCCACGGCCCAGTGACGCAACACCTGACCCGATTCAGCATCGATCTCGAAGGCGTACTCTTTGGCGAACCCGATGGCCCAGTCCTTCCAGTCGCGCCCTTCCTGGGGCGCCACCCGGAAGGAAACGGGGTAGAAGAAGTCCTCGGTGGGATGGACCGCCAGATGCCAGCAGGTGGCCGGGAGTTCAACCCGTCTGGCCTCGCCGGTGCGGAGGTCGTAGATGCCGACCTCTCTGGCCTCCCCCGTGACCGGGCTGTCCATGCCGCCATAGACGATGTAACGCCCCGACGCCGTGCGCTTCATGGCGTGGGGGAGCTTCAAAAGGTGGGGGCCGAGGCGCTCGCCTTTCCCCAGGCGGTTCAGATCGAAGCGATAGAAGTAGTCGCCGACCGGCGTAATAAATTCGGTGTCGTCGAGCCAGACGAGGTGCGTGCTCCCGCGCAGCGTCGTGTCGTTCGTTTCGAACTGAAGGGTCGAGACCCGGTCTACTTCGTCGAGGGTTGCCGCGTCGTAGAACAGAAGATGTTGGCCTGCATTTCCGAGAAACCCGACGGTGCGCCCGGGGTTGACGGTCGTGGCGTGGCCCGCGGCGGCGCCGTCGAAGTACTGCACCTTGTAGGCGTAGGCGTTGTCCGATGGGTCGAAGAGGAAGAGGCAGACGCCTGCCATGCCCTCGAATCCGTTGATACCGTTGCCGTCGAGGGCGAGGTAGAACCGATACGGATACGTCCTCACACCCCTCCTATCCATCGAGGTGGGACGATCCTAGTGGGTGGCCTCTGATCGGCTCAGGGGTCGCTCCCGGCCAGGCGGCGGCGAAACTGTTGACAGTCGGGCGCCTGACGGCGAGGATGAAATTGGTTCGCGGAGGAGGTTGTCGTGCCCAGTGGTGGTAGCAGCAGCTCCGAGACGGTCACCGTCACGTCCACCGACACCGGAACGGTCGACATCGTGGGGTTGGACGACGTCAGCGTGACGTTGGCCGTCCCCGACCCGATCACCACGAACTCGACGTATACGACGACGTCGACCTTGCTCGTTCCCGACCCGATCAAGAACGACGTCACCACGAAGAGCGACATCGGGATGAAGTCCGATCTGACGTTGGATGTCAAGCCCCTCGAGACGACGATCGACGTCAAGCCTCTGGTCGTGGATCTCTGTTATACGGTCAATGTCGGGCGCCTACCTGAGACCCGGATCCGCAACCCGTACCGGCACCACATCGGCCTCACGCTCTTCGGCACCGAGGTGCTCGGCATGACCTTCGAGGGCGAACAGGACACGGTGATCGAGGACCTGCACCGCCAGCCCATGGTGGTCGAAGGCCATGAGTATTTCGAACACGAACACGAACACGAGCACGAGCATCGAGCGAGCAGACGCAGCGACGACGGAGACGGGCTCCACATCCGAGTCGGCCCCTGACGTGGCCGCCGTGCGCGATCGGCTTCCGGACTACGGCGTCCTCGTCGAGACCGGACGGCCACTGACCCTGGCGGGAGCGCCGGGTCAGATCCGGTACGAACTCGAGTTTCACAACGGCGGTGACCAGCGTGCGATCGTGCGCCGGGCAGCCTTTGTCTGCCCCGAGCTCGAGGCGGTGACCGGTCGGCCCGCGGGTGTGCTGATGCCGACGGTGGTGTTGCATCCTGGTCATACTCGTCAAGTCCCCATCCGCATCACGGTGCCCGACCACGCGCCACCTGGACGCTACGAAGGCGAGCTGACCGTCGCGGGCGAGGCGCTCAGCGTCGTGGTGCACGTCGTAGACGAGTACGACCTCGACGTCGCACCGAAAGAGCTCGTCCTTGAGAACGCTGCGGGCGACCGGACGGTCCGTCAGATTGTGTGTACGAACCGTGGCAACGTCCCCCTGTGGATCGGGGAGATTGGTGCTCTTGTGCTCGATGACGAACTGACGACCTGCCGGAGCCTGCGTGCCGTCACCGCCGCCTGGCCGGACGAGGGGGGCGAGCACGACGCCGTCGACCGCTTCGTCGACCTCTACGTCAAAGAAGGGTGGAAGAAGGTCGTCGAACACTCGGGTGTGCTGCGGGTGCACACCGCAGGAGGCCCGCGCGAGATCGCACCGGGCGAGACCGAGGTGGTGGACCTCGAGATCACCCTTCCCGACCGCCTCGAACCCCGGACGCGCTATGCGACAGTCGCACCGCTGTACACGACCGATCTGACATTCAGGATCGTGCCGGTTCGCGGCCGATCAGGCGCCGGGGACGACTCTGTTACTCCGACCACCACCACATCGCGTCGACCTGCGAAGAAAGCACCCCGAAAGCGGAAGTCGGCCTCCTAAAGGAGACACACCATGACCATGCCCTACGCTCCGACCGCCTCCTCGTGGGTCGACCTCCTGACCCCGACCCAGTGCCCTTGTTGCGGGCAGGCGGTCATGCCGACACCGCAGGACTACCTCGACGCGTTCACGACCTCAATGGACGCGTTCACGTCTTCCATGTCGCAGTGGATGGGCGGAGCCGCGGGCGGGACCACGAGCACACCCGGCGGTGCCGGACTCTGGGGAGTCTCCCAGCCCCGGACGACCCGCCCCGGGACGCCCGGCTACGGCGGGAGGTCGCAGTCGCCGGCCGGACGGTACGGACCTCGTCATATGCAGAGTCACCGGCATCACGCAGGCTGCGGTTGCGGCTCTAAGCGCGGTTGTGGATGTCCGCAATGCAAGGCAGATGACTGTCACTGCCAATGCTGCATCGGTAACGATCTAGATCTGGTCGTGTATTCGAGGGTCGGGGAGCGCCGCATCATCCCGATCACGATCACCAACGAGCGGCGACGTGAGCGCGAGGTCACCCTGGAGCTGACCTCGTTCACGTCAAAAGGTGGGCGCGAGGTGCCCGTCACCGGAACGATCGTCGGCGAAACGACGTTTACCCTCGCCCCCTGCGAGGAGCGCGCCGTGGTCATAGAGGTCGACTCCGCTGCGACTCCGAGTCAAGAACGCGGAGATGCGACGGACGTCGACGACTGTGTCGTTGCCGTGGCAGATCTACGGGTGACGGGCTGCGACATTCGCTGTCCGATTGGAATCGGTGTCGTGCTCCTTCCGCGAGACTGCGACACGTTCGACCTCTCGTGCGGCTGCGGGTGTTGCTGACGACACTTCGGTTCTTGTCTTCTCTGTAGACCCGGAGCGCACGGGTTGGATTGAGCGGGCGCTCTCGACCCGAACGTCACCGGCGGCTATGTGAACGTTCCGGACATGACCTTGTCCGACTGGGGAGCTCGGTACTAGGCGTCCAACGTGCCACGGCTTCAGCAGGTGAAGAAGGCGCACGACTCCACGACTTCTTCCAATTCCGCCCAGAGCATCCCGCTCCCCTTGCGACGGAACCGTCCGGGAGGACCGGCAAACTCTGAAGGTACCGTGGCAGCGTGATCTCACCTCACATTCGAGATCTTCGAAAGAAGGTCGGACACTCATTGCTGTTGCTCCCTTCGACAGCCGTACTTCCACGAGATGACGCCGAACGTCTTCTTCTTGTCCGTCACATCGACACTGGGAAGTGGGCGACCATCGGTGGGGCGATCGAACCGGACGAAACGCCGCGCGACTCCGCCGTCCGAGAAGCTCTGGAGGAAGCTGGCGTCGACGTTGAGCTCGGTGCCATCCTCGGGGTGGTCGGTGGCTCCGACTATCGGGTGACCTATTCGAATGGTGACGAAACGGCATACGTCGTGACGGTCTTTGACGCCACCGTGATCGACGGAACGCCTCGACCGGACGGTGATGAGACCTCCGCGGTGAAGTGGTTCGCGCACGAGGAGCTGCCCGTTGGCGAGATGGGTCGGCTGACCAAAAGCATCTTTCGTGACGTCGGGCTCATCTGAGCGATCCGAGCTTGGGAGCCTCAGCGCGCGCCCCACTCGGGGTCGAGCTGGCGGAGGAAGAGCGCGCAGCGCTGCTCCTCGTCGACCTCACCGATGGACGCAGCCGCCGCGCGCAGCGCGTCGAGCGAGCGGAGGAAGCCGCGGTTGGACTCGTAGCGCCAGCGCACGTAGCCCGAGCCGCGCCAGCCCGCAGCGCGGAGCGCGTCGAGGCCCCGGTGGTACCCGACCCGTGCGTAGGCGTACTGCTCGATCGGGTCGTCGGCGAGCTCGGCCAGGTCCGCCCAGGCCTGCAGGCAGCGGGGGTCCCGCGCCGCCACCTCGGCCACCGCCTCGCGACGACGGTCCGCAGGCATGGACCAGGCCTCTTGGAGGTCGGCGGCCAGGTCGGGTGCAAGCGGGTCGAGAACGGTCTCCGGGGCGCCGGAGGTGAACTGGACGGAGTGCTCGGAGGTCATCGATCCATGTTAGGAGCACGTCCCGAGGAACGGTCGGGGCCGGCCCCTCCCCTTCGGCCTTTCGTCACTCGGCGGAATGTCCGAGCGCGCGGGCCCGGCGGTACTGTTCCGCCCGTGCTGACCTCCGAGCCTGCCCGGCCGAGCTCCTTCGCGCACCATCCAGGCCTGCGCGGACGCGAAGCCGAGGCGCGGCAGCTTGCCGACGTCCTGCGGCGGCTCATCCGCCTGTCGGTCAGTACGGCGCCGCCTGCGGACGAAACCGCACGGCTGACTGCGCAGTTGGCCGCCGTGGCGGACGAGTTGGAGAGTCACGCGCCGGAGTCACCGATTCCGCGCTTCATGGCGCCGGACCGCGAGGGGCCGCCCAGGGAGGTGCCGCTCGGGGGCGCCATGCCCTACGACCTCATCGTCGGTCCCTTCAATCCGCTGGCGTTGCCGGTGGTCTTGGACTTCGAGCCTCCCAAGGCGCTCGGGCGGGCCGTCTTCGACGTGGGCTACGAAGGGGCGCCCGGGTGCGTGCATGGAGCCATCCTGGCGGCGACGTTCGACATCGTCCTGACCGCGGCCAACGCCATCGCGGGGTCCACCGGCCCCACGGTTCGCCTCGCCCTCACCTACAAGCGACCGACCCTCACCGACGAAGAGGCGGTGTTCGAGGGCTGGGTCACCGAGGTGAAGGACCGCCGGATCTTCTCCAAGGGCCGTATCGTGCAGGGCGGGATCGTCACGGTCGAGGCCACCGGCGAGTTCGCCGTCTTCAACAACGACGGCGTGCACCGGATGGCGTCGGCGCGTCGGCGCGCCTTCGACGCCGACACCACCGGGGCGTAGCGGCGCCGGTGTCCCGGCTGTCGCTGGTGCCCTCCCGCTCTGCGGCGGACTACCCCTTCGTGCACCGGGTTCGCACGAGGTTCGCGGAGACCGACGCCATGGGCGTGATCCACCATGCGGCGTACCTGCCGTATCTCGAAGAGGCGCGGGTGGAGTATCTCCGGGCCATCGAGCGCCCGTACCAGTCCGTGCGCTCCGGCGATGGCGAGATGCACGGCGCCGGCCGCGACTTCCCGGTGCTCGAGGTGGCGGTGCGCTACCGAAAGCCGCTGCAATTCGACGACGAGGTCGACGTCTCCTTGGTCATCGGCGCCGTGACCGGCACCACGTTCCAGATCGGCTACCTGCTCTCGGTCGGAGCCGAGGCCCACGCCACCGCGGTGACCGTGCACGGCAGCGTCGACACCCGGGGCCGGCCGTCCCGCCTGCCGGGGTGGGTGGGGGAGCAGTTCGGCACCCGCTCCTAGCGCTTCGTCGACTTCAGAGGGCCGACATCAGCAACGCGAACGACTCGACCATCGTCCGCTTCGCTGCCGCGGGATCGTCGGCCCGCGCCACCACCATGCCGGCCTGCATGACCGCACCGACGATCAGGTGTGTGAGCGGGTCGACGTCGTCGGGCGCGACGCGCCCGAGCTCAGCCGCCGCCGCCAACAGGCCCTTGATGCTGCCGAACGCGTAGTTCTCGTCGAGCTCGTGCCAGGCGTCCCAGCCGAGCACCGTCGGCCCGTCGAGCATCACAATGCGTTGCACCTCGGGGTGGACGCACTGGTCCAAGAACGCGTCGAAGCCGAGGACGAGGATGCGGACCGGGTCGGTCTCGCCGCTCGCTGTCGCGAGCTCGAGGAGCTTCACAGTGAGCTCGTCCTCGACCGCTTCGAACGCGGCCTGGAACAGGTCGGTCTTGCTCGTGAAGTGGTGGTAGAGGGCGCCCCGGCTCACGTCCGCCTCGCTCAGGATCTCCTCGGTCGACGTCGCCGCGAATCCCTTTTCGGCGAAGAGGCGGCGGGCCGTCTCGATGAGCCGGCCCCGGGTGGCCAAGGTCCGTTCTGCCTGCGTGGGCACGGAGAAATCCTAATACCTCTTTACAAACAGACAGTTGGTATGTACGATTACCACCCATGACCCCCACTACCAAGACAGAACCAAAAGCGCCGGCACCAACGCCGACGATCCTTCCTCGGACGACCACGGAGCTGCGCGGCGGCGAGGTCGCGTACGTGGACCACGGCGGAGCGGAAGGCTCGGTCGCGCTTTTCGTGCACGGCGTCCTCGTCAACGCGGACATCTGGCGCAACGTGATCTGGGAGGTGGCCGACGTCCGCCGCTGCATCGCCCCCGACCTGCCTGCGCACGGCGCGACGCCCGCGGGTGACGCGGCCGACCTCACCCTCAATGGCCACGCCGCCATGCTCGATGAGCTCTGCACGCACCTCGGAGTCGACCAGGTGGACGTCGTCGCCAACGACACCGGCGGCGCCGTGGCGCAGGTGTTCGCGGCGCGCTTCCCCCAGCGCATCCGCACGCTGACGCTGACCAACTGCGACGTGCACGACAACTTTCCGCCCGAGTCATTCAAGCCCTTCGTGGCGATGGCGGAGGCCGGCGAGTTCGCCCCGCTCGTGCTGGCCATGGCCGGCGACCTCGAGGCGGCGCGTTCGGAGGCCGGGTACGGCATGGGCTACGCCAAGGCGGGCGACCTACCTGACGAGCTGCTCGCGAGCTACATGGGAGCCTTCGTCGCCGACGGTGCGAGGGGACTCGAGCGCTTCCTCACCGAGCCGTCGGCCGACGAGCTGATCGCGGCCGAGCCGTTGCTGGCCCAGCTGCATGCCCCTACCCAGGTGGCCTGGGGCACCGCCGACGTCTTCTTCGAGCCGTCATGGGCCGAGCGGCTGCGGGACATGATCCCGGGGACCGAGAAGGTTGTGCTCGTGCCCGACGCCATGCTGTTCTGGCCCGACGAACGGGCGGCCGACCTCGTCGTTCTGCTCCGCGACTTCTGGGAGGCCCACCCCGCCTGAGCGCCGATGCCCGCGCCCGCCCCGGTGTGCTCCCCCCGCACACCGGGGCGGTGGCGTCCGGCGTAAGGGTGGCCGGTGCCGAGCAGGTCGCCTCCCTGCGCAGCGCGCGGGACCTCATCGACTTGCGTTTCGCGGAGCCGATCGGCCTCGACCCCTGGCGGCCGAGGCCGGCTTTCTCCAAGTTCCACTTCGCGCGCGCTTTCAAGGACACGTACGGAGAGACGCCGGCGAACTACCTCACGAGGCGCGGGGTCGAGCGGGCCAAAGACCTCTTGCGGTCAGCCAACCTGACGGCGACCGAGGTCTGCATGCTGGTCGGGTTCTCGAGCCTCGGCTCGTTCATCTCCCGCTTCGCCGAGCTCTTCGGGATGTCGCCGAGCACGTTCCGGCAGACGTCGGCGGCGACGCGGCGCGGCCCCCACCCATCCCGGGCCGCTTCCTCCTGGAGTGGAGCCGGCGCCGGCCTGCCTGCTCGCGCCGACGACGACGCCGGCGGTGATGCCGGCTCGTGAGCCTGCCGCCGCCTGAGGTGCGGTGAGCCCTTCACCCCGAACCCTTGACACGGTGGAGGATTCATATAACCATGTGGTTATGAGTCAGGCCACTCTCGGCGAGGACCAGCTGGACCGGGCGTTCGGCGCACTCGCCGACCCGACCCGTCGGGCGATCCTGGCCCGGCTGACCCGCGGCGACGCGGGGGTGCTCGATGTGGGCGCGCCGTTCCCGATGAGCCAGCCCGCCATCACCAAGCACCTGCGGGTGCTCGAGGAGGCGGGGCTGATCTCCCGGCATCGGCTGTCCCGCCAGCGCCTGTGCCACCTGGAGCCGCAGCGCCTCAAGCAGCTCTCGGACTGGGTGGGTACGTACCGCGAATTCTGGGAGGAGAGCTTCGAGCGCCTCGAAGAGCTGCTCGACGAGCTCCAGGCGTCCGCGGGTGAGAGCCCCGGCCAGGAGGCGACCACCACCGTGTCGCACAACGAACCCGACGACGCAGTGCCGAATCGACAAAGAAGGAGAGCAACGTGAACATGACCGACATCGAGACAGAGATCACGACTCCGGCGGGTGAGCCGACCATCGAGGTGCGCCGATTCTTCAAAGCGCCGCCCGAGCTCGTCTACCGGCTCGTGACCGAGGCCGAGTACCTACGTCGCTGGTGGGGACCGCGCCGCCTCGAGATCTCCGAATGCGACGTCGACCTGCAGGTGGGCGGCCGCTGGCGCATCGTGCACCGCGCGCCGGACGGCACGGAGTTCGGGTTCCACGGAACGTTCCTCGAGCTCGACCCGCCGCGGCGCCGGGTCGGGACTTGGGTCTACGAGGGTGCGCCCGAGCACGAGGCGACGGAGACCCTTGTGCTCGAGCCCGCCGATGGCGGGACCATGCTCGTCTCGACGACGGTGCACGACTCCGTCGAGTCGCGCGACATGCACGTCTCGAGCGGCATGGAAGAGGGGGTCATCGACGCTTACGAGCGGCTCGCCGAGCTGGTGGCGGCGGAGCAAGCGAAGTGAGCGCCGCCACCCTCTCCTCGGAGAACCTCGACATCTACGGCAAGGAGGACATCCCCTGGAGCGCCGCGCTCGAGCCGCTCGAAGCAGGCCTCGTCGAGCGCTACTGGCTGGCCACCGTGAGCCCGGACGGGCAACCCCACCTCGCCGGCTTGGGCGCGCGCTGGGTCGACGGCCGGCTGTATTTCGTCAGCGGCGCCCGGACGCAGAAGAGCAAGAACCTCGAACGGAACCCCGCCTGTGTGATCTCCGCACAGCTGCCCGACCTCGATCTCGCGTTGCGGGGTGTGGCCGAACGCGTCACCGACGAAGCGACGGTCGCGCGTCTGGCCGCGCACTGGGCGGCGACCGGCTGGCCGGCCCGCGCCAAGGGCGGCGTCATCGAGGCTGAGTACAGCGCACCCAGCGCGGGACCGCCGCCGTGGGACCTGTGGGTGCTCAGTGCCACCTCTGCCGTAGGCGTCGGGCTCGGGGGGGCCATGCGCTGGCACCTCGCCTGACCGCGGCAGGTTGATCACATGGTTCGAGGTGTGCTGACTCGGGTCAGAAGGGAAGAGGAGTGGGTACGGCGTATCTGCATGCAGTGGCTTCACTGGACGGCTACATCGCCGACGAGCGCGACGAGGTGGGGCCACTCTTCGAGTGGTACTTCAACGGCGACCAACCCGTCGTCGACGAAGACCGCCCCGAGCAGGGGTCGCCCTTCCGAATCTCAGCGGCTTCGGTCGATTACGTACGCGGCATGTGGTCGCGCCAGAGGGTCGCGGTCATGGGACGGCACCTCTTCGACCTGACCAACGGCTGGGATGGCCACCCTCCGGCGAGCGACCACGTCGTGGTCGTGTCGCACCGACCCCGACCGAAGGGTTTGCACCCGGAGGCTTCGTACCATTTCGCCACCTCGGTGGAGGAGGGAATGGCGCGAGCACAGAAGTTGGCTGGTGACGGGGAGATTGGTGTGACCGCCGGTGCGGTCGGTGGGCAGGCGCTGGCGCTGCGGCTGATCGACCAGGTGGCGATCGACATCGTGCCGGTCGTCTTCGGCCGGGGGAAGCCGTACTTCGGCACGCTCGAGAACGGCCACTTGATGCTCGAGGATCCCGACGTGGTCATCCAAGGCGAGAGGGTCCTGCACCTGCGCTGTCCGGTGCGTCGGTGACGCGAGCGTCCCTTTCAATTCCTCCTGGACGTCGGGCCAGTTCCTCTGGATATCGGAACCCCGCCTCAGGCCTCATCCTCTCCCGCGATGCGGCGATCAGGCGCCTCGATCAGGCCGGCACTGGGTGGCCCGCCGAGAACGGCGGGGCGGTGCGGTAGGTGAGGAGGCCCGGGTGGCCGCCCTCGACCGAGCCCGATCCGCGGACGAGGAAGGCCTCGTGGTCGCCGACCGAGAAGTGGCCGAGGATGACTCCCTCCAGGCTGACCGCGCACTCGGCGAGCAGGGGCGCGCCGTGGGGGCCGGGCCGCCAATCGAGCCCGACGAACTTGTCGACGAGATCGCCGGTTTCCTCACCGAAGCGGCGCGCCAGGTCCACCTGATCTGTGCCAAGTAAATGGAGCCCCATGGCGGTCGAGCGCTGCGCGACCCCGAAGGTGTGGTTGACCTTCGAGACGCACACCAGGAAGTTTGGCGGCTCGATGCTGCACTGGGTCACGAACCCGGCCAGACAGCCGCTCAGAGCGCCGTCATCCGCCTGCACCGTGACCACGTAGTAGGCGTAATCGACCCGGTCGAAGAACGGCGAGAGATCGTCTTTTGCCACGTCACAAGTCCCTCCGCGGCTCTGGCGGATGGCGATCATCACCGACGCCGAGTGCGTCGGGGACCGTCCGAGGGGGTCTCACCCGCGTGCCTGGCGGGCCAGCAACGGCCCACACCGGGTGGCACCGGGTGGCACCCCGTCGTGGTTCCACTACCCGCCGTCGGGGTAGGCAAAACTCGTGTGCATGAGGTGCGCGAGGGAGCGGGCCCGGGCCGTGTCGGGGGAGGGAGGCCTCGCGTGGTGACCTCGGCGTTCGGGGGCGACGGGTCGGATGGAGCCGTCCCCGGCCTCGTTACGAAAAAGGGCGGCCTCGGCACGGCCGCACAGGCACTCGCGTTGGCGACCCTGTGCGGTGTCCTCTTCCTGACCTTCCTCGACAACACGATCGTCAGTGTCGGGCTGGCCAATGTCCAGAGCGACTTGCACGCCGGGGTCACGTCGTTGCAGTGGGTCGTGAACGGCTACGCGCTCACCTTTGCCAGCTTCATGTTGGCCGCGGGGATGTTGGGCGACATCCTCGGGCGCAAGCGCATCATGCTCGCCGGTGTGGCCGTGTTCTGCGCGGGGTCGGTGGTCGCCGCGTTGGCGGGCAACGTCGACTGGCTCATCGCCGGGCGCGTCATCATGGGCATCGGGGCTGCGGCCAGCGAGCCGGGGACGCTTTCCATCATCCGCCACGTCTACCCCGACCGCGAGACCCGGGCCGACGCGTTGGGCGTGTGGGCGGCGGTCTCCGGCCTCGCCCTCGCCCTCGGTCCGGTCATCGGTGGCGCGCTGGTCGGGTTCTCGAGCTGGCGAGCCATCTTCTGGTTCAACCTCGGCTTTGGCGTGGTCGCCTTCGTGCTGGCGGCGGTCGCCGTGCCGGAATCCAAGGATCGCCAGGACCGCAGCATCGACGTCCTCGGTTTCTTCTTCGGCGCGGCCTTCTTGGCCTGCCTGTCCCTCGCCGTGATCCAGGGTGAGGACGCGGGCTATGCGTCCCCGGGCATCCTCGCGCTTTTCGCCCTGTGCGGGGTGGCTGCGGTGGCTTTCGTGATCACGGAGCGCCGCGTGCGCACCCCGATGCTCGACCTGCGCCTGTTCCGCCAGCCGCCCTTCACCGGGTCCAACTTCGTGGCCTTCGCCGCCTACTTCGGCACGTTCTCCATCTTCTTCTTCACCGCCTTGTACCTGCAGGTCGTCGTCGGGAACTCGGCCTATCAGACCGCGGTCGATTTCCTCCCGATGGCCGCCGGCCTGATCATCGCGTCGGCCGTGACCGGCCCGATTGTCGCCAGGATCGGTTCGAAGTGGCCGATGACCTTCGGGTGTCTGCTGGCCGGCGGTGGCATCCTGATCGCCGACGCGGTGCTCGGGCCGACGGTGAAATTCGGGACGCTGGGGTGGGTCCTGCCGCTCGCCGGCATCGGCATCGGCATGGTGCTGGTGCCCGTCACGTCCGTCCCCCTCGCGGTGGTCCGCCCGGAGAAGTCCGGCATGGCCGCATCGGCGACGAACACCAGCCGGGAGATGGGTGCCGTCTTCGGCGTGGCGGTCCTCGGCGCGATCGTCAACGCGAAGTTGACCGGTGACCTGGCGGCGAAGCTGAAGGCCATCGGCATCCCACCGAATTTCCAGGCACTCGTCGAACACGCCATCCAGACCGGGGGGACGGCCAGCGGGGGGGCGGCCAGCAGCGCCGAGCACTCCAAGAACGCCACCGTCGCCCACATCGCGACGAAGGTCGTCAACGCCGCCTACAACGCGTTCGGCTCGGGGCTGCACGAGGCGCTCCTGATCTCGGGGCTCCTCATCCTGGTGGGTGCGGTGGTCGCCTTCTTCACCATCCCCCGTCTGCCGCACACCATTCCGCACGAAGACGATCCGCACGAAGACGACGAGCCGGTCGAAGCCCTGGTCTGAGGCGCGTCACCTCGCTCGAACCACGGTCGCCCGACGTCAGGCGCCCTTCGGCCGGCCCGGCACCGTGGCGTGCACGAACACCTCCACGGCACCCCTCGACCCGCCTACTGCACACGGTGAGGTCCCGGACACCGACCAACCCAGCCGCTTCATCGCGCTCGTCACCGCCCCGACCGCGTCCCCCACCGACGGCGCATCGGTGACGAGCCTCGCCGAATGGAGCTCGTAGGTCGGCTTTACGAGCGCCAGCACGTGTGCACCCGAGGCGAGCAGGTCGGCGTCGAGCTGCGGTAGGGCGTCGGCCAGCGCGAGATACGACAGGTCGACCGTCACCACGTCGACCGGGCACGGAACCAGGCGCCGGTCGAGCCGGGCGAGGTTGGTTCGCTCGAGGTTCACGACCCGCGCGTCGGCGCGCAGATGACCGCGGAGCTGGCCCCAGCCGGCATCGACGGCGTAGACGGGTGCGGCGCCGCCGTCGATGAGGGCTTGGGTGAAGCCTCCGGCGGCTGCTCCGAGGTCGAGCGCGGCCCATCCACCGACCTCGAGGCTGAAGGCATCAAGCGCGCCGCGCAGCTTCAGGGTGCCCCGCGGTGGCCGGTCCTCCAGCAGGCGGATCGCGGCATCGGCGCGGATGCGCGAGGACGGGTTGGTGATGGTCGCGCCGTTCACGAGGACGCGTCCGCTCACGATGGACAGATACGGGTCGCCGAGGTGAGGGAACGAACGACGCAGCAGGGCGGAGAGCGCGACGAAGGGCGCGCGATTCTTGGCGGGCACGGTAGGTGCTCCTCTCGCTCGGACCGATGGGGACCGAGCGGGCGAGGAGGCCCACGGGCGCGTGCACAACGTCGACCGCATTCGACGACGCGCCGCTCATGGATTGGCGCGTTCTGATGGCGGCGACCGGATTCGAATCAAACCTAACGGAACGGCATGTCGTTCACATGATCCCGCGGCGCTCCGAGCGTGGCAAGGCAGAGCGGAACGGACTTCGAGTGATGACCGATGGGCCGGCGGTACGGGCTCGGCGGGGAGTCCTCCGAGCCCGTACGGACCGTCTCGCTGGGAGGCTTCGGCTAGTCGCCCGGGAAGTTCTCGACAAAGGGCAGCTCGCTGCCGCCGTTGTCGAACACTCCGTCCGCCCACATCGCGCCACCGGTGGTCGCGGCGATCCCGCCCAAGATGTTGCTGCCCGACCCGGGCGACGGGCCGAGGTCGACCGTCCAGACGCCGTCCACCTCATGGATGAGGAGCGGGTTGTTGTTATCGGTCGTCGGGTCGACGTAGGTGCCGTCCGCCCACACGCCGTCCGGCGTCGCCGCCACCCCGAACAGGCTGGTCCAGATCGAGCCCGCCGAGGCTGGGAGCTGGGCGATCCTCCACGAGGTCCCGTCGTAGACCTCGACCAGCGGCCGGCCACCTGAGGCGGGACTGTCCACCTGGCCCACGGCGTAGACGTCCTGGCCCTGGGCGGCGACGGCGTTGAGCATCGTCGTCCCTTGGTGTTCCACCGGCGTCGGGAACGCCGACCACGAAGTACCGTTCCAGTGCTCGACGAGCGCCTGGTCGGGGCCGGAGTTGTTCAGCTGCTGCCCCACGGCCCAGGCGTCGTCCGGAGAGACCGCGACGACGCCGTAGAGGAGGTTGTCGTTCGTCCCCGGGTCGGCGGTCGGCACGACGGACCACGACGAGCCGTTCCAGTGATACGCCAGCGTCTCGAAGCCGCCGTTGACGTCCTGCCGGGCCCCGACGGCCCACACATCACTCGGCGACGCGGCGGAGGCGCCGAAGAGCATGTCCCGTTGGGATCCCGGCTGGGGGATCGTGTCGACGCTCCACGCTGCCCCGTTCCAGGACTCGATGAGGGCACGGTCGTCGTAATTGACGTTCAGATACATCCCGACCCCCCACGCGTACCCCTGGCTCGCCGCCGCGCCGTAGAAGGAGTTGAAGTTGCTTCCAGTGTTCGGCGTCGGGATTACGGACCAGGTGGTCCCGTTGGAGTGCTCAGCGAAGGTGAGCGTGGCGTCGGGGTTCGACGTCGGCGTGTCCGGCAGGAAGTTGCCGAGAGCCCACACGTCGGTCGGCGAGGACGCCGCGACCGCGCCCAGGCTGTTGTCCGAGCTCCCAAGCCGCTGCGCCTCCTGGACGGTCCATCCGCCCGAGCTCGCGGTCGAATGGGTCATCGAGACGGGCTCGTTCGTCGGGGTCGGCGAAGGCGTCGGGTAAGAGGGCGGCGTCAGTGCGGTCGTGGCGAGTGCGGGGGCGCCAGTGACGGCGAAGAGGGGCAGCAGATTCCCGACGTTGGCCGTGTCGCAGGTGAACTGCAGACAGGGCAACCCGAAGAGCGCCTGGAAGGTGGACAGCATCGAGTAGTGGTTCGACGGGTTGGGGTCCTGAATTCCGCGCGGCCCGTGGCTCGTGATGACGACCGTCGCGATCTGTCCGCCGCCGGGGTGGGCGTCGCAGCACCCCTGGCTGGTGTCGCCATTGTCGTAGGTGATCGCGATTGCGTTGTTCCCCCGGGACCAGAAGGGCGCGTTGGTGATCTCGCTGACCAGGTTGCCGAGGTACTGGTCGCCCCCGGCGATCAGGTGCTGGTTCTGCGTGTCGCCCTCGTTGCCGCTATCGAGGCAGTACGGCGGGTCGCCGTGCATGTCGTCGCACTCGCTGGGGACGATGTAGGAGAACCGCGGCACGGTGCCGGAAGAAAGGTCGGTTGACAGCTCCTGGATCGGGACCTGGTTCCCCCAGTCAAAGGCGTTATGCGACGTGGTGAAGTTCTGGATGGCGTCGTGCTTCGACACGTAGAGCGGATCGGAATCCGGCGCGCCATTGCACTTCGAGGGGAAGCAGATGTCCTGGAAGCCCGGATGGGGCAGCCCGTCGAGATACGCCTTCCAGCTGATGCCAGCGTGGTCGAGCTCGCTGATGAGGCTCGGAGCGTTGACGGCGTTCTTCCAGTAGGCGTCGTCGCTGGTGACCCCGAAGGTGCTGCCGCCGAGGAGGCTGACGTAGTTCGACTCGCTGGACGCCGGGCTCGCCCCGTAGTACGCGGTCGCCGTCCCAAAATGTGAGGCGTAGTAGTTGAGGTTCGGGGCGGCGGCGTTCCCGATGACGTCGGAGAACCCGTTGTTCTCCTCGACGATCAAGAAGACGTGCCTGTAGTTGGGGACGCCGGATCCGGCTGCCGACGCCGAGATGCTCGCCACGGCGACACTGGTCACGCCGGCGACGACCGCTGCTGCCAGCACCAGGGCGCCGAGCGGGCGGGAGATAGCACCGCGGGGAGAGATGAACCGTCGAAGGGACATAGGGGAGTGCCTCCTGTTGGACGGGGCGGTTCGCCGGACTGGGCGATCCGGATGCGCGCATGTGTACGTCTGCTCTGAGGGAGGATGCGCCCGCAGGCCCGACATGGTCAACCAAAATCTTGGAAAACGGTGTGTGACGGCCTCCTGACCGGCGCCGGCCTCACCGTGACCAAAAAGAGCACGTGAGTCCTCGGGTAACTATGGTTGCAGCCGGAGCGGACGAGTCAAGCTCGGAGGTAGAGCATGCCGATCTCTCGTGCCAGGCGTTCGTCGGAGGTCGACGCGAAGGCGCGCCACCACGACGCGAAGGGAAAGCTCATGCAGCGCGTCGCGCATGCCATACCGCGACTGGTTGCCGTCGTTGGCGGCGTCGCGCTGATCGCAGCAATGACGCTGAGCGGATCCGCCGCGGGTGCGACCCAGACGATCAGCGCGCCGTCGAGCGGTGCGGCCGGCGCCATCATCTTGATCACGGGGTCGGGGTGGCCTGGATTCGACAACGTCGACGCCGATCTCGAGGCGGGCGCCACCAAAACGTTTTTCTGCTCCTTCAGCGCGGACGCCTCTGGCAAATTCCAGTCGCCGTGCACGTTGCCGACGGCGTTACCTCGCGGTACCTACACGCTCCTCGTGACGGACAACACGCTGTCCGCTAGCTCGTCCTTCACGCTCAATCCGGGTGCCCAAGCATCTGCCACGTCGAGCGGTGCTGCCCTGACTGCGGCCGCGGCGGGCCAGAACCTCTTTCTCCGCGGCTTCGGCTTCGACGCGGTGAGCTCCATCAAATCGGTCAAAATCGGGACGACCGCGGTGACGACCACGCCGGCAGCCCCGTCGACGTCCTCGACGGGGGCCTTCAGCGGCGCGACCTTCGTCGTGCCCTCGACCCTGGCAGCCGGTCTCTACGCGGTGACGGTGACCGATGCCGCCGCCCACTCGGCAAAGTTCTCGCTCAACATCTACGCGGCAACCGACTCTGCGCCCTCGTCCGGCGCGGCCGGGAGGAATCTGGCGCTGTCGGGCACCGGTTGGCCGGTGAACGACAACGTCGACGTCGAACTGTCCTCGGGCGGCACCAACACCTTCTTCTGTTCCATCGTCACGGACGCCAGCGGCAACCTCGGTCCAACTCTGTGCACGCTCCCCAACACCCTGCCCCAGGGCGGGTACACGCTGTTGCTGACCGACGGGTCCGTCATGGTCACCAAAGCGTTCACGCTCGATCCGGGCGTCCACGTCAGCGGCACGTCCACCGGCGCCGCCATCACCTCGGTCGCCGCGGGCCAGAACCTCTTCCTCAGCGGAGTGGGCTTCGCTGCGGGCACCACCATCACGTCCGTCAAGGTCGGGACGACCGCGGTCACGACGACGCCCGCCGCACCCTCCGCCTCGGCGTCGGGCGCCTTCAGCAGCGCCACCTTCACCGTGCCGAAGACGGCCAAGGCCGGCCTTACCGCGGTGACCGTCACCGACGCCTCGAGCCATTCCGCCACGCTGCACCTCACCGTGTTCAAAGCGACGGATACTGCGGCCTCGTCGGGCAAGGCGGGGAAGAGCCTGACGGTGTCGGGCGCGGGTTGGGCCGCCGGCGACAACGTCGACGTCGAATTGTCCTCGGGGGGCACCAACACCTTCTTCTGTTCCATCGTCACCGATCCCGACGGCAACCTCGGTCCGAGCCCGTGTTTGCTCCCGAGCACGCTCGCGCAGGGCTCCTACACGCTCTTGCTCACGGACGGTTCGGTCATGGTGACCAAGTCGTTCACGCTCAACCCGGGCGTCGTCGTGCAGGGAACCGCAAGCGGCGGCGCCATCACGTTGGTTGCGTCCGGCCAGACGGTCTTCTTGAGCGGTAGCGGCTTCGCCGGCAGCAGCACGATCACCTCAGTGAAGGTGGGGACGACCGCCGTCTCGACCACTCCGGCCACCCCGTCCACGTCCGTGACGGGCGCTTTCAGCGGCGTCACGTTCAAGTTACCGGCCGCAACGCCTGCCGGAACGACCACGGTCACGGTCACCGACGCGGCGAGCCACTCCACCACTTTGCCCCTGAAGGTGTTCGCGGCCACCGACACCTCCGCCGGATCCGGCAACGCCGGCCAGCGATTCTTGATCACAGGGAGCGGTTGGCCGCTGGCCGACACCGTCGACGCCTTCCTGGTCCAAGGGAGCACCCAGACGTTCTTCTGCTCACTCTCGGCCGATGGCAACGGGAACCTCGGTCCGGCGGTGTGTACGCTGCCGACGGCCCTGCCCCAGGGCTCGTACACGCTGTCGTTGACCGACGGTTCGGTCGTCGTCGATTCACCCTTCACGTTGAATCCCGGCGTGACCTTGACCAACACGTCGAGCCAACCGATCGACTCGGCCGCACCCGGCTCGACGGTCGACTTCTCCGGAGTGGGTTTCGTCGCTGTAGGCACCATCAAGACGGTGAAGATCGGGACCACGACCGTCACGACCTCGCCGGCGGCGCCTGGCCTCTCGCCCCAGGGGTCGTTCAGCGGCGCTTCGTTCGTGGTGCCGTCGAGTATGGCGGCCGGGAACTACACGGTCACCGTGACCGATTCGTCGGGCAAGAAGGCCACAGCGCCCCTCGCGGTCACCTGAGGCCGAGTCGTCGATCGACGTCTGGGGGCTGACAGACCGTCTTTTGGTCTCATCGGCAGTGAGGAACTAGTGATTGCGTCGGGCGGGCGCTCAGGGCGCGATCTGTAGAGTGAACCTCTGCGCCACGTCATTGGGTGGTTTCGACGAGTCGTTCGCCTTCACTTTGAAGCTGAACACGCCGCCTTTGGTCGGCGTGCCAGACAGCACCCCCGAACTCGAAAGCTTCAGGCCGGGCGGCAGCGTGCCTGACGAGACGGTCCATGTATAGGGGGCAATCCCGCCTGACGCGGTCAGCCTCTCCGAATACTTCTCGCCCTTGGTAGCTGCGGGCAGGCTCGGGGGTGCCATGGACAAGACGAACAGTTCGTAGGCGGCGGTGGCCGTGTCAGGAGGATTCGCAGAGTCGGTCACACTGATCTTGAACGTCGCCTGGCCGGCCGTGGTCGGGGTACCCCAGAGTTTGCCGGTGTTCACGCTGAGGCTGAGTCCCTGTGGCAACTTTCCGGACGCGATCGACCAGGTGTAGGGAGCGGTTCCTCCAATGGCGGTGAGTTGCCCCAAGTAGGCAGACCCCACCGTCGCATTGGAAAGCGTGCCCGGTGTAACGGCCATCGTGACGTTGGGACCATGCTCGGGGACGCTCACCGGGTACGCGTTCAAGGTGTGCCCGTCGTTGAACAGGAAGAAGTATTCGTGTTTGCCCGGCCCCAGCAACACGTGCGCGTGGTACGTCGCACCGCCGGTATAGCTCCCCTCCTTGAGAGTCATGGAGTAGGGCGTCCCGTCGACGTAGACGAGTGCATCGGTCGGGGCAGTCGGCGAATTCGCGGTGTAGACGACGGAGAAGGCGAACGTCGAGTTCGTCGTCCCCGAGGAAGGAGCAACCTGGCCGCCGGTGAGTATGAACGGAAGGAGTGTCGGTGTGTCCTGCATCTCGTACACGCCCGTCGCCGTCCCGTCCGAGACGACGAAGCGATAGTAGTGCTGGCCCTCCGTCAGCTCTGAAGTTGAGTATCGGTACTTGCCGTCGCCGACCGATTCCAGCGCGTAGCTGACGCCATCGATTTCTACGTTGGCCGTAACCGGAGGATCTCCCGATGGTGAGCTATAGGAAATCACGAAATTGTGAGTGTTGCCCACTAGAGGGCGAGCGATGGCGGTCAGGTTCTCGACGTCGAACGGCATGACCGGCAGGGTGTACATGACGCCGTTGTACGGCATGACGCAGGACTCACCGTCGGAAACGAACTGGAAATCGTAGCTGTGGGTGCCTGGCGCAAGTTTGGTCGAGTACGTGTACCCCGTGCCGCTCGTATCCTGTCCCTCCACGGGGCCTGAATCGGTCATGGCGTAGAGAACACCGTCGAGCTCCAGATTGGCAACAGTGGGCGGATTCTTCGGCGTGTACAGGACGTGGAAGGTGAACACCGTCGAAGGTCCGCCGATCGGTTGACTGACAGTGCCGAGCTCGACGTTGCCGCGCCGGCCAACTTGGAGCATCGTTGGTGCGGCGATTTGACCCTGCAGGTAGGGCCCCTGTGGCGTCTGCGTGAAGTCGAAGAAGTCCATGAGGTCGCTCGTTGACCCGAGCGTGTCCCGCTGCCCGAGGCTGGGAAGTCCCCAATTCTTCTCGATGAACAGTGCCAGCGAGCTGTACTCACCCAGCGCGTGTGAGATATGACCAGACTTGGCATACGGGGAGATCACAATGAGCGGGACACGTAATCCAAGTCCCCACGCGTCCACGACCGGTGGCGAGACGTGATCGTACAAACCGCCCCAGTCATCCCACGACACGAAGATCGCGACACTCGACCAGTAGTCGCTGTTCATCACCGCATTGACGAGTGTTGCCAGGTAGTTCTGGGCAGCACCTGTGCCATGCGGCGGATGATCGCTCTGGGGCTGTGGGCACACCCACGACACGGTGGCGAGGTTGCCCGCCTCTATGTCCGTGATCATCTGGTCGGTCTTATCGATCACGACGTTGGGCGAAGAGTACAACGGGCTGATAAAGCTAGGCGCGTCCCAGATCGGCTGGCCTGAGTAGTAGCGCCAGGAGACGCCGGCGTTATCCAGTTCGGATGGAATGGAATTTATGTCCAGAGACGGGTACGAGAGAAACTCGTTACCTTCGCCGTCCATGGTGAGGATGAGACAGTTCTGCGGCGTGCCGACTCCGCCCCAGTTGATGTTCGTGTTCATAAGCCCACCCCCCTGAGCGGCGATCATGTAGATGTGGTTGGGGGTGCTGTTCGTTGAGGCAGACGAAAAGAAGTTGTCGCTCAATCCGAATTGCTTGGCGTAATTCCAGAAGATAGGGATGTCTGACTTGCCGTACGACACTCGCGCGTTCACGTCGAAACCGGAGGTTCCGCCCGGTACGGTGCAAGCAAGGAAGTGGGCGTGTCCGTGGTCGATGTCGGTCCAGATCGGATTGGGTGCCGGTGGCGACACGACACCATTGGCACCAGGAAACGACCCGAAATAGTTGTCGAAGGTATGGTTCTCAAACATCACGACGATGACCGTCTCGATCGGCGTGGTTGGGGTCGGCTCTACGATCGTCGTCGAGGCGCCTGCCGGCCCCAGCGTGGCGTGGGTGGCGCCGTAGACGGCTAATGGAGCCGCACCGAAGAGCTTGATGGCCGTGCGCCTCGAAATCGACCGGTTCATATGCGTCTGTAGTTTGGTCGCCTGATTGCGACTAGCGCCAGTGGTCTGTGGCTCTCCGTTGCGTCACGAGGCAGCCACGCGCGAGATCCTCGAACTTGGTATTTGCTTGAGTGCTACGGCAGATGGGAGAACGCCGGCCGAAGCACCGCGGGCGCAAACTCGCCCGGGCAGAGCGCCGGCGGGCACAAGAGCGTCCCGGAAGTGGCGGAAGTGCCCGACGGACTCGAACCTGCGCCCCCGGCTCCGGAAGCCGGTCTGGCCTCTCCAGATCGTCTTGCCTGTTCGCCCCCGTGCTGCTGAGCGGGCCAGCCGTTCCCAGGGGTACACCACCATCTCGTCAGTAGCCGTATTTGATTGCCAAGATCCAGAGGCTGAGGATATTATTTAGTTGACACTTACGTAAGTGATAGCTTACATTAGACGGGTGGATGCTGCTCTCAAGGCCTTGGCCGAGCCTCGGCGCCGCGAGATCCTCAGATTGGTGTGGATGCGCGAGATGCCTGCCACGGATATCGCCGATCACTTCACCGAGGTCACCCGCCCCGCGATCTCGCAGCACCTCGCGGTCCTCAAAACGGCGGGCTTGGTGACGGAGCGCCGCGACGGGACGCGCCGTTTGTATCGCGCGGATAGGAACGAGATGAAGAACCTGCGCAAGTTCCTCGACGAATTTTGGACGTCCGGGCTGGAGCGACTCCGTGACGTCGCCGAAGCCGCACAACGAGACAAGGAGAAGCGCTGATGGCCCAACTTGTGCGCGAGATCACCATCGAGGCGACACCAGAGACGATCTGGCCCTTCCTGACCGAACCCGACAGTCTCGTCGGGTGGCACGGCACGGTCGCCGAGATCGACCCGCGGCCCGGCGGCATCTACAGGGTGCTCGTCGCCGGCCAGTTCCAGTCGGCGGGGAAGTATGTCGAGGTCGTTCCCCTGGAGAGGGTGGTCTTCACGTTCGGCTGGGAAGAAGACGGCCACCCAATCCCGCCCGGATCGACCACCATCGAGATCACGCTGCATCCCGAAGGCGACAAGACCCGCGTGCGCTTGGTGCACTCGGGCCTGCCGGACGACGCGCTGGGAGACCACGGTCATGGTTGGGCGCTTTACCTTGAACGGCTCGCGGTCCGCGTCGCGGGCGGCGACCCGGGACCCGACCGCGGGTCGGCGTCCGAAGCCTGATGGACACGCGTGCCGCGTTCCGTGGTGCCCGCACGACGAGGCCAGGGACGGCCGTGACGGCTGCCGCGCTGACTGCGACGCTCGGGATCGCGGCCATTGCATGGGTCGTCGCGGTCCGCCAGATGAACGGGATGGACATGGGCGTTGCGACCCGACTGGGTTCGTTCGCGTTCTTTCTCGTCTTGTGGGTGTCGATGATGGCCGCGATGATGCTCCCGGGCGCTGCTCCCGCCGTGTTGACGCGTGCTCGCGCCAGCGGTCGTATGCGCGCCGTGCCCCTGTTCGTTGGGTCCTACCTTGCCGTATGGACGCTCGTGGGTGTTGTCGTCTACATGCTGTACCGGCCGCACGGGTATCTCGTCTCCGGCTCGGTTGCGATCGCGGCTGGTGTCTACGAGCTCACCCCGCTCAAGCGGCACTCTCGTCGGCTCTGCCGCGAGAACCTTCGCTCTGGATTCGAGTTCGGGCTCTACTGCGTCGGCTCGAGTATCGGACTGATGCTGATGCTTGTCGTCTTGAGTGTGATGAGTGTCACCTGGATGTCCGTGATTGCCGTCGTTGTTCTCATGCAGAAACTCGTGCCTGCAAAGGCCGTCGTCGATGTGCCGCTGGCGCTAGCGATCGTCGGACTTGGAAACCTGATCATCATCGGACCGTCGTCGGTTCCCGGACTCACGCCACCGATGTGAGACGCCGTCGGAAGCGTCGGCTACCGCAATCAGTCGCAGCGACATTAAGGAGAAGGCAATGACCGATCACAAGAGCGGAACACGTGAGGAGTGGCTTGCGGCCAGGCTGGAGCTGCTCGAGGCCGAGAAGGACCTGACACGGCGGAGCGACGAACTTGCACGTCAGCGGCAGGAGCTCCCCTGGGTTCGAATCGACAAGGAGTACCGCTTCGACACCGACGAGGGCACAGCGTCCCTTAGCGATCTCTTCAGAGGACGCTCGCAGCTTCTCATCTATCACTTCATGTTCGGGGCCGAGTACACCGCAGGGTGTCCGTCCTGTTCCGCGATCGCGGATGGTTTCGACGGCTCCGCAGTCCATCTCGCAAATCACGACGTCACGCTCTGCGCGGTATCGCGGGCTCCGCTGGCGACACTACAGGCGTACAAGGCGCGGATGGGCTGGGGTTTCCCGTGGGCGTCTTCGTACGACAGCGACTTCAATCATGACTTCCAGGCGGCGAACACCAAGGAGGAGTGGGCGGCGGGAGCGGTCGAGTACAACTTCCGCGAAATGGACCTCCGACTACCGGCCGGCGAAGAGAGCCCCGGACTCGACGAGTTCGCGTCAAGCATCGTTGGTACGGATTGGGAAACGTACAGGCGAGAAGGACCCGGTGTCAGTGCCTTTGCGATTGACGATGGCGTCGTGTACCACACCTACTCGGCCTATTCCCGCGGCCTGGACGGCCTCTGGGGCATGTACCAGTGGCTCGACCGCGCGCCACTCGGTCGCAACGAGACCGACTTCTGGTGGCGGCGTCACGACGAGTACAACAGTAAGTAACGCGTGCGGAAGGCTGCGCATCTGCTGGAGCAGCTCCCGGCGTAAGGCCGTTGCTCAGTAGTGCGTCAGTTGTCCGCCAGGGCGGTGACGCATCTGTTCGATCGTAGCAGCGCCGATTCATTCACCACGACTGGAGTCACAGAATGCTCAGCAGATCAGTCAGTCGTCGAGACCTGCGAAAGACCGTAGATCGGGCCCGTTTGACGCCTGTGAGGAACCGTTACCCATCGTGCGCTCGTGCGAGAGAGGTTCTGCAACAACCCCAAGGTTGCCACTGCGAACACGATAATCAAACGCTCCGCCCAGCCCCGCAGCGTCGTCGGACTCGTCTCGAAGAAAACGATGGCGCCAAGTTGGGCTGCACCAAGGATCAAAAGCAATTTCCCTTTCGGCCTCAAGACCGAGTCACGGACGAAGTCGGATCCGAAGACGAAAGCAGCCCCAGGCAGTGCCAGCGCGAGGACCGACGTCCCGATGCCATGGATCGTTCCATCAAACGTTTCCGGAACTCGAAGGTGATCGGTATTGAACCCGGTATCGAGAAACAAGCCGATTGTCCCGCAAGCAAGCATGAGCAGGCCGATTCGTTGCCGCCAAGATGGTCCGCGGCTAAGCCGAAGGCTTGCCGCCGTGGTCAGTGTCGCCACCCCGAGGGACAAGAACGCCGCCCGCATGACCCACCCATAACTGCCCAGCGAGTATTCGCTGACGGTGTGCTCGGCAGGATCCAAGTCGGATCGGAGTCCATGCAGAGCCAAGACGGCGAGAACGAAGACCGACAGACCGGCGAAGCTCACCAGCTGACACAGGGCGAGCCACCATTGTCTAGCGGCAGAGGAGGGATCGGTACGCACTTGAAGTACGCCGATCGACTTGCCCTCAGCCACGGGATCTGGTCGAACGACCAGTAGGTGGGGCACGTGCGGAGCCCCAGAGCTCGTCTGCTCCGACAGACCCTGAGATTGCAGGTGCACCGCGTCCATGGTTCGGAACCCCAGTGAGAATCGTCCCAGCTCCTTGGCCAATCCTGACCCTGAGGTATGCCGGCGTCAATCCGACGGACAAATCGGACGGGCACCGCGGCGGTCACGGGGCGGACCAGGACACGATGGCCGTGACGAGGCCCCTGGGGTGAGGCCTCCTGAGCAGGAACTCAGATCAATTTTGATGCGCTTCGCTCTTCTGGTTGGCGTTCCTCTGATTGCCCACATGGATAGCCAAGGACCGCCAACGAGAGATCCAAGTCGCCGCTCGAAACGACGGTTTGTTCAGAGCGGCCACCACGCACTCGCCAAGGACTCTTGAGGACCCGCCACGCTGACCAAGTATCAAAGCGCGGCTTGGGCCTCGCGACCGGCGTACGTTCGGAATCATCGGTGGTGGTCTCGGTTGTAGGTTTTCGCGATGGCCGAGTCTGATCATCACGTGAGCGAGCCTCCGGTGGAAGTTGTGATCACCGGCCCCGACGGAGGTGAGGATGTCGATCTCGCAGGGATACGGATGAGGATCCTCGAGGACGGTCGGACGACTTCCCACCGTCTGGGCGTGGGAGAGATCACCGTGCCGCCCCACACGGACGGCCCTCCTCAGCACCGCCACGCCCGGCACGACGAGGGCTTCTACGTCGTTTCCGGCACTGCTCGGTTCACGGTGGGCGACGCGTCGTACGAGGCGCCCGCTGGCACCCTAGTGATGGTGCCGCCCGGCGCGCCGCACACTTTCGCCAACCCGGCAGACGAGCCGGCCGTGCTCCTCAATACGTTCACTCCCGACTTTTATGTGGAGTACTTCCGGGACTTGCGTGACCTGATCGCCGGCGGCGCGGCGCTGACCCCCGAGGTCACCCTCGGAGTGATGGCTCGGTACGCCACTGAACCGGCCACCACCTACGCCGGGCCCGGCTCGCCCGACGCCTGACATCTCTCCACTGCCGAGGCCTGACGTCGTCAAGAAAGTGAAGGAACCATGACCACCCCAACGAAGACGGTGGCCATCGATGACATCGGACCGGTCGAGATCTCTCTCGACGACGTCGGCGAGGGTAAGTGTTACTTGTTACTGCATGGTGGTGGTGGCCCCGACACCATGACGGGCTTCGGAGAGCGGTTCGCCGAGTCCCATCCAGCTCGGGTTCTCGTTCCGACGCACCCGGGCTTCGCTGCAACTACGCGACCGACGAAGCTCGACACCATTCGCCGTCTCGCTGCGCTCTATATCGCGCTGCTCGACGAACTGGACGTGAGTGACGTTACCGTCATCGGGAATTCGATCGGCGGGTGGATCACCGTCGAGATGGCCCTCATGGAGTCGCCCCGCGTCAGCAGCATTGTCTTGATCGACGCGGTCGGCATCGACGTGCCCGACCAACCGGTCGCCGATTTCTTCACGTTGGGATACGACGAGTTCCTTGAGCGGGCCTTCAGCAACCCGGATCCCTTCCGGATGGATCCGACGAGCTTGCCACCCGCCGCCCAGGCTGCGGTAGCGGCCAACAGGTCCTCCCTTGCCACCTACACTGGAGGGAAGATGAACGACCCCACGCTCGCGGAACGTATCCGAGGTTTGAAGATCCCGACGCTGGTGCTCTGGGGAGACAGCGACCGTATCGCCAGTCCCGACTACGGGCGGGCCTACGCCAACTCGATCCCGATGGCCCGATTCCGAGTCCTCACCGATGTCGGACATCTTCCGCAGGTTGAGAAGCCCGACGCGGTGCTCCAGGCCGTTTGGGGCTGAGCTGGACGGCGGTCCGTATCGAGTGTTGCTGTATTCCCGGTAACGCTCATTCGAATCCCAATTCGGACTGCCGAGGCTGCCGAGGCCGCCTGAGCCTTCTGGGTCGCCCGAACAGATCAGGGCCGGGGCGATACAAGGTCCGTCGCGACGGTGGCTGACCGGGACCACGATCGCCGGCCATGTTCTGCGATCACATGGTGATAGACGTCTATGTACTCATCGACCATGCGGTCGCTACTGAACCGATGCACGGCCGCGTCTCGAACTGTCCGTCGGTCCAGTTGACCGACGTTCGATATTGCCGTGATCGCGGAAATGACGTCCGGTACCACAGAGCCCGTGACGCCATCGGTGATGACCTCCGCCATGGAGCCTCGGTCGAAGGCAATCACCGGAGTGCCACACGCCATTGCCTCCACGACCGAGAAGCCGAATGGCTCGTCGAAGTCGATTAGGTGGAGGAGAGCTACGGCTCCGCCCAAGAAGGTTGAGCGATCCTCCGCTGCGACAGGTCCGACGAACCGGACGTGGTCGCCGTCGAGACGGGGCATGACCGAGCGCTCGAAATACTCCTCGTCTTGAATGATTCCGGCAATCAGAAGTGGGATCCCCGCCGCTTTGGCGACATCGATCGCGGCAACCACCCCCTTGTCCGGATGGATACGTCCGAAGAAGGCCAGATAGGACCCGGGTTCCGGAGCAAACGTGAAGGCACTGGCGTCGATGCCGTGATGGATTGTGGCCACGTAGCTGAGAGCGGGATGCCTGTTGGCATCGCTGATCGCGACGTAGAAATTCATCTCGTTGTACTTGGCGTACACCGGCACAATCTGGGGCGAAGAGAAGCCATGGATCGTCGTAACGACCGGAGTAGGAATCAGCCCGGTGTAGGTCAGCGGCAGAAAGTCGAAGCTGTTGTGAATGATGTCGAATTCGGATGCCTGCTCGAAGACCTTCGAGATGTGCAGGCACTCGGTAACCTTCGGGTCGATGTCAGCATCCTCCGACCAGCCGCGGGGGATCACGCTGGACAGGTGAGCCGAAGTTTCGGATTCTCCGGTAGCGAAGAGCGTCACGTCGTGACCTCGAGAAACGAGGCCCTCGGTCAGGAGTGAGGCAAAGAGCTCCCATGGTCCGTAGTGGCGCGGCGGAACGCGCCACGCAATTGGTGCCAGTACTGCAATGCGCACAACGGCCTTCAGCGCCCAAGTCCCGGTCGGTTAGCCTTCCTGCCTCGCTCCTCTCGCCTCTCCTTCTTTGCCACTCTCTTCTCCTTGAGGGACTTGCCAGGCTTCTTTCCGGCCGGTTTCTGCGGTGATCTGTCAGGCACCGTGTTCTCCTATCGTTGACGGGGAAACTCGAGTCAATCGGGAATGGATCTGAGGGATGCGAGGAGCTTGTCGAGAGGCACCGTCGCCACTCCAATCGCAGAGTCGCCGATCCCATACGGAATTACCACGAGGCCTGCGTGGAGGAGAGCGCCGCACGAGTAGACCACATTGGGCACATAACCGTCCTGCTCGCCGTGCGCCGGACTGAGTAGTGGCTCCCGCAGCCGACCGAGGATCCGTGTGGGGTCTTCGAGCTCGAGCAATATGGCCCCGATGTTGTAGGTCCGCATTGGACCGACGCCGTGGGTGAGCACCAGCCAGCCGGCGTCTGTCTCAATGGGTGACCCACAGTTGCCGAGTTGAACGACCTCCCATGGCGCGGCCGGCGTTTGGCAAGCCAATCCGTCGTCCCAACGCCGCGGATTATCGGAGTATGCGATCGTGTTCGACTCTCGATCACTTCGGGACAGCGCGACGAAACGGCCCCTGATCCGGCGTGGGAAAAGAGCAAGTCCCTTATTAGCCGCCGCACCTCCGGCCATCGGCGAGGAAGCGAACTGCACGAAGTCCTCGGTTTCGAGCAACTGCTGGCCGATGTCGGTACCGTTGTAAGCGGTGTAGGTGGCGTAGAACTTCACGCGGCCGTCGTCTTCGACGAATCGCACGAAACGGGCGTCCTCCATGCCTTTGGATTCGGCGCTCATCGCGGGTACGAGCACTTGCTCACTCAGCGGCGTGCCGTGCTCGAATCGAACGCCGTAGCTCCGTTCGGCGATCCTACGCATGAGTCCGATGGTCCTCTTCGCCTGCTTTCGGGTGGCCGCGTGGTCCTCGAGGATTCTGAGCCGTCCCTCCATCTGCGCTTCTGTGAACTTCGGTCCGAGGTGACCGAGCACATAGTCGGCGTCATCGCCGCCTCCACGGAGGCGACGGAGCTCTGCTTTGAAGACTTCTGCCTCAAACGTCGCCCCGTTCAGTCGCCCCTTCGTGGCAAAGGTCGGCCTCGGATCGAGAACGACCTGGCCCGAATGGGTGATGGTCCCGGTGCGGAAGCCAATCGAGGAGCTGTGGCCCTCGCCGATGGCCCTGGTACTCATCACGAACCGGACACTGCCAGAGGTGGTCCCCGTCTGATCCGGGTGCATCACCATGCTTGGATTACAGAGGGCGGCACCCTCAACGGCGTATTCGCTCGTGAAGGTGGCGCCAAGCAGAAGGCGACGGGTTAGTGAGAGCTCACTTTCGGGGTCGAGGCGCTCGGAGAGCTCGTCAGCGTGCCGGAGGAACGTGTCCGTCAAGCCGTGGTGGCGACCCGCGAAACGCGCGGCGACATCGTCGTAGCTGCGCTGAACCTCGTCGTCGGTGAGTGCCAGGACGCGTTGCAGGACGGTATTCGATCGGGACTCTTGCTGATCAAAGCCTTCGTGCCCCGGCACGAACAGTCGAGCCAAAACTCGCGACCTGTCTGGCGCAATGTGAACTGTGCTGCGGCGAGCCAGCTTCGGAGCTTGCCCATTCATTGGAGGACGCTGAAATGGGATCGCGCGTGTTGCAGGGTCGTAAGGAGAGCCAGCGTCGACTCAGTGCCCTGGTTGAGGTTGGCGCCGCGGTGCTCTAGGCCGTCAAAGGCGCCCCCGGTGGTGGGGTCCCACATGACAACCCCTCCATCGTTGTGGCCCAGAAACCAGCGGGCCGCGGCGTTGATCCCTTCCGCCCATCGTGAATTGCCGTCGACACTCCGGGCGCGGGCACACGCATCGGCGAGCGAAGCCACCTCAATGGGTTGCTGGTCGAATCTCGGACCCTCGTCTTCGGGTCCGCTGCCTCCGACGGGGGTCACCGAGAGATGCCCTTGTAAGGACTGGCGATCGAGCAGCCACTCCAAGAGGTCCAATCCGCGCTTGACGAGGACCGGACGTTCGAGCGCTGATCCGGCCGCAATCATTGCCTCTGGGAGCGTGGCGTTGGCGTAGGTGAGGCTCGGCTCCGGCCACGGCCAACCGGCATGCCAGCGAGTTGTCGACATTGAGTCGGCGGCATCGACCAGTAGCGCGCTCGCCGCATTGTCGTCGGGATGAACGCTGAGCAATTCAGCGGCACCGAGTACAGCGAACGCCATTGGTCTCGGCCAGGATGACCGCCGCCTGAGTGCTTGTTCAAGCGCACCAGTGGCCTGTTGGCGCATCTCATGATCGTCGCAGTGCGAGGCCGCTGTGCCCAGCCCCCATATGCATCGCCCCCAGCAGTCGTTGAGTGCGGGAAGGTCTTCCCAGGTGCCATGTCGGTTCATTCGATTTCGACACTTGCCCTTTGGTTCCAACGCCTCGAGAAGAAATCGCAAGCTGAGCACGGCCAAGTCACGCACCTTCGGCGCACCGTCTTGGTTCCCGGGCGGTAACGACCAGTACACGGGCCATGTCGTCAGTGCAGTAGCCGTGCTCGGGCCGGGGCTCGCGATACAAGGCGTGCTCAAAGGTGCCGCGTCCGTCGGTCATGGCGATGAGGTGGCCGAAGTTCGGCTCAGGACTCTCCAGCGGCGAGTTCATACCAAGGTGAGCCGTTCTGCGAGGAGGCAATTGGCCAAATCGAGGTATTCGCCTGCCACCACCGACCAGGCGAGGCTCGGCGCCAGCCGAGATGCCTCCGCGGCCATGTGGGCGGCCAGCTGAGGTCTGATCAGAACCCTCCGTAGGGCGCGCGCCATTGCGTCAGGGTCATCGTGGTCGACGACGAGTCCGGCGCCGCTCGAGAGCAGCTCAACGGCGTGCGGAAATGCCGTCGCTACCACTGGTCTTCCGGCGGCAATGGCATCAACGAGGACGCCGGACGTCACCTGGTCTTTGGAGTCATAGGGCAGAACAACCACCTTGCAAGACTGGATCAAGGCCGTGAGCGAAGCCACGTCGCGGTAATCGGCGTCGAACATGACTGACGAGGAAATGCCGTGACGCTCCGCTTGCTCAACTCGGTCGCGACGGTACGCCTCTCCGTGCGTAGCGAGCACCTTGGGATGAGTCTGGCCGGCCACCAGATAGCGCGGCCGCATGGGGAGGTCATGCAACGTTCGCATGGCCTCAATGGCGCGTTCGATCCCCTTGCCCGGCCCGATGAGCCCCCAGGTCAGAATGACGGGCCGACCGACCCGATGGGGCACGACACGAGCAGTGGGAACGGCAGCGCCGTGCGCGATTGTGATCACCTTGGAAGGGTCGACTTCGAAGCCTTCGCATAGGCGGATCCGGGCTGCCTCCGACATGACGACCAACCGGTCCGCCCGAGCCGCGACTTGGTTCAGCACGGAGTGCTGATGTGGTGTCGGATTTGCGAGGATTGTGTGGGCGATCACGATGGACGGGACATGGAGTTCGCCGAGGATCTCGAGCACGTCGTCTCCATCTGCGCCTCCGTAGAGGCCGTATTCATGCTGCACCACTGCTACATCGAACTGGTTCAGCAAGTCCGAACTGGCGACCAGGGAGCGGCGTGACCCATTTACCAGCTGGCCAATGACACGATCACTGTCCGAGGTCTGTCCGTCGGTGTCGACGACCCGCACCACGCCTACCTCCGCGTCGTTCGCAGCCAATCCGGTCGCTAGGGCAGCAGTGAAGGTCGCCAGACCGCATGCCGTAGGAGGGAAGGAACTGAGAATGCCGAAAGAGCGAGCGCGACCATCCCGGCCTTCGGTTGGAAAAGCTGGGACGCGCACAACGGCTCCTCAACGAGGCTCGGTCGAGGCGTCGAGCCTGCACGGGGCGACATCGGCCGAAACGGCCGTCCTGCCCAAGCGAAGCGACTCTCCCAAGGGGACGAGAAGTTCAGCCTACCGCGGCAACCCGCTGTTCGCTCTCCGGGCCTGGGTCAGTTGTGGTCCACGGTTTCGGACGTTTTTGGACTCCTGACCCGATTCATGGGGCGGTTCTCGCGGGCCCGTGATACGGCCGGGTCGCGGCCCCGGCGGCGTGTGAGCGCTCCGGCAGTGGCGCGGGCAAACAAGGCCCGGCAGTTGCTGTGAGCGCCCCCGGCAGTGCACACAAGGGGAATAAGGCCTCGGAAATGCCGCACCCAAGCCCTGTCGACCGGCGCGGGGTTACGAGATACGGCGCTTCGTTAGCTCTGCATAGGCGTTCGATACGTGCCGATATCGGGCAGGTTCTGCGTATCCCACATCAATGCCGGGAAAGTGTCGCCTCAACCTAAGGACTACTGCCTCGCAGGAGTTGCGACTGTGCAATGTCCCGGAGCCGTGATTGAGCGATGAGCCACTCGCTCGATCGCTTTTCTCGACCTTCTTGCAGGACGTGGTGGACTCCTGTAGGGCTGTCAGTGCGCGCTCCACATCGTCTGCAGACTGGTATTCGGCCGTTCGTTTCGGGTGCATGGTGTTCATCGAGTTGAGCAGCAATGTGCAAAGACTGGGAAGAGGTCATAGTCCTCCTTTTTGGGGCGTGTCCGTCGCAGGGTCTAGAACGATCTTCACGGCCTGCAGACGAACGTGTTTGTCCCCGATCCACCCTACGCCCATGGGGCAGTCGTCCACCCGTGCCCATTCGCCGCCGGGACAACGACCCATCTCCGGTCCTCTTACAGGCGTCTCTCGCCGGAGAGACCGCCGATAGGCTGGAAACGTGGACTCCCATACAGCTGACTGGTACGGGCGTGCTGTAACTGGGGCGCTCCGTCCCCTGGGGGACGCTGAGGCCCGCTTTCAGGTTGCGTATCGGCATCGCAAGAGGGCGGACATCGCAGGAGCGTGTGACCAACTTTCGCAAGCTTCGGCAGGTGCCGGGTCGTGGTTCGCAACGAACCCGTGTCCCGATCCGAATTTGAGCGGTCATCTAATGGGTCAGGTCAGTGCATGTGAAAAGCTTGCTGTGGCCATAACGTCAAGCGCCTGGGCTATAGGGGATGAGCGGATCATGAGCCAAGTCGATTTCAAAGTTGCGGACCTTCAACACACACTTCTATGGCACCGAGACGCGATTGCATCGTGGGCCAGGGGTAACTGAGTCCAAATCCACGGATAGAGTTCGAGCCAGTTCTTTCTCGGGCCCAATAGCGCACAGAGCGCCTGCCCCTGAGCTGACTCCATCGACGGGCCCATCAGTAACAGGGCACGGACAGCGCTCGAGGTCCATCTGGTCTCCCGATGGAACGCAAGCGCCAATATCGGACGGCCGTCGTGCTGATTCCGCCCCAGATCCCCGCGACAACGCCCGCATTCCTTTTCGGGAAAGCGGGCGCTGTTCCTCGGTTATTCGCACCTCCGAACCTGTGGATCGGAACCCTCGGTACGGCTCAAAATGCCGTGATTTTTACGACTGGACCCAGCAAAATTATTCTGCCAGGTCGATTGTCGTCAGTTTGCTTCGAGGTTCAGCCCCGCTCGGGCAACGTCAGATCACCCAATGATCCAGAATCGGGGAGGCGCTCTGCACAGTTCGACCAGCCAGATGCCTCACCTCCTTCTGTAGAACAACCTTCTTCAACGACTATGGACCCTTCGGGCCCGAAGCGATAGGTCCAAACGGAAAGTATCTGCACTATTTCTGGGCGCTCACTCCCCACCCCCGGGGGGCTGGCATGGGGTGAACTCGCTTGTTCTCGGGCGAGTTGTGCAGACGGAGGCGAGCGCCCCGAAGTGATTCCACCGCATCCAACACCTGGCTCGGGATTTCAAGATCGCACTGGTTTCGTGGGGTCAACCCCAAGGCATCGGGTGGCGGAGCGTCTCGCGACGGGCCGTTTCAACCTTCGTTCTTCTGGAGACCTACAACAACGAGTGGCTCCTCGAATCCCTTGGCCACCGCATCCCAAGAGAGGCGTTCATCGAGGCGACTGCTCAGGTCACCGCGTGATAGGGCCCTAACCTTGTAGCTGAAACGACTTATTGGTGGCGATGCGAGGCCACTCGCTCCTTCATCTGCGGCGCTCCACGGGCTCGCTTGGAGGTGTTCGTGTCGACCAGGAGCTCCAGCACCTGGCCGATCGTCGGTTCTCGACCGATAGCTTCTCGCAGCGGCAGGTGGGCTTGAACCTGGTAACGATTGCGACGGCCGTCCTTGTCCTTCACCACGTAGCCGGCTTCGGCCAGGTCGTTGACAATGCCATAGGCACTGCGTTCGGTGACATCGAGTTCAGTGGCGATGTCGCGCAGACGCACCCCCGGGTCGTGGGCGATGCAGACCAGCGCCCGGCCGTGCTTGGTGAGGAAGCCCCAGTTCGCCATCAGCCACAAGTATAGCGGATAATCTCTAGAAATTATTTGCTAGTTATCCGTAACTAGAGTATGATGCACGAAGACATCGAGGCCCGACTGTCGCCGACGCCGAGTGAACTCGAGGGTCAGCGAAAGGACGGAGCCATGTTGATGCGATTTGAGCCATTCCGAGAGATCGACCGGATCACAGAAGAATTGCCGAGCGAACGCCGTCCTCGGGGGATTCCCGTGGACGCGTACCGTCGAGGCAACGAATTCAAGATTCTTCTTGATCTGCCCGGAGCAGATCCAGGCTCCATCGAGCTAACGGTTGAAAAGGACGTCCTCACCGTGGGAGGGACACGCACCTGGGCCCCGAACGAGGACGATCAGATCGAGGTGATGGAGCGAGCCCAGGGCGAGTTCAAGCGCCAGCTATTGCTCGGGGAGAGCCTGGACCGTGACCATATCGCTGCCACGTACGAGGATGGCGTGCTGACGATCACCATCCCCGTGGCCGAGCAGGCCAAGCCCCACAAGGTCGAGATCACCCACGCCGCAGGGGTGGTGCAGGCCGTCGAGGCAGCCTCCGCCGTGGTTTGAGGAACCGGCCCCTGACCTAACAAAGGCGGCTCCAGAAGGAGCCGCCTTTGTTAGGCATCGGATCCCGCGGGAAACGTTACTGACCAACCGTCAAAGGCGTGGGTGCCAAATGCCCATCCGCCCTTTCGTGAGCTTGGCCCCCCCATGCCGAGTCCGTGGCGGCCTTACTCGGAGAAGCCTCCCCATATGACATGAGCACCCCCTCGGTGCTCACCCGCTCCAAGCCACAAGGAAGCCACACGAGCGCCCACGGCACGAGCGTCCCCGGCAGTGCCGGAGCGTCGACGGCAGTCTGGGGTTAGGAGATAGAGGCCGGAGAAGAGCCTTTGTGGATGCCCCAGAACCAACGCTAAATGCCCAGTCCGGCACTTACATGGGACACCCACACCCGGCTGACACTCTCAAGACGGTGTCCCCAAGTTTGTTGAAGTGAGGCGGTGGTCCCCCTCCTGAGTCCTGCCGTGCGGTAGGTGTTCAGGAGACCAAGCCAGAACCGCCCAGAAAGGGGACCACCAATGAAAAAGAAGCTACCCGTCGTGACCGTCGCGCAGGTGGAGGAGGCGGCCCGCGTCGCTGATCTGCCGCTCGAGGCGACCGTTGCCTTGGCCGATGTGGCCGGAGCCGTCAAAGACGGCCTGTTGGCCTTCGCCTCGGCGACCGGCCTGGTCGTGATGCGCCAGATGATGGAAGCCGAGCTGACCGGCCGTGTCGGGGCCAAGCACGCCAAGCTCGGTGTCGACGAGCGGGTCGGCAACTGGCACGGCACCACCACCGGCTCGGTCGTCCTCGGAGGGCGCCAGGTCAAGACCGAGCGCCCGAGGGGCCGGACAACTGAGGACGCCGAGATCGAGCTCGACACCTGGAAGGTGTTCAGCTCGGCCGACCTGCTCAACTCACTCGTGGTCGAACGGATGCTGGCCGGCGTGGCGACGCGGCGCCACGGTGAGGTGGCCGAGCCCGTCGGTGTCGACATCGAGGCACGTTCCAAGTCCATGTCCAAGTCGGCCATCTCTCGGCGCTTCGTCGCCGCCACCAAGACGGCGCTCTCCGAGCTGATGGCGCGGAGCCTGATCGACCTCGACGTCGCCGTCCTCATGGTCGACGGCCTCGACGTGGCCGGCCAGTGCGTCGTCGCGGCCCTGGTCATCACCACCGACGGCACCAAGGTGCCCGTCGGGCTCTGGCTGGGCGACACCGAGAACAAGACGGTGGTCACCGCGCTCTTGGCCGACCTGGTCGCCCGGGGTCTCTCGGTCGACGGCGGTGTGCTCTGCGTCATCGACGGCGCCAAGGCGCTCGCCGCGGGCATCAAGAAGGTCTTCGGCGACCACGCCGTGGTGCAGCGCTGCACATTGCACAAGCGCCGGAATTTGGCCGGTCACCTGCCCAAGGAGCTGGCCGGCGCCATCGACAAGCGCCTGGCCCTCATCTTCGCCCAGCCCGATCCGGCCAAGGGACTCGACGCGGCGAGGCGACTGGCCAAAGAGCTCGAGGCCGACCACCCCGACGCGGCAGCTTCCTTGCGCGAGGGGCTCGACGAGATGTTCACCGTTACCCGCCTCGGCATCCGTGGCACGCTGACCAAGACACTCACCAATACGAACTGCATCGAGTCGATGATCTCGATCGCCCGGCGCTCCAGCGCTCGGGTGACCAAGTGGAAGGATGGCTCCATGAAGAAACGCTGGGTCGCCGCCGGCATGCTCGAGGCCGAGCGATCCTTCCGACGCGTACGCGGCTACAAGGGCATGCCCAAACTCGTCGACGCCCTTCGACGCGAAGTCGACCGATCCGCTATCACACCCGAAGCGTACGATCAGGCTGCGGCCTGAATGAGCTGTGGCCACCGCTGAACTTCAACAGCGAACGGGGCAACGTCACTCTCAACGGGACAACTGACGCGTATGACCAGGCAACTGCCAGGAGACACGCGGGCTGTTCCATCCGAGGGACGTTCGACCCTGGATCGCTCGATGCCGAGACGCGACGATGGTCCTGCTTCCGCTGAGATTTGACGGGCGCTTCGAGGAGGTGGGCATTATGCCGCGTTCGGGAAGCCTTATCGGTCTCTTGCTGAAACGGGTACCACTTCTGGCCGGGTTGGTCTGCCTCGTGACTTTCGTGGGGGTGACCCCACGGCAGCACCGGCCCCCCCTCCCGGCCTGGTGCTCTACAACTCGCTCGGCAACGCATACTCCGTGCTGCACAGCCGGGTCGGGCCCGACCTTACGTTCTGCGAGACGATCCAATGCGGAGACCAGTACACGACCTACGCAGTTCCCGGCTTCGTTCCCGGCCACACCGGAACCGATTATGCGGTCACGATCGCTCCGGGTAGCTACCATGGTGACACACGGGTGCACAACGTCGTGTTGACCGACGCAGCCGCCGTGGTCAACGCAAGCCAAGGCAGGATCTCTGTGTGGTTCGAGGAGCAGTCGGCGCCTGTCCCATACGTGGACGGCGTCTACCGGATCTTCAACGGTTCCTACGGGCTCGATTCTGGTTTCGGCCTGTGGGTCGACGGCGGTGTCCGCGATTTTTGAATCTCCCCGCCCTCGATCACTGAAATTCCCCACCCTGTCCCGGTGAGCTGAATCGCCCTGGGTTTGATGGAGGCTCGGTGGTTAGGTTTTACGCAGCCGAGCTGGCTTCGCCCAAGCGACGGTAGTAGTTCTCCTCGTACTCGGCTGGCGGGACGTAGCCACATGCCTCGTGTAGCCGATGTTCGTTCCACCATTGGACCCAGGCCGCTGTGGCGAGTTCGAGTTGCTCCATCGTCTTCCACGGGCCCCGGCGATGGATCAGCTCGGTCTTGTAGAGCCCGTTGACGGTCTCGGCGAGGGCATTGTCGAAGCTGTCACCCTTCGATCCGACCGAGGCGACCGCCTGTTCTTCGGCCAGCCGCTCGGTGTAGCGGATGGCCAAATATTGAACCTCCGCGGTCGGAGTGGTGGACGAGGTGGGAGAGATCGTCGTGGCGTCGGGAGAAGATGGCCATCTCGAGCGCGTCGAGGGCGAGGTCGGTGCGCAGCGACTTGGCGACCCGCCAGCCGACGATGCGCCGGGCGAAGGCGTCGGTGATGAAGCTGGTGTAGCAAAAGCCGGACCAGGTCCAGACGTACGTGATGTCGGCGAGCCACAGGCGGTTGGGGGCGGCGGCGAAGAAGTGGCGGTCTACCAGGTCGCCCGGGCGCAACGAGAGGTCGCAGGCGACGGTGGTGCGCTTGGCCTTGCCCCGGCGGACTCCTTCGAGGCCGAGGTCGCCCATGACCCGGCCCACCTGGTCCCGGCCCGCCGTCTCTCCTTCGCGCCGCAGCTGGCGCCAGACCTTGCGCACCCCATAGACGGCGTAGTTGTCCTCGTGCACCCTCTTGATGTGTTCGCCCAGGAGGGCGTCGGAGACGGCGCGTGGACTCCGGGGCCGGGATTTTGCGGCGTAATAGGTGGAGGGGGCGAACTGCAGGACCCTGCAGATCGGCTCGACCCCGAACTCGTCTTTGTGGGTGTCGATGTAGCCCACTACGGCTTGGGGCGGTCGAGCTCCGCCGCGAAAAAAGCTGACGCCGACTTGAGGATCGCATTGGCCCGGCGCAACTCTCGAACCTCCTTTTCCAGCTCGGCGATCCTGGCTTTGTCCTCTGTTGTCGTCCCGGGCCGGCGCCCGGTGTCGATCTCGGCCCGCTCCACCCAGTTGCGCAGTGTCTGCTCACCGATGCCCAGCTGGCGAGCGACCCGAGAGATCACCCCCCAGCGCTCACCCGACTCGGCCATGGTCTGTTCGACCATACGGACGGCCCGCTCCTTCAACTCAGGCGGATACCGCCTCGAGGCCGGGGGCTTCTTGGCTTCCATGGCTCCCACTTTCCCAAGGTTGAGAGCCTCCACAAAACCCAGGGCGATTCAAGCTGAACCATCCACCCGCGGTGGTGGGTCCCCTTCGAAGCTGACAGCGACCAAGCAACCAGCTCGAAGGGAGACCCGCTCCGCATGCTCACACATGGGGAAGACGTGGAAGCACATGCACTGAGGAGCAGGGGCTGGACGATCTCGGCGATCGCCCGCCACCTCGGTCGGGATCGAAAGACCGTCCGGGGCTACATCAATGGGGAAAGAGTCCCCGGCGTCCGGGCTCGCTCGGCGCCGGACCCGCTCGAGCCGTTCAAGAAGTACCTGGCGGCGCGCTTCGTCGACGATCCACACGTCTGGGCCTCGGCCCTCTATGACGAGGTCGTCCGGCTCGGCTACCCGCTGAGCTACCCGAGCTTCGCCCGTCAGGTGAGGCAGGCCGGTCTCCGGCCGCACTGCGAAGCGTGTGCCGGCGTGAAGGGCCGCGACACCATCGAGATCGACCACCCGCCGGGCGAGGAGATCCAGTGGGACTGGTTCGAACGCCGCAACGCTCCGTGGGGAGGGACGGCCTACGTGCTGTTGGGCACGCTGTCGCATTCGGGCAAGGTGCGCGGCGTCCTGGCCGAGAAGATGGACCAGGCCCACCTCATCGAGGCCATCGACGAGGTGCTGCGGCGCCTGGGCGGAACGGCGAGGGTGTGGCGCACTGATCGTTTGGCCACGGTGATCGTGCCGGGGACGAGCGACGTCCAGGCCTCCTTCGCTCCGGTCGCCAAGCACTACGGGGCTGTCGTCGAGCCCTGTCCACCCCGGCGCGGGAACCGCAAGGGTGCGGTCGAGTCCTCCGTGCGCTTCACCTCCGGTCGTTGGTGGCGCACCATGGCCGCGAACAGCCCCGAAGACGCCCAGCGCTCCCTCGACGTCTTCTGCGCCACCATCGGCGACGACCGCGAACGCCGGGGACCGAACGGTGAACGCGCCACGGTCGGTGAGCTGGCCGACACCGAGCCGCTGCTCGCCCTCCCGCCGGCTCCGTTCCCGGCCACGACCGAGGTCTCACGCATCGTGGCCGACAACGCCACCGTGGCCTTTCGGGGCAACCGCTACTCGGTGCCACCTGGACTCAGTGGCGCGACGCTGCTCGTCCGGCACCGCCTCGGCTCTCCGACGATGGACGTCGTGGCTCCTTCGGGAGCGATCCTCGTCACCCATCGCCTCGCTCCGGCCGGATCGGGTGCCCTCGTGCGCAGTGTCGAGCACAAAGAGGCCCTCGAGGCCGCTGTGCTCAGCGCGTTCACCACGGCGCGTCCGTGTGACAAAAAGGCCAATCGTCCGCCGGGCAAAGAGGCGCTCGAAGAAGCAGCCCGACTACTCGGGCCCATCGGGCGTGAGCCCGTCGTCGACCTCTCCCTCTATGACGAGATCGCGGAGGGACGATGAGCGAGTCCTCTACCTATCAAGAGATCCGCAGTCATCTCGCCTACCTGCGTCTTGGCGCCGCCGCCGAAGCGCTGCCCGGAGAGCTCGACCATGCCCGGACCGAGAAGCTCGGACATAGCGAGTTCTTGCACCGACTCCTCGAGGTCGAGGTGAAGGCGACCGAGATCCGGCGCCGGGCCGGCCTCGAGCGCTTCGCCTGTCTGCCGTCTCCGTGGACATTGGACGACTTCGACTTTTCCGCCCAGCCCTCGGTCGACAAGAAGCTCATGAACGAACTCGGCACCCTGCGGTTCCTCGAAGACGCCACCAACGTGCTGCTGATCGGGCCGCCCGGGGTCGGCAAGACCATGCTGGCCGTGGGTCTCGCCCGGGCGTCGATCAACGCCGGCTATCGGACGTATTACACGACGGCCGCTGATCTGGCCGCTCGTTGTCATCGCGCCGCTCTCGAAGGACGCTGGGCCACCACCATGCGATTCTTCGCCGGACCGAGGCTCCTGGTCATCGACGAGGTGGGCTACCTGCCGCTGCAGACTGAGGCCGCCGCCGCGTTGTTCCAGGTGGTCACCCAGCGCTATCTCAAGAGCTCCATCGTCATGACCACCAATCTGGGCGTCGGCTCGTGGGGGAAGATCTTCGACGATCCCATGGTCGCCGCCGCCATGCTCGATCGGCTGCTGCACCGCAGCGTCGTGTTCAACATCGACGGCGAGAGCTACCGGATGCGCTCCCATCGGGCCCGCACCGAAGGCCTCCGAAAGGGGGTGTCCAAGGTCAAGGAGTAAAATGAATGAAACTCACCGGTCAGGCAACTGGGGAATTTCGTTGATCGCCCCTGGGGAGTTTCGGAAATCGGCGGCAGGGGGAGTAACGGACGCCTGGAGTTCCAGGTCGGCGGCAAAAAATCCGCCACAGCGGTGTCGGTGATGAGCCTGACAGACCATAAACCCGGTGTCGACATCAGCAGCTATGTGCAGACATGGATGCGCATAGACGCCGTTTGGAACCGGAACGGCATCGGCGGCACGGACCAGATCCTCCGGCTGTTCATCAACGGACCAAGGTCGCCGACTCCACGACGTCGGGGTGGTCCACCAATGTGGGCACCGAGGTGGACATTGCAGGCGGCAACGACAGCGGCATCGCTGGCAAGTTTGCGGTGGGGCAGCTCAAGATCTACGACATCGGCTCAAGCCGTCGCTGACGGAGCTGTCCGCGTAGCTCTCTCGGCATTCGGTGGGCACCTTCGGCCCATCCTCCGCGGATCACGCGGCGACAAAGGGCGGCCCCGGGGCCCACGTGGTTGGGGCGGGGAGCCCTTACTTGTATGTGTGAGCGGGTGCCGGCATGGGCGGCGATTCCCCTGCCATCGGCGGTCACTGACAACGGCGGACGCGCGTTGGTACGCTTCACTTTGGAAGTGCCCTTCTCTCGGGGGTCTTGTTGCTTCGCAACACCAAGTTTCCCAGAGCAGAGGGGCTTTTCCGCGTCTTTCAGCCCTTCATCAACACACCTTCATGAAAGATCCGGGCTAGAACCAGCTGATTATGGGCTGTCTCGCACTCTTGGCCATCGCCCGCTATGGCGCACCCATTGAGCCGCTAGACCTACGCCTGCACTGAATCGAGCCGCTCGCAACTGCCGGTGTGAGTGCCGGCCCCGGGCAGGCCGGGTCCACTCCGATCTACTCGGACTCGCCCAAACATCTCTTGCAGCAGCTACCTTGGCCCGATGACGAGAATCGGTGTTCAGTTGCCCAATTTCTCTGGATTCGAACCAGGCGACGTGTTCGATCACGTCGCTGGTCTAGCTACGACGGCAGAGGATTCGGGGTTCGACTCGGTGTACGTCATGGACCACTTCTTTCAGCTGCCACCCCTGGGTGGGCCAGACCAGCCGATGCTCGAGGCGTACACGCTGCTCGGCGCTCTGGCCGCCCGAACCCAAAGGGTGCAGCTGGGAACGCTGGTCACCGGGGTTACCTATCGCAACCCTGGAATCCTGGCCAAGATCGTGACGACCTTGGACATCGTGTCGCGGGGCCGAGCCATCCTCGGAATCGGAGGCGCGTGGTATGACATCGAGCACCAAGGTCTCGGTGTCGAGTACCCGAGCGACCGGGTGCGCCTCGATATGCTCGAAGAGGCAGTTCAAGTGTGCCGGGCCATGTTCACCGACGATGACGTCAGTTTCAAAGGAAACCACTATCGCCTTGACCACGCCCGCAATCTGCCCCGACCCGTGCAAGTCGGAGGGCCGAAGATCATGATCGGTGGCGGCGGTGAGAGGCGGACTCTACGGCTGGTTGCCCTCTACGCAGATAAGTGCAACGTTACGGGCGATGTGAGCACGCTCGTCCGCAAGATCGAGGTGCTCCATCGTCACTGCGCGGAAGTCGGCCGTGACCCGGCCGACGTGGACATAACGTGGATGAGCCCGCTGATCCTGACCACCTCCGAAGAGAACACGGCCGAGATGCGAGGCATCTTGACAGCAAGTGGCTCCGCCGAAGAGGTCGCCGGATTCACCGTGGGCCAGCCTCACGAGATCCCTGATTTGGTGGCAGGTCACATCGAAGCCGGTGCCGACGAGGTCATCTTCAGCTTTGCCTTCGGCGACACCGCCGGGATCCGTGCGGTCGGTGAGGCATTCGGACTCAAGAAAGGACCTCGTCAATAGCCATCGCCCGGCGTTCTGGAACACCTTGGTAGCCTGCGCTGGACGCCCAGGGCGAAGATTTGGTTGGGTGATGTCGAACACCTCGACGACCGGACCCGCTGGGCAATGCTGGCCGTCGGTAAGGACGTTGTTGTGGGGGTGACGGGCGGAGGGGATGGGCGTCTGCATGTCGCAGCCAGGGTGTGCCCCGATCCTTTTGATGCCTCCGAACACCGGAAGACATCCCCGACGAGCCGCGCCACGTACGCCGCCATCAGGCCGTCGTGAGCTCGGGCGGTGGCGCCGGTACCGTCGCCGCCGCGATTTGCTCGTCGGTTTTCCCCATGGCTTTGAGGAGGATGACGACGGCGTCGGTGATGCCTCCGGGCGTCGCCACGTTCAACCCGTCAAGGAGCGCGGCTGTGTTCTGCTCGGTCTGCACACTCCGGGCGTCGGCGGCCAGGCCCTGCACCTGTTGGCCCACCATGATCACGCTCAGCGGCACGAGCTGGAAGAACGTCTGGGCTATCCACGCGATCAGCGCGATCAGGCTGACCTTGGTCAGCCACGGAGGGAATATCCCCGAGAAGATGGCGAAGGCGCTCAGGACTGCGGGCCAGGAGCAAAAGGCCAGCAGGCAGAACACGTAGGTGCACCACATCGACCCGATGATGTTGGTTACGGCGACGGCTAACTTGGCGTTGAAGCTGTTGACCCTCGCCATTTCGGCCTTGATGAGGCGTCGGTCGATCCCGGCCGCCAGCGAGTAGAGAAGCAGTTTGAGGTGAGAACACTGGAGATCACAGAAGAGGGGATCTCCCGACATACGGCTCTCAACGACACCACGATGAGGTGGCCGATGTTCTCGGACGTGAAACTGCGAAACGAGCTCTATCTGCTTGTGGTTGGGAAGGGTCCTGGATGCTTCATGATTCCTAAGCGAGCGTTCACCTCACGGGTTGATGAAACGACGTTTCGTGAGCTGGCGCAGCGGTCAACGCTGGCGCACACTGATCCGAAGGATTCCTAACTCCCATCGTCTAGCTGTCCCAATCGTGCTGCGGGGCGACCCCGTCCCGGCGAAGTGGGCTACCCCCGGGCCAATCCGATGTGCAAACCTTGATAGTGGTGAGTCTGGATTACGCGGCCGATCACCTGCTTGCCGCTGTTCGCTCAGTGGCGGTCTCCGAGGGTCCATTGCAGACCAGGCTGCAGACCGCTTGGGACGAATCGGTGCAGCACGTGTGGGAGAAACCCTGCCTCACGACCGAACTTCTGGCTCGATTCAAGGCACTCTGGGACCGAGTCACCGATCCGACGGCTGGTCCCCGAAGCACCAGGCTTCGGCAGTTGACAACGTCAGAGGCCGTCGCAGCCGTCGACGAGCTGATCGCCCTGGCGGTACAAACCGCGGTCATAGCGTCTCAGGCTCCAGATGACGTCAGACTCGCCACTCTTGGGGACTTGGGATAGCAGCATCTTCCCGGTGAACTGAGATACTCCGGTGTGTGGCGCTTCCGCTGAGAAGATCGGGCGGGATTGATCGATTCCGTTCAGGTCAATGGCACCAGCGGGCCCTTGTACTTGTCGTGGCCTGGGCTGCTTTGACCGGGCTCCTGATCGCCGTCGGTGTGGGGGTCGTGCACTCCTCCTCAGTCAACGGATTCGACCGCCACGTGACTTCCGTTGTTGTCGCTCACCGGACCCCGGCGCTCAACGAGGCCATGAAAGCCGTGACCTGGCTCGGTTCGTGGGTTGCGCTCGTGGCGACCGGGATCCTCTTGGTAGTCCTTGCTCTCCGCCGGCGCCTTCCGATGGTCACCGTGGTTCTCGCGGTCATCGCTTGGGCGGGGGAGAACGGTGGCGTAACGCTGGCCAAACACGTAGTCGAGCGAGACCGCCCACCACAGGATCTCCGGCTGGTCTCGGCGCACGGCTGGTCGTGGCCGTCGGGTCACACTGCCGTCGCCCTCCTAGTGTTCACCACCTTGGCCCTTGTGGTGGTGGCTATTGCCCCAAGACCGGGCTACCGAACGCTGGCGTGGGTGCTAGCGGCGTTGGCAGTGGCGGCGGTGGCGTTCTCACGGGTTGAGTTGGGTGTGCATTGGACCACCGACGTCATCGCAAGCATGATCTTCGTCAGCGCGTGGCTGGTGGTTCTCGTTGCCTTGTTCGCTTCCGATATTCGCCCGAAGCGCACGGACGCCGAGGCTGACTGAAGCGACGTGTCCTGGGAGCCCGCAGGCGCCGAACGGGTGCGTCAGGCTGCACGCCGGACCCGCCACAGCGTCCTTGTACTGACGGTTGCATGCGCCCCTCCGACACGTGCAATTCCGTATCCCCGAAGTGCTGCACGCTGGCACCCAGTCCCGGCGTTAGGTGTCACCACCTCGACCGCTTACAGACAGTGGGGTTATCCGAAACACCGGTGTCCGAGGCGCGAGCGCTTTGCACTGTTCGATCGATGCGTTGCGAGGCAGCTTCAAATGCGGGCGGCCGCCTGGGGTGACTTCGGCATAACGGCGGATGATCGGTGGGCGGTCCTCGATCGCGACCTCTTCGAGCCTGACGGGTTCCTCACGGCCACGACGCAGGATCGCGACGCCACCAGCGGCGCGAACGTTCTTGACCCAGTTTGCGCTGTCACCCAGCATGGACACCAGGTACTCGACACCGCCCCAATCTGCGATGACTACTGGGAGGGCAATCGGCTGACCGCTTCGCCTGCCGATGACCTCCAGGCTGGCAGCTCGTCCTGGCATGAGACCAGCCCCGAAGGCAAGACTCGAAAGACGGTTCTGTGGTTTCGCCAGCCAGTTCGGCCGACCGGAGCGGTACATCCACCGCGAGTACCGCTGAAACAACTGGCCGATCATATTCATGAGTACAGCGTGAAATCCCAGGCCGGCCAGAGGAAGGGTCGATGGTCACGAGATTTGCTAAGTGCCCTCCATTCGGCAGTTCCCCATCCCGGCGGTACTGGGATAGGGCCTCGATCAGAAGCAGGGTCGAGTTAGCGTCGATGCGTCTGAAATCCGAACTGAGGTGCCATTCTTCAAGGGCCGAGGCATTTTGAGGCATCTCGCAGACTCTGACGAACCGTTGTCCGAGACACTGATAGAGCAGTAAGCGGTCGGTTGGAAGACGTTAACGACCGCCGATGTCCTGGCTGCCACTCCCACCAAGTCAGGTCCGCAGTCAGTAAGAACCACACGACTAGCTGTGTCGTTGACGAATGTGACGGAAACCGAGTTGACGGACGAGGACACGACGATGGCGATGAAGGCGAAGACTGCTACGCCGCCCAGGGCTCCCAGGGCAATCCACAGAACCCTCCACCCCCGTCCTCGCAAAGCTGGCATCTCTCAGAAGCTATCGACGCTGATTTGGCGTGCCCATAGGACTTTCGGAGGATTTCGGGCGGCTCCCATCCCGCCGAAGTCACCGTTGTGCCGCAGAGTGCGCCCTGAGCCGGCGAACGGAGGCTATTTAGCCCCCCCCGCCAGGTCGTCTCGAGGCTCGTCCCTGAGGCGCCGTTACCTGCCCGGCGGCTCCAAGCAGCTTGCCCGCGTACCGAGCGCTTGCATGAAGGAGCGAACAGCGGTCGAGACTCCCTGATGAGGACGTCTGATCTCTGAGGAGCGCGTCATAGTCGCCGATCACAGTTCGAAGCGCGTACCCACGGTGTTCGGTATGAACGCTTCGCCGAAGCGAGCGCCCATTGCGTGCTGAGCTCGCCATCCGGTGCAGTGAGCAGGGACGATCACGGCCGGCGCAAGCGCGTCGAGGTCATCGAGGACCCGGGGGATCAGTGGTTCGAAGAGCGGTCCGTTGAGGTGAAATCCACCCATTACGGCGTAGAGGGGGCGCTGCTTGGTCAGACGTCGGGCATACCGGCAGATATTCACGATCCCAGCGTGGCCGCATCCCGTGATCACCAGGAGTCCTTTGTCCTTGATGTCGACGATGAGAGCTTGATCATCAAGCACCAAGGGGTCCGGTTCCCACCGGCCAGTGATCCAGGCTTGCTGCGGTGGGAAGCCCGGCTCGTAGCCGGTGGTGCGGGCCACCTCGCCCGTCACCAAGACCGACCGATCAAAAAGGAAGCTCGGGTGACCCTCCTCGATCACGTCGAATCCAGCATCGATGAGCGCTCGACGACTCGTCGTTGGGATCTCCAGGGGGTCGCGGCCCGGGATCGTCACCCGCCGACGGCGCCAGAAGTGTGGGTGGATGAGTACCGGCAGGTTCACGGTCCCCAGGCGCCGGATGAGCCCGTCGAGGCCGGTGGTGTGGTCGAAGTGCCCGTGGCTGCAGACAATCGTCTCGATGGACGACACGTCGACATCGAGGCGGCGCATATTCTCCGTTACCCCGTCGGGACTGACTCCGGCATCGAATAGAATCTGGTGTTCGGTGCCGTTCTTGGACACAGTTACGAGGACCGAAAAGCCGTGCTCTGCTATCAGGGCCGAAGAAACCTCGCCGCCCTCCAAGGTGGCTGCAGACTGGCGGCAGTCGGACATGGGCGGCGGGCGGCGGGCCGGCCCCTGGTCGGGCATGAAGACGTCGGTGACGTTGTCCATTAATGTCGTCACTACCACCGAGTCGACCGGCTCAAGGTCAAACAGCACCTTTGGCTCGAAGTCGTGCAGCACCCGGAGATCTGGGCTCGGCAGGTGGTCGGCATGTGTGTCGTCACTGCACACGGAAGGCCTCCTCGAGGACCGTCACGGGATTGGGTCCTGAACTGCGCTTCGATGTTCGTTTGACCCGCACGGCCGGCCTGCTTCCACTGCCAGCACTGTATGCGGCGCGGGGTAGTCCGTTCCTCTCAAGTTGCGCTCGAAAAGTACCGCCTGGCCGCGCACAACTAGAGCAATCACCGGGCAGTCAGGCGGCGCTCCGGGCCTGGCGGTAGGGGGCACCCACTAGGGCAGGATGTTGGGGTGTCTGGTCAGACGGAGTCGTCCTGTCCCGGGATGCGCATCACCAGGTCGAGAAAGAACGGCGATGCCGACCACGTGTGATCTTCGGCCATCGCTGCCTTGATCTCCGCTAGGAGAGCGTCCACCTCGGTATCGGTGGCAACACCAGCAGCAACGATTCGCGCCTTGGAGGCGGCGAGGGTGGTCATATGCAGATCAAACGAGCGAACCGCGTCGAGCCTCGGGCGGTAGTAGCCATCCACATCAACGACCTTGAGTCCCGCAGTTTGGGCTGAACGGGGCAACTCCTCCACCGAAAACGACGGGATGCCGTTCGCCTCCATCGCCCGATACATCAGCTCCCAATACTTCTCCTGAGCGGGAACACGAGGGTGGGAGATCGGCGGCGGGTACCGTAACGGCTCCTGAGCCAGGATCCACCCGCCGGGCCGAACTAGCTTTCCCATGGCCGCCAACGTCGCTACCGGGTCGGACTGGTGCATGAGGAAGCAGCGGCTGTAGGCAAGGTCGAATGGGGCGCCCAACTCCTTCGAGCCGACGTCATGGATGTCGGCAACGAACACTTCGCCGTTGTTGACGTAGAGCATCTCGAGTACTGATCGGCAGCGAGCCACGCTAGCTTCGTTGAAATCAATCCCCACCACCCGGCCTTGTGAGCCAACCAACTCGGCCAGGACTCCCAGAGCGCCGAGCGGACCGCAGCCGCACTCAATGACGTTCCATCCGGGCTTGATACCTGTTCGCATGATGGCAGCCCGCGTGTGATCTGCCATCAACTCCGAGATTCCCAATAGGCGGCGCAGATCCTCGTCACTGCCATCGAGCACGTAGCGACTGATCCTTTCGGCGATCGAGTCACGCATCGTTGCCCACCTCCAGTCCCGCGGTCGCGGCGCGATGGTAGCCCTCGGATGCGCTTGGGCAGGTTGGAGCCCTGACCAAGTCAACGGCCAGCACCCCCCTGGAAATGTTCAAGCTCGGTGATCTCGTTTGGGCCGCCTCGCCACCTGGGTGTTCGGCAGCGGCACCAGAGGTACCCGACCGACCCGGCGTTCGGAGACGCTTGTTCCCGCTAAGTCCGTACAACGACGACTATCGAAACCAAGCAAGCTGTTCGGTAGTGGCAAGGAGCACACCACGACGGCTCCACAACTCGGCTCGCAATCCGGAAGTTGATCGCTCTCCTCTTGTGCCGATCCCGGCAATCAAGATGTAGTCGTTGCCGACGGCCATGATCTCCTCGTCGGTGCCATGGAAGAACACCGACATTGTGATAGTGGCGGTTGGACGTGGACCGTCGCTCCAGTAGTACGGACGCGGAGCTAACTGATCGGCGAAATACGCAAGCTGAACATGATCGACCGTACGTCCAGACGTGTCCCGGACCCAATGAAGAGACCGCGTGTTGTTTCTCCCGAACGGGGGAGCGCCACCGACCGGTCGGATCATCGACGTTTGACCCTGGGGTCCGGGGGCATGGAAGACCTCCAGCGTCTCCGGATCGGGCGCCTCGGGCACGGCGTCCTCAATGAGACCGTCGGTGTCCCGACGCACCGTCATGACCACAGAAGCCACTGCGAGCGTCTCTTCACTGTCTAACCGCCGGACCTCGGCCTGCCAGTGACTGACGGACCGAGAGCCCCCTACGCGTCGAGTCCGAATGACCACCTCCGAACTGGGAGGTATGGGATTGACGAAGTTGAGCGTCATTGCTGACGGTCGGGCTTCAACATCGGCGCTCAGCGAGACCGCGTTCAGTGCAATGCCGTTAGTCCAGCCGCCGAACATGGCATTGACGGACTCGTAGTCTGGATCAGCAAAGGCTGCCCACTCGCTCTCACCGAGCGGGAGGACCCTGAGCGCCTCATCAAGCCCAGCCACGATCAAAAGCTACTCATGGCAAGATCGCCAAGACCACCCTGCCTTGCCGGATACCGGGTTACCGCGGCGGCCCGAGGATGGTCACAGGTCCGGCGAACTGGGTCACTCTGGGTATATCGTTCGCGAAGTCAAGCAGACCTTGAGGTGAGTCCATATGACAGGTGCTCCGGCGGGAGTGGGCTGCCAGTATTTATCACCCTCGTGATCGTTGCTGCGATCTTCGTGTCGATTCTTGTCTGGAGTACTCGGTCGAGGCGACACAACAGGTCGTAGCGATCCCCCGACCGGCGACCGGCGACGCTCCTATCACTTGTCAACCCCTCCTTTGGGGCTCGGGAGTGAAAACAGCGGACACAACATTGATGAGTCACTCGAGCTGAGGACAGGCTCTTATTAGGTCACGCGTTTTCGAGAGAACGGTGGGCCCGGAGTGAGGGTCGGCGTGTCGCTGGGTAGTCAGCCCCGGAGGGCGACAGTACTGGGGAGAGCCAGACCCTCAACCCGGGGATTCAGCCGCGAGGCAGGTAGCGATAGACCTCGCGGGCAACGTAGCGTTTCAAGATCCGGATGACCTCGTGTTTGGTGCGACCCTCCTTCACCCGGCGCTCGAAGTAGACCTGCGTCTCGGGGTCGTGCGCGATGCGCACCATGACAATGCGCCACAGCGCGCTGTTGGCCTGGCGGTCGCCACCGTCGTGGGGGCGGACCTTGCCGCTGTTCTTGCCCGACCCCGTCGGGATGGGCGACACACCGCAGAGGTGGGCCCAGGCGGCCTCTGAGCGGAGACGCTCGGGGTTGTCGCCGGCAGCCATGACCAGTGCGGCCGCGGTGTCGGGGCCGACGCCGAAGAGGTCGAGCAGATCGGGCACGGTGGCGACAAGCAGTGCCTCGATCCTTTGGTCGAGCTCGGCGAGCTCGGCGTCGAGGGAATCGATCCGGTGCGCCAGCGAAGATAGCGACGCCTTGGTGGCGGCCGTCACCGGATCGGCTGAACTCGTGGGCCGCAGCTTGGTCGCCTCGGCGACGAGGGCTGACACAGAAAGCCCTTTGAGTCGGCAACGGAGCTGCTCAGGCGCGCTGTAGCCGAGGTGGCGCATCTGGACGAGGGCCTTAACTCGGGCCTGGCGAGCCGAACGCTTGGCGACGACGAGGACCCGAATGGCCTCGATCGCACCGTCTCTCGACTTCGGGCTGCCGCTCGCTCGACCACTCAGAGCCGCTCGGGCCGCCTCGACGGCATCGAGGGGATCGGACTTGCCGCTGCGGCGGCGCTCCTCTCGGTTAGGGCGGTCGACCTCGATGACCTCGACGCCGACTCGGCGTAGGTAGCGCGACAGTCCCGATCCATAAGAGCCCGTGCGCTCAATGCCGATCTTGGTCACCTTCCCGAACGTCTCGAGCCAGGCCAGCAGCGCCTTGTAGCCCGCGGAGTTGGCCTCAAAGCGCTCCGTGCCGAGCAGCCCGCCCAGCGGATCGAGCGCCGCAGCCACGTGGACGTCGAGATGCGTATCGACGCCACCAGTCACACCACGCGCAGCTTCTACGATGGTCAATTGGTCATCCCTTCTCTCAATGGTGTTGAGGGATGGCACGGCCGTTCCGGATCGGAGCGACGGGCGGTCCGACCTGTTGGTAGCAGGCCGGGCCAATCACCCCAACTCGGAGACGGGACGTGCCGCTGTCAATGTGCGGCTGGAAGGTCACGGTCGACGACGCCTTGGAACATCACGGGACTCCAAGTCAGACCGGACCCGCCAGCACTCCCGAAGCTATTCAAGACCAGCAATCAAGCGGTGGACCCTTAGAGAAGTATCAATGTACTGGGACGCCCCCCGTCTTGGCAGTCACTGGCCCGTGCGTGGAGCCGTCTCGTTGTGCCTGGGTATTACCCGTTCAACGACGTGCACGCCGCCATGGCCTTCATCGGAGCAGGAGACCTCGAGGCCGCACGCCACCTCGTGGCGGACCTCGAAGCCGTCGTCGAGAGGAGTGATCATGAGACCACCAGTTGGATCATGACGAGCAGGGTTGGCCTACCGGTCTGTCGTGGCCTCGTGGCGTTCGGAGAGGGCGATTACGAGCAGGTCTTGGACGAGCTCTGGCGCGTGAGGGCCCGGCTCCACGAGTTCGGCGGAAGCCATGCGCAACGAGATGCCATTGAGCGCACTCTTCTTGAAGCAGCCATCCGCGCTCCACGGTTGGACGTCGCCCGTGCGCTCGTGAACGAGCGCCTCGGAGTAAGGGAGTTGAGCACCTACACGTGGTCGAAGTACGCCGAGGTTCTCACAGGTATGGGTGACAAGTCGGGAGCGTCGGTGGCCACCGAGCGGACCCGTGTGCTGGCCGATGGGATCCTGGCTGCGGCGAAGGCCCCGACGACGACCCGGTTGTAGTTTTCTCGCGCCAGGAGATGGCAGTAGTCAATCCTCTGCCGACGAGGCTCGACGATCGAGGTAGGCGGTCAGTTCCACAATGAGTTCTTCGGCGTCGACTCGAGCCCCGTCAATGAAGCTCGACTTGCGTCGACGCAGGAACGGGCTTCCGACTAGGAACATGCCGGGGGAGTCGACGACGCCTCCGTCGTGTCGGATCATCCCCTTGCCGTCGACGACCTTGACGTCGAGCCAGGAGTAATCCGGACGAAATCCTGTCGCCCAGATGATGGTCTCGATCTCGCCGCTGGCGAGATCGAGACCGAGCGGTGGCGAGTCGTCCACGACTGTCGGTGAGAACCGATGGGGCGGCGAGTCATCGGGGCCATTGGCGGACGCCCATTCGTCGATGGTGTCGAGCAGCCGCCCCAGCTTGAGATCAGCGAGCTCGCACTTGTTGCGCAAGGAGCCCGAAAACTGCGCCCTTCCGTCATTGATGCCGGCAAGTCGGCCCACCAGCTTTACGCCGCTGCTCGTGAGCGAATTGAGGTCGAACGTGGCCCGTTCGGGTGTGCCTGCAAGCTGCATGGAGGGAACGCGCCGCGCCCGAACGATGTCGTCGACCTCGTTGTAGCGTTCATCGAGCACGCCGCACGCCTCCATCCACCAATGGATGTCCCGGTCCCGGTACACGCGTGGTCCGCGCACATGCTCCCCCACAGCGAGAGTGACCTGGCGACCGGAGCGCTGGATCTCGGCTGCGATCTGCACTCCCGTCGCCGACGCGCCGACGACGAGCACGCCACCTTCGTCGAGCTGTTCCGGATTACGGTATTCACGTGGGGTTAAGGTCGCGACCGACGATGGCACCGCATCCGCAAAAGGCGGGACGTGGGGCACGTTGAAGGCCCCGGTGGCGACGACGACCGTCTCGCTCTGCCACTCGCCCTGGTTTGTGGTCACGCGGTATTTACCATTGGCGCGGCGCACCGAGGAGACCGGCGTGCCGGACATCACCGGCGCCGCGATCAATTCCGCGTAGTCCGTGACGAAGTCGGCGACCTCGGGCATCGTCATGAAGCCGTCCGGGTCACCGCCCCCGTAGGAGTAGCTGGGGAGGCGGCATTGCCAGTTAGGCGTGAGCAAACGTAGCGAATCCCACCGCTCGGTCCGCCAAGAGTTCGCGACCTCGTGTCGTTCGAGAACGACGTGGTCGATTGAGCACTCCGAGAGGCACTTGCTCATCGCCAGCCCGCTGTGACCCGCTCCGATCACGACGGTCGTGGTGCGCATTGAGCCGCCTATTCCTCCGAGGCCAATTCGATCAGCGGACCTGGACGCTCACGTTGGTGGGGTTCGTGATGATGTCGTAGACGGCCGATCGCTTCTGCGACTGTGCGACGAGCGCCTTGATGTCGTCCTCCGACGCGTCGGCATCGATGTCGTAGGTCACCATGATGTCGCTGAAGCCGTTGCGGACATCGCTGTCCATGCCGAGGATGCCTCGCACGTCCATCCCGCCTTCGATGGTGGCCGAGACGCGGCGCAACTGGATCTCCCGGTTCTGCGCCACCGCGGCGACGCCGGCGGTAAGGCAGCTGGCGAGCGCCACGAGAACGTACTCGACGGGGGTCGCGCCATTGTCCTCGGAGGCGAAGATCTCTGGGTGATCCGCGTCAAAGTCGTACCGGGTGCGGTGGCTCTGCTCCTCGCCGAGACCGAAGAAGCCCTCGACCGTCGAGCGGCTGTGGGTGCCGTTCTGCCACTCACAGGTGGCCCGCCACTGGAACTGCGCTGCCTGTGGCGCCTCTGCGAGCGCCTCCCTTGCGCCCAACAGGGCCTCGACGTTGACGCCGTTGTTGACTGGCGTGTCGGTAGTGGTCATGGTTTCTTCCTTCCTTCATTCCCCGCGGAGGAGGTCTCCGCGGCGTGTGGCATCGTGCTCGAGCTGCACAAATCCTTTGCGCCCAACAAGCACGAGAATTCGTCCCGGATCGACTGGACGCAACCCGGCACATAGCCCCCTCCACGAGACACCCGCTGGAGAGCCGCCGAACCCGGTGGCGCCTTGCTACTCATCGTCGGGCTCCGGTGGGCGGCCGAAGGTGACGGCGGACACGACCGGCTCCGGCGCTGAAGAGGCCAGCTGGCGGTCTGGACTCGCACCCAACGCGTCATTGATGCTCGAGAAGGCCTGGCGGAGCGCCACGAAGGTCGTGATGGCGAAGATCTGCTTCTCGTCGAATCCAGCGTCACGCAAGCCCTGGACGTCGGCGGCCGTGATGCCGTTCGGGTCGGTGGCCACCGCTCGGGCCCACTGGGCCAGCGCCCGCACGGCCGTGTCGAGACCCTCGTCTTCACCGCGAATGACAGCCACTGCAACATCGGATCCCGACTCGGCCGCGAGCCTCTTGCCCCATGCCAGCGAGCAATAGGAGTCACCCAGGGCCGACGCGGCTGCCGTCACCAGCACCGCTCGCTGCACCGGGGTGAGCGAGCCGGCGCAGGTCGCTTCGTTCATGAGTTCGGACAAGCCGTCGAGCGTGGTCGGCATGTACGCCCACAGCCGCGACACGTTCGTGACGTAGCCGACGCCCTCTCGGTCGTTGTCGAACAGGCGCTGCGCCTCTGGCGTGTGGCTCGGCTCCGCGAGGAAACCGGCTCTGGGCTCCTGAGCTCGGAGCGTCGCCGCGTGGCCGTAGGCCGCCCGTCTGGCCGGCTTGCCGGCGATGTAGCCCACGACGGCAACGGGCGCCCGGATTGGGAGGCCGTCGCGGACCTTCTCACGAGCCAGTTCCACCGCCGTCTGCAGGAACGTTGCTTCTCCAACCGCCTGCATAGCCTCGAAGGCCGGACCGGTCGACGCCAAAGCTCGCGCATACAACTCTGGATCCGCGAACTCGAACACGAAGGGGATGTCGATGCGTTCGACGTCGGTGAAGCCGGCGTCCTGAAGCAATCGTTCGCCGGCGCCTGGACGGCCGAGCGCCACCATGGCGGCTTGGTTCTCCACCTTGGCGGCCGCGGCCAAAGAGAATGGCGCCAGTGCCCACGCGCCCGGTGATGCCTTGATGTGCCCCCACACCGTGAGCCCCACCCGGCCTCCGGGGACGAGGACGCGGTGCACCTCGCTCATCGCTCGCGGGGTCGTCCCCCAGATGCCCCGGAAGCTGGTCACCACGTCGAAAGTGCCGTCCTCCCATGGCAGGGCGTGCATGTCCCCGACCCGCAGGTCGGCATTGGGGTTGCGGTCCCGAGCCACGGCGATCAGGCGCGCCGACGCATCGATGCCCGCGCAGCGGGCGCCGCGCAGACCTGCCAGCTCAACCGCGAGACCAGCCCCGCAAGCGATGTCGACGAGCGTGTCGCCTGCATGCACGTCCAGTCGGTGGTGCAGAGCGATGTATTCCCGGCTGTTGGCCGGCTCGGCGAGGGTGGAGAAGTCCACGGCCCGCCGACCCCAGCCCTCATCGACCCCGCGCCAGCTCTCGTCCACCCGGTTTGAGACCCCCGGATCTCGGGTCACGGTCGTAACCTCGGTAGGGCCGGGCCTGGGATGACCGGCAGCTCCGACAGGCCGCGGAGAACCAGGCCGTCGCCATGTCCCCAGTGCAAGTCCGACGCTGGCACGGCGAGTGTGATCTCGGGGTACCTGCGCAGGAGCGACTCGAGGGCGACGTTGCCCTCGAGGCGGGCCAGCGGCGCACCGAGACAGTGATGGATGCCGTGCCCGAACGCGAGGTGACGGGCCCCCTCTCTCTCGAGGTCCAGCTCCTCGGGGCTGGCGTATCGGTTCGCGTCCCGGTTCGCCGCGGCGAGGCAGATGATGACCTGTTCACCGGTGGGGATCGTCACTCCACCGAGCGTGACGGGCGCGGCCGTGTATCGAAACGTCGAATGAGGGACCGGTGCGTCGTAGCGGAGGAACTCCTCAACAGCCTTGGGGATCCCAGTGGGGTCAGCGCGGAGCTGGGCGAGCTGCGCTGGGTTGCGCAACAACGCGACGACGCTGTTGCCGATGAGGCTGGCTGTTGTGTCATGACCGGCGACGATCAACTGAAAGATCGTCGAGAGCAGCTCCTGGTCGTCGAGGCCCTCTTCTCCGTCGCGGGCGTCGATGAGAGCCGAGACGAGGTCGTCGGCCGGGTCGATCCGCTTGGTCTCGACGAGTGCTTTCAACATGGCCACCACCGCGTCGGACGCCTTCTTGGCCGCCGCGAACTCGGCCGGAGTGGATGTGGGGACGAGCAGCTTGGTGAACCCCTCACCGAGCGAGGCGCGGTCACGTTGAGGTACGCCAAGGAGTTCGCAGATGACCGTGAAGGGCAGTGGGAAGGCGAACGTTGCCACCAGATCGATCCGGCTGTGGGGTCCTTGCCGTGCGATGTCGTCGAGGAGGTCGTCCGTGATGGCCTGAATGCGGGCGCGCAACGCGTCGACTCGCCGCACCGAAAAGGCTGCTGAGACGAGCCGCCGCAACCTGGTGTGATCAGGTGGGTCGACTGTCAACATGTGCCGGGCGAAGGCCGGTCCGGGCAGGCCTTCGGCCACGACGCCGGAGCCCGTTGCCAAGGCCGCGTGCATGTCCTTGGAGAGCCGTGACTCGTTGAGGGCGGCACGTGCCTCCTCGTAGCTGACCACCAGCCAGGCGCCATGCCCGTCCGCCAACGTCACCGCATGTACCGGGCCAAGATCGCGGACCTGCGCAAATACCGGAAACGGGTCGTCGAGATCGTACGAACCCCACGCGGCGAGTGCTTCGGTGATTGTCATCTGTCACCTCTCCTCGGGGAGCCTTTGCGTCGGTCCCATCGCCGCTCTCGAGTTCGCCGTGGCCCGCCGAGAGATGAGACCTCTGCTCGATTTCGCCAGTAGCGACCGCCTCGAATTGGCCGTTTCTCTTCGCCGAACCGACACCCATTACTCCAGTTGCGGCTCGGGTCCTCCCGCTCGCAGCATCGCACGTTTTCAGTCCTATTTCTCCTTCTGCCACCCTTCGGCCGAGCCAGGGCGACTGGCGCGACAGGGGACAATGAACTGATAAGTCGATCGACTTGGACTAGTATCCAATACGAGTGACTAACCGTCAAGAGGATGTGCGATCCGACCCGACGTCGTTCACGGCCAGAGGGGTCCGCTGATGGCCCGTGCTTTTGAGCAGCGGAAGACCTCGGACGCGCGCCAACAGGCAACGCTCGCGCTCATGGACGCCGCCGAGCGGCTCCTCTACGAGGTCGGCTACGCGGGCGTCACGACCAGGGCCGTGGCTGAAGCGGCGGGCGTCAATCACGGTCTGGTCCACTACTACTTCGGATCGATGGAGGAGTTGCTCACCCAGACCCTGGCTCGCTTCGTGGAGCAACTGGCCGTGGCCCTCGAAGGTCTCTACGCCGACCCGAACTTGACCTTCGCCGAGAAGTGGCGCCTCGGGTCTCAATTCTGGGTGGACGAGCCGACGGCTCGCTTTCCCAAAATCCTCCTCGAGCTCTTGGCGATGGGCTGGAACATGCCGGTGCTCCGGACGCGGCTGACCGAGGTCCACGCTCGGTTCCGAACTATCTTCGAGCGCCACTTCGGGCAGGCCCTTCGTGACTATGGCCTCGACGAATCCCGCTTCCCCCTCACGGTCATCGTGGCCGCAGTGACGAGCTTTCAGCTCGGCCTGATCGTCGAGGGCCTCTCGGGTGTCGAGGAGGGCCACCAAGAGCTCCTCGACTGGATACAGCGGTGGATCGACGACCTTGAAGCTAAGCGCACGGAGGCGTGATCGACCCTCACGATCCGTTGCGCATCGGCCGGCGAGGCATATCGCCGTAGGTCAAGCGACCGCCACTGCGCCGCTCAGTCTCTGGCGAACATCTGTCCCCGTCTGAAACCCGAACCGCAGAGAGCGCCCCGGCACACTGGCGCCCCCGGCAGTGGCGCCCCGGGAGTGCCGAAATTTTGGCGCCCCCGGCAGGACTCGAACCTGCGCCACCGGCTCCGGAGGCCGGTGCTCTATCCGCTGAGCTACGGGGGCGGGCGTTACCCGCACCGATGTGCGTGGAGTGAACGAGCGTAGTCCTCGGGCCTCGACCACGAGCACCGGTCCGTCGTGACGGGCGCAGCCGACACTGCCGTATCCTGCACCAACATGGCCGTGGACCACGACGTCGCGACCGAGCCCCTGCGACGCAACCTCCTCCCGCGCACGGCGACGGTCGACGAGAAGGGGCACCTGCACGTCGGCGGCATCGACGTGCTCGAGCTGGTCCACGAGTTCGGGACGCCGGTCTTCATTTATGACGAGGCACACCTGCGGCACGCCTGCCGGGAGGCGGTCGAGGCCTGGGGGGACGGGGTCGCCTACGCCACCAAGGCCTTTCTCTGCCGGGCCATGGCCCGGCTCGCACACGAGGAGGGCATGCACCTCGACGTCGCCTCCGGGGGTGAGCTCCATGTCGCGCTGTCCGCCGGCGTGCCGGCCGAGCGGCTGGTCCTCCACGGCAACAACAAGTCCACTGAGGAGCTGGCCGCTGCGCTCGACCGCGGAGTGGGCCGCATCGTGGTGGACTCCGTCGACGAGATCGCCCGGCTCGGCGGCCTGCTCGAGTCAGCCGCGCCCACAGCTGCCCGGCCCAAGGTGCTCGTGCGGGTGACCCCGGGTGTGGAGGCGCACACCCACGAGTTCGTGCGCACCGGGCAGGAAGACTCCAAGTTCGGCTTCTCGGTGTCGTCGGGGGCGGCCACCGAGGCCGTGGCCGCGCTGGAGCTGCTGCCCGGAGTCGAGCTGGTCGGCGTGCATGCGCACATCGGGAGCCAGGTGTTCGACACCTCTTCGTTCGAGCAGGCGGCCGAGGTGCTCGGCGCGTTCTTCGCGCCCCTCGGCCTGGCCGAGCTCGTCGTGGGCGGCGGCCTGGGCGTGCCCTACGTGAACGGTGAGACTGCGCCCACCCAGCGCGAATGGGCGGCGGTCACGCGCGCCGCCTGCAAGATGGTCGGGGTCGACCCCGCGACGCGCCTGTCGGCCGAGCCGGGCCGCTCCATCGTCGCGACCGCCGGCCTCACGCTCTACACCGTCGGGACCGTCAAGCACCTGCCCGGGATCCGCACCTATGTCAGCGTCGACGGCGGCATGAGCGACAACCCGCGCCCGGTCCTCTACGACAGCGGGTACGAGGCCTTCCTGCCTCGGGCGACCTCCGCGCCGCGCCCTCAACCGGTGCGCGTCGTCGGCAAGCACTGCGAGAGCGGCGACCTGGTGGTGCCCGAGGCGTTCGTGCCCGACGACCTCGAGGTGGGCGACGTCCTGGCCACGCCGGTGACCGGCGCCTACGGCTACGCCATGGCATCGAATTACAACAAGGTCCCCCGGCCACCCGTTCTCTTCGTGGCCGACGGCACGGCACGAGTCGTCGTGCGCCGCGAGAGCCTCGACGACCTCACCCGCCTCGACGGCTGACGCGGCCGGCCGTCGGCCCGCCGCCCCCGCCGCACCGAGTGCGGCCCCCACCACACCGAGTGCGAAGACCCAGGTACGCAGCACACGAGAGCCACGCACGAGTGCGCCGAACCCGCAACGCACGGCCTTCGCCGACGCGCGCAGCCTGTAGCGTTTGGAGGTGACCGCGGCCCAGGCCAAGCTGCCGATCGACGTCCACACGCAGCCGATGCAGCGCGCACCTGAGCCTGGGACCGGGGCGGGGCCGCACGCCCACTCGGCCCCGACGGTGCGGGTCGCGTTGCTGGGATGCGGCAACGTCGGCGGCGCCCTCGCCGAGATCCTGCTCACACGGGCCGACGACGTGGCCGACCGCACCGGCATCCGCCTGGAGCTCGTCGGCATCGCGGTGGCCAACCCGGACAAGCCGCGTCCCGCCGCCGTCGACCCCGCGCTGGTCGGCACCGACGCCGCCGCCCTGGTGTCGCGCGACGACGTCGACGTCGTGGTCGAGGTCATCGGCGGGCTGCACCCCGCCCACGAGCTGGTCGAGACCGCGCTGCGCAACGGCAAGCCCGTCGTGACCGGCAACAAGGCGCTGCTCGCGGTGGCGGGCGCCGAGCTGGCCGAGGTGGCCGCGTCCGCCGGCGTGGACCTGCTCTACGAGGCGGCCGTGGCCGGGGCGATCCCGGTCATCCGGCCGCTGCGCGAGTCGCTCGCCGGCGAGCAGATCGTCCGGATCATGGGGATCGTCAACGGGACGACGAACTACATCCTCACCCGCATGGAGGAAGAGGGCGACAGTTACGACGACGTGCTGCGCGAGGCGCAGGCGCTCGGCCTGGCCGAGCGCGACCCCACCGCCGACGTCGAAGGCCACGACGCCGCGGCCAAGGCGGCCATCCTCGCCGCGCTCGCGTTCGGCAGCGACGTCGTCGACGCCGACGTGTACCGCGAGGGCATCACCGCGGTGAGTGCCTCCGACGTGGCGTACGCGGCGCGGCTGGGATACTCGGTGAAGCTCCTCGCCATCGCCGAGCTGGTCGACGGCGGGCCGGAGGTCTCCGTGCGCGTGCACCCGGCCATGGTCCCGCGCACGCACCCACTCGCCTCGGTCCGCGGCGCATTCAACGCCGTGTTCGTGGAGGGTGCGGTGAGCGGCGAGCTCATGCTGTACGGGCGCGGCGCGGGCGGCGGCCCCACCGCGAGCGCCATGCTCGGCGACCTCGTCGACGCGTCGCGCAACCTGCTCGCCGGTGCGCCCGCGCCCGCGCCCAAGCGCACGAGCATGACCGTGCGCGCGCAGAACGACCTGCGCTCGGCCTTCTATCTCTCCATGGACGTGGCGGACCGCCCCGGCGTCCTCGCCTCGGTGGCCAAGATCTTCGGCGACCACAACGTGTCCATCCGCTCCATGGAGCAGGTCGGCCTCGCCGAGGAGGCGCGGCTGATCTTCCTCACCCACGTGGCGCGCGAGGGCGACCTTTTGGCGACGATCGACGAGCTGCGCCGGCACCAGGCGGTCGACCGGGTCAGCGGCGTGCTCCGCGTGATCGCCGAGCACGAAGAGGGCGCGGCGTGACGCCCGGCTGGCGCGGCGTCGTCACCGAGTACCGCGACTTCCTCCCGGTGACCGAGCGCACGCCGGTCGTCACCCTGCTCGAGGGCGGCACGCCGCTCGTGCCCGCCCCCCGCCTGTCCGAGCGCGTCGGGGCCCAGGTGTGGCTGAAGGTCGAGGGGGCCAACCCGACCGGGAGCTTCAAGGACCGCGGCATGACGATGGCCATCTCGATGGCGGTCGAGGAGGGGGCCAAGGCGGTCGTGTGCGCGTCGACCGGGAACACGTCGGCCTCGGCGGCCGCCTACGCCTCGCGGGCGGGGCTGGCCTGCGTGGTGCTCATCCCCGACGGGCACATCGCGCTGGGCAAGCTGGCCCAGGCGCTCATGCACGGGGCGCGCGTGCTACAGGTGCGGGGCAACTTCGACCAGCTGCTGACGATCGTGCGGGACCTGCCCAACCACGCCCCGATCACCGTGGTCAACTCGGTCAACCCCCACCGGATCGAGGGCCAGAAGACCGGCGCCTTCGAGATCGTCGACGTACTGGGCGACGCCCCCGACGTCCACTGCATCCCGGTCGGCAACGCCGGGAATATTTCGGCCTACTGGCGTGGTTATTTACAGTACAAAGAGGCGGGGAGGGCGACGAAGCTCCCCCGGATGATGGGTTTTCAGGCCGCGGGTGCGGCGCCCATCGTGCTCGGCCACCCGGTCGAGCGCCCCGAGACGATCGCCACCGCGATCCGTATCGGCAATCCGGCCAGTTGGTACTCGGCCACGGCTGCCGCGTCCGAGTCCGGCGGATCCATCACGGCCGTCTCCGACGACGAGATCATGGACGCCTACACGTTCTTGGCCAAGGAGGAGTCGGTCTTCTGCGAGGCCGCGTCGTCGGCGTCGGTGGCCGGGCTGCTCAAGGAGGGCGTGCCGGCCGGGTCGAGGGTCGTGTGCGTCCTGACCGGACACGGGTTGAAGGACCCGGACCTGGCCATCAAGGCGATCTCGGTCCCCACGGTGATCGACCTCGACCTCGAGACGGTCCTGGCCGAGATCTCCCTCTGACCAGGCTCTGACCTGGCTCTGACCTGGCTTTTGGCCTCCCGCCCGGACGGTCCGGGCGACCGGTCGAACCGGGGGTGTGTTGGCACCCCAGGCGGTACCGGGTAAAGTACGTACATCCCCACTGCGCTTCGGGAGCGCTCTCCGCGGGTACAAGCGGTCTCGGGAGAGTTCGATGTGAGTGGTGACCCTGGGGAGAGGGCGTTACACGCAAGGCCCTTTTCCATCCTGAAATTCCCCCGCCGCGCGCGGACAACATCCTCGCCGGCGACAACCCTCGTAGATGAGGAGCCATGACTGCGGAACAGCAGCTCGAACGGTCGGTTCTCGAAGGCAAAGAGCGAGATGAGCTCAACGCCATCGCCCAGGCCATGTCGCTCAAGACGACGAGCCGGACGAAGAAAGCCGACATCATTGATCAGATCCTCGATGCCACCGGCGTGACCTCCGGGTCCGCCTCGGCCGCATCGAGCAACGGCGACGGCGACGCCGGGACCAACGGCGCGAGGCCCTCGCGCCGCTCGCGCGGTTCGACCGCGACGGCGACCGCCAACGCCACGGCCGGGTCCATCGACGGGCCGGGTGCCGCCCTCGCCACCGGCGCGGACACGCCGGCCGGCGACCCGGTGGGCTCCGGGCCGGGCACTCCCTCCGGCGCGGCCAATCCCGCGTCGGGTGCGGCCGCCCCGGTTGGCACCGCCTCGGTTGAGGCAGCCGGGACAGGCGACTCCGGGCCGGCCGTGTTCGTGGAGCCGCCCGACCTCGAGACCGGCAACGAGCCGGCGCCACGCCAGAACGGCCAGCAGAACCAGCAGCACTCCGGGCAGCAGAATCAGTCCGGCCAGGGCAACCGCAACCGCGGCAACCAGAACCAGAACCAGAACCGCCAGCCCGACGGCGAGGTCGGTAACCGCCGCAGCCGCCGGCGCCGCGGTCGTGAGCGGGGCCAGGGTGGCGAGCTCCAGGGCGGCGGCCAGGAGCAGCCCTACACGGGCGAGCTCGTCGAGGTGAAGGGCATGCTCGACCTGCGCGACGAGGGCTACGGGTTCCTGCGCTGCGAGGGTTACCTGCCCTCGTCCAAGGACGTGTACGTCTCCATCAGCCAGGCCCGCAAGTTCGCGCTGCGGCGCGGCGACCACGTCGAGGGCGCATGCCGTCCGGCGTCGAACAACGAGAAGTACCCGGCCCTGCTGCGCATCGACTCGATCTCCGGTCTCGATCCCGAGGTGGCGCGCAACCGGCCCAAGTTCGAAGACCTGACGCCGCTGTTCCCCGACTCGCGGCTCAACCTCGAGATGCCCGGAGACAAGGACAACCTGACGGCGCGCATCGTGGACCTGCTCTCGCCGATCGGCAAGGGGCAGCGCGGCATGATCGTGTCGCCCCCCAAGGCCGGCAAGACGACGGTCATGAAGCAGATCGCGCACTCCATCGAGGCGAACAACCCCGACGTGCACCTCATGGTCCTACTCGTCGACGAGCGGCCCGAAGAGGTGACCGACATGCGTCGCACGGTGAAGGGCGAGGTCATCGCCTCGACGTTCGACCGCCCGTCGGAGGAGCACACGCAGGTGGCCGAGCTCGCGATCGAGCGGGCCAAGCGCCTCGTCGAGATGGGCAGGGACGTCGTCATCATCCTCGACGGCATCACCCGCCTGGCCCGGGCCTACAACCTGGCTGCGCCGGCCACCGGCCGCATCATGTCCGGTGGTGTCGACTCGGGTGCGCTCTACCCGCCGAAGAAGTTCTTCGGTGCGGCCCGCAACATTGAAGAGGGCGGCTCGCTGACCATCCTGGCCAGTGCGCTCGTCGAGACCGGTTCCAAGATGGACGAGGTCATCTTCGAGGAGTTCAAGGGCACCGGCAACATGGAGCTGCGGCTCGACCGCCGGCTCTCGGAGCGCCGCCTCTACCCGGCCATCGACGTCAACGCCAGCTCGACCCGCCACGAGGAGCTGCTCTTCGAGCGGGGTCAGCTGCAGCAGGTCTGGAAGCTGCGCCGGGTGCTCAACGCCCTCGCCAGCGACGGCAAGGACGCCGCCGGCCTCGAGCTGCTGATGGACAAGATCCGCACCACGACGAGCAACGACGAGTTCCTCGCCGAGATCGCCAAGGGCCCCGGCACCTGATCGCAGGCGTGAGGCGACCCCTACACTGATCGACTGATTCGACTGGAGACCCCATGAAGACCGACATCCACCCCGACTACGTAGAAGCCACGGTCCGGTGCTCGTGCGGCAACACGTTCACGACGCACTCGACCAAGGCCGACCTCCACGTCGAGCTGTGCAACGAGTGCCACCCCTTCTTCACCGGCAAGCAGAAGCTGGTCGACTCCGGTGGGCGGGTGGAGCGCTTCCAGCGCCGCTACGGCGAGCGCAAGGGCAAGGCCAAGGCCAAGCCCGCCTCCTCGGAGTCGGAATAGCCCCGGGCGCGGTCCCGGACGGGCCGCGCCACCCTGCGCCTTTAGCCTGGCCCCATGCTTGACGACCGGATGGCCGCGCTCGAAGAGGAATTCTCCTCAGTCGAGGCCGAGTTGGCCGACCCGGCCACCCTGTCCGATCCCGACCGGCTGCGCGACCTGTCGCGCCGGCACAAGGGCCTCGGCGAGATCGTCAAGGCCTGGCACGATCTGCGCGCCGCCCGCGACGACCTCGTCACGGCGCGCGAGATGCTGACCGAGGCCTCCGGCGACGAGCGCGAGCTCATGCGCCAGGAGGCCGAAGAGGCGGAGGCCCGCGCCGCCGTGCTCGAGGATCGCATCCAGACGCTGCTGCTGCCGAAGGACCCCAACGACGGGCGCAACGTGATCATGGAGATCCGCGGCGCCGTCGGCGGCGACGAGGCCAACCTCTTCGCGCGCGTGCTCTACGACATGTACCTGCGCTTCGCCGCCCTCATGAAGTGGAAGGTCGAGGTCCTCTCGGAGGACGCGTCGGACAAGGACGGGATCAACGAGGCCGTCTTCGTGGTCAAAGGTCCCGACGCCTACATCCGCCTCGAGCACGAGGGCGGCACGCACCGGGTCCAACGCGTGCCCGTGACCGAGGCGAAGGGGCGCATCCACACGTCGACGGCGACCGTGACCGTTCTCCCCGAGGCCGAAGAGGTCGACGTCGAGATCGACCCCAACGACCTCAAGATCGACGTCTACCGCTCGACCGGCCCCGGTGGGCAGTCCGTGAACACGACCGACTCGGCGGTGCGCATCACGCACATCCCGACCGGCACGGTCGTGGCCATGCAGGACGAGAAGAGCCAGATCCAGAACCGGGCCAAGGCGATGGTCGTGCTGCGGGCCCGTCTGCTCAAGGCCGAACAGGACAAACAGGCGGCCGAGATGTCGGCCCAGCGCCGCGGCCAGGTGGGCGCCGGCAGCCGGACCGACAAGATCCGCACTTACAACTACAAGGAGAACCGGGTCACCGACCACCGGATCAACCTCACGCTCTACAAGCTGGACCAGGTACTCGAAGGCGATCTGGTCGACCTGACCGACGCGCTCATGGCGGACAAGCGGGCGCGCCAGCTGGCCGGCGAGGAAGAGGACAGCGCGTGACGCTGGCCCCGGGGACCGCAGGCGTCACCCGGGCCGCGCTGGTCGCCGAGCTGGCCGAGGTGGTGGGAGCGCCGCACGAGGCGCGCTTCATCGTCGAGGAGGTCATCGGGCCCAAGACGGCGCTCGGGGACTCCGGACCACCCATCGGCCCGCTGGCGGAGGACGCGGTGGCCGCGGCGCGCGCCATGGCGGCGCGCCGGGCGGCCGGTGAGCCGCTCCAGTACATCTTCGGGCACTGGCCGTTCCGCCTGCTCGACCTCGCGGTGGACGAGCGGGTCCTCATCCCGCGGCCCGAGACCGAGCAGGTCGTCGAGGTGGCATTGGGCGAGGCGCGACTCCTCGCCGAGGCGCGCGGGCGCGGCGTCGAGGTGGGTGCCCGAACGGGTGCCGGCGACGGGCTCGTCGTGGCCGACGTGGGCACCGGAAGCGGGGCCATCGCCCTGGCACTGGCGACTGAGCTCGACGGCGACGCGCTGCGCGCGGTGGGGGCGACCGACGCCAGCCCCGACGCGCTGGCGGTGGCCGCATCGAACCTCGTGGCCGTGCGGGCGAGCCATCGCGGCACCCTGCCACCGGTCACGCTGGCCGAGGGCAACTGGCTCGAGCCGTTGCCCGCCGCCTGGCGTGGCCTGATCGACGTCGTCGTGTCCAATCCGCCGTACGTGAGCGAGGACGAGTGGCTCGGGCTGTCACCGGAGGTGCAGCGCGAGCCGCACCCCGCCCTGGTGGCGGGCCCCGGCAGCGATGGCACGCCGGGGCTGGCCGGCGTGGAGGCGGTGCTCGCGCAGGCGCGGGCGTGGCTCCGGCGTCCCGCGGTCGTGGTCGTCGAGCTGGCGCCGCATCAGGCCGAGGCCGCGACGGTGCTGGCGCGTCGCCTGGGCTACGACGAGGTGCGGGTCGAGCCGGACCTGGCGGGACGCCGGCGCGCGCTCGTGGCGCGGATCGCGGAGTAGGAAGGCGCGTGAGGAACCGCGCATGAGAAAAGCCACATGAGGAAAAACATGAGGAAAAAAGAGGACTGATGGGGGACTTCGACGACCTGCTCGGGGGTCCGGAGGATGTGGCCTTGGGGGCTGACGCCTTCGAGGCCGACGCCTTCGAGGGCGGCGCAACGATCTTCTCGATGTCCGCCGATCCCGGCGTGTCGGGGAATGTCGACCCAACGACCCACCCCCCGCTCGTGGGCGCGAGCGCGGAGGAGGTCGAGACGGCGCTGCGCGACGGGACCGTCGTGGCCCTCCCGGCCGTGGGCGGCTATTGCCTGGCCGTCCAGGCCCGGTCACCTGGCGCCGAGGAGCGTTTGGCGACCCTCGCTGCCGACCCCGACGGCCCGCACTACGCGGTCGGGCACCGCAACGAGGTGCGCGCGTTGACCTCCGGGTGGAGCGACGAGGTGGAGCGCCTGCTCGAGCGGTGCTGGCCGGGACCAGTGGACGTGTTCCTCCCCCGGGCGGTCGGCGGCGCCCACCAGGAGGCGGACGTGGCCGATGCGGCCGCGGGGGAGTCCGAGCAGGGCGGCTGGGCGGTGACCGTCGGGATGCCCGACGGCCGCGCGCTGCGGCGATTGTGCAAGGACCACGGGCCCTGGCGCACCATCCCGCTCAACTTCAACGAGGCCGCCGAGGTCGCACGAGCGTTCGACGTCAACGACGTCGCGGTGGTCGTCGACGGCGGGCGCCGTGAGGGGGAGCCGCCGACGCTGGTCGACGCCACCGTCTCGCCCGTCCGTGTGCTGCGCGAGGGAGCCCTGCCGGCCAACTTCGTCGACGCCACCATGGCCATGAGCGCGAGGAAGCGGTGGTTCGGTCGGGCCCGACGCGGCGAAGAGTGAGAACAGCCTCGTAGGGCGGCCGCATCGTCCAGGTCATCCTCGCCGTCCATTGGACGAGGCCACGGGAACAGCGATCACCTGGTCGGCCCTCGTCCTGTACAGCCCGATTTTGGGTTGAGGGTGGAGATCCCAGAAGGGGGCGGAGCTGTCTGTTCCCGAGAATGTTCTGCGGTCGTATACGGCACCACGGGCGGCGCGGAGTCATGGGGGTCATCGCTGGGTGGGTTATCCCGTCGGTATAGGGATCAGACCATGTCGAGTTTGTCTCCGGTGTATACGCGTCGCCGTAACCGTAACGGTTGAGGCCGCGAATACAACCGAGAGGAACCTCGGGTTCGCCGCGCATACGACGGCGCGGGAATCCGGGGTTCGTTGCGGGCAGTTGGGACAAAGGAACGCGCACAACCCGGCGCCGAGCGACCGTGACGCCGGCCGGGCGCGCCGTCCGTGTGGTTGGCGGCCGCGCGGTCGCGTCCTACGCCGGCGAAGTCACTCGAACGAGTCCATCCCGTCACGTTCACGGTCGCGAACGAGGACACCGCCCGCGGGGCCGGAACGGACCGCTAGGAACTTGAGGGAACCCGCTCCACTGCGGGCAGCGAACTGACCGAGCGCTTGGCCTCCCAGTGGCTGCGCCCCAGCGCGGCGAAGTAGGGCGGCCGGTCCGTCAGCGCGTAGGTAGCCAGCCAGAGGCGCTTGAGGTGGCGCTTGTAGCCGAGGGCCACGTCGTCCTCGTAGGCCGAGCGGCCGTGGAGCACGTGGTAGTTGTTGATGAACTGCATCTCGCCGGGCTGCAGGTCCATGTAGACGTTGAAGTCGGGGTCGTTGGCGAGCTCCGAGGCCTTCGCGATGGCGCTTCGGGCGAGCGGGCTCAGCCGCGGTGCGTCCGGGTGACGTTGCGAGGCGAGGATGTACTGAGGGATGAAGCGCACGAAGAGCCGTCCGCCATGCTCGGTGAACGCCGGAATGCTGTAGAAGGCGCTCGTGCCCGTGGCCTGCTCGCCCCGGGCGTCGTAGGGCATCGGCTCGTAGAGCGCGGCGGCGAGCTCGGGGCAGTCGCGCACCATCTGGTTGTGGATGCCCACGGCGTTGGCCACGCACGACAGTCCGCCGGTCCGCGCCGTGCGCAGGCACAGCAGCCCAACCAGGTCCGACCCGTCGGTGTGGTAGTCGAGCGCGATACCGCCGAGCTCGTTGCCGCGCACGGTCGGGTCGTCGATCTTCTTGCCTTGGTCCGTCACGTCGCCCAGCACGTGGCCGTGCTTGTTCTGGGCCCACGGCGCTCCGAGATGCAGCCCGATGCCCCAGTAGAGGAGCGTGAGGTCGTCGTCGCTGTAACGGTCCGCATCGAGCGTCGCGATGCGAACGAAACCCCGCCCGTCCAGCAGCTCGTCGACCACGCCGGCCAGCTTGGGCGCGAGGCGGTCCAGGGGGAAGTCGTCCTGGCCGAGCTCGAGCGGGTCGCTGCTCTTCGCCTTGGCCGTCGCCAAGGCGGCGCCGAGCTCGGCCTGGTCCTCCGGCGTGAGGCGCAGGGTCCACGCCTCGGGATCGGCGATGTCCGCCGCCCGCCACTCGGCCCCCGGCTCCAGCTCGTGCAGTTCGATCGCGCTCATCGCTCTCCTCTCGTCACCGTTGCGGGTGCGCCCCTGCCGACGGCCCCGTGTCGCGTCCACCGCGCACGAGCCGTCCCGGCAGCGCGCCGGTCGGCTCGCCGTCCCGGTACGTGATCTGCCCCGCCACCACCGTGGCGCAGTACCCGCGGGCGCGTTGAGTCAGCCTCTTGCCGCCGGCCGGGAGGTCGTAGGCCATCACCGGCGGCTCGCAACGCACGTGGTCGAAGTCGATCACGTTCAGGTCGGCCTTCATCCCCTCGGCCACCACCCCTCGATCGAACAGGCCGACCGCCCGCGCGTTGTTCTTGGTGAGGCGCTCGATCACGCGTCCCACCGGCATGCGGCCGTGGTTCCGGTCGCGGGCCCAGTGGGATAGGAAGTAGGTCGTGAAGCTCGCGTCCGAGATGAGCCCCACGTGCGCGCCGCCGTCGCCCAGGCCGAACAACGTGTCGGGGTGCCCCAGCATCTCGCCGCAGGCGTCGAGGTTGCCCTCGGCGTAGTTCGAGAACGGCGTGTAGAGGAAGTTGCGCCCGTCGTTTTCGCTCAGCAGGTCGAGCATGAGTTCAGCCGGATCGACGCCGCGTACCGCAGCGAGGTGCTCGATGCTCGCCTCGGCCGGCGGCTCGTAGTCGGGCACGTCGCCGAGCGGGTAGAGATGCGCATAGTCGATGGGGCGGCGTCGCCCGCTGCGCCGGCCGCCCTCGCGGTCGTCCACGGGCAGCTCCGCCAGCAGCCGCGCCCGAAAGGACGGGTCGCGCAGCGCCTGCGCCTGCTCGGCCACGGGCAGCCCGCCCACCTCGCGCCAGGAGGGGATCATGAGGAACGGGTGGTACGAGGACTGCAGGCCCACCAGCAGGCCCACGGGACGCGGCGCCACCTGCGCGGCCACCGGCAGCCCGTCGGCCACCGCCTTCTCGATCCGCGCCAGCAGGTCGCGCCACGCGTCGGGCTGGCGGTGACTCTGCGCCAGCGAAAGTGACAGCGGCACGCCCGTCTTTCCGACCATGTTGCGGATGAGTTCGAACTCGCCGTCGGCGTCGGGCCAAAAGTCCGAGATCAACTCGATCACCCCGTGCCCGGCATCGGCCACGCCGAGCGCGATCGCCTCGAGCTCGTCGCCCCGCGCCCGCAGCGACGGCGTGGGTTCGCCGGTCGCGGTGCGGTGGTTCAGCGTGCGCGACGTCGTGAACCCCATGGCGCCCGCCTGCATCGCCTCGGCCGCCAGGCGGCGCATGGCCGCCGCGTCCTCCGGCGTCGCATCTTCCAGGCGGGCGGCGCGCTCTCCCATGACGTAGAGGCGCAGTGCGCCGTGCGGCAGTTGCGCGCCGAAGTCCATGTCATGGGGCCGGCCTTCCAGCGCATCGAGGTACTCGCCGAAGCTCTCCCAGGACCACGTGATCCCCTCGTCGAGGACGGCGCCCGGGATGTCCTCGACGCCCTCCATGAGCGAGATGAGCCGATCGTGCGCGTCGGGCCGCACGGGCGCGAAGCCGACGCCGCAGTTGCCCATCATCACGGTGGTCACGCCGTGCCAGCTCGAGGGGGTGAGGCGCGAGTCCCAGGTGGCCTGGCCGTCGTAGTGCGTGTGGATGTCGACGAAGCCCGGGGTGACGAGCAGGTCCGCGGCGTCGATCTCCTCGCGGCCACGGCCGGCGACCGTCCCGACGGCCGTGATGGTCTCGCCGTCGACCGCGACGTCGGCCGCCCGCGGCTCGCCCCCGAGCCCGTCGGCCACGTGACCGCCCCGGATCACCAGGTCGTGTTCCATTCCATTCCTCCCGGGGCCGTCCCTCGTGGATTTAGTTAGATCAATCTAACTAAATCCTGTGGGCGCTGTCAACGGTCCCGGGTCAATACTCCCGCACCGCAGCCGCCCATGCCGCGGCGACCGGCGATCACGGTGGACTGGTTCCTGGAGGATGGGCCGGTCCGAACACGTTGGCCAATCGGTCGTCCCTCGTCTCGGCGTGGGCGTCGTACAGCTCGCGCAAGAAACCACGTGCGGCATCCCGGTCGATCCCCGGGAGCAGCTCCTCCATCCGCTCGGCCAGATCCGCCTCGAACTGCGCCAGCCGGGCTCGGCCGGCGGCGGTCAGCTCGATCCGGGTGACCCGCCCGTCGCGGGTGCCGTCGATGGCGTCGCTCACCCACCCCTGCTGCCGCAGGCCGTTGATCATGGACGAGACCGTCGGCTTGGTGACGGCGTTGGCGGCGGCCAGCTCGCCCGCCCGCCGGGAACCTCCGAGGAGATAGAGGAGCGTGCGGTACTGGGCCATGCTCAGGTCGCCCCGGCGGGCTACCTGCTCGAACTCCCGGTAGAGGGACACGACGAGGCGCACCCCCGGCACCCGGTCGTCCGCGGCAGCGGCCATGCCGCACGATAGACAGCGCCGCGGGCCCCGCCCGGCGCCGGTCGTCCCGAGCGGCCGGCGGACCGCCCGCCGGACCGCCCGCCGCCACCTAGCCGTCCAAGACGAGCGTGCCGTCCGGCGCCAGCGTGCCCTTGCGACCGATCCCTTCCTCGGCGCAGAGCTGGGCCAGCGTCTCGGCATCGGTGAGGTTGGCCCAGGCCCGCGTGTCGTCGGCGGTCCGGCAGGCGAGGATGCCCCGCTCCGGCGCGCCCTCGCGGTCGAAGGTGACGGTGTAGGTCTCGACCTGCACGGGGCCGGTCGCCTCCGCGTCGACCTGGCACTGCGGCAGCGCGTCGACCTCGGCCTGGACGTCGCGCCAGGCGAAGTTTCCCGTCCCGCGTCTTGACGGCGGGCGCGACGCGTAGATCCCAAGGGAGTGCTTGGTGGCGTACCACCCGAGGCCGGTCACCAGCGCGGCGGTGCCCGGGGCGGCGCGCAGTGCGCCGACGGCGCGGGCGATGCCGTGGGCGGTGTAGTTGTTGCCGGGGCCGCCGCCGAACGTGAGCCCACCGGTCAGCGTCAGCGGGCGGGACGGGTCGTCGACCGCGAGCCCGAGCTCCGCCGCCGCGATCTGCACCGCCACGGGGAAGCACGAGTAGAGGTCGATCCACGCCAGGTCGTCGAGGCCGAGCCCGGACAGTTCGAGGGCGGCCGCGCCGGCGAGCCGGATGGCGGGGGAGCGGTGCAGTTCAGGTCTCTGGGAGAGGAACCAGTGATCGTGACCGTCGGCTCCCGCCAGTGGGAACACCCAGCGCTCTTCGGGGACGCCGACGCGGCGGGCCGCCTCCACCGAGCAGACGATGTAGGCGGCGCCCTGGTCGACCTGCATGTTCGCTGTGCACAACTTGGGATAGGGGAACGAGACCATGCGGTTGTCCGGCGACGGGGTGACGATCTCGGCGGGGCTGCGGGGAGTGCGGATCCACGCGTCGGGGTTGGCGGCGGCCACCTCGCTGAAGCGGGACCACAACGCACCGATGCGGCCGGCATGCTCGGCCAGCGTCCAGCCGTTCGCCGCCCGGAGTGAGTTCTCGAGGAGCGGGTAGGCGTGGACCGGCAGGAGCACGCCGCGGCGCGCCTCGAGCTCGGAGGCGCCGGGCGTGTCCACCCCGAAGACGACCGGCGGCGGCGTCTCGTCGGCCTGCGCGGTCCACTCGAGCCACGGCTTGGCAGGGTCGCGCCGCGCCAGTGCGCGCGCGTACATGGCCTCTGCGCCGGTCACCAGGACGACGTCGAGGTCGCCGCGGCTGATGGCGCGGCAGGCGTCGTGCATCAGGGCCTGCGGCGAGTTGCCGCCGACCGACGAGAGCATCAGCTCGGCGGGCTCGCCGCCCTCGGGATAGCCCAGTCGGGAGGCGACCAGGAGGGCCGGGTTGGGGACGTGCCAGCCCAGCGGGGCGACAACCCTGATGCTGTCCGCGCCGCGGAGCAGGCCGTGGCCCGCCCGAGCGCGGCCACCGGGGGCGACGCCGTCGCAGTCCTCGGCCGCCGCCCGCAGGGCCGCGGTCATCAGCGCCAGGGGTTCGGGCCTGTCCGCCGCGGCGAGCCCGGCGTCGGCGGGGGTGCTGACCTGGCCCACACCGACCACCACGGGGGTGCGCGGGTCGAGGCTCATGGCCCGAGCAGCGTACCGGTTGACGCCCCGAGGGTTCCCCGGCTCCTCGGTAAACTCGACGTCCATGCGTGTCGCCGTCGGCTCGGATGACGCCGGGTTCGATCGCAAGGAGATCTTGGGGGCCAAGCTGGCCGTCGAAATGCTGGCGGCGCCCGACGGGGCGCACGCCCGTCACCGTTCTCTCGAAGGGACCCCATGAGCAGCGACGACTCCGCCCTGGCCGCCGACCCCGAGGTGGAGGGGCTCATCGGTCAGGAGCTCAACCGCCAGCAGACGACGCTGCAGCTGATCGCGTCGGAGAACTTCACCTCGACGGCGGTCCTCGCCGCCACCGGATCGGTGCTGACCAACAAGTACTCCGAGGGCTATCCCGGCCGCCGCTACTACGGCGGCAACCGAATCATCGACGAGGTCGAAGACCTCGCCCGCGACCGGGCCACGTCGCTCTTCGGCGCCGAGCACGCCAACGTGCAGCCCCACGCCGGGGCGAACGCCAACCTGGCCGCCTACCAGGCGCTCCTCGAGCCGGGGGCAACGGTCCTCGCGATGCGGCTCGACCACGGCGGCCACCTGACGCACGGCTCGCCCGCCTCCATCGTCTCGAAGTTCTGGCGCTTCGTCTCCTACGGCGTGACGCCGGCGTCGCAGGACGAGTCCAACCCGGGCGAGATCATCGACTTCGATCAGGTCGCCCATTTGGCCAAGACGGAGAAGCCGGCGCTCATCGTGGCGGGCTCGACGGCGTACGCGCGGGTCATCGACCCGAAGCCCTTCCGCGAGATCGCCGACTCGGTCGGGGCCTACTTCATGTTCGACGCCGCCCACCCGGCCGGGCTTATCGCCGGCGGGGTGCATCCGACCCCGGTCGGCGTCGCAGACGTCGTGACCTTCACCACGCACAAGACGCTGCGTGGCCCGCGCGGCGGGGCCATCCTGTGCGGCGACGACCTGGCCAAGAAGATCGACAGCGCGGTCTTCCCCGGCCTGCAGGGCGGCCCGCTGGAGCACGTCATCGCGGCCAAGGCGGTGGCCTTCGCCGAGGCGGCCCGGCCCGAGTTCCGCCGGTACGCGCAGCAGATCCTGGTCAACGCAGCCGCGCTGGCCGAAGCTCTCGCCGGCCACGGCTTCCGCCTGGTATCGGGCGGCACCGACAACCACATGCTGCTCGTCGACCTGCGGCCGTTCGACTCCGAGCTCACCGGCAAGGAGGCGCAGGAGGTCCTCGATCGCGCCGGGATCACGCTGAACCGCAACACGATCCCCGATGACCCGCGCTCACCCTTCCTGACGTCGGGGCTGCGATTGGGCACGGCCGCCGAGACGACTGCCGGCATGGGCCCGGGGGAGATGCAGCTCGTGGCCGACCTCCTCGTACGCACCCTCAAGGGCCGCGAGGACGAGGGGGAGATCGCGGCGGTCCGCTCGGAGGTCGCCACGCTGTGCGCGGCGTTCCCGCCCTATCCCGACTTCGTGGGCTAGCTCGTGCCCGACATCGGCTGGTACGGCCTGGTCCTGGCGGTTGCAGCCGGCGCGACGGCCGCCCTGACCGTCCCGGCCAAGCGCATCGCGATCCGGGTGGGCTACATCGCGCACCCGGGTGATCGCTCGGTGCACAAGCGGCCCATCCCTTACGGCGGGGGAGCCGCCCTGTTCCTGGGGTTCCTGGTGGCCGTGCTGGCGGCGTCGGCCATTCCCGAGCTGCGGTCCATCTTCGAGGACTCGCCCGAGATGATGGGCGTGGTGCTCGCGGGCGGCGCGATGTTCGCCGTCGGACTGATCGACGACGTCCGCGACATGTCGGCGCCGGCGAAGATGGCCGGACAGGTCCTCGCCGCGAGCATCCTCTACTTCTCGGGCGTCACGATGTACGAGCTGAAGATCCCACTCGCCGGGTTCTTCGTGCTCACTCCCGGCATCATCCCTCTCATCACCGCCATCTGGGTCATCGCCCTGACCAATGCAGTCAACCTCATCGACGGGCTCGATGGCCTCGCGGCGGGCGTCGTGGCCATCGGCGGTGGAGCGCTGGCCATTTATGGGATCCGTCTGATGGGGCTCGGGCTCATCCCCGGCGACAACATCGGCCCGCTCGTCGCGACGATCGCGTGCGGGATCTGCCTCGGCTTCCTCCCCTTCAACTTCAACCCGGCGCGCATCTTCATGGGCGATGCCGGCGCGCACTTCTTGGGACTGCTCATGGCGGCGTCGACGATGGTGATCGGCGGCCGCGTCCCGACTGCCGTGCCCATCTCCGGCGTGACCTACTTCTTCTTCGCACCCCTATTCATCCCGATCCTGATTCTCGGGGTGCCCTTGGTCGACATGGCGTTCGCGTTCGTCCGCCGGACGGCGAAAGGCCGGGGGTTCGACACGCCCGACAAGGAACACATCCACCATCGCCTTCTCCGCCTCGGGCACGGGCCACGGCGCAGTGTGATCATCCTCTGGGCCTGGACGGCGATCCTCTCGAGCTTCCTCCTCTTCCCGCTCTTCGTGCATCAGGTCAACGCCTTCATCCCAATCGGCGCCGCCGCCCTGGGCGTCGCCCTCTACACCTTCTTCCATCCCGGTCTGCGGCGCGGGAGCGGCGAGGAGGAGGAGGGGGACGGCCAGGACTCCGACCAGGGGGTTTCCGTCACCAACGGACGGGTCCAACGGGTCAACGAGGTGGTCCGGTTCCCGTCGTGATCGTTTGGACGGCATCTGGGCTGGGATGCGATGATTATTGCTGTGTACCCCGTCCACCTCGCCTCGCCCGATGCCGCTGTCGCGGCCTCGCGGACGATGGACTCCGGCGCGCCACGCACCGAGTAAGAGGGCAGCAGTCTGATGCGTGGTCAGGTAGCCGTCATGGTGCGCGCCCGTCGGGGTGACCGACCAGGACAAATCTCGGAACGAACCCGAGGAGCCGAAGCCGCGCGAGGAGCCGAAGCCGCCCGAGGAGCCAAAGCCCCCCGAGGAGCCAAAGCCCCCCGAGGGGCCAAAGCCGCTCCCCGGCGCCGCGGCGTTCTTGGGAATGGGCTTCACGGCCGCCGTCTGCGTGGGCATCGGCGTTGGCCTCGGGCTGTGGCTGGACAACGTGTTCCACACGGCGCCGGTACTGCTCCTGGTGGGTCTGGCCCTGGGCGTCGTGACGGCGGCCCTCGGCGTCGTCCAGCAGATGCGCACGTTCCTCTAGCGAGCAACGGTGCAGCCCTCGGGGCAGGCGCATGAACCTGCTCGACGGGCTCTCGGACCTCGGCGGCAACGCGCTCGCCCGAGTCCTGCGCCGGACCATCTTGTCCGCGCTCATCGTGGGTGCCGGCGCGGTGCTGGCGACCGCCTTGCTCGGCTCGCTGTGGGGCGCCCTCGGCCTGATCATCGGGCTGGGCCTGGCCATCGCGAACCTGCGCTTCCTCGATTCCGGCGTGGCCAAGCTCAAGACGGACGACAGCAACATGAGCAACAAGGTGCTGCGCCGGGCCATGGGCACCAAGAGCATCACCCGCCTCGGCATCATCACGGTCATCTGCGTGGGCCTGCTGCTCCTCAACGGTGCGCTGGGCATCGGCGCGGTGGCCGGCCTCGTCATCTTCCAACTGTTGTTCGTGGTCAACGTCGGCCGCGTCATCGTTTCGCAGGGGATTCAATGAGCAAGAGCTTCGTGCTCGCCAGCGGCAACATCACGATCGGCGATCACCACGGCGTCATCCACGTGGCGGGCCTCACGATCGACCTCGACGTGGTGTGGACCACGCTGATCGCGGCGGCCATCGTGTTCGGCCTCGGGCTGTTGATGCGCCGCAAGGTCACCTCGGGCGTCCCGGGCAAGCTCCAGCTGTTCTGGGAGGTCCTGGTCGAGCAGGTCACGGACCTGGCGTCCTCGGCCATCGGCCCCGAGGGCATCCCCTTCGTCGGGCTGGGCGTCACGGTCTTCTTCTTCATTCTCGTCTGCAACTGGCTCGCCTTCATCCCGAGCGGCCAGCCGGGCTACCTGGCGCCGCCGACCGGGGACGTGAACCTGCCACTCGCCCTGGCTGTGATCGTGATCTTCCTGGTGCACTACAACTCGATCAAGAAGCTCGGCGGACGCGGCTATCTACATCACTACAAGGGTGCCTACGCCGCACTGACGCCGATCAACGTGATCGAAGAGATCACGAAGCCGATCACCCTGACCTTCCGGCTCTTCGGCAACATCTTTTCGGGCGTCTTGATGGTCGCGGTCATCGTGACCCTCATCCCGGCCTACGCCTCGTGGATAGGCCTGGCCATCTGGAAGCCCTTCGACGAGCTGTTCATCGGCGCGATCCAGGCCTACATCTTCGCCCTGCTGACCATCATCTACCTCGGCATGGGGATGGCCGAATCGCACTAGCGGTCGCGTGGGGCACGTTTTCGAGGATCTCGACAAAGGAGAAAGAGAAAAACATGGCAGGAACAACTGAAGGTGCGATACGGATCGCCGGTGCCCTGGTGGGCGGCGGGCTCGCGCTGGGTGGAGGCGCCATCGGTGCCGCCGTCGGCGATGGCCTGGCCGGTTCACAGACCATTGCGGCCATCGCGCGGCAGCCGGAGATCGAGGCCAAGGCCAGGCAGTACTTCTTCCTGACCGTCGGCCTGGTGGAGGCCATGTACTTCATCAACCTGCTGTTCATGGTGGTCTTCGTCTACGTCTTCGCCGCCAAGAGCATCACGGCGTAGCGCGCCCACCCGTCCCACCAACCGGAGCAACCCCGGAGACCGAGCATTATGACCACCGCAAGCATCTTCCTCTTGCCCAACGGCACGTTCTTCATCGAGCTGATCGTTTCGATCGTCTTGATCCTCCTGATCTACAAGTACGTGCTCCCGCCCATCAACAAGGCGATAGAGGAGCGCCAGGAGAAGATCCGATCTTCCCTCGAGGCGGCGGACCAGGCGCGGGCCGACGCCGAGGCGGCGGACGACGAGCGCCGGACGGTGCTCGAAGAGGCGCGCCACCAGGCCCGGGAGATCGTGGCCGCGGCCAATCGCACGGCCGAGCAGGTGCGCACGGACAAACAGGCCCAGGCGCAGAGCGAGTACGAGCGCATCGTGGGCAACGCCGACGTCGAGATCGCGTTGGCCCGCCAGCGTGCCGTCGAGGAGGCGGCCTCCCGGATGGGTGAGATCGTCATGGAGGTCGTGGAGCGGGTGATCGGGCGCGAGCTCAACGCGGAAGCGCACCGCGACCTGATCGAAGAAGCGGTGACCGCGCTGCGCGCGGACACGACCGGCGGCGCGGCCGCCGGTGCCGGGGCCAGGCAGTGAACCCCACGCTTCAGGGGTACTCGGCGGCTGTCGCAGAGGCGGCCGGGCCGGCCGCGCTCGCTGGCATCGCGGCCGACCTTGAAGCGATCGAGCAGCTGGTCCTGGGCAACATGCCCCTGCGCGCCGCGTTGAGCGACACGGCGATTTCCGGAGGGGCGCGGCGGGCCGTCATGCTCGACCTCCTCGAGGGCAAGGTCTCGGCAGAGGCGCGCCGCCTGGCGGCGTACGCGTGCATGGCCGTCGGCGCGCCGGAGGTGGCAAGCGCGCTCGGCTGGCTGGCCACTCGGGTGCGGCACCTGTCCGAAGGCGAGGACGAGGAGCCGCCGCTCAGCCTCACCCAGTCCCGTCAGCGCGTCGGCGGCTACGCCACGGCGGTGCACGAGGACATGACCACCGCGGAGCTCGAGTCGCTCGAGGACGACCTCTTCCGCTTCGAGCGGATCGTGGCCTCGACGCCGCCACTGCGCTCCGCGCTGACCGACCGGGATCTCGACGTGGCAGCCCGCCAGGGCCTGGTTACCCAGCTTCTCTCGGGAAAGGTGCCGGCGACCACGGAGCGCCTGGCCCGCTACGCCGTGACCGGCGGCCGGGCGCGTGACATCGTCGGCACGCTGGAATTCCTGGTGGAGATGACGGCGAAGGCCCGCGGCTGGCGCATCGCCCGGGTGCGGGCGGCAGCACCGATCGACGATGCGCAGCGGACCGAGTTGTCCGACTCCCTCGGCGCGCTGGCCGGCCAGCCGGTCGAGCTGCAGGTCGAGGTCGACGAGTCACTGCTGGGGGGCGCGCTGATCCAGATCGGCGACCTCCAGGTGGACGCCACGGCTCGCGGTCGCATCGACGCCCTGCGCGAGCACATCACTCCGGCCGGCTGGGAGCCGGCCGGGTTCGTCCGGCGTGGGCAAAGTTCGGAAGATACAGAGGGAGCAAACTGATGGCAGAGCTCACGATCGACGCCAGTGAGATCACCGAGGCGCTCGAGCGCAACGTCGAGGAGTACACGCCGGCGGTCGGGACCGAGCAGATCGGTCGCATCGTCGAGGTCGGCGACGGCATCGCCCATGTGTCGGGCCTGCCGGGTGCCGCGGTGAACGAGCTCTTGGAGTTCCAGGACGGCACGCTCGGTCTCGCGCTGAACCTCGACGAGGACACGATCGGCGCCGTTGTCCTCGGTGAGGTCGACAACCTCGAGGAGGAGCAGACGGTCAAGGCCACCGGGCGCATCCAGACCGTCCCGGTAGGCGACGCCCTGCTCGGCCGAGTCGTCAACGCGCTGGGCGAGCCGCTCGACGGCAAAGGCCCGGTCAACGCGACCGAGACCCGGCGCATGGAGGTGCAGGCACCCGGCATCGTCGGCCGCCAGCCGGTAAGCCAGCCGCTGCAGACGGGCACCAAGGCCATCGACTCCATGACCCCGATCGGCCGCGGCCAGCGGGAGCTCATCATCGGCGACCGCAAGACCGGCAAGACCACCGTGGCCGTCGACACGATCATCAACCAGGCCGGGCAAGGCGTGAAGTGCATCTACGTCGCCGTCGGGCAGAAGAACTCGTCGGTGGCCCAGACGGTGGCGACGCTCGAGGAGCACCAGGCGCTCGAGTACACCGTCGTCGTGGTCGCCTCGGCGGGCGACCCCGCGCCGTACAAGTACCTCGCTCCCTACGCGGGCTGCGCCATGGGCCAGCACTGGATGGAGCACGGCGAGCACACGCTGATCGTCTACGACGACCTGTCGAAGCAGGCCGAGGCCTACCGTGCGGTTTCGCTTCTCCTGCGGCGGCCGCCGGGTCGCGAGGCCTACCCCGGCGACGTCTTCTACCTGCACTCGCGCCTGCTCGAGCGGGCGGCCAAGCTGTCCGACGCGCTCGGGGGCGGTTCGCTGACCGCGCTGCCCATCGTCGAGACCAAAGCCGGCGACATCTCGGCCTACATCCCGACCAACGTCATCTCCATCACCGACGGGCAGGTCTTCCTCGAGACCGACCTGTTCAACTCGGGCATCCGGCCGGCCATCAACGTCGGCAACTCGGTGAGCCGGGTGGGGAGCGCGGCGCAGGTGAAGGCGATGAAGACCGTGTCGGGCACGCTCAAGATCGACCTGGCGCAGTTCCGCGAGCTCGAGGCGTTCGCGACGTTCGGCTCCGAGCTCGACAGGGTGTCCCAGGCGCAGCTGGACCGCGGCTACCGGCTGACCGAGCTGCTCAAGCAGCCGCAGAACCGGCCGGTTCCAGTCGAGGATCAGGTGCTCGTGATCTACGCCGGCACCAAGGGCTGGACCGACTCGGTGCCGGTGAGCGAGGTGCAGCGGTTCGGGAACGAGCTGATCGAGTACTTCAAGGCGAACCAACCCTCGGTGCTCGAGACGATCCGCGACACGGGTGCCCTGGGCGACGAGGGGGAGCTCGAGAAGGGTCTCAAGTCGTTCCTGGACGGGTTCGACACGGGGAAGGTCGACTGACGCATGGCAGGAGGCCAAGAGCGCATCCTGCGGAGCCGTATCCGCAGCGTGCAGTCCACGAGGAAGATCACCAAGGCGATGGAGCTGATTGCCGCCTCGCGGATCGTGAGGGCCCAGGCCCGCATCGAGGCGAACCGCCCGTTCCGCTTCGGTATGGAGCGCGTGCTCCGGTTGACGGCCGCGGCCGACTCGCAGGCGGCGGCCAAGCTGCTCGGCACGCCCGAGTCGCCGCGCCACGTCGGCATCCTCGCCATCGTGGGTGACCGCGGCCTCGCCGGGTCGTACAACTCCGGGGTGCTGCGTGCCACGGAGCGGCTGATCAGCGAGCACGGGGCGGGCGATGCCGAGGTGACGTTGTGGACGGTCGGCAAGAAGGCACCGTCGTACTTCCGCTATCGTGGCATCGAAGTCCAGGAGTCGTTCGTAGGCATCGCCGATCGCCCCGAGTTCTCCGACGCCCGTCACATCGCCGCCGTCGTGGCCGCGCCGTTCGTGGCTGGCGAGCTCGACCTCGTCCAGATGGTGTCGACCCGCTTCATGTCGGCCGGGAGGCAAGAGGTCGAGGCGATGCAGATGCTCCCGCTGCCGTTGCCCGAGTCCGACGAGGCGACGGCAGGGATCGAGGAGTCTCATCTAGAGGGGTACACCGAGTTCGAGCCCGAGCCCGCGAAGCTCCTCGTCGAGCTGGCGCCGAAGGCGCTTGAGGCCGAGATCTTTGCGGCACTGCTCGAGGGCTCGGCCGCCTTCTTCACGGCCCAGCAGCGCGCCATGGCCGCCGCCACCGACAACGCGGACGAGCTCGTCCGCTCGCTCACGCGCGTCATGAACCGGGCGCGTCAGGACGCCATCACGACCGAGATCATGGAAATCGTCGGCGGAGCAGAGGCGCTGCGCCAATCGAAGGGAGCTTGACCCCAATGACCACCACCGCCAGCCCCACGAGCGCCACGACGGCGCGAGAGGAGGGCCGCGTCGTCGCCATCGCCGGGCCGGTGATCGACGCCGAGTTCCCGCCGCACGCCCTGCCCGAGATCAACCACGCCGTCGAGTTCGACCTCGAGCTCGACGGCGAACTTCACACGGTGACGGCCGAGGTGGCCCAGCAGATCGGCGACGGGCGGGTCCGCTGCATCTGCATGCAGCAGACCGACGGGCTGGTGCGCGGCGCGGCCGTGCGCAACCTCGGGCGCGGGATCGAGGTGCCGGTGGGCAACGCCGTGCTCGGTCACGTGTTCAACGTGCTCGGCCAGCCGCTCGATACCGACTCGATCGGGAAGCCGGATGACTACTGGGAGATCCACCGCAACCCGCCGGCCTTCGACCAGTTGGAGCCGAGGTCGCAGATGTTCGAGACCGGCATCAAGGTGGTGGACCTGCTCGAGCCCTACGTGCAGGGCGGCAAGATCGGCCTGTTCGGCGGCGCCGGCGTGGGCAAGACCGTCATCATCCAGGAGATGATCAACCGGGTGGCCCAGCAGTACGGTGGCGTGTCCGTATTCGCCGGCGTGGGCGAGCGGACCCGCGAGGGCACCGACATGTGGCTCGAGATGCAGGAGTCGGGCGTCATCGACAAGGCGGCGCTCGTCTACGGCCAGATGGACGAGCCCCCGGGCGTGCGTCTGCGCGTCGGCTTGGCCGCGCTCACCATGGCCGAGTACTTCCGCGACGTCCAGAACCAGGACGTGCTCCTCTTCATCGACAACATCTTCCGGTTCGTCCAGGCCGGATCCGAGGTGTCGACGCTACTCGGGCGCATGCCGTCGGCGGTCGGCTACCAGCCGACGCTGGCCGACGAAATGGGCGAATTGCAGGAGCGGATCACCTCGACCAAGGGGAGGTCGATCACCTCGCTGCAGGCCGTCTACGTGCCGGCCGACGACTACACCGACCCGGCGCCGTTCACCACGTTCACTCACCTCGACGCGACCACCGAGCTGTCCCGGCAGATCGCCGCGCTGGGCATCTACCCGGCGGTGGACCCGCTGGCCTCGACGTCGAACATCCTGGCGCCCGAGATCGTGGGTGACCGTCACTACGCGGTCGCCCGGCGAGTCCAGGAGATCCTCCAGCGCTACAAGGAGCTGCAGGACATCATCGCCATCCTGGGCCTGGACGAGCTCTCCGAAGAGGACCGTGTCACGGTGAACCGGGCCCGAAAGGTGCAGCGCTTCTTGTCGCAGCCGTTCTTCGTGGCCGAGGTGTTCACCGGCGTGCCGGGCATCTTCGTGCCGGTCGACGAGACGGTGGAATCGTTCGAGGCCCTGGCCAACGGCGACCTCGACAACGTCCCCGAACAGGCCTTCCTGAACGTGGGCGGCGTCGAGTCTGTGCTGGAGAAGGCCAAGAAGCTCGAGGCCGAGGCCGGCTAGTGGCCGACGGCGTCTTCGGCGTGGAGGTCGTCACGCCCGAGCAGTCCCTCTTCGCGGGCGGCGCCCGCTCGGTGGTGCTTGCCACTTCCGACGGCGCGCTGACCGTGCTCGACGGGCACACGCCCCTGGTGGGCGACGTGGTCCCGTGCGAGCTGCGGGTCGAAGAGGCCGAGGGGAACGTCCAACGCCTCGCCGTGCACGGCGGCTTCCTCCAGGTCGACACGAGCCCCGGTGCGGCCGCGGGCCTGGCCGAGGGCGACGGCCCGCTGCCCGGGCTCTCCACCCGGGTGACCGTGCTCGCCGGTGTGGCCGAGCGCGCCGAGGAGATCGACGTCGAGCGGGCCGAGCGGGCAAAGGAGACGTCTACGCAGCGGTTGGCCGACCTCAACGCGGGGCGCGCGCCGGTGGCGGAGGACTTCGAAGAGGGCATGGCGATCTCCGAGGCCGAAGGTTCGCTGGCGCGTGCGGAGTTGCGGCTGGCGGTGGCCGCCGGAGTTGCGTAGGCGGAAAGGGGCGGTAGGTGGGCCGGAGGCCCGGGCGCTCCTTCGGACCTACGAGAACGAAATCGAGCTGAACTCCGCCAGCTTCTTGAGCGAGTGACTCGCGTCGATCTTTCGCAGCGTGCCCGACTTGGAGCGCATCACGAGCGACTCCGTGGTGGCCCCGAACTCGTGGTACTGCACGCCCTGGAGCAGCTCGCCGTCCGTGATTCCCGTCGCGGCGAAGAAGCAGTTGTTGCCCCGGACGAGGTCGTCGGTCATGAGCACCGCGTCGAGGTTGTAGCCACCCTCGATGGCGGCGGTGCGCTCGGCCTCGTCGCGGGGGTAGAGCCTGCCCTGGATCTCGCCGCCCATGCACTTGAGGGCGGCCGCCGCGAGCACGCCCTCGGGGGTGCCGCCGATGCCGAAGAGGATGTCGGTGCCGGCGCCGGGCCAGCCGGTGGAGATCGCGCCGGCGACGTCGCCGTCGGTAATGAGGCGGATCCGGGCGCCCGTGGCGCGCACCTCGGTGATGAGGTCGTCGTGACGGGGGCGGTCGAGGATGACGGCGGTGAGGTCGCGCACCGGCCGGGCCAGCGCTTCGGCCAGACAGTTGAGGTTCTCGGTCGGGGTGCGGCGGATGTCGCAAGCCCCCTTGGCACGGGGGCCGACGGCCATCTTCTCCATGTAGACGCACGGTCCAGGGTCGAACATGGCGCCCCGTTCGGCCACCGCGATCACCGCGAGTGCTCCGTTGCGTCCCTGCGCGGTCAGCGTCGTCCCGTCGATCGGATCGACGGCGATGTCCGTGAGCGGCGGCGTGCCGTCGCCGATCTTCTCGCCGTTGAACAGCATCGGCGCGTTGTCCTTCTCGCCCTCGCCGATGACGACGATCCCGTCCATGGGCACGCTGGAGAGCACCGTCCGCATCGCCTCGACTGCGGCGGCGTCGGCTCCGATCTTGTCGCCTCGTCCCATCCAACGGCTGGCGGCCATGGCGGCGGCCTCGGTCGTGCGCACCAGGTCCATGGCGAGGTTGCGATCGGGGGCTTGTACGTTCTTCACCACGCAGAGACCATAGTTGGTGGCGCATCGGCGAAGTCAGGGGCGGGCACCTGCCAGCGGCGATACTTAAGGGCGTGAACATGGGCACGTCTGCCGAGACGGACTCGTCGGCCGACCAGATCGTCGTCGAACCCGGCCGGCCTTTGGCCGGCACGGTGTGCGTCGGCGGTGCGAAGAACTCCGCGCTCAAGCTGATGGTGGCGTGCCTGCTGGCCGAGGGGCGCTCGGTGCTCTCCAACGTGCCGTTCATCTCCGACGTCGACACGATGGCGAGAGTGCTGCGCGCCATGGGCGCGCAGGTCGAGCGCATCGAGGGTGACGGCGACCGGCTCGCCGTGATCTCGCCGCCGTGCTCGGAGCTGGTGCCGGCCGCGCCCCCCGAGCTGTTCGAACGCATGCGGGCCTCGGTCGTCGTGCTCGGACTGCTGATGGCTCGTTGCGGGTCCGTGCGCCTGCCGCTGCCCGGGGGCGACGACTTCGGCGACCGACCCATCGACTTCCACATCAACGGGCTGAGCGCGATGGGTGCACGCTTCGAGTCCTCGCACGGTGAGGTGCGGGGGACGGTGCCCGGCGGGCGGCTGGTGGGGGCACGCGTCGTGCTCGAGTACCCGAGCCACACCGCGACAGACAACCTCCTCATGGCCGCCGCGCTGGCCAAGGGGACCACCGTGATCGAGAACGCGGCCAAGGAGCCCGAGGTGGCCGACCTCGCCGCGCTGCTCTGCGAGATGGGGGCGGTGGTGCGAGGGGCGGGCACGTCGCGGATCGAGGTCGAGGGCGTCGAGTCGCTCCACCCGGTCGCGCGGCACGCGGTGGTGCCCGACCGGGTGGTCGCCGCGACCTACCTGGCCGCCGTGGGCCTGGCCGGCGGGGAGGTCACCATCGCCGACGCGCGGCCCGAGCACATGGAGATGCTGCTGCGCAAGCTCGGGCAGCTGGGCGTGTCCACCGAGATGGGGCCCGCTGGGTTACGGGCCTCGTCCGACGGCCGCCTCGTGGCCGCCGACATCGCCACGCTGCCCTACCCGGGGGTGGCCACCGACTACAGCCCGCTGCTGGTGTCCATGCTGACGGTGGCCGACGGGGTGGGGATCCTCACCGAGAACCTCTTCTCCGGGCGGTTCCGCTACGTCGCCGAGCTGCGGCGCATGGGCGCGGACATCAGGACCGAGGGGCATCACGCCGTCGTGCGCGGCGTGGGTCGGTTGTCGGGCGCACCGGTGCGTGCCCCCGACATCCGCGCCGGCGTGGCGTTGGTGTTGGCGGGCTTGCGCGCCGAGGGCACGACGGTCGTGAGCGGCGCGCACCACATCCGGCGGGGGTATCCCGACCTGGCCGCCACACTGGCCTCGTTGGGCGCGTCGGTGACGCGCCGGTGAGTGAGTCCGGTGAGTGAGTCCGGTGAGTGAGTCCGGTGAGTGAGTCCGGTGAGTGAGTCCGGTGAGTGAGCCAGTGGGTGGGCCGACGAGTGGGCCGACGAGCGGGCCGCTGAGTGGGAACCCGAGCGGGTCACCGCTCTTGCCGGGCGACCCGGCGGCGCTGCTGGACTTGGCGCGCCGCGGTGACCGCGTGGCGCTGGCGCGGCTGCTGTCGTACATCGAGCGCGGCGGCGACACCGCGACCGCCGTGGCCGCCCTGTCCTACCGCGCCGAGAGTCCGTACACGGTCGGCTTGACCGGCGCGCCGGGGTCGGGCAAGTCGACGATCACCGACGGGCTCATCACCGCGGTCCGCGGTGGGTGGCCCGCGGTCGCCGGGGACGCCGCGGAACCGGCCGGCGCGCGGCCGGCGGGGGAGGCCGAGCCGGTGCCACAGGTGGGCGTGGTCGCCATCGACCCGACATCGCCGTTCAGCGGAGGGGCGATCTTGGGCGACCGCGTCCGCATGGGGCAGCACGCGCTCGACCCCACCGTGTTCATCCGCTCGATGGCGACACGGGGCCATCTCGGTGGGCTGTCGCTCGCGGTGCCCGACGCGGTGCGCCTGCTCGGTGCCGCCGGGTTGCCCGTCGTCATCGTCGAGACGGTCGGCGTTGGGCAGATGGAGGTCGAGATCGCGTCCGCCGCCGACACCACGGTGGTCGTCGTCACCCCAGGTTGGGGCGACTCGATGCAGGCCAACAAGGCCGGCCTGCTCGAGGTCGCCGACGTCTTCGTCATCAACAAGGCGGACCGGCCCGGTGCGCGTGAGGCGCGCCGGGACCTCGAGCAGATGCTCGACCTGGCGCGGCCCGGCTCGTGGCGGCCCGAGATCGTCGACACGACGGCGACGGCGCGCGAGGGGGTCGACGCATTGTGGGAGGCCGTGGCCCGGCACCGGGCGCACCTGTTGGCGACGGGCACCCTGGCCGCGCGGCGGTCCGAGCGCCTCGCGCTGGAGTTGCGCCGGGTGTTGTTGGCCCGCACCGAGGTCCGCATCGACGAGTTGGTGGCCGGGGAGGAGTTCTCGGGGGCCGTGAAGGCGCTCGCGGCGGGGGAGCTCGATCCGTACCGAGCGGCGGACCGTCTCCTGGCGTCCTGAGGGTCACTGCCGGTCCGGTACGGTGCGGCCCATGGCACAGTCCGAAACGTTGGTCACCACCGAGCGCCGCCCCGACGGCGTCGCGCTGATCAGGCTGGACCGCCCCAAGGCGAACGCGCTCTCGGCCACTCTCCTCGGCCAGCTCCGCGACGCGGCCGAGGACCTCACTGCCGACCCGCCCGGCGCGGTCGTGCTGTGGGGCGGGCGCCGCATCTTCGCCGCCGGAGCCGACATCGTCGAACTGGAGGGCGTCGGTGCCGAGTCCGTCGGCGAGAATTTCGCCCGAGCGCTCGGCGCCCTGGCGGCGATCCCGCGGGCCACCATCGCCGCCGTGAACGGTTACGCGCTCGGCGGCGGGCTCGAGCTCGCCCTGGCGTGTGACTTCCGCGTCGGCTCCGAGGACTCCCGCTTCGGCGTGCCCGAGGTTCTGCTCGGAGTTCTGCCCGGCGGTGGCGGCACCCAGCGGCTGCCGCGCCTCATCGGGCCCTCGCGGGCCAAGGACCTGATCATGACCGGGCGCCAGGTACGGGCCGCCGAGGCGCTCGCCATCGGCCTCATCAACCGCACCGCGGCGCCCGACGACGTGTTGGACGCCGCGCTCGCGTGGGCGGCCGAACTGGCCGCCGGCGCGGTCCTCGCGCACGGCCTGGCCAAAGACGCCGTCGACCGGGGGCTCGAGGGTACGCTCGAAGCGGGCCTCCGCATCGAGCAGGAGGCGTTCGCCGCCGTGGCCCGCACCGAAGACGCCGCCCGGGGCATCCGTTCGTTCAGCGAGAACGGCCCGGGCAAGGCCACCTTCGTAGGGCGTTGAGCGGACGCGCCAAGCTCGCCGAAGAGTCCATGTGACCCGAACGACCCGAACGACCCCAACGACCCGAACGACCCCAACGACCCCAACGACCCGAACGACCCCAATGTCCCGAATGTCCCGAGCGATCCGAATGATCCAATGAGCTCGCCACCGATCCCGGTCAGCTCGCGCGAGGGCGCCTTCGACCCCTCGGTGCGCTGGTTCCAGCACGCCGTGTTCTACGAGGTGCTGATCCGCGGCTACATGGACGCCAGCAACGACGGGATCGGCGACCTGCGCGGCCTGCGCGAGAAGCTGGACTACATCGAGTGGCTGGGCGTCGACTGCATCTGGATGCTCCCCTTCTACCCCTCGCCCATGCGCGACGGCGGCTACGACATCAGCGACTTCTTCAACGTCCACCCGGACTACGGCAGCATCGGGGACCTGGTGGCCTTCCTCGAGGACTCTCACCGGCGGGGCATCCGGGTCATCGCGGACCTGGTGATGAACCACACGAGCGACGAGCACCCGTGGTTCACCGAGTCGCGCTCGTCGCGGGACAACGCCAAGGCCGATTGGTACGTATGGAACGACGACGACCAGAAGTGGCCCGACGCCCGGGTCGTCTTCACCGACGTCGAGCGCTCCAACTGGACGTGGGACGACACCCGCCAGCAGTACTACTGGCACCGCTTCTATCACCATCAGCCGGACCTCAACTATGAGAACCCCGAGGTGGTCGACACCATGATCGACCTCGTGCGGTTCTGGCTGGACCTGGGTTTCGACGGCTTCCGTCTCGACGCCGTGCCCTACCTGTACCAGCGCGACGGCACGAGCGGCGAGCACCTGCCCGAGACGCATGCCTTCATCAAGCGCGTGCGCAAGCAAGTCGAGGCCGACTACCCGGGGCGGATCCTGCTGGCAGAAGCCAACGGCTGGCCGAGCGACGTGGCGGACTACTTCGGCGACGGCGACGAGTGCCATCTCTGCTTCCACTTCCCGCTGATGCCGCGCCTGTTCATGGCCGTGCGGCGCGAGCAGCGCTACCCGATCACCGAGATCCTGGCCCAGACGCCCGCCATCAACGAGGACTGCCAATGGGCCATCTTCTTGCGCAACCACGACGAGCTCACGCTCGAGCAGGTGAGCGACGAGGAACGCGACTACCTCATGGCGGAGTACGCCAAGGACCCCCGGATGAAGCGGCACATGGGCATCGGCCGCCGGCTGGCCCCGCTGCTCGACAACGACCGGCGCACGGCCGAACTGCTGTACGCGCTCATCCTTTCCCTCCCAGGCAGTCCCGTGATCTACTACGGCGACGAGTTGCTCATGGGTGACAACATCTACCTCGGTGACCGGGACTCGGTGCGTACCCCCATGCAGTGGTCGCCGGACCGCAACGGCGGCTTCTCCGCCGCCGACTTCGCCCAGCTCTACCTCCCGCCGCTCATGGACCCCGTCTTCGGGTTCGCCGCGCTCAACGTCGAGGCGCAGCTGCGCAACCAGGGTTCCTTCTTGCACTGGCTGCAGCGGCTCCTCACCGAGCGGCGGGCGCTTCCGGTGATGGGCGTCGGCAAGATGGAGGTCTTGCCCTGCGCCAACCCTTCGGTCCTGGCCTACGTCCGTTCGGGCGAGGTGGTCGACATCCTGACCGCCGCGCCCTCCCTGGGCCCGTCGGTCACCCAGACGGCCGACCACGCGCCCGAGTGGGGACGCTCGCCCGTGCTGGCGCGCACAGTGCCGGCGGGCAACGAGAGCGAGGGTGACGAGGTCGTGCGGCGCCACCAGGCCGTCCTCTGTGTGCACAACCTCAGCCGGTTCGCGCAGCCGGCCGAGCTCGGGCTGGCCAAGTGGGCCGGCTCGACTCCTTACGAGGTGCTCGGGCGGGTCCCGTTCCCAGGCATCTCGGACGAGCCCTATACGATCACGCTCCCTCCCTACGGCTTCTTGTGGTTCGACCTTGTCCCCGAGCAGTTCTTCGACCTTGCCCCCGACGAGAGGCCGGTCCAGGAGTGACGGCCGAGCGCGACCGGGCGCTGAGCACGCTGACCGAGGCGTGGCTCGGAATGCGCCACGTCGCGCCGGGCGGGACGATCACCATCCTGCGGGCCGAAGAGCTGCGTCCCGGCCGCCCCGGCCTGCTCGACGTGGTGGCGCGGGTGGACGGCGGCGAGGCCCACTTCGTGGTGGGGCTGCGCGGCGTGGCGGACGAGCAGCACTTCCTGCGTCCGGGCGAGGAGGTTGCGCTCGGCCTGCTTGACGACGAGGCCGGCCTCGCCGTGTGCACCGATGCCCTGCGCGACGCGCAGCTCGCACCGTTGCTCCTCGCCGCCGTCCGCGGCGTCGAGCCGCGTACCGGCCCCGTCAACGTGCTGCAGGACGACGAGGACGCGGTGGTGATCGACTGCGGCGACCGGGGCGATCTGAGGGTGTTCCCCTGGCTCGTCTCCCACCCGCGGCCCGACGTCGACTTGATGGTGGGGCTCGACGAGGCGGGCTTCAACCACCTGGCCGCGCCGCTCGTGCGCTGGACGTGGGAGGGTCGCGACCTCGGGGTGGTGCAGGAGCCGCTGGCCGACCGCTCGGGCGGCTGGGCCCTGGCGCTCACGTCCCTGCGCGACTACTACGCCTCCGGTGGTTCGCCCGAGGCCGCCGGCGGCGACTTCGGCGCCGAGGCCCGGTCGCTCGGGATCATGACGGCGCGCATGCACCTCGCGCTCGACCGTGCCTTCCTTCGCCACCGCGAACCGGTGGCCGACTGGGTCGACGCGGCGGAGGAGTCCATCGTGCGCGCCGACCCCACGCTGCTCGACGCGCCGGGGGTGTCCGATCTGCTCAAGTGGCTGCGGGAGGCCGAGGTGCACTTGCCGGTGCTGCGGACGCACGGCGACTTCCACCTCGGGCGGACCGCGCGCACCGACCAGGGCTGGGTGGTCAGCGACTGCGCGCCCGGTGGCGTGCTCGGCGGGTCGTCGGAGCCCGGCCGCCGCACCCCGCTGGCCGACGTGGCCGACATGCTCTGGTCATTGCACGAGGCCAGCACGGCGGCGGCAGGAGAGCGCGATCCGACGGGCCGCCAGGACCTGGCCGTGCTCGGGCAGGCCTGGGAGACGCGCAACCGCCGCGCCTTCGTGAGCGGGTATCTCGGCACTCCCGGCATCGCTGGGCTGGTCGGATCCGACCGCGACCTGGTGCGGCGCCTCGTGTCGTTCCTCGAGCTGGCCCGTTCGGTGGCCGGCGCCTAGACATCCCCATCGGCGAGTGGCCCTGCCGTCGCCGTAGGCCGTACTTGTCGTCATTGCGTCCAGTTTCGGATAGACCCAGTCGCTGTATACGGCGCGGCCACACGAAGCCAACACCCTCTGACAAGGGCCTGTGTCGCACCACCACCCGAGGGTCGTGGTCCTCGCCGCCGTTGGCGGACGAGGAGTCCGGCCGCCGTGCTCAGTGGGTCAGGGCGGAGACCTTGAGGGTCTCGGCGGCCTCCTCGGGTGAGACCACGTTGACCGCCACCCCGGTGCCCAACTCGAACCCGGCGGTGGTGGTCGCCTTCGGCCAGATGTGGGCGTGCCAGTGGTAGGGCTCGCCGACTCGATAGGGGGCCGAGTGGAACACGATGTTGTAGGCCACGTCGCCGATCGCCTCGGCCATCTGCTGGAGCACCCGGCGGATAGCCTCGCCGACCGCGATGAGGTCCTCGGTCGGGCTGCGGTGCAGATGCGGGTTGTGCTCGCGCGGCATGACGAGCATCTCGTAGGGCACGGCGCTCCAGAACGGGCAGACCACGACGACGCGGTCGTTCGCGTAGATCACACGCTGTTCGGAGTCCTCCTCGGCCTCGATCGTGGTGCACAAGAGACACGACCCGACGAACCGCGCGAAACGCGCCTGCTCCTCGGCGAGCTCCCGCGGGATGAAGGACATGCCGAGCAGCTGCCCGTGCGGGTGGTGGAGGGAGGCGCCCGCCTCGCGGCCCGAGTTGACGATGGCCTGGGTGTAGCGGAGGTTGGGCTGCGACGCGTGCTCCTCGAGCCGGTCGCGCAGGGCGGCCATGACGAGCTCGACCTGCTCGGCGCTCAGCTGGCCCAAGGTGGCGTCGTGCTCGGGGGAGAAGATCAGGATCTCGTGGATGCCCCCGGCGGTGGCCTGGGTGAACACCGGGCCCCGGTTGTTGACCACGAAGGGCTCGTCGCCCTCGAAGGCCGGGTAGAGGTTGGGCACCACCCGCACCAGCCAGCGTCCGGTCGGACCGTAGGACTCGAGCGCCGGCGGGGTGTCCTCCTCGTTGCCGGGGCAGAAGGGGCACGGCCTCCCGAGCGGGTCCGCCAGCTCCGGCGACCGGGTGACGAAGGAGTAGGGCCGCTGGGAGCGGCCCGGGCTCACGACCACCCAGCGGCCCGACAACGGATCGAGTCGCAACTGGTTCATCGCGTCACGCCCTCGGGCACAACTTCGTCCATCCGCACAGCACCCAACCTCTTGCTTACCTCCACCTCTACGGTACAGGTTCTGCAGCGTGACGAGGCAGCACGTCACGGGCCCGACACCGGACCGTCGCGCCGGGCGCTCCGGGCCTAAGCCCCACATAAGAGAACATGTCGCCCATGCATCACCAGCCGGACGGCGCCGCCTTCGACATCGTGCTGGTGCTCCATGTCGCCTGCGTCGTCATCGGGCTCGCGACGACGGCCGCGGCGGCGGCCACCGCACGCCGGCTCCGGCGCCAGGCCGGCTCGCCCGCTCCGCTCTCGGACCCCCTCCGCCGCTACTTCCAACCGGGGGTCAACTGGGCGGGACGAACCGTCTACGGCATCCCGGTCTTCGGTTTCGCACTCTTGGCCATGAGCCAGGGCGCCTACGACCTCGGCGACGCCTGGGTCCTCACCGGACTGGCCCTCTTCGTCCTCCTCGCCGTCGTGGCCGAGGTGTTCATGTGGCCGGCCGAGCGGCGCCTCCAGCAGATCGTCACGGCGGCCGGACCCGGTCTCGACCCGGCCCCCGAGGCGGCGGCGCTGCGGGCCGACGCCGCGAGGCTCGAGCGCTCGGCCACCGTCGTCCTCGTGTTGTTGGTGCTGGGGACCATCGTCATGGTCGCCCAACCCTGAGGCCTGCGTCGCCCGCTCCCGCGCCCGCAGCTTCGGTGCACTCGCAGAATACGGGTCTGAGCTGGGAGACCCGAAGGGCCAGGAGGGCTACGTGTGCGTGAAGCCGTCGACAATGGTCCTGGCATTGTCGAGGTCGCCCGACCGCACGAGTTCGGGGAGTGGGCCGTCGAGCAGGCGCACCCAATCCACCGAGTCGGTGGCCAACCCGGCCCGGAGCATCCGTGACCTCGCCTCGCCCAGCAAGCTGTGCCAGCGCCCCGACGCCCTCGCACTGTGCCGCCAAGCGGTCGCGCAGCCACGACGAAAGCGCCGGGCTGAGTCCGCCCGTCGACACGGACACGGTCACGGCACGATCGCGGTGGACCGCCGGGAGGATGAAGGAGGAATGGGCGCGGTCGTCGGCACTGTTGATCCAGACGCCGGAGGCTTCGGCGTCGGCATGCACCGCGGCGTCGACCGCGGGCAGACCCGTCGCGGTCACGACGAGCCGGAACGAGGCTGCGTCTCCTTCTCGGTACGGCCGTCGTTCCACGGCGTGGAGCCTCGGCTCGATCGATTCCATCTCCGAGCTGAGTGACGGCGCGATGACGGTGACGGCCGCACCGCACGCGAGGAGCCCACGCGCCTTGCGTGCAGCCACGCGACCGCCCCCCACCACCAGGCACGGACGGCTCGAGACGTCGAGGGCGACGGGGTAGAAGTCGACGACCTGTGCCGGCTCCTCAGTCATGAAGCCGCGGCGGCCCGATCATGCCCGCTGCGATCGTCGCAAACGAGAGCTCATCGATCAGGACGAAGCTTCCCGTGATCCGGTCGCTCTGATACGGGTCGACCGCCAGCGGCGTGGCTGTCCGCAACCTCACGACGCCGATGTCGTTCTCGTTCAGCTCGCTTGCCTCGGTCACCCTGAGGTCGTTGACGTCGAAGATGCCCGTGACGTCTTCGACGACGACCGGAGTCACACGGGTCGTGTGCTTGAGCCGCAGACGGTCGCCGGCGGCGAGAGGCCGCTCCCAGAACCAGCACACCGTGGCCTCGAAGGTGTCGGTCACCTGCGGCGTTCCGTCCGCGGCGGCGATGAGGTCGCCCCGGGACACGTCGAGGTGGTCCGCCAGCCGGATCGACACCGACTGGCCGACCTCGGCGCGTTGGAGGGATCCGTCAGCCGTCTCGATGGCGCGCACCGTCGTGGGCGCACCCTCCGGCAGCACGATCACCGGGTCCCCGACCCGGAACGGTCCGCCGTTCACCATCCCGGCGTAGTTGCGGCCGCCACCGGGCTGCCGGAGCACCCACTGCACCGGCAGGCGGGCGCCGCTTCCCCGGCTCACCCCGTGCTGGGTGGCCCAGCCGCCGGCCTGGGCGGACTCGAGGGAATCGAGCACCGTCGGCCCGTCGTACCAGGGCGCCTGGTCCGAGCGCCCGACGACGTTGTCGCCGTGGAGCGCGCTGATCGGGATCACCGTGGACGAGGAGATCCCCAGCCGGTGTGCCAGCGCGTCGATCTCGTCGACGATGTGCTGATAGGCCGAACGGTCCCACGAGATGAGGTCCATCTTGTTGGCGCAGACCACCAGCTGGTCCACGCCGAGGAGTGCGGCGATGCAGATGTGGCGGCGCGTCTGCTCGCGCAGGCCCGAAGCGGCGTCGACGAGGACCAGCGCGAGGTCGGCGGTCGACGCCCCCGTGGCCATGTTCCGCGTGTACTGCACGTGCCCGGGGCAGTCCGCGATGACGAACTTGCGGTGCGGCGTTGCCGCGTATCGGTAGGCGACGTCGATGGTGATGCCCTGCTCGCGCTCGGCTCGCAGGCCGTCGGTGACGAACGAGAGGTCGACTTCTCCCAGCCCGCGGCGTTCCGACGCGGTCTCGATCGCGGCGACCTGGTCGTCAAAGAGCTGCCGGGTGTCGAACAGGAGCCGGCCGATCAGGGTGCTCTTGCCGTCGTCGACCGAGCCGATCGTGGCGAACCGGAGAAGGTCCATGGTGTCCGCATCGAGCTCCAGGCCGCCGGACGCCGGCGAGCCGGGCTGGGTCGTCATGGGCTTAGAAATAGCCCTCGCGCTTGCGGTCCTCCATGGCCGTCTCGGAGAAGCGGTCGTCGGCGCGTGTGGCCCCGCGCTCGGAGATCCGCGACAACGCCGTCTCGCGGATGATCTCGTCCGCCGTCGAGGCAGTCGAGCGGACGGCTCCGGTACACGTGGCGTCGCCGACGGTACGGAACCGCACGGTCTCCCGGCGCACCTGCTCACCCGGCTCCGGGGAGACCCATTCGCTGAGCGCCAGCAGCATGCCGTCACGCTCGACGAGTTCCCGGTCGTGCGCGTAATAGATGGAAGGGAGCGCGATCCGCTCCCGGCGGATGTACTGCCAGATGTCGAGCTCGGTCCAGTCCGAGAGCGGGAAGGCGCGCAGGTGCTCGCCCGGGCGCACCGTGCCCTGGTACAGCTGCCACAGCTCGGGGCGCTGGCGCTTCGGGTCCCATTGCCCGAACGAATCGCGGAACGAGAGGACACGCTCCTTCGCCCTCGCCTTGTCCTCGTCCCGCCGGGCCCCGCCGAAGGCGGCGTCGAACCCATTGGCGGTGATCGCGTCGAGCAGCGTGGTCGTCTGCAGCCGGTTGCGCGTGCCTCCGGGCCCGGGGTCGGACACCCGGCCCTGGTCGATGGAGTCCTGCACCTTGGCCACCTCGAGCCGGGCACCCTCCGCGTCGACCTGCGCGTCCCGGTAGGCCAGCACTTCGGGGAAGTTGTGGCCGGTGTCGACGTGCAGCACGGGGAAGGGGATGCGCCCCGGTTTGAAGGCTTTCGCCGCCAGGTGCAGCAGGACGGCCGAGTCCTTGCCGCCGCTGAACAAGAGGACGGGGCGCTCTGACTCGGCGGCCACCTCGCGGACGATGAAGATGGCCAGCGATTCGAGGAGGTCGAGGTGGCCGAGCGGACGCTCGACCGGCCTGACCAGTGCGGTTACTGAGGCATCGCTCCGGACGCCCCGGCGGGCCGCGTCGGGTCGATCATCCTGGTCACGGTAGGTCGCGGCGGTGTCCATGGGGGCCCTCTTCGAATTGTGACAATGCAGGTCACGAATAAATCATGACCAGATTGGTCATGTATACTAACGCTTGCAATCCGACGAGCGTCAAGCGCCGCTGGCGGGCCCTGCCGGGACGGGCCGACCGCCTCGTGACGAGGGCCGCGTGGCACGAAGGTGAGGATCGGTGACCCAAATCAGCCTAAAGGACGAAAGGCAGCAGCCGGCGATGAGCGCCGAGGACCTGGCCCTCGTCAGCAAGGAGTTCGAGGGCGCGCCCGTCAGCTCGATCATCGGCTGGGCAGTCGACGTCTTCGGCGACTCGCTGGCGCTGGCCGCATCGTTCGAGGACATCGTGCTCATCGACCTGGCGACGAAGGTGGCGTCCGGGATCGAGGTCGTCTTCCTCGACACCGAAGCGCACTTCCCCGAGACGCTGGCCTTCGTCGAGAGCGTCCGCGACCACTACGACCTGAACCTCACCGTCACCAGGCCGGGACCCGAGGCTGCCGCGTACCCGTGCGGGAGCGATCAGTGCTGCCAGTTCCGCAAGGTGGAGCCGCTGCGGCGCGCTCTTGCCGGCAAGGAGGCCTGGTTGACGTCGTTGAAGCGGTCGGACGGACCGACCCGCGCCGACGCGCCGATTGTGAGTTGGGACGCCACCTTCGGGCTGGTGAAGGTGAACCCGTTGGCGACATGGACCGACGACGACATCGCGTCGTACCTCGCCGACCACGAGCTGCCGCTGCATCCCCTCGTCCCGCGCGGGTATCGGTCGATCGGCTGCGCGCCGACGACGCGGCCCGTGGCCATCGGTGAGGACGCGCGCGCCGGACGCTGGTCGGGCCTCGACAAGTCCGAGTGCGGCCTGCACATCTAGTGCCTCGTGACTTCGACAACCCGTACGGAATCGAATTTCGGGGCAGACGCGACCGCGGGCTGAAATTCATCCGGCCGTACCGCAACATCGGCGAGCTGAACAACGTCGAGCAATGGAAACTGGCGCGCCACCCGTTCGAGGTAGCGCAGGCGGTGATCGACACCTATTCGAAGCAGGGTCCGGCGTCGATCGACAAGATTCCCGGCGAGCAGGAGCGTCTCAAGTGGGTGGGCCTGTACCCGCAGCGCCAGGGGGGCGACGCCTTCATGCTGCGGATCAAGGTGCCGGGCGGCGTCATGACGGCAGCGCAGGTGCGCGAGGTCGGCGTGGCGGCCGAAGCGTTCGCCGAAGGCCCTGACGACAGTCCCGTCTTCGGCAACCGGTACGCCGACTTGACCACGCGGCAGGACATCCAGCTGCACTGGATCCGTATCGCCGACGTGCCCCGGATTTGGCAGCGATTTTGGGAGGTCGGGCTGACCACCGTGCAGGCGTGCGGCGATTCTGCCCGCAACGTGTGCTCGTGTCCCGTGTCGGGCCTCGACAAGAAGGAGGTCGTCGAGGCCTATCCCGTGGCCAAAGCGATCTCGGCCTTCTTCACCGGCAACCGGGAGTACGCCAATCTGCCCCGTAAATGGAAGGTCGCCGTCACCGGGTGCACCGAGGACTGTGCGCGAGTGGAGATCAACGACGTCGGCCTGTGGCCGGCCGAACACGCAGACGGCACGGTCGGTTTCAACGTGCTCGTCGGCGGGGGGCTGTCGGACGGCGAGCGCATGGCCTCGGACATCGACGTGTTCATCCGGCCCGACCAGGCCGTCGAGCTGTGCCGGGGCATCGCCCAGGTCTTCGGTGAGCTGGGCAACCGGGAGAACCGGGGACTCGCCCGTATGCGCTACCTGGCGCAGGAGCTCGGGCCCGAGGGGTTTCGGTCCGCGTTGGACGAGCGGACGAACTTCGCGTTCGAGCCCGCGGGCCGGGAGCTGACCACGGCGTTCCGCGGTGACCACGTCGGCATCCACCCCCAGAAGCAGGACGGCCTGTTCTACGTCGGCTGCTCGGTCCCGGTGGGACGGATGCACGGCATCGACCTCGTCGAGCTGGCCCGGCTGGCGGAGACCTACGGGGACGGCGGCGTTCGCATCGGGACGGACCAGAATTTCATCGTCTCGGGCGTGCCGGAGAGCCGGCTCGACGACCTGTTGGCCGAGCCGCTCATGCAGACCTATTCGCCGTTCCCCGGACCCTTCGAGCGCGGTGTCGTCGCCTGCACGGGGTCGGAGTTCTGCCGGTTCGCCGTCGTCGAGACGAAAGAGCGGGCCGTGAAGTGGGCGCGGGCGCTCGATGCCAGGCTTGCGACCGGCGACGAGGACGCCGCGGCCGACCGCAGCGGATCGGGCGAGACGGAGGCCAACGGCGACGCGCACGGCGCACGGCGCGACGCCGGCATCATCCGGTTGCACTTCTCGGGCTGCTCGGCGTCGTGTGCCCAACCGCAGATCGCGGACATCGGGTTCCGTGGCGACATCGCACACGTCGAGGAACACATCGAAGAGGCGGTCGACATCGGCCTGGGCGGATCGCTGGGGCCCGACGCCGCCTTCATCGACTGGATCGCGGGGGCCATGCCGGTCGAACGGGTGCCCGACGCCTTGCTGCGCGTCGTGTCCCGCTACCGCGACCAGCACCGTCCTGGCGAGCCCTTCTACCTCTGGGCCCGGCGGACCGCACCCGACGAGCTGCGGTCGACGTTGGTCGGGGCGACCGAAGCGGTGACGTCGTGAAGCGCTACCGACTCCGGGAGCAGATGAACGGCATCACGGAGCCGCCGGGAAAGGTGTGGTTCTGGGAGCTCGAGGCCGGTGTCATCCATGCCGACCGCTGCATCCAGTGCGGCACCTGCGTGGCCGTCTGCCCGTCGAATTCCATCGGCATCGACGAAGACACCGACCTTCCCGAGCTGGTCAAGATGTGCACCGGGTGCTCGCTCTGCTGGGACTTCTGCCCGCGCGGCGGGTTGCGGTACGAGGCCCTGTGGCCGCCGTCGACGGTGGACGCCGACGGGGATGCGCCCGTCCAAGCCGCGCAGGTGCGCTCCGACTCGGCCGACACCTACTGGAAGATCAGCGGTGGGCCGCCGGCCGACGGGCTCGGCGCCGTGGTGGACTCCTATGCCGTCCGCGCCTCGACCGAGGTCGATGACGCGCAGGACGGGGGCGCGGTCACGGCACTCCTCATCGGGCTGCTCGCGGCGGGGGAGATCGATGGTGCGCTGGTGTCCAAGCCGAGCGACGATCCCGATGAACAGTGGAAGGGCATCGCCACGATCGCCACCACCGCCGACGAGCTCCGCGCCGCGTCGGGCAGCTTCTACAACCAGACGATGGCGCTCGCCGAGCTCGATCTGTCGCGCTACGCACTGCCCGCGAAGCCGCGGATCGCGGTGGTGGGAACGCCATGCGAAGTACAGGGGCTCCGGGCCATGCAGGCGCGTCGCTGGCCGACGGGTGCCCACCGGGTCGATGCGGTCGTCCTGAGCATCGCGTTGATGTGCACGAAGAACTTCGACTACGAGGCCCTGACGCTGCGGGAGCTCCGCGACAAGCGCGGCGTCGATCTCGATCGCGTCTCCAAGATGGACGTCATCAGGGGCCGCATGATCGTCGAGTACCGGGACGGGGAATTGGCGGTCGATGAACCGGTGAAGGATTTCCACGGGGCTGCGCTCAAGGGGTGTGACGAGTGTGCCGACTTCCTCGGTCGCTCCGCCGACATCTCGGTCGGGAGTGTCGGGTCCATGAACGGATGGACAAGTGTGATCATCCGGACGGAGCGGGGGCGCCTGGCCTTCCAGGCGGCCCGCGCCAAGCTCGACGTCCGGGGGCTGGACGACCCGGCCGCCCTCCTCCGGCTCGATGCCTTGGACAAGAAGATCGCCAACCGGTCCTTGGAGCGCAAGCTGGACCCCGATGCCCCGATGTTCATCGACTTCGACGAGCACGTGCGCAGCTATGAGGGCACGGACCGCCAGCCCGTCTACATCCGGCGATGAGCATGACGGCGGCACCCGTGCTGCACGTGCCCGACGAGCCCACCGCCCGGGCCGACGCCTGGCTGGCCGCCATCCACGAGGGGCGTGAGCTCGACGAGGTGCTCGCCGGAGACGACGGGTTCGTGCCGTGGCTGTGGTCGCGCTGGCGGTCGCTGTCGTCCTCCGGGCTGACCGAGGACGAGCTGGCGCGGATCGTCGTCGACTATCGACGTGAGGTCTGGCTGTGGCTCGCAGGTGAGCGCACCTGGGTGCAATGCTGCTCGGGCTTGATCGGGCGGGTCACCCGGCGTCTCGTAGAGGACACCTCCACCGAAGCGTGAACCGCCCGCCGGCCCTCGCCCTCTCGGGCGTCACGGTCCGCCGCGAGGGAGTGCGGGTGCTCTCGGGAGTCGACTGGCGCGTCGATGACACCGACCGCTGGGTCATCCTGGGCCCGAACGGCTCGGGCAAGACGACGTTGCTCCAGGTGGCGGCCGCTCGGCTCTGGCCCACTGCGGGCACCGTCGAGGTGCTGGGGGCTCGGCTCGGGGGAGGTCGACGTCCGCACCCTGCGCCCCCGCGTGGCACTGGTCAGCGGCGCGGTGACCCGACAACTCCGGGCGGACCTCGTTGCCCGCGACGTCGTCGCTAGCGGCCGGTTCGGGGCGCTCGAGACCTGGTGGAACCGCTACACGACGGAGGACTGGGAGAAGGCGGACGGCCTGCTGGCCCGGGGCGGCGTGGCCGAACTGGGCGACCGCCCGTTCGGGGTGATCTCGGAGGGGGAGCGCCAGCAGGTGTTGCTGGCACGGGCGCTGATGAGCGACCCCGAGCTGGTGTTGCTCGACGAACCCTTCGCCGGGCTCGACCTCGGAGCCCGGGAACGGCTCCTCGTGCAGCTCGCGGCGCTGGCCTCCGACGCGCAGAGCCCGCCGGTGGTGCTCGTCACGCACCACTGCGAGGAGATCCCGCCGGGCTTCACCCATGGTGGCCTGGTCCGCCGCGGCACCATCATGGCCGCCGGGCCCCTGCGTGACGTCATCACGTCAACGAACGTGTCGGCCTGCTTCGAGGTCGACGTCACCGTCGGCTGCAGCGACGGGCGATGGTGGAGTCGCGCCACTCTCAGCAGTCGGCCGCGCGGCTGAGCAGGGCGGCAAGAAAGTGCTTGAAACGGCGCGGCCACATTGGTACAAACGAGGTCCAGCGGAGAAGTGCCGACGAGGTCGGCGCTGTGCATTTCCCCACCATCCACCCTTTGGAAAGAGCCTTTCATTAGGCTTTTAGCCGAGACAGAAGGTAGGTCGTCGGGGAGTTGACGATTGTGATCTTGCTGGTCCTCGTAGGACTGCTGTGGCTGGCGGTCCTGGCACCGAGCGCATGGCGAAAGTTCGGAGAACGGCAGGGCGTGGGCTCGATCGACCACTTCCACCACCAGCTGCGGCTGCTCGAGCATGCCGGGCCCAAGACCGTTTCGCCTGCTTACCGCCTGCACACGGCGTTGCCCGCGCCCGCCGGCGCCGAGGCTGAAGCGGTCTCGCCGGCCGCCGACAGCTCGAGACCGAAGTTGGTGCTCCTCCGGCCGACCCATGACGCGGCCGTGTCCGACGTGGAAGACCACGACGGTCTCCACTACGAGCGGGTCGGTGTCCTCGACCGCCCCGAGCCTGCGTGCCCGCCCGAAGTCGGAGGTGACCTGCGCGCACTCCGCCGCGACGAGGCCCGGCGGCGGTTCACCTTGTTGCTGCGCTGTCTTGGCGGCGTCGCCCTCTCCACGCTCATCATCGGCATATTCCCGGGGATGCACCTCGCCTGGGTGTTCACCGCGCTCACCGGTCTCCCCGCACTCGCCCTCGTCGGGCTGATGGCGTACGCGAAGGAGGTCGAGGCCCAACAACGGATGCACCGACGCGCCCGGCGCCCGGTGGCGTCCTACGGCGACGACGCCTTCGTCGAGCCGGACGAGGCCACGTTCGATCCGGCGACAGCCGGTTACCCCGGCGCCTGGGACGACGCCGAAGAGATGTCCGGGGCCGCCGCCGCCCGCTGAGCATCTTGCGCTCACGCACCGGGGCCTGCGTTCTCCCGGGCCCACCGTCGGCCTCCGGTCATCGCCCTCTTCGTCGCTCGGCTAGGCGCTCTCGGGCGTGCCTGGGTTGCCGACTAATCTCGGTGGCCGCGGGGGTGTAGCTCAGCTGGTAGAGCGCTACGTTCGCAATGTAGAGGCCGAGGGTTCGAGTCCCTTCACCTCCACCAAAGGCCCAGGTCAGAGGGCCGAGGTGGGATCCCCCAGAAGATCACGAAGCACTGTTGAGCGCTACGGGATCTGTCGTTGCGGTTTCGCCGCATTCGGCAAAAGCGCTACTCACAGGTTGGCGGCCGGGTGTCTTGAAGGTTTGCTCTGTGCCGATACCCCGGTTCAAAGGAAGATCCGCTCTGCATCGTCCATCGCGGCTGCGATGGATCGTGATTCGTCGAGATCAGCCTCAACGATGTCTGCGGAAGGAAACAACGCCAGAGTCTTGTCGCGGTCGCGAGCAGGAATGCGGAATGTTGCTCCTCTGGCCACTAGTTCGTGGACGAGCGGTCGTCCGGTATTGCCCGTGGTTCCCAGTAACGAGATTCATTAACCGTCCAGGCACTCACAAGTCACGAGTGTCACGGTGGCGCTGATCCCGCAGTTGATAGATGGTCAACCCAAGCGAGACCCCAGCGACCGTCAGGGCGAGTCCAGCAATGCCGATTGCGAGCTCGGTCATGACCACAAGCCCCCGTCGGTTTGAGCCATCCCATCGCGGCGACCGGGATCGTTCACGCTGTTTCTCCAGTACTGGTTCTCACGGCTTCGCCACCTCCGCTTCACGTGACCACGCGGATTCCTGGGCACCGACAGCGTTGGCGACCGAGGCGTCTGCGCTGTCTCGGCGCAACCGATTCAACACAGCGACCCTTCCCGTCAGCGTCAGACCGGCCGCCTTGGCTTCTTTGACGCTCAAACGACCCGAGAGGGTTCCCAAGATGAGATGTGGGGGCCCAGCAAGTTCGAGATCAGGGGATTCAACTCTGCCAGGTCGCGTTCGGATTCCGTCTCGCGAGGCCTCGATGACGGCTGGGTAGTCCTCCGGACTGAGCTGTATGGAGACCGGAGGCCCATCTGGCGCCCGGTCTTTTAGAAACATCGAGACCGGACGCTTGAACCAGTGACTGCGGAATTGATCTGTCTCGTCTTTTTCAGACATGAAACGAACACCCCATATGCCGAGAGCGTCGAGTACCGGCTTGAGGTCTGCTCCTGTATCGGTCAGGTGGTACAGCGTGGCAGCGACGGGTGGAGGAACCGGCTCACGCCAAACGATGCCGGATTCCTCTAAAGAGGCCAAGCGGTCGGCCAGGAGGTTGGTCGCAATTCCAGGTAACCCACTCATCAGGTCCGTGTAGCGACACGGACCTTGGCTCACGAGCTCTCTGATGATGAGCAGGGTCCAACGATCACCCACAGCATCGAGCGCCTTGGCCACCGCGCAGTAGTGGTTGTACGACTTCATGCCGCCAGTATGCCAGACGTCGACTTGAGAATCAATAGTAAGTACTTGACTTTCTCAAGTTCCGTGGTAAAACAGCAGGCGTGTCCAATAAATCCCGGGTTTGTAAGTCCACTACGGGTGGCCACGTTGGTCCGCTGTCTCGATACGGCTCCGTGCTCGCCGTCACCCACTTGCCGCATTCATCCGGCAGCTAGGTCAGACCAGTACGCACACGATCTCCCTGGAGGAACGTGACCACCATTAGTTATCAGGCAACCCGCCTGATCCATGACAGCGCCGTCGATTTCGAAGAGACCCGCCGCCGGTTCGACGAACAGGTGCCGTTGCTCGATCCGCTACTGATTTTGCGACTCGTCCTCGATCAAGCAACGTGGCGTGACGTCGAGGCTCTCGTGGATCGCACTGTTGGCCAAACAGGCTTCGTCGCACTTGCGCGAGTCGATCAGGGAATTCTGTTCAGCCTGAGCGGCGGTCCGGTCCAGGCGACGCTGTATCTCGTCGGTAACCCGGTCATTGCTCGCAAGATCCTCGCAGTCGAGCCGGCGGCGGGTCTCTATGCACCTTTCCGCGTGGCGGTCTACCGAGACGCCATGGGCGCGCATGTCGCCTACGACCAACCATCAAGTGCATTCGCGTCGTTTGGTTCCTACGAGATCGACGCGATCGCTCGTGGACTCGACGAGAAGATTCGAACCTCGGCGGACACGTCGTGTCGGTGACGACGATGGTCGGCGACCATGATCTGAAGACCAAACAATTGCGCCTCTCGCGAGACGTGACGTGAAAGGAACCGTTATGAGCAAGACCGACACAGATGTCAACCAGCACTCGGTGCACCACGAAGCGGGATCCCTCTACGTCCTCGACTACCCCGGCGAGGAACCGGCGATCGTCCTGATGCACGGGTTTCCCGACGATCACCGCATCTACGACAAGCTCGCACCCCTCCTGTCCCCGAGGCGGGTCGTGACCTTCGACTGGCTTGGGTACGGGCGCTCCGATCGGACCGACAAGGTCGGCTCGACGGCAGAAGACCACGGGTCCGAACTCAAGGCGGTACTCGATGGTCTGGGCATCACCCGCGCCGTACTCGTCGGCCACGATGCGTCTGGGCCTGACGCCGTCGCGTTCGCCGTGGCGCACCCCGAGCGGGTGGCTCATCTGGTGCTACTCAACACCTTCTTTGGGCACCAGCCTTCCCTCAAGCTTCCCGAGATGATCCGGCTGCTTGCCGATCCGGCATTCAGCGCGCTCGCGGACGCCATGGTGAGCGACGAGGCCCAGCGCCTCTGGCTGCTGCAGCACACCGCCACCCGGTGGGACATGAACGCACTCGACCCCGAGGGCATCGCCGTGCAGTCGATCCTGCCTCAGTTCTTTGGCGACGCCAACCAGCCGGATGCCATCGCCGCCATCCGAGCCTGGACCGCGGAACTCTTCGACGCTTTGGACAAGCAGGACGCTCTCATCGACAGCGAAGCGCTCAGAAACATCGAGGTCCCGGTCTCAATCATCTTTGGCGAGAAGGATCGCTACTTGACCCCGAGTCTTGGAGCCGAGATCGCAAGACTCTTTGGGAACCTGTCACTTCATATCGTCGAAGACGCCGCACACTGGCCACAGCACGACCAGCCTGAAGTCGTCGCCGAACTCCTCATGCGATGCGTGGTCGCATAGACGATCGAAAAGGAGGGTCCTCTCCTTTGATGAGCGAAATCGGTCCGCGTCTACTTCGAAGCGGCACACCGCCTTTACCTCCGAGTAACGACACAGACAAGGACAGTTCTAGACAAATGAAGACAGCACAGATCGACAGCCAGTACTCAACCGGCACGTCCCGACGGAACATCGAGCAGGCCCTCATCGCGGCCGGCAAGGACCTCAGTGACATTCAGGCAGAGGATCTGAGTGCGCTCGAGGACTTCCACACTCTCGGTCGAATCGCCACTGGCCAGCTGGCCGAGCTGGCCGGGATCGGCAACCACGTCGAGGTGCTCGACGCCGGCAGTGGCATCGGCGGCACAGCCCGCTTCCTCGCCGACAAATACAGCTGTCGAGTCACTGCTATTGACCTCACCGAGGAGTACTGCGAAACCTCTCGCTGGCTCAATCGACTCGTCAGGCTGGACGATCGAATCTCGGTCCATCAAGGAGACGTGACGGACCTACCGTTCGATGCGGCCAGCTTCGACGTGGTCACCAGTCAACACGTGCAGATGAACGTGGCCGATAAGTCCGGCCTCTACGACGAGGCCCGCCGTGTGCTTCGGCCGCGAGGGCGCCTCGCCATCTGGGACATTGTCGCCGGGACGGCGGGCGAGCTGGACTTCCCGCTTCCGTGGGCCGACCGGCCTGAGCTGAGCTACCTCGTCTCCGCCGAGCTCTTGCGAGCCACGATCGAATCTGCCGGCTTCTCAGTCACCCACTGGACTGACATGACTGAAGACGCAGTGGCGGTCATGGAGATCTTCCTGTCGACTCCTCCCGGCCCGCTAGGACTACACAACTTCGTCGACAACTTCGTCGCCAAGGCGAACAACCTCGTTCGCGGCCTGTCCACCAGTCGGCTCCGCACCGTGCAAGCCGTAGTCGAGGTCCCATCCTGAAGTCCACTAGGTCTAGTCGCCGATCGAAGCCAATCGAAGGCGAGAGCCTTCTAAATCGGGCACGACGAGACGACAAAGAACGGAGTCAAATCCGATGACAACGCATAACGTCGCACACGCATCATCACAACCGAGTCAGCGACACGTCGACATCCCGAATGAGCGTCTCCCAAACGCAGCGACCCTCGGTTTCACGCAAAAGATGGCTGCCGCTAGCTCCCGACGCCCCCGCCGCACTCTCGCCATCTGGGGTCTTCTGGTCCTGGTTGCTCTGGTGCTCGTCGGGACGTCGCTCAAGGGTTTGACGACAACTGCGCAAGTGGTGGGCACCACGCAGTCCAGCCAAGCCGAAGCCCTCTACGACAGGGTCGTCGGGTCCGTCAGCCAGAAGCCGACTGACGTCATTGTCGTCAGCGCAATGAGGTCGACGGCGAGCGATCAAAACTTCAAGGTATTCGTGAGCAGGCTCGAGGCAAAGGTCGGAGCCGACTCGGGCATCACCGATGTCGTGGCCGATTTCGCCTCGGGCAGCCCGCTGATCTCGGATAATCGGCCCGCCGCTCTGATCTCGCTGAAGGCAGCTAGCGACGCCGACATCAAGCCCGTGGTGAGCGCGGTGCAGTCGGCAAATGGGAGCGGCGGGTTCTCGGTTGCGGTGACTGGCGTCCACACCGTGGGCAATGACTTCACCACCCTGGCGACAAGCGACCTGCGAAACGGGGAGCTGGACTTCGGCCTGCCGATTTCGATCGTTGTCCTCTTGCTCGTGTTCGGAGCAGTGGTTGCCGGGCTGATGCCGATGCTCATGGCACTGCTGTCGATCATCGTCGGCCTCGGGATTGCGACCCTCGTCGCTCAGGAGTTCCAGCTCTCGACCTTCATCATCAACATGATGACCGGCATGGGCCTGGCGCTCGGGACCGACTATTCATTGCTCATCGTCTCCCGCTACCGGGAAGAGAGGGCCGGCGGGCTCGACAAGGAGGCAGCCATCGAGCGAACGGCGGCGACCGCCAGCCGCGCCGTCCTGTTCAGCGGCGGCACATTCGTGATCGCCCTCTTGGGCATGTTCTTGGTGCCGACGAACATCCTGCGCAGCATGGCCGCGGGCGCCGTGATTGTCGGGGTGGTCTCCGTCGCCGCCGCCCTCACCCTCCTTCCGGCAATGCTGCACCTTCTCGGGGATCGTGTGAACTCCCTACGCCTGCCCTTTGTCGGAAAGGGGCTCGGGAACACGGAGTCGGGCGAGTCCAGGACCTGGCGAACTTTCATCGAAGGAGTTCTGCGCCACCGTGTCGTCATGCTGACCCTGACCGTCGGCGTACTGGTAGCGTTAGCGGTGCCCCTCCTTGGGCTCCATATCGGTCAGAGCGGCGTGGCTACCCTTCCCGACAATCTGCCATCCAAGCAGGGTTACCTGGCCGTGCAGCGCTATTTCCCCAACCAGGATCCCTACCCGGTCGAAATTGTCGCCGACGGCGGAGATGCCAGCACCCACGCGGACTTGTCGAAGCTCGAAGCAGTCCTGGGCACAAGACCCCCGGTTTGGGTCCGGCACGATTGAGGCGTCTGCCAACGGCAAGATTCTGGCACTCACCGTTCCGATCCGGGGAGACGTGGTCTCGGGCCCGGACGTGGCCGCAGTCCGCCTACTGCGCGATGATCTCGTTCCGTCGATCTTCGCCGGCTCCCACGCCCGCGTCTACGTCGGGGGCAAAACGGCCGAGACGGCCGACTACTTCAGCGCCGTCTCGGCGCCCACTCCCTACGTGTTGCTGTTCGTGCTGGGCCTCAGCTTCATCCTGCTGTTGGTGGCCTTCCGGTCGCTCGTGATCGCCCTTGTCTCGATCCTGCTCAATCTCCTGTCGGTTGGGGCTGCGTACGGTCTCTTGAGCCTGGTCTTCATCCACGGGGTTGGCGCAGACCTATTCGGGTTCCAGAAAGTGACCGCCATCGACGCCTGGGTGCCGCTGTTCCTCTTTTCGGTCCTCTTTGCTCTCTCGATGGACTACCAGGTCTTCCTGATGAGCCGGATCAAGGAACGCTACGACGGGACGGGCTCGACCACCGAGGCCGTCAAGGTGATCTGCTCCTCGACGGCCAAGATCATCACGGGGGCCGCACTCATCATCGTGGCGGTATTCTCCGGGTTCGCCCGCGGCCTCGACATGTTCCAGCAGATGGGATTCGGGGTGGCGGTGGCCCTGCTTCTCGACGCGACCCTCATCCGCTCGATCGTCTTGCCGTGCACGTTGAGCTTGCTGGGCGAGCACAGTTGGTACCTGCCTCGCTGGCTCAGCCGGCTGCCACGAATCGAAGATCGAGTCACCACAGATCGTTCCTAGGACCGATGACGCAGAGCGAGTCCTCGTTCCGGCCGCGGTGTAGGTGGCTGGG
>CAVXPD010000019.1:0-278914 GCA_963763575.1 uncultured Acidimicrobiaceae bacterium
ATCGCCATACTGTTTCAGCAGTGGGTGTAGCAGCCGCAAGGCCGGATCGGGGGGCTCTCGGGTCCCTGACCGCGGGCAGGGACCGCGTCGTCCGCCACCTCGGTGGCGACGACCGAACCTCGACCCGGGTCCGTCTCGTCGACGGCGCCCTGCGGTGCCTGGCCCGCCAGGGGATCGCCAAGACCACGGTCGACGACATCGCACGTGAGGCCGGCCTCTCCCGGGCGACGGCCTACCGCGCCTTCCCCCGGGGCAAGGAGGACATCCTGGGCGCAGTCGTCGAGACCGAGGTGGCCCGCCTCTTCTCGTCGCTCGCCGTCGCCATGGGCGAGGCGGGCGACCTCGAAGACCTCCTCGTGGCGGGCATGGTCGAGGCGGCCCGGCAACTCCGCTCGCACGCGGCGCTCACGTACCTCTTGCGCTACGAGCCCGGCGCCATCCTGCCGTACCTGACCTTCGCCGAGCTCGACCACGTGCTCCTGGTGGCCGGCGACCTGGCCGCACCGTTCTTCGCGCGCTGGCTCGAGCCGGACCAGGCCACGCGGGCCGCCGAGTGGGCCGTGCGCATCGTGCTGACGTACTGCTCGGACGAATCGCCGGGCACCGACCTCACCGACACAGCGGCCACGCGCGCGCTCGTCCGCGCCTTCATCCTGCCGGGCATCCTGGCCCTGCGCGTCGATTCGCCGGGGCCCGCACCTCGTTCTGACAACGCTTCTGTCAACGGTTCTCACCGCAGTTCTCACCGCAGTTCTGGCCACGGTTCTGGCCACACACGCACATCCATCCACCGCACGACCGACCAATAAGGGGGCGGCACGCCATGACGACACTCGACGACCAGCAAGAGCAGTTCGGGTCCAACTTCGAACTGATCGGTCGGGAGAGCATCGACGACCTGGAGGCGGTGCTCAGCGTCGTCGGCCACTACGACAAGGAAGGGTTCCACCGCGTCCCCGACAATTGCCCCGCCGAATTCACCTGGGACTACCAGAAGGGCGCCAAGCCGCAGCTCGACAAGCTGTACGAGAAGGCCAAGAAGGCGCAGTGGAACGCACAGACCGACCTCGACTGGTCGATCGAGGTGGATCAGGAGCAGGTCGTCATCGCCAACGCCGAGGCCAACCCGGCCCAGATGCAGTGGGACGACGCCGCGCTGGCGGGCACCGTGCTCGAGAAGTGGGACGACAAGAAGTTCATCGAGTTCGGGATCCAGAACCAGAACTGGCTCCTCTCCCAGTTCATGCACGGCGAGCAGGGCGCGTTGCTGTGCACGGCCAAGATCGTCGAGACGGTGCCGTGGATCGACGCCAAGTACTACGCAGCCACCCAGGTGATGGACGAGGCGCGGCACGTCGAGGTGTTCTCCAAGTACCTGGACCAGAAGCTGTCGGGCCACTACCCGATGAACGCGCACCTCGGGATGTTGCTCGACGACATCGTGGCGGACTCGCGCTGGGACATGACGTACCTCGGCATGCAGATCATGGTGGAGGGCCTGGCGCTGGCCGCCTTCGGCTTCATCCACATGATGACCACCGAGCCCCTCTTGAAGAAGCTGTTGCGTTACGTCATGGCCGACGAAGCCCGGCACGTGGCCTTCGGCGTGCTCAGCCTGCAGGAGTACTACAAGGAGCTCAGCGCGTCGGAGCTGCGTGAGCGCCAGGAGTTCGCGTTCGAGGCCGCGATCCGCATGAAGGACCGCATGGCGATGCAGGAGGTCTGGGAGCGCATGGAGGTCCCGACCGCCGACGTCCTCAAGGTCATGCAGGCGGCGCCCGACCGTGACGACTTCCAAATCCTGCTCTTCTCCAAGATCGTCCCGAACCTGAAGAAGCTCGGACTGCTCGACGCGGCGGACGGCTGGCTGCGCCAGAAGTTCACCGAGATGGGCGCCATCGCCTTCGAGAACCTGACGGACTCGACCGAGGACGAGGACGCTTTCGCCGACGGGTCGCCCGCCGAGCGAAACGTCGTCTGAGCGCAAGACCCCCTCGCTGGTAGCGTGAGGGGGCAATGAGCCCCGAGCTGGACGTGCCCCGTTTCGGGCGGGTGATCACCGCCATGGTGACGCCGTTCGACGAGGACGGCGCGCTCGACGTCGGGGCCGCCGCCGAGCTGGGCCGCTGGCTCGTCGGGCACGGCAGCGACGGCCTCGTGCTCTCCGGCTCGACGGGCGAGGGCTCGGTGCTCTCCGACGATGAGAAGGTCGACCTGTGGCGGGCCGTGTCCGGTGCGGTCACGGTGCCGGTGCTGGCGGGGACCGGCTCCAACGACACGGCCCACTCGGTCGAGCTGACCCGGCGGGCCACCGAGTGCGGCGTCGACGGGGTCCTCGTCGTGACGCCCTACTACAACCGGCCCTCGCAGGCGGGAATCTACGAGCATTTCCGCGCCGTGGCGGTGGCGGCGGGCGACCTCCCGGTCATGCTCTACGACATCCCGGTGCGAGCGGGGCGGCGCATCGCCCACGAGACGCTGCTGCGGCTCTCGCGCGAGGTCCCGACCGTGGTGGCGCTCAAGGACGCCGCCGCCGACCCCCCGTCGACGGCGCACCTGGCGGCGCAGGTGCCGGCCGGGTTCGAGATCTACAGCGGCGACGACGTGATGACGCTGCCCCTGATGGCGGTCGGCGCCGTCGGCGTCGTCAGCGTGGCGGCGCACTGGGTCGGGCCGCAGTTCCGACGCGTCGTCGATGCCTTCGTGACCGGCGACCGGGCGACGGCGATCGCCGGCAACGCGGAACTGCTCGACTCGTTCGACTTCGAGTCGACGCCCGAATTCCCCAACCCGCTGCCCGCCAAGGCCATCCTGCGCGCGCTCGGCCTGCGGGTCGGGCAGTGCCGCCTGCCCATGGGCGCATCCACGCCCGAGCTCGACGCACAGGCGGCCAAGATCCTGGCCGCAGTGGGACCACCACCGGCGACGGGTGCCCCGCTTGGCTGATCGCGGCAAGCCGAAGCCGGTCCGGATCGTCTTCCTCGGGGGACTGGGTGAGATCGGCCGCAACTGCGCGTGCATCGAGGTCGAGGGGCGCATCGTCGTCCTCGACTGCGGGATCATGTTCCCGGACCCGGACATGCCCGGCATCGACCTGGTCCTCCCGGAGTTCACCTACCTGCACGAGCGGGCGGACCGGGTGGACGGGATCGTGCTCACCCACGGCCACGAGGACCATACGGGCGGCCTGGCGTACCTGCTGCGCGAGCTGCGCGCGCCGATCTTCGGCTCCGAGCTGACGGTCGGGCTGGCGCGCCACCGCATCGACGAGGCGGGCCTGGTCGACAAGACGCGCTTCGTCGTGGTCGCCGACGGGGAGCGGGTGCGCATCGGCGCCTGCGACGTCGAGTTCATCCCGGTGACCCACTCGGTGCCCGAGTCCATGGCCATCGCGTTCCACACCCCGCAGGGTGTCATCCTGCACTCGGGCGACTTCAAGCTCGACCTGCAACCGGTGGACGGCCGGCGCACCGACCTCTCCCGGATGGGCGAGCTGGCGGAGACCCAAGGGATCCGGCTCCTGTTGTCGGACTCGACGAACGCCGAGGAGCCGGGCTTCACCGAGTCGGAGTCGTCGGTCGGCGTGGTGCTCCGGCGGGTCTTCGCGGCCGAGACGGGGAAGCGCCTGATCGTGGCGTGCTTCGCCAGCCACATGCACCGGGTGCAGCAGATCATCGACGCCGCCGCCGCCAACGGGCGCAAGGTGGCGACGCTCGGCCGATCCATGGGCAAGAACGTCGAGCTCGGGATGCGCCTGGGCATCATCAGCATCCCCGACGGCATGCAGGTGGACATCGAGGACGTGGACAGCGTGCCGCCGGGCGAGCTCTGCGTGATCTCGACCGGTTCCCAGGGCGAGCCGATGTCCGCCCTGTCCCTCATGGCCACGGGCGAGAACAAGTGGCTGCACATCGGCGAGGACGACGTGGTCGTGATCAGCGCCCACCCCATCCCGGGCAACGAGTGGTCGGTGGGCCAGGTGATCGACGACCTGCACCGGCGCGGGGCCGAGGTGGTCCACTCGGGCGCCGAGGCGGTCCACGTCAGCGGACACGCGCGCCAGGGCGAGCTCAGGACGCTCATGGCCGTCACCCAGCCGGAGTGCTTCGTGCCGGTGCACGGCGAGTACCGCCACATGGTCCACCACGCTCGACTCGCCCTGTCGATGGGCATCGACCCGGCCAAGGTCCTGCTGTGCGAGGACGGCGACGTCGTCGCGCTCGACGCCAAGGGCATCTCACGCGAGGGCCGGGTGCCGGGGGGCTACGTCTACGTGGACGGCACGGTCGGCGACATCGAGCACGGCGTGCTGCGCGACCGCCAGAAGCTCGCCGAGGAAGGGGTGGTCATGGTCGTGGTCACGGTGGACCGCCAGGAGTGCAAGCTCAGCTGCCCGCCGGTGATCGAGACCCGGGGCTGGGTCTACGCGCCCGAGGCCGAGGAGCTGCTCGAAGAGGCCAGCGAGGTGGTCGGCTCCGCCGTGTCCCAGGCGCTGCGCGACGGGGCGCACGACATCGAGGCCCTGAGCCGCACGACCCGCCGGGCCCTGGGGCGCTTCGTCGGCGAGCGCACCCGGCGCCGGCCGATGATCGTGCCGGTGGTCCTGATGGTCTGAAGCCGGTCGGCGGGGGGATTGGGGTCGGTCGCCGGCCCCGGACTGACCTACCCGGTGATGGCGCGCACCCTGGGCCTGATGCTGGCGAGGTACACCACGGCCAGGATCGGGCCGACGATGCCGGTCAGCAGCCAGAAGACGACGATAAGGGTGATCCACATCGCCTTGTTCGATCCGGCCGCGGCGAAGGCGCCGCTGGGCCTCGAGATGGCGTCGGCCACCGCCCATACCGTGAGCACCAAACCGACGAGGATGAGAAGCCAGATTGCGACCATGGAACCTCCCAGGCGCGAGCTACGACGCCATCGTACCGGGAGCGTGGAACGCACCTTGTACGGAGGAGTCCGCGCTGTCTAGCTCCCGTCCGTCGCTCACGCTGCGCCCGATGCGGCCCGACGACCTGGCCCTGGTCGCCGGGTGGCTGTCGGCGCCGCACGTCGCCCGCTGGTTCCTGGCCGGCTCCTCGGTGGAGGCGGAGCTCGAGGACCTGCGCCGCAGCCTGGCAGGGGACCAGGGCGTGCACGCCCTCGTCGTAGCGGACGGCGGCGCGCCCGTCGGCTGGTGCCAGTGGTATCTCTGCGGCGTGGACGAACAGTGGGCGGCCGACATCGGCGCCGGGCCGGGCGACGTCGGCATCGACTACGCGCTCGGTGAGCCCAGCCGCGTCGGGGTGGGCCTGGGGACCGCCTTGGTCGGAACGCTGGTCCGGCTGATCCGGGCCGAGCACCCGCGCGGTGCCGTCATGGCGGATCCCGACGCGCGGAACGTGGCCTCGCGGCGGGTGCTCGAGAAGAACGGCTTCGCGCTGCTGGAGGTCAGGTCGCTGCCTTCGGAGCCGACGGACGACGCGATGGCCATCTACCGCCTGCCCCCGCCGTGATGATCGTTGCGGGCGATGTCCTCGACGACTGAGTTGGTTCGTGCCGGGACGGCAAGGGCAGCCGACCCGCAAGAACGTGGGTCGGGCCTTCCGCTGAACCGGTGACTGGGACACTCCCCGCTGATCCCGGGCGAATCGCGATGGGTCAGGGGTGGGCTGGAGACCTGGGCAACGGACTCGTGCGGTCGCCGATCTTGTCAGTGATCTCCAGTGGCGTCCGAGTGCCGTTGAGGAACAGGCTCAGGAGGCTGAACCACGCGATGGTCGCCACGTACTTGCGGGTGGGGGTGTCGCCGAACGTGTCGAGCATCCTCTGCAGCAACGTGTCACTGAGGGTTCCGGAGCGTAGGAGCTCGTCCGTCGCGGCACAGATGAGGACGTATTCGTCGTCGATGCCTTCGACTGGTCCATCTCCCGCCGCCGCCTGGATCTCTTCCGAGGACAGCCCGGCGTTTCGGGCCATCTTTTCATTTGCCTGCCACTCGTAAGGCACGTCGAGAATTGCCGCCGACCTGAGGATGATCATCTCGCGGTGCTTGTCGTCGATGGTCGGCGTGCCAAAGATGGCTTTCACCATCCGTACGAGTGCGGGATACATGTCCTCGGTGCCCGCCATCATTTTTATGACATTGAGGGCTTCCTCGGGATCGTAGGAATCGCCGATGACGGTGCGCGCCTCGGTGTCCGTTGGCAGAGGGACGACGACCGACTCTGTGTACTCACGTGGGATTGCCACAACAACCTCCTCTTGTTTCCATCGTCTAGAGAAGCGTGAGCCTGCGCACGGGCACCAGTCAAGGCCGCTGCGACAACCTCCTCGAAGTGCGGTGGAGACTCGGATTGCCGGTCTTCATCATGGCCCGTGCGCCCCCAAGGTGCCGGCAGGTGACGCTCGAGAATGAGGCAGAGGCGGTTCCGGCCCGATTCGCGCTGCGCCCACGACTATCGGAGCAGGCGGCCACCGGACGCCCATGTTGTTGTGTGCGGGCACGGCTCCACTTGCCATGACTGCCTCGGCGAGCGGGCGGAGAAGACCGGCGAGTTCCTCTGCGCCGTCGTCACCGATGGGCGCCACGATTGGAGCGGCGAGTCGATCGGTGTCCTCTTCGATCGCTTCGCGGAGCGCAGCGCCTGCCACCGTGATGCGCCTGTTGCCATCGATCAGCCCTCGTATCTCCAACGACGTTTGCTGCTGCTGACCACTCCTCGTCGGACCATCCGCGATTTGACCGGAGGCCATCCTCGGGTGACCGTCTTGTTGCCGCCTGGAGGACGAGAGCTTCGGACGGCGAGACGTTGCCATCGACGATGCAGTCGACGTGCCCGTCGCCCGGTGTTCATCGTTGTGAGTGCTTGCCACTGCTTGAGATGCGGCTCGTTGGGGATCGGGACTGCCTGGTTGGCCGCTCCCATCGGGCGGTCAGCCATGTTGCAGCCGGTGACGGCCTCCGTGGCGAGGTCGGCGGCAGGCGAAACATGGGACGACGAGACCACGTCGTCACAGAGGACGCGTCGCATGGCACCATCCATAGCCGCGAGGCGCGCCTCAAGGAGCGTCACCGGTGCGGCGAAGCTCCACGCGTCCGGGATGGCTCGAGCGACCATCTGGGTTGGAAATTGTAGAAGACCGCCTTCATAACCGGCGCGGTCACTGCCCCGAGGGGCGACGCCCGGCAGCCGAAGTAACCCATCCAGCCGCCTTTCAAGCCCGAGGCGACGGTGGCTGCTCGTCTCTCGGGCGCGTAATACATGATCGCGTGGACAGGTTCCCCGTACTGCCATATCGATCGCGCCAGGCCCGGACGACGAGTGCTCGGCAATGTGACGGAGTCATCATGCCCCTCTTGGGCGACTAGCCGATCTCGATGACCTTCTGCAGGAGTTGCTCCCATGGGACGGAATGCCATCCGGACTTCTCGGCTGCGCTCTTGGCGACGTCGGTCGCCTCTTCGACCCACAGGAGTTCGATGTCTTCACCCGGCCCGATCTTTTGATCGCCCTTGATGTCATGGCCCGGGTTACCTCGCCCAAGTTCGACCTGGGTTCCGAACTCCGTTCCGAGCCAAAAGTCTTGCCAAGCCTTATGCCTCTCTCTGAGGCTTACAGCCAGGCGAGAGAGGTGAGAATGCTCCGGGCGTTCTGCCATTTCGATGGCCCAGTGCAGGCAGTATCTCGCCCGATGGAGATCCCCCTTCGGTGTCGTGGCTTCCGCTTGCTGTTCGTAGGAATCAAGCTTTTGCAATTCGTCTTCTGGGAGGATCTCGCGCAGGTTGTTGATCAAACCCTTGACGATAGGTGACGAACCGGTACTCGTTTCGTGAGCCATGCAGGAACCCTACAGGCCGCATTCAACTGGGTTGACTCTCGCATTGCGAGCAGCCGCGGACCGGCGGCCAGAGACGCTCAGTTCGGGTAGTTCGACTCAAAGGCGGCGACGATCTCGCCTTCGCTTCTGCCGCACTCCGTGCTCCGCCCCCGAATCGCTACCGGTAGTAGGGCGACCGCTTGGTGCTGAGTGCCGGGAGGCGGCACCTCTCGAGGATTGGTAGATCCACGCACTACAGAAGCCGGACCGCCCTTTGTCCGATGGACCGGTGGCGACGGCCCTTCGAGACGACAGACGTTGAGATGTGATTGCTGCTTGTCAGGACGGGGAGATTTCTCGCTGGACCGACTCGGGTCATCGGAAGGTTCCGGCCGGGATCATTGCGCTGCCGGACGGACTATTCAACGGTGACAGAGGCGACGTTTGGCTGAGACGACGTAGCGAACAGGAGACTTCCCGTCGTTCCTGCGAAGGAGCCGGTCGCGGCATTCACGGAGAGAGTTGTCTGATAGATCTGAACGAGGTCGACTCCAATCTCCTGCTCGATGATCGGGCCGGTCGCACTGCCGCTCAGGGTGCCAACGCCGGTCGTAATGGTGAAGGATCCAGTGAACGTGGTCGGAGTGGCGCAGCCCGCAACGTCGAGGGTCACGTTACCGACGGCCGCGCTACCGGGGTAGACCGCGTGGAACGTCCCATACACGAAGCTGCAGCCGTTTCCACCGACAACGGCCGACCCCGTCACGGTGATCGACGAGTTGGCAAGGTCGGCCAGGCCCGGATTGTCGACGGTGACGGATATGCCCGCGCTCGTACCGCCCACCCCACCGGCATAGGAGGCGACACTTTGGAGGGTGTAGGTGCCGTTGGGCACGCTCGTCGTGTTCCACTGCGCCAGCCAGCCGTAGTAGGTGAGTGTTCCGGAGGCGATCACCTGGTCGGTGAGGCCGTTGCCGCTCAGCTCGTAGCTGACGCTGGTCACGTTGGCCGAGGCGCTGGCGTCTAAGAGCGCGGCCGTCCCCGACTGGGTCGCCCCGTCAGACGGGATGAGCACGGCGGTGCTCGGTGGCGCGTTGTCCACCGTGACGCTGACCGGCGCGCTGGTGGTGCTCTCGGCCACGGAGTCGGTGGCCACGCTCTGAAGGTCGTAGGTGCCGTTGGGCAGCGCCGTCGTGTTCCACTGCGCCAGCCAGCCGTAATAGGTGAGCGTGCCCGTGGCGACCACCTGGTCGGTCAGGCCGTTGCCGCTGACCTCGTAGATGAGCGAGGCGATGCCCGCCGCACTCGAGGCCGAGGCGTCGAGGAGCGCGGTCGACCCCGAGACGGTGGCCCCGCCGGCGGGGATGAGCACCGTCGTCGACGGCGGCTGGTTGTTCACCGTGACGGTGATCGGCGCGCTGGTGTCGGTGCTTTTGTCCGCGTCGGTAGCCACGCTTTGGAGGGAGTAGGTGCCGTTCGGGACGCTGGTGGTGCTCCACCTGGCCAGCCAGCCGTAATAGGTGAGAGTGCCCGTGGCGACCACCTGGTCGGAGAGGGTCCCCCCGCTCACCTCGAAGACGACCGAGGTGACCCCCGGAGCGTCGCTGGCTCCCGCATCGAGGACCTGATTGCCTTGCACGACCGCTCCATCGAAGGGAATGAGGACCCTCGTGAAGAACTGGGTCGTCGGCGCCACGTTGACCTGGAACGTCCCCGTCGCCACGCCCCCGGCGTTGTCGAGCACCTGGCAAGTGACGGTGCTAGCGAACAGCGGGAAAGTCGACCCCGATGCCGGCGTGCACGTGCCGGGCGTCGCACCGGGAACCGCCGCAGGCGTCGACCATGTCGCCACCGCGCCGGCCTGGCTCGTCGCCGTCACGCTTTGGTTAGGAGGAACGAGCAGCGTCCCCGTCAGATTGGCGCCGTTCAGGCTGACGGGCACCGGACCGAGGGCTGGGTCCTGGCTAACGAGGGAGGCAGCGGTGATGTTCGTGCCGCTCAAGTTGGCGCCGTCGAGGTTCGCCCCACCGAAACTGGTGCCCGTCAGATTGGCACCCGCGAGATCCGCACCGGCCATCATTCCCTCTTCGACGCCCGCATCCGAGAGGTTCGCGCCCGGCATGACGGCATCGGTGAAGTCCGCCGCTTGACAAAGCAAGACGCATTCGGCCAGGAGCGCGCTTGTGAGATTGGCATCGGTGAGGTTCGCGGCGTGCACGCTGGCGCCGGCGCAGGAATGAGGAACGCAGTCCACGAAGACCGCTCCTGCCAGGTCGGCGGAGGAGAGATTGGCAGAGGACAGATTGGCACTTGAAGTCGACAGGCAGCCAGTGACCGGGCACAGCGCAAACACCGCTCCAGCGAAGTCGGCATAGGAAAGGTTGACAGAGGCGAGGTCGGCACCGGCCAGATTGGCGTTGGGGCAGTTCGTGAAGCTCGTCGACGTCGGGTTCGAGACGATGGTGCACCCGTCGATGACGGTGTCAGCGGAGGCCGGCGTCGCAGTCGCCGTGGCGAAGACTGGTGTGACGAAGGCGACGGCGATCACCAGAACCGTGCCGATCACCCGCAGAAGACGACGTCCTCCCATGGCCCACCCCCAGTTTCGCTGCGGGTGACAGTACATCGGTTGTCTCCTGAGCGCTCATACTTGGTGTTCCGGGCGGTCTGTCACTAGATGGGTGATTCAGGCGGTGCATAGCCTGGGGTTGGTGAGAGGCCGAGCGTGGGAGGCGGTTGTATGCGTCGGAGTTGCGAAGCGAGCGTCGTCATCGCAGCTCCAATTGATGCGGTGTGGAAGGTCGTGTCCGACGTGATGCGCATCGGTGAGTGGAGCGGCGAATGCCAGGATTGTGCCTGGATGGGTGGTGCCGATTCCCCGGTGCCGGGCGCACGCTTCCAGGGGCGCAACCGCCGCGGTTCCATGCGCTGGAGTCGGCTGAACGAGGTGATCCGGGCGGAACCTCCTCACACGCTCGTGTGGCAAACGGTCGCCCGCTTTCCCTATCTCGATTCGACCGAGTGGCAGCTACGCCTGGCGGAGGATGGGTCCTCGACCCGCGTCACCGAGGCGTTCGAGATCGTCCGCCTTTCCAGGGCTATAGAGGGATTCCTCTACGTCGTCATGCCCCAGCATCGCGATCGGAGTGCGGATCTCGCGGCGGATCTCGATCGGCTCAAGTCACTGGTCGAGGCAGGCAGTCCAACGAGCCGCTGACGCCGGGCATGGGTGTCTGATGGTCCCGACAGCGATCTTGGGCAACCTCTCCGCCGACCTCCAGCGCTACTGTTTCGAGCGTGCCCCGACTCCATCACGTCAACCTCACCATCCCAGTCGGAGGAGAGGACGATGAGGCCGCGTTCCTCGTTGACATTCTGGGTTATCAGCGAGTGCCGGCACCCGAGGACATCCCGATGGCCAGGTGGTTCGAGTTTCCCGACGGGACACAGATCCACCTGAGCGAGGACCCTGAGCACCACCCCTCGTCCCGAGGCCACGTCGCCATCGAACTGGGCCCCGATCTCACGGTTGTGGCCGAACGACTCGACGCCGCAGGCTACGAGGTGTTCCGCTTCGACGGGCCCAACGTGCGAGTGGTGTTCTGCGAGGATCCGGCCGGCAACCGCTGGGAGCTGCGCGATCCGGTCGGCTAAGCCGACTTCACAGCTCTCTGCAGCGTCCAGACAACGCGTGGCTCGGTTCGCTTCAAAGCGGTCTCCAATGACTCGATAGGTGACGCCGTGCCGGCGGACTATGACACCCCTAAGTGCGCAGGAGCCGCGTCGCCATCGGAATGGTCGACCCAAATGTGACTGCAGTCAGTTGGTGTTGCGAGCCTGGATCCCTCCGATATCAGATGCGGGTCGGTGCATCATCGGATGGTTGCCGCCGTCGCCACAGCGTGGCGTTGATGCCGGCCGAGGCGACCAGGATCCGGCCGAACACGTAGACCCACAGTAGAACTGCCAAAGCGATGCCCACAGCTCCGTAGGTATTGGACTTGCGGGCGACGACGGCTCCGATCCAATAGACGGTGAGCGCGTGCATGACGTCGGCACCAAGGGCCACGAACGCCGCGCCTGGGATCAAATGACGCCGCGACTCGGCCGCGTGTGGCAGCTGCCACGAGACCCACCACCAGACGCCGAACGCCAGCGCCGTCACCACTACGACGACGAGTAGCGATCCCGGGAGGCCGAGATGCGTGCGCAGCGCGTTCGCCGCCGCCGAAAGCACTGTGATCAGCAGCCCGATCAGGATGGTGATCACGATCGGTCGCCACCCTGAGGTCTTGGCGCGTGGGACGCCCCAGACGAGCCAGTGCACGACGAAGAGCGTCTTGACGAGGCTGTTGGCCGTGAGGACGAGTGCGAAGGTCGCGCCGATCAGCAGGAAAATCTGCGACACGGTGCCGATGCCCTGCGAGTCGACAACGGCACTGGCCAGGATGCCGGTGATGCCGAGGGTTTTCGCGAAGTGTTCTGGGGTCTCGTTGGCCGCCTTGGCCACCAAGCCCAGCAAGGTGAAGAGGATGTAGACGAAAGGGACCAAGAACAGGAACATCCGGAAGGCCACCGCCCCCGCCAATATGCCCCCGCCGACATGGACGTCCAGGTCGGCGACGTCAAGACCGGCCCCGACGACCCGGGAGGTCTGACGCCGGGCTTCAAGCTCCTTCTCGAATCGGGCACGTTCTGTCTCGGTCCAGCGCCGGCCCCGTCCCACCAGAGTCCGCACTCTTCGCCGCTCCGTCGAGGGAGCAGCGGGCTCGAGTGGGGGTTTAGCGGAAGACTCGACCGGCTCGGACAACATGGGCGAGTCTCGCGTACGGACCGGGATCCTGCTCCGTCGGGCACCGGTGTGTCGTTTCTGTCCTACCTCGAGTTGCGCTTCGGATTACGTCTGACACACCCGTCCTGTGGCACCTCAACGCCATAGGTTGGATCTGCCAAGTCGGTCGATCCGGCCCATATCCTGATGACGGTGCCCACCGACGAGACCGACGACTATCAATGTCGGGCGGGAGCGGCTCCCAAGCTGACCGACTCTGAAGCGGCCGCGCTCGTGGTCCTGGCTCGGAGTGGCGAACAGCTGGCCCGGGCCGCGCTGATCAGTTCTCATTGTCGGATTGTTGCGAAGCTAGCGAGGCGATATTCCGTTACCGGGCTTTCCCCCAACGAGCGGATCGGGCTGGGAGAGCTGGGCCTCTTGACGGCAATTGAGAAGTTCGATCCAAGCAACGGGTTTTCCTTTGCTACGTACGCCACGTGGTGGATTCGACGGTTCATTCTCCGCGGCTATGACGGCCGGGAGGGCACGTCAGAAGTACGTGAACCGCGAACTCCCCGGCCCTCATCCGGGTCGGCGTCAGTCGCCCTATAGGTGATCCTGGATCCGATGTACGGCGATTGGTGGCGGCCCGAGAGCTCCGTTGGGTCAGCACGAAACATGTTGGAATCTCTCGAGGAGCCCCAAAGTGCCGACGGGCGGCACCCCCAACCGGCAGCGGTCCGGACGTGTTGATCTCTCTTCGGATCGCATCGCACCCGAGCGTGCGACACTTGAGCTGATGAATCCTTGGCCAAGTATTGGAGCCGAGAACAACGCCCGATGGTGCGATGTTGTGGTTCGTTGCCACGGCGGTCGAGGTGTCTTTGCGCACGATGCGTGGACGAGTCCCACCCGGACGCCGCCGCTGTTTCCTGATGCTGTCTCACTGATCCCATTCGTGCGGATTGACGACCTGATTGCCCGCATCGACGCCTCGCCTGGGTGCACAATCAAGGACAGCTTTGCCTCTCTCGACCTGACGACTCGGGGCTTCCGCGTGCTGTTCGATGCGCAATGGATCACGTCGCCAGCTCAGCCGGGCAGGGTGTGGAGCATCCCCCCGGACTGGACCCAGATCACCGAGCCCGACGGCTTGGACATCTGGGAGCAAGCATGGTGCCGCGGTGATGGCCCCAGAGGACTCTTTATGCCGAAACTACTCTCCGAAGGGATCGTCCCCGTGGGGAGAGTCAAACATGACCGGGTCATGGCCGGAGGGGTCGTGAGCCGTTGCCAACACGCCGCAGGAGTCTCCAACGCCTTTACCGCCGCAGGAGATCCATCACAGACGTGGTCCGCATTGGCACAGTGCGCTCGGGCACTCTTTCCCGGACTGCCCCTGATCGGCTACGAACGGGGAGAAGACTTGACTCACGCGCAGAGCAATGGGTTTTCCACCGCTGGAGGGCTTCGAGTGTGGCACGCCGACACCTGACAACGGCGAAGCTGAGCACTGCCGCCGGCAGACTGCTCCGCCATGGGTTTGTCCTTCTTGCGAGCGATTGGCCTGGCTGGGAGGACGTGAAGCGCCTTTCTCTGAGGATCGCTGCCCAGGCGGCTCTTTGTGACCCCTTGGGCCTCGGTCTTCCGGAGCTGAAGCCCGTCGGCGAGTATTCGGTTCCTCCCCCCGACGCGTTGCCCCGCGAGTACCAAGCACTGCACATCGATTTCGGGCTGCCCGTGAGTCTGGAAACGCCGGTCGACGTTGCTCGCTTCACCGTCCTCCAGGTTGACGCGGGTCGGCCAGGTTCCAAAAGCGTGACGAGAGTCGTCGGCCTAAGAGCGCTCCTCGGTCAGCGCACCTGGCCCGCTCCCGATGTAGTAGCGGAGCGTCTGCGCCGCAGCGCGATCGCGGACAAGGCCGTCGAGGGAATCCTTGGACGCATTGTCGAGGCCTTCTGTGAGGGCACGACCCTGCCTCCGACGAGTTCACCAGGGTTCTTGTGCGGGATGGAGTTCTCCTCGTACGAAGAGGAGGACTCCTACCTTCGGTCCCACGGGATGGACGTGGCCAGGGCGGAACGGCGGATCGTCCTGCGGTCGGGAGAGGTTCTTGTAATCGACAACCTGAGGACTGCGCACGGACGTCTCGGAGCTCGAAGCGAAAACGAGCTCCATCAGCTTTTTGTCGGCTACCAAGCGCTGACCCCAAACCTCCAGAGGGTGTTGCTGGACCGGGTCCTCGCCGGGGCAATCACAATCCCGCGAACCTAGACCTCTACGTGCGTCCCCAGGGTCTCCCAGCAATATGGTTGTCCACTGCATTTCGAGTGCCGTTGGGTGTGGACCCCCGCCTTGTCGAAGCGGCCGGGACTGAACTGGCCGGGCGAGCGGTGACCGATGCGGATCGCTGTTGCGGGTACTTTCCGGCTCTCGCCGGAAGGCCCGGGATTGTAGACGACTTGGCTGCTTGTCGAACATTTGCCCTCGCGCGTCCCGAGATCGAGACGGGCGGAGCGGTCATGGGGTTCAACTTCCTTCGGCTCTCACTTCGACGACAGGCCGCGGTGCCCGCGTATCACCTTGACACCGACGCTGCGACGGCCGTGAGCGGGAATCCCGCGAATCGCAGGGATCGGTTGGTCTGGCGGGTCCTGCTCAATCTCAGCGTGAGCCATGAACGGGCCTTGTCCTATCTCGATCTCGATCCTTCTACGACCTGGCTCGCTCTTGAATCGTCGTACATCAGCCTCGCGGACAAGGAGGCGGGAAGAGATCGGCAGAGGTGCATCACGATCCCACCGCGCCGAGGCGACACGGTGCATGGCGTGAGTTTTGTGGCGAACCGGGTCCTCCACTCCGGGGTCGATGACGAGCCGGGTCACTTTGTGGCCGCCTATGGCCTGGAGACTATGTGATACCTCTCCCATGTTCGGGTCACCTCGTCGCAAGTCTGGGCATCTCTCCGGCTCTTGGGAGGCGTACGACGCGGTCGGCCTCGTCGACTGCTTCGGGGTGATCCGAGGCGAAGGCTTCGGTTTTGAGCCCGAGAGCTGGCGGTCCGGCTCGGCGAACTGGACGCAGAGTGAGAACCTCGTGACTAGAGACGTCGATTCGTCAACGAAGACGGGCTCGACCAGCTGTAGCGAAGCTTGGTGGGGTGGCCGGCGAGCCGTCCTGGGTCGCCGCCGGGTGGCTCGACGACATCACGTTCGACGCAGACACCTCGCTTGGCTGCGTAGAACGCTTGGGCAGCCTCGTTCTGCTCCAAGACCCACAGATACAGACCCGACGACGGCCGGCGTTGAGCGATCTTTCGCGCCGCTTCGGTCAATAACGCTGTGCCAATGCCGTGCCTCTTGAGTTCAGCAGCCACATGCAGATTGTCGATGAGGGCACCCCAGACCGGATCGGCGTCGAGCACCGTGTGGATGAACCCGACGACGCCCCCGGCCCGTTCGGCCACGATTGTGATCGTCTCCTCCGAGTTCTGTTCCATGCGACCGGCCCAGACCTCCAAGCGATCGGCGACGATGTCACCGTCCAGGTAGATGTCGGAGTAAGCACCTCGATAGTGACGACGCCAGCTATCGGCATGGAGCGCTGCCACAGCGGGAGAGTCGCTGGAAGTACCAACGCGATACTCAATCTGCCATTCGCCAACCACGTCGCTCCTCATCGATCCTGGCGTTGGCACCGTGCCCAGAGGTCGGGTGTCGGACCGTCAAAGGGCCAGGTCCCTCAGGTCACTCTGGATGAGCGGCCGCGATCGTACAGCAAAGGCGCCGTACTCCATGATCGGACTGGACCGCTACCGGGTCGACTGCGCCACCGACGGCGGAGTCGCCGTGCATCCGTCGCATGGGCCCATCCCATTGAAATACGCCGGGATCGACGGCGAGTCGGTCGGTGGGTTGGTTGGCAGCAAGACCGGCGGGCGAGGCGCCTGGTTGAAGTCGAAGTCGTTGGTCATGTTGCCGAGGATCTTCTCGTTCTCGCGGACGTCGGGGCGGGGGTCGGGGCGCTTGTCGGTCTTGGGGTTCAGCCGGGATCCTCCCAAGAAGTCGTCCTCGATGAACTTGAGATAGGCGTCGCTACTCAGCGTCTGGTGGTCGATGTAGCCCGTCTTGGCATACGGGGAGATCACCAGGGCGGGGACGCGCAGCCCGTAGCCGTTTTGGTCAACGGGTGGCGGGACGACGTTGTCGTAGAAACCGCCCCAGTCGTCCCACTGCAAGAAGATGGCAGTGGAATCCCAGTCGGGGCTCTTCATCGCCGCGTTGATCACCGCAGTCACGTAGGCCTGCCCCTGGTGGACGCTGGCGGGCGGGTGCTCGCTGTCGGCCTGTGAGGGAGTGACCCACGAGACCGCGGGGAGGTCCCCCTTCTTGGCTTCGGCGAAGTAGTTGTTCAGCGGCTGGATGTTGCGCAGCTGGTGGTCCTTCTGGACGTCCTCGAAGATGGGCAGCGGGTTCCAGATGCCTGGCGTCAGGTAGCTCTGTGCCACCGGCGGGCACGCCACGGCGGAGTCGTCGTCGCAGTCGGGCTGGTCGCCCGTCTGCACGTAGTACGCCCACGGGACATGCTGGTTGTAGAGGAGCCAGGTGATGTCGGTCCAGGCGTTGCTGACCGAGGCGGTGCCGGTGTCGAGGGCCTGGTCCACGTATTCCTGCATCTGGACCGGGGTATAGGGGCCCTTGATCTCGTTCTTGCAACTCGATGGATCCGGGTTCGAGCACTTCGCTGACCAACCCGAGACGAGGTAGAGGTGATCGGGCAGCGACCACGAGGCGACCGGCTCGAACATGTGATCGTCGAGGGCGAAGTCCTTGGCGTAGGTCCAGTAGTTCGGGATCTCCGCCGCGGTGTGGTAACCCATGACGTCTGGCGTCGCCGAGTTCGAGCAGGCAGGGTTGTCGACGGTGCTGACATTGGCACCACAGCCCTTCTTGCCGTGCGTGGCCGAGGCGATGAAGCCGTTCATCGCCCCGCCGTTGACGTCGCGCCGTGCATTGGCCTCGCCATGCGGTCCGCCGCCGTTGACGTCGGCGGTGTCGTGATACGGCATCTGGCAGCCCCCCGAAGTCATGGGCACACAGACCGTGGGGACGCCGTTCTTCATAGGAATGCCGTCAGCACCCGGGTAGGTGCCGAAGTAGCTGTCGAGGGACCGATTCTCCTGCTCGATGACGATGACGTGCTTGATCTTGTGGATGCCGGACGCCACGGTGTAGTGGCCGGTTGGACCGCCCGGCACCACCTCGGGCTTCGGTGCCGGTGCGCTGGAGCAGGCGCCGAGCGCTATCGACAGCGCGGCGACGCTGAAGGCCACAGAGACCAAGGCAAAGGGCCGCCCGAGCACGGTGCGGGGCAACCTTCTGGGTGTCGAGCGCATTTAGGAGCTCTCCTTTGCAACGTCGTCCACGTGAATGGCACTCAGGGTGGATGTGGCGACCCAGGCCGTCCCGTCTGCGGGATGAAAATTGCAGTCGTAGCCCCCGTAGTAGAGACGACCGTCATCGAACGGCGAGGGCACGATGGAACGTATGGAGACGAAGGCCTGGCCGGCCTGGATGGGCGTGTCGACCCTGCCCGAAAGCCTGAAGTCGCGTCCCGACAGGCAATGGATCTCATAGTCCTGGGAGGACGCCGACGGCGTGCGGATCGCGAAACAGGCAGCGGCATCGAAGTGAACCGCACCGAAGGCTACCGGACCGCAGGTTCGGGTCTGCAGACAGGACCCGACGTAACCCCATTCGAAGCCGAAGATTTGGCGGGTCCTTCCGTCGAGGTTCACCGACTCGAAGTCGCCATTGTTGTAAGCGGCGATCACGTAGCCGATCGATCCCTTGCCGCTGGCGGGAACGGTCGTGCCACTCTGTGACAGCATCTTACGAATGGCCGGAATCGGTGAGAATTCGAGGTTCGGAACCAAAGGAGTGGCAGCCGACCCAGCGGCGTCGATCTGACCGTTCGGGAGGTCGTCGAAGCGATAGACATTGCCGTTTCCTTCGGTGGAAACGAGGAGCGACGGCGAACCGTCGTGTGATACGCAGCTGATGCCGCGGAGACCGCTGTTGTGCGCGCCGACCGGGGGTTCCTTGTAGACGAGCACCCACCGCGCGACCCCGCTGGGAAGAACGCCGTCGTTGCGCCGGTAGAGATTGGTGTCAATTGTGGTGTACAGGGCCCCGCCGCAGTCGGCGAACCCGGTGACTTTCTGGGCGGGCACACCAGGTGCGCCGGACGAGACGCGCAGTTCGGGCGTGGGGTCGAACACGAGGGTGTGGCGCTGTGGCGACCAGACGCCTCTCAGGATTCCGGTCGGACTGACCCCGGCGTACACAGCCCACTGGCCATCGGCCTCATGGGCCCCGAACGCCCGGACGTCGTCACCCGCCGAGGACAGCTCATACGAGTCAGACGGCGCAAAGGCCTGAGCACCGTCGAGCGCCCACTGCAATTCGGAACCTCCGTGCAGCACCGCTTGCGTGACGAGCAGCGACCTCCCCGCCCCCAGACCTTGACCGGCGGGGATCGAAAAGGAGTCGAGCGCTTGTACCCGGAGTCCCTGTGTCTGCTCGAAGACCTTCCAGGGAGCACTGGCCTGATCCTTCACCAAGACCTGGCCGTAGGCGTTCTGACCTGGATATTCCCACTGGTCCGTCGCTGCGAAGAGCCGGTGGCCCTGCGGCACCAGCGCATTGGTCTCGGTGTCATGGATAACGGGCGACGTCTGATCAGTCGTGTATGCCTCCCGCTGGGCCGCGACGCCCAGCGTGCGGGAGGTTGGTGGTGATCCGACGTCAGTGGATCCCGCCGTCGCTGGACCGCTCGAGCACCCTGCGACGACAGTGCTGATCAAGAGGGTCAAGAGGGCCAGCCTCTTGCGGTACGCCGCGGCACTCCTCCGGCGAAACATCGTGGCATTTTGCGCGCTCGGCGTTATATTGTCAACCATGGTTAACAATTCTCTAACATCGTGACCGAGGAGACCTCGAAGACAGGCGGGCAAGACAGCGAGAGATCCGCGCAACGACCCGACGCGGCGCCGCTCGGCGCAGCATTGCGTCGGGCCTGGATCGGTTATCAACTCTTGCTCGAGGAACAGATGGCGGCGTCGGGCGTCAGGCGGCGCAACTTCCCCGATGGTCGAGTGCTCCATATCTGCGCACGATCATCCGATACGACGATCTCAGAGATCGGTCGTGAACTTGGGATCACGCGCCAAGGAGCGAGCAAGATCGTCGGAGTGCTGCGAGACCAGGGATTTGTCAAGGTTCAAACCTCTGCAGTCGACGGCCGCGAGAAACTGGTCACACTGACGCGCACCGCGACCTCGTACCTCGATGCCCAGCGAAACGCCGCCAGGTCGATCGAGCGACGAATGAAGGCAGAGGTGGGAGGCGAGGCAATCGAAGCGCTCCATGAGCTCGTCGAGGTTCTCGGAGGCAATGACACGCCTCGCCTTCGTACATTCCTGCGGGCGCACAGTAGAGGGACGAATCTTGAATAGTGGGCTCGTTGCAAGCGACGCGGGTCTTTGATCGACCCCACCTTTGAATCGGGGCTGGCGGTGGTTGCGCGGTCCGGGGGCATCGACCAGGGCACTGTGACGAGATCTGCAGCCGAGTCATCGACGATTTCCGAACAGGCCACCTTCGGCGGGCAGAGGGCGGGGTCGCCCGTGCGGCCACCCGGGCGTCGTCACGACGTCGTCTTAGAATTCGAGGTACTCACCAGCCGGCGACGGGTGGCGGAGTCGCCGGTTCCTGCTCAGAACCGACCCCAATCAGGGCGATCGACGCGTGGAAAATCTCGGTGAGGCGTGCTCTGTGAGCGCCTTCGCCTTATAGCGTCACCTCCGTGGCCGACCCTCTAGCCGAATTGGCCGAGCTGTGGCGATGGTTCGCCGACGGCATCATGACCGGCTACTGCCCCGTCTACGACGTGATTGCCCGGTCGGTGGCAGAAGACCGCGAACTCTTGTCGCTGCAGCATTCGGCCCGCCCGCACGCCCACCTGCCGACCATGCTGCTGGCCGGCGCCCACTACCTCCTCTTGAGCGGTGTGGAGCATCCGTTGGCCGACGTCTACGCGGGGCGGTCGTCGGCGCCTGCCCCGCCCCTGTTCCGCGACCTGTGTCTCGGGCACTCGACGGCCCTCCTCGAGGTGCTGAACACCCGCACGGTGCAGACCAACGAGGTCGGCCGCAGCGCCCTGCTCGGGCCGGCTCTCACGCGTGCCGCCGGTGGCGAGGCGGTGCAGCTGGTCGATGTCGGCTGCAGCGCCGGGCTCAACATGCTTTGTGACGCCTATCGGCTCGACTACGGCGAGCACGGGTCGACCGGGCCGGAGGACTCTCCGGTGCGCGTCGACTGCAGGGTGACCGCTGGCTCGCCGCCGATCGCCCCGGCCCTGCCGGTGCTCTCCGGCCGAGTCGGCATCGACCTCGACCCGCCTGACCTGACCGACCCCGACGACGCGCGCTGGCTGCTGGCCTGCGTCTGGCCCGGGACCGGACGCTTCCAGCGAGCGGCCCGCGCCATCGAGCTGGGACAAACGGACCCGCCGCGCGTGCTGCGCGGCGATGCGCTCGAGAGGCTGCCGGAGGTCTTGGCGGATCTCGGCGAGGGCCGGATCGTCGTGCTCAACTCGTGGTCCTTCTCGTACTTCTCGCTCGAGCAGCGTGAGGCCTACATCGACCTGCTGGCCGAAGTCGGCCGGAACCGCCCGGTGCGATGGCTCAGCATGGACGCGCCCGGGGTGGTGGAACACGTGGCGGAGGAGACCCCACCGGCCGGGCTGGTCGAGAGCGACGTGCTCGGCGTCGTCACGTTCGACGGCGGTGCGCCGCCACGTGCCGAGGTCCTCGCGTTCGTTCAGGGCCACGGCCTGTCGATGGCCTGGCAGGCCGATCTCTAGCGCCTCTGCCGCACGTGTCCCTCGACGGTGTCGCGGCTGCAGCCGCGCGATGTATGACCACGGAGGCCGGGTCAGGCGTCCCGCCGTTCATCGTCGGGCATGGCCGGATTCCGATGCAGCCAGCACAGCCCCGAGTGGTGGGTCGTCCGGTTCTTGCACCGGCGCCGCCCGCGCCGTGACTCGGTGAAAGGGACGAAGACGTAGGCGTGGCACTGCTCGCTCATTGGTCCACCTCGAGCACGGGGACTGAGACAGACATTAGTGCCGGCCACCTGTTGGGTTCGGTGATTCCCGCCCCGGGAGAGCGATGATCCACCGACCGGACGAAAAGGGGACAGGTCCTGTCCCCTTTGGGCGCGAAACTCCGAGCATGCCCTTGAACGCACCCCTGATCCAAAGCGAGCGCGAAGGGCTGCTCGCCTTCCTCGAACACCAGCGGCAGGCCGTCCGTTATGCCGCCTACGGATTGCGGGAGGACCAGGCTCGGCTCAGGCCCACTCCGAGCGGGCTGAGCGTCGGTGGGCTCGTCAAGCACCTCACGGACGCAGAACGTGGATGGATCGATCGCATCGAAGGAGTACCACCGGACGAGGCCGCCTTCGAGGCCTACACGGCGAGCTTCGTGTTGGCGGAGGACGAGACGCTGGCGTCGGTCCTCTCGCACTATGACGAGGCGGGCGCACGAACCGACGCCGTCATCGCTGAGGTCGACGACCTGGGGCGCCGGGTGCCCCTTCCCGTCGCACCGTGGTACCCCGACCCCGAGGGCTGCACCGTCCGCTGGATCCTGTTCCACCTCATCGAAGAGACCGCTCGCCACGCCGGCCACGCCGACATCATCCGCGAGGCGCTCGACGGAGCGCTGAGCGGCCCGCTCATGGCAGCCGCGGAGGCATGGCCCGAAGACGGATGGGTGAAACGCTGGAGGTCTTCGAGCTGATCAGGCGGGCCGGCGTCCCAACACTCGCACGAGGGAGCCGACGCGGTTGCTCACGACCGCGTCGACGCCGGCGGCCACCACCCGTTCCATGTCGTCCTCGCCGTCCACGGTCCAGGTGGACACCCGGCGCCCCGAGGCGTGGACCCGTGCCACCCCCTCGCGCGTCACCAGTCTGAACATCGGGTTCCAGAACTCGGCCCCGAGCTCTTCGAGCAGAGCGAGCGGCGGCGACGCGTCCTCGGTCCAGGTGAGCCCGATCCGGGCGTCCGACGACAGCGAGCGCAGCATCCGCAAAGCCGGGACGTTGCCGCTCACGAACAGCGACCGGCCGAGTGCGCCTGCCTCCTCGACGGCCGCAACTGCGCCGGGCACGACCTCGCGCCGGGTGAAGTCGACCATCAGCCCGCTGGGCACCGCGGCCAGGACCTCGCCCAGCGTCGGGATGCGCACGTCGCCCTCACCGAGCCGGGAGACCTCGGCGACGTCCAGGTCGCCGATCGAGGCGTCGACACCCCAGAGACGCTCGAGCGTCTGGTCGTGCAGGACCACGATGGCCCCGTCGCGCGTGCGGCGAAGGTCGAGCTCCACCATCTCCGCGCCGAGGGCCACGGCCGCTTCGAACGCGGAGAGCGTGTTCTCGCGGTGTCCGACCGGCTCACCCCGGTGCGCGATGGCGATCACGGTCACGGGAGCGGGACGAGGGGGCCCGTGCTCAGGAGTGGCCGTTGTAGACGGCGGGGGCCACGTCGGCGACGATCCGATTGAGCGCCGGCTCGATCAGGTCGTCCACCGACGCCTGGGTGATGTGGACGCCGTCGGCGGCACGCGCCTGGATCCCGTCGACGACGGGCTGGTAGGACCCGCCGGGGTCGAGCAGGGAGTGGACGTCGTCGATCGACACGTACGGGTACCGGGAGGCCACGCTCTCCACAATCGTGTTGTACGCGTCGACGAGGTCGTTCGGGGTCCCGTCCCCGTAGTAGGGCGCGGTCGACAAGATGACGGCTCCGCCGTCGGAGTGTGCCACCTGCACCGCCGCCTCGAGGTTGCTCGTGATGTAGTCGCTGTAGTCCGCGTCGGCCAACGTCTGGAACGAGCCGTTGAACTCGCGCTGTTGGCACTCCCAGAACCCGGTCTGGATCACGGTCACGTCGGGGTGGAAGCGCGAGACCGCCCATTGCAGCTGGTCCTCCCAGTACGCGCACGCCGCGGGGTTGAGATACACCGAGCTGGTGTTGCTCCACTGGTACGTCGGCGCGCCGTTGGTGAACCCGCAGCCGGCGGCGGCCCCGTTGTCGACGGCGTAGGGCGGGTTTGTCGCCGCGACGTATTGCCCTTCGTAGAGGGCGAGCGAGTCGCCGGCGAAGGCCACCCGCTGACCGCCCGCATGAGTGGCCTGCGGACCGGGCACGTCGTTGATGACGGCCACGACCGGAGGGATCGGAGGGCTGAGCGGGACCGGGTAGAGCGGCGGGTGCAACGGAGACTGCGCGCTGCCCGAGAACGCAGCGTCGCCATAGGTGAAAACGCCCGCGTCCTGGGCGACGAGCCAGTATCCGCCGCCATCGGGCGTCGGGGCCATCCCCGCCACGGGCTCGTTGAGCGACAACCCGCCCGCCGAGCCCCAGAACGGCGCGTCGCCGAAGCTGAAGATGCCGCCGTCGGAGGCGACGAGCCAGTAGCCGCCGCCGTTGGACGTCGCGGCCATGCCGACCACCGGCTGGTTGAGCGCGATGGCGCCGGTCGAGCCCCAGAACGGCGCGTCGCCGAAGGCGAAGATGCCGCCGTCCGACGCAACGATCCAGTAGCCCCGGCCGTCGGGGGTCGCGGCCATGCCGACGACCGGCTTGTTCAAGACGATGGACCCGGTCGAGCCGTAGAACTGGGCGTTCCCGTAGGCGAAGATCCCGCCGTCGGAAGCCACCAGCCAGTAGCCACCGCCGTTGGGCGTGGTCGCCATGCCCACGACTGGCCTGTTGAGCGGTAGCCCGCCGGCCGAGCCGTGGAACTGCGCTTTCCCGAAGGCGAAGATCCCGCCGTCGGATGCGACCATCCAGTAGCCCCCCTGCGGATCGGCCGCGCCGCCGACGATCGGCTTCTGGAGCGGCAGCCCGATGGTGTCGCCGTCGTAGCCGGCGCCGCCGAAGGTCATGATCCCGCCCGAGGCGTCGATGACGCCGTAGGACGAGTTCGTCTCCCGAGCCAGTGACGCGGCGCCGGCGACCCCTCCGACCACGGTGCCGCGTTGACCGGAGCCGCGCCGGCGCGCCGGAGGGCCCGGCGATCGCCAGTAGCCCCCCGGCTGCGAGCACCGCGACCCCCACGAGGGCACGGCGCCCGGCTCGCCCCGTCCAGCATCCCGCGCCCGGCATGAGGGCACGATCATAGGGAGGGCGGCCGCGCCCGCCGGCGCGGCGGCCCCGGCTCAGACGGTCAGAGCAGCTGCAGCTGCTCGCCGTCCGCGCCCTTGACGCGGTCTACACGACCGTCTCGCCCCTCGGCCCGCCCCGGCGTTTCCGCCAGCGACCGCCCTCGATAGCGGTCGCGCCCCGTCACCCCGCACCGCCGGGCCGCCCCCCGCACGATGCCCTCCACCCGCTCGCGCTCGGCGTCCTCCTGGTACGCCCCACGTCGGAACCGCCCCCGGTGCAGGCGCACGAGGTCGGGTCGGGCCGCCGCCAGCCAGTCGAAGTAGTGGCCGCGCAAGGTGCCGCGCAGGTGGAGCGCCACCCCGGCGATGGACACGGCGCCGGCCTGGGCGCAGGCCTCGACCACCTGGGTCAGCTGTTCCTCGGAGTCGGAGAGCCCCGGCAGCACCGGCGCCACCAGCACACCGCACGAGATGCCGAGATCGCTCAGCCGGCGCAGTGCCTCGATGCGGCGGTCGGGCGGGGGAGTGCCCGGCTCGGTCAGCTTCCACACCGAGCGGTCCAGCGTCCCGACGGAGAAGGAGACCGCCACGTCGGTGCGCTCGGACGCGGCGGCGAGCAGCGCGCCATCCCGCAGGATCAAGGTCGACTTGGTCAAGATGCTGAACGGGTTGCGCGCGCCCGAAAGCGTCTCGACGATACCCCGGGTCAGGTGGTACTTACCCTCGGCGTGCTGGTAGGGGTCGGTGTTCGTGCCCATGGCGATGTGGTCGCCGCCCCACTTGGGCGAGCGCAGCTCGGCGCGCAGACGCTCGACCGCGTTGACCTTCACCACGATCTTGCGCTCGAAGTCGTCGCCGATCCCGAGCCCGAGATAATCGTGCGTCGGCCGCGCGAAGCAGTACACGCACGCGTGGCTGCAACCTCGATACGGGTTGATCGTGTGCCGGAACGGCATCAGGCTCTCCGGCGGCACCGTGTTGATGATGGTGCGCGCGTTCACGTGGAGGAACTCCATCCCCGCGTAGGCGCCCTTCCCGACGTGGCGTTCCGCTACCCGCTCGTCCGGGAAGAGCGTGCCGCCCTCCTCGGTCTCGGCGATCGCCCAGCGCAGTGCCATCAGCCTAGGATAGCGAACATATGTTCGTAATTCAACGGTCGGAATTTCTACGACGGCCAGCCGAATGTCCACTAAAAGCACCAGGTCAGCCAGTAGTCTCGGCCTCACTGTGGTGACCAAGACCCGCGGCGGCGCCGCGACGCGGGCACCCTCCCGCGCCGCCGGCAAGAAGCCCGCCTCCCGGAGCCGCCGCAGCACGCCCGCGCGCTCGTCCCGGTCCGCCCGCTCGCCGCGGGCCGGCGCGTCGGCGCGCCCACCCTTCTGGCGCGTCCAGGCGCGCGACCTGTGGGCCGTCGGCCTCATCACGCTCGGCGTCCTCTTGATGCTGGCGCTGTGGGGCCAACAGCTCGGGCCGGTGGGGCACGGGGCCAACTCCGCCCTCGCGCTGCTGGCCGGCTGGGCCCGCGTGCTGCTCCCGCTCGTCGCGGTCGGCGCCGGCGTCGCGTTGCTGCTCGACCGCGGGACGCGCCTCGCCGGCGAGGCAGACGCCGATGACGCCGACGAGGACATGCTCGCTCCCGGTGCCGACCCGTGGCGGTTGGTCGTCGGCACGGTGCTCGGCCTGCTCGGCATCTGCGGCCTGGCCGAGTTGGCCAAGGGCACGCCCCGGCTCTCGGCGACGCAATCCGTGCGCGACGCGGGCGGCTATCTGGGCGCGCTGGTGGGCCGCCCGCTGCACTCCGGCCTGGGTTCGGCCGGCGCGGCCGTCCTCCTCGTCGCCGTCGTCCTCGTGGCGATCCTGATTGCGACCGGCGTCTCCCTCGCCACGGTCGGCCGCGGTCTGCGCACGGCGGGCGGGGCGACGGTGCGCACCGCGGCGTCGCTGTGGCGCGGCAAGCCCTTCGTCGTGTTGCAGGACGAGGCCGCGGCCGATGCTCCGATGGAGCCCACCTCGCCCGACCCGGCTCCCATCGTCCCGGAGGCCGGCGCCTCGACCGGCGACCATTCCGCCGAGCCCGAGGACGTGGACATCGATATCCCGCTCGACCCCGAGCCCGAGGTGGTCCCGGCGGCGCAACCGGCGGAGGTGAGCCCCCCGGTGGCCGCCGGCCGGGGGCCGGGTGAGTGGGTGCTCCCGCCGCTCTCGCTGCTGCACGCCACGAAGAAGCTGCGCCTGGACCAACGGCAGGTCGACGCGGCCGGCGAGGAGCTGGTGCGCGCGCTCGCCGCCCACGGGGTGGACACTCGGCTGGTCGGCAGCCGGGTCGGCCCGACCGTGACGCGCTACGAGCTCGAGCTCGGCCCCGGGGTGAAGGTGGCCCGGGTCACCAGCCTGTCCAAGGACATCGCCTACGCCATGGCGTCGCCGGACGTCCGCATCCTGGCGCCCATCCCCGGCAAGTCCGCCATCGGGGTCGAGGTCCCGAACCGGACGCGCCAGCTCGTGTCGCTGCGCGACATCCTCGGCTCCAAGGAGGGGGAGGCGGCCGCCCACCCACTCGAAGTGGCGATGGGCCGGGACATCGCCGGCCGCGCCGTCATGGCGAACCTGGCCGAAATGCCCCACATCCTGATCTCGGGTGCGACCGGATCGGGCAAGTCGTCGTGCATGAACTCCATCATCAGTTCTGTTCTCATGCGCGACACGCCCGACAAGGTGAAGCTCATCCTCGTCGACCCCAAGCGCGTCGAGCTGGGCCAGTACGACGGGTTGCCCCACCTCCTCAACCCGGTGGTCGTCGACCCCAAGAAGGCGGCCAACGCGCTGGCGTGGGCGGTCAAGGAGATGGAGCGCCGCTACGACCTCCTGGCCGAGAACGGCGTACGCGACATCACCGGCTACAACCAGATGATCCAAGAGGGGCTGATCTCCCCGCCGCCCTCGGACCGCCGGCTCGTGCGTGACGCGGCCGCCCGCGCCCTCGGCGAGGACCACCCCGCCGTCGAGTCGGAGGACGCCCTCGACGGAGCGCCCGAACCTCCCGAGGCCCTGCCGTTCATCCTCGTCGTGGTGGACGAGCTGAACGACTTGATGATGGTGGCCGCGCGCGACGTCGAGGACTCGATCGTGCGGATCGCGCAGATGGCCCGCGCCGTCGGCATCCATCTCGTCATCGCCACCCAACGCCCGTCGGTCGACGTCATCACGGGCGTGATCAAGGCCAACATCCCCAGCCGCATGGCCTTCTCGGTCTCCTCGCTGGCCGACAGTCGGGTCATCCTCGACCAGCCGGGCGCGGAGCGCCTGATCGGCAAGGGCGACATGCTGTTGCTCACGGCGTCGTCGAACATTCCGCGCCGGCTCCAGGCCCCGTGGGTGTCCGAGGAAGAGGTCCGCGAGATCGTCCGGCACTGGAAGGCGCAGGGCGGGCAGGCCGAGCCCATCGTGGGCATCGAGGGCACCGACGACGGGCCGGCCGGGCCGGGCGGCGTCGACGACGAGGACGACGAGCTGTTGGTCCAGGCCCGCGATCTCGTGGTGCGCTCGCAGCTGGGCTCCACCTCCATGCTGCAGCGCAAGCTGCGGGTCGGCTTCGCGCGCGCCGGCCGCCTGATGGACTTGCTAGAACGGGCCGGTGTGGTGGGTCCCAGCGAGGGTTCCAAGGCTCGGGCGGTCCTGATGACGCCCGAAGAGCTTGACGCACTGAGCAAGCGGTGACCCCCGAGCCGACGGCGGCGCCCCTCATGGTGGCGCCGTTCCGACTCGATTCGTTGCGCGAGCGAGCGGCCGACGCGCCCGAGCCGGCCCCGCGCCCGAGCCGCCGCGCCCCGCGCCGCCGGGGGCGGTCACGCCTGCTCGTCGCGCTGGTCGTCCTGGTGCTCCTGCTCGGAGCCGCCGCAGCGTTCGTGCGCGTGCGGCTCAGCGCCGCCGATCCGCTGCCCGCGGTGACTCCGGTCCTGAGCCAGGAGGTCGACGTCCCCGCGAACAACCTCGCTCCGTCGCTCCCGTGGCCGGCCACCGGCCAGGGTGCCGTCGCCATCCCCTCCATCGGCGTCGACGTAGCCTCCGGGCCCGAACAGCCGGTGCCGGTGGCCAGCCTGACCAAGCTGATGACGGCCTACGTCGTGCTGCGTGATCATCCCATGGTTCCGAACGAGCCAGGTGCCGAGGTCACCGTGACGCCGGCCGACGTGACCGACTACGAGAACGACACCGTCAACGACGACTCCAACGCCAAGGTCGCGGTCGGGGAGAACCTGACCGAACAGCAGCTCTTGGGCGGGCTGCTCGTGCACTCGGCGGACAACTACGCCGACCTACTGGCGCGCTGGGACGCCGGGAGCATCCCGGCCTTCGTCGCGGAGATGAACGCGGCCGCCCAGAACCTGGGCATGCACGACACCCACTTCGCCGACGCGAGCGGTGTCAGCCCGGGCTCGGAGTCGACCGCAGCCGACATCTTGAAGGTGGCGGCGGCGGACATGGCGAACCCCGTGGTGGACGCCGACGTCCGCATGTCCTCGGTCACCCTCCCACTGGCGGGCACCATCACCACGTATACGCCCCTGCTCGGGGTGGACGGGATCATCGGCACGAAGTCGGGGTTCACCACCGCAGCTGGTGGCTGCGATGTGGTAGCCGTGGAGCGGACCATCCACGGCCAGACCACGCTGTTGCTGGCGGCGGTCACGGGGCAGACGGGCCCCGAGGTGCTCGGGCAGGCCGGGCTCCACGGGCTCGCCCTGGTGAACGCCGTGACCGCCCTCGTCGGCTCCACGTCCGTGCTCCGGGGCGGCGACGTGGTGGCGCAGGTGACGTCGGCCGGAGCGATGGTGGACGGGCGGGCCGGCTCCTCGGTGACGATGCTCACGTGGCCCGGGGTCACCGCCCGGCGCGTCTTCCGTCCCGCGCACCTCACCGATCGGGCCAGGCGCGGCGCGGTCGCAGGCGCGGTCGTGGTCACGCTCGGCACCCAGCACGCGGTGGTGCCGGTGCGGCTCTCGGGCGACGTGTCGCGCCCATCGATGCTCCACAAGCTGTTCTGAGCGCGTAGCCTCACGAGCGTGCGTGCCCGGGCTCCTGCGTCGTCGGCCAACCTCGGGCCCGGCTTCGACACGCTGGCCGTCGCGCTGGACTGCTACGTGAGCGTGGACGTCGAGCCGGCGGACGAATTGCGGGTCCGCACAGAAGGCGAGGGTGCCGGGCTCTTCGACGACGCCTCGCACCTGGCAGCGCGGGTCGCCGCCGAGGTGCTCGGGCACGACCGCTTCGCGGTGACGGTGCGGTCGCAGATACCCGTGGCCCGCGGGCTCGGCTCGTCCGCCGCCCTCGTCGCCGCGGCGGCCGCCGCCGCCGGGGCGGACGATCCGTTCAACTTCGCCGCAACCTACGACGGACATCCGGAGAACGCGGCCGCCAGCGTCTTCGGTGGGCTCGTCGCGGCGGCGACAGTGGAGGGGCAGCCGATCGCCGCGCCGCTGTCGCTGAGTGACGCCCTGGCCTTCGTCGCCATCGTCCCCGACCGCGACCTGGCCACGCCCGAAGCGCGGGGCGTCCTTCCGAAGAACGTGAGCCGTGAGGACGCCGTGTTCAACCTGAACCGCATGGGCCTGCTCGTCGCCGGCCTGGCCGATCCGGCGCTGCTCCTTTCGGAGTCCACGGGGGACCGCATCCACGAGCCGTATCGCACGGCGTTGTTCCCGGAGGCGCCGGCCCTGCTGCAGGGACTGGTGGGCGCAGGTGCCCTCGCCGCCAGCTGGTCGGGAGCGGGGCCCACCGTCATCGGTTTCGTGCGAGAGGACGCCCTCGACGCCGTGCAGGCGGGAGCCGAGGCCGTCCTCGAGGTCTCGGGCCTCCCGGGCCGCGTGATGACGTTGCGGGCGGACCGGCGCGGCCTCGTCTCCGGCGACGAGGCGGTCGTGGACCTGTAGTTAGCCGCCCAGCGCGTCGTTCAGCTTTGTCGCCGCGCTCCGCAGCTGCGCGATGGCGTCGTTGACGTTGAACGTGTTGAGCACCTGGTTGTAGTTGGCCTGCGTCGGCTGCGCGTCGCCGAGGATCTCCATGCTATTAGCGAGCGTCTGGGCGGAGTTGCGCGCTTTGAGGACGTCCGCCTGCGGCGCGCTGAAGCCGTGACCCGAGACGAGCAGGTTGGCGTAGTCGTGGATCTGCCCGCCCAGCGTGCGGTCCGCGCTCTCGAGGCAGACGACAGGGTTCGACTCCGTCTTGCACTTGGTCGCCTGCGCCTGGTACGTGTCCAGGTTGGCCAACAACGTCGAGCCGGCCTTCTGTAGCGAGGAGTCCGCGGACGACGCAGTGCCGTTCGACGAGGGGCTCGAGCCGCAGGCGGCCAACACCAGGGCCAACGCGGCCAGGACCCACCGGCCACGGCGGATCGGAGAAGGGGTCCGGTGGCGCACGGCGGCAAATCGTAGGCGCCCCGGCTCCGTAGACTCAGTCGGATGCCGCGGACCTACTTCATCCGCACGTTCGGCTGCCAGATGAACGAGCACGACTCCGAGCGGTTGGCCGGCTTGCTGGTGGCCGACGGCCTGGAACCGGCCGCGACGATCGAGGACGCGGACGTCGTCGTGTTGAACACGTGCTGCATCCGCGAGAACGCCGACCAACGGCTCTACGGGACGTTGGGGCGCCTGAAGGAGCTGGTGGACGCCAAGCCCGGCCTGCAGATCGCGGTCGGCGGCTGCCTCGCGCAGAAGGACCGCGAGCGCATCCAGGAGCGGGTGGGCTGGGTCGACGTCGTATTCGGCACGCACAACCTCACGAGTGCGCCCGGATTGTTGCGCCGTGCCGCGACCGATGGACCGGTCATGGAGATCCTGGACGCGCCGGCCCCCGAAACGGGCGGCGAGCCCATGCTCGGGCCCGGTGCCGTCCGCGAACTTCCCTACGCGGCCTGGGTCAACATCCAGACCGGCTGCGACAACTCCTGCGCCTTCTGCATCGTCCCCGCGGTGCGCGGGCCCGAGGTCAGCCGGACCCTCGACGACGTCGTCGCCGAGGTGACGCTGCTGGCCCGGCGCGGCGTGACCGAGGTGACGCTGCTCGGCCAGAACGTCAACTCCTACGGCCGTGACCTGACCAAGCGCCGTCCCCTGTTCGCCCACCTGCTCCGCGCCGTCGGCGCCGTCGAGGGGATCGGCCGGGTCCGCTTCACCAGCCCGCACCCCAAGGACCTGCGGCCCGAGACGATCGAGGCGATGGCCGAGACGCCGGAGGTCTGCGAGCAGCTCCACCTGCCCCTGCAGTCGGGAAGCGACCGGGTGCTGCGAGCCATGCGGCGGGGCTACACCGCGCGGCGCTACCTCGAACGCCTCGCCGCGGCGCGGGCCGCGGTCGGCGATCTCGCCGTGACGACCGACATCATCGTGGGGTTCCCCGGAGAGACCGAGGACGACTTCGAGGACACGCTCGCCCTCGTCGCCGAGGCGCGGTACGACAGCGCGTTCACCTTCATCTTCTCGCCACGCCCCGGTACGCGGGCAGCGGCGATGGAATCCGAGTTCGTCCCGGCCGAGGTCATCGCCGACCGGTTCGGGCGGCTGAAGACGGTGGTGGACCGCTCGGCGCTGGCGCGTCACCAGGCTCGGGTCGGGCGCAGCGAGGAGGTCCTTATCGAAGGGGAGAGCCGCCGCAACTCCTCCATGATGACGGGTCGCACCCGGCAGGGGAAGCTCGTGCACTTTCCCGCCCCGGACTCGGGCGGCCCGCTGTCAGCCGGCGCGCTGGCGCGGGTCACGGTCACCGCCGGGCACCCCCATCACCTCTCAGGACGCCTCGACGAGGTCACGGCGGGCCCCCGCCATCGCGTGCGCATTCCGGTGGCGAGCGCTTGAGCACGGTCGCCCTCGTCGGGGCGACGGCCTCGGGAAAGTCGGAGCTGGCCCTCGGCGTCGCCCTGGCGCGCGGCGACTGCGAGATCGTCTCGGTCGACTCCATGTGCGTGTACCGGGGGATGGACATCGGCACTTCGAAGCCGGGCGCCGTGGCGCGCGCGGCCGTCCCGCACCATTTGCTCGACCTCGTCGACCCGGACGAGGAGTTCACGGTGACCCAGTTCCAGCGGGCGGCACGCGACGCGCTCGCGGGCATCGAGCAGCGGGGCCACCACGCGCTGTTGGTCGGTGGCACGGGGCTCTATCTGCGCGCCGTGGTCGACGACCTGTCCATTCCGGGCCGCTACCCCGACGTGCTCGCCTCGCTCGAGTCCGAGCTCGACGAGGGTCGGGCCGAGCCGGCGGACCTGCACGCGCGCCTCTCCGACCTCGATCCGGTCGGCGCGGGGCGGATGGAGCCGACGAACCGGCGCCGTGTCGTCCGCGCGCTCGAGGTGACCCTGGGCGCGGGCCGCCCGTTCTCTGAGTTCGGCGCCGGTCTCGAGTTGTACCCGGACACCGGGATCCCCCAGGTGGGGATGGCGCGAGCGGCGGACGAGGTCGACGTGCGGATTGAGCGCAGATTCGGTGCCATGGTCGACGCGGGCTTCGTCGGAGAGGTGCGCCGCCTGGCGGCCCGCCCGCAGGGGATCTCGCGGACCGCCCGTCAGGCCCTCGGCTACCGCGAGATCCTGGCGCACGTCGAAGAGGGCGCTGCGCTCGACGAGTGCCTGGACGAGGCGGTCCGGCGGACACGCCAGTTCGCCCGGCGTCAGGCGTCGTGGTTCCGCCGGGACCCCCGAATCACCTGGGCCGCGTCGCCCGAGGAGGCGGCCGGGCTCTTGGAGCGGGCTCTCGACCTGCACGGATGAACGGGCTCAGCTGCGAGAATGGAAGGGTGCACGCCACCAAGCACGAAGGTGCGGGCAACGACTTCCTCGTCGTGCTCGATCCCGAGGACACCGTCCGGCTCTCGGTGGCCCAAGTCCGTTTGCTGACGGACCGCCGGCGGGGCATCGGGGCCGACGGCATCATCCGGGTCGGACCGGGACGCGAAGGCTGCGACCTGTCCATGCAGCTGTTCAACGCGGACGGCGGCGAGGCCGAGATGAGCGGCAACGGGATCCGGTGCCTGGCCCAGGCCGCCGTCGACTCGGGACTGGTCGCGCCGCCGGTCTTCACCGTGGCGACGGCCGCCGGGACCAGGACGGTCGAGTACACGCCCGGCGAGCGACCCGGTTGGGCGCACGCCCGGGTCGACATGGGCCCGGCCCGGCTGGGGCCGGACCAGCCCCAGGAGTTCGACGACCGCCGGGCCCGCACCGTCGACGTCGGCAACCCGCACCTGGTGCTGATGGGGCCGGACACGGCCGGGGTGGACGTCGCCGAGCTCGGCCCGAAACTGCAGGCGTCGTTCGCGGGCGGCATCAACGTCGAATGGGTCACGGTCGTCCGCGACGACGACGGGGCGCTCTTGGACTTCCGTGTCTGGGAGCGCGGGGCGGGGGAGACGCTCGCCTGCGGGACCGGCAGCGTCGCCGCCGCCGCCGCCGCGCGGAGCTGGGACGCGGTCGGACCCGGCACGGTGCGCGTGCGCAATCCCGGCGGCGTCCTCGAGGTCGATCTCGGCGACGAAGAGGACACGACGCACCTCGCCGGTCCCGTGCGCAAGGTCGCGGACATCGACGTCCATCCAGGGATGCTCTGTTGAGCAATCTGCTGCCTGGTACCCGTCACCGAACCGAACCATTGGTGATCTGAGGCAGGGCGGACGCCCTGGTCCTGAGCTACCGTCGAAATCATGGCACTCGAAGGAGACCTTGGGGAACTGGATTCCTCCCGCAATCGGATCAGGACGCAGTGGCGAAGACGTTGACGGCCCTCTTGGAAGGATTCCAGCAACGAGACGCCAACAAGCTCACCGAGGTCTACAGCACTACAGCAGATTGGGTCAACGCGTTCGGTACAAGCAAGCGCGGCGGGAAGGAGATCGTCTCTTACCTTCGAGGCCTGTTCGCGAACGACAACTTCAACGCTGGAACCTTGAAAGCACCGCCGGAAAGCAACTTGAGAGTTCTGACGCCTGAGGTGATTCTCGTGTCGACGCATTTGCAAGTTGACGGTCAAAAGCTCATTGGCGGCGGTGAGATCGAAGAGCGAAACAACTTTTCTCTTCGGGTGCTCCAACGCCAGCCAGATGGCCAATGGCTGATCGTTTCCGAAATGTACAACGACGCGAACCGGGAATCGACTTACGAGGCTTCCTAGCACGACAGATCGTGCCACCTGTCCGGCGGCCAGGGGGATTTTGTCTTGGCGACGGGTCGGCCGCGATCAGGCGCTGATTGACGTGATCCGCTCAATGATCTCGGGGGTGAGCTGCTCCAGCACGCCGAGGGCCCCCATGTTCTCGCGCACTTGCTCAACGCGGCTAGCCCCGGTAATGACCGATGAGACATGCGGGTTTGATGCGCACCATGCGATTGCTAGCTGGGCAAGTGAGCAGTCGAGGTCGTTGGCGACACTCTGCAGCTTCTCGATCTTGTGGTTACTGCCGGCGTGCGACACCGAATCCCGCAGCCACTCGTAACCGGCCATCGCGGCCCGAGTGTCTTTGGGAATTCCAGCGAGATATTTGCCCGACAGGAGACCGGAGGAGAGGGGGCTGAAGGTAGTGAGGCCCAGACCGAGGCCATCGTAGAGAGGGGCATATTCCTCCTCTACGCGCTTTCGCCAGAACAAGTTGTAGTTCGACTGCTCGACCACAGGCTTGCGCAGATGATGGCGATCCGCGATGTCCCACGCATCGCGGATGGCTTCTGCCGGCCATTCGGAGGTGCCCCAATAGAGGGCCTTACCAGCGGAGACAATATCGGACAGAGCCCAGACCGTCTCCTCGACCGGTGTCTCGGGATCGGGCCGATGACAGTAGAGGATGTCGACGTAGTCCATGCCAAGGCGGCTCAGAGACCCGTCGATCCCCTGCATGAGGTACTTGCGATTGAGGGTGTTTTGCATGTTGACGGTGCCGTGCAGGCCAAAGTACAGCTTTGTGGAGATCACGTAGCTGTGTCGGGGCCAACCGAGACGTCGGATGGTCTCGCCCATGATGCGCTCGGCGTCGCCACCGGCGTAGGCCTCAGCATTGTCGAAGAAGTTGACGCCCGACTCGTACGCGGCAGACATGCACTCTTCTGCGCGCCGACCGACCAGCTGTGTGCCGAAAGTCACCCAAGATCCGAACGAGAGCACGCTCACCTTCAGCCCCGAGTGTCCCAACCGGCGGTATTGCATCTCCATCGAGCCTCCGTTTGGTCCCGCCTTCCGAGCTCCGCCCGGAGACAAGTGCATCCTAGGCGTGCCTTCGCCGTGGCCTTAGGGTCCTCCGTCGTGGCCGCGACGGAGGGACACTGAGCGCGGCTTTGGGAGATTCCAGCTGGGATTGGACCCGCGCTGCAGTTGATTACTTGGCCTGGCATCGGGCGAGGACTAGTTGTAGTGACTCGACGGCAGCTCATGTGTGCCCGAACTGTCCCACCCTCCGGGCGAACCGGACTACCCGCGTCTGAGTCCGCGGATTCGGTTGTGGCGTGCAGACGGGGGCCGAAGGCCCCTTCTCACGATGACTGCCTCGCCCTGACTGAATCTCAGAATAAGAGCAGACAACCGATGCTCGACGACCGTTCTTAGGGTGCGCTCTGGGACTGGATGTCTGCGTGGCTCTGACTACGCGAGTGCACCGGGTTCGATTCCCGGCCGGGGGGTCCCACCCGTGGGTCGGGCTGCTGGTGGCCGGTCACCATTGATTCGGCAGCCCCCGACCTAGCGGGCTCAACTTCGCCTCCAGCCGGCGATCGGGGGCACTGTTCCTGCAACCGGCGCCCCCGAACTCCCGCAGCCCCGTAACCCGTCGACGTGGTCGCGGCAGCTCCGCACCCGCCACCAGCGGTCGCCCCATGACGAGATGTCGTCAGGATGCGATCGGACCCGAAACCTCGCGCACTTTGATCTCGAGTTGGGCGTCCATCTTCGCCGTCGTGAGCGGCTCGGTTCCCTCTGGAAGCCAGTCGTAGGCAACAACTGTGCCAAAAACCACGTCTTCCAAACCTTGATTGCGACGGTTCACCAGGGCCAGCAGAAGTACAGGGAAGATTGTTGCGCAAAGGACCGCGCGCAGGAATGCCCGTGGAAACCGAAGACGACTCCCATCCGAGCAGACAACCCTCAAGCCCATCATCTGCTTTCCCAGTGTGCGTCCCGCAGACGCCCAGCCGGCCGTTAGGTACACGACCAAAACAATCCACACCACGAGCTCATTGAGCCAATGCGGAGGAACCGAAAGCGAAACTGACTTCGAAAAGAAGAGGTCCCATGAAATACTCGCTACGACGAATCCGCCGACATAAACGCAAAGAACGAGTAAGACATCTGTGCCGCTCGCCACGGCTCGCGAAAAGAAACCAGCCCGTAAGCCCTGAAGCTGCTGCGCTCGTTCACTTCGGATTTCGCGATGCCGACTCACGGGAGTACCTCAGGTGTCGCAGTTTGGGGACGTTCATGCCATTCCCAATTGACGACCAAATCACGCGGCTCCTTGCGTCGGAGGACCTTGTCGACCAGCCGGGCGCTCCACTGATCCATTGCCATGAAAGCGGTTCGGGCACTGTCGAGAGTCTCTCCGCCGAGTCCCTTCGTGCCTTCGCGGATGATCCCAGAGAGATCAATCTCATCGATAACTTCTGGGAGATCGATTCTGGCGACGACCCTGTTGATCGGCACATGGTCGATCAACTGCTCCAGGTCCAACATGTCGACGATCTCGACAACGACCCGATTCAGCACCGACTCGGCAGCTTTGGTCACGTCGTCAACACTTTGCTCTTCACTCCTGCGAGCTTCGTTCTGTCGCCGTCCCACTTGCCGCTCGATCGCTTCAAGCGGACCCTCGGCGATCCTTGAGGGCAGAACAACTCGGGCGAGCTTCACCGATCTGCTGGTGATCTCCCCGGCCAGGAGAGCCGAAGCGCTCACGCCCACTCTGGCCGTTCCGGTGATGAGATCGATGATTCGCGAACCGCTCCTCAACGGAAAACTCTGAGGTTCCGGCGTGGTCGATTGCGGAACAGTGGGGCGCGAAACCAGAGGACTCAGCCGGATCGGATCAACCGGTTTAGGCACGACCTAGTGACCCGTCAAAGCTGCACATGAACACCTGGATGAACATTGGTCGTCCCTCCCGTCCGACCTCGTCGAATCTGCTCCAAGGAGACCGTAACCCCATACCCTCAGAGAAACAACGTGATCATGAAGTGCCGAAACTTGGCGTGACCTGAGGAGTATGGATGACGCGGGCCTTGGTGATCATCTCGGCGATAGCTCAGTGAGTCTTGTAGAGCCGGTCAAGGCTTGGAGAGACCAAGCTTCCGTCATTGGTACCGCCGATCCGGTGATCAGGGGCGCCGGCGGGTTTCGGATGGTCGGGCGCTTTCACCAGGCGTTGGCCTCTGGAAACATTCAATCGTGATTGAGCACGACAACGCAGATGAGCGGCTCGCGCTTCTCCATACGCTCGAATATCAGCGAGCGTCGGTACGATCGATCGTCGAGGGCCTCGACGAAGAGGCCTGGCATCGCTCCGTCTTCCCGTCGGGATGGACGCCGGCGGGCATGGTCGAGCACCTGGGAAACGCCGAGCGGCACTGGTTCCAAGAGGTGGTCGCGGCTGTGCACACCTCTTTACCCTGGGATGATGGCCGACCGGCCTACGATCCTCTTGCTGCCTTCGTGTGCGATCGGCCTTCGCACGAGATCCTCTCGTATTACCGACAGCAATGTGACCGTTCCGACGAGGTCCTGGCGGCCACTTCATTGTCCGCAGCCCCTCTGGGAAGCCACGACGATTCAGACGTTGACATGCAGATCCCCTCTGTTCGTTGGGTTGTGCTCCACATGATCGAGGAAACCGCCGCCCACTCAGGTCATCTCGAGACAGCCCGGGAACTCCTTGATGGTGCGAAGGGACTCGGACTGCGCTGACTGAGAGTTCAGACCCCACGAAGATACGGCTTCCGGTCTGACGTGCCTTCAGCACCTTATTGGGAAGGTCGCTCATGTCGCCGAGCCGGCGAAGGGGGACACCGAAGCGGGACACCTCTGAGCAAGCGTCTAGAGCAACTGTTATGCTCGCATTGAGAGGATTCACACATCCCTAACGGCCTTCGGGTCGCAGGTCTCGAGGAAATCCTGACCGTTCGGTCATGGGCAACTGTCAGGAGAAGTTCGCCTGGCCAAGTCTCTTCGGATGGTCATCTCGAAAGGGCTACTTGGCTTCTGTCGCCTGGCTGACGTGTGTGCGTTCGCCCGCAGGACGTCGCGTCACGCGAGAAGCACATCTAGAGCAGAGGAGATCCATCGTGATCGCTGTATACGTGAAGCCTGAGAAGTTGACTATTGAGCAGTACAACAAGGCTCGCAAGGGCTTGGACGCTTCTGGGGCGAACATGGAGGGACGCAAGCATCACTCCTGTTTTGGAGAAGATGGACAACTAATGGTGTTCGAGATCTGGGATTCCAAAGACAATTACGACGGCTTTGGCGTGTTTCTGATGCCCATTCTTCAAGAGGTCGGGATCGTGCCTTCATCACAAGACATCATGGAAGTCGTCAACCTCGAGCAATAGAACACGGTCAGAAGGCGATCTTCACCACCGGCCCTAGCGGTGCCGAACAGTCCCACCTTCCCGATGCTCGGGGGCACCCCGGCCCTTGCCAGATGCCGCGGTGCTACGGTCGGGGGCAGCCTGGATTGATGAGGCGCTGATCAACGGTTCGAAGCCGACGTTGCGCCCCTCCTTGTTGACCAGCACCGCCGAGCAGGGAGTAGGTAGATGCCCACCACAGTGGATGAGATTGCTCCGAGTATCTACCGGTTATCGACCCTGGTCTCGGAGATCGGTCCGGCTGGGTTCACGTTCAATCAGTTCCTTGTTGACGATGACGAGCCGCTGCTCTTCCACACCGGTCACCGTTCCATGTTTCCTTCCGTCCGTCACACGATCGAGCAAGTGCTTCCGGTGAGCAGCCTGCGATGGATCACTTTCGGCCACGTCGAATCTGACGAATGCGGAGCGATGAACGAGTTCTTGACTGTCGCACCGAACGCCCAGGTCGCCCACGGAGCCCTGGGCTGCATGGTCTCCATCGGTGAGATGGCCAATCGGCGGCCACGGCCCATGGCAGATGGAGAAGTCATGGAGATCGGGTCCAAACGGCTGCGCCACATTGATACTCCTCATGTTCCTCATGGATGGGAAGCGAGGGTCCTCTTCGAGGAGAAAACGAAAACCCTCTTGTGCGGCGATCTCTTCACTCGACTTGGCGATGGTCCAGCCATCACTGACGACGACATCGTCGGGCCAGCGATGGAAGCTGAGGCTCTCTTTCGCTACAGCACCCTTGCGCCTGACACGGCTGCCGTAATGCAGAGGCTGGGGGATCTGGCACCAGCAACCTTGGCCCTGATGCACGGGTCTTCGTTCAGTGGAGACGGCAAGAAGGCTCTTCATGACCTTGCTGAGGCCTACGAGTCCCAGTACTCCCTCTGACTGAGGTGTCGCTCCGGCAAGAGCAAAAGTCACACGCCCGGAGTGCCTGCCCCATAGTGCCTGTGGCACCCCAACCGGATGCGCGGTGTACTGGGACACCCGCGCGCAGGCCGACTTTGTTCCTTCCTAGGCCGAACATGACCGGCTCATTGTTTGCCGGTCACCGCTGCAACGAAGTCGACCAACTCCGCGGGCCCAGTTGCGAGCTGTCGGACCGACTCGGTGGTATAAGCGAGGGTCAGAATGTCGGCGGCCTGCTGTGCCGGGCCGAGCACGATCGGCCCGAAGCCCCAGGCCCCCTGGGGATCTGTTGGTTCGACGGGCTCCACCTGGGCTATTGCGGCGGCCACCTCGATCCCCGTGCGGAGGAACTGGGCGTCCGCCAGTGACCTCAAACCCAGTGCTCTGCGGATCTGCGAGTGGTGGATCCAGCGCTCGAGGTACTCCCGGGCGATGGCCTGCCAGAACGGAGAACTCGAGTCGCGGCTCGCCCCGAACAGGCCCACCGGCTCACCGAGCGCATCCGGATCGACGGACTCGTAGTACGCCGCTGTCCACTCGCCGGTGAGACGGAGCAGCTCGATGAGCAGAAGGGGGCTCATGAAGCGGGCGGTTGTCACCCATCTGTCATTGAACGCATCGAGGAGCGTGCGGAAGTCGGCGCCCGGCAGCTCGTCGGTCATGTACACCAAACCCTGGACGGCGCCATCCCTCTGCCGACTGAGGAGAGAGAGGTCGTCACCCAGAACGTGGGTGGCGATGCCCTTCACTGGGTAGGCCGGACATTCAGTCGGCTGGGTCCATTCGTCTGCCGAGAGGCTGGCTAAGAGCTTCAGAAGGGCATCACGCTCGGGCCGATAAGTCTGGAGAACGACAGAGATGGAGGAGGAGTCGAGCATCGCTCACATTGTGACTCACGCGTAGTTGCGTATCCGGCGCACAATCCGCTCTCTCCTCTCGGAGCAGGGTCGCCAACGCTTCATCGGCTCCACGCCGACGGCGCTGGTGTAGGGCCCCTGCGGAGGCGTCACGGGTTGCGTGTCGCGGTTGACGCATTGGATCGGTGGCATGAGGATGACTGAGTAGTTCGGAGTCCGAGGGAGCCGTGATGACTCGACAGATCCTGGTCAGCGTGGGCCTGATGGTTGCGCCCTTCATTGCAATACCAGTCGTGGAATCTTCCCCGGCGGGCGCAGCGCCACCCACCGCCATCCAGCAATGCATGAATGATGGATGGCAGACGCTCACGAGCGCATCCGGACAGCCCTTCAAGAACCAAGGGCAGTGCATCTCCTATGAGATTCACCATCCGGTCGGCCTCGCCGACGTCACCAATTCGTCCTTCAGCGGGACGCAAACGTTCGCGGCCGCAAATGGTTGCTTCACGTTTGAAACCTTTGACGCGGCTTACCCTGGTAGCGCGGCCGTCGGTAACGCATCGCTGCATATTGCCGGTTGCGTCGACGCTTTCCCGCCGTCCCAGTACGCCGGCTCCTTCACCATTACTACCGGCGTCGGCACGCTAAGCGGCAGCGCCTCAGGCTCGGTCGCCTTTCAGCTGCCTAATGTCGTCGTTCAACTAACTCTCTCCGTAAATGCGGGGACGGGCTCTTTCGCAGGAACGACCGGAAGTCTTTTGTTCTCCGCGGCGTTTCCCCTTGCCTCAGAGCAGTCATTCGTCGGATCTGTCGCTCTTCCGTAATCGAACCCCTGCCGGTCCAAGTCCAAGGCGGCTCGGCGTGGAGTGGGGAGTTACGGACGGATCCGCCAAGCGCGGTGCCTGTGGGTTGCCCCATCGCGCGTCCCGAGGCAGAGTGCCTGAGGTCCGGTCCGAGACCTCGCAGAGTCATCAGACCGCCGATCTGCTGACATTGTTCCGCGATGCCCGAAATTGGCTAAACATTCGTGATGGATTCCGCCGACAAGCTGGCGGTGGCTGAGACGGTGTACCGCTACGCGACTGGAGTTGACCAACGCGATTGGCCGTTGTACCGGTCGCTGTTCACGGACACCGTGACCATCGACTTCTCCAGCTTCGGCCCAGACCTGCCACCGAGGGTGATGAGCGCGGACGATTGGGTGGCCGGGCTCGTACCGCTGTTCACCGGCCTCGCCGCCACCCAGCACTCGATGACGAACCCGCTTGCGACGGTGGACGGCGACGCGGCGGCGATCAGGATGTACGTGCAGGCGCATCACGTCCACGACCCCGAGGATCCAGCGTCGTGGTACACGGTGGGCGGCTACTACGACGACATCCTCGTGCGCGTCGACAATCGTTGGCTGTTGAGCGGCGTGCGCCTGACGGTCACCTGGCGGGCGGGCGATCCGGCGATCATGGAACTCGCGCGAGCCGCCGGGAACCGTCTTCTGGGCAGCTGATCCACATTGACAGCGCGGTCGACGACATCCCACCTATCCGGGAGCGGTCCGAGACACCCTCGAGGGAGTCAGGACGCCCTCGCCTGGTACTCCTCTGGGGCATCCGTCGGGACGTGGGCGATGCCCTCGACCATGATGTAACGAATCTGGCGATCATGGACCGGAGGAGGAACGTCCTCCGTCTGTATGCCGAGGCGCCGTGCCGCCTCGAACGCCCTCAGGAATTCAGTGCTCACGGGGACGCTCCGTCAGGGAAGCGCGATTTACGGCCGAGGCGTTGGATCTCATGGTCCGCCTGGGCCAGCACAGAAAAGTGATCGGTGTCGATCAGTATGTCCCGAGGGTCCTCGGAGGCCGCCAGTCGAGGGCTTCGTCCAGGCCGTATTCGACGCGAAGCGGTGGCTTTCCCGTGCCAGGTTCCATCGGTTCGCTCACCTCCTGGTCGGCTCAACGGATGGCGATCGGGGGCGAACAGGGGTGGTGGGACCCGTACGCTGGTGGGCTATGAGTTATCGGCGTCGTGGCCTCTAGCGTGGACAGATACACGGATCTGCCCGGGACGCTCATCGAGCGCACCTTCCGGGAGAAGATCATCCTCGTGGGGGTCCTCTTCCCGGGCCTCACCGCCGAGGAAGTGGACGAAGAGCTGGACGAGCTGGCACAGCTGGTGGACAGCGCCGGTGCCGACGTCGTCGGCCGCGTCGTCCAGCGCCGCGACGCGCCCGACCCGGCGACGTTCGTCGGTCGCGGCAAGGCCGAGGAGATCGCGGCGCTGAGCCGGAGCCTCGATGCGGACACGGTCGTCTTCGACGACGAGCTCACGCCCGCCCAGCACCGCAACCTCGAGAAGCTGTTCGGTCGCACGGCCATCGACCGCACCGCGGTGATCCTCGACATCTTCGCCCAGAACGCGCGCAGCCCGGAGGGCAAGGCCCAGGTGGAGCTGGCGCTGCTGCGATACCGGCTGCCGCGCCTGCGCGGCCGAGGGTCCGCCCTCAGCCAGCAGGCGGGCGGCATCGGGACCCGCGGGCCCGGGGAGACGCAACTGGAAGTCGACCGCCGCCGGCTGGTCCGGCGCATGCACCGGCTCGAGGCGGACCTGCGCGAGGTGGAGCGGACACGGTCGCTCCAGCGTCGCAGCCGCGCCCGGGGCCGCCACCGCGAGCTGGCGCTCGTCGGCTACACGAACGCCGGCAAGTCGACGCTCCTCAACCGCCTCACCGACGCCGACGTCCCCGCCGAGAACCGCCTCTTCGTCACCCTGGACCCGCGCACCCGCCAACTGTCGCTGCCCGGCGGTGAGACGGTGTTGGTGACCGACACGGTGGGGTTCGTGCGCAAGCTGCCTCACGAGCTCGTCGAGGCCTTTCGCTCCACGCTCGACTCGGTGCGCCTGGCGGACCTGGTCGTGCACGTCGTCGACGGCTCCGCCCCGAACGCGCAGGCGCAGATGGCCGCCGTGCGCTCTGTGCTCGGCGAGATCGGCGCGGCCGACGTGCCCGAGCTGGTGGTCGTGAACAAAGCGGACAAGGCGCCCGAGGAAGCAAAGGCGTTGGCCCATGGCATCGAGGGCGCCGTCGTGGTCTCTGCGCGCACCGGCGAGGGGATCGACGACCTCCTGCGCGTCGTCGGGGATCGCCTGCGTGGGTCCGACCGGGTGGTGAACCTCGTCGTGCCGTGGAGCCGGGGCGACGTGTTGGCTGCGATCCACCGGGAGGGTGAGGTCGTCGGCCAGACGGACGGCGAGGAGTCCGTGACGCTCCAGGTGGTCCTCGACGACGTGGGCCGGGCCCGGTTCGCCCAGTACGCGGCGGCACCGTGACGTTCCGCCTCCCGCCCTACCCCTACGAGCGGCTGTCGGGTCTGGCCAAATTGGCGGAGGCCCAACCCGGCGGCATGGTCGACTGCTCGGTCGGCACGCCCTGCGACCCTCCGACCCCGGCCGTGGTCCAAGCCTTGGCGTCCTCGGGAACGGAGCGAGGGTACCCGGCCTCGGCCGGTAGCACCGAACTGCGCGAGGCGGCCGCCGACTGGCTGCGCCGGCGCTTCGGCCTCGACGCCCTGCCTGCATCGTCGGTCGCCGCGTGTGTGGGGACGAAGGAGCTGGTGGCCTCGGTGCCCCACCTGCTGCGGCTCCGCGCGCCCGAGCGGGACACCGTGCTGTACCCCGCGGTGTCCTACCCGACGTACGCCATGGGCGCCGAGCTCGCCGGTTGTCGGGCCGTGGCCGTCCCGGCGCCCCCCGGCCGACTGGGCGGAGTCGACCTGGACGCCATCGACCCCGCCGACGCCGAACGCGCCCTGTTGCTGTGGTCGAACACGCCGTCGAACCCCACCGGGGGTCTTGGCGACCTCGGTGCCGAGGCGTCGTGGGGGCGCGCGCACGGCGTTCCCGTGTTCTCGGACGAGTGCTACGCCGAGTTCACGTGGGCGGGACCGCCGCGCTCCGTGCTCCAGCACGGCACGGACGGCGTCGTCGCGGTCCACTCCCTCTCGAAGCGCTCGAACCTGGCGGGGGTGCGGGTCGGGTTCTACGCCGGCGACGCCGAACTGGTGGAGTTCCTGCGGGCCGTGCGCCAGCACGCGGGCCTCATGGTCCCCGGCCCGGCACAGGCGGCCGCCGTCGCCGCCCTCGGCGACGACGCGCACGTCACGCTGCAACGGGACCGCTACTGCGAGCGCCTTGCCTTCCTGGCCGACGTGCTCGGTGCCTACGGCTGCCCGGTGCCGCTCCCCGACGGTGGCTTCTACCTCTGGGTCCCGGTGCCCGCGGGTCGCTGGCCCGACGCCTGGGCGCTGGCCGAGGCGCTCGCCACCGACGGAGGTCTGCTGGTCAGCCCCGGGGACCTCTACGGCGAAGGTGGGGCCGGCCACGCCCGGGTCGCGGTGGTCCAGCCGATGGAGCGGCTGGAGCTGGTGGGAGAGCGCCTCGCTAGGGTGAGCCATGGCTGATCTTCGGGCGAGCATCGAGGAGTTGTGGGAGCACCGTGACGAGCTCACGCCGTCCGACAGCGACGCGGCGAAACTGGTCACCGAAGCGATCGAGTTGCTCGATGCGGGGGAGGCGCGGGTCGCCGAGGTCGACCCGCGGACCGACCGTGTCGTCGTGCACGAGTGGCTCAAAAAGTCGATCCTCATGTTCTTCTCCCTGCGCGGCATGGAGACGATCGAGGTCGGCCCGTTCGAGTACGCGGACAAGCTGCCGCTGAAGCACGGGTTTGCGGAGGCCGGTGTGCGCGCCCTGCCGGGCGCCTCGGCGCGCTGGGGCTCGTTCCTCGACCGGGGCGTGGTGCTCATGCCCTCGTACGTGAACATCGGCGCCCGGGTGGGTGCGGGCTCCATGGTCGACACGTGGGCGACCGTGGCCTCGTGCGCCCAGATCGGCGAGCGCGTGCACCTCGCCGGCGGCGTCGGCATCGGCGGCGTCCTCGAGCCTCCCAACGCGGTGCCGGTGGTGGTCGAGGACGACGCGTTCGTGGGCAGCCGCTGCATGGTCACCGGCGGGGCGCGCATCGGGAAGGGTGCGGTGCTCGGCGCAGGGAGCTTCCTCGATCCGTCCATCCCCGTCATCGACGCAGAGACCGGAGAGGAGATCTCCCGCGGCGAGGTCCCGGCCTGGTGCGTCGCCATCCGGGCCAGCCGGCGCCGCGAGTACCCCGGCGGCGAGTTCTTCGTGCCCTGCGTCCTGGTGATCAAGCGCCTGAGCGAGGGCGAACGCCACGACAAGGCGCAGCTGAACCAGGTCCTGCGGGACCACGGCGCCAGCACTTGAGCGCATGACCGACCTGCTGGCGGCGACGACCGAGCTGATGGCGGTCCCCTCGGTGAGCGGGGAAGAGGCGGCGATCGCCACGCTGGTGCAGGACCGCCTCGCTGCCAACAGCTGGCTCAGTCTCGAACGCGTCGGCGACAACGTGGTCGCCCGGACGACCCTGTCCCGACCGCAGCGGCTCATCGTGGCGGGGCACCTCGACACCGTGCCGCCGGGGGAGAACGCCCGCCCCAGGGTCGACGGGGAGACGGTGTGGGGCGTCGGCGCATCGGACATGAAGGGCGGTCTGGCGGTCATGCTCGACCTGGCGGCGACCGTGCGCGAGCCGTCGGTGGACGTCACCTGGTGCTTCTACGCCAGGGAGGAGATCGGCCGCGACGACAGCGGGCTGGTCGAGCTCTGGCGGGAACGGCCCGAGCTCCTGGCGGGCGACGCGGCCGTGCTCGGCGAGCCCACGAACGGGCTCGTCGAAGCTGGATGTCAGGGCACGATGCGCGTGCGCATCACGCTCCACGGGGTGCGCGCCCACACGGCGCGCCCCTTCAACGGGCGCAACGCGATCCATCGTCTTGGCCCGCTCCTGCAGCGCGTGACCGAGTGGCCCGGCCGCGAGGTCGTGCTCGACGGGTGCATGTACGCCGAGCAACTGCAGGCCGTTGCCGTCGAGGGAGGCGTCGCAAGCAATGTGGTGCCCGACCGGGCCCGTATCACGCTCAACCATCGCTATGCCCCCGACCGGCATGAGGCCGAGGCGGAAGCGTTCCTCCACGAGCTTCTCGACCCTTCGCTCGAACTGGGCGCAGGCGACACGTGGGATTTGCTCGATGCCGGTGACGGCGCGCCTCCGTCCCTCGGGCACCCGTTGCTGAAGTCCCTCGTCGAGAAGAGCGGGGGAGCGCCGACGGCCAAGGTGGGCTGGACGGACGTCGCCTCGTTCTGGGCCCACGGCGTGCCCGCCGCCAACTTCGGTCCGGGCGACCCTCACCTGGCCCACCATCCCGACGAGCGAGTGGCGCGCGCCCAGCTCGAGCGCACTCGCGACGTGCTGCGGTCCGTCATCACCTGAGCGTGGGGACGGACCTCCCTCTCACCCTCGAGGCGCGGCCCTGACCGTGCCCGAGGCCGGTCCTCCCCTGGTGCCCTGGGTGTACGAATCGGTGATCGTCACCACCTCGGCCATCGAGGGCCGCGGCCTGTTCACGAACGAGGCGCTAGAGGCTGGACAGGAGGTGCTGCGGCTGGGCGGGCGGTTGGTGTCGACGGCGGAGCTGGTCCGTCTGCTCGACGAGTCCGACCGCTACGTCGACACCGTGACCGTGTTCGACGACCTGCACCTCGTCCTGCCGTCAGGAACGACGTTGCATTACGGGAACCACAGCTGCGACCCGAACCTGTGGCACGTCGGTCCCTACGACATCGCGTCCCGCAGGTCCGTCACCGCCGGCGAAGAGTTGACGATCGACTACGCGACGCAGTCGGGCGCTCCGGGGTTCTCGATGGTGTGCACCTGCGGCGCTGCACTGTGCCGCGGTGTGGTCACCAGCGACGACTGGCAGCTCCCCGCGCTGCAGGCGCGGTTCGCCGGACACTGGATGCCGGCGCTGGAGGAGCGGATCCGCTCGAGCAAATGAGAATCGGCGTCAGCCTGCGAGTGCGGAGCGGGAGCTCGAGAGCGAGGCCACCGCGCGCGTGAGCAGGTGGAGGTCTCGCTGGCCCGGCAGCCGGTCGACGCGGCGGTCGATGCGTTCGAGAATGTCTCGTCCCTTCGCGCCGTCGAAGAGATAATTGACGAGAAAGCCGACCTCGGGCCTGGGCATCACGCCGGAACCCACGGGCCGCCACCAGTGCGACAGCGCGAACCGGGTCAACCGCTGAGCCTTTGGGCTCTCGGCCAGCCGGCGCGCCGCTTCGGACGCGTAGAAGTCGATGTGTGTGCCCTCTTGCCTCATGATGCGCCGGAGCAGCTCGCGCAGCGTCGGGTGTCCGGCCGCCTCGGAGAGTCGGGCGTAGCCGGCCTGCGTCGTCCATTCGTTGACGGCGCCCCACGTCATGTGCAGGGCGACGAAGGCACGGCCGGCAAAGGCGGCCGAGGCGATGGTGCTCAGCGTGCTGAGGGCCTGCCGGCTCCGGTGGCCGTGGCGCAGCGCGGCCACCCTGGGCGCGCCGGCCACCTCCCCGTGAGCCTCGAGCACCTTGCCGATGGCCTCCCCGTGCCACATCTCCTCGAAGACCCAGCAGGACAGGAACGAAGTGATCTCGGGGTCCTGGTGTGCGGGCGTGAGGAGGAGGTCGCGCAGATAGCACACCGTATGGTGCTCCACGTCGTGCATGTAGCGCAGCGAGCGGAGCGCCTCAGAGGACAAGGGACAGACCTTGAAGTCGTCAAAGTCGAGGCCTTCGAGGTAAAGCCTTCCTGCTCGGGCCTTATACGAATCTATGGTGGTTCGCATCCCGCCTACTATTCGGTCCACAGGCGAATCCCGGATGTCCCAATTCGGGTCATCCACAGAGGGGAACGGGACCGAACGGGCGTAGGTGCCAGACATCGACGAATTCAGCGACGCCCAATTGGTGACGTCGATCGCCCGCTACAGCGAGGTGGCCCTGGCCGAGGTGTACCGCCGGCACGGCGGAGCCGTCTTCGGACTGGCCAAACGCGTCCTGCAGAATGCGGTCGAGGCCGAGGACGTCACCCAGGAGGTGTTCCTGCGGCTCTGGAACGAGCCCGACCGCTTCGACCCGGGTCGCGGGCCCCTGCGTTCCTTCCTTCTGGCTCAGGCACACGGACGGGCGGTCGATTCGGTGCGCTCGTCGTCCTCGCGGCGCCTCCGTGAATCGAGGGACGCCATGCACAAGGCCCGCTCCGACTACGACATGCAACACGAGGCCTGGGACTTGGCCCTGGCCGACCAGGTGTCCCGCGCCATGGGCGAGCTGCCCGACGAAGAGCGGCGCGCCATCGAGCTCGCCTACTTCGATGGGCACACCTATCGCGAGGTCGCTCGATTGCTCGACCAGCCCGAGGGGACCGTCAAGAGCCGCATCCGCAGCGGCATGCGCCGCATGCGCACCGCGTTGGCCGACGCAGGCGTGCGGGGAGTCGACGCGTGATGTCCCACGAGGAGGCAAGTGAGTTGTTGGGGGCCTACGCCCTCGACGCCGTCGACGGCGAAGAGTTCGCCGATTTGGAGGAGCATGTGGCCTCCTGTGCGCGTTGTCGCTCCGAGCTCGATACGTTGCGCGAGGTTGCGAGTGCCTTGGGCAACTCGGTCGAGCCGCTTCCGGAGGATCTCTGGTCGACCATCGTCAGCGGGCTCCCCGAAGACCGGCCAGACGAGGAACCGCCGCCCATGCCGCGTCTCGAATCGCCCACCCGCTCGCCGTTCCGGGCGCCGTCGTCCGGGCGAACCCGGCGCACCCGCACACTCGTCGCGCTGCTCGGAGCCGTCGCCGTGGCGGCCGTCGCCGTGGCCGCGGTGCTGGGCATCGACCTGGTCCGTTCGCAGAACGACGTCTCCTCCCTCCGATCAAACGTCTCGAGCCTCCAGGCCCAGGTGAACCGGTCGCCGGTCGCCGTCGCCCTGCGCACCCCCGGGAGCACCGTGGTGATCCTCGAGTCGAGCTCGGGCTCAGAACTGGCGAAGTTCGTCATCGCACCCGGGGGCCACGGCTACCTGGTCTCGTCGGACCTGCCCGTGCTGTCCTCCGGGCAGACGTACCAACTGTGGGGGATCGTCGGCACCACGCCGATCTCGCTCGGCCTCCTCGGCGCGGCACCGCACACCGGCGCGTTCACCATTGCCGGTGCCCCGACGACGTCAAAGCTCGCCGTCACGGCCGAACCGACGGGCGGGACGGTTGCGCCGACCGGCTCCATCCTCGCGAGCGGGACTGTCTGACGCGCACGCCGAGCTGTTAGCTTCGCCCCTCATGTCCGACGATGCCGCACCCAAGAAGAAGCGCCCTATAGAAGTTGGGGCGGAGGCCGAGCCGGTCAAGCTCGGGTCGATGCTGCTCACGCTCGTCGAACCGCACCGGGGGCATGAGGTCGCGTACAACCGTTGGTACGAGCGGGACCACTTCTACTCGGGCTGCATGGTCGGTCCCTACAATTTCGCCGGGCGCCGCTTCGTCGCCACGGCCGACCTCAAGACCATGCGCGATCCGGACCCGTCGGCCATCACCGGTCAGCCGGGCCGGGGCTCGTACGTATCCGCCTACTGGGTCCTCGACGGGTACCACGACGTGTGGAACAGGTGGGCCCTCCGCCAGGTGAACGCCCTTCACGCGGCCGGCCGCATGTTCGAAGAGCGTGACCATGTGCACACGCTCCTCTACAACTTCCAATGGGAGGCGCGCCGCGTGCCCGACGGTGTGCCCGTCGAGCTCGCGCTCGATCATCCCTACCGGGGGTTCGTGGCCGAGTTCATCGATCGCGACGAGTCGCTGACCAACGAGCAGCTTTGGTCATGGCTGCGCACCGAGCACCTGCCGGCGCTGCTCCCCGGAACCGATGCCGACCTGGTCGCCGCCTTCACTCCGATCGCGCTCGAGGTGGACGCCCCCGGCGACGTCCCCCGCGAGGCGGCGCGGGACAACCGAACGGTGCTCTTGTGGTTCTTGAACACACCGCCCGAGGCGGCTTGGGAACCCGTGATCGTCGAGCACCGACGCCGGCTGGAGGAGGCGCACAAGGGCACGGTCGTGGCCGCCCTCCCGTTCATCCCGACGATCCCGGGCACGGACACCTACACCGACAAGCTCTGGACGGATTAGCCGGGCGGCGCGCACCGGCCGCACCTCACCCCCGGGCCAGGATCTCGACGTGCGGGATCACGAACACGCCGTCGGGCGACGACGCCCACCGCTCGAAGGCCGAGGCGATCGAGGACAGCTCGGCCTCGTCGCTCACCCCGTACGCCACGGCCTGCTCGGCGAAGCGGGAGAAGCGCACGCGGTCGGCCCAGAGGCCGCCCCACCACGACCGTGACTCGGGGTCGGCGTAGGTCCATGTCGAGCTCGACGTGACGACGTCGGAGAACCCTGCCTCGTGCGCCAGTCCCAGCAGGCGGGGCCCGATGCAGGCGTCGTGGCCGTTCCGCCCGGTCACCTCGCAGTAGAGCTCGAGCCAGCGGTCGAGCATCGGGTCCGACGGGGCCCAGGTGAAGGCCGAGTAGTCCGAGTCGCGCGCCGCGAGCACACCCTCGGGATGCAGCACCCGCCGCAGCGCCACGAGCGCCGCGACCGGGTCACCCAGGTGCTGGAGCACCTGGTGCAGGTGGATCACGTCGAACGCAGCGTCGGGGTAGTCGAGCGCGAACAGGTCGCCCACCTCGAAGCGGACGTTGGTCAGCCCCAGCCCGGCGAGGTGCTCCTGCGCCTGGGCCACCACGTCGGGCGCCGCGTCGAGCCCGACCACCGGGCCCGGCGCGACGAGCAGGGCCAGGTCGGCCGTGATGGTGCCCGGACCGCAGCCCACGTCGAGGACCGACTGGCCGGCTCGCAGCTCGGGCAGCAGGTAGGCGGCTGAGTTCTGGGCCGTGCGCCACGTATGGCTGCGCAGCACGGATTCGTGGTGCCCGTGCGTGTAGGTCATGCGTACATTGTGGCGTGCCCGAATTGCCCGAGATGCAGGCGCTGTCCGAGCGCCTCGACGACCGCCTCAAAGGGGCGACCCTCGAACGCGCCGACCTGCTCGGCTTCTCCTCGCTGAAGACCTATGCGCCCACGCCCGACTCCCTGCAGGGGCACCGGCTCCTCGGTGTGGGCCGCCGGGCCAAGTACCTCGTGTTCACCTTCGACGACGGCAACCGCATCGTGGTGCACCTCTCCCAGGCGGGCCGGCTCGATATCGAGGAGCCACCCAAGAAGACGAAGCCCCGCGGCGCGGTGGCGCGGCTCACCTTCACCGCCGACGGCGACACCGTCGCTCTCCTCGTGCGCGAGCACGGCACGCAGCGCAAGGCGTCGTGGTGGGTGCTGGCGCCGGGCGACGACGGCCCTCTGGCCGGCCTCGGCCCCGAGCCCGGGACGCCCGAGTTCGCCGAATTCATCCGGACGAGCGACTCCAAGCGGCATCTCACGACCGACCTGCGCGACCAGCACACGGTCTCGGGCATCGGGCGCGGCTGGGGCGACGACATCTTGCACCGGGCCAAGCTCTCCCCGTTCGCGTCCCTGCGTTCGCTGACGGCCGAGCAGCGCGAGGACCTGATCAAGGCGGCGGTGGACGTCATGGGGGAGGCGCTCGAGCTCGAGCGCGGCCGCGAGGGCGGTCTCTCCGAGGGCAAGCTGGGCGGCCGCTTCAAGGTCCACAACCGGTTCGGCCAGCCCTGCCCGACGTGCGGTGACACGTTCCGGCGCGTCTCGTTCGAGTCCTACGAGATGTCCTACTGCCCCACGTGTCAGACGGGCGGCAAGGTGCTCGCCGACCGCCGGCTCTCGCGCCTGCTCAAATGACCCCCTCCGCAGGCCCTTCTCGAGCGCAGGCAGCGGTCGGGACGCCGAGGGTCTAGTTCAGCTGCCGCACCACGGTCACGACCTTGCCGAAGATCGTCATCTCCTCGAGCGACGAGCCGTCGAAGACCATCGGCTCGTACGCCGCATTGGCGGGTGACAGCACCACCTTGGAGCCCCGGCGGCTGAAGGTCTTGACCGTCGCCTCGCCTTCACCGATGCCCGCGACCACGACGTCGCCGTTGTCCGCCTCGGGCTGCTGGCGCACGACGACATAGTCCCCGTCGTAGATCCCGGCCTCGATCATCGAGTCTCCCCGCACCCGCAGCATGAAGGCCGGCGCGGTGCCGGTGAACTGCTCGGGCATCGGCAGCAGCTCCTCGATGTTCTCCTCGGCCAGCACGCCGGTGCCCGCCGCCACGTCGCCGACGAGCGGCACGTTGTGCACGGCGGCCGCGCTGAGCTTGGTCGTGGTGTCAGGGTCGAAGTGCACCTGAATGGCTCTGGGCTTGCTCGGGTCCCGCGACAGGTAGCCCTCGCGTTGGAGGACGGCCAGGTGCGTGTGCACGGTGGCCGACGAGGTCAGGCCCACCCCCTCGCCGATCTCGCGCACGGACGGGGGGTAGCCCCGGTCGCGCTGGCTGTCGGCAATGAAGTTGAGGATCTGCAGCCGCTTCCCGCTCAGGACCTCGGCCATCGGCCTGCCTCCTTGTCGTGCCCACCCCGGCGGTTCCGCCGGGCCCCTCCCGGGGGCGAACATCCGTTCGTGACCCACCAACATACCCAGGCCCGGCCCCGAAAGCAAACATCTGTTCGTCTCACGGCGTCTATTGTCCGCCGGGCCGCTGGGGCAGGATGGAAACGATGGTTTCGCTCCTGGAGGTGAACCATGGCGATTGAGGCGACGAGAGAGCCGGTCGGAATGCCTCCGGCCTCGGCCTGGAGTCATGACCTCGCGGCGACGGTGCACGAGCGGCAATCCCACGGGAAGGAGGCGCGCCAACTCGCTCCCCGCAGCTGTCTCGCCACGTGGGAGGAAGCGACACGCGGCCACGATGCGCTCGAGACAGTCCTCGCGCAGAACCGCCACCGTCTCGCGGACGTCGTGCCACTGCGACATCAGCGCATGGCGCGCTCGCCCTGGAACTACTACCGGGGCGGAGCGGCGGTCATGGCGGCCGATCTCGCGTCCCGTCCCAACAGCGGGCTCGAGGTCCAGCTGTGCGGCGACGCACACGTCTTGAACTTCGGTCTCTGGGCCACCCCGGAGCGCAACCTCAACTTCGACCTTCGCGACTTCGACGAGACGTTGCCTGGTCCGTTCGAGTGGGACGTGGCCCGGTTGGCCGCCAGCTTGGTGGTGGCGGCCCGGGAGAACGGGCTGAAGCGATCCCGCGCCGACGCCGCCGTGCGCGCGGCCGTCGACGCCTACCGGGAACAGATGCGTCGTTATGCCGTGAGTTTCGAGCTCGATACCTGGTATGACTGCACGCGCGTCGATCAATTCTTCCAGTACTTTCAGCGGGCCGACCGCGGGCAGGTCAAGATCTACGTCGAGCGGCACAAAGGGAAGTGGTCGAGCCAAGGCGCGTTCCCCAAGCTGACCACGCTGGCACACGGACAGTACCGCATCACCACGCAACCTCCCGTCCGGGTGAGGCTCCTCGACGAGCAGAAGCGCGAGCTCGGCGATTTCCTGTTCGTCGACTACAGGGAATCGCTCCCAGAGCACCGGCGCACGCTGTTCGACCGTTTCGAAGAGGTCGACGTCGTGCGCCAGGTGGTGGGGGTGGGCAGCGTCGGGATGGTCGTGTATCTGGTGCTCTTCCGGGGTCGGGCTGGGGCACCGCTCTTCCTCCAGTTCAAGCAGGCCGGGCCCTCGGTGTACGAAGGTCACCTGCGCCCCTCGGCGCACCGCCACCACGGCGAGCGCGTCATCGCGGGAAGGCGCATGGTCCAGACCGCGACCGACATCTTCGTCGGTTGGGGCTCGCTCGGCGACCGGGACTTCTACGTGCGCCAGTACCGGGACATGAAGCTGATCCCGACCACCGATCTCATCGCACCACGGCTGGCCCGGTTCGCCACCGCCTGCGGCGGCTCCCTGGCCCGGGCCCACGCCCGCTCCGGTGACCCGGTGGCGCTGGACGCGTACATGGGCAAGGGCGACGTGTTCGCCGATGCCATGGAATCGTTCGCCCACCTCTACGCCGACCAGAACGAGCGGGACCACGCTCAGCTCGTTGCGGCCATCGAGCGGGGAGTCGTTCCGAGCGCACCCGAGAGCTGAGGCCGGGCGCCCCTCCACCGGGCCCGACTTCTGTCGCTCGGTTCCCCGAGTGACAGGGCGATGACCTGGGTGAACGCGAGATGCGGCGCCCGTGTCACAACGAACTCTTAGGTTGCCACCCATGCGAACAGCCGTTCGTGGGCCCCGGTTGACAGCGAACAGGCGTTCGTGTTCCAATACCACGGAAGCGAACAGGTGTTCGAAGAGGGAGGGACGCCATGTCGGTCGCATTTGAACTCGAGTTCGAGGCGTGCCGCCCCCGGCTGCACGCCCTGTCGGGCCAGCCGGCGCGGACCGCACCTTCCCCCCGGGTGCGCCGCCGCCGGATGGTCCTGGCCGCCACGCTGACGGCGTTCGTCCTCCTCCTCCTCATTCTGCTGGCCCTGCCCGTCCGGGCGTTGGGTGGCAGTACGTTGGCCCAGGATCCCGCCGCCCCGGGTCAGGAGTACGTCGTGAAGGCGGGGGACACTCTCGGCTCCATCGCCGCCCAGGCCGACCCTGCGCACCAAGCTGCCTTGGTGCAGCAACTGGCCCGCGTGAGCGGCTCCACGGTGGTCGTGCCCGGGGAGCATCTCTTCATTCCCTGACTATCGTCGGCGGTGTGCGGTGTCCCTGGTGCGGTGTCGATGACGACCGCGTCGTTGATTCGCGTCAGGCCGAGGACGGCGGCGCGATCAGGCGTCGTCGCGAGTGTCTCGGCTGCGGCCGCCGGTTCACCACCTTCGAGCGAATCGAAGAAGTTCCCCTGTGGGTCGTGAAGCGCAACGGGCTGCGTGAGCCTTTCGATCGCGCCAAGGTGGTCGAGGGCGTGCGTGCCGCCTGCAAGAACCGTCCGGTGAGCGACCTGCAGATGGAGGAGCTGGCCCAGAGCGTGGAGGACGCGCTGCGGGCCGAGACCACCGAGCCGACCACACAACAGGTCGGGGTGGCCGTGCTCGAACGCCTCCAGCAGCTCGACGACGTGGCCTACCTGCGCTTCGCCAGCGTGTACAAGGGTTTCGAAGAGGCGGGCGACTTCCAGCGCGAGGCCGGGCTGTTGACCAAGACGACGGAGCCCAAACGTAAGTGATCGAGGAAACGCCCGGCGTGGTGCTGGCCGTCTACGCGCACCCCGACGACGCCGACGTCGCCTGTGGCGGCGCGCTGGCGCGTTGGGCCAAGGCGGGGAGCTCGGTGCATCTCATCGTGTGCACCGACGGCGGGAAAGGGACGACCGACCCCTCCGTGAAGCCAAAGAAGCTGGCGGCGCAGCGGGCGGGCGAGCTGGAGGCGTCCTCGGCGCTGATCGGCCTCTCCAGCGTGCGGAACCTTGGCTTCCCCGACGGCGAGCTGGTGGACTCCGACGACTTCCGGGGCACGCTGGTCGAACGGGTGCGGGCCCTGCGGCCCGGTCTGGTCTGCGGGCACGATCCGACGGCGGTGTTCTTCGGGCGTGACTACTTCAACCACCGGGATCATCGGATCGCCGGTGCCGCACTGCTCGACGCGGTGGCCCCCGCCGCCGCCCTCCCGCACTACTTCCCCGAGGCGGGTCCTCCCCACCAGGTGTCGACCGCGCTGCTCTCGGCCACGCTCGAGCCTGACGACTGGGTCGACGTCACCGACACCATCGAGACCAAGGCCGCGGCCGTCGAGTGCCACCGCAGCCAATTCGCCGGACAGGGAGGCTGGGCCGGCGAGGCGGTGCGCCGGCGAGCGGCCGAGGAGGGCCGGCGAACCGGCGTCGCGTACGCCGAGGGATTCCGTCGATTGAACCTCGGTGCCTGAGCGAACCGACGTCCCGACCATCCTCCACGTCGACATGGACGCGTTCTTTGCGTCGGTCGAGGTCCTCGATGACCCGACGCTCGCGGGCAAACCGGTGATCGTGGGGGGCGCGGGCGCCCGTGGAGTCGTGGCATCGTGCACGTACGAGGCTCGCGCGTACGGCGTGCACTCGGCCATGCCCTCGGCGCGGGCCCGCCAGCTCTGCCCGGACGCCATCTTCCTTTCGGGGCGCCACAGCCGGTACGCAGAGGTGAGTGGCGAGTTGCAAAAGATCCTGGCCGACATCACCCCGATGGTCGAACCGATCGGCCTCGACGAGGCGTTCATGGACGTTGCCGGCGCACTCCGGTTGTTGGGACCGCCTGAGGTCATCGCGCACGGTCTGCGGCAGCGAGTGGGCGACGAGCTGCATCTGGGCTGCGCGGTCGGAATCGGCCGCTCCAAGATGCTCGCCAAGCTCGCATCGCGGGCGGCGAAGCCTCGGGCCAGCCGGACCGGCCTCCAGCCCGGGCCGGGCGTCTATCTCGTCGAGCCGGCGCGCGAGCTCGAGTTCCTCCACGCGCACGACGTCGAGGCGTTGTGGGGTGTGGGGCCCGCAACGGCGCGGCGCCTCCACGAGCTGGGCGTGCGCACCGTGGGCGATCTGGCTGCGCTCCCGCTCGACACGCTGGCCCGTCGTCTCGGCAGGGCGAGCGGCACGCACCTGGCGGCGCTGGCGCAAGGCCGGGACCCCGACCCGGTCAACCCGAACCGCCCCAACAAGTCGATCGGGCACGAGGAGACCTTCAGCCAGGACCTCGTGGACGCCCGCGAGCTGGAGCGCCACGTGGTGCGCATGGCCGAGTCGGTCGCGATCATGCTGCGCGGTGCGTCGACCGCGGCACGGACGGTCACAGTGAAAGTGAAGTTCAAAGACCTGTCATTGCAGACGCGCTCCCACACGTTGCCGCGCCCTATCGCTACCGGCGGCGCGATCGGTCAGGTCGCTGCCGCCCTGCTGGCCGGGATCGACCCCGGAGAAGGCGTCCGCCTGCTCGGCGTCAGCGCCTCGGGGCTGGGTGTCGACGGTGCCGACCAACTGTCCTTCGACCTAGGAGACGGCCTCGACCTGGCCAACAAGAGCGCCACGGCGCGGGAACAGTCGTGGCGCGACGTCACCGACGCCGTCGACGCGATCAGGAAGCGCTTCGGGAAGAGCTTCGTCGGCTCGGCCGCTCGGGTCACCGACGAGGGAGTGCAGGTGCCGGCGCGGCGGGATGCGCCGTGGGGTCCCGACGAGTAGGCCACCAGCGGATCCAGTACCCGTGGGGGTGCGTGTCGGCCAACCGCACCGGATCCTCACCCGGACCGATGTGCACGAGGGCGGTGGCGAGGTCGGGGCCGTCGCGGGGCACGGGCGGCGGCGGGGTCGGGAGGCCGGACGTCTCGAACGGTGACTCGCAGTAGAGGTAGTGCACCAGGCGGTCCCGGCCGAGGGCGCGGACCGCGGTGGCCAGGGCGCGTTGCTCGTCCTCATCGAGGTAGGCCGCGACCCAGGAGTGGAATACGACGAGCGGTCCGGGGTCGCGCATGGAAGCGGCGATGCGCGGGACGTCGGTCACCATGTCGCCGCGTTCGAGCCGTGGGGGATCGGAGGCGGCCCGCACGTTGTCGAGGGCGGCGCGGAGCCGTCCGAAGCGCGCCGGGTTGTCGGGCCACTGGCAGGCCAGCAGCCAACGGGCTTCGTCGTCGGATGAGGGGTCGACGGGGGAGAGATCCAGCCCCACCCGCTCGGCCATGGCCGGCAGTCGAAGCTCCGGGAGGTGATCGAGGCCGGGCCGCGAGGAGCACTCCAGCACCACGGCTGAGGTTGCGACGCCTGCCTGCGCGATCGCTCCGCCTTCCTGGGCCCGGTAGGTGTACGCGTAGTCATCGAAAAGGAGGTTGAGCCCGGCCGACGTCCCGAGGTCGAGCAGCGACAGCGGCTCGTCCCACCCGTAGAGCGATGCCACGTGGCACAACCCCGGCAAGAGTGCGGTGCACCGGCCCACTTCGTTGGTCTGGGTCCGGCGCGTTCCGATCAGCGCTTCGAGCTCTGCCCGGTGCTCACGGCAGAAGTCGGTGAACACCGGCGTGACCTCGTCGCCGGGCGGCTCCTCACGTAGCCCGCGCTCGTTCCTCACCGTGTCGTAGTACATGGCCAGGGCGTGATCGGCTCCGGAGAGCAGAAGGAAGTGCACTGCCGCGAGCAGCAGGAGGGGGCGACGCTGCGAGGCCGGCGCGACGTCGAGCAGCGACAGGACTTCGGTGTCGTCGGCCACGCCACGGCAGATCGCCGCATACGTCGTGCCGCCGTCGCGCTCGACGACGGTGGCAAAGGCACGGAAGTGGTCGGGCAGCGTCAGCTCGTCAAGCATCGTCACCAGGGTCGAGCATCGTCGGACAGCGTCAGCATGGTCGGGACGGGTCGGCCGACCTCGTCGCGAGCGCCGGTCATTGTCGACGTTAGAAGCTGGCGGGGAGCAGCGGGCTGATGGCGCCGAAGAAGAACCACAGGAGCACGAGCACGCCGATTGTGCCCACGCCGTAGATCACCCAACGGTGGCGCCGGAAACGCCACGCCGCGTAGAAGGTACCGGCGCCCACGAGGATGGTGAGGAGGCCCCAGAACACGGTCCTACCGAGGCCGACGCTGGTGTCTCCGGCTAGGTTGCCGCTGAGGGTGGCTTGGTTGCCCGCGGGAGGAAGTCGCGGGTTCGGGAACAGCTGGGAGTGGGCCAGCTCGGCGTGGACGATGAGGCGGGTGGACGCGCTGAAGCGCGGATTACACGTGGTGAGGGTGAGCAAGTTGGCGGACGTGTTGTCGATGACGGACGTGTCGCTGGGCGAGACGACCTGGCTGCTGACTGCGTCGTAGACGAAGATGCCCTGGAGCGTCGTGATGACGATCGGGTCGCCGTTCTTCACGCCGTCGAGGTTGTAGAAGGGGTGTCCGTACGTCGTGCGGTGGCCCGCAATAGCCGTGTTGCCGGCCTGCCCTGGCAATGGCGTCCCGACGTAGTGGCCTGGCCCCTTGCGTAGGTCGTCGGTGTTGGTGCCCTCGACGAACACCTGGTTGATGCCGATCACCGGAATCCGGATGTTGCCGATCGGCTCCCCCTCGGCCGGAGCGGCCGTCTTCGGGGCGGCCACGGGAGGGCCGGTCGGCAATCTGTCGAGTGCCGACGCGTCGGCCAGGTCCCGGCGAACCTCCTGGTTGCTGGTCTCGGACTTGAGGGTGGTGCGCAGCGCCGACTGGGACCGGGCCTCTTGCAGCGCGGTGCCCCAGATCTGGTAGGCGGTGAACAACAGGATGACGACACCCGCTCCGATCAGGACTTTTCCACTGATGGAGAGAGCCCGACGCAACATTTTGGGGTGAGAGGTTAGGACGGGCCGGGTTTCCCGCCCCGTCGCCCACCAGGCCTAATGCTCGTGTTTCGCTCGAACCGTCGGCCGGCGCCGGCCGTTGTGTGCCCGCGGGTGGACCCCGCGGGGTGGACGGGAATTGGGATCATCGGAGGTCTTTCAAACGACCCCCGGGGGGTACCGTGCGGAGCTACGCCTCGACGGTGACCAGGGTGCCGAGTGGCGTCATGGGGTACACCACGGCGGCGTTGGCGATCGGCATCTCCACGCAGCCGTCGCTCTGCGGGTAGCCGTAGCCGGGGCGGACGAAGCCGTGCAGGGCGTCGCCGCCGTGGAAGTAGCTGACCCACGGGATACCCGGGTCCGAGTAGTGGGAGCCGTCGGGGTTGGTGCCAGTCATGGTCGTGACAGTGACGTGCTCGAACACCGGCCAGGTCCCGTTCTCGGTCGTCGCGCCCGGCACGCCCGTGTTCGCCAGAGTGCTGTAGACCGGGGCCCCGTCCTGGTAAACGGTCGTGGTCTCGGGCAGCGACTGGCTGACCAGCACGTAGTCCCAGGGATTCGCGTCGCCCTTACCGCTCTGCACGTCGCTGAGCAGGTCCGTCCAGACCTGGGACCCGGCCACCCCGTCACTCGTCAGGCCGTTCTGGTTCTCGAAGTTCATCACGGCGCCCTGGGTGATGACGTTGTTCACGCCGGGCGTCCACAGCGTCGTGAGCTGTGCGGGCTGGTTGGGCCACCGCCAGGAGAACGTGCCCACCTGGTCGTTGACCTCCTGGGAGGGCGAGGTGACCGGAGCGGTCGGAGTGAAGGTGAGCGGCAGGTAGCCGAGCTCGGCCAGCAGCTGCTGGAGGCGCAAGGTGGAGCCTGGCGCCACGGTGAAGTGTGAGGTGACGGTCTCCGTCAGGTGCTGGCCCTCCGAGCCGATCACCCCACTGGCTCCGCCGGGGACGGTGATCGTCTCGGTCGCCCCGGGCACGAGTGGTCCGGTGGCTTCGAATTGGAGGAGCGAGGGCGACAGCACGGCCCAGGACCCCGCGACGGGAGGGCTGAGCGTGGGCATCGGGCTGTTGGGTGCGAGGTCGGTCGAGAAGTGCACCGAGATGGTCGATCCCGCAACCACGTTCGTGCCCGTCGGAGACACCGAGCCGACGTTCAGTGCGGGAGGCGGCTTTGTCGGGTTGGCGGCAGCCTGCTTGTCCAGGTGGGCCACGACGGCGAAGCCGCCCGCGGCCAAGGCCAGCGCAGCGGCGCAAACGGCCGCGATGACCCAACCACGTGGGCGCCTTCGGGCCTGGGCGTGCGCTCCTGGAGACATGCCAAGCCAATGGTACCGGGGTCCAGCAGGGACGAAGTGCAGAAGGGCCTGAATTCTCGGATCTCGTCAGTTTCCTGACTCCGTGAGGATCCCCAGCTCTCGCCCCAGATCCGCCGTTACGACCGCGAGGCGTTCCGGCTTGGTCACTTTGGCTCCTCCGGACTCCCGTACGTAGAAGGCGTCAACCACCATTTCGCCCAGGGTGGAGACGCGGGCGGAGACCACGTCCAGATCGGCGTCGAAGAGGGTGCGGGTGATGCGATGGAGGAGGCCGATCTCGTCGCGAGCCCGCACCTCGAACACGGTCGCGGTCTCGGACGCGTCGTTGTCGACGGTGACGTCGCTGCCGAGCAGGTGGGCGGCCGAGCGGCGGCGCACGGGGTAGATGCGTTCCCGCTCGGACAGCCGCTCGCCGAGGGCCATGCGGTCGGAAAGCACGGCGGCGAGGTCCTGGCGCAGCTTGGCCGTGTCGGGCCAGGTGCCACGGGCCACCTCGACCGTGAACACCTCGACGGCGACGCCGTCCTTGCCGGCCACGTTGGCGGCCCGCACGTCCATGCCGTTGAGGGCGAGCGCGCCAGCCACCGAGGACAAGAGGCCACGTCGGTCCGGGGCCGCCACGATGACCTGCGGAGGCTGGAGGGAGACCGACGGCAGCCTGGTCGCCAAGACCTCGTCGATCAGGTCGTGGTGGACCGCCGGGAGCAGGTCCGGCGGTGCCGGGGCGGCCACCTCGCCTCGGAGCAACTTGTCCGTGCGCTCGACGAGGTCTGCGACGAGCCCCGCCTTCCAGGCGCCCCAGGCCGAGGGACCCGTGGCGCGACTGTCGGCTTCGGTGAGCGCGGCGAGTAGGTGCAGCGTCGTGCGGTCGCCTGCGGCTCCGGCGACGCGGGCGATCGTCATGGGGTCGTCGAGGTCGCGGCGCGTGGCGGTGTCGGGCAACAGGAGGTGGTGGCGCACGAGGTCGACGAGCACCCCGACGTCGTCCGGGGGGAAGCCCATGCGCGTGGCGATGCGGTCGACGACCTCCATGCCGACGGTGGTGTGGTCGCCGGGGTAGCCCTTGCCGATGTCATGGAGCAGCGCGCCCACGAGCAGGAGATCGGGGCGCTCGACGGTGACGGTCAGATCGGCTGCGAGCGCCGCGGCCTCGAGGAGGTGCCGGTCGACGGTGTAGACGTGGTAGGCGTTGCGTTGCGGCTTGTTGCGCACGAAAGCCCACTCGGGAATGACGCGGACGAGGAGCCCGTGCTGATCGAGCGACTCCATCTGGTCGACGGCGGGCCGCCCCAGGGCGAGCAGTGCGACGAGCGCCTCCCGCATCTCGTTGGACCACGGATCACCCGGGGGCGGCATACGGTCAGCCAGACGATGCAGTGAGCCCCGTGCAATCGGCCGGTCGAGCTTCGCCGCGGTGACGGCCAGACGCAGCGCGAGCGACGCGTCGCCGGAGACCGGCGCGAGGGGAGTGAGCGCGATCTCGCCGTCGACCACTGCCATGTCCGGCCCGAGGTCCGTCGCTGCCGTTTGGGACTCCGCGTCGGCGACGCCACGGCGGAAGCGACGTTTAGGAGGCGGGGTCGGGTCCCAAAGGCGCCGCCGCCGCCAGACGTCGTCGCTGACCCAGGCGATCTGGCGGCCGGCGGTGGACACCGCGAGCATCAGCGCGTCTGCGTCGTCGAATCGGAGAGCGGCGGCTACCTGGTCCTGGTCCTGGAGCAAGAGCCGGTTCTGGTCCCGTCCAGCCATGCGGTGCAGCTCGACGCGGATCGAGGTGAGGAGCGAAGTGGCGTCATCGAGCGACGCCAGGTCGGCGTAGTCGGACAGCAGTGGCGCGTAGGCGGAGATGGCTCGCAGCACGTTCACGTCGCGCAGCCCACCGTGGCTCTCCTTCAGGTCCGGTTCGAGCAGGAAGGCGACGTCGCCAGCCATGGCGCGGCGCTCGGCCATCTGTACTTCGAGCATGGGCAGGTACTTGGTGCCGAGCTTGCTGCGCCACGCCGCCTTGGCCTTTTCGATCATGGGTTCGGCGAGCTTGGGCTCGCCCCAGACCATGCGCGCATCGAGCAGGCCGAGGGCGACCCGGAGGTCCTCGGCCGCCGCGGCGAGCACCTCGGAGGGCCGCCGCACCGAGTGGTCCAGGTGCACGCCCTCGTCCCAGACCGGGTACCAGATGCCGTCGGCGACGGCCCGGACGTCGCGGTGGCCGTTGTGGACCAGCACCACATCGAGGTCGCTGTAGGGGCACAGGGAGCTCCGTCCGTAGCCGCCGACAGCGACAAGGGCAAGGTGGCGCTTGTTCTCCCCGGCCGCCCGATCGGCCAGCCCGGACAGCCATGCGTCGGCCTCGGCGGCGTAGCGCCGGGTGAACTCTTCGCCCATCAGTCCTGGTTGAGCGAGGAGGCGGCTTCTCCGATCACGCAGTGACGTATCAGCCGGCATGGCGGGAACGTAGCATTGGGTCTGTGAGTAGAGACGTAGAGAGTAGGAGCGACCGGAAGCCCATGACTTTCGGGCACGCCGTCGGCCTGACGGTGCTCGGAGTCGTCGGCATCCTCGTCGCCTATTGGATCTTCAGGGTCTTGGCCGGCTTCTTCATCTTCCTCGGTGAGATCGCCGTGGCCGTGGTCCTCGTCGCCGTTGTCTTCTGGCTGGTTTCGCGACTGCGACATCACTAGCGCAGAGTGGCCCTCCGGCGGAGGCCGAGGCCGGGTGACACCTGCCGTTAGGCTGTCCGCCCGTTCGTGTTGAGACGCGGCGGCGTGGCCGAGTGGTTTAGGCAGGGGCCTGCAAAGCCCCGTACGGCGGTTCGATTCCGCCCGCCGCCTCCAGGGTTTTCGCAGGTTGGGGGCTATGAATGACTTGACCGTCGTTTACCGGCTCTTCGGATTCTGGCGGGGTCGCGGGTCTCACCGGACGACGATCGAGCCCAACACCCGCCAGTTCGGTCTGCCGGCGTAGAGCAGGGCGCGGATCCGGTAGTTCTCGAAGTTGCGAAAGCCGAAACCGATGCGCTTGATCCGCTTGACCAAGTTGTTGAGCGCCTCGGTGGGCCCGTTAGACGTCCGGGCCAGGTGGAAGTTGCAGATCTTGTCGAACCAGGCGTGCAGGGTCCGTCCGAGCCGCTGGACCTCGGGCGGCATGGCACGCTTGCGGCAATGGCGAACGAGCTCGTCGAGCATGCGGCCCGCTTCGTCGGGATCCCTCGTCCGATAGAAGTCGCGCACGCGTTCCTTCATCCGATACGCGATCGCGACTTCCGCACCGGGGTCGCCCAGCTCGAGGAGTGACCACAGGCGCTCGGCGGCCCCGACGCCCAGCGTCTCTTCGCCCCTGAGCAGGGCACGGCGGGCCCGATAGAGCGGGTCGTCACGTCGGCCACGATGTCCGGTCTGCTCGGTTTGGACTCTTCGGCGCACCGCATCGAGGCAGCGGTTGGCGAGTGAGACGACGTGAAAGGGGTCGACCACCTGGGCGGCCTTGGGCAAGATGACCGAGTAGACCGCGGCGTAGGTGGCCGACAGGTCGAGGGCACCGAAGCGGATCCGCTCCTTCCAGCCCCGTGGCTGCTTGTCGATCCAGCCCGCCACGTCGATGTATTTGCGGGTCGGCAAGATGTCGATGATCTGGTGGTTCTCCACATCGGCGACCGTCGTGGCGAAGTGCGTCTGGACGTGGTCAGAGAGCTTGACGAAGGAGGTCTCGTCGAGCCCGATGGCCGTGGTCTTGTTGAGGCGCTTGCGATCTGCCGCCAGCAGCGCCTCGCCGTAGGTGATCACGGCGTCGTTGACGGTGTGCCAGTCACAGGCGAGTTCGGCCGCCACCTCTGAGACGGTGCGGCCTCCGCCGACCTGGACCGTGGCCCACTTGGCCGCTCTCGTCGTGAGCAGGCAGTTCTTCGCTGCAATGCGGTGGTCATCGAGCACCCAGGTGCGCCTCGGGCACGACGGCTTCACACAGCGCATCCGGTGCTTCTTCCAGGCCAGCGACATCGGCGTGCCGTAGACGGGTAGGTCCACGTCGTGGACGACCGGGCGCTCTTTGACCTGGGCCAGCTCGGCGCAGCTCGGACAACGGACAGTCCCTGGGATCTGCTCGACCATCAGCTCGACGTGAGGGCCCCGGCGTTCGTAGTGGAGGACCCGCACGTCTTTGAGACCCACCAACGCGGCAAGGATCTCACTAGGGTGGACGAGGACGAAGGTGCTTCTTGGCTGTTGGCTCACACCACAAGCCTGAAGCGCCTTCGCCTAATTCAGGGGGACCCTCCGACACGGCGCTCCCCGCCAGAATCCGAAGAGCCCGTTTACCGGGCGTCCCGCGCGTTTGCTGGGATTTCGCGGGGTTCGCGCGGGAAAGCGCGGGGTTTTCGCGGGACGCGCTAATACGGGAATACCAATCGGACAGGTCAACACCTAACAGCTGCGCGACTTCCGTGGGGCTCAGGACGGACGGGTGACCTCGGTGTTCTGCACCATGATCCTCCAGGGGCTTACCGTTCGCATCGTCCAAGCACCAGCACGATCCGCAGGGCAGGCGCTTATGGAGGGTGAGTCCTTGGCGTTTCGATGCCCGCCGTAGCCTCTGTTCCCATGGCCGAGGCCGCAGCCGGCGGTGGCGGCAGGCGTTCTGACGCCCCAAGCATCCAGCTCGCGCTGGAGCTAATGAGGCTGCGGAGCCGCGCACATCGGACTGACCGCCGCGTCGGCCGCTGACACAAGCTCGCGTCGCCTGGTGGTCTTTCTCCTCCACCCGGCCGACGCCCCGGCACCCGCTCGCTGGGCAGGGCGAGCAGATGTCCAGCCGAGGCGGCCCGGCGTTGAGGTCCCTTTCCCCCAACGCCCGCCCGGGGCCGGTATCGGACTCATGCGTCCGATTTTCCATCACTACCGTTGCGCATCCCCGAACCCGTGATCGGGAACAGTGGAAAGGAGGCGGCCACCACCCGCAGCTGTTGGCAAGGGGGCTAAGCGACGCGCTTCAGTGTCTTCCTGGCCGCCTTCTTCGTTGCCTTCGGTGAGGTAGCCCTGGCCTTTCGTTGTAGCTTGTGCATGGCATCGCCGATCTCCACGACGCGGGCTCGCCCCACGCTCTTCCGCATCCGGGGGAAGATATCCCGCTCCTCCCATTCGACGTGTTCGCGAACCGCTCGGGTGAGCACTGCGACCTTTGGTGCAAACCGCTCATCTCTGGGAGAGATCTCGGCTAGCTCGTTGAGTAACAACTTGACCACGTGGTGCTCTTCACGAGCCTCGAGGATGACGAAATCGGCATCAGTAACCGATTGACGAACCAGCGGGTAGAAGACCTGCTCCTCGAGAGTGGTATGCATCGTTAGCTCGGCGGCCATCTGGTCAACGAGCCGCTTTCGGGTCTTCCTGGCCCGCTCCCCGGTGCGCTCGAACCGGGTAAAGAGCTTCTCGATGCGCCGGTGGTCATCTTTCAGCAAAGTGATCGCGTCCATGACGTCTCTCCTTTCTTCTTCGTTTGTTATCTACTGAGACATACCCAGGAACGCGACTCAGATGTCACCCGAACGGGTGATTCTCTGGCGAGGTTGGTCCAAAGTAAATCGCGCCGACGCGAGGGCACGGCGGGCCGAAAGCGCATTGCCTCCTCCAAGCTGCTTCAAGTGAACGGGCTCCAAGCCTTCTTTAGATGCGTGATTGAAACGCCTCACGTTTAGGTGGCCGTGATCGCGGGTAGCACGGCTTTGACGTAGCGGGTAGCCCCGCCATTGCCCAACAGAGAAGGAACGTCACGATGTTGTTATTGCTCGCATTCCTCGTAGTTCTACTGTTTGCTGGATTGGGATTCGCGCTCCATTTCCTTTGGATCGTGGCCGCAGTTCTTTTGGTTCTCTGGCTCGTAGGCTTCGTCGTCGGACGGGGCGAAGGAGCGGGGAGTGGTCGCTTCTATCGGTGGTAAATGGCTTGCCTTTACAGGGCCGCTGAGTGTGAGCGGCTGCGCCCAAGATGCTGACGGGGTTCTCGTTCCGGTCTCTGTCGTCAGCTTGTTGCCCGAACCGGACCGGATGCAGGGCAACCGCAGCCGCTCAGGGATCAAAGGGGAAAACCCCTTGAATCGCAACTGCGAAGAGAGGATCAAACGATGAAGAAGTTGGCATTTGTGATTGGGTTAGGTCTGGGATTCATCCTTGGGTCGAAGGCCGGGTCAGGGCCGTACCGAGAACTCGAAGACAAGGTACGCGCACTTCGAAATCGGCCAGAGATCGACGAGGCAGTGGAGCGGGCCAAGGAAGCCGCCAACGACAAGGTGACTGACGCCGCGGAAAAGGTGAACGAGAAACTGCCCGCTTCCTCCAAGACCATGCGCGTCTAAGCCTTTTGAGGGTGGCTTGGAGCTGCTCCGAGTAGACCATCTGCCAGCATCGCCCGGGCTCGGCCATGAAGCCGGGAGAGGGGTCGCCGGGGCGGGGAGGCACAGAGCGATTGTCGCGCCGGGTGCAGCGAGCCTGGTCTCTTGGCAACCCTGGCCGTAGGCTGGCGCCGTGGCGGCTGAGCGGGGGTGCGCCCCTGGGACAGTGTCGAGAGGGCGGTTGCGGTCGTTCTCGTCCTTGTCGTAGTCCTCGGCGCCCTCTACTTATCGTTCAAGCATGACGTCGACCATTTCATCGACTGCGGCAATCACGGCTGTCAGACGGTCAAGGCGCCGAAGTCAACGGGCACGACCACGACCGTCCCACTCCTCACGCCGACCCTCTCGCCGACCGCGCCGACCACGATTCCCTACGACCCCTACTTGGGCAATACGGGCGGCTACCCGGCCGGATCTGCGCCGTGACCTATCAGCCGGGGGGGGTCGCTGGGGGCGGGGCCGGCATCCTGCGATTGTCGCGCCAGGCGCTGCGCCAGCGGGTCGCCTAGGGCTTCTGGCCGGCGAGAGCCCTCCGGATGCTGGCGGCGACTCGGTCGATCAGCATGTCTGGCGAGACGGACGCGTGGTTGGCCTGGATTCGGGCCGTCATCTCCGCCTCAATGTCGGGTGCGAGGTCGGTCCCTGTCCTGATATCTCCTCGAACCCCGTCCATCTCGCAAGTTACGGCCAGGATCCCGATGATCGCGAACTTGTCGGTTGGCAGAATGTCGCCGACCACGTCTTCTGCGATGGCGTCAGCGATGACGCCAAGGTCAACGCCTGAGACGCCAAAGGCAGCAGCCAGTTCGTGGATCCGCTGAACTTGTGGGTCCGCCGTCGCCATGTGGAGAGCCTTGCCGCAACCACGAACCCGCGCAACCGCGGGATATTGGCGGGATCGGCGCGGGACCAGCGTCAGAAAATAGGCCGCGACCTGGACCCCATGCGTAATAGGCAGGTGCCTGCAAAGCCCCGTACGGCGGTTCGATTCCGCCCGCCGCCTCCAGAGTTCGCTGGTCACATGCCCTAACTGACTTGACCGTCGCTTACCGGACGTCACCGCGCGTTTGCTGGGATTTCGCGTGATCCACGCGTGATCCGGGAGGCCCCATTTATAACGTCGTCCCTGTTCCAGCCACGCAGGGTCCTGACGTGCGCGCCGAGTCCGGCCCATCCGCAGTCGCATGGCTGTTGATTCGGCTCGCCGGGCCTCGCGAACCATGTGCGGAATCCGCCGGCACCAGGGCTCGCTCGAGCGAAGCGAGCACGGCTAGGTGGTCGAGGGCATGGTGAAGGAACGAACCCCGTACGACCAGATCGACGGCTCCATCGCCCCGGACTGGGGAGTCGGGATTGCACTGGGAATCGGCGGCTTGCTCGGCGGGTATGCAGGCGCACGACTCCAACCAGACCTTCCAGAATCGGCGATCCGTCGCTTGCTCGGTCTCTTGGTTCTGGTGATGGGCGTTCGGTACGCCTGGCTCGCGGCAAGCTGAACTCTGGCCGAGTGCCAACCCCGGGCACACGTGTGGTGGGCGTACCGTGGCACCCGGTTCAATGACCGGGTGCACTTTGTGGATGAATGCCCCAGTCGACAGGAATCAGGACTGTTTAGCCAAAGCACCCCGTGATTGATCCGAGCGGCTCGCAGTTGTCGGGGTGGTTCTTGATGATCGCAGTGAGCTTTAGCGTTACCGGGCTGCCAGGAATGGCGAAGATGCCTCCGCCGCCGCTGGCTGCACTATCTCCGGCCACCAGGCTGAGGTTGAGCGCGAGCGCGTTGCCAGGGACCAACCCTTGAGCACCCTCGCCGAACTCGGCAATCCCACCGCCTTGGCCCGAAGCCGAGTTGTTGTTCACCTGGCTCACGTTGATGGTCAAGACGCCACTGTTCGGGACACCGAGGTCACCGTTGCCGATACCGCCGCCGATCCCTTGGTTCGGAGGATTCTGTGTGTCGCTCGGGGCTGTGTTGTTGCTCACCGAGCTGAAGTTGATGGTCATTGTGCCGTGATTGAAGATGCCGCCGCCGATGCCGCCGAGTGCCGTGTTGCCGTTCACCTGGCTCAGTGTGATGGTGGCACTGGAACCATTGGCAATGCCGCCTGCACCAGGTCCACCCAGCCCAGCGGAGGCGGTGTTGTTGTCTACCTGACTGGCGAAGACGTTGAGCGTTGCACTACCGGTACCCGGAGCGCCGCCGTTCCCGTTGCCGCTGGCGATGCCGCCGCCGTTCGTGCTGGTGTTGTCGTCCACTTGGCTGAAGTCGATCGTGGCCGTGCCGGCGCGGTTGAGGATGCCACCTCCTCCACCACCCACGGAGGTGTTCCCGTTGACCTGGCTGGCATTAATGGTAAGAGTGCCAATCGGACCGAGATCATTGGGGTTCACGACGCCGCTGGCGATGCCGCCACCGCCTATCTGAGCCGTGTTATCGGTGACTCGGGAGTTGTTGAGGGTGACCGCTCCCTCGGCGTTCAAGATGGCTCCACCAGCGACCGCGTTGCCACCTCTGAGAGTCAGTCCATGCAGCGTGAGGTTGCCGCCGGGGCCGTTGACCTGGAAGATGCGGAAGGTCGTGTTGTTGGCGGCGATCGTCGCGCCGAAGCCATTGACGGTGATCGTGTTTGTGACTGCTGGGAGTCCGTTGAAACCCGGTAGGCCCATGGGCCCGGAACTTCCATTGTTGGATGACGTGAGGGAGTAGGTGCAACCTGGGGCCAGGTTGATGGTTCCACCCGCCACGTTTGCAGCGGTGACCGCAGCGACCAAGGCAGGACCACCGCCCGAACAAGGAACGAACGCGCTCGCCGGGGCGGCAGAGGCGACAGAGGTTGGGGTGACTGTGAAGGCTAGGACTACCGCACTTGTTCCAAACGCCATTTGTATGAGTCTGATGGGCTTCACCATCATCTACCGCCTTCCGCTCGAAGCGTTCGCCGTCGCCAACCATAACCCGCTTCGAACCGAGCCTGCACGGGGCTGTCGGCAAGGGCGTTGTTGATTTCATTCTTGTTGTACTTTGTTGTTCAACGTACGATTCAGGCAGGTCGCAGCGCTATTGCGGTTCGCCAATCCTCGCGCGAGACGTCGCCCGATACGTGCCGGTCTGCCACGAATCGCGAACGTCGCCTATCCGGCAATGTATGGGGGCAGGTATTAGTCCCCGACAACGAACAAACGCCACATACCTGGCAGGCCTTTGAGCTCGTACTCGCCACGATCCACGAAATGGAGATCTGACCCGACGACGAGGTCGACGACCGTCCGGGACACAAGTATTTCTCCGGGCTGAGCCTTGGCCTGAACGCGCTGAGCGAGATGTACGGCGATGCCCGCCACGTCGTCACCACGCCGCTCGATTTCTCCTGCGTGCAAGCCAATGCGGACATCAATGCCCAGTTGACGGAGAGCATCTCGAATCGCAACCGCACACTCCGCGGCCCGTGCAGGACCATCGAAGGTAGCGAGCACTCCATCGCCCATTCGCTTGACCAGGTGCCCGCCAAATCGCGCCAACTGTCGATCAATCGCCCGATCATGTTGTTCGAGGCGGGCCGTCCAAGCCCGATCACCGACTGCAGTTGCCTGCTCGGTCGAGCCCACGATGTCAGAGAAGAGCACCGTGGCCAGAAGACGATCACTGGGGACAATCTGGCGCGTCCCGGTCAGGAACTCCTCGATCTCCCCGGCAATGTCCGCGGTGCTCGCCCACGGGACGTGGTCAGCCGTTTCGAGTTCTACGTAGCGGGCATTGCCAATGTGCTCGGCGAGATAGCGGCCGTTGGCAACCCGGCAGAACCGGTTGTCGCGAGCATGGAGCACCAGGGTGGGTACGCGCAGGCCGTCGAGGATGGGTCGCAGATCGGTCTCCGACGCTCGCCACACCGCCCGGGCCGTCGCCGGGCTCGCCCCGCGATGACCTGCTCGTCGCCACCACGCCGCGAAGCTCGCATCCGACGTCATGCTCGGAGCCATGAGAGGAAGGTCATCCCCGCTCGCCAACCCGGGTTCGACGAGCGATTCCCTGAATCGCTCCACCACAGAAGCCGGCACTCCAAAGGGGTAGTCGTCCCTTCGCGTGAGGCACGCATAGGCGTTCACCAGCACGAGCGCGAGTACGCGTTCCGGATGGGTCGCGGCCAGCCAGAGGGCGGCCAGTCCGCCGAAAGTGACTCCCAGGACTGCGGCACGCTCGATCCTTTGGTCGTCCAATACGGTCAGCGCGTCACCCGCCCATTGTTCGACCGTCGGCGGATCTGAGGAACCCAAAGGATCGGACAGACCAATACCCCTCAGGTCGAACCGAATCAGCCGAGAGAAGGATGCCAGTCTGTCCACATAGGCCTGCCATAGTGGCTGTTCCGCGGCGGCATCTACCGAGAAGAGCGTGCCGTTGGATATCTCGATGAGGTTGAGCGGCGCGCTCCCTTCGACCTGAAACGCGATATGAAGGCCATCCGTCGTTGTGGCATAGCGGGTATCCGGCTCTCGCTCCACGTGACCATTTGAGCAGGGCCGAACGCGGGGTGCACGGAGAGCGCAAGGTCCGGGATTTCTAGTGGGTTGCCGCCCTCCCAAGTAGCCCGGGCCGGATGGTGGCACCCCGCCCCGGTGGTCTGGGGCAGACCATCGCGACACAGAGTTTGCCGCCAACGGATAGCTCAATCCATTGAAATCGGCCCACGTATGACGTTGTGAACCTCGACCAGCTCTCGACTGATGAAGCGTGGTGGAGCGAGGCCGTGCTCCTCAAGAATGCTTCTCAGCACGGCGGGAGGATCGGTTGCGTCGTCAAAAGCATCATGGTCGGCTTCAGACATCCAAATGTCGATGATGCGAAGTGCATCCTCTTCAACCGGCTGAACACAATGGGCCACCAAACCGGTGGGGCCAGCTTCTCCAACCGTTCCCAGCCTTGCTCCGAGCTCGTCTGCTACGTCTATTGGGACACCGCCTAGTGTCACACTGATCATGACGGCCACTTCGCAATCTCCTTACTGTGCGTCCCGTATCATGACCCAGTTCCGGCGGACGGGCGGCAGGTCGGCTGAAGACCCCTGATCTGATTTGACCGAGGCTTTAGATTGACTTGCGGAACTCGACTCCCTCACCGAGCAGGCGCGTGGTCTCGGTGATGTCGTTCACCGGGATCATTTCGAAGTCCAGATAAGTGCCGAACTTGGATGGGGCTTCCGCAAGGGAATCTGGATTCTCGGTCTCAACGACGGCAAAACCCTCGAGGCGACCCAAGAACTGATGAAATGTCTCGTCGGATGGCGGCGACCACTTCACCGTCGCGGCGTGGTGGCGTAGGTCGTGTGGTCGCACACACTCGATCCCCCCTGTGTTGCGCAAGCCGCCTTCCAGGCGTGCGAGAGTTCCTGGAGCCGGAGCGGAAGGCCGGTGGGTCGTGTGGACATGAAGGCATCGGGAGATGGCGCCACATAGTCCCGCAGATGGTCGTCGAGCGCGTGCATGACGAAAACGGGAAGGGCGACCGCGCGGCGGCCCGCCTCGGACTTGGGCGGCGTGAGGAACCGGCCGAGACCAGTCAGCTCGTGCGCCTGGCGCTGCACCGTCACGGTGCGGTGTAGCGGGTCGATGTCACGGCGCTGCAGGCCGAGTAGCTCGCCGCTTCGGATGCCGGCGAAGCCACCGAGGAATACGAGACATCGCAGCCGCGGCTCGATTGCGTTGGCGAGCTCGAGCACCGAAACGGTGTCGAGCCATGGGCGACTGACTGAAACCGGCTCGGCCCCATGCCCCGAACCGTGACATCCACCCATGTAACCCAGCCTCCGTACGCACTTCTGGGACAACCTGCCTGATACCACAGGGACGTCTATCCGCACTTCTGGCGGTTCCCTTGTATCACCGGAGTCGACGAGCGCCGGAAGATGCTGAAGCTTCGGCCAGCGAATCGATGCAAGACGACAGCGCGCTCGCAAGTCTCGATCTCGCCGGGTTGGAGAGCTTGCGGAGCATCTGCTCCTCCACAGCGTTCACTGCATTGTTAGCAGATTTCAGAGTGCGCCGACCAGCCTGAGTTAGTTCAGCTTGGAGAACGCGATGGTGCTGCGGATGAGGACGCCTCACAACGAACTGGAGTCTCTCCAGTTCTTGGAGCACGGCGTGCATGCTCTGTGGCGTCACGAATGTCCGACGAGCGAGGTCGGCATTCGAGAGCCCGGGCTCTTCGTCTAAAAAGGTGAGCACGGCAAACTGGGTCACCGTGAGATCGAGAGACCCGAGAGCATCGGCCATGGCGTCGTGCAGAACCGTCTGCGCCCTCTTTATCAAGTAGCCCACCCTGGCCATCGTGACCTGGTCCACGCTCACCTCACTATCAGTTTACCTGATATAATCTCAGGGTACCTGATACACGCTACCTGATCCCACTCACAGAAATGGACACCCAAATGACCGCACTCGGCCCTGACTTCATCGCTCTCCAGGTTCGCGATCTGGAGGCTTCTGCAGCCTTCTACACCGAGCACCTTGGCCTCGCCCGTGCTCAGGTGAGTCCTCAGCACGCGGTGGTATTCGCCACGGAGCCCATCGCGTTCGCCGTGCGGGACCCGCTCGTCGATCTTGAGGTTGTCGAGCACCTCGGGTGGGGTGTGGCCATCTGGCTGAAGGCGGACGATCCGCGGGATCTGCACGATGCAATGGTTCTCGCCGGAGTCCCGATCCTGGTCGCACCTTTCGATGGACCCTTCGGTCTCACCTTCACCTTCGCCGATCCCGACGGCTACGCCGTGACTATTCATGGCTGAGATGACTCCCGACACAAGCTTTGTTTTCTCCCCGAAGGGGCCGTATTCGTTGGCGGCATCGATTCGGTACATCGAGGGATTCGCTCCAGCCGCCTACGACAGCGAGTCAGCCGCGAGCTTGGAGATGGCCTTCTGCGTCGACGGCTACTGGGACCCAGTGGCAGTGCGCGTCCACGAGGAAACCGGTGCGGTTCACGGCACGGTTCACGGGGGCGACCCGCTTGCCCCAGCGGTAATCGCGGCGGCAGTCGAGCAGGTCGAGCGGATCCTCTCGCTCGACATCGACGGTCGCGGCTTTCCGGACATCGCTCGGCACGACCCAGTAGTCGCTCAACTCCAGTCGAGGTATCCCGGCCTCCGCCCCGTATGCTTCTGGTCGCCCTACGAAGCGGCAGCGTGGTCGGTGATCGGACAGCGAATCCGAATCGCGCAGGCAGCCGCAATCAAGGCTCGCATCACCGCCGAACACGGTGAGACCATCGACGTTGGCGGTCGAATGGTCCGCGCCTTCCCGAACCCAACCAAGCTGGCCCAGCTGTCCACGATCAATGGGCTGAGCGAGACCAAACTCCAGCGCCTTCGAGGTATCGCCGAGGCCGCGCTCGGTGGGACCCTTGGCGCCGCCCGGCTGAGGTCACTCCCTCGTTCCCAAGCCCTCGAGGAGTTGATCGCCATTCCCGGAATCGGCCCGTTCTCGGCCGAACTGATTCTCCTCCGCGGCGCAGGTGATCCGGACTTCACGCCCACCGCCGAGCCGCGCCTCGCTCGAGCGATGGAGATCGCCTACGACATGAAGACACCACCCAGCGCCGCCGTCATCGCCGAGATCAGCGAGGGCTGGAAGCCCTACCGCACGTGGGTCGCGCTCCTCCTCCGCGTCATGCTCGAAGACGAGACGCACGAAATTGCAGGACAAGCCATCACCAGACCGCGGGGACTGTGACCCGGTGCGGTCCCTACAGAAAGGCTGGGCTCAAGTCGAGCCTCCTTCCCCGGGCGCCCCACCAGCCATCATCGATCGAGGTCCACTCTGCCAGCAGCGTCGGAGGGGTGCCCCCTACCGCCGTACATGAGTCTGGTGGGACGGTTCGTCACGATCGAGGCAGGAGGTGTGAATGCGATTGATCGCACGGGGGTGTGTTCGATCGGACGCACTACCGGGCCGGCGGCCCTCGACAGTGACACCTCGAAGTTGTAGGCCTTCGGATCATGACTGACTCGTTTTTCGACGGTGTCCGTGATCTGAGCACGGAGCGTCCGGACAGACGAATCGTTGCCTGGTCGGAGTTCGGCGATGAGGAGGGCCTAGCTCTGTTACGGGTTCCAGGAACGCCCGGGTGTCGGTTCTCATTGCGCGCTGACAGGACACCCTGGACCCAACGCCATCTGCGAGTCATCACGACCGAGCGCCCTGGATTCGGCGCCTCGAGTCGAATGTTTGGGCGGGGTTTCCGTCAGCCCGGCCGACGATCTGGCGGCGATCCTCGATCACCTCGTTCTCGATACCGTCCATGTCATCGGCGGCAGTGGCTCGGCACCGCACCAGCTGGCCTTCGCGGCCCATCACCCCATCGCGTCCGGGCGATGACCGTGCTCGTCGGTGCTGCCCCGGTCAGAGGCGACGAGATCGACCAGATGATCGGGATCAACGCCGTGGGATATCGCCTGGTGCAGCAGGGAGACGTCGAAGGTCTTCGCGGGCAGTGGAGCCGGTCCGAACCGCCGCCCTCGAGGACCCTACTGCGACCTTTCGAGCGGCCATCGATCGCGCCCCAGCAGCTGACCAAGCTGTTATGTCCGACCCGCAGTGGCAGGCGGGCCAGGCCGTCGCATGGAAAGAAGCGCTCCGAGCGAGCCCTCGATGGCAGGGCCGACGAGGCCATTGCTCTGTACTCGCCCTGGGACGACTTCGACCTCGATGCCATTGGCACGTCGGTGACCTGGTGGCACGCGCCCAAAGACGCAAACGCCCCGTTGTCGGCAGCAGTCCGTGTGGTCGAACAGTTACCGAACGCACGGCTCGTCCAGTTCGGCCAAGACGAGGGCCACCTCGCCGCCTATCACCGTGAGGGCGAGATTCTCGACGAGCTCCTCACCCGTGGATAGCGGCGTCGGTTGGAGATCAGGTTTTCGGCCATGTCGGTCTATGCGACCTGGATGTGCGTGATTTCGAGGGGGTGGGTTCGGGGTGCCCCCACCCGCCGGATGTCGGAGACGACTCCATCGCGTTCCACCGTTGTGAACTGAGCCGACGACTCGAGCTTCACGGCTAGGTCTGCCAAGATGCTTCAGCTCACCGACCTTGACGGCGAGCGTGGTATTCCACCTCAATCACCCTGCCAAGTCCTCACTCCGCAAACCTGAGGATTACCCTTGCAATCAGAGACCTCGACTAATCCGACATCACATTGAGGAGATCACATGGCAAGGGTATTGATGGTTATCCAGCATCCCGTGAAGGACTTTGACGCTTGGCGGGTCGAATATGACAAGGCGCAACCATTACGTGACAAGCACGGGGTCACAGACGCCACCGTCCTTCGGAATGCCGACGATCCGAACGAGATTACGGGTCTGCACTGGTTCTCTTCTGTCGATGAAGCTCACGCCTTCGCCGATGATCCCGATCTGAAGGACGCCATGGCTAGAGCAGGCGTCAGCGGACCACCCCGGATCGAAATCGGCGTAGAGGTGTAATACCCGGACTCGCTGTATCCGCTCAAGTCCCGCCAATACCGAGCAGGTCCGAGAGTGCCGAACGCCGGCTCAGGGACATGGTCTGAGGAATCCGAACCGGTAGATCTCGGTGGATAGGCTGCCGAGATGAACCGAGCAACGCCTCCGCCGTTCCTGCTCGCTCTCACCGAAGTGCAGACCCACCCTTTTGTGCCGGAGCTTCGCCTTCGCCTGGCACACGACATGTTTGATCTTTGGGAGGAAGCGGAGGAGGCAATGGGCCGCGGGGAGCTTTCGCCGCCCTTTTGGGCGTCGGTCTGGCCAGGAGGCCTCGGATTGGCGCGGTATCTACTCGAGCACCCCGAGATGGTCCTCGGGCGTACGGTGATCGACGTGGCCACCGGATCCGGCGTCGTCGCCATCGCAGCGGCCCTGGCCGGAGCTCGGTCTGTGGCCGCTTATGACACCGACGAGTTCGCCGTCCACGCGGCTCAGATGAACGCGTGCCTCAACCGGGTCAGCGTCGCCGTCTCCAAGGCAGACGTCCGCGTGGTCTCCGCCCCGAGTGGAGCTCTCGTAACGGCCGGGGACGTGTTCTATGACCGCCTCATCTCCACGGCCATGCTCGAAGGTCTGACCGCACTGGCCGAAGCTGGCGCAGAGGTCCTCATCGGCGACCCTTATCGCTCGTTCCTTCCCCAGGACCGCCTCGAGCCCCTTGCCAACTTCGACATCGGCGTAGACATGTTCCTAGAAAGCGATCCGGTCAAAGCGACCCTGATCGCGCGCTTGTCCTGAGCGATCGGGTAGGTTCGTTTCTGCCGCCGTAACGCATTGCCGCCCTCGAGCCCGCAATGCCTCGGCCCGACACCTGTCCCCGAACATCGGGCGAAGTCGGCACCTTTGCTAAATATCCCCGACCGCCGGCTTCGAGCAAAACAGGTCGGCGAAGTTTGCCATTCGCCACCCGAGGGGTGAAGAAACCCGCACTTCCGAGCGGTCGCCCCCGACGGCTGACCCCCGCGGTGACATCCTGTTCTCGTGCCTGATAGTCCGAACCACGCCGAGATCCGCCGCAGCTACGACTTACTTGCCGAGCGGTACTCGGCTCAGCTGGGAGACGAGCTCGTTTACAAGCCCCTCGACCGAGCCTTGCTGGATGCGCTCATCGAACAACACCTAGCCGGCACATCGATTGTCGACCTGGGTTGCGGGCCAGGCCACGTCGCAGCCTGGCTCACCGCTCATGGCGTGGGAGCGGTTGGGATCGATATGTCTCCGGGGATGGTCGCAGTGGCCCAACGCGAGCATCCAGAGGTCGAGTTCCGGCAGGGAGACCTGCTTTCATTACCGGCGAGCGACGGCGAGTTCGGATCGGCAGTTGCCTTTTACTCGATCATCCACCTCGGCGCTCATGAGTTGGCACCCGCGTTTTCCGAACTACGACGTGTGATGATTGCTGGTGGCCGCCTGCTCGTTGCCTTCCACGTCGGTGATGAGGTCCGACACGTCGACGAGCTCTGGGGTCAGGGCGTTGATCTTGACTTTCGCTTCCTCGAAACGGCGGCCGTGGTCGAGATCCTGGATGCTGCGGGGTTCGAAATCGAGGCGCAGCTGGAGCGCAGGAATTACCCGGAGGAAGTCGAGACCCGCAGGGCCTATATCATGGCCCGACGTCGTTGAAGAACCGAACTCGACCGCACGATTACTTCCGAGATGTGATGCCGGATTAGAGAAGCGCATCCTATAACGCGAAGTCGATCCCGATGACCCGCCTGTCCCCTGGTAACGGCAACGGGGCACCGAGGTAGCCCGGTACGCCGGCTCGGAGGCGTTCGCGAACCGTCAATAGGATCAACTCATGAGCCAAGGAGGCGGAGCAAGTCCGTTCATCGAGGGGATCCATTCATCGAGGGGGGCTTAGCTGTCTTGGCTGTTGTTCGTGACATGCTGCACGCGACCGAAGGAGCCTTCAGAGCGAGTCGAGCGGGCGAGCCTCCGCCAGTCGACGCACCTGCATCTGCGCTAAGGGCAATGGCCAGGATCATGAGTCACGATTGGCCTGCGGGCGCTCAGTACCAAGCGATCGCCCTTCTAGCGGCAGCGATTCGGGGCTGGAGCACGGAGTACGGCAGAAGCGAAGACGAGATCATCGCCGCAATTGCGTCGAACCACCCGAACTGAGCGTCTCCGGTCGCCGGATCACGGTTACTCGGGATTGTGGATGCCCAGACCACCGGGTCTGGGTCGCTACGCCTCGGATTGCAAGCGACCCTGCCATGGTGTGACATCGAGACCGGGATAACGGGTTTCGACACCCTCAAGAGTCTCTGAGGTCCAGTACGGGTGACCAGGGGGAGAAAACCCAAAAAGGAGTAGCTGCCGCAGGTTCGCTTGTTCCACAAAGAGCCGCCAATCGGGATGAAATGACTGGTCGCCCCAGGAGTGGCGAGAGGTCCAGGTGTTGTCAGCATGGCGATAGCTGACGTGGATGCTGTATCAGCGCCGGGGACAGTCAGTTCGGTTGCCCGATGAAAGGTGTCGGTGCTGTAGACGACAATGGTGCCAGCCGGGCCCGACCCTGAGACCTCTTGCCCGTAAAGCGCCGGGCGTTCGTTACGCCGTTGGACGTGTGGCAAGGCGGGCAGACCATCTGTCACCGACAGGGGCGCGAGGTGAGTCGGGCCGAGCTCCTCAGTGACCTCGCTCAGCTGCCCGCTTCGTCGCGATCGCCACCGCGGCCGTCCTCTCCCACGACCGACGTCACCGTCGTCCATCGTCCATAGCGAGAACACCTACCCAGAGCCATGTGGAGACTCCAAACTCTGGCTCGGCACGCTTTAAGGTTCTTCACCAGAAGTGACCCGGCTGACAACGGTAGGAAAGCGGCACAACCCTCCCGTCGTTAGAGAGCATTCACATGGAGGCAGCGTCAATACTTTCTGTTGGAAATGCGCCTGGCCAACCACAGCTTGAATCGTTGCCATCGACTCTGCATCGGGGCGCCCTGCATGAATGTGACGGTACACCAGGCCTTCGGCCAAAACGGAACATACTTCGATGACCTCAGGGCCGGCGATCGGGGGGTACCGATTCAGCGCAGGAGCACCTGGCCGGGAGTGGGATTCACCGCTCGGAAAAGCCTGTTTCAGGACACCGAGTGCAGCGCCAAACCGCTGAGGCGGCCGTGTGCTCTGGGCGCTGTGATGTGCCTATGCTCAGACTGTGGTCCCGATCGGATCGGCGCGACGGTGACAGGAAGAACCAGTGCCAAATAGCGGGTACCCGGGTAGCGGGTACCCGGGATACGCCAACCATCCCTGGCACCATTACCTGGCTGGGGGTCCTGCCTCGTTGCTGGAGTTAGTTCTTCCGTTCCTGGTCGTTGCCCTTTTCGCCCTACTCGTAGCGGCCGGTCAATGGGGTGCGAAGCAGGCTAAGGCTCTTGTGGTCAGGCACAAGGCCCGGGCTGATTCCCCAGACGTCATGTTGGAGGCTCACTCCGGACCGCCAGTGCTGGCGTCCGACCGCGAGCGAGACGAAGCCGCGAACCTTGTCTCGCAGGCGGTCGGAGAGGGCCGGTTGAGCCTTGAAGAAGGGGTGCAGCGCATCGACGCTGTGCTCCGTAGTCGCCACCGCCACGAGCTAGGGAGTCTCGTGGCGGATCTGCCAACCCGCGCCTCAGCAACCATCAAGCGGCCGCTCTCCTTCGCGCAGCCGCGTAAGGGACTCCTCGTCGTCACAGCGGCCGTGATCGTCGCCGCCGTGCTATTTCAGGCTCTCGCCGGGTTGTGGGAGCTATGGCCGCTCGCCGTGGTCGCGCTCGGCGTGTCGACACTGCTGCCTCGTCGTTCAACACGGGATCTCCGCGCGGCCTGACGGCTGTCATCGCGGGCTTTCTTTCCCAATCCCTGGCCAATCGAAAGTGGCTTCATCCAGCGTGAGCAAATGCCCATTGGTCAACTTCAACTGATCATCGCATTCGGGTGCGCCTCGCAACATCACGGGACCATGGCGGCTCCCGCCACCGATTGAGCGCCTCAATCCGCATTTGAGGGTGCCCCCATGGTGGCCTACGGGGCGACCTTGAGGGCACCTGCAAGGGCGCGGTGCAGCGCCGTGAAGATGCCGGAGTTCTGCTCTATCACCCTTTAATCCGCTTCATCAGAAAGGTTGAGCTGCCCATGTACGGCCGGGACGGGTACGAACCTCCGGCGCCATGGGGCGGGAGCACTGTGCTCCCAAGGCCGTTCGGCATCGGGCATTTGGCTGTGCCCCAACCGCATTTGTCATTGGGGCTCCAGGAGCCGGGCCAAGTTCGGCGCTCAGTTCGTCAGAAGCGCGTTCGCAGCGGCATCTCACTTCGACCCCTGTCGGGACGAACTACCAGCGCTTGATGGACTTCCAACCGGTGACGCTCGAAACCGATCGCCGATGCTGCCATATACAGACGCCACACCCGGGCGCGAGCCGCCCCGACCTCGCGGACCGCTGAGTCCCAGTTGGCCTCGAGATTCTCAACCCAGCGCCGCAGAGTCAGCGCGTAGTGCTCGCGTAACGTCTCGAGGTGACGAAGCTCAAAGCCAGTGTCCTGCATCATGGACACCACCGTTCCGACTTCATGAAGCTCACCATCAGGAAACACAAAACGGTCTATGAATGGGCTGGCGATCCGTGACGGCCCGCGAAGCCCGGCTGCTACGGCGACGCGCCGTGCTGTTGCCTCGGCTCGGCCTCTGACAGTCGGTAGCTTCGCCACACCGGGACGGCCGATGGCGTGGTTCAGCAATCGACCTCCTGGCCGCAGTAGTCCGAACAATTGCTGGAAATACTCGGCCATTCGGCGCCTACCCACATGTTCGAACATGCCGATCGAGCTGATCGCGTCGAACGGCCCATCGGCGAGGCCGCGATAATCCTGGAGGCGGATCTCGACCTGACCGTCGAGGCCGCACTCGGCCACGCGTTTAGTAGCCCGGTCGTACTGTTCCCTCGACAAGGTGATACCGAGGACGCGAGCCGCGTAGTTCGTGGCAGCGTGGATTGCCATCCCACCCCAGCCGCAGCCCACGTCGAGCAGCCGCATGCCTGATCGTAGGCCGAGCTTACGGCTGACGAGTTCGTACTTGTTCGCCTGCGCAGTGGCGAGGTCATCTTGCCGCGTTTCGAACAGCGCGCACGAGTACGTCATGGAAGGGCCGAGCACCATCTCGTAAAAGGCGTTGGATACGTCATAGTGATGGCTGATCGAGTCGCGGTCTCGCTCCCGACTGTGGATGCCACCGCGGAGTCTGGCCTCCTCTTCTGGAGGAGGAAGCAGTCGGAGCACGGACGGACCTGCGGCTCGAAGCAATCGAGCCACCGTCGTGGGACTGAGCCGGAGACTCGAAATCGATATGTCGAGGTCGAGAACCGAATAGATGTCACCTTCGATATCGAGATCGCCCGCCACGTATGCCCGGCTCAGTCCAAGCTCACCAGGTCGGCTGATTATCCGCGATAGGGCATCCGGGGAACGAATCACAAGCGTGGTCACCGCGTCCGGTGGCCCGGCTGCGCTGCCATCGTAGGCAGCGATGCCCAACGGAATCTCGCTCCCGAGAATGCTCTGGACCACCTCGGCAAGGGGCACGACAGCCTCCTCCTGGATCACTCCATTCGGTTGCTCAATCACGTACAAGATTACGGTCAATCACGTGTTCCGTCGATGCGATTCCCAAACTCAGGAGTTCGCTGGCGGAGGGGTGCCCACCGCTTCCAAGAGGGTGCCCGCATCCGCCGGGTGCGGGCACCATCCGATAAGGCGTCAGCCCCGTGGTGGGCTGGCGCCGCTGCCAAGGTGGCGGACGAAGAACGACTCTGCAGAGTCGTTCTCGAACACTGGCACCTGAACATGACCGCCCGGGTTGATGTGCAGGCTCTTGTCGGGCGAACTGATGGCGTCGAATAGCGCGAGGCCGGAATCGCGGTTGATCAACTCGTCGTCCCACTGCAACAAGAACAGGATCGGGACCTGCAGCGAGCGGGCTGCCGCCTCGAAGTCGGCCCCACCCATTCCGAAACCCAGCCCGGCCAAGCCGAGCACGGCGGCCTTGATCCGGGGCTCGGAGGCAACGAACCGAAGCCCAATCCCAGTTCCCATCGACATGCCCCAATAGCCCAGCCGGTCGTCGATGAACCCGGTCGAGACGAGATCGTCGACCAGGGCCCTCAGCTCTCCAACGTGGGCGCTCATTCGGTCGGGGAATCCAAACGGCTGGTTGGCCTGCGTCACCACGGGCAGGCCGGCGCCGGGCCCTTGGTCGATACGAGCCTGGACGGAACGGCGCCTGGCCCGGGCCGCCTCCTTGTCACTGATGCGCTCGCCGTGCTCGGGGGCGTCGAGGGCAACAGCCGCGTAGCCCTGATGCCGCACGAGGCGCCGGGCGAGCCCGAGCACCTCGGGGGCGCGCTTGTGGACCACACCTCCGTGACCGAGAATCACCGTCGGTCGAGGCCCGGTGGCGGCTTCCGGGAGCCAGACGATGCCCGGGACGATCTCACCGCCGTCCACCTTGAGGTCGACCCGTCGCTCAATGACACCGCGCTCGCAGACTTCCTGGACTATCTCCATGGTCCTAGCCTGCCCCAATATTGCTGGGTCGCGCTTGCCGAGACCGCCACAGATCGCCGTACAGAAGTGGGGGCGGGATGATGGCATCCAGCCCGGCCCGAGGGCCCGGCGTCTCCCATGGTGATCGTGGTGATGGTGGGCGCTCTCGGCCCGTCAAGGGCACGCTCGGGGACTCCGCTGCGCTACGTGTCCCCGCTCGCCTTCGCGTCCGATTGACGGCCCTGTTGTTTGCGGTTTCTATGCCACGCCCATTCCCACATGCTGCACGAATCAGCGTGAACTGCCGAGGATCGAGATGGCAGATGACCTAGCATTATGAGTCGACGTGTACGGACACGAAGGCCGTTTTGGTAACTGCAAAGCCCCGAACGGCGGATCGGTTCCGCCCGCCGCCTCCGCATCGATGTTCCTGGTGAGCCTGCGTTTCGGACCAGAAGCGTGTTGGACGAGTTCTATGCCGGCAGAAGAAATGGGTTCAGCGTCTTCAAGAACCATTCAGTGATGAGCATCAAAGGGGTGTGTTCAGAGTCGATGCGATAGGTGCGGGCGAGTAGGCAGTCACCGACCTTCATGGCTCTATTGGATAGAGAGGCGGAGAACCCGCATGGCTCAACCAAGTTCTTCCGGGTTATGGCGATCCCCATCTCGAGGAGAATCCGACCGATCGGATCGATGCTGGACTCGAGCCGGCTACAGAACGTCATCGGCAGGCGATTTGTGACGATGACGCTCTCTGCGTAGACGTACGGCGATCCGGATCGGCGACCGCGAAGGGTCGCGGCCCGCTGAAGCAACGGCTCGCCCTCTGCGGCCTCAAGGTTGTTCGAAGTTGGGGCCACGATCATGTCCTGATGATGAACCTGAGCATCGATGCCTTCACCGACCAGCTGCTCCAAGAAGTTGGTCACGGTCCCGTTTGCGTTCTCGAGAGCCGCTCGTAGTGCGGATCGATTTGCCATCGGCACCATTGAATCGCAACTCCGCACCCCGATGGGCCTCCTGACTCGATTCATCCGAAGGGCATTCCCACAAATTGGGCCTTGAATGGGCCCGGCTGGAATGAAGTGTCCCAGTTCGCCTTATCCGGCAGTCTGGGCGGTTGAACCCCAGACCCAGGGGCCGTTTATCTCGATCCGTCACCGTCGACACAAAGCTCGGTCGGTCTTAGACTTCGATCAGGACTCGAAACCCTGATCCCGCCGGAGGACTCATGGTGGACCGCGACAAGCTGGTGGCCCGCTGCATCGCGGCTTCTGAAGAAGCCGAGCCCCGGCTCGCGATGAAAGAGGTCCTCCAGTCCGCCATCGGTGAACTCCCAGAAGCGCTCGAGAAGCCCGCAACAGGGTGGCTCGACATCTGGCACCTGTCGCCGACGTTGACGGTCCTGAACGCCGTGTGGCCCCCGGGGATGACGCTGTACCCGCACGACCACCGGATGTGGGCCGCGATCGGCGTCTATGGGGGGCGGGAGGACAACACCTTCTACCGACGCCGCGACGGACGCCTTGTGGCCTCCGGGGGTAAGGATCTGCGTCAGCAAGACGTCGTCCTCCTCGGAGAAGACACCATCCACGCCGTCCACAACCCGCTGCGCCGCTACACCGGAGCCATCCACGTCTACGGCGGGGACTTCGTTCACAGCGCGAGATCGCAATGGGACCCCGAGACGCTCCTCGAAGAGCCCTACGATCTTGCCGCTGTGCGAGCGCTGTTCGATACCGCCGAAACGGCGTACCGAGCGTCACGCCTCACATAAGGTCCGTCCTCTTCCAATTCACTTGGATCGTAGAGAGTCAGCCTCGTGCGGTCACGCTCATGCGCGCGTGGTGGTCGCCGCGTGGTGGCGAGGTCGTGGATCCGAAGGCGTGCCGGCACGCTGAGCGATGCCGATCTCTCCGGCGCCAAGGTGGTCTTGGTCGATCTCAGGAACGTGAACCTCACTGGAGCCAACCTCGCGGGAGCCCGGGTTTTCCTCGTGAACGTCTAATCTGCGACCTGGCCCAAATACAAGCTGTCCGGACCAAAGGTGGCAACGACGGAGAGAACTGTATCCGTCATCCGTGAGCATCTGGCGCTGCACCCGCACCCGATTGCGCGAGGCTGGAAAGCCCTCACGGCTTTTCGATTCCGCTCGCCGCCTCCGGAATTTCCCTGCTCAAGAGCTGATTGAGACCTGATCCGTTGCTGATCGGGAGAGACGCGGATTTGCCGGGATTTCGCGTCCTCTGCACGTCAGACCGCGTCGTTTCCTCGTCGTGGCCGAGTCGCCGTACTGTGTCCCCCATGGCTGAAGGAGATCCAAAAGAAGAGTTGGCGGCGCTCATCAGTTACGGCGTGACAGGGACTGCACGCGTGGACGCGTTGCTCGAGATGCTGGTGGCCAAGGGCCTCCTCGACGAACGGGATGCAGAGCGCGTCAAAGAGAGAGGCCAAGAACTCGACCGTCAGTACACCGACGAGGCAGTTGGCAGCTAGGCGGTCCGTCTCGACTCTGGCCGCGTTGCGGCCCTCGTCGCCGAGTGCTAGGTCGGATCGAGTCCCTCGGCAACCGCCACGCCGAGCGACGAAAAGAGATGCCGTCACGGTTCGGGGTGACCGTGATCGAAGTATAGCTCATCCGCTCCTGGATCGCATTCGGATGTGGGTCGTTGGCGATCGCAAGCACCGCCGCGGTGTGGCGGAGATCGTGCCAACGGAGATCGAATCGACCAACGGACTCGCGGGCCTTCTTCCGGGGCAGGCGGCGGGCCATCTTGGGCTGAGGCGTCCGCCTCGGACCCATCAAGGCAAACGTCCGACTCGCCTCGCGACGATCACGTTCTGCTTCACGCCCGGTTCGTCCGCCAAGAAGTCAGTCACGGTGAAATGGGGCTGCCACTGTCGTCTTGCGTAGGCGAGCGGAATGCATGTCTCACCATACGCATCGGGAGGAAGGTTGTGGCCGGCTCCCGTCGGGTCGCAACAGTATTCACCGGCGTCGTAGATCTGAAGGTAGCGCTCCGTGTCCACGAACGCCCCACGTGCACCCATGGTCGCATAGTTGGCGAGTGCGGTGACCTTGCGGGGATCGGGCTCGTCCGCCCGAATCGAGGCACATTCAAGGATGAAGCCTCGCTGGCGAGTGGTCACGACGAGCGTGCCTCCGGGGCGGAGCAAACGGGCAAATTCCTCGATCCACTCAAGGTGCACCTCTTCAGTGAGATGCGAGAAGACAGAGAAGGCGAAGACGAGATCGAGGGACGAGTCGGGAAGCGAAATCGGCGGGTGAAGATTGATCTGCTCGAAAGTGGCCCAATGATTGGTGGTTCGACAGACGTCGATGACTTCCTGGAGTGGATCTACTCCGAAGAGACTGTCCTTGTTGAAGTCCTTAATGAAGAATCGAGTGATTCGTCCCCAGCCACACCCGAAGTCCAACGCAACCTTCGGTCGCAGAGAAGACGCCGCTCGCGTAACAGTCCGATAAAAACTAAATGCTTCGCGAAGCGTCTCCTCACCCTGACCTCCAGTAAAGCGGACCTGCAACTCGTCCGGCGGCAAGGCTGGCAGGTAGCCCTGCAGGGACGGAAACGCCTTCTCGCCATAGACGTTGAGCCAGTACCATTCTCGAGGAGTAAGTGTGCGGAACAGCTTGTGCGGAGGAAGCGAAGCGATCCCAGCCGCTAGCACATAGGGTGCTGCGATAGCCGGCCGGAGCCAACTACGCGGCGAGCGGGTGATCGTACTCATTTCCCTCCAAGGTCCTCTAAAGCTGTTGCGCAAATCTAACGGGGCTTTCTAGCGGGGCTTGGCCCAGCCTGACGAATCGATTGTCCGCGGATCCCTATCACCCCATCGATCGGATCGGAAATGCCGTTGGAGCGACCAGACCGGCCATGTCGGCTCAGTCTCACGGTGACCTGGTCCACGCAAGCTGCCCGGACGGCACCAACAGCGACAACGACGGACTCACCTGTATCCGTCCTCTCTTGGTGGCGCTCGACGATGAGGTGGCTGGCCTCATGCACTCCACTGCACTTCCTCCAGATGGAGGGGTGCTCATCCAACGTCACCCGGTGCGGTTGAACGCTCGAGCATCCCCGTCGCCTGCTCACCATCCCAGCTGTAGCGCACGAGTGCCTGCTGGAGCTGCAGGCCACCGCCGACATCGGGGGGCATGATCATGAAGGTTGAAGCCGTCGTATGGCCGCCGACTCGAATCACTTCGCCCCTGGCCGATTCGAAGGTGAACGAGACGTCCTCACCCTTGGGTTGCAGCGACGACAACCACGGTGCCTCGATCACGCGCGCCGGCACGAGATCACCGTCGCCCTCGAAGACGTATCCCTCGTTATAGGTCTGCTTCCCGTCACTCCGAGATGGATACGCGATGTATCCGAACCCCCGTCCACTTGGGAAGAGGCCTGCCTGCCAGCAGTGACCTCGAAATTTTGCCAGCCGTCGGATGCTCTGCCGGCGGATCCTGTTGGCTCCTCCATTGATCTCGAAATGCTCTCCTCCAATCGTCAGAGACCCCGCTGCACGGCACAGTTGCTCGATACGCCACGGGTGACCCATCAGATCTCCCTCCTCCTGGGTGTCCAGGACGCGCTTCGCCTCTTCGAGAAGAGCACCGTTCATCCACGGCGGGACCGCCGGCCGCAAGTCGATGTCGGCTGCGATGCGAATGGGATCACCCTGTCCCGGGAAGGCGCCGTCGATCTGAGATGTCACCGAACTCGCAGCGGCCTCGCCATCCATGTGCATCCGCCAGAGACGGTACGGCTCGACGAGGTTGAACGACAGCATCCCCGCACCCAGAATTCCGGGCTTTCCGTCCGATGCGATGGACTGGTGGCGTGGTCTTGGGCCGACCATGCTGTAGACCCGGCCGTCCGCGAGCGCGACGTTGACTTGCACGTCGTGGGTTTCCCATTGGTCCCCGACAGCTTCGACCCCAACGCGTGGGAGGCCGATGGCACCGTCGTCGTCCCAGATCCATGCGTTGACCGACTCGCGCATCTCGGGATTACTGGGCTGCTGGGCGAAGAAGTACTCGAGGTCATCGCTCAGTCCGCCCGATAGGTCGACCGACATATGCCCACCCCTCCGTTCCGGAACCAGCCATCAGCGCGAGACCACTACGGCATCAAGTGGCCCAAGGCGGTCGCCAAGGTTACCGACGACTTCGACGTGCTGCTGGCCTTCTACGACTACTCCGCCGAGCACTCGATCCATCTCGCACCACCGATCGAGTCCACCTTCGCCACCGTCAGGCTTCGCCCGCGAGTCGCCAAGGGCCCGGGTTTCCGCTCGGCCGGTGTCACGATGGCGTTCAAGCTCATCGAATCAAGCACAGACCCGGTGTTGGGCCGTCAACGCACCCCACCTTGTCGCGCTGGTCCGTGCCGGCGTGGTCTTCAAAAACGGCGAGCTCATCGACCGAGCCCCCGACGAATCAGAGGCTGGTGATCAGCAAGTCGCGTGACAGGCGGATCCTCTCACCCATCGCTCTCCCTGCGCGCCTCGGCGCGTGCCCTCTCCGGGATACGCGTCTCCGCAGCCGCTGACAAGAGTCACGATCGTCAGCTGATAGACCCGCCTGATTTCCTCCGGCTTGACGCATGCCGATATCGGCATATGATGGGCACCTATGGCACGAGCAGCGACGACGTCGGACGTCTTTAACGCCATCGCCGAGCAGCAGCGCCGGGAGATCCTGGCGCTGCTGCGGGCGGGTGAGAGGCCGGTGACCGAGTTCGCGCAGGAGCTGGGGATGACCCAGCCGGGGGCGTCCAAACACCTGCGGGTGCTCCGGGAGGTCGGACTGGTGCAGGACCGCAAGGCAGGCAAGCAACGTCTGTACGGCCTTGACGCCCGCGGCCTGCGACCGGTTTACGAGTGGACCGGCGGGTTCGAACGCTTCTGGAACGAGAGCTTCGACCGGCTGGACGAGTACGTCCAGGACCTCAAGCAGGCAGGGCAGGAGGAGTAGCTGATGAGCGCGACGGGACGAGGAGGGCCCCTGCAGTCCGCGACGGCCGACCGCGAGATCGTGATCTCCCGGGTCATCACTGCCCCTCGGGACCTGGTGTTCGAGGCGTTCACCGAGGTGCGGCACCTGTCGCGTTGGTGGGGACCAGAGGGATTCACCACCACCACGCGGGCGTTCGAGTTCCGCCTCGGCGGGGAGTGGGACTTCGTGATGCACGGACCGGACGGGACGGACTACCAGGAGTGGATCTCCTGGACCGAGATCGACCCGCCGGAGCGGATCGCCCTGCTGCACGGTGAGTCCCGCGGCGATCCGAACGCCTTCGAGTCGGTCTTGACGTTCGCGCCCGACGGCGCGGCGACCCGGATCGAGATGCGCACGGTGTTCCCCACCAAGGAGCTGCGCGACGAGGCGGTCGAGAAGTACCACGCGATCGAGGGCGGCCGGCAGACCCTGAGCAACCTGGCTGCCTACGTCACCGAGATCGTTCGGAAGGGAGTTGAGGGCTGATGGCCGGAAGGGTGTTCTTCAGCGTGACGATGTCGCTGGACGGGTTCATCGCGCCCGAGGAGCGCATGGACGAGCCGGATGTGCAGCGCTGGATGGCGCAGTGGATGGAGCTGCAGCAGTGGATTTTCCCGCAGCGGTTCTTCCGGGAGAACCTGAAGCTCGGCGAGGGCGGCGAGGAAGGGCGCGACAACGACATCGCGCGGGAGACGTTCGAGCGCACCGGCGCGAGCGTGATGGGCAAGCGCATGTTCGACCTCGGCGAGCAGGCGTGGCCGGAGGAGGCCCCGTTCCACACGCCGGTCTTCGTCGTGACGCACGCGAAGCGTGACCCCTGGGAACGGCCGGGTGGGACCACCTTCCACTTCGTCAACGACGGCATCGAGCCCGCGCTCGACCAGGCCCGCGAGGCCGCCGGCGACCGGGACGTCCGCATCGCGGGCGGCGGCGCAACGATCCTGCAGTACGTGAACGCCGGCCTGATCGACGAGTTCACGGTCGCGCTCTCACCCGTGCTGTTCGGCTCCGGAATCCGCCTGTTCGAGGGCGTGGACGCGGGCCGCGTGTCCTTGGAGCCGGTCCGCGCGGAGCCGACGCAGCGAGTGACCCACCTGACCTACGCAGTCCGGGAGCGGTAACTGTCCTCGATCTCGGCCGCGCGCTCCTCCGGGAGGGACCTCACGGCGTTGTCGTGGAACCTCCTCGCCAGCTCCTCGTCGTAGTCGGCGCGGTATTCAAGAACGGCGAGCTCGTCGAACGACCCGACGAATCAGAGGGTGGTGATCAGCGAGTCGCATCACACGCCGAACCACAGGTCTTGACCATTCCTCAGAGGCCAAAGCGGCCCGAACCCGACGAAACGGGTACTTGAACGCGTCAAGTGGCACCCAGTTCGCAGATATCCTGAGCCAGCGAGTCCGCGACAGAACGAAGGAGGTTCGGCCGATTGCCTGCTTGCTCCCGCTGCCTGGTTGAGGTGTTCCCGGGGACTGCAGTTTGCCCGAACTGTGGCGCCGCCATCAGGCCGGCCATCAGGCCGCGACCGGCGCCCAAGCGATTCGAAAAATCGCGCGGGCGGCTGAGTGACCTGAACCGCAAGGATTGGGTCCTCGGACCAGCCACGCTGGTCCTTCTAGTGTCATTTTGGCTTCCTTGGTACAGCCTTGGTCCCTTCTCCGTCGGTGGGCTCAGCGTCCATGGCTGGCTGTTCATCGCGGTCTTGGATTCGATCGTGCTGGTCCTCTACGTACTGATCTCGGCGTTCGGCGTGGGCGATCTCGCGGTGCCGGGCCGTCTGTCCAAGGATCAGCTCTTGGCCGTGCTCACCGGCGTCAATCTGGCTCTCGTGGCGCTGGCCTTTCTGTTCAAGCCGTCCGGTTGGAGCTGGTCGTGGGGTGCCTTTCTCGCGCTGCTCAGCGCCATCGTGGCGTTTGCGCCCTTTGGCGTTCCCCTGATCCGGGCCCAGAGCCGGCGCTGACCCACCTCTCAATTCCGTCTGCTCCGTCTGCGGGTGCCAGGTCGGCCTACAGCCGGGCCAACCCAGGACCCTCGAGACAGGGGAGAACTTGACGTCGGTTCGCGACAAGCATCAGCAGGTCGAGGCCTCTCCCTCTCACCTCGGGCCCGCTCCCTCTGGACCAGTCGAGGTCCGTCGCCACTAAGCGGCGACCACGCTGGGGTACGGCATGGACGACAACTCGCCCGGCCCTCCAGAGAGCGTCGAGAGCCGGCGGTGCGTCGGCCGGCGGGAGATCTGCATCCAGGCCGAGCGGCCGAAAGGCGTCCGCACTGTGCACGAGGACATCGGCGAGTCCCATCGCCTCTGAGGATCCCGGAACACGCAGTTCGCGCTCTGCCGCCGTGCGGAGCCGAGCAGCCAGCTCGGCGACAGGCACCTCACCGAGGCGCTTCGCCGCTTTGTCCATTGACCGGTCGGGTCGGAATCCTCCTCGAAGGAGGTCCAGCGTGAGCGACCCATAGGTTCTCTCGGCGTTTTGCACAAGGTGGGAGAGGACGTCACGCATCCTCCACCCCTCACACCACGACGCCGAGTTCCACGCCGCCTCGTCGAGCGTTGCGATCCGGTCCGCGAACTGGTGACGCAGGCGGGCTATCTCTTGCCGGATTTCTGCGGCCTCCACGAATGCGAGTTTTGCAAAAGGTGCCATGTGTCGTCTCGGGGTAGGGGTGAGGGCGCGTCAGTGCCTGAACCGGGCTCCCCAGACCGAAACCGAGCAGGATCGGAGAAGCATGTTCGAGAGCGGCACTCTTAGACTTCGTCCGATGACCTCGCGTTCGTTGGGGCCAAGTCTCGTGGAGGGATATAGAGCCTGGTGAAAACGATGACCTGCAAGCAGATGGGTGGACCTTGTGATTTCGTGCATCAGGGCGCGAGCGCTGACCAAGTCATCAAGGCACAGGACCGCCACCTGAGGGAAATGGTCCAAGGCGGTGACGATTCGCACCAAGGAGCCCTGAAGGACATGAAGGGTCGGTGGAGGCATCCCGTCTCCGGCATGGGGTGGTACAGACAGACCAAGAGGGACTTCGCCGCCCTCTCCGAGGACTGATCACCCGGAAACTGTCTCGGGGTGTCAGTTGGTGATCGCCGAGGCCCAGGAGATGCTGTTTTGGCCGGAGATCGATCCAACGGCACTGAGGGTCTGAACGATGGCGTCCGAGGAAGCCACCGTGCCCTCAGGCGAGGTCAGCACCCCAAAGATCGTCATGGCGACGCTATCGTGCGCGCTGGCATAGGCGACGAGGCTCGACCACTGACCGACCTGTGCGGGAGTGTAGATCTGGGGCATGGCGACGTTCGGCGAGAAGCCGTTCGCCACTTGGAGGAGCTGATCCTCGGACCAAAATCCGGGATCGGCGGACCCGTAATCGACCATCGGCGGAGTGCTGCCGCCCACAGCCTGCGCGTAGCCCTCCATGACGTCGTAGGTGTTGTAGTACCCCGGATCGAATGCGGGCTCGGCATCGTCTCCGGCGACGACCCGGACCGTGTCGGTGAACCCATTGGCAGATCCGTACTGCGCTGACCAAGTGCGGAGCTGTTCCACGGTGGCTGCGAGCTCTTGGCCCCACGTGACGTAGTTGGCCGGTTCGTCCGGGCATCCGCACACCACGGTTCCGCATGGTTGGAACATGCCGCAGCTGTCGTTCGTTCCGACGGCCACGTCAATCGTCGTACCGGCAGGGGCATAGTCGTAATAGCCCTCGATGTAGCTCTCAACGCCGACGCTGATGTCTGCGAAGGACAGGAAGCTCTGCCCGAAGTCGAGCGTGCCGTCACTCGTCCCGTCGGACGCAGGCCGGCCGAAATCCAAGATGACGATTCCTTGGGCCCCCGCCTGACCAGCCTCCTCACCTTGGAGGTAGAGATCGGTCGCTGATGCGTCCGGCTCGTAGTGGGAGGTGGTGGGTGCCGAGACGACTCCAGCCGCGGCAACGCTCGTCGATGGCGCGAAAAACCAACCCGCAAGCGGCAGAGCGACCGCAAACCTCAGCAGCCACGTCCGCTGTCGTCTTCGTGAGGACCGTCCGACACCGGTCACCACGCAGCAGTCTCGCGCGGATTGCACGACAATTGGAAGGTTTTCGGCGGCCGACGAACACGTCGTGCATCGTCACCCTGGTTGGATCATCGCAGGTGTGCGGAACCGAAGTGGGAATCAGGGAGCGCCGGGAGCATAAAGACGAGCCGGTGAGCCGTTTGTCGCGCCATAGAGGCAGCAGCCCGAGCAGACAGGGGATTCCGGTGGTCCCGCGGGGCCGACAGCGGCCTCTGGGCTAGGTTCGGGTTCGCCACGGGTATAACAAGCTTGAGATCTCGAATCTGGGGGACCAATGAGAGGTCAAGAGGCTCTTGGAGCCAATGAGCGCGGACCGATCCGGCCGGGTCTCATCGCGTTGCCCCCAAGGGCGAGCCCTCCCGCCAGCCTGGCGGCACGAGTCGAGGCCTTGGGCCTCACCTTCGTTCTGTTCGTCGTCACCCTCGGGATCGGGTGGCTGGTCTGGAGTTTCGTGGAATGGCGCCACGGACGCACCGCGAGCTTTCGCGTCCGGGGGCTTCGCGTCGTCCGGCAATCCGATGGCAGGCCGATCGGACTCTGCCGGTCGATCGTGCGCAATGGCATTTGCTGCACGCTGCTCCTGGTGCCGACGATCGTTGCGTGCGTGATTCTCGCACTGGCTTTCGTCATGGGTGCATCCGCGCCCGACGGTCTGATGAAGCAGCCACGGCGAGCCCCTTGGGACCTCTTGACCGGGACGAAGGTGCTCGACCAACGTGCTCGTCTTGCATCGAGGAAGCGTCTCAGGCTGGAGAGCTGGCCCGAAGACGTCTCCGTGAGCTTGAACTGACGCCGCGCACGGTCCACGGCACGCTTTCACTCCCCGTGCCGGTCGCTGCCGACGTAGGCCAGATAGTCAGTCCGAGGGCGAAGCCAAGAAACTGAACCGCACGCGCCGCTGTGGGTTGTCGACGTTCAGGTCGACGAGAACGAGGGACTGCCAAGTGCCGAAAGCGACGCGTCCGCCGAGCACGGGGAGCGTGACCGAAGGGCTGACAATTGCCGGCAACAAGTGGTCGGCGCCGTGCCCGGCAGACCCGTGGGCGTGGCCGTACCGGTCGTCTCGGGGTAGCAGGCGTTCGAGCGCCTGCAGGAGGTCGGCCTCCGAGCCCGACCGCGTCTCCATGAGGGCGAGGCCGGCAGTGGCGTGCGGGACGAAGGCGTTCACCAAGCCGTCCTCGAGGCCGGCGCAGAACAGCTCGAGCTCCGGGGTCAGGTCGACGATCCGTCGCCGCGAGGTGTCGACGTCGATCAGGACGGAATGCATGCGCGGACCAGTCTGCCCACCTCAGGGCTGGACCGTCACGTCGAACACGACGGGTGGCAAGGCCGTGCCTTTTGTGGTGCGAAGGTCGAAGCGCAGGACGTAAGTGCCGGGCGTGGAGGCCGAGAGAACGAGGGACTGGGTCGCGGGCGGGGCCGGGCGGCAGGCCGACGGGTCACCGCTCGGCGGATCGAGCGCGACGGCGGAGAGTGCGAGCGTTCCCGAGGACGGGCTGACTTGAACGGCCGGCGGATCGGAGGCCACCTGCCACGAGACGGACGTGGCGTCCAGTGTCGCCGGATCGACGCCAAGCTGGACCGGCGTGGACCGGCCGGTCGCCACGGTGACGGCCCCGCCCGGCATCGAATAGCCGACGGCGGGGAGCTGCCCGGTGCCGAACGACGGCGGGCTCGCTGCCGGTGAGGAGGCCCAGGCCGGGTCGGGGCTAGAGGAGACGGTGAAGTCGAGCGTCCCGCCCGACTGCAGGACCGAGGCCGGCAGCCAAGGCAGATCCCATGCGGAGCTCGAGGCGGAGGGCGTTGAGGCGGCCGGTGCGACCGCGCAGGCACCCGGCGCCGCCGGCGGGCGTGTGATGCCCGAGGCCGTCAGGGCGTGGACATAGGGCCGTGAGGCCGCCGCCCCCGGGGCTCGCAAGACGAGGCGGTGCCCGTCAGGCAACAGGACCGACTCGGAGGGGAAGAGCGGGCTGGCCAATTCGAGGTCGGCCGATCCGGGGGTCACCGGGAAGAAGCCCAAGGCGGCCCAGACGTACCACGACGAGATAGCGCCCAGGTCGTCGTTCCCGGGCTCGTCGACCGGGGCGTCGCCATACTCGTTGTCCACGATGGCGCGGACGACGCGCTGGGTCTGATCCGGCGCGCCGAAGTAGTCGAACTCCCACGGCGCCCACTCGCCCGGCTCGTTACCGGACCAGTCGTAGGGCACGTCGCGGGATGCGTTCAGCTGGGTGAAGAACGTCTCGAGCTTGGCGGTCGCGGCCGCGTCGCCGCCCATGAGGGAGGCCTCGGCGGCGAGGCCCTCGGGGACGGCCCAGGTGTATTGGATCGCGTTGCCCTCCTCGAAGCCCGTCTGCCCACCCGGTTCGAGCTGCGAGGTCTGGAAGGCGGGGCCGGACGGGAAGGAGCCGTCCGGCCCGCGTGCGCCCAGGTAGCCGGCGGCCGGGTTGAAGAGGTATTCCCAGTTGGCCGCGCGGGCCGACATGGTGGCGGCCAGCGCGGCGTCGTGTTGGGTGGCGGCGAGTTGCGATATGGCGAAGTCATCGAGCGCGTACTCGAGGGTCGCCGACCCGCCGATCGAGTAGTCGATGGATGTGAGGTCGAGCGAGTCCGCGTTCACGTAGTGCTGGGACAGGTACTGGCTGAGGTACTGCCGCTCGATCTGGAGGCCGTGATTTGTCTCGTTCTGCGTGGCACCCTTCACCATGTAACGCAGGGCGGCGCCGACGTCGAAGTTGCGCACCCCCATGGCGTACGCGTCGGCGATGATCAGGTCGGCCGAGTCGCCGTTCATCTGCACCTCGTCGCCCCCGACGATGGCCCACTTGGGCAGCCACCCGCCCTGCTCGGCGTCGTCGACGAGCGATTGCACCATGTCGCCGACGTCGTGGGGGTCCAGGAGGGACTCGAGCTGTATCTCGCTGCGGTAGATGTCCCATTCCGAGAAGTTGGCGTACTCGTCGTGACCCCGTGCCGTGTGCACCTTGCCGTCGCTGCCGGCGTATCGGCCGTTGGCGTCGGAGACCACGTTGGGGAACAGCAGCGAGTGGTAGAGGGCGGTGTAGAAGGTGTGCTCCTCCGCCGGCGTGCCGCCCGCGACGGCGATGCGGCCGAGGAGGGCGTTCCAGTCCTTGGTGGCGGTGCCGGCCACGCGGGCCACCGACCAGCCGGGGTCCTCGGCCCGCAGGTTCTGCGCCGCGTCGGCCACGCTGACGAACGAGATGCCCACCTTCATGAGGACGGTGCGGTCCGCGGTGGTGTCGAAGGCGACGTAAGCGCCGCACGAGGTGCCGGCACAGGTGCCGCTTGCGGGGATGGTGCCGGCGCTGGTCCAGGTGCCGCTGGTTGAGAACGGTCGGTCGAACTGGGCCACGAAGTGAAGCGTGTAGTTGGTCCCGGTCCCGCAGAACCCGCCGCTCGTGACCTGACCCTCGATCTCGTCGTGGCCGACGATGCGGACGCTCGACGACACGGCGGGGTTCGCGCTGTCGGCCACCTTGAAGAGCACGTCCGCGTCGGTGGCGGCGGGGAACGAGAAGCTGGCGATGCCGCTGCGCTTCGTCACGGCGAGCGCGACTGCGACGGGGGAGGCGCCCGGGTCGAGCTCGACGTCGTAGCGACCGGGGCTCGCGTGCTCGCTCGCATGGGAGAGGGAGGCCGTGGCACCGGCGGGCGACGCGGGGATGGCGCCGACGGTGGGCAGGATCGGGACGTCCTGGTAGCTCGGGCAGCCGGTGCCGCTCAGGTGGGTGAGGCTGAAGCCGTCGACCCGGTCGTCGCGGTAGTCGTAGCCGCCGCCCGACTGGACGGCGTCGGGGCTGGTGTCGGGGCTCCACTGGATCATGCCGAAGGGAAGGTCGGCGCCGGGGAACTCGCCGACGGTGCCCGGGCTGACCGGACCGGTGCCCGTGCCATCGAGCGGGCGCACCAAGGCGGCGGGGTCGGTGGCCGGTGTCGACTGGGTGGTGTGTTGCGGCAGCGGCGGTCCGCAGCCTGGGGCGATGCGGGTGCCACTACGGCGGTGGCCAGGAGTCCCGTCAGTGCGGCGGCCGCGGCGCTGGCCGCACCGCGCCCGGGGCGCCACGGGCCGGTCACGACGCCGACGGTAGTCGTCGCGGCCGGGCGCGGGGTGGCGTGGAACGGGTGGCGTTGGTGCAGGTATCCGCGGTTTTGTCACAGCCCGCTGCCAAGCTCGCTCGACATGAGTGACTGGACCGAGGGGGAGGTGCTCGGTCTCGACTTCGAGACGACGGGCGTCGACCGCTTCACCGACGTCCCTGTTGCCTACGCCCTGGTCTCCGTGGTCGGTGGCGTCGCGGTCCGCAGCTGGTCCGGGCTGATCGATCCCGGTTGTGACATTCCGGCCGAGGCGACGCGGGTCCACGGGATCACGACAGAGCGGGTCCGCATCGAGGGCATGCCCTTGTCCGAGGCGATCGGCCTGGTGACCGACGCCGTCGTCGTCGCCGGACGAAGCGGCGTGCCACTGGCGGGCATGAGGCTCGACTACGACCTCACCATGCTCGACGTCCAGGCAGCGGGCGCCGGCCGCCGTGGCCTCGCCGAACGTGGATGGCACGGCCCCGTGCTCGACGCGGCGGTGATCGACCGGCATTTCGACGCGACCCGGGAGGGGCGCCGGACGTTGTGCGACCTCTGCACGCACTACGGCGTGGAGTTCGAGCACGCGCACGACGCCTGGGCCGACGCGCTGGCGTCCGTGCAGGTGCTCTTCGCCATGGCGACGTGTTTCCCGGACCTACGCGAGGAGGATCTCAGGGCGCTGCACGAGGACCAGGTCCGATGGCACCGGGAGTGGACGGAGGACCAGGAAGGCTGGCGATTGGGGCGGGGGATGGCGCCGCTCGACCCGCGTGACTATTCGTGGCCGCTCGCGCCGGCGGTGCTCCCGCCGGCAGCCTGAACCGAACGGCCCGGATTCGATCAGCCCTTGAGCAGGTCCCAGACCATGTCGACGCCCTCGTTCTCCTCGAGGACGACCTTGGCCGGGTGCTTCTTGTCGATGTGCCCGACGAGGCCGTTGTAGACGGAGTAGCCCACGAGCTCCTGGAGGCGGCGCGGGAAGGTCTTGACGAGGGCGGGTGGCACGCCGAGCTGTTGGTTCTCCTGCTGGCGGATGTAGCCGGCGCAGTAGTTCATGGCGATGCCCACGCGGCGCGTGTCGGTGCGGTTGGCGCCACCGCCATGCCACAGGCTCCCCACCCACACAAGGACGCTTCCCTTCGGCATTTCGGCGGCGATCGTGTCGTAGCGCTCGAGCGGGTTCGGCGGCTCGTCGCGGAGATGGCTGCCCGGGACCAGGCGGGTCGCGCCGTTCTCCTCGGTGAAGTCGGTGATGGCCCACATGGTGTTGCAGATGATCGGGACGTGCGGCCGCCCGAGCGGGATGAGCTGGTCGTCAGCGTGAACCGGCTGGGCCTGCTCGTCGGGACCGATGGCGATGGACGAGAGGGACGAGATGAGGAGACCAGGATCGAGCACGCCTTCGACGACGGGGAGCACGTTCGGATGCACCGGGATCTTCTGGAACGTGGGACCGTGAACCAGCAGGTTGTAGACGCGGGTCGTGTGGACGCCCTCGAAGAGGTTGTCGGCCGGCACGATGCCGAGGTCGTGTTCCAGCTTGAGGAGCGCCTCGTCGATCTCTTCGACCAACTCCGGCTCTATGGCGTCGGGGAGGATGGTGTAGCCGTCCTCGGCGATCCGCTGCAGGTGGCCGGTCATGTCGGGCACGGGGATGGTCGTCGTGGTCTGGTCGGGTGTCACGCCGTCAATTCTACGGAACGCCCTGGTACGGCGCGGCTGGACCGGGTCGCGGGGCCGGGACCCGAAATTGCTGGTGGTAGGGTCTGTGCCGACGGGCCGTTGGCGCAGTTGGTAGCGCACTTGCATGACGCGCAAGGGGTCGCAGGTTCGAGTCCTGCACGGCCCACCAGGGCGAATGCGCAAAACGGCGCAGGCGCAAAATCGGGCTGGGCAAATGTTGTGCCAATGTTCGTGGCCAATCGCGCCCGGTGGGCCTGGATGGCAGCAGCGGCGAGACGCTGCGTCGTCGGTTGAGTGACCTAATGGACCCGCCGCCGACCGAATTCCCGCAGCCCCGTAAGCCCCTCGAGCGTTCTGGTGTGGTCCTCCACCGGACATCTGTTCCAAGCGCAGATCGGCGAATACTTGCTCGATTCCCTCGGTCGAAGGTTCCTTCGGCAGGGGTCGTTTTGCGCCGGTCCGATTCAGCTAGGACCCGAAGGCCGTGGCCGTCCCGTCGCTCTCGATGATCGAGTAGCAGGTGCCACTGGCCTTGGCCACCAGACCGACGACGGGGTGGCCGAGCGCTGAGCCACCGAGGGAGCCCAAGAAGCGGGCGTCCCCTTCGGCGAAAACCCCGCCGTCTTTGGCCACCAGCCAGTAGCCCTTCCCCGTGGGCGTGGTGGCCACCCCGAGCACCGGCTGGGTCAGGACCACGTTGGCCACCGAGCCCTTGTAGGGGGCGTCGCCGAAGGCGAAGATCCCCCCGTCTGTTCCGACCAGCCAGTAGCCGTGCCCGGTGGGGGTGGCAGCCATCCCGACCATGGGGGCGTTGAGGGCCTTGGCGCCCATCGAGCCGACATAAGAGGCGTCGCCGAAAGCGAAGACCCCACCGTCTTTGGCCACCAGCCAATAACCGTGCCCAGAAGGGGTCGACGCGATCCCGACCACAGGAGCGTTGAGCCGTGTGCCCCCCATCGAGCCCAGGAAGGGGGCGTCTCCTTCGGCGAAGACCCCGCCGTCGGCGCCGCTCAGCCAATAGCCCCCGCCGTCGGGGGTCGAAGCGATCCCGGTGATCGGGGCGTTGAGGGCCACGGTTCCGACGAGGGAGCCATGAAAGGCGGCGTCGCCGTAGCTAAAGACTCCACCGTCTGGGTGGGCGATCCAGTAGCCCCCACCATCGGGAGATGCCGCCAGCACCGAGCCTGCAGTCGAGGGAGTTGTCGGGGTGGGTGGGAGCGGGACAGCGGCGATCACGACCGAGCGGCTGGTCGTAGCAGAGGGACCACCGTTTCGAGACACTGTCTGGCCGGTGAAGACCTGGCTGGTCGAGGTGCCGGCGGAGTCGGTCACCGTCAAGGTCACCGTATAGGTGCCGGGGTTGACGTAGGCGTGGGTGGTGCTCGCCATGGTCGTCATGGCCGAAGAGCCGTCCCCGAAATCCCAGGCGTAGGAGGTGATGGTGCCGAAAGGAGCCGAGGAGGCCGTGGCGTCGAAGGAACTGGATGAGCCGACAGCCCCGGCGCTCGCCGTGAACGAGGCCGTGGGGGCCTGGTCGGGCGTGACGGCGACGCCAGTGGGGCCGTTGCCGACCGGCACGGTGGCGGTGACGGTGTCGGTGGCGATGGCGATGACGCGCACGTTGGCGTTGGCGCTGTTCGCCACGTAGGCCTTGGTCCCGTCGGGCGTGATGGCGACGCCACGGAGCCCGGTGCCGACGGCCACGGTGGCAGTGACGGTGTCGCTGGCGGTGGCGATGACGCTCACGGTGGGGCTGACAAAGTTGGCCACGTAGGCCTTGGTTCCGTCGGGCGTGATGGCGACGCCAATAGGTTCGGTGCCGACGGGCACCGTGGCGGTGACGGTGTCGGTGGCAGTGGCGATGACGCTCACGTTGTCACTGAAGCGGTTGGCCACGTAGGCCTTGGTCCCGTCGGGTGTGATGGCGACGGCGCTGGGAAGGGTGCCGACGGGCACGGTGGCGGTGACGGTGTCCGCGGCGATGTCGATCACACTCACGTCAGCACTGTTGGAGTTGGCCACGTAGGCCCTGGTCCCGTCGGGTGTGATGGCGACGCCAAAGGGACCGGTGCCCACGGGCACAGTCGCGGTGACGGTGTCCGTGGCGGTGTCGATGACGCTCACGTTGTCACTGTTGAAGTTGGCCACGAAGGCCCTGGTCCCGTCGGGCGTAATGGCGACGGCGGTGGGTTGGGTACCGACGGGGACGGTGGCGGTGACGGTGTCGGTGGCGGTGGCGATGACGCTCACGTTGGCATCGTTGAAGTTGGCCACGAAGGCCCTGGTCCCGTCCGGCGTGATGGCGACGGCGGTGGGACCGTTGCCGACGGGCACGGTGGCGGTGACGGTGTCGGTGGCGGTGTCGATGACGCTCACGTTGTCAGTGCCTTCGTCACTGCCTTCGTTGGTCACGTAGGCGCCCGGGGGACCGCTGCTCGCTCCGGCAGGAAGAGACAACAACCCGAGGCCGATGGCCGCCGTGGCGCCGGCGACGAGAACCCCCGAGATCAAGGGGCACAGGACTCGGCGAAGCCGGCTTCGATCTGACCCTCTGGGGCGTCGATCCCTCAAACGGTGAAAGGCCAAGGGTGCGGACACGGTGTCTCCTTCCCGATCAGCTGAATGGCATAGCCGGTCGCAAGAGGATCGAGCAGGCGGCGTTGCGCAAAGCGATCGAGCGCCCGGGCGACGAGTAACAGAGGAATCCCTAGCCCAGGGACGACCGCCACCGACCTGGACCATCTCGGGCTGTCTCGTGACGTGGCCATCCTGGGAGCACCTTGTTCTGGCGGATATCGATCAAGCCGCTTGTGGGAGTGTACTGATGGTGCCAGGGCGCTGACCTGGACCTCGCCATGGCTGGTGTCGACGCCTCCTTTTGAGGGGCGATAAGCCGCTATGAAGAGCGTTCGTTGATGAACGCTGATCGACGCATCTGGGGAGCTGCAGGTGTCCCACAACGCGCGTCCGTCCATCGTGCTGAGGGTGCCTCCTTACGCCGGTCCGGGGCACCTCGAAGCGGCGCAACCGAGACCTCTGAAGGACTGAGGGATATTGCGTCACTTTGGGGGTTGGCGGGATCCCTCACTTCGGGCACCAGAATGGTGAGGACCCTAAAGAGGAGGAGGCTCTCATGCCCGGTGTCTTCGTGGTCAGCGACAGCTCTTGCGACTTGGAACAGGACGACATCGACCCGTTAAATATCGAGATCGTGCCGCTCACTATCCGATTTGGGAACGAAGAATTTACCGACCGCCAAGACCTCAGCGTTGAAGACTTCTACCAACGAATGGCGAACACCGAAGACCTCCCCCAGACGGCCTGCCCGTCGCCCGGTGCCTTTGAGCAGGTCTTTCGCAATGCAGGCGGCGCTGGCGCTGAGGCCGTGGTCTGTCTCACCATGTCGGGCGACCTGTCAACGACATTTCAGTCCGCTCTCACCGCGGCCGCCGCGGCCAAGGGCCGGATTGTCGTCCATGTGATCGACAGCCGGACGGTGTCAAGCGGGCTCGGCACTCTTGTGATTGAAGCCGCGCAAGTAGCCGCCGAGGGGGCCGACATCGGCACAGTATTGCGTCGAGTCAGCGACCTCATCCCTCGCACGCACGTGCTTGCGGCTCTGAACACGTTGGAGAACCTGAAGAAGGGTGGGCGAATTGGGGGCGCCACGGCAATGGTGGGGTCACTGCTATCGATCAAGCCGGTGATCGACCTTAGCGGTGGCGTTGTCCACGAAGCCGGTAAGGCTCGGACCCGCAAGAGGGCGCTGCAGATGCTCTATGAACGCATGGGCGCCGCCGGGCTAATCGAGGACGTGGCGGTGATGCATTGTGGCGCTCCCGACATCGACCAGTTCCTCGACCTCATCGCTCCCCGCTTTCCCCGAGAGGCCATTCGGATCGGCACGTTGGGTGCAGTCGTCGGCGTGCACGGCGGCGCTCAAATGATCGGTGTCAGCTGGATTGCCGCTGCATAGGGATCTGGGTGACCCCTCCCGCCGTACATGAAGGTAGGTGGGACAGTCCGCCGCGGCAGGAAACAGGGATCAGAGGTTCGGATAAGCAACGGTTGAAGTTGGCTGCCGCGTTGCCCCAAATGGCCACGATGTAGGAAGGGCCGGTGCGTCTGCAGGGCTGGCCGTATTGGAGTCAACAACTCCCGTGGATACATAGTCGTAATAGTTAATCGCCTCACCGGACTCCACCTTCCAAGCTCCCGCAAGTGCCGCTGGATATTGAGTCGGATCGACGACAAGAACCCGCAATTCCAAGATGCTCGAGTTTTCAGGGTCGATGACAACCTCGACGCGCTCACCGTCGTGACCGGGAATGCCGATCGCGACTCCGCTTAGCCCAGTGCCGAACGTTGTCGCCGGTCCATAGTTGACAACACCGGGCAACGTGGCCATGAACGAATACAGAGCGGCCCGTTGTCGTGACGAGGCGCCGGCGCCAAGGTATTGGGAAGCCTCATTGAACCGCCCCTCCGCACTACTAGAGAGATTGCTAGCTGGTAGACCCGGCTGATTGGCCATATAGGCCGCGATCTTGGTCGGATCGGTCGGAAGATCCGTCACGTCGTAGTAGGGGTTCGGAAGGCTGCCTCCAGCGCCCGTCGAGATCGAAGGAGACCCAGCGGCCTTCCATGCCTCCTCATCGGCCTTGGTCACGAACTGCGGCACGCCGACATTGCTCGTGGACGTCGCGTTCGGTCCTGGGGGACTCGTCCAGGTCTGCCGGACGTACTGCTCGTAGTACGTCCACGAACCCTCCTGACCCTCGGTTGAGTAGCTGCCCCGGGTAGGTACGAATCCGTTTGTGATAGATGCACCTAACTCCCTCACGTACAAGTACTGACTGGGCCCTGGAATAAGCGGGCTCTGTCCGTCGGCGATTGTCGCAACGGAATGCAAGACCACGGAAGCGGGTGCCATTGCCAAGTCGAGCGACCTGGGGTGTCTCTCTCCCTTCCCGTTTCCGAAGATGCCCACCAGCACAGCAACCAATGCCACAATCGCAGCGGCAACGAGCGCACCCGTTAGCAATGACCTGCGCCGATACTCGATCCGCGTGCCGCGGCCCTCGCGTTGATGCTGATCCACAGTCGACTTGACGTCTTCCAGGCGCACCGGTGGTTGTGCCGTGTGAACGTAGGTCCGGATTCGTTCAGCCAGATCAGGCATGTTCATTCACCTCCAAATACGCTCTGAGCTTCGAGAGACCTCGATCAAGGTGGGTTTGGATCGTTGGTACCTTGTTCCCGTCAGGTGCCACATCGCGCTTGGTCCAGCCGAATCCGTGGACTAGCACGACGGCCAGTCGCTGCTGGTCTGACAGTTCGCCGAGGGCCTTGCCGAGTCCGGGTTCGATCCACGGCTCTTGCCATTCCTCGCGGACGAACAAGGGCGGTGTCTGACGTTCACGTGTTCGGCTTTGTCCGACTCGGAAGAGGAACCCACCCGGATTCCTCATCCGCTTGACTCGGGGCCAGTGCTCCCACGCCCAAGCGAGTGCCTCCGAGGTCGCCTCTCGACCGCGATCTAGCCCAAGGGTTGCGAACAGGGGCCCTCCGAAGACTGGGCTCAACCTCTTGTAGGAATTCTTCGAACTCTCGCTCGGAAGGTGGCTTCATCGTCGGCCCTACCCATAATGACCATCGAGAGGGTGGCTGTTATGACAGGACATACTCCAGACCGACGTGGGGCCAGGATCCTGAGGATTGGGACATCAGTAGGGCTATCCCAGTTCGCCACACCGGTTCAGGGCGAGGTGACACGGGGTTGCCACTTGGGTCAGGAATGCCAGATCCGCCGGCCGAGACGGCGGCGGCGCCGCCGACGGCCCGGGCGCTGCCACGACCGGAACCGGCGCGTCGCCCGTCGACCGAGGTTGGAGAAAGGACCTCGGCGGGGCGAGAACATTTATGTGCGCCTGAATCATCAACGCCGCCCGAGCGCCGGATGCGCAGGGGGGCTCCGCGGCGCCGGCGCGGCCGCCGAACAGGCGCCGGCATGGCGTCAGCGCCCCTCCCACCCGTGCGGGGGGCCACCGAGCACCGGGGGATGGCACCTGGCCCCAGGGGCGGGATCGAGAGCGCCTCCCCACGGTACGGACGGAGGACTCCACCCCTTCTTCGACCGGTTGCCGTGCGCATCGGGGCCACCGGAAGCCGGTTCCCCTCCCTGCGCCACCCGTTCAGAGGCGTTCTTGGCCGGTTCGACCGCCCGGAATCCCCGGGGGAGTGCCGCCAGCCCATAGGGCCGAGGGTGGACGACACCGGGTCCACCGGGCCAGACAAGTCCGTCCTTGCCCTTGCGTGACTAACGCAGTGCTCCCGGGAGGCTTCAATGTGTCTCGCGTGCCGATGGATCAGCGCTCGAGACGTCTTCGGCTATCTCGGAGAAGGCCGATGACGATGGCACTGTGCCCTAACGACCAAAACGGGCTCTGTTGCATTTCGTAGGTGCCAGCGCCCCGTCCAGCGGGGCGCCTCGCCGCAATGCGCCCGCAGCGGGTTCTCCACTAAGACCACCAAGCGCCAACAGCAACCAGCCTCGGCGATGAACTCGCGTGTCGTCGGATCGATCGCGGTTGACGATCTTGTGCCGGTCTGGTACTTCTACACCGAGCGACGTAATCGGCGGATGTCGCCGTGTCCGCTGGAGGGGGAGAGCGATGCGGTTGCGCAAGAGGCCCACGTTGATGATCGCTGTTGCCACCGTTGGCGCACTCTTTGGGGGGATGCTCGGGGTGGCCACTGGATCCGTGGCATCGGCCAGCGTGACGAGCGGCATCACAGTGGTGGACGGACTCAACCTGCCCACTGGCGTGTTCGTCGACAGCGCCGGCAACGTCTATGTCGCTAACGCAGCCAGCGGCGACGTGGTCGAAGTGACGAAGACCGGACCTTCCGGTGGTTCCATCGTCGCGGGCGGCAATGGTGAGGGCTCCGCGGCCAACCAACTCGATTTCCCCGGGGGTGTGTCCGTCGACAGCGCCAGCGACGTCTACGTTGTGGACGCCTTCAATTCTCGGGTGCAGAAGTGGACCCCAGGCGCCACGTCGGGAGTGACGGTGGCCGGCGGAAACGGCTCCGGCGCAGCGGCGAACCAACTGTCAATTGCAGTCGGCATATTCGTGGACAGCGCCGGCGATGTCTACATCGCGGACACCTTGAACAACCGGGTGCAGGAGTGGGCTCCGGGCGCCACGTCCGGCGTCACGGTGGCCGGCGGGAACGGCGCCGGCGCAGCGGCCAACCAACTCAATGAGCCGAACGGTGTCTACGTCGACAACGCCGGCAACGTGTACGTGGCAGACACCGATAACAACCGGGTCCAGGAATGGGCGCCCGGCGCCACGTCGGGGGTGACGGTGGCTGGTGGCAACGGCAGCGGCTCGGCTGACAACCAATTCTCGAACCCGCTAGATGTGTTCGTCGACGGTGCAGGCGACGTGTACGTCGCCGACGCTGGTAACGACCGGGTCCAGGAGTGGGCACCGGGCGCCACATCGGGCGTGACGGTGGCCGGCGGGAACGGCGCAGGCTCGGCTGACAACCAACTCGCGAACCCGGGCTCCGTGTACGTGGACGGTTCTGGCGACGTCTACGTCACCGACCAAGCAAATAATCGGGTGCAGGAATGGGAGCCGGGGCCAAACGGGGCACCGTTGACCAGTGTCGATCCGCAGAGCCAGACCGTCTTTGCGGGTGCAGACGTGACCTTCACCGCGGGGGCGATCGGCAAGCCGCTCCCGAGCGTGCAGTGGGAGCAGTCCGTCGACGGGGGAAGGACCTGGAGCGACATCGCGGGGGCAACGTCGGCCGACTACAGCATCACGAACGTGCCGCTCTTGGATTTCGGCTTCGAATTCCGGGCCGTGTTCACCAACAGTGCCGGCTCGGACACAACCGATCCGGCGACGCTCCTAGTCAACTCTCCGGCGCCAACGGTCACCCTCCAGCCGAACAGCCAGGCCGTCTTCGAAGGCCAGTCGGTGATCTTCACCGCTGCCGCGAACGGCAATCCGGCGCCGACCGTGCAGTGGCAGCAGTCCAGCGACGGGGGAACGACCTGGACCGACATCTCGGGGGCGACGTCGGGCACCTACAGCATCACCGACGTGCCGCTCTCGGACAACGGCTTCGAGTTCGAGGCCGTGTTCACGAATAGCGCCGGCACCGCCACGACCAATCCGGCCACTCTGACCGTCAACCCGGCGGTGGCGCCGACGGTCACGACCCAGCCGACCAGTCAGAGCGTCCCGTTCGGCACGGGCGTGACGTTCTCCGCTGCCGCGAACGGTGAGCCTTCTCCGAGCGTGCAGTGGCAGCTGTCCACGAACGGGGGAACGACCTGGACCGATATCTCCGGCGCCACCTCGGACACCTACACCATCTTCGCTGTACCCGCCTCGGACAACAGGAACCAGTTCCGCGCCGTGTTCACCAATAGCGCCGGCACCGCCACGACGAACCCGGCCACGCTCAGCGTCACCGCCCCGCCGCCCACCACCAGCATGTTGCTCCCCGCGACCGGCGCCACGGTCAGCGGCGACACCTGGGTCGACGCCAGGGCCTCGGCTCAGGCCGGCCTCGCCTCGGTGCGCTTCGAGGTGAGCGGGGGCTCGGTGAGCGACCAGGTGGTCAGCGCTTCGACCGACACGACGTTCGGGTGGCTCGGGGCCTGGGACACGACCGACGTGGCCAACGGCACCTACACGGTCCAAAGCGTGGCGACCGACTCCTTGGGCCAGTCGACGACCAGCGCCCCGGTCAGCGTGACCGTGGACAACCAACCGCTGGCGACCACGGTCCTCGTCCCGACCAACGGGGCCACCTTGAGTGGCTCATCCACGGCCCTCGACGCCATCGCCTCGGGGACGAGCGACATCACCGGGGTCCAGTTCGTCATCAACGGTGTGTCCAACTCCTACGAGGCGAGTGGGCCCGCCGTCGCGACCATCTACGGCTGGATCGCCAGCTGGAGCCTGAGCGGTGTCCCCGCCGGGAGCTACACGATCGAGAGCGTCGCCACCGAGTCGGGCGGGGGGACGGCGACGAGCGCACCGATCACGGTCACGGTGAGCTGAGCAGCTCCTCTCGGCGCTCGCCCACCTCACGGCAGCTACGCCAACGGGGGCGTCGAGTGGAGCGCTGCTCAGGCGAGACCTCGGGCTTCTTCGACCCGGTGTCTCCAAGCGATGGCCAATCCGATGACCGCCACGTAGCCAGTCAGGACCAGCCAATGAGTTAGTGCCAGCGCATTGCCGTCGAGAGACGCCAAGGACAGCGCGAGCTGGTGGTAGTTCGGCATGATGTGGGCGATGACTTGGAGGGACCCCGGCAGTTCATTTATCGGGTTGAACAGGCCCCCGAAGTAGCCGAGGACGAACATCAGCCCGGTGACGACGGGGAACGCAGCCTCGGTCGCCACGACGAAGCCGATGAAGACGCCCAGCACGACGAACGGCAGCGAGGTGGCCCAGAGCAAGACGGTAAGTCCCACCCACGTCGGGGCAGCCAATCGGACGCCGCCGAATCCCGCACCGACCGCTTCGACCAAGACGATCACCGGGAGCACCACAAGCATGCCCGCGACGATCTTCGTGGCGACATACGACCAGGCCGGAAGCGGGGTGATCCGTAGCTGCCGGGCCCACCCGGAGGCTCGTTCCATGGAAAGTCGGGTGCCGCCTGCGTTGAGGGCGGCCACCAACGCCCCGAAGGAACACATCGAAACCATGAGATAGACCCGCCACGGCACTGTGCCGTCGACCACCTTGCCTGCTGCGTTGTCGCCGAGGAACAGGATGTAGAAAATCACCGGGAAGCCCACGGTGATGGCAAGGAACTTCCAGCTCCGCACGAGGCGTCCCACCTCGAACCGGCCGAAGGCAAGGAGCGGCGTCAGGCGGCTGCGGCCGCGTTGTCCTTGAGTGGTGTCCGCGGCACTGCACACGCTCGGATGATCCGGCGTTATCGCGGGAGCGATCGAGAGGTCCGTCACCGGTCACCTCGACCCAGAGTGCCGGTGGACGCTGCCGTCGCGGGCATGACCGCTGCGTGCGTCCCTGTGGCACCGCAGCCGGTTAGAGCCACGAAGGCCTGCTCCAGGCCGGCCCCGGTGATCTCGAGGTCACGAAACAGAACCCTTCGGCCGACGAGGTCGCGGATGGTGGCGTCGGCATCAAGCGAGTCGATCGAGACACCTGTGCCGCAGACGTGCACCTCGGTGACGCCCTCAAGCTCGGAAAGCTCCCCACGATCCGGCAGGTCGGTGACGAAACGGAGCCGCCGTGTCGCTACCGCAGCCTTGAGGGTGGCGCCGGGACCGTCTGCCACGACCTTGCCGTGGTTGAGCACGACCACGCGGTCGGCGATCTCGTCGGCCTCCGCCAGATGGTGCGTGGCGAAGAGCACGGTGCGGCCTTCGTTCCCGAAGTCCCGCATCATTCGCCAGAATCCCTGGCGGGATTCCACGTCCATGGCCGATGTCGGTTCGTCGAGGAACACGACCTCGGGGTCGCCTGCGATCGCGATGGCGAAACGGACCCGTTGGGCCTCGCCGCCCGAGAGGCGATCGGTCCGCCGGCGGAGGAGCGCACCGATGTCGGCACGTTCGACGATCTGGTCACGCGGCGCCGGCCGGGGGTACAGGTGGCGGACCAGGGAGAGGGCCTCGTCGACGCGGACGCCGGGAGGTAGGCCGACGCCTGAGCCGGACTGGAGCATGGCTCCGACTCGACCGTCTGCCACGGACCGGCGTGGGTCAATGCCGAGAACCTCGATGCGGCCTTCCTGCGGTCGGACGAGGCCGAGCAACGCGGAGATGGTGGTCGACTTGCCGGCCCCGTTCGGTCCGAGAAGCGCAAGCACCTCTCCTTGGGGCACGTTCAGATCCAGGTGGTCGAGAGCAATCCGGGGTCCGTAGCGGTGGGTGACACCTCGGAAGGAGGCTGCGACTGGGCGAGTCCGCGTCAGGACATCTGCAGGGGAAGACAAGAGCGTTCTCCGGTGGCCAGGCCGCGCTCGCGACGTGAGGCCAGCATGGTATCGCCAACACGGCTGCGTCCGCGGTCGGGAAACACGTATTGATCAAGAAGTAACACTTCCAACTGGCTGAAATCACGCATGGGCGCGTTCTCGCACGTCAGCATGGTTCGAGTTCGGAGTGCCGCCGCCCACCCGTAAGGGAGATCCGGACGCGGCTTCAACGGTTCCCGAGCCCTGTCCGGTGGCGGCGCCTTTCGACGCTTCGAAGAGCGTGGAGAGCGGCCGGCGCGCTGATTGGCCTGGACGCGGTATCTGCCGTGGTGACATGGGCCTTAGATAGACCCCAAACCTGTCCGCCAGCTAAGAGGCGGCTCGCGCCCACCTAAGTTCTCGAGCCGATTCGTTCACCCGGCAACAGCGCTCAGGCCCTACCGTTGGGAGTCTCTGCAGGTTGCGCACCTGATCGCTCGAGGTCCTCCGGCTAGCCACAGCTGGCTCACACATTGCACTATTCATGGCCGCATCGTGCCGTAGATGGACGGGCTGAACGCCCATTAGGTGGTGTCTGGGTGGCATTGAGCCGCGGCAATCCTCGCTGTCGATCTCCTCGTGGCCCCGAAGCGCATGGACTCACAGGCCCTCTGAGTCGGGCGCCCAAAATGCGGCTTCCAATCAAGTCGGTCCTAAAGCCCTCCGCGTCGCTACCTGCGCCTGTAGCGACGAGCGACTTCGGCTCCGAACCAAGCCAGTGCGCCGATGATGGCCGCCACGAGAACGAGCAACCATACGGACCAGGTGAAATACCAGCCTAGAAAATGGACACGCACCTTCTCGGTGTTCTGGACCATGAATATGATCAGTGCGACGACGCAAACGAGGGCAAAGATGACCCCGCCGCCAACACGACCCCGTTGAGGCATGACGACCCCCTTTTGTTGGCCATCCCACCGCCGACGACAGCCTAACCGGGTGCACTACCACGCCGTCTGCTTTCCAATGCTTAGCCCGATTCGTGTGCAACACCAACGAGTCGCAGGGCCACTCATGTGACGTCCTCGTAACGGCTCTGGAAGACCCATCGGGTGCCTTCGTCCCGTGGGCGGGAAGTGTGGGAGCGCCGTCTGAGCCACTTCGCCCTAGAGTCTCAAGGTGAATCAGGTGGTTGGAACGAAAGGAGGAGATTGAGTGGAATCTGGACGAAAAATAGCGCTTCTGGTGATCGCCCTGGTGGCGCTCGTATTTGCAGTCTTGGAGTTTCGGAAGAAGAAGGAGTTGGCCGATTCCACGGTCGCCGACATCGAGAGCGCGCTCGACAATCTCGACCCGGTCACGCGTGCCGCCGTCGTCTCTCGCTTCGCCGCAGATGAAGCGAGACACCTGAAGGGGTGAAAGACCTTTCAAACCTTCAGGAAGCCGGCGGACGCAAATCCTGGCGCTCTGATAATCCGATGACCGCCTCCGACCCGGTGATCCGAGTCACATGAACGTCGGAGTCAGGCCACCTCAGTGGCGATGAACAGCGATTTGAACATCTCGTTCATTTCAGCCATTTGATAACGAGCCTGAAGTCCGCTCGGATTGGGTAGCAGCCAAAGAAGCGCTTCGCCCAGGAACTCGGCTTGGGGACCAATTGCTGCTCCGGGTCTAAGAAACGCCGTCCTGTATGCCTGTAGTCCGAGGACCGCGACGCAGCGAGGCCGTAGCAGCCCTACCTTGACCTCGAGCTGTGTTGCGCCTTCACGCAACTCGGAGACGCCGAGCTCGCTCGCCTTGGCTGTCACCCGCCCCACCAGGTTGGTGATGCCAATGCCAAGCTCAGGCAGGGTGTACTGCTCAGCGGGCGAGAGAACGGATTCGGTGAAACCACCGGCACAGAGCAACTTCCAGAACCGGTTCCCGCGCCGGGCAAAATGCAGACCGAGCTCACCAGAGAGCGTCCCAGGATTGATCCCACAAAAGAGGACGCGCAGGTTAGGCCCAACCAGATCGGCGAGAGCCTGCTCCATGAGTGAGAACGTACCGCCCCTCACCCTTCACCCCTCGGGCCAAGAACGTTCTCGAGCTCTCCCTGTCGGGCCCTCGAGAAGAACCATGGCTACATCGGACCCGAGCACATCCCGCTCGGTCTGGGACGCGAAGAAGAAGGCGCGGCGGCGACGACGGTGCTGATCAGCCTGGTGACCGACCTGAGCGGGTGCGCCAGAAAGTCCTTTCGATCATGTCGGACGCGGGATCGAAGCCCGAACAGAGGACCCTCTCACCGAAGCCACGCCCCAGTCGGTGCGGCTCGAGCCGTGCTGTCCGCGTTGTCGGATGAGCCTGAGCGGATCGGCCGGCTTTCTGCGGGTCGCGATTCAGTCGGATCGCGACCCGCGGAGCACATACCAGTCGAGGTCGTGTACCGCTCGCGCTGTGGGATCACCTTTCACATATTCAAAACCCACGGATCGGACTAGGTCGCAGTCCCAGGCGGCCGCTGGGGTCTTCGGTCACGCCTTGGCAGCGCGCACGTACGCTGAGAACCCCGCCTCAGCCGTCCAGGCCGAACCACCGCTCTCGCCGGAATGCGGCCCATTCCTTCTTCGAGGTGGCCATATCCTCGGACGCCTCGGTGAACGTGCCGAAGGGCGACGGTCTGGTCAAGAAGTTGGCGTCGAAGCGCGCCACCTTTGGACCGCCGAACTCGATGTAGCAGGTTGCGATGCCGCGATAGGGCGGCGGTACATCTCCGCCGCAGATCTGGTGGACCAGCACCTCTGCCAAGGTCCGAGCTTCGCCCTCGGCGATGGCACCCACGCGCGGGACCGGGGCGCTCGTGATGTCGCCGACGGCGTAGACGTTCTCGAAACGCGTGGCGAAGGTCGTGTGGTCGACCGGAATCCACCCGTCTTCGGCGAGTTCGGACTCCTCGACCACTCGTGGCGCGCGGTGCACAGGGACTCCCAAGAACAGGTCGTAGCCCGTCGTCCGCCCATCCTCGAGGCTGGCCGACTTCCTCGAGGGGTCGAGTGCCGTCACCTTGGATTGGGGCCACCAACCGATGTCCCGTTCATCGAGCGCCCGCAGGATCCCCTCGGAGGCCTCGGGTGAGATCGGAATGGGCATCGCCATCGGACTGATGACCTTGATCGTGCTGTCCGCCAGCCGTCCACGCCGATCGAGATAGCTGTGCATCATCATCGCCGTCTCGAATGGCGCCGCCGGGCACTTGAAGAAGGGCCCGAGGACCGAGATGACGACGTCGCCGCCCGGGAAGTCCGGGAGGATCGCTCTGACCCGTTCGGCCCCGGGGACCGAGTAGTACTCCGAGCCGCCCTCGAGCAGGCCGGGCGTCGCTGCCGGGTCGACGTCGGCACCGAGCGCTACGACAAGGATGTCGGGTTCGTAGCTCCCGACGTCCGTGCTGACCTTCCGGTTGGCGGCGTCGATGGAGAGCACCCGTTCCTGCCGGAACCGGACCGCTGGCTTGTCCACCCTCGAATATGCGAGGCGGATGCCCGCGGGTTCAGCCCTTCCGAACATGACGTCCAGCTTCGAGAAGCCGAAGACGAACGAGTCGTTCTGGTCGATCAGGGTGACTTCAACGTCGCCGGGGATCTGCTCCGAAAGGGACGTCGCAAGTTCGAGTCCGGCGAATCCCGCGCCGAGGATCAAGACAGACTTCATCGCAACTTCCCTCCTTTCCACCCGGTCGCCCCCGGGTCTTTCGCCTGATCGTGGACGCAACTGCCCCAGTCTGACACCGCGAAGCGATGGACCATTGAAGCCGGCCCATTCGCGAGGGTCGGAGGACGCCGAATCGTCCCGTCAACCGGCGAAGGTGGTCGGGTGGTCCCGCGGCGGAGTGAAACGGGGTGAAGACGCGAGTGGCCCTCACGGCGCCGTCTGGCCTGGTCCCGGTGGCCGCGATCTCAGTGAGACGGGGAGGAACGACTCGGTTCCCGGGTTGGCGAGTGTTGCGAACTGCGTGCTCGGCGTGTTGTCGACCGTGACCGTCTTGCCCAGCTTGGTCACCACGGCGCCGTCAGTCCGGCACGACCACTGCGTGCATCGGGGTGTCGAGCGCCCCGTCGGACAATGAGTCGAGCAGCGCGCCCAGGCCGTCGAAGCCCACGACCCGTCGGTCGATGGCGGCGAACGGAAGCGAGGTGGTCGCCAGCAGCTCGAGCGCGGATTGGTACGCATCGACGTCGACGCCGAGTGCGCCGAGGACCTTGATCTCCTTGTAGACGAGGAGGTCGGCGTTGAAGCCGGAGGTGATGGGACCGCCGCGTATCCCGGCGACCACGACAGTACCCTCCGGTCTCGCCAGGTGAACCGCTTGTTCAAGGGCGTCGGGCGCTCTGGCCGTGACGTCGACGACCACGTCGGCGCCGCGGCCAACTGCCTTCCTCAGCGCGCGGACGGGATCTTCTTCGGTGACGTCCACCACGAGGTCCGCCCCGAACGTCCGTGCCGTCTGCAGGCGGGGGTGGTCGCGGGGCCCCGCTCCCGTCACCAGCACGAAGTCGGCCCCAGCTCGTCGAGCGGCCACCACCGAGCACAGGCCGCGGATGCCGGGTCCGAGCACGGCCACCACGTCACCCGGGCCCGTTCCGGGAAGGTGCGCGCCCCAGCGGACACCCGCTCCGAGCGGGTTGAACAGGGTGGCCGTGATCGGGTCGAGCGATGCGGGCACCTTGAGCAACATGCTGTCGGGACTCAGGTACTGGTACCGCGCGTAACCGCCCCAAAGACCCGGGCGCGCGGTCGGCCGGTACGAAGCCGTAGGAGTCGGCGATCCCGTGGTTGCGACAGTGTCGATAGTCGCCTTTGCCACAGCGATCACACTGTCGGCATGACTGGAACACCTCGACGGCGACGCGGTCGCCGGCAGCCACGCCCCAGCGTTCCGCCGCCAGCTCGCCGATCGACTCGATGATGCCGACGCTCTCGTGGCCGGGAATGAAGGCGAAACCGCCGAACAGCTCCCCGGAGTACTGCTCGTGATCCGTGCCGCACAGCCCGCAGGCCTCGACGCGCAACAGGGCGTCGTCATCATTGGTTTCGGGAAGTGCGAACAGGCGACGCTCGAGCGTGCGGGGTGCTTCGAGTACCATCGCGGACACGTCCACTGGCGTCGCCTAAGGACGGAGCTCGAGCCCGGCGAAGTTCCCTTCGTTGCGCCAGTCAGCGAGGAGTTGGAAGAAGGCCATCGGACCCTTCCCGTAGGAGCTCCCGAGAAAGCCGCCCGCCGCCGGTTGCCCCTCGTTGTTGTAGTAGCCCGGCGTGCACTGTTCTTGGAACGCTCGGAAATCGCGCGCTGATTCGGCCAGCGTCGCCAGCCATTCGGCTTCGCCCTCCGCTGTCGCCTCCAGGGTCGTCACGTCCTGCTCGAGCGCGTGACGCACGATGTGGCAGACGTGCCGGCTGGATTCCTCGAGCAAGTGCGGGTAGTTGACGGTGAAGCCGCCCTGGGTGTGCCCGAGGACGAACATGTTCGGGAAACCGTGCACGTGCATGCCGTGGACCGACCTCATGCCGCCGCGCCAGTGATCGGACAGGCGGACTCCCCGCGCCCCGAGCACGTCGTAGCCAGACCGCCGCGTGTAATCGGTGCCCACCTCGAACCCGGTCGCGAAGATCAGGCAATCCACCTCGAACTCGTGCTCGCCGACCACCACACCCTTGGCCGTGATCCGGTCGACTCCGCGGCCGTCGGTGTCGACCAGGGTGACGGTCGGCCGATTGAACGCCTGCAGGTATTCGTCATGGAAGCAGGGACGCTTGCAGAATTGGCGGTACCACGGCTTGAGGGCCTCGGCCGTGGCGGCATCCGTGACGACGGTGTCGACGCGGGAGCGGATCTCCTCCATCTTGTCGAAGTCGGCCATCTCCAAGACGGCGGCGAGGTCGCCGCTCGCGGCCTCGGGACTCTCGCGGTCACGCAGGCGCGTGATCAAGCGACCGATGATGTCCGTCCAGCCGTCCATGACGAGGTCCTGTTCGGCCACCCCGCCGGAGGTCAACAGGGTGAAGTTCTCCATGCGCTCCCTCTGCCAGCCGGGGGCGAGCCCAGCCGCCCAGGAGGTGTCGGTCGGGCGGTTGGCACGCACGTCGATGGAGGAGGGCGTTCGCTGGAAGACGATGAGCTCCGCCGCCGCAGCAGCCACGTGGGGGACGACTTGGACAGCGGTCGCGCCGGTGCCGATGATGCCGACCCGCTTGTCCCGTAGGCCTTCGAGCTTCCCGCTCGAGTCGCCGCCGGTGTACCCGTAATCCCAGCGGCTGGTATGGAAGGAATGTCCCCCGAAGGCGTCGATCCCCGCGATCCCTGGGAGCTTCGGCCGGTGTAGCGGTCCGTTCCCCATCACGAGGAACCGGGCCGACATCCGGTCGCCTCGGTCCGTGTTGATCGTCCATCTTCTGCGTTCGCCGTCCCATTGGACGTCGGTGACCTCCGTGGACAGGCAGGCGTGGCGGTAGAGGTCGAAGTGCTCGGCGATGCGATGACAGTGCTCGAGGATCTCGGGGGCGTGCACGTACTTCTCGGAGGGGACGAAGCCAGTCTCCTCGAGCAGGGGAAGATAGACGTAGGACTCGACGTCGCACTGCGCGCCGGGGTAGCGATTCCAGTACCACGTGCCCCCGAAGTCACCGCCCTTCTCGATGATGCGGAAGTCCTCGATCCCGGTCTCGCTCAGGCGGGCCGCGGTGATGAGGCCCGCGAACCCGCCGCCGATGATGGCGACGGTGATGTCGTCGCGCAGCGGCGCTCGTTCGACCCGCGCGATGTAGGGGTCCTGGAGGTAGTCGGCGAACGAGCCCGCCATCTCGACGTACTGCGCGTTGCCGTCGGCCCGGATCCGCTTGTCTCGCTCGAGGCGGTACTTCTCTCGCAGGGCGTCGGAATCGAAATCCGGTGCGGAGGAGACGGGCGGTCGCTGGTCGACGCTCATATGGAGGACGAGCGTACCAACGTGACGAAACGTCGACCTGGGGCCCGACTCGTGGTCGGGAAGCCGGCTCAGCCCTGATCGCTCTCTCCAAGGCCGCCGAAGTCGCCGGGACCGCCGCCGTGGTCGTGTCCGTGGCCGTGACTAGTGGGCGGCCCCACCGACGGTGTCGGCGCAGTCGGCGGCGCGATGGTCGTCGGGGTCGTGGTGGTCGGGATCGTGGCCCCCGTGGGGCCCAGGACGTCTACGACGTCTTGGTACTGCGCGTCGGTGATCCCGCCGCCGGCGAGGAGCACTTCCGCCAGTGCGACGGTCTGATCCGCCGCCGCTTGGCGGTCTGGTCCGGGTCTCTGCGCAGCGGTCGCGTCCAGAGCCGCGGCCAGCGCTCCGTCACCGGGCCGCCCGGCGTCGGCGAGCGACGACGCGAGCTGACGGATGGAGGTGACCTCCGGGTCCGTGCTGGGCACGTGTCCCTGGTTCGCCTCGCGACCGCTGGTGGTGGGGTGCGAGGTCGCCCCCGACCGGGCTGCCGGGGGCGGGTTGCGGTCTGCGAGGAACACGACGAGCAGCCCGACGGAGGCCAAGGCGGCGAGCGCAGCCAGGACCAACCACAGTCGCCGGCGGCGCGGCCGCGGGGCGCGCTGCAACCTCGGCGCCCGGCTGCGAAGAACTGCGGTTCCGCCGCGAGCAGACGTCCCGTCGGGCGGTAACTCGGTGGCCGGCGTCACAGGTAGAGACGCGACCAACAACGGGGCGGTGCGAGCCAGTCGTTCCGGTGACCGCAGCGCTGCGATCATGGCGTCAGCCGAGCCGAAACGATCCCTCGGGTCAGGGGCGAGCGCACGGGCCGCGACGTGACGCAGGGACCCAGGGATCTCGGGACCCGGCTCGGCGCCAGGGACGACCCGCCGACCGGTGAGGGCCTCGACCATCACGGCTCCGACTGCGTACAGGTCGGACTGGATCATTGCGGCATCGCCCGAGCGTCGTTCGGGGGCGAGGTAGCCCGGCGTGCCCAGGACGACGCCGGTCATCGTCAGGTCTTGTGAGAGCGAATGGGACGTAGCCCGGCTGTCGAAGCTCTTGGCGATGCCGAAGTCGGTGAGCTTGGCGTGCCCGTCCTCCTTGAGGAGGATGTTGCTCGGCTTGATATCGCGATGGAGCACGCCGAATTTGTGGGCGGCGCCCAGGGCGGCGAGCGTCTCTGTGACGACCGGCACGAGCCGCGCCGGCGGCACCGGCCCCTGGGCAATCTGGTCGCGCAGGGTCCACCCGGGGAGCCGTTCCATCACGAGATAGGACGAGGTACCTTCCTCTCCGTAGTCGAGCACCGCGACGATGTTGGGGTGTACGAGCCGAGCGGCGATGCGCGCCTCCTGTTGGAAACGCGTGTGCATGCCGGGGAGCGCTTCCGTCTCGGGGCGAAGGATCTTGACGGCGACCTGGCGTTCGAGCCGCTCGTCGAACGCGTCGAAGACCCGGGCCATGCCACCTTCCCCCAGCAGCCCCTCGAGGCGGTACCGGCCTCCGATCATCCCGATGACCGCGCGCGACTCCACTCCAGTGTTGTACCCCGCTTGTCGGCGCCCAGTCCTGCGGCTGGTCCCCTCGCAGGTCGGGCGCTCGGCGGTTCGGTTCAGGGCTGGCCCGGGACGTCGGTCGCGTGTCCCGCGAGGACCGCCATGTCGCCCAAGACGGTCATCAGGTCCGGTCCGACCCCGGCGCCGAAATCCCGGTACAGCGCATGGATGTTGGCCACGACCCGCTCCGGTTCGCCCCACTCCGCGTACGGCCCGAGGTCGATGTCCCGGGCCGCGTCTAAGGCGGACATTGCCTGGTCGAAGCGCGTCCTGGCCTCGACGCTGAGGAATTCGAGGTAGGCCTTGAGCTCGCCGACCGCGGCGGGAGTGGCGAGCCGGCCGTGTCCCGGCACCACGACGCTCGGCTGGAGTTCGAGGATGCGGTCGCAGGCACGGATCCAGTTGACCACCGGCCCCGCCCAGACGATGGGGTGGCCGCCGTGGAAGAGGATGTCCCCGGTGAAGACGATCCCCGCATCGGGGACGTGCACCACCACGTCGCCGGCGGTGTGCGCGGGACCCACCTCGAGGAGGCTCACGGTCCGGTCTCCTACCTGAAGGTCGAGACGCCCCGAAAAGGTCTTGGAGGGGAGCGCAGTCGCGATCCCCTCGAAGGAGAACGGAGCGAAGATCCGTGAGACGAACTCTCCGGCGGGGCCGAGCGATGGCGCCGATCGCATCAGTGCCGCCATGGCGGAGGGAGGAAGCGCGGCCATCTCTTCGGCACAGCGGGCGGACGCCACGATCTCGGAGTCGGCAACCAACGCATTGCCATAACAGTGGTCGCCGTTGGCGTGCGTGTTCACAACGGTGCCGATGCGGTTGGCGGCCGGCGTGACCTTCTTCATCGCGTCCAGCATCTCCGCGGTGAGGCGGGCGTCGAACAGCGTGTCCACAAGGAGGGATTCGTCGCCGTCGGCGAGTAAGCCGGCGTTCGACCACCCCCATCCGCCGTCGGGCTGGAGGTACGCCCAGACACCGTCCGCGACTTCGTGTAGGCCCCGTGTGTACGTCACGGTCAGGACGGGTCCGAGAAATCGGCCGACAGGATCAAGGTGCGCTCCACAGTACGGTGCCACATGGCGACGCTCCCCAGCTTCGGTGGGGCGACCCCCGGCGTCAAGGACTTCAGATCCGACCGAGCCGAGCGGCCCGGTTCTCGAATGATCGGTCGACGCTGTGGGCGTTCCGTGGTCGTGCTCGTCGGAGCGCGCACGGGCGGACGCGGCTTCGTTGATCATTGTGAAGACTTGATGAACTCGGCCTTTCAGCTGCGGGTTTGAAACGCGCACCGAACGGGCCGTGTGATATGCACCTCCCGTCCCTCACCGGTTTCGGGCGGCGGCCGCTCGACGAGATCTCACAGGAGACGTCCACATGCAAGAGCGCAGCCCAGCCGAGGTCGTCCGCCTCGTAAAGGACGAGGGGATCGAGGTTGTCGATCTCCGGTTCTGCGACCTCCCCGGACTCATGCAGCACTTCTCCATCCCGTCCCACGGGCTGACCGAGGACGGGTTCAGCGAGGGCTACGGCTTCGACGGTTCGTCCATCCGCGGGTTCCAGCAGATCCACGAGTCGGACATGATCCTGCTGCCCGATTCGAACACTGCCGTAATCGATCCCTTCCGTCAGCACAAGACGCTCAACTTGAACTGCTTCGTCCACGACCCCCTGACACTCGATCCGTACAGCCGCGATCCTCGGCATGTCGCGCGGAAAGCGGAGGCCTACGTGAAGTCCTCGGGGGTGGCAGACACGTCGTATTTTGGGCCGGAGGCCGAGTTCTTCGTCTTCAACGACGTGCAGTTCCATCAGGATCAGCACTCGGCGTCCTACAGCGTCGACTCGGTGGAGGGCATCTGGAATTCAGGAACTGACGAAGGTCCGAACCTCGGGCACAAGCCCCGGTACAAGGAGGGCTACTTCCCGGTCCCGCCGATGGACCACTACCAGGACCTCCGCTCGGAGATGATCCTGACCATGGAGAGGCTCGGGATCGAGATCGAGGTGCAACACCACGAAGTCGGTACGGCCGGCCAGGCCGAGATCGACATGCGTTTCGACACCCTTCTCAAGATGGCCGACAAGCTGATGCTCTACAAGTACGTCGTCAAGAGCGTGGCGAACCAAGCCGACCTGACGGCCACCTTCATGCCCAAGCCTCTCTTCGACGACAACGGATCGGGGATGCACGTCCACTCCTCCCTTTGGAACGGTGGCGAGCCGCTGTTCCACCAAGAAGGTACCTACGCGAACCTGTCGGACGTCGGACGTTGGTACATCGGGGGGATCCTCAGCCACGCACCATCGGTGCTGGCGTTCGCCGCGCCCACGACCAACTCTTACCGGCGGCTCGTCCCGGGTTTCGAGGCACCGGTGAATCTCGTGTACTCGCAGCGCAACCGCTCGGCCGCCTGCCGGATCCCCGTCTACTCGCCGAGCCCCAAGGCGAAGCGCGTGGAGTTCCGTTGCCCGGACCCGTCGTCAAACCCGTACCTCACGTTCTCGGCCATTCTCATGGCGGGACTCGACGGTGTCATGAACATGGTCGAGCCCCCTGCTCCGGTGGACCAGGACCTGTTCGACCTGCCGTCCGAGGAGCTGGCCAAGATCGGCCACGTCCCCGCGTCGCTCGACGAGGCTTTGAACTGCCTCGAGGAGGATCACGAGTACCTCAAGGCAGGCGGAGTCTTCACCGATGACCTCATCGAGACCTGGGTCGACTACAAGCGCACGAGCGAGATCGACTCCGTGCGCTTACGGCCGCATCCGTGGGAGTTCATGCTCTACTACGACATCTAGATCATCCATTCGGGGGGTTCGGCGGTTTGACCCGGGCGTCTGTTGGCCGGTTGCTTCGTTGTGACACGCCAATGACACAGGGCTGTCTGGATGGCGGCCGGGGCCCGGTCGTCGTCGACGGCCACAGATGGCTGTAGGTGTCGAGCGTGCACCCGAAGACCGGGCTAATGACAAGTTTCGCCGTTGGGTCCCGGCGCCGAGGTTGCCAGGAGACCCCACCCTTTCCTGTCCGGAGAACGGGCGCACCTTCGCTGTACGCAGTAGGTGTCGAGCCGGTGTACGGCGACGCTTACATGCCTGGGGTCTGGCGGTCTCCATACGGAGGAATGTGAAATTTCTCTGGATGTTCGTCCACGTACTGGTCACGGAGATAGTCGAACTCCCACGGAAAATAGCGTCCCAGTCTCGATGCAGTTTCATCCCAATCGGGACCAGCGCACTGGTCGCATATCCGTTCGACGGCCTGTCGCAGCGCATCAAGCGACCATTTCCGCATAAGGACCAGGCCGCTCCCAACCAAAAGGTCGACTCCGTTAGAAGAGGCGAGATCCAAGTGCGAGATTCCCGCCAACTGGCTCTTGTCCCCGTCGGGAAATTGTTCCGCTAGCCACGACGGTGAACATGCCAAACAATTGAATGAGTCTGACGCGCCCTGATCAGATCCGATCCAGAGCATGATCCGGACCCCGAAATGTGCGGGATCTGCCGGCTCGGCGTTTGGCCCGTTCGGCCACATCGGTTTCAGTAGGTTGACCACCGGTCGCACTCCGATATCGTCGCGCTGCGCCCTCCCTTCCCGAAAGTTGGACCCGCACGCCGGTCCGGCATACCGGGCAACCCCCGCGTCGACTGTTTTCGATGCGTTGCGAAGGCTTCTCGCCAGAGCGATCACCGTGTCCTTGGTTCGCTCACAGACGGGCCCACTGGCAAGTGCTATGACGTTGCGGCATTGTCCTGGCGACGGCCCTGCCAGGTCTGTCCCCACCGGCCCCGAGAGGTGTTGTCGACCCATGGTCACGCTCCGTCGACGCAAGTTCATCTGGTGGATCGGCGGCGCAGTGATGTTCATCGTCGTTCTGGCCGTCGCAGGCCCGTTCGTCTACATCCACTTCATCGAGGGCCCTGCTCCCGCCAAGCTCGAATTGCCGACGGTTCACGCCTCGACTTCGGCACCCGGCGGCACCATCCCGGCCGCCTCGTTGTCGGCCGTCAGCGGCAGCTGGAATGTCGGACCCGGCTCGCAGGCCGGATACCGGGTACAAGAGACTCTCCTGGGCCAGAACTCGACGGCCGTCGGGCGGACCAGCAAGATCTGGGGATCGATGACCATCGGGGACATGTCGGTGTCAAAGGGCTCGTTCACCGCCGACATGGCCAGTGTCCTGAGCGACCAGAGCGAGCGCAATGCACAGTTCGACGGCCGGATCATGGATGTCGACCAGTACCCCACCGCCACGCTGATCCTGACGAAATCCATTCCGCTGGGAACACTCCCGTCAGTCGGCACCACGAGGCCGTATACGGCCCAGGCCATCCTGACCATGCACGGAGAGTCCAAGGTCGTGACCGTCACCGTCACGGCAGAGCGCATCGGTTCGGGGATCGACGTCCTGGCTGACCTGCCCATCACGTTCAGCGACTGGAACATCGCCAACCCAAGTATAGGTGGATTCGTCACGACCGCTAATAGCGGCACACTCGAGGTTCTGCTCCATCTGACGAAGGGTGCGGGCAACGCTCCATCGACAGCGTCCGGTAATACCTCTGGTGGAGGCGTGGGCGGCCCGGTGACTGTGCCGAGCACCACTGTGCCGCCGCTGGCAGTACCCTCCCGCTGAACATCATGTCAGGAGCGAGACATCTCGACACGGCCGATCACTCCCGTCTGAGACACACCAAGGGTCCCGACATGATCGGCCGGGCGGTGCGCGCTACGCACCCGAGGGGAATCGGCTCATCTCGCACCCGGTCCGTTCGTGTGCACACCGCGCGATTGCGGTTGGTCAGTCCATTGCGGCAAACAGCCTCCAGGACCCCGGCACACCCTTGAGTTCGTGCTCGCCTCGGTCGATGAACTCGATGTTCGATCCCGCCACAAGGTCTTTGACCGTTGAAGTAACCAGGACCTCGCCCGACTCGGCAGTTGCCGATACACGTTGTCCAAGGTGCACCGCGATGCCACCGATGTCTGCTCCCCGGCGCTCGATCTCGCCAGTGTGCAAACCCGAGCGAATGTCGAGCCCTAGCCGGCTCGCACCCGCTCTTATGGCGAGCGCGGCCCGAATCGCCCGGGCAGGACCGTCGAAGGTCGCCAGGAATCCATCCCCTGTGGGCTTGATTTCCTGACCGCCATATCGTGCCAACTGTCGTCGAACCATGTTGTCGTGAGAATCGAGCAGCTCTCGCCACTTCTGGTCGCCCGACGTTGCCGCCCGAGTCGTGGAATCGACGATGTCAGTGAACATGACCGTGACCAGCACTCGATCCGTCTCTGGCGCCGATCTCCGTCCGGTCAGAAACTCTTCGATCTCACCGACCACGGCCTCAGCATCCTGCTCCCAGGGGAAGTGGTCGGTCCCGTCCAACTCGATGAGCTTGGCTCCTGGGATCTTGGTCGCTGCGTACCGGCCGTAGTTGATGTTGACCCACGTCTCGTCGGCCCGGTGGAGTACCAACGTCGGGACCCGGATCGTGGGCAGCACCGGCCTGATATCGATCTGGGTATTCACCCGCAGCAGCGCCGAAGCCATCGCCGGGCTCGCTGCGGCGCGGTAATAGCGGCCGTACCACTCCTTGGCTGGCTGATTGCCGGTCAGGCTTGGGGTGACAAACTCGACTCCGCTGCCGTCCGGTGTGCCCCACTTCTCTCCCATGATGCCGAGAACAAGGTCCCACACATCGGCAGTCCAGGCCCATGGACACTCGTCGTTGGCGATACCGATGATGAACGGACTGAACATCACCAGCGCCAGCGTTCGTCGTGGATAGGTTGCCGCGAAGACCGAACAGGTGGCGCCACCTTCTGAGGTGCCGAAAAGAACCGCCTGCTCGGAGCCCACCGCGTCCATGACAGCTCGAATGTCGTCCATCCGATCCTCGATGGTGGGTACGCCAGTCATCGGGTCGGAGAGACCGGTTCCACGTTTGTCGAACAAGAGCAACCTGCCAAGGGAAGACAGGCGCTCATAGAACCGTGCGATTGTCGGATTGTCCCAGGACAGCTCTACGTGAGAGCACCAACTGTTGGCGAAGACGATGTCGGTTGGACCCTCTCCGACTACCTGGTACGCCACATGAATGCCGTCATGTGTCCTGGCGTAGTGCGTTTCAGGAGCCTCGATCACCAGGTCCAGTCTGGCAAAGGATGAACGGTCCCGCGAGGCCCGGAGAGGCGGCCCGAATCGCCTGCTTCCGATCGCCGGAATCGGTTGACGTCTATCGCCCGGAACTGACAGAGACCGGACGGTGCTGCGCCATGGATTCCCTGCCCCTTGGGTGTCTGCTTCAGACGGCACCCCGATTCGGCTGCGTTTGGGACGGCTACGCGCACGGGCATCGGAAGATTCTCTGCCGTATGTCGGTGTCGAAGCCGTGCCCCGGCGCCGGTGTGCCACGCGGCGAGAGCCATCCTCCGGAGTGTTCCGGGCATAGTCGCGAGCGGACGGGCGGCTCCTTCGGGTCAGCATCGAGCCTGCGGCAGCACGTCGGGATTCACCACGTTGATGGGGGCCCCGGCCGCGTAGGCGTTGACTTGGTCGAAAATGTCGCTGAACTGCACATCCCACTCTTCGTGTGTCACGTAGCCGATGTGCGGTGTGCAGACCACGTTGTCCATCGTCAGGATCGGATCGTGCGGGTCGAGCAGGGGTTCGGCCTCGAAGACGTCGACCGCGGCCATGCCGGGCCGGCCCTCGCGCAGAGCGGCCACGAGCGCTCCGGGCTCAATGAGCCGCGCGCGGCTCGTGTTCACGATCAGCGCGTCGGGACGCATCCGGGCCAGGTCCGCCGCGGTGACGATGCCCCTCGTCGCGGGCGCGAGGCGCAGGTGCAGCGAGACGACGTCGCACTCGTTGAAGAGTTCTCGACGGTCGCGCGCGGGTGTCACCCCGTCGGCCCGGGCGCGGGCAAGCGAGTCGGGGTTGGACCACGCCACTACGTCCATGCCGAAGGCCCGGCCGTACCCGGCGACCACCTTGCCGATCCGCCCGTATCCGTAGATCCCGAGCGTCTTGCCGCGCAGGGTGTGGCCGACGCCGGCCTGCCAGCGTCCCGATCGGAGCGCGTCGACCTGCCGCGGGAGTTGCCGCACGGCGGCCAGGACCAACGCCCAGGTGAGCTCGGCTGCCGCGTAGGACGGTGTGCCGGCATGTTGGTCCGAGCTCACGACGATGCCCAGTGCGGTGCAGGCGTCGATGTCGATGTGGGGATAGACGCTGCGCTGGCTGATCAGCCGCAGGCGGGGCAGCCGCTCGAGAAGAGCGGCACGGATCTCGGTGCGCTCCCGGATCAGCACGAGCGCCTCGGCCGGGGCGAGTCGTTCCGCCAACGTGTCGGTGTCTTGGACGTGGTCGGTGAAGACGGTCACCTCGTGCCCGTCGAGCTTCTCGAATGACGGCAGGGTCCGCAGGGTGTCGAACCAGTCGTCGAGGATGGCCAACCTCAAGGAGACCTCCTCAGCTGGGTCGCTCCCAATGGATGACGTCGTCGAGCTCCCCAGTCTGCACGTCGTAGACGAGACCTGCGATCAGACGGAGCCGAGACAGGTACGTCGTGCGGGCCAGCAACTCCACATCCTCGCGGAGCGCCTCGGCGTGGTCGTCGATGGGGAAGAATCTGAGGTCCGCCCCCGTGAGGACGCGCAGCTCGGCGTTGCTCACGCCCGCCAGCCCGCATCTCGTGTGCTGCATGACGACGACGGTATCGACGCCGAGCACGCCGCTCGAGAGCGCCAAGCTGCGCAGCACGTCGTCGGTCACCCGGCCCCCGGCGTTGCGGATCACGTGCGCCTCGCCGAGGTGCAGCCCTAAGGCGGCAAAGACGTCGATGCGGGCGTCCATACAGGTGACGACGGCCAGATGGCGACTCGGGCGCGGGTCGGCCACATTGGCCCGTGCGGCGGCGTACCCACGGTTGGCGTGGAGGAGATTGGAGATCTGCGTCATCGTGTCGGCCCGGCGCCCGCAAGCTGACAGGACCGCACCGGGCGCCCGTTCCTCACCGCCTCGGCTCGAAACCCTGTCCGCGATGCTCGTCGGGTTCAGGTACCGGGCGCGCAACCTCCTCCAGCTCGAGCCTGATCGGGAAGGGCGGGAAGGGCGCGTTCGCCAGCATCCCGGCGCGGTCGAGGACCGGTGCCACGGGCACGTTCGCCGCGACGAGCGCCGCGACGAGGTCGTCCCGCTTCCGCGTCGTGATCGCGGCGCCGACGGCGCGCTGGAGCTCGGAGCCCCGGGCGCTGCGGGCCGCGAAGTCGAGGACTCCGAGCTCCTCCAGCCCGAGCTCGCGGCACAGCGCCGACCAGAAGTGCTGTTCACTCAGGACACCCAGCGCGACCTGCCCGCCGTCCTCCGTGGTGAAGAGCCCGTAGCCGGGCACGGGCCCCGACGGGGACGCGGCCTCGTCGGCGGACCCGACGCGGCCCGTCCACGTCGCCAGCACGTCGGTCATGGACACGTCGAGAAAGGTGCCGATCCCCGTAGCACGACGACCGAGCACGGCGGCGCAGATGCCGAAGGCGGCCGTCATTCCCGCCGCCAGGTCGGCGACCGGCAACGGCGTCATCGTCCCCGCGCCACCCTCCGGCGTGAGCGCGCCCGCCCAGGCTTGGTAGTTGACGTCGTGCCCGGGCAGCGGGGCGCGGGGGTCCCGCTGCCCGTAGCCGGAGATGGAGCAGTAGACGAGCGCGGGGTGCGCGGCGCGCACAGTCGGCTCGTCGAGCCCGAGCCTCTCCATCACGCCGGGCCGGAACCCCTCGACGAGCACGTCGGCCTGTGCGACGAGCTCGAGGGCCCGCGTCCGGTCGTCGCCGTCCTTGAGGTCGAGGACGATGCTGCGCTTGCCGCCGTTGATGGACCGGAAGAGCTCCGCGTAGTGGCGCATCGGATCCCCGCCCGGTGGCTCGACCTTCAACACGTCGGCGCCCAGCGCGACCAGGAGCGACGTCGCGTAGGGCCCAGGGCGCCAGATGCTCAGGTCGAGCACCCGCAGGTCGGAGAGGAGGTCGGCGGCCATCCGGCGCCGAGTCTTGCATTCCCGCCGACGGGTTACCCTCGTCGGGTGCTTGGCTTCTTCACCTTCACCGAGGTCACGGACCCGTCCGCCCACGAGGCCTATAACGCCTGGCACCAGCTCGACCACCTGCCCGAGCAATTCACGATCGAGGGGATCACGTTCGGCCAGCGCTGGGTGCGTTCACCTCGCTGCCGCTCCGTCGAGGCGAGGTCGGGGGCACTGCTCGAGCCTTTCCACTACATGACGCTCTACCTCATGCGCGACGTGGACGTCCTGCCTCCGTTCTTCGCGCTGGGCGAGCGGCTGTGGGCCGAGGACCGGTTCTTCAAGGCCCGGCGCGCCGTGCTCTCGGGGCCCTTCGAGGTGGTCGACGCCTGGGCGGCGCCGCGGGTGGCGATCTCGCCCGGCGCCGTCCCGTTCCGACCTGCCCACGGCGTGTACGCCGTCGTCGGCCCCCCGGTCGATGGCGAGCGTCTGGTCGACGTCCCCGGGGTCGCGGGCGCGTGGCAGTTCGGCGACGGGCAGCGGACGCTCACCGTGGCCTTCGTCGACGGCGACCTGTGGCAGGCGGCGGCGGCGCTCGAGGCGCTGTGCGCGGAGGGCGGGCCCGAGCTGGAGTGGGCCGGTCCCCTCGAGCGTGTCGATGCTTTTCGCTGGGATTGGTTCGCTACGCTGACGCCACAGTGAGCACGCAGAGCAAGTCGAAGGCCCAGCGCAGGGCCGAGAGCCAGCGCCGAGCCGCCGAGAAGCGCGCCGCCGAGCTGCGGAAGAAGCGCACCCGCATCGGCCTTCGCGTCGGTGGCGTGGTCGTGGCGCTCGCCCTCGTCATCGTGCTGATCACCACGTTGACCGGGAGCGGCGGGAACGGTTCCGTCCCGCCGCAGCTGAAGAACCCCCACGTGGCGCTCGAACCCATCCCCGCCTCCATGTCGGACCAGTGGGTCCAACCCCCGGCCGGCACCCCCGGGCCCGAGACGATCCCGGTGCCCTCGGGCCCCAAACTGGCCACGCTGATCACCGCGGCGAGCGGTCAGACCGTCGACGGCGTGCAGTGCCAAGCCGGCGAGCAGACGGTCGTGCACGTCCACACCCACCTCACCGTCTTCGTCAACGGCCAGGCGCGGGTGATCCCCTACGGCATCGGCATCCCGGGGTTCCAGGCCGAGCAGACGCCCCAGGGACCATTCGTCTCGACGGGTAGCTGCTTCTACTGGCTTCACGTCCACGCATACGACGGGATCATCCACGTCGAGTCGCCGAGCACGACGGACTCGTTCACGCTCGGACAATTCTTCGACGAGTGGGGCATCCCGCTCAGCACCACGCAGGTCGGCTCGGCCACGGGCAAGGTGACCGTCTTCTTCACCGCGCCGGGTCAGAAGACGGGCATTTACACCGGTAACCCCCGCAACCTCCCGCTCGGGGACCACTACCAGATCCAGCTTGTCGTGGGCACCCCGATCGTGGCGCCGGTCCACATCACGAACTGGGGCGGGCTCTAGTCGGGTGGAGGCCGATGTCGTCGTCATCGGCCTCGGCCCCGGAGGTGAGCACGTCGCCGAGAACCTGGCCGAGACCGGTCTCGACGTCGTCGGCATCGAGGCCGAGCTCGTGGGCGGTGAGTGCCCGTACTGGGGGTGCATCCCCTCCAAGATGATGGTGCGCGCCGCTGACCTCCTGGCCGAGGGTCGGCGCATCCCCGGCATGGCGGGGACGTCGGTCGTCCACCCGGACTGGTCGCCGGTCGCCCGCCGGATCCGCGAGGAGGCGACCGACTCGTGGGACGACACGACGGCGGCCGGACGTCTCGAGGAGAAGGGGGGCCGCCTCGTGCGGGGACGGGCTCGCCTGTCCGGACCCAACACCGTGGAAGTCGGGGGCGAGACCGTGGCGGCGCGGCGCGCGCTGGTGCTGGCGACCGGGCAACAGGCCTGGGTTCCGCAAATGTTCGAGGGCGTCCCGCACTGGATCAGCCGGGACCTCATCGCCGCCGAACGCGTGCCGTCGTCCCTGCTCGTCGTCGGCGGCGGTTCCGTCGCGCTCGAGCTGGGCCAGGTCATGGCCCGCTTCGGCGCCGCGGTCACGATCGTCGAGCCGGGCGAACGTCTCGCGGGCGCCGAAGAGCCCGAAGCGTCCGAGCTCATCACCGGGGTGTTGCGCCGCGAGGGAGTGATCGTGCACACCGGGGTGCCCATCGAGCGGGTCGAGCCGTGGGGGCCGACGGGTGCCACGGTCCACCTCGGCGACGGCGCGTCGATCAGCGCGGAGCGGATGCTCGTGGCGACGGGGCGCCGCAGCGACCTCGCGTCACTCGGTGTGGGCGCCCTCGGTCTCGACGAGGACGCCCCTGGCCTCCCCGTCGACGGCCGCATGCGGGTCGCGCCGGGCGTGTGGGCCGTGGGCGACGTGACCGGCAAGGGCGCCTTCACCCACGTGGCGGTGTACCAGGCCCGCCTGTGCGTGGCCGACATCGTGGGCGAGCCGCTGCCCGAGGCCGACTACCGGGCGGTGCCACGGGTCACCTTCACCGAGCCCGAGATCGGGTCGGTCGGCCTCACCGAGGCACAGGCCCGCCGCGAAGGCGGCGCGATCACTGTGCTCGCCGAATCCGTCACCGCGTCGGCGCGCGGCTGGATCCACCACGGCGAGGGACTCGTCAAACTCGTGGCGCGCGAGGGGGTGCTGGTCGGCGCCACCGCCATGGGGCCTTACGGCGGCGAGGTGCTGAGCCACCTCACATTGGCGGTGCACGCCGGGATCACGCTCGAGAAGATGCGGTCGATGATCTTCGCCTACCCGACGTTCCACCGCGCCGTGGATTCGGCGTTGTGGTCGTCGTCGAGCAGCGCGGCGAAGATGGCGGGGGCCTGATGCGGCAGCAGTGACAGGTGGCCCTCGCCGGGCACGACGGTGACCGTCGCCTGCGCGATGTGCCGCTGCAGGAAGGCGCGGTAGCCCGGCGGCCCGGTGCGGTCGTCCGAGCCCTCCCAGATCTGGACGGGGGCCCGGATCTCCTCGAGCGAGAACCCCCAGGGGTCCCCGAAGATCCGGTAGTCCCAGATGCAGCCCGCGGTGCCCTGGCGCAGCGCCTCACGGACGAAGGCGAGGGCGAGGTCGGGCGGGCCCCAGTCGGCCAGCACCGACCGGTCGGCCGGCGGGAACGAGCGCATGACGGCGCGCAGCAGCCGGGTGTTGTCGGCGTTGACGATGCTGAACTTGATGGCGGCCGAGGCCAGCCACGGCATGCGCCGGCTGAGGAACAGGAGGGCGCGGTCCCCCGTGGTCAGACCCCTCGTCGAGCCGTAGAGGTCGAGCGGCACCGAGCTCGAGAGGAGCGCCGCCGCCGTCACCCGTCCGCCCATCTTGGCGGCACAGACGGCCGCGTAGGCTCCCCCGGCCGACCATCCCATCACGGCGAAGCGCCCGATGCCCAGGGCCCCCGTGAGCGCCTCGACGTCGGCGGGCCAGTCGGTCAGCCGGCGTCCGGGTTGGAAGGTCGACAGCCCGATGCCGGGGCGATCCGGCGAGACGAGTCGCACGCGGGCCGCCACCGCGGCCTCGTGGGCGTGCGCAGCGTCCAGGCGCGAGCTCAACCCGCCGTGAAAGCTGAGGACGGGAAAGCCCGCCGGGTCGCCATACTCCTCGTAGGCCAGCACCCTGCCGTCGGGGAGGATCACCGACGCGGTCACGGGGACCACCTCAGTGCGGACGCGGTCACCGGGACCACCTCAGCGCGGCCCGCGCCGGACGGCACGCCGGCGCGGCGCCACGACGTCGGTAGGGCAGCAGGTGTCCGCACGGGTGCACGCTATAGGGTGCGGTGATGAGCCCGAACGTCGACGAACTGGACGAATTGGTTGACGGCCTGCTGGCCGAGCGACCGCCCGCGAGCACGCCGGCGCAGGAGTTCTGGGGCGAGCAGTTCGACCGCGGCCTGGCCTGGGTGCACTACCCGGCGGGCGCCGGTGGCCTCGGCCTGACGCCGAGGGACCAGCAGCGGGCCCAGTCCCGGCTGCACGCCGGAGGTGCTCCCGTCTCCGGCGTGCGCAACCCGATCGGCTACGGCATGTGTGCGCCCACCATCGTGACCCACGGGACGCCCGAGCAGAAGGAACGGTACCTGCGGCCGCTCTTCACGAACGAGGAGATCTGGTGCCAGCTCTTCAGCGAGCCCGGTGCCGGTTCCGACGTCGCCGGGCTGTCGACTCGCGCCGAACGCGACGGCGACGAGTGGGTGCTGAACGGCCAGAAGGTGTGGACGACCCTCGCCCACATCTCCTCGTTCGGGCTGATCGTGGCCCGCACCAACCCCGACGTGCCCAAGCACAAGGGGATGACGGCGTTCCTCGTCGACATGCAGGCGCCCGGCGTCGAGGTGCGGCCGCTGTTCCAGATCACCGGTGAGGCGGAGTTCAACGAGGTCTTTTTCACCGACGTGCACCTGCCCGACACCGCCCGCATCGGTGGCGAGGGTGAGGGCTGGCGCGTGGCCGTGACCACGCTCATGAACGAGCGCGTCTCCATCGGCGGCGGTGTCGGCCGGCGCGGCGGCGGGCCCATGGCCGAGGCCATCAAGATCTGGAAGGAGCGCTGGCAGGGAGACAGCTCTCACCACGCGCTCGCCCTGCGCGACCGTCTTGTCTCGAGCTACATCCGCCTGGAGACGCTGTCCATGACGAACGCGCGGGCGGCGGCGACGCGCAAAGCCGGCACCCCCGGCCCCGAGGGCTCGGTGTCGAAGCTCGCGATGGCCGAGGAGAACAAGCGCGTCTACGACCTGTGCATGGATCTCCTGGGCAACGACGCCATGCTGTTCCCCGCGGGCTACCCGATGGTGCGGCCGGACCTGGTGGGCATGGGGTCACCGGACGTACGCAAGATGTTCCTACGCGTGCGCGCCAACTCCATCGAGGGCGGGACGTCGGAGGTCATGCGCAACATCCTCGGGGAGCGGGTGCTCGGCCTGCCCGGCGACGTGCGGACCGACAAGGAACTGCCCTGGAAGGCCGTCCCACGCAGCTGAGCGCAGCAAGGCGGTGACCGTGCCCGACATCCGAGCGGAAAAGCGTGCCGCGGCGCTCGCCGCCGCCGCCATGGTGGAGGACGGCATGTGGGTCGGCCTCGGGACCGGCACCACCGTCGCCGAGCTGGTTCCGGCGCTCGGGCGCCGCCGGCTCGACATCACCTGCGCCGCCACCTCGCCGGCCACCGCCGAGCTGGCCCGGGCCCACGGCCTCGACGTGCGGCCTTTCACCGACATCGCCCGGCTCGACCTCGCCATCGACGGGGCCGATCAGGTCGACCCGGCCGGCTGGCTCGTCAAGGGCGGCGGCGGCGCCCACACCAGGGAGCGCATCGTGGCGGCCGCCGCCGATCGCTTCGTCGTCATCGTCTCCTCGGACAAGCCGGTGCCGCGCCTCCACCCGCCCGTGCCGCTCGAGCTCCTGGCCTTCGGGTTGGCCGCCACACTGCACGCGCTGGCCGACGCGGTCGTGCGCGATGCGCCACTGACGCCGGACGGTGGCGTCCTGGCCGAGTACGCCGGCACCATCGGGGATCCGGCCGCGCTGGCCGAGCGTCTCGATGCCGTCCCCGGCTTGGTCTCGCACGGCCTGTTCCCACCCTCCATGGTGAGCACGGTGCTCATCGCCCGCGGCGACGACGTGGAGGCTCGCCCGATCTCGTGAAGCGCGCGCCTGCGGGCGACCTCAGGCCGGCGAGAAGACCACCGGGAGCGCGGTCGGCGAGCGGAACACGTCGCCCCGGATGTACGGGTCCGTGTCGCCGGGCTGCAGGGCGATGTCGGGCAGGCGGTCGAACACGCGGTTGAGCAGCGCCTTGGTCTCGATCCGGGCGAGATGCATGCCGAGGCACATGTGCGGGCCGTGGGCGAACGCGACGTGGGGGAGTGGCGGCCGCGAGATGTCGAAGGTCTCTGGGTCGTCCCAGCGAGCCTCGTCGTGGTTGGCCGAGCCGAGGTGCGTCGTGATGCTCTCGCCCGAGCCGATCGTGACCCCGCCCACCTCGACCTCGCACGTCGTGGTGCGGCCGATCGTGAGCAGGGGCGGCTCGCACCGCAGGCCCTCCTCGATGGCCTGGGGCAGGAGCGAACGGTCGTCGCGCACGGCGGCGAGCTGGTCGGGATGGGTCAGCAGCAGGTACAGCAAATTGCCCGAGGAGCGGTAGGTCGTCTCGGCCCCCGCCGGGAGCAGGAGGCGCAGGAAGGAGTAGATGGCCTCGTCGGTCAGCTTCTCGCCGTCGACCTCCGCCGCCACCAGGTCGCTGATGACGTCGTCGGCCGGCTGCGCCCGTCGCTCGGCCACGATGCCCGCGAAGTACTCGCGGAGCGACTCCGAGGCCGCGAGGCCGCGGTCGATGTCGGCCACCAGCCCGATGAGCTCGATCCCCCAGCGGTGGAACTGCGGGAAGTCCTCTTCGGGCAGTCCGAGGAGGCGCGCGATCACGCGCACCGGGAACTCGAAGGTGAGCTGGCGCACCAGATCGGCCTCGCCGTCCGCCACGAAGCCGTCGATGAGCTCGTCGATGATCGGCCCGATGAATTCGGGTTCCCAACGGGCCAGCGACTTCTCCCGGAACGCGTGGGCCACCAGATTCCGGTGCGTTCGGTGCTCGGGGTCGTCCATCCCGAGGATCATGTGGCCCATCACCATCCCGATGCTGGTGTCGTAGGCCGTCGAGGTGAACGTCTTGGGCTCCCGCAAGATCCGCGAGCAGTCGTCGTAGCGGTAGGCGATCCACTCGGGCTCGGCCGAGAAGCCCTCGGGCAACACGTCCGGGGGGATCGTCAGTCCCTTGCTGACCGGCGCGTCCCGCCGCTTGGCCGCCAGGTCCGGCCACGGGTCGCGGCTCGTGCCCGCCACGATGTCGTCGAAGGCGGCGAAGGGGTCGTACTCCTGGGCATCTGACGTGACCATGCTGGACCTCTCCCCGTGGGTGCTTCCGTGACGTTGGCGTCAGGCTACGTGCCGGGGGTGTGGGCGTGCCCGCTCGCCCCCACCAGGGGCGGCGCGGGGACCCAGCGCGTAGGCTCCGGCCCACCATGAAAGCACTTCGCACGCCCGACGGGCGGTTCGCCGGCCTGCCCGGTTTCGACTTCGCGCCCCACTACGCCGACATCGCCGACGGCGAGGGCGGCACGCTGCGCGTGCACTACCTCCGAGAGGGCGATCCCGCGGGCGAAGCGGTGCTCCTCATGCACGGCGAGCCCTCGTGGTCGTACCTCTACCGCAAGATGATCCCGGTCCTCACCGCCGCCGGCCTGCAGATCGTCGCGCCGGACCTGGTCGGCTTCGGCCGCTCCGACAAACCCGCGGCGCGCAGCGATTACACCTTCGCGCGCCACGTCGAGTGGATGCGCGAGCTCCTGTTCGACCGGCTCGACCTGCGCGCCGTCACGCTCGTGGGCCAGGACTGGGGTGGGCTGATCGGCCTGCGTCTGGTGGGCGAGCACCCGGACCGCTTCGCCCGCGTGGTGGCGGCGAACACCTTTCTGCCGACCGGCGACACCAACCCGGGGGAGGCGTTCTTCGCCTGGCAGCGCTTCTCCCAGGAGGTCGAGGAGTTCCCCACCGGGGGCATCGTGAAGGGCGGGTGCGTGACGGACATTCCCGACGAGGTGCGCGCCGCGTACGATGCGCCGTTCCCCGACGAGGCCTACAAGGCGGGCGCGCGCGCCTTCCCCATGCTCGTGCCTTCCCGGCCCGACGACCCCGCCCACGACGCCAACGTCGCCGCCTGGGTTGGCCTGGCCGCCTTCGACCGCCCGTTCCTGTGCGCGTTCAGCGACAGCGACCCCATCACCAAGGGGGCCGACCGCAACCTCAGGGAACGGATCGCCGGGGCGCAGGGACAGCCCCACACGACGATCGTCGGGGGCGGCCACTTCCTCCAGGAGGACTGCGGCGAGGAGCTGGCCCGGGTCGTGGCCGATTTCGTCGCGGCCAATCCGTGACCGCCGAGCACCAGGTCGTCATCGTGGGCGCCGGGTTCTCCGGCATCGGCATGGCGGCGCGCCTGCGCACCATGGGCATCGACGACTTCGTCGTGCTCGACCGCGGCAACGATCTGGGGGGCACCTGGCGGGACAACTCGTACCCCGGGGCTGCCTGCGACGTGCCGTCGAACCTGTACTCGTTCTCGTTCGCCCTCAACCCGGACTGGTCGAGCTCGTTCCCCTCGCAGACCGAGATCTGGGACTACATGCGCTCCTGCGTCGACCGCTTCGACGTGGCGGGCCATCTGCGGTTCGACCACGCCGTGGACGAGGCGCGCTGGGACTCCGGATCCGAACGCTGGGTCGTGCGGGCGGCCGGCGAGGAGTATTCCGCCCCGGTCCTCGTCTGGGCCACCGGCTCGCTCAGCGAGCCGTCCATCCCCGACTTCCCCGGGCTGCGCGACTTCCGCGGCAAGGTCTTCCACTCGGCCAGGTGGGAGCACGGCTACGACCTGCGCTCCAAGCGCGTGTGCGTCGTGGGCACTGGGGCCTCGGCCATCCAGTTCGTGCCCCAGATCGCACCCGTGGTCGAGCACCTGTACCTGCACCAACGGACGCCGCCGTGGATCGTCCCCCGGAATGACCGGCCGGTGTCGCGCCTGCGCCGGCACGCCTACCGCCGGGCGCCCGCGCTCCAGCGCCTGTCCCGCCTGCGCATCTACGCCATCTTCGAGTCGTTGCTCGGCGTCTTCGTCGGCCGCAGCCGCCGGCCCGGGGCCATCGTGCGCACGCGCGCCCTTGGTCACCTCCGCAGGCAGGTCCCCGACGAGTCGCTCCGGGCCAAGCTCACGCCGCATTACGAGCCGGGCTGCAAGCGCATGCTGCTCTCGGACGACTACTACCCTTCGCTGACCCGTCCCAACGTCGAGGTGGTGGAGACGCCGGTCGCCTCGTTCACCGCGCACGAGGTGGTCGGCCAGGACGGCATCGCCCGTCCCGTCGACGTCGTGATCATGGGCACCGGCTTCGACGCCGCCGAGCCGCCCTACGCCGAGCACATCGTCGGGCGCGACGGTGTGCGGCTCTCGGAGCTGTGGAAGGCCGAGGGCGTCGAGGCCTACGCCGGGTCGACCGTGGCGGGCTTCCCGAACCTGTTCCTCATGATCGGGCCCAACTCCACCCTGGCCCACAATTCGATGATCTATATGATCGAGTCGCACATCGACTACATCGCCAGCGCCCTCGCCTTCATGGCCCGCCCCGGGGTGCGCACGGTCGAGGTCGAGAGGGGCGTGCAGCGGCGCTACAACGAAAGGCTGCAGGCCCGGCTCGAGCACTCGGTCTGGGTCGAGGGCGGCTGCGGGAGCTGGTACCTCGATCATCGTGGCCGCAACACCACCCTGTGGCCGGACCACACGTGGAAGTTCCGCCGGCTCACCCGGCGCTTTCACCCCGGCGAGTACACGGTCCGCGCGTAAGCGCGCAACGCCAGCGCGCTCAGCACGGCGGCGAACAGCGCGAGGGCCGCGACCTCGGGGAGCACCGAGGCCAGCGAGCCGTGGTCGTAGATCAGCTTCACGAACGCGTCCATGGCCCACGCCTGGGGCACCACGTGGCCGACGGCCCGGATCGCGGGTCCCACGACGTCCAGGGGGTACATGCACCCACCGAGGAGCCCGGCCAAGATCCCGAGGACGACCCCGGCCGAGATGGCCTGCTCCTCGGTGCGCGAGCGCACGCTGACCAGCGCGGCGGCCCCCGCGTACGCGAGCGACAGCGTGGCCAGCACGAGGAAGACGGCGACCGGGTTCCCCCAGTGGACCCCGAAGATCCAGCGCCCGACGAGCAGCAGCCCGACGGACTGGGCCGCGGCCACACACAGGCTGGTCGCCACCATGGCGGCCACCACCGTCCGGCGTCGCACCGGCGCCGCAGCCAGGCGGCGCATGATCCCGATCCGCCGCGTCTCGACGACACCCGACGCGAGGAGCAACACCGTGATCCCGAGGAAGAGGACGAGGTCGGCCGGCGCGACGTAGGAGAACGGGCTGAGCGCCGCCGGGAGGTTCGTGTGGGCCAGGGTGACGTCGGTCACGTCGGGACGCGTGCCCTCGGCGGCGATGAGGTTGAGCACCGCGACCACGTCGGTGCGCGCCTGCACGGCGCTCGTCGAGGCCGATTCGCTCACGAACTCGTCGCGCTGGCGCCCGGGCGCCGACGGCAGCGTGACCAGCCCCGCCACCACCCGCCCGCGCAAGATGTCGTCGCTCAGCTGGGCCCGGTTGGGCTCGACGCGCGCCTTGAGGTCCGCCGTGTGCTCGACGAGCTGCAGCAGCCGGGGCGAGGGGTGCACCAGGCCGACGGGCTCCTTGGGGTTCCCCGCCAGCAGGCCCGTGACCAAGATGAAGAGCACCGGGAACACGGTGGCGACGAAGAGGTACCGCCGGTCGCCCCCGGCGCGGCGCAGGTTCACGCGCACGATGGGGATCACGGCGTCACCATCCTTCGCAGCCGCGTCATGGCGAGTCCGCCCGTGACCGCTGCGATGAGGCACAGGACCGCGAACGGCCCGAGCACCGACGACGCCGGGTCGCGGAGCAGGGCGAGCCGGCCGAACCCGACGAGGGCCCAGCCGTTGGGCGTGCCGAGGCTGAGCACCTGGAGGAACTCGGGCAGCGCGCCCGGCGGGAGCAGGTTGCCGCCGAGGAGCGCGAGGACGAGGCCCACGATGAGGGTGCCGGCGAACGCCTCCTGCGGGGTGCGCGCGAACGAGGCGAGGAAGACGCCCAGCCCGCACATGGCCGCGGTGGCCCCCACGCACATCAGCAGGACGCCCAGGGGGGCGCCCCAGTCCGCCCCGAACACCGCGACGGTCACCGCCCACACGATGAGGATGGACGTGAGCCCGGTCAGCGCGATGGCGAGCAGCTTTCCCCCCACGATGTCGCGCGGCCGGATGGGCGACGCCGCCAGCCGGGCCAGGGTCCCCGTGGCGCGCTCCATCAGCAGCGAGCGCATCCCCACGCCGCTCCCGATGAACAGGAAGACGACGGCGATGGAGGGAGCGAAGTAGTCGAGGACGGCCTTGCCTCCGTTGCCCAACGTTTCGGCCTCGACGGAGATGGCCGTCGTGTCGGTGGCCGTTCCAGGCTTGAGGCGGCCTGCGTACAGCCGGCTCGCCAGGCCGGCGGCCACGGACTCTGCGTACTCCTGCCCCGTCAGCGCGTCGGCCCGGTCGACGACGTCGAAGCCCGGCGACGGGGTCCCGCCGGGAGCGACCATCGGGATGAGGAGGTCCGAGAGGCTCTTGTGGCCCGGTGAGACGACGACGCCGCCGGCGAGGACGCCGTCGGCCACCTCCTGCTTGACCGCCGATTCACTCGTGACGAGATGGACGACCACGTTCGGAGGCAGCTGGCTGGCGTGCACCGCCGCCCCCAGCAGGGCGGGCGAGGTGCCCGATACCCCGATCGGGATCGTGCCCGTCGTCCCGTTGCCCGCGAACGCGAAGCCGAGGATGGCCGCGATGGCCAGCGGCGCCACCAGACAGGTGATCACGGCGGAGCGATCTCGGACCCGCCGCCGCAGCTCGTTGAGGGTGATCGCCCAGATCAGTCGCCGCGCTCCTGGTGCGAGCGGCGGCGTGGCACGGCGCTCAACCTAGCCCTGCCTATCGTTGCCGCGTGGGCGGCACGGGGGAGTGGGGTTCGGACGCGGAGAACTGGGTGCGTTGGGCACGCGCGCCGGGGCACGACCACTACTGGGTCTACCGGGCCGCCTTCTTCGACCTCGTGCCGCCGCCCGGGGCATCGGCGGTCGATCTCGGCTGTGGCGAGGGCCGCGTCGCCCGCGACCTCGGGCGCGCGGCCATCGGGTGGTCGGCGTGGACTCGTCATCGGCGCTGGTGCGCTCGGCTCGGGAGGCCGATCCCTCAGGCTGCTATGCGGTGGCGGACGCCGCGGCCGTACCCTGCGCCTCCGCGTCGTTCGATCTGGCCGTCGCCTACAACTCGCTGCAGGTGGTCGGCGACATGCCCGGCACCGTGAGCGAGGCGGCTCGGTTGTTGCGCCGCGGCGGCCACTTCTGCGTCTGCGTCAGCCATCCCGTGACCGACATCGGGCGCTTCGTGCGGGGCGAGAACGGTGACGTCTTCGCGTTGCGCCAGCCCTACTTCGATTCGCAGCGGGTCGACGAAACCGTCGAATGGGACGGACTGCCCATGACCTTCCGGGGATGGACCTACACGCTCGAGGACTACTTCAGTGCGCTCGAGTCCACGGGCTTGGTCGTGGAGCATCTTCGCGAGCCCAAGCCGGCGGGTGCTTCGGATCGCTTCGAACGCTGGCGTCGTGTGCCGCTGTTCATGATGGCTCGCGCCGTGAAGCCCTGAGCCGGCTCAGCCGCTGGTGGCCGTGGTGACCGCCACGCGGCCCAGCGGTGTCACACCCGACGTCGCGATGATGAAGCCGTTGCCGTTGGCCAGCGTGCACCTCATCCCCGTGGTCAGGGAGAGACAGGTGAAAGGACCGAGGGTGATCGACGTCGCATAGGGGAGCACGGGAGTGTTCAGGCCCGCATTCGCCAGGCAATTGACGCCCGAACATTTCGCGAGAGAGCTCTCCGGATTCAGTGTGGCCGACTGCGGCGGCGACACCGTCAGGCAGAACGCCTGGCTCAGGCTGCTCGATCCGAACCGGTAGTCGATCTCGCAGCTGATGTTGTGCGTCGGCGAGAAGAACTCGGTCGCCGCGGCTGTCTGGGGCAGCATGGTCCCGGTCGTGGTGGTCTCGGCACCCGTCGTCGTGGTCGTGCTGGCCGGCGTCGTCGTGGTGCTGCTCGCAAGACTCGAGGTCGACGTGGTCGAAGAGGCCGAGGGGGACGGCGAGCTCGAGCAGGCAGCGAGAGCGAGCGCGGCGCCGGCAAGGGCGAGCGCCAGGGTCGACCGCCTGGCTGGTCGCCAGCGAGCCATCGGCGGAGCGTACGCCCGCTCCGGTCCGAGGGCTGGGATTTCGAGCGACCGTGCCGATCGGCGCTCGGGCGAGACGGTACGGTGACCGCCAATCGCGACCGGCCCCCGTGAGGACGGAGGCCGCTGTGGGGGTGCACCGTGGCCGGCATCGAGTTCGGGGGGAAGATCGGCGACGACTGGCGCACCTCGGAGCCGTGGTGGCCCCCGGTCCCCACCCCGCCCGACGGGGCACCGAACGTCGTCCTGATCGTGCTCGACGACGTCGGGTTTGCGCAGCTGGGCTGCTATGGGTCCGATATCGACACGCCCGTCATCGACCGCCTCGCCGCCGACGGCGTCCGGTTGACCAACTTCCACACCACCGCGCTGTGCTCGCCGACCCGAGCCTGCCTGCTCACCGGCCGCAACCACCACCGCAGCGGCATGGGCCGGGTTGCCGACCTCCCCTCCGGTTACCCCGGCTACTGGGGCAAACCGCCGCGCGAGAACGGGTTCCTCTCCGAGATCCTCCGGGCCAACGGCTACGCCACCTACGCGATCGGCAAGTGGCACCTGAGCCCCGAGGACGAGATCCACATGGCCGCGCCGCGCGCCACCTGGCCGCTCGGTCGTGGCTTCGACCGCTGGTACGGCTTCCACGGTGGCGAGACGCACCAGTTCGTCCCCGCGCTCTTCCATGACAACCACGCCGTGGCGCCCCCCCGCTCGATCGAGGAGGGTTACCACCTCAGTGCGGACCTGGCCGACCGCGCCATCGAGTTCCTGGGCGACCTGCGCGCGGCCGACGCCGAATCGCCGTTCTTCCTCTACTTCGCCACGGGCGCCTGTCACTCGCCCCACCATGCGCCGGCCGAGTGGATCGAACGCTACCGAGGCCACTTTGCGCGGGGCTGGGACGCATGGCGCGACGAGACGTTCGCCCGCCAGCTCGCCACCGGCGTCGTCCCCGGGGGCACGGAGCTCTCCCCGCGGCCGCCCTGGGTGCGGAGCTGGGAGTCCCTCGACGAGCGCGAGCGCGCGCTGGCCGAACGCTTCATGGAGTGCTTCGCCGCCTTCCTGTCGTACACCGACGAGCAGGTCGGCCGCGTGATCGACTTCATCGACGACCTCGGGGAGACCGACAACACGGTCGTGATCGTGGTGTCGGACAACGGCGCCAGTTCCGAAGGCGGCGCTGACGGCACCATCAACGAGGGACGCCTGTCCAATTTCGAGGGGGACAGCGTCGAGGAGATGTACCGGCGCATCGACGAGATCGGCGGCCCGATCATCCACAACAACTACCCGTGGGGATGGACGATGGCGGGGAACGCGCCGTTCAAGCGGTGGAAGCGCGAGACGCACGAGGGGGGTGTCGCCGACCCCTGCATCGTCCGGCTGCCGTCCTCGCGCGGTCCCGGAGGCGGGGGCGTCCGGCGCCAGTACTCCCACGCCATCGACATCCTGCCGACCGTCCTCGAGCTGGCCGGTATCGAGGCGCCGGACGACCTCGGCGGGATTGCGCAGTCCCGCCTGGACGGGACGAGCTTCGCCTACCTGCTCGCCGACGGCGGGGAGCGCGCGGCCGGGCGCCATCGGACCCAGCACTTCGAGATGCTCGGCTCGCGCGCCATCTATCACGACGGCTGGAAGGCGGTGGCCTACCACCCGGTCGGTCCGATCTACGGGGACGGGCTCCGGTCCAATGCGCCGTGGGACGAGGACTCCTGGGAGCTCTACCACGTGGCCGAGGACGTGTCCGAGGTCCACGACCGCGCCGCCGAATTCCCCCCGAAGGTGGCCGAGATGGTGGCGCTGTGGTGGGAGGAAGCACGCCGCAACGACGTGCTCCCGCTCGACAACCGGGTCCTCGAATCCATCGCGCACCGCCGCGCCCGGCTGCGGCCCCGGGAGGTGTACCGCTATTTCCAGGACGGCGCACCCGTGCCCGAGTTTGCCGCCGCGGACGTCTCGAACCGCTCCCACGCCGTCTCGGTGCACCTCGAAGTACCCGGTGACGCGGTGCCCAACGGCACTCTGCTGGCCGTCGGGTGCGCGCTCGGCGGCTGGTCGCTCCACGTCGTGGACGGCACGCTGCGCTACTTGCACAACCTGCACGGCCGGATCACCTACGAGGTGGCCGCCGAACGGGCCATGGGGCCGGGCGGGCATCATGTGGAATTCCGCTTCGACAAGGACCAAGGTGCAGGCGGCCGGGGCGATCTGGTGCTCGACGGCGACCCCGTCGGCAGCGGGACGATCAAACACTTCACTCCGGTCGCGTACAACGAGGTCGGCATCGGGATGACGTGCGGCTACGAGTGGGGGCCCGCCGTCGGAGCCGACTACACCGCGCCGTTCCGGTTCAACGGGACGATCCGGCGCGCCGAGGTCATCGTCACCGGGCCGGTGGTGCACGATCCGGTGGCGGAGGTGGCCGCGATCCTGGCGTCGCAGTAGCGACGACGCGGGGCGACCCCGCCCGCAACGTTGCGACGCGTCAGTCGAAGCTCGGGCGCTGGTCCCGGGTCCGCTTGAGCTCGAAGAAGCCCTCGGTACCGGTGCACGCCAGCACGCCGTCCCACAGCCGGCCCGCCGCCTCGCCCTTGGGCGCCGGCGTCACGACCGGCCCGAAGATGGCATGGCCGTTGTAGTGGATGATCGGCGTGCCCACCTGGTTGCCCACAGGGTCCATCCCGGCGCGGTGTGACGCCTCCAGGGCGTCGTCGAACTCGTCGGAGGTCGCGGCGTCGGCCAGCGACGCCGGCAGCCCCAGCTCGGCCAGCGCCTCGGGCACGATCTTGGGGCGCTCCTCCTCGTCGCGCCCTCGGCCCTCCACGTGGATCCGCGTCCCGAGCGCCGTGTAGAGCGGCAACAAGATGTCGCTGCCCTTCAACTGCTCGGCCGCAATGCACACCCGCACCGGCCCCTTGGCCACCGCCATGCGCGCGCGGTACTCCTCGGAGAGGCCGTCCCGGTCCGCGTTGAGGATGGCGAGGGACATCACGTGCCACTCCGTGCGGACGTCGCGCGCCTTCTCGACCTCGAGCATCCAGCGCGAGGTGATCCAGGCCCACGGGCACAGCGGGTCGAACCAGAAGTTTGCAGTGTCGGTCATGGGATCCCTCCGTCGACGCGTAAGACGGCGCCCGTCACGAAGGACGAGGCGTCCGTCGCCAGGAACATCGCCGCGCCCACGATCTCCTCGGGCTGGCCGGCTCGATGCAGGGCGTGGTGCGGCATGCCACCCTCGAGCGTCTTGGGGTCCCACGCCTTCGAGATGTCGGTCAGGAACGGTCCGGCCATGATGCAGTTCACCCGCACCGTCGGGCCGAACGCCTTGGCGAACCCCTCGGTCAGCGCGTTGAGCCCGGCCTTGGCCGCGTCGTAGGGCAGCATGTGTGGTGCCGGCCGAATTGACCCCGTGCTCGAGACGTTGATGATGGACCCACCATACGGGCCGTCCGCCATTTTCGTGCCGACGAGCGCGGTGAGCCGGAACGGGCCTTTCAGGTTCACCCCGAACACCTTGTCCCAGAGCTCCTCGGTCACCGACGGCAGGTCCGGGTACAGCGGCGACATGCCGGCGTTGTTCACCAGGACGTCGACCCGGCCGAACGTCCCGTAGGCCTGCTCGACGAGCCCGTCGAGCTCGTCCCAATGCCCGACGTGGCACGCCACGGGGAGGGCGCGCCGGCCCATGGCCTCGGCCTCGGCCGCCACCGCCTTGCACGCGTCGATCTTGCGGCTGGCGACCACGACGTCGGCGCCGGCTGTGGCAAAGGCCAGCACCATCTCGCGCCCGAGACCGCGGCTGCCGCCCGTCACCAGGGCCACCTTGCCCGCCAACGCTCCGTCCTCTGCCATACCCTCCGGTCCCTTCTCCCGTGCGCTTTCTATCAACTTCGCCCTGGTTCGCCCTACTCCGCCCTACTCCGCGTTCACCAGTTCGGCGACCAGACGGGTGACCGCCTTGGCCATCGGGATGTGCAGCGACTCGTTGGGCCCGTGCGCATTGGAGTGGGGCCCGAGGACGCCGGTCGTCACGAACTGCACCCCGGGGAACCCCTTCGCCAGCGCGGCCAGGAACGGGATGGAGCCGCCCTCGCCCACTGCCCCGGGCGCGCGCCCGAAGCGTCCCTCTGACACCCGGGCCAGGATCGCCGTGAAGCCGGCGTCGAGCGGCGGCGCGACCCAGCCCTGGCCCACCGCCTCGACGTCGATGGTGACGTGTGCCCCCTCGTCGGTGCGGATGGCCGAGATCAGCGCGTCGCACGCCGCCTGCGCGTCGACGTCGGGCGGCAGCCGCACCGAGAGCTTGAGCGTCGTCGAGGGCCGCAGGACGTTGCCGGCGTCGCGGGGCTTGGGCAGCCCGTCGGCGCCGGTCACCTCGAGGGCGGCGCCCCAGGTGCGCGCGGCCAGCCGCGCCACCGGGTCTGCGCCGAGCAGGTGCAGCCCGTCGACGACCGGGGCCGCCGAGCCGGGGAACTCCGCGGCGAGGACCTCGAGGTTGGCGCGGAGCGCGTCGGGGATCCCCGCCCCGAGCAATTCCGGCAGGAGGATGCGGCCGTCAGCCTCGTCCTCGATCCCCGACAAGATGCGCCGCATGATCCGGAACGACGACGGCACGACGCCGCCGCCCTGGCCGCTGTGGATGCCCTCGGTCAGCACCTCGACGGTGACGGTGACGTTCAGGAAACCGCGCAGCGACGTGGTCAGCCAGAGGCGGTCGTAGCTGAGGCCACCCGAATCGAGGCAGACGACGAGGCGTGGCGTGCCGATCCGGGGCGCCAGGTGCTCCAGGTACGCCGCCAGGTCGGGGCTGCCGCTCTCCTCGCTCGCCTCGATCAGCACGAGCACGCGGCCGTGCCCGCCGCCCGCCTCCAGCAGACCCGTCACGGCGGCGAACGTCGAGTATCCGTCGTCGGCCGTGCCCCGTCCGTAGAGGAGGTCGCCCTCGCGGACCGGTTCGTAGGGGCCGAGTCCGTTGCGCCACTCGCCGAGCGGTGGCTGCTTGTCCATGTGCCCGTAGATCACGATCGGGTCACCGGGTTTGCCGTTGTCGACCAGCAGGACGGGCGTGCGCCCGGGGAGCTCGACGATCTCGCTCAGCAGCGCTCCGTCCTGCTCGCGCACCCATGCCTGCAGGAGCTCGGCCGCTTCCATGAGCGCGCCACGCTCGGCCCACTCCGGGTCGAAGGCCGGTGAGAGACAGGCGATACGCGTGTACTCGGACAGCGCCGGGAGGATCTGCTCCTCCCAAGCGGTGTCGATGGCGTCGGTCACGGGCCGCTCGACGACTCGGTCTCGGTCTCGGTCTCGGTTTCGGTCAGTTCGGCCAGGCGCCCGAGCGTCTTGGACATCGCGTCCGCAGTCACCTTCCCGACGGGGCCGACCTTGAGCATGAAGCGCTGCTTGTCCTGGGTGATGTCCCACGTCTCGCGCACCAGGGTGCCGCTGTCGGCGACCTCCAGCTCGTAGCGCCAGACGCGCCCACCGATGAAGCGCCCGAGCGGGCCCGACAGGGTGCTCCGCCAGGCGATGCGCCTGTCGGGCTCGAACTCGATCACGGTGTTCGACATGGTGTAGAGAACGCCGAGCTTCATCGACATGGCGAAGGTGGACCCGAGAGCGAGCCGCTGCGGGGCGTCCGCCTTGAGGCCCTTCACCGACCCCGAGCCGTCGATCTCGGAGTGGCGCGAGGCGTCCGAAACGATGGCGAAGATCGAGGCGGCGGGTGCCTTGATGACCCGTTCGACACTGACGACGGCTTCTCCCATGGTGCGACCTCCGGACGCGGTGCTGACCGCGCCGATGACACTAGGGCGCCGAGGCGGGACGGGTGGCGGGCTGAGGTGGTGGCGCGGGCAGCGGGACCGCGCCTCGAGCGCGTGGGCGACCAGGTCGCTCAGCTGCACCCACTCGAGGGTGGCGGCGTGGGTCGAGGCGAGCACGACCGGCGGGGCCATTCCCGCGTCGAGCGCCTCCTGCCAGCGCGCGGCGCAGAGGCACCACTGGTCGCCCGGCTGGAGTCCCGAGAAGCCGAACTCGGGATGCGGAGTGGAGAGGTCGTTGCCCACCGAGGCCGAGAACGCGAGGAACTCCGCCGTGACCCGTGTGCACACGGTGTGGACGCCGACATCCTCCGCGCCGGTGTTGCAGCAGCCGTCGCGGTAGAAGCCGGTGAGCGGGTCGTAGTTGCAGGGCTGGAGGTCGTCTCCCAACACGTTCTGTGCCATGGCCCATTTGAGCACGGCATGACGACGCGGCGGCCGACACGGGGGACAGAATGATCGAGGAGAGCGACCTACCGCGCACCGAGCGATCGGCCGCCGTAGCGATCGACCCAGGTGAAGGAGTCGACTGGCGCGCGCTTGAGCCGGGTCGGCTGGTGCACCGGCCGGCCCAACACGACAAGCGCGGCGACGGCCAGCGTGTCCGGGATGTCGAAGAGCGCGCGGACGTCGGCCTCGCGCCGGATCACGACCGTCGTCGTCACCCCGGCCAGCCCCTCGGAGCGGGCGGCCAGGAGCAGGCTCCACACGAAGGGGTAGATGGAGGCGCCGCCGACGAGCGTGTATCGAGGCAGGTCCCGGTCGACGGCGGCCAGCGCCGCGAGGTCGGCCAGGACCAGCAGCAATGCGGGCGCGGTGTCCAGCGTCTCGGCGAAGCCCGGTGCGGCCGCCCCTGCGGCGGCGAACTGGGGGGCGTGGGCGATGGCAGCGGCCTCGGCGTCGCGGTCGGTCACGGGCGCCCACGGCACGAGGCCGGCCGCACCGAGAGCCAGGTACTCGTACCAGCCCTCGAGATAGAGGTCGCGCAGGGCAGTCCGTTTGGCGGGATCCTTCACCAGGATGACCCGCCATCCCTGGCGGTTGCCGCCGCTCGGTGCGAAACGCGCGGTGTCGAGGAGGCGCTCGAGCACCGCGTCGGGCACGGGGTCGTCGTGGAACTGGCGCGCCGCCCCCGTGCTGCGCAGCGTGGTGACGAGATCGAGCTCCACGAGTTGCCCACCGTAGCGTCGCTGGCTAAGTCTGAGGCGTGACGAAGACTGCGCACGCCGGCCGCTCGGCCGGGTCCTCGGATTGGTGGGAACGCCTGGAGCGGCTGCAGGCCCTCGCGCCCACCCCGCTCGTCGTCTCCCCGATGGCGGGCGGCGCGACGACGGTCGAGCTGGTCGTGGCGGCGTCGGCCGCCGGGGCGTTCGCCAACCTCGCAGGCGGCTACGTGCGGGCGGAGCGTCTGACCGAGGAGATGGCGGCCGTGCGGGCGGCCGGGATCGAGCGTTTCGGCGTGAACCTCTTCGTCCCCGGGAGCCCGACCTCGGACCCCTCGGGCCTGGCCGCCTACGTGGCGTCGCTCCGCGCCGAGGCCGCGGCGCTCGGCGTCGAGCTTGGGGAGCCGGCGTGGGACGACGACGACTACCGGCGCAAGATCGAGGCCGTGCAGGCACAGCCGCCGGCGGCGGTCAGCTTCACCTTCGGTGTCCCCGACGACGTCGTCGTGGAGGCGCTGCAGGACGCGGGGTCACTGGTCGTGCTGACCGTGACCACGCCGGAGGAGGCGACGGCGGCGTTGCGTGCCGGCCCGGACGCGCTGTGCCTCCAGGGCGCCGAGGCGGGCGCGCACCGCGGCAGCCTGGCCAACGACGACCGCCCGGACGCCGACCGGCCGGTGCGTGCATTGCTGGCCGCGGTGCGGCGCCGGACCAGGGTGCCGCTCATCGCGGCCGGCGGCGTGGGCGGGCCCGACGACGTGGTCGACCTGCTCGTCCGCGGCGCCGCGTTGGTCCAGGCCGGGACAGCGTTCCTGCGCTGCCCCGAGAGCGGGGTCCCGCCGGCCCACAAGGACGCGTTGGAGGACGATGCGTTCGACGTGACCGCGGTCACGCGTGCGTTCAGCGGGCGGCGGGCCCGCTCGCTGGTCAACGCGATGGTGCGCGACCACCCGGGCGCGCCGGCCGCCTATCCCGAGATCAACAACGCCACCCGGCCGCTGCGGGCCGCCGCCGGCAAGGCGGGCGACCGGCAGCACGTGAGCCTCTACGCCGGCACCGGGTTCCGGCGGGCCGAGGCCCGCCCCGCGGCGGAGGTGGTCGTGCGACTCGTGTCCGAGTGGGCAGGCCGGCAGCGATGACCAACCGACGCGAGACACGGACCATCGAGTTCAGGCTGCCCGACGTCGAGCCGGTCGCCGACACGCTGTCGATGCTGGCCGAGGCCGGGGACGGGTGGATCAACCTCATGCCCGGTGTCGAGGAGGGCGCCGTGGACGTGAACCCGCCGACGGGTCTGTTCGCGTTCTTCGGCACGCGCCAGGCTCCCGTGACGATGGCGACCGTCATGCCCCCGAAGAGGGAACGCGCCGCGACCGACGGCATGTCGATCGGCGTCATGCACCCGACCGGCCCGAAGGCGATCGCCCGCCTTGCGGAGGCGGGGGTCACCGTGCCCGAGGGGTGGGTCGTGCGCCAGGACCACGCGGCGACGCGGGCTCGTGCTGCGCGCGGCGGTGGGAGCCCCGCCGGCCGACGTGATCACCTGGTGCGTGCGCGCCGGCACCGAGCTGTGCCGGGCCGACATGACGGGCGAGTGGCGTGCCGTCGTGTACCTGCCGTAGGTGGCCGGGACCCGATGGTGACGGCCTCGATGGAGACGGCCTAGATGGAGACGGCCTAGATGGAGACGGCCTAGATGGCGACGGGCGGACGCCGTGACGACCCCGCGCTGGCAGACGGACTCGGGCGCTGGGTGGCGGCCCATCCCGAGCGCGTGCCCGGGTCGAGCGGCCCGGACGACGGGGGAGGGCCGGTCGAGATCACGGGGCTCGAGCACGCCGAGGGCGGGATGGCGAACGAGACCCTCCTGGTGGACTTCGGACCACACAGGCAGGGCATGGTGGTCCGTCTGGCGCCGTTGGAGCCCACCTTCCCCGATTACGACCTGGGCCCGCAGGCGGTGGTGCAGAACGTAGTCGCGTCAGCGGGCGTCCCGGCCCCCGCGCCCTGTTTCGTCGAGACCGATCCGCGGTGGATCGGGTCGCCGTTCCTCGCCATGCCGCGGGTGCACGGCGACATCGCCGGGCCGGCGCCCGTCTTCGATCCCTACGTCAAGGACTCGGGGCCCGCATTCCAGCGCGTGATGCACGACGGCTTGATCGACACCGTTGTGGCGATCCACGCCGTGCCGTGGGAACCGCCCGGACTCGGCGAAACCCTGCCGGGGCCGGAGCTGCGCGACGCCCTCGAGCACTGGACCGCATACGTCGAGTGGTCGTCGGCGGGTGACCCGCTCCTTGCGTTGACCGAGGCGCTCGACTGGTGCGGCCGTCACGTGCCGCCCGAACGCGAGCCCGTGCTCCTGTGGGGCGACGTGCGGCTCGGCAACCTGGTCTTCGACGCCGACCGCACGGTCGTGGCCGTCCTCGACTGGGACCTGGCGTCGCTCGGGCCGCGCGAGATGGACCTGGGCTGGTACTTCGGCCTCGAGTTCATGATGCAAGCGCTGTTCGGCCGGCGCGTCCCGGGGTTTCCGTCGCGGCTCGAGGCCCTCGAGCGCTACGAGCGGCGCAGCGGGTACGAGGCGCAAGATCTGGCGTGGCACGAGGTGTTCGCGCTCGCGCGTGCCCTGGCCATCAACGACCGGCACCAGCGCATCACCGGCGACCTGCGCCGGCGCGACAACCCGATGGGGAACATCGTGCTGGCGCGCCTCGAGGCGGCGTCCGAGGGGGTCTGAGTAGCGGGAGCGCCGGGCGCACACTCCTGGCGCCCTCAGCTCTCGAGGAGCGAGAACCCCATCACACCCGCCTTGGCCACCTCGTAGCAGAGTGGATCGTAGGGCTCGACGAGTCCATAGCTGAGCTCGCCGTCGCAGGTGACGCGGCAGTGGTGCTGGTCCAGCCCGGCAAGGCTCTGGCGGACTTCGGGGTCGTTGACGTCGAACGTCTCGGCGTGGACGACGACCTCGTCGCCCTGCGCGACCGGCATCCCGTGCCACAGGTCGCCGTCGGGTGTGCCGCCGTTGGGTCCGCCGTACATTCCGCAGCGCAAGAACGCGATCTGGTTGCCCAGGCGTTCGAAGGCCATCGTCTTGACGTGGCCGTCGGCGAAGTGGAGGTCGACTTCGCCACTCTTCAGCAGATGGGTGTCCGGTTCGAAGCGCATGCGGTGCAGGCGCTTGGTGAGCGTCCCACTCCGCTTGCGCGCGTCGCCGATGTTGTAGAGCACGTGGTCGCCCCAGATGCCGAAGTCCTCGAACTCGACCCACTCGCCGCTGTGGGGGTGTTGCATGCCCAGGGAGCGCCCAGGGCCGCCGACGCCGTCTCGCGTCCCCCAGTGGTGGTCGCGGGTGCCGAGGTGGGTGGTCGTATCGAGCAGGAAGCGCCTTCCATGGGCCTCGACCCATCCCTCCTGGCGGCCGAAGCCGTCGTAGCCGGCGACGGGGCTGACGGCCCGGCCGCCGACGATCATTCCGGCGCCCAGTTGGCGGAAGACGGGCCGCTTCGTATCGAGCCAGGTGATGTCGTAGGAGACGCCGTGTCCGCTGCTGCTCGTGGCGCCGGGTGCGTGTCCTGGGTCGAGTCGCAGGCGCCAGCGTCGGAACGACTCCTCCACTTCGAAGCTGAAGGGGCCGAGGGTCATGTCCATGCGGTCGTTGCGCAGCTTCTGGTGGGCCCGCACCGTCGTGTGCGTGCCGTGCACGTTGACGATGGCGAAGGCCTCAGCCGTGCCGAGGTTGGGGTAGAAGGCGAGCCCGATGACGACCAGCATCTCGCCGACTCTGTCCTGACAGGTGAACCACACCCGCTCGTAGGCCTGGGCGTCGGGCGTCCACATGACGCGCACGGGGTAGGGCGCGTTGTGGACGAGGAACTCGTCGAGCCCCGAGAGCGGCGCGTGCTCCGGGGATGCGGGGTAGGGGGACGAGCCGGGTCGGTGGGTGCCCCGCTGGTCCTTGGCGTGTTCGAGATGGTCGCTCATATGCGTGGTGCGCGTGGTGCGGCGGTGGCGATCGTGTCGTGATGTGCCCCGGCAATGTGACCGCCCGGTGCTGCACAGTACGCTCGGGCGATGGCCGGCGACCAGCGCATCGACCCACGGGATGCCGCCTTCTTCACCCGGGAGGACTACTACGAGGTCCTGGCACGGCTGCGCGCCGAGGACCCGGTGCACGAGACCGAGCCCGGGTTCTGGGTGCTCACCCGCTACGAGGACATCCGTGACCTGAGCCGGGACCCGCAGCACTTCTGCTCCGGGCGCGGCGCGCTCGTGAACGACCCCATCCGCACGACGGCGAAGGGGCCCTCGATGTCCGGGCGCTCGATCCTCCATATGGACCCCCCGGAGCACGCGGCGTTCCGAGGGCTGGTGAACCGCCGCTTCACGCCTCGAGCGCTGACCGGCCTCAGCGAGTCGATCCACAAGACGGCCTCGAGACTGTTCGACGCGGTGGAATCGCGGGAGGAGATCGACTTCGTGGCCGAACTCTCCGCGCCGTTCCCGCTCATGGTGATCGCCGAGCTGCTCGGCATCGAGGAGGCGGACCGGGAGGACTTCCGTCGCTGGTCGGACGCGGCGATCGAATCGCCGGACCTGCCTCCCGACGAGACCATGGCGGCCCTGGGGGAGCTGTCCTCGTTCATCGTCGAGCACATCCGGGCAAAGCGGAGGCGGCCGGGCGACGACCTGGTGTCACTGCTCGTCGGCAGCGAGGTGGACGGTCATCCCCTCAGCCCCGAAGAGCTCTTCATGTTCTTGCTCACCTTGCTCGTGGCGGGGAACGAGACCACCCGGACACTCCTGTCGGGTAGCGCGTTGGCGTTGTCCGAACAGCCGGCCCAGCGGGCGGTGCTGGCGGCCGACGCCACGCTGGTGCCTGCGGCGGTAGAGGAGTGCCTGCGCTGGGTCACGCCCGTCCACGCCTTCTGCCGCACCGCGACCGAGGACGCCGTGGTGTCGGGCACCCGCGTGCGAGAGGGCGACTACGTGTGCATGCTCTACGCGTCGGCCAACCGCGACGAGCGTATCTTCGGCGACGACGCCGACCGCTTCGACGTGCGGCGCGCGACGGTCCCCGTCCATGTCGCGTTCGGGTTCGGCGAGCACGTCTGCCTGGGGGCCAGTCTGGCCAGGCTCGAGACCCGAGTGTTCTTGGAGGAGCTGCTGGCGCGCTACGCCGGATATGCCGTGACCGGCTCGGCGGAGCGGGTGCTCTCGACGACGGTGGCCGGGATCCGGTCGCTGCCGGTGGTGCTGGCCCCTGCGTCGGTTGGGGACGTCGGGTCCTGAAGCACCGCCTGGCGCAGTTCGCCGAGGAGTGACTCGACTGCACCAGGGTCGGCGCTCAGCCTGAGCCGGCCGCCCTGTCGTTCCGCCCTCACCAGCCCGTTCTCGCGCAACACCTTGACGTGCATGCTGACCGTCGGCTGCGCGAGGCGGAAGAGCACGGCCAGCTCGCCGACACTGCTCGGCGCCGTGGCCAGGGAATGCAGGATGGCCAGCCTGGTCGGATCGGCCACCGCCTTGAGCCGCCGCGCCACCGACTCGGTCCGCGCCCGGGCCGCAGCATCGCCCGGGCCGACGCCGGTTCCGATGACGACCAGCTCCTGGAAGTCGAGGTACATGCTCGACCCGAAGAAGAGGCAGGGGACGAAGAGGAGCGGCTTGCCCGACTGGACGTTCGCCTCGATCTCGGGCAACCGCTCCAGGAAAATGTCACACCCCGGAGTTATGACTTGATCCAGTGACATCCCGTGCTCGTACTGCGCCACGACGTGCCGACCCGCCTCCTCGATGAGCGGAAGCGCCTGTTGCCACATCTCGTCCACCGGCTCCCAGACCTCCTTCATGAGGTCGAGGTACGAGCGGACCAGTTCGGGCGACTCCTTCAACCGCCGGAACCGGTCTTCGTACACGGCGATCTCCTCGGGGTATTCGGAGGGCACGTCGAGCTTGACGGGTACGGTCGGGACCCCTCGCTCAAGGGCCCGCCACAGCGCGTCGGCGTCCGTCTCGTACAGGGCGTCGGCGTAGTGACTGAGGATGTGCATCTCCGTGAAGGACGTCTCGTCGGCCCCCTCGCCCCAGAAGGTGCGGACCCGTTCGGCCAGGTGCTCGCGCCCACTGAAGATCTCGGCCAGTTGCGGGTAGCGGGCCTGCATGGACGGGCTCGCCGCGGCCAGCAGGAGCCACGAGAGATCGGTCGCCAGGGATGCGGCCGAGGACACCTGTCGGGTGGTCCTGGGGGCTTGCTCGTCCATGAACATAGGCATGCAACTATATTAAGATATTCTTGATTTGTTGTCAAACTTCCTGTATAGTGAACAGAGTTGAAGGGGAACACAGGCCGCAGACCGGGAGCGGACGAGGTCAAGCGAGGTGAACCCATGCAAACCCGAGCCGTCCATTTCCTGACCGACGAGCACCGCCGCGAGCTGGTCGGCGAAGCCCGGTCCCGCGGGGAGTCCGCGGACCGGACCAAGCACGAGAGCGCGACGCAGCGCTCGGCCGCCGGCATCCCGGTTACCGGTGGCCGAGCGGTGCGCCGGGCCCTGGCGCCGCGCGTCGGCTCCTGGTTGATCGAGGCCGGCACCCGGCTCGGGGGGGCGACGATCCGGACTTCTTGAGCCCGCGGGCGGCCGACCGCTGCGCCGTCCGGACGGCCGCCCCGGCTCGATGCAGGTGAGGTGCGCAAGAGTGGCGAGATGCCCGATGTGCGCAACGTCCTGTTCATCACGCTCGACCAATGGCGCGGCGACTGCCTCTCGGCCCTCGGCCATCCGGTCGTGGAGACGCCGGCGCTCGATGCGCTGGCGGCACGGGGGGTGCTCTTCGCGAACCACTGGGCGAACGCGGCGCCGTGCGGCCCGTCTCGGGCGTGCCTCTACACGGGAACGTACCAACACAGGAACCGCTCGATCCTGAACGGCACGCCGCTGGACGCCCGCTTCACCAACGTGGCGCTGCTGGCGCGTGAACTGGGTTACGACCCTGTGCTCTTCGGCTACACCGACACGGCGGTCGACCCGCGCACCGTGTCACCCGGCGATCCGAGGCTCTTCAGCTACGAGGGGGTGCTGCCGGGGTTCCGCGTCCTCATCCTGGACCCGTGGGAGCAGGGGAGCCCCGCGTGGGGGCGTTGGCTGGCGGCCCGAGGCGTCGACGTCCCGTCCAACCCGCACGACTTGTACCAGCCGATCGACGGGTTTCCCGGTGCCGACGCCCACGGCTCCAGTTGGGCGCCGGCGCGGTTCCCCCCGGAGCTGTCGCAAACGACCTTCTTGCGCAGCGAGGTCGTCGACTGGCTGGAAGGCCACGGCGACCGGCCGTTCTTCGTCCACGCCTCCTTCATCCGTCCCCATCCGCCGCGGCGCAACCCGCTCGGCTACCACGACCTGTACGAAGCCGACGCCGTCGGGCCGTTCACCGGCGGCGCCACTCGGGAGCAAGAGGCGGCGATCCATCCGCTGGGGGCGATGGCCGTGGAAGCCAAGGGAGTCGGGGCGCCCGTCGACGAGCGGGAGCGGCGCCAGTTGCGGGCCACCTACTACGGCGCCCAGCGCGAAGTCGACGACGGCCTGGCACCGCTGTTCGAGTATCTCCTCGAGAGCGGGCTGGCGGACTCGACCCTGGTCGTCGTCACCAGCGACCACGGCGAGATGGGGTGCGACCATTGGCTCTTGGAGAAGCTCGGTTATTGGGACGAGAGCTATCACGTCCCGTTGATCGTGGTGGACCCGCGCCGCGAGGCGGACGGCGGGCGCGGGACGGTGATCGACGCCGTCACCGAGTCGGTCGACGTGCTCCCGACCGTCTGCGATTACCTCGGCACCGAGATCCCGCGCCAGGCCGACGGCTGGTCCCTGGCTCCCTTCCTGCGCGGCGAGCCGGCCCCCGAGCACTGGCGGGACGCGGCCCACTTCGAGTGGAGCTTCTCCGACCCGGTCGACCAACTGGCCGAGAAGGCCTTCGGGATCCCGATGAGCCACTGCTCTCTCGCCGTGGGGCGCGGCCCGCGGTACAAGTACGTCCAGTTCGCGGCCGAGTCGTCGTTGTTGCCACCCTTGCTCTTCGACCTCGCCGAGGATCCGGGCCAGGCCCACGACCTCCTGGCTGAGGGCGCCGCGGGGGCCTCCGACGTGGCGTGGTCGGCGACCCAGGAGCTCCTGCGCTGGCGCATGCGCAGCGCCGAGCGCACGTTGAGCGACAGCCTCTTGCACCCGGGGCGGGGGCTCGTCGAAGCACGCGACACCTGGCGCTGAGGCACCCGGAGGCGGGGGTGCGCCGCGGCGGTTGTGGAATGCTGACGCCCTGCGGGCCGCAAGGAGGCTGGACACCGTGCCGGACATGCAGGGGAAAACGGTCGTGGTCACCGGAGGCAATTCGGGCATCGGCCTCGAGACGGCTGCGGCCCTGGCTGCGATGGGGGCACGCGTGCTCGTCACCGCCCGCAACGCCGACAAGGGCCGCGCGGCGGTGGCCGATATCGCGCAGCGCAACGACGGCCACGCGCAGGTCCAGCTGGTGGTCTTCGACCTGGGCGACCTGGCGTCGGTGCGGCGGGGGGCGGCCGAGATCCTCGAGCTGGCGCCCAAGATCGACGTGCTGGTCAACAACGCCGGCCTCGTCCTGAGCGAGCGGCGTGAGACGGTCGACGGTTACGAGGCGACCTTCGCCATCAACCACCTCGGCCCCTTCTTGCTGACCAACATCCTGTTCGATCGCCTGCGGGAATCGGCCCCGGCGCGGGTGGTCAACGTGGCGTCGGGGGCGCACCGCTCGGCCCGCAAGGGGATCCCCTTCGACGACCTGCAGTCGCGGCGGCGCTACGGCGGCATGCGGGTCTACGGGCAGTCGAAGTTGGCCAACATCCTCTTCACGCTCGAGCTGGCGCGCCGGCTGGAGGCGAGCACGGTCACGGCGAACGCGCTCCATCCCGGCACCGTCCGCACCGGGTACGGGGCCGACGGTGACGCCCAGGGCCTCTTGGCGTTCGGGCTCAAGATCAGCAGCCCCTTCTTCCTCACCCCGGCGAAGGGCGCGCAGACCTCGATCTACCTGGCGTCGTCACCCGACGTGGAGGGCGTGAGCGGGCGCTACTACTACAAGTGCAAGCCCGTGCAGCCCAGGCCCCCGGCGCGTGACCCGGAGGCGGCCCAGCGCCTCTGGGAGGTGAGCGAGGAGCTGGTGGGCCTGACCTCGCCGACGCAGGCCTGAGCGTGCGTGTGCTGGTCACCGGCGCCGGCCGGGCCATCGGGCGCGCCACCGTCGAGGTACTCATTGCGCGCGGGCACCAGGTCGTGGCCACCGCGCGCAACGTGTCCCTCCTCGAAGGCGTGCCGGCCACGCTGGTGCTACCGCTCGACGTGAGCGACACGTCGTCGGTCGCCGCCGCGGTGGAGCAGGCGGGCGAGCTCGACGCGGTGGTCAACAACGCGGCGCTGACCGGCTTCGGCCCCATGGAGACGTACCCCGTCGAAGCCTTCGCCCGGGTGCTCGACGTGAACACCCTCGGCCCGCTGCGCCTGGCCCAGGCGGTCGTGCCCGCCTGGCGTGAACGGGGAAGCGGTGTGCTGGTCAACATCAGTTCGATCCAAGGCAAGATCGGGACTCCGCTGGAAGGCGCCTATGCGGCATCGAAGCACACGCTCGAGGCGATGTCCGAGTCGATGCACGTCGAGTTCGGGCACTTCGGGATCCGGGTGGTGATCATCGAGCCCGGCTACATCGCCCCCGGCATGAAGCACGAGAACGACCACTTCGGGCCGGACGTGTACGCGGACCTCCACACCCAATGGCGGGGCGCCGTCAGCACCCTGGAGGGGCCCGAGGGCCGGCCCGGGCCCGAGCTGGTGGCGAACGCAATCGCCGACTCCCTCGAGGACCCCGACAGCCCGGTGCGGGTCGAGGTCGGCGCCGACGCGGCCATGGTGCTCGAGCTCCGACGCAACCTGCGGGACCCCGAGTTCGAGGCGACGATGCGCCAGGGGCTCGGGCTGACCTGGTGAGAGGGGGCCGGTGACGGGAGGGGAGGGGACCCGATGGAGAAGGTGATGTACCTGGCGTGGCTCGACGAGGGGAGCAGCCGAGGCGAGGTGGCCGACGTCTTCTTGGGCAGAGTGGCGAGCCAGCTCCTCGATCTCGAGCCGCTCCGCCTGAGCATCGACGTCTGGGACCCCGCCAGCGACATCCCCGCACCGGTGCCAACGCCCGAAGGCGAGACGCCGCTCCACGCGCTGGCTTCGGTCTGGCTCGACGCCGTTGATCGGCGCGGTCCGTTCGAGGAAGTGCTAGGCGCTGCCTCGACCCGGCTTGCCGGCTATTCGGTCGTGGAGTCCCTCTATCGCGACTACGGAAGCAACCGCTGGTCCGGCCCACGTGATTGGCCCGACGGCGAACGCTCGCCCGGCGTGCTCACGGTGGCTCTCCTGCAGCAGGATCCCGAGCAGACCTTCGACGAGTGGATGACCAGGTGGCACACCCGGATCTCCCCGATCACCGAGGCGATCCAGCCGCGGGCCCGCTACGTCCGCAACGCGGTCTTCCGAGCGCTGACCGAGGGGGCGCCACCGTTGGCGGGCATCGTCGAGGAGGCGTGGCCCTCGTTGGAGCACGTCACTGACCCGATGCTCTTCTACTGCGCCGACGGGGACCCCGAGCTGATGAACACGCACGTCAGCCAGATGATCGACGAGATCAATGCCTTCGTCGACCTCACCACCCTCCGCAGTGTCACGATGAGCGAATGGATCCTGAAGTCGTGACGCCGCGGTGGAGCCGCGAGGAGCTGGAGCGAGCCCACCAGCACTACATGGAGACGGCGAACCGCTCGGCCGCCAGCGGCGAGTGGCGCGAGTGGGCCGAACTGTTCAGCGACGATGCGGTGTACCTCGAGCACACGTTCGGCACCTTCCGCGGCCCCGACGAGATCTACGGGTGGATCGCGCCGCTCATGGCGCAATGGCCCAACCGGGCCATGAACTCGTTCCCGCACTCGTGGTGTGTGTGCGACGAGGCCCGCGGCTGGTGGATCTGCCGGATCGAGAACCGGATGCAGGATCCGGGCGACGGGTCCGTGCACCAGGCGCACAACATCACCGTGCTGCACTACGCGGGGGACATGAAGTTCTCCTACGAGGAGGATGCCTACAATCCCGCCGCCTTCGGCCCGATGATCGAGGGCTGGCTCGAGGTCTACGACGCTCACGGCGGCGTCCGGGCGTAATGGGCTACCGCCCCATGAACGGCGAGGAGGTCCGAGCCTTTCTCGCCGCGCAACCGCCGCGCACCGGGAAGCTGGCCACCGTGCGCGCCGACGGGCGGCCGCACCTGGCGCCGGTCTGGTACGACGTAGACGACGGCAGCACCGTGGTATTCAACACCGGCGTGTCGACCGTCAAGGGTCGGAACCTGCAGCGGGATCCCCGCGCCTCGTTCTGCGTCGACGACGAGCGGCCGCCGTTCAGCTTCGTCGTGGTGGAGGGCGTGGCCGAGCTGAGCGACGACCTGGCCGACGTGCGCGCCTGGGCGACCCGGATCGGCGGCCGCTATATGGGACCCGAGCGCGCCGAGGAGTACGGGGCTCGCAACGGCGTCCCCGGAGAGCTGGTGGTGCGCTTGCGTCCGCAGCACGTCGTCTCGGCGCTGGACCTCGCCGACTGAAGGGAGGGACGGCCTGCCGGCCGGCGCCGTTCCTCAGGTGCCGGCGCCCGCTCCACTGAGCACGCCGTCGCCGAGCAACGGGCCGCGCGACGCCGAGTCGTCGCCGGGGCCGGGGCGCAGCTTGGGCACGCGGGGCCGGAACGGGGTGAACTGGCCGAGCGGCATGAGGGCCACGGCGAGCAGCAGGGCGACCAGAAACAGGTCGGTCAGCACGAAGGTGTGCAGGAGCCGCTGGTAGACGCTATGGACGGAGGTCACTCCGGCGAAGGCCCAGAAGGTGCTGATCACGATCAGCGCGGTGCGGAGGCGGCCGGTGGCGGCCGGAGCCAGCACGACCACACCCCAGGTCACGTACCAGGCCCAGACGATCGGGCCGAGGAGCGCGAGCACGAGCAGCGTGATGCCGAGGCAGCGGACGACGCCGTCCTGAGGCGAGCGGAGCAACATGCGGTAGGCGACGTAGACCGCGATCAGCAGCCCGAGCACGCCGAACACGGGATGGAGGTCCATCGTCGAGAGCGGGACCTGAATGACGTGACTGAAGACCGACGCGCCCCGCGCCACCAGATTCACGGGCGTCACGCCGGTGAACGAGGCGTCAGCCGTCGTCGTCGTCCGGATCCATCCCCATCCCGTCCCCGAGATGAGGGCCATCACTTCCATGGTGCCCAACGCGATCAGTCCCGCGAGCGCCGTGTGGCCGATGCGGCGCCGGGTGGTCGCGCCGGGCCCGGCCCAGACCCAGCCGAGGAAGAGGACGCCGAGCGCGGCCGGTGACTTCACCCCGGCGGCCAGGGCGCAGAGCATGACGCCGGGCACGGTGCCGAAACGTTTGGCCACGGCGAGCCCCGCCATCAGGAGACCGACCATCAGGGCGTCGTTGTGGTCGCCTGCCAGCAGGGAGAGTAGGACCAGCGGTGAGCCGGCGCCGAGGAGGACCGCGTAGGCGGGATCGCGTTTGAGTCCTCGGGCCAGCGTGGGCGTCGCCGCCACCATCAACGCAATCCCGGCGACCTCCAGTAGGCGGAGCAGCACCAGATCGCCCAGCTCCTGATGTCCCGAGGCCTGGTCGGCCACGCCGTCGAGGGCGAGGAAGGTCGGTCCGTAGGGCGACTCTGCGTTCGACCACACCGTGTCCGCCATCGTGTTGAACGGTGTGGCGCCGAGGACGCTCGGGCCGTACGAGTACGGATTGATGTGATGGCTCATCATCTCGCCCTGCGCGGCGTAGGTGTAGACGTCGCGGCTGAACAAGGGGGGCGCGAGGAGGAGGGGTACGGCCCAGACCACCACCACGACCACGACGCGCTTGACCGGGATCCCTTGATTCGCCTTGAGCATGCGCAGGAGCCCGAGCCAGACGCGGGTCAGGAGGATGAGGCCACCGAACACCAGAGCCAGCGCGACGACCGGCGGCAGGGTGTCGTTGGTGCCGATGCCACCGAGCGCGCCACCTGGCATGCCGAAGAACCAGGCTCCCGGAAGGTACGTCTCGAAGGATTGGCCGCCGAGCAGGGAGCCGATGACGATGCCGGCCGTGCCGACCGCCCCGAGGATTGTCGTACGGCCGAGACTGATCTGGGGCGTCGCCTTGGCCGTTGTCACGGGGGCTGCGTCGCTCATCGGGGAGGGATTTCGGGGGTGGCGCTCGGGAGCACGAGCTGCATCAGAGATTCCTTACCTGCGGGCTCGCCAGCGTGGGTACTCGCGGGGACAAAATCGTCATCAAACTGCAGTGATTCTGTCACAGCTGTAGCCGGAGGTGGGAACCCGAAAGCTTCCTTAACAGGATTCTCAGGAATGTCCCAGGCTATGGGGGAAAACTTCACTTCGTCACTCATGTGAAATCTGGCTGTCACGGAAACGGAAAGGTGTCACGTGCGAATTCTGGTCCTCGGTGGTGACGGGTATCTCGGCTGGCCGACGGCGCTGCATCTTTCCCGATCTGGTTACGAAGTGGGCGTCGCCGACAACTTCGCCCGCCGGGGCTACGACTTCGAAATGGGTGTCGGCTCGCTCGTGCCGATCGCCTCGCTCCACCGGAGGGTCCAGTGCTGGGAGGAGGTCTCCGGGAGGCGGCTCGAAGTCTTCGTCGGCGACCTGACCGACGAGGCTTTCGTCTACGACATGGTCGGGAGCTTCAGTCCCGACGCCATCGTCCACTTCGGCGAGCAGCGGAGCGCGCCGTACTCGATGGTCGACCGCAAGCACGCGGTGTACACACAGACCAACAACGTGGTGGGCACCCTCAACCTGCTCTACGCGATCGCGGAGGTGGACCCATCCATCCACCTGGTCAAGCTCGGCACGATGGGCGAGTACGGCACGCCGAACATCGACATCGAAGAGGGGTACATCGAGATCACCCACCGCGGGCGCACCGACGTCCTGCCCTTCCCGAAGCAACCCGGGAGCTTCTACCACCTCTCCAAGGTGCACGACAGCCACAACATCGCCTTCGCCTGCCGGTCCTGGGGGCTCCGCTCGACCGACCTCAACCAGGGTGTCGTGTACGGGCAAACGACCCCGGAGACGACGCTGCACCCCGACCTGGCCACCCGCTTCGACTACGACGCCGTCTTCGGTACCGTGCTCAACCGCTTCGTGATTCAGGCCGCTGCCGAGGAGCCGCTCACGGTGTACGGGAAGGGTGGCCAGACCCGCGGGTTCCTCGACATCCGCGACACGCTGGCGTGTGTCGAATTGGCCATCCGGCACCCGGCCAAGGCAGGGGAGTTCCGGGTGTTCAACCAATTCACCGAGTCCTTCTCGGTCACGGAGCTGGCCGACATGGTGTCCGAGGCTGCCGGCGGCGCGGCGATTACGCACATCGACGACCCCCGCGTCGAGTCCGAGGAGCACTATTACCGCGCCGCGCACACCAAGCTGCTCGACCTCGGCCTGATGCCCTATCTGCTGGGGGACGAATTGCTGGCCGATCTTCTCGCCATCGCCCGTTCGAACCTGGATCGCCTCGAGCGGTCGGCCCTGGAACCGAAGGTCCAGTGGCGCTCGACGTCGAGCAGGATCTCTCGGACGGAGCGGACGCAGCCGGAAGAGCCTGTCGTTGATCAACCCCTCTAGGGGGTCGCCGCGAACGGGGCTAGCGTCGTCGGACTGCCCCACGCCGGTTCGTCGGCGGAGGGCGCCATCCTGAGATATCCGGACAATAACGCCTCGCCTGTGGACCGCCTACGAGCACGAATCGGACCGCTGTGGCCCTATCTCGTCCTCATCGCGATCCCCACCGCGGGGTTCGTGCTCCCCGAGCTGTTCGGTGGCCGCCTGCTCATCACGGGCGACAACCTGCAGCAGAACTACCCGCTTCACGTCCTGGTGGGCTCCATGCTGCGCCACGGCCAGCTGCCGTTTTGGAACCAGTACATCTTCAGCGGGACACCGCTCATGGCGGACTTCAACGCCGGCGCCTTCTATCCGCTGATGGGCTTCTTCATAGTCCTGCCCGACCGCGCTGCGTGGATCGCGACCGAGGTGGTCCTCTTCTCTGCCATCGGCGTCGGGATGTACGTCTTCCTCCGGGCGCTCAAGCTCTCCACCGTGGCCTGTCTGCTCGGCGCGGCCACCTTCACGTTCGCCGGCCCCGTGCTCAGCCAGGTGAACCACGTCGACATGACCGAGGGCTATGCGGCCATCCCGTGGATGTTGCTGGCTGTCCTCCACATCGTGCGGGACGGCCGGTGGCGTTGGTCCATCCTCCTGGGCATCGCCTTCGCCACGGTCATCCTCGGGGGCGCCCCAGAGGCGATGCTCGACGAGGCGATCCTCGTCATCGCGTTCGCTGCGGTGTCCGCTGGGTTGGACGCGCAGCGCTGGTGGCGGGTGCTCACCCGCTGTGCGACGGGGGCAGCACTGGCTCTGTCCCTGGCTGCCATCCAGTGGCTGCCAGGCCTCGAGGCGATTCGCAACTCGCAGCGGGGGTCCGGCGTGCTCGCCTCCGCCGGGAGCTATCCGACGCCCTTCAGCATCTTGGCGCTCGTCCCGTATCTCGACGGTGGCTATGGCCACCTCGGTGAGGCGCAGTTCTTCGGCCAGTACAACCTGCCCGAGGTCGGGATCTACCTGGGGGTGCTGCCGCTCATCGCCCTCGTCACGTTGCTGCACCCACGCTGGCCCAGCCGTCTGGCGGCGCGCGACCGCTTGACGTGGTACGTCGTGGGCGTACTCGGTTTCGTGCTCGCGCTCGGCTCGAACACGCCTCTCGAGCGTCTCTTCAACGACGTACCCCTCTACGGCAATCAGCGCCTGCAGAGCCGCAACATGATCATCGTGGCCACGGCGATCAGTGTGCTGTTCGCCGGCTGGATCGACCGGACCGACAGCCCGCGCGTCGGTGATCGTTGGACCCGCTACGACCGGCTCGTTGCACTGGTGCCGGGCGCGATCGTGCTCGGCCTGGCCGTCTGGGCGCTGACGGCCACGGGTTCGTTGGTCCACGTCTTCGCTGGTGCGTCGGTGAGCCCGAACGTCACGTCTACTGTGCGAGAAGCGACCACCACCGCCCTCGCGTTCTGTGCGGGAGCGGCGCTGCTCGTCTGGCTGCGGCCCAAACTGACGGCGCGGTGGTGGTTGTCCTTGGCCGGGGCTTTCGTCGCCGTCGACCTGGGACTCATGGCCCTCACCAGCCAGTTGACGATGGTCCCTCCGAACGACCTCGTCAGCGGGACGACGCCGGTCCAACAGCTGATGGCCGCCAAGCTGCCGGCGGGGGGTCGCTTCGTCAACTACGACCCGCAGACCTACGCGAGCTATCCCTGGAGCCCCCAGGGCATTCCCGACCTCAATATCATCCCGCGGCTCCCCTCGATCTCGGGGTACGCGTCGATTGTGAACGGCAATTACGAGGCGTTCACCCACACCCACGAGCAGGACAACCTCGACATTGGCCAACTGAGCAACGGGACCCTCGGTCGGCTCAACCTCAAGGAGATCGTGACGGTACCCGAGTACTTCCTCGTTCCGCTCACCTCGATGCCGCGCTCGGCCAACGCGCCCGTGCAGCAGGTCCACGACTTCATCGGCTCCGACCCCGTCCTGCCTCGGGGCTACGGGTCCACGTACAACCAGACCGCGTACCCGTACAATCCCGGGCCGCGGCCGTCGTTGCAGACGGGCCAGACCAGATCGTGGTTCTTCGGGGAGTCGCTGGAGCCCGCCTCGGCAACCCTCCTGTTCGCGCGTCCGGCCGGAACGGGCGCCGCCGTCCGTTTCGGCGTGTTGAGGACCGACGGGTCCACTCGGTGGGGCCCCTACGTACCGGTGCCGGTCGGGGCGCAGCGCGTCACGGGGCAGGTGCCGGGTGGTCCGGCGGTGGGGTTGACCGTGCAGGCACGAGGGTCGTTGCCGACCCAGAGCGCCGTGATCGGGGTCGGGACGCATGTCTACGAGCTGAACGGCGCGCTCTCGGCCGCCGTGGTGCCCGGCCCGTGGCGACTGGCCGGCACCTCGCTCGGCTACGCCGTGTTCACGTCGTCCAAGCCTCCGGTGCCGATCTCAGCCAGCACGACGAACGGCCAACCGCTCACGGTCCACGTGATCTCCAGCAACACCAAGTCTGAAGAGGTCCGCGTCGACGCGCCGGGTCCGGCGACGATCGTGCGCTCCGTCGCCTGGGACCAGGGGTGGAGGGGCTCGGTCTCGGTCGACGGGGGTGCCGCGCGCAGCGTGCCGGTGGATTCGTTTGATCTGGTGCAGCGCATCCGCATCCCGGCGGGCAACGACGTGGTGACCTTCACCTACCGTCCGCCCCACTTCGAGCTGGCGAGTGTGCTCAGCCTCGGAGCGGTCGCGGCGTTGCTCGTTCTGTTCGGAGGCTGGCTCGTCCTGCGCCGCCGGCGACCGCTCCAGGCGGCTGCACCACTCGAAGCGAAGCGAGAAGAGCAGCCGGTCCCGGTCTGAGGCGGCGGCCGGTTTCGAGTGGGCGGCTCAGCAGACCGGATGGGCCAGGGTGAGCAGGAACTCGCCCTCTTGGGCGCCCCACATGTCCTCGACCACGAAACCCGCCTCGTGCAGCTCCTTCTCCACCCCGTCGGGCGTGAACTTGGCGCTGATCTCGGTGAGGACGTCCTCGCCTTCATCGAAGCGGACGGTGATGCCGGCGCCTGCGAGTGAGACCTCGGTGGACTCCTGAGCTCGCAGCCGCATTTCGATCCACTGCTCGTCCTCGTTCCAGAGCGCGACGTGCTCGAAGAGCTCAGGGTCGAAGTCGCCACCCAGCTGCTCGTTGAGCACGTGGAGGACATTGCGGTTGAAGTCGGCGGTCACGCCCGCGGCGTCGTCGTACGCCGCGACGAGCCGATCACGGTCTTTGACCAGGTCGGTGCCGAGCAGCAGCGAGTCGTCGCTCGACATGGTGCAATTCAGATCGAAGAGGAAACGGGCCCGCTGGGCGGGGTTCAGGTTGCCGATCGTCCCGCCCAGGAAGGCCACCATGCGCCGCCCTTCCGTAGGGATCTGCGCGAGGTGCCGGTGGAAGTCCCCGACGACGAGATGGATGTTGAGCGCCTCGAATTCGTCCGAGAGGGCGGTGGCGGCGTCGCGCAAGAACTCGTCGCTGACGTCGAAGGGGACGTAGCGCGCCAGCGTGCCGGATTCTTGGAAGGCGGAAAGGAGCACGCGGGTCTTTTCGCACGCCCCGGCGCCGAGCTCGACGAGGGTGTCGGCCTTCGAGACTTCGGCGATGGACGGTGCAAATTCCTGGAGAAGGGCGCGCTCGGCTCGAGTGGGGTAGTACTCGGGGAGTTGCGTGATCTCCTCGAAGAGCCGGCTGCCTCGTTCGTCGTAGAACCACACCGGCGGAATGGACTTCTCTTCACCTTGGAGGCCCTTGAGGGCGTCGCTTCGCATCTGGTTCCGCACCTCGTCGGAAGAGAGGTGCACGTCGATTGTGTAGGACATGGCTCAGGGATCCCTCGCAAGCCTGAGACCGGCGAACGGCCAGCGCGCCCCGGGCGGGAAGAAGTTGCGATAGGTGGCCCGGACATGCCCGGCCGGAGTGGCGCAACAGCCGCCGCGGAGCACGTACTGGCTCACCATGAACTTGCCGTTGTACTCACCGACCGCCCCCGGTGCGGCCCGGAAGCCGGGATAGGGCGCATACGCGCTCGATGTCCACTCCCATGTGTCACCGAACATCGCATTGGTGTCGACGGCTGGGCGGGGATGTGGTGCGCCGCGATCGAGGAAGTCGTCGGGGAGGAAGTTGTCACCCTGGCCGTGCGGGGCGGCGATCGTCTCCCACTCGGACTCGGTGGGGAGTCGCATGCCGGTCCAGTGGGCGAACGCGTCGGCCTCGTAGTAGCTCACGTGACAGACCGGCTCGTCGGGGTCGACGGGTCGCAGTCCCCCCAAGGTGTATTGGAGCCAGCGGTCGGGATCGTCGGGATCACGCGACCAGTAGAGCGGGGCGTCCCAGTGTTGCGAGTTCACGACGGCCCACCCGTCGGACAACCAGAACTCGGGGCGGGAGTACCCATCGTCCGCCATGAACGAGAGCCATTCGCCGCACGTGACAGGGCGATCGGCGAGGCCGAACGGGGTGAGCCACACCGTATGACGTGGGAACTCGTTGTCGAATGCGAACCCCCGCCCGCGGTGGCCGATCTCGACCGGCCCGCCCTCGTGCTCGATCCATCCGGCCTTGGGCGGGTGGATCGACACCGCTCCCGGGGGCCCGCGCAGGTACGCCGGACTCAGCGGATTGCGGGAGAGCACGTGCTTGATGTCCATGAGCAGCAGCTCCTGGTGCTGTTGCTCATGGTGGAGTCCGAGCGTGATCAGTTCTGCCAGGCCGGGCTGCGCTGGGTCGCGGAGCAACGGCTGCATCGCCGCGTCGACATGGGAGCGATAGCGCGCGATCTCCGCAATGCCCGGACGGGAGAGGAGCCCACGCTCCGGGCGGGGGTGCCGGGCCCCAACCGCTTCGTAGTACGAGTTGAAGATGTAGGCGTACGCTTCGTCGTACGGCGCGTATGCGCCGGCGTACTCACCCAGAATGAACGTCTCGAAGAACCAGGTGACGTGAGCGCGGTGCCACTTGGTCGGGCTCACGTCAGGCATGGTTTGGACCGTTTGGTCCTCGGCGCTCAGAGGCGAGGCCAGTCGCTCAGTGACCGCTCGGACGCGGGCAAATTCCTCCCGGAGTCCGGACGGCACGGTAGAACCACTCATTTCCATGGGATTCGTCCCTTCGCCACCCCACCCGGAGCGGTCACGCACTGTGGCTGCACAGGCACAAATCACCCTACCCAGATGCTGTGACAACCAGACGCGTTTCCGTCGAATATCGCCCCGGGCCAGGTGAGCGGGCGCTGTCGGATCGACCAGCGTGGTCGGAGCGGCAGACCGCCCACTCGGGCTTTCCCACGCGCCAACCCAGGTCGGGCTCGCCGAGTCCTACTGTCGTCTTCGGTGATGGGACCGGCACTTTCGCGGGATCTCGTCGACGCCTACTTGGGCGGCGTCGACTGGCTGCGCACCATCCTTGGACGCGCCCGGGTCGCCGAGGCATGGGACCGACCGGGCGCGCTGGCGGTACACGGTGGGCGGCCTGGTTGCGCATGCCGTGGACGGCGTGGTCTGGCTCGAACCACTCCTGCGGGAGGCCGAGCCCGTCGGTCTTCGCCCATCAGTGTCGCGGAGTTCTTCGGGCAGAACAGAGTCGAGGGGGGAGGCCGTCGACCCGTCTGCCGCTTGTGTGCGGGCGGTCGCTGAGGCGTTCGCCATCACCGGTGCCCTGCTGGTGAATCGCCGCCGGCACGACCTCCCGGGACGAGCTCGCCGGGCTCCACGAGGACGCGCGGGCGGACCGTCCCGTGCCTGTCCTCCGGTCCCCCGGGAGCCAGGTGCTTTCGGCGACTACGTCCGGACCAGGGTGTTCGAGGTCGTGGTGCATGGGGACGACATCGTCTGCCGCATCCCCGGCATGAGCGTGCCCGACCCGCCTTTGGCTGCGGTGGACGTCAGCCTGGTCGCCGGCATCGAACTGGCCGGGGCCCGAGTCGGTGACCGCGAGACCTTGCGTGCCTCTACGCGGGCCGAACGTGTGCCGGCGGAGGCGCTCCGAGTCCTCTGAGCGTCAGGCAAGCACCTTACGGCGGAAGTTCTTCAAACCCAGGGTCAAGAAGATGACGCTGAAGGCCACGATGGCGGGATAGATCACGTAGAGATGCATGTGAGCGGCGTCGGTGAAGGCGGCGCGCATCCCGTCGTTGATGTAGATCAGCGGATTGATCAACACCAGGATCTGAAGCCAGTGGATGGGACCGATCTTGACCGGCGCCAGCCGCGTCCACTGGTAGTAGGTGCCGCCGAGGAAGGTGATCGGCAGCACGATGAACCCGAACATGAGTCCGAGGTTGCGCGGCTCGAACGACGTTCCGAGCAGCAGGCCGAGCGAGGCCATGCACACGCACGAAAGCGGCACGAGGGTCACGATCAGGAGCCAGTGCAGGCTGATGTGCGCCTCGACGCCGTCCGCGTGCACGACGGACGCGATCGGAAGGACGATCGCGGCGGAGATCATGCCCTGGGCGCCGCCGGAGATCACCTTTGCGATGGCCACCAACCAGATCGGGCACGGAGCCTGCACCCGGTCCTCGATCTCGCGGGTAAACCCGAACTCCTGGGCCAGCTGCATGGCGACGGCCTGGATGCCCTGGAACATGATCGAGAGCCCGACGACTCCGGGCACCAGCACGGTGGCGAACGCAGACTCGGCGCCCGGGATGCCGCTGGCGGCGCCGATGCCTTGGCCGATCTTGGGGAACACGTAGAGGAAGACGAAGCACAAGAGGAAGGGCTGGACCAAGGTGCGGACGGTGAACTCGATCTTGTGCTTCCACAGCACGACCATGTCCCGCAAGAGCAGTGCTCGGAGCGACGTCCAGCTCGCAGCGGCGGCGGAACGCGTGGGCTTCAGGTCGACATGGCGCGCCGCGGGTGAGCCGAAGGTCGTCGAAGAGACCGCCGTCGTGGCCGCAGACATCAGTCCCGCAGTTCCTTTCCGGTCAGCCCGATGAACACCGTCTCGAGGGTGGGTTCGGCGACAGAAAGGTCGGCCAGGGAGAAGCCCGCAGTCTCAGCGGTCTCCACGATCCGTGGGACGAGGCGGTCCGAGCCGCGTATCTGCAGTTCGACGCCGTCGGGAAGCAGACGCGTCCGGGTGACACCCTCCAGGGTCGCTTCGAACGCCTCTGCCAGCCGCGCGGTGTCACCCGAGGCCTTCACGGTCACGATGGTGTCGGCGCCGACACCGCGCTTGAGCTCGGCGGGCGTGTCCAACGCCAGGATCTTCCCGTGGTCCATGATGGCGACGCGGTCGCAGAGCTTGTCGGCCTCCTCCATGTAGTGCGTCGTCAAGAGAATGGTCTGCCCTTCCGCGTTGAGGCCGCCAAGCAGTTCCCACAGCGCGAGCCGACCTTGTGGGTCAAGGCCCGCGGTCGGCTCGTCGAGGAAGAGCACCGCCGGCCGGTGGAAGATGGCGCGAGCGACCATGAGGCGTTGGGCCATGCCGCCGGAGAGCGCGTACACCGACGCCTTGGCGAAGCGGCTGAGTTGGAACCGCTCGAGGAGCTCGTCGGCCGTCTGGCGGCACTCCTTGGCGCCCATCCCGAAGAGACGGCCGTGGAAGTACAGGTTCTCCCACGGCGTCAGCTGGCGATCCAGCGTGTTCTGCTGGGAGACCACGCCGATGAGCTGCTTGACGAGCGTCGGGTGGTGCACGACGTCGATCCCACCGACGAACGCGCTGCCGGCCGAGGGAATGACCCTGGTCGTCAGCACGCCCACGGTGGTCGTCTTGCCCGCGCCGTTCGGCCCGAGCAGCCCGAACACCTCGCCCGTCGCGACCCGCAGGTTGAGCTCGTCGACGGCTCGGAAGTCGGTGCCGGGGTAGGTCTTGATGAGGCCCGCTGTCTCGATGATCGGTTGGCCCGAACCGGGGGACGTGCCATCGAGCGAGGCCGGTGTGGTCGTCGCGGTCGTCATGACTCTGACCGCACAGTACCGGCCGCGCCCTGGTCAGTCCTCGGCAAGGATCTGGTAGAGCTCCTTGCGAGCCGTCTGGATCACGGCGATCCCGCGTTCGATCTGCGAACTCTCGCCGGCCCCGGCCAGCTGCTTCGCCGCGCTCGCCATCTGGCCAACGGCCAGTCTGAGCGTCCGGATCTTGTCGTCCGCCTCGCCGGCCGCCTGCCAGGGGAGCGAGGTCTTCTCGGCCTCGGCTCGTCCCGCTTCGGTCAGCGCGTACGTACGGCTGCCCTCGACCTCGGAAGACTGGACGAGGCCCTCGTCCTCCAGCATCTGGAGGTGCGGGTACACCGAGCCCGGGCTGGGGCGCCAAATGCCGCCACTCATCTCCTCGAGACGGCGCATGACCTCATAGCCGTGGGCTGGCTCGTCTTTGAGGGCAGACAGGATCGCGATCCGGATGGCGCCACGACGCATTCGCCGGCCGCCTCCCCAACCGCCCCGGCCGCCGCCCCAGCGCATTCCTGGCCCGCGCATGGCGTGCCCGGCGAAGAAGTGGTCGTGCAGGTGGTCGTGGCCGTGGTCGTGGTCGTGTTCACGTTCATGGGTGTGTGGCATGGATGGATCTCCTTGTTCGTTCGTTCTGCAAGTAATGATATATCGGAATATTCCATGATGTGACACGAAATTACAAATTATGGTCACGACCTGCGACTCGGCAGTGTCTTGGCGTGGTGAGCGACGCGCCGAGGGGCGGTCTCAGCGAGGCCGGACAGCTCCAACGGCGAGCGGCCATCCCGGGGATCTTCGCCCAGACCCCGTTCCTGGCCTGGCTGGGTCTGCTCGTGGAGCGTTATGAGCCCGATGACGTTGCCACCCGATTGCCCTTCCGGGTCGAGCTGAGCAACGACGGCGCCACCTGCCACGGTGGCGTGGTGGGAGCGGTCATCGACACGACGGGCGCCTTGGCGGCGTGGTCGAACCACGACTTCGATCGCGGCATCCGGGCGTCCACGGTCTCGATGGCCCTGCAGTACGTCGCCGCCAGCTCGGGTGACGATCTCCTCTGCGCGGCGCGCACCGTCCGGCGGGGTCGGGAGCTCGTCTTCACCGAGATCACGGCGTGCGACTCGTCGGGCAAGGTGCTGGCGCACGGCCTCCAGACCTACCGCATCGCCTGAACCGGGCGCGCTCAGCGGAGGCGGATGACGTTCCCGGTGATCAAGGCAGCGGCGTCCGACGTCAGGAAGGCGATCACCTCGGCGACCTGTTTTGGCGTGGCGATCCGGCGACCGAGCGAGTGCGCCGCCGACGCCGTCCGAGGGCTGACCCAGCCCGTGTCGGTGAGGGGAGGGTGCACGACGTTGGCGGTGACCCCGTAGCGGGCGAGCTCTGTCGCCGCGCTGAGCGTGAAGTTCGCCTGCGCCGCCTTGGCGGCGCCGTAGGAGACCTCTTCGGGGAAGCCATCGACGTCCCCGGAGGTCAGCCCGACGATGCGGCCCCAATTGCCTCGGCGCGCGATGTGCCGGTGCGCGAACTCCGCGATCAGGAGTGCGGCTGCCCGCGCGTCGACCGAGAACACCTGCTCGAAGGAGCTCGCCGTGAGCGGTGTCTGCGCCCGTCCGAAGCGATCGGTCGCCGCCGGGACGAACGTGTCCGCGACCCAGCCCGATGCGTTGTTGACGAGCACCTCGACGGGCCCGAGCTGCTCCTCGGCCGCCTCGAAGAGCGCCGGGACCGCGGCGGCATCGGCCAGGTCGGCCTCGATCGCGACGGCCTGGCCGCCAGCGGCCCTGATGGACTCGGCCACGAAGTCGGCGCGGGCGAGGCGTGTGGCCCGGTACGCGGCCGGGAGTGACGGGTCGTCGAGGCCGCCCATGCGCTGACTCCGGAAGTACGCGCACAGAACCGCAGTTCCCTGCGCCGCGAGCGCCTTTGCCGTGGCCGCGCCGATTCCGTGGTTCGCCCCGGTGACGAGAGCGACGCGCTGCCCTCCGCCGGTTCGGTCCACCACCGGTCCCGTCGGCGTGCTCAGCGCAGGAGGGCCATGCGGTCGAGGACCGCCTCGGCTTCGGCGACGAATCGACCCACCAACTCGGCCGCCGGGACGAGGTCGGTGATCGCGCCCACGCCCTGGCCGGCCGGGTAGCACTCCCGGTCGACGTCGACCCCCTCGGTGAACGAGTCCCCGCCCAGGTGCATGGTCCCACCCCCGTAGGAGACGGCGAGCTGCTCGGGGAATTTCTTGAGCTCCTCGGGGTGTGCGTCGTAGTAGTCGGTGTAGCGGTTGCGCACGACGCGCATCGTCTTGCCGGAGTAGGCCCGGCTGACGGTTGTCTGGTCCTCGCGACTGGCCAGAAGCTTCTCCTTGTAGCCGAGCACCCCGCGGGCCTCGGGCGTCGCAATGAAACGCGTGCCGACCCAGACCCCGTCCGCGCCGAGCGCGATGGCGGCGGCCAACCCGCGTCCGTCGAAGATCCCTCCTGCGGCCACCACGGGGACGCGATCGCCGACCGCGTCGACGATCTGGGGGACGAGGGGGAACGACGCCACCTGACCCGTGTGGCCGCCGGCCTCGGTCCCCTGGGCAACCACTAGGTCGCACCCGGCGTCGACGGCGCGCACGGCGTGCTCGACCTTGCCGCACATGCTGACGACGACGAGGCCGTGTCGATGGCACAGGTCCACGACCTCGGTCGGGACGCCGAGGCCGGCCACGAACGCCGTGGCGCCGCCGTCGATCACGATCTTGACCTGCTCGGTCATTCCGCCGGGCATGGCGGTCAGCAGGTCGACGCCGAAGGGCTTGTCGGTTACGGCGCGCACCGCTGCGATCTCCTCGGCCATCTTCTCGTTGCCCATGGTCGAAGCGCCCAGGCAGCCGAACCCGCCGGCCGCGGAGACGGCCGAGACCAGTGGGGAATAGGAGACGCCCCCCATGCCGGCCAGCATGACGGGGTGCTCGATCCCGAGCAGCTCGGTGAGACGGGTACGCATGAGTCTTGTGCCTTCCTGGATTCCTTCGCGCGGCGGTCTCCGCCGCCGGGACCGTAGCGCGCGTGGGCGCACGCGACGGAGCTGGTGCGGAAGCGAGGCGATGACCGCCGCGACGGTTCCGGCGGACAGGCACGGCCGGCGTCCCAATGGTTGCATTCGGAGCAGGACGTTCCTACTCTGAGCCGATCGTGGCAGACGTCGGGGAAGTAGGTGTGAGTACGGACGCACCGGCTCCCGCGCTGGAGCGGATCACCGGACGCCGGCTGTGGCTGATCCTCGGCGCCCTGCTGCTCGGCATGCTGCTCGCGGCGCTCGACCAGACGATCGTGTCGACGGCGCTGCCCACGATCGTGGGGGACCTGCACGGTGGTTCGCACCTGGCGTGGGTCGTCACCGCGTATCTCCTGTCCTCCACGGTGTCGACGCCGCTGTGGGGGAAGCTCGGCGACCAATACGGCAGGAAGATCTTCTTCCAGGCGGCGATCGTGATCTTCGTCGTGGGCTCCGCGTTGTGCGGCCTCAGCCACACCATGACCGAACTCATCGCGTTCCGCGCCCTACAGGGGTTGGGCGGTGGCGGGTTGATGGTCGGTGCGCAGACGATCATCGGCGACGTGGTGTCCCCGCGCGACCGCGGCCGCTACATGGGACTGTTCGGCGCGATGTTCGCCGTGGCGACGGTGATCGGGCCGCTCATCGGCGGACTCTGCGTCACCTATCTCAGCTGGCCGTGGGTCTTCTACATCAACCTCCCGCTCGGGATCCTCGCGCTCTTCGTCACGGGTGCAGTGCTCCCCGGCCACCTGCGCAAGGTGCGCCACTCCATCGACTACGCAGGGACGCTCCTGTTGGCCGGATCCGCCACCTCGCTGATCATCTTCGCCAGCCTGGGTGGGGTCTCGTGGCCTTGGGTGTCCGCTCCGAGCGTCTTCACCGCGGTGCTCGGCGTCGTCCTGGCCGTGGCCTTCGTGTTCGTCGAGCGCATCGTCGCCGAGCCGGTGATCCCGCTGTCGCTGTTCCGGGTGCGGGTCTTCACCGCCGCCAGCGCCATCGGCTTCGTCATGGGATTCGCCATGTTCGGGGCGCTCACCTTCTTGCCGTTGTTCCTCCAGAACGTCAAGGGAGTCAGCCCGACGGTCTCCGGTCTGCGGATCTTGCCGCTCATGCTCGGCATGCTCGCTGCCTCCGTCACCTCGGGCCGGCTGGTGACGCGCTGGGGCCGGTACCGGATCTTTCCCATCATGGGGTCGGCCTTGCTGACGCTCGGCGCCTATCTGCTGTCGTACATCGACGCCAGCTTGAACTCATGGCTCCTGGCCTTCTACATGTTCATCTTCGGGGTGGGCATGGGCCTGATCATGCAGGTGCTCGTGGTCGCCGTGCAGAACGCGGTCTCCTACCAGCAGTTGGGCGTGGCGACCAGCTCGGCCACCTTCTTCCGCATGATCGGCGGGTCCTTCGGCACGGCGGTGTTCGGCGCTATCTACGCGATCGTCTTCAGCCACACGTTCGCGCCGACCCTGGCGAGGGCGCCGGCTTCGCTGCTGAGGTCGTTCAACCCGCAGGCGCTCGACCCTGCGTTACTGAACCACCTCAAGTCGACCGCCGCCGGCTTGCTGTTCTTCGAAAAATACATCGACGCGGTGACGCATGCGGTGCAGACGGTATTCCTCGTCGCCGTGCCGATCGCGGCGGTCGCGTTCATCATGAGTTTCTTCCTGCCCGAGCTCCCGCTGCGGCGCACGGTCGAGACCGTCGATACCGGCGAGGTCCATGGGGCGATGCAGGCGCGGTCGTCGCTCGACGAGATCGAGCTGGCGCTGCAACGGATGTCGGCGCGGGAGAACCGGGCCGAGCTGTACCACACGCTGGCCCAGCGGGCCGGGGTCGACCTGCCGCTCCGTTCGGTCTGGTTGTTGTATCGGCTGGCGGACGGCCCGGCCTGCACGGTGGACGAGATGGCGGAGCGCCTGAAGGTCGATCCGGGCATCATCCAGCCGGGGGTCGACGGGCTGGCGTCCGCCGGCATGATCGAGGAACGACGGCGCGGGGCCGAATGCGACATCTACTTGACGAGCGCCGGCTCCGACGCGTTGTCGAGACTGACGGACGCGCGCCGCCGGGGGCTCACCGAGCTCCTCGAGGGCTGGAACCCCGATGAGCATCCCGAGGTGATCGAGATGGTCAAGCAGCTGGCCCACTCGCTGCTGGCCGACGACGATCGCTTGGTCGCCGACGCGATGGCGCGCCCGGCCGTCGCCGGGTCGCGGGTCTCGTCGGACTGAGCGGGTTCGGGTTGGTCGTTCCGTTCGGCCGTTCGGTCGCTCGGTCGTCCGGTCGTCCGGTCGCTCGGTCGTCCGGTCGCTCGGTCGTCCGGTCGGGGCGGCGGGTGGAGGGGGACTAGCGTTGGTGCTCGCAACAGCGGGGTGTGCCGGGAAGACTGGTCGGCAGCGAGAGACATCTGTGCCATGACCGACTGCCGACTCCCCTTCTCCGTGAACGCTCCCGTGTCCCTCCGTGCAGGTGGCGGTCCCTCCGGCTCCCGGTGGGCCTCATGAGCGGGGTCGACGAGGTGATCGTCCCGCAGCCAGCTCGGGTCGAGAAGGACCGGCGCAAGCTGCCGAGCTGGCGCTGGGAGGAGCTGCGCACGACCTTCTGGGTCGTCCCGATCCTGTTGGTGCTGGTCTCGGTGCTGCTGTTCGTCGTCACGTTCGAGATCGACATCGCGGCGTACCACCACCATCTGACCTTGCCGCAGTGGATCCGGACGGGCGGCGCCGGCGCGGAGCGCCAGGTCCTCATCTCCATCGCCGCGGGGGTCATCACGGTGGTGGGCGTGGTGTTCTCGATCACGATCCTGGCGCTGACGCTGGCGTCGCAACAGTTCGGCCCGCGGATGATGCGGAACTTCGTGCGCGACATCGGCAACCAGATGACGCTCGGCGTCTTCGTCGGGACATTCGTGTACTCGGTGTTGGTGCTCGGGACGATCAACAGCCTCAGCCCGACGTTCGTGCCCTACCTGTCGACCTCGGTGGCCGAAGCACTCTTGCTCGTCGACATCATCGTGCTCATCTACTTCATCCACCACATCGCAAGGTCGATCCAGCTGCCCGAGGTCATCGCCGGCATCGCGAAAGACCTGATGGACTCGATCGACGCCGAATTCCCTGAGCGGGTTGGTGAGCCGCCCCAAGCCGTCACGCAGACCGAGAGTGGCAAGAGCGTCCCGGAGCTGCTCAAGCTGATCGAGGAGAGGGGCGCGGTGATCCCTTCGCAGGTGAGCGGGTACATCCAATACGTCGGGTACTCGCAACTGATCGCGATCGCCACCAGGACCGACTCGTTCATCCGTTTGGAGCACCGTCCGGGCCACTATCTCGCGACCGGCCGGCCGCTGGCCATGGTGTGGCCCCGGGGGGCTGCGCCCCAAATCGCCCTGGCGCTGGGGAAGGCTCACGTGACGGGTCCGCACCGGACCTTGGTCCAGGACCCGGTCTTCGCCATCGACCAGCTCGTCGAGATCGCCATCCGCGCCCTGTCGGCAGCCGTCAACGACACGTTCACCGCGTTGACCTGTATCGACTGGCTCTCCGCGGGGCTCGGTCGAGTCTCGGGGCGCATCCTCGACGAAGGGGTGTACCGGGACGCGACGGGGCGGGTGCGCCTGATCGAATCCGATCCCTCCTACGCGCGCATGGTCAACCGCGCCTTCGACAAGATCCGCCAGGCCGCGCGCGGGATGCCGGCGGTCATCATCCGCCTCATCGACTCGTTGGGGTCGATCATGCTCGACACGACGTCCGAGGAGCAGCGCACGGTGCTCCGTCGCCAGGCCGACATGTTGCTGCGGCTGGCCGAAGAAACGGTGAGCGAACCGAACGATTTGGACGAGATCCGGTTCCGCTACCGCCGGATTCCCGGTGAGGACGAGTTCGGCGAGAAAGAGCACACGTGGTCGCAGATGGACCCGGCCTGAGCCCCTTCGCGCGATCACGTCGATCGCTCGGGGCTGATCCCGCCGTCTTTCGGTGCGCCGAACTTCGACTGGGTGCGCGAAACGGAGGCTCGAGCGGCCCGCTCAGCCGGCGTTGTCCGTCGGTGAGGTCGTCGTCGAGGCGGGGGTCGTCGACGTGGTCGTGGTGGACGAGCCCGTGGCACCCGAGTTCCCGCTGGTCGAGGTCGTCGTGGTGGTGTCGACGCCCGACGACCCACTCGCTGTCGTGGTGGTGGTCGCCCGGGCCGAGCTCGCGGCCGGCGCCACGAACGGCGTCGTCTCTCCGGCCACGGTCGCCCGGCTCTGCAACGGCGCGACGGACAGGTTGGTGCAGCCGCGTGCGGCGTTCCAACTCTGGACGGCCGAAGAGGCGGCTTGGCCGGTGAGGGGCTGGGGGAGTCCGGACACGATGGTGGCCGGGCGGAAGACCGCGTTCGTGATGTGGCGGCCCTCGGCCGAGAGCATGAGCGACCCACTGTCGGTCTCGGGCGCCGCGTCGTCGTAGAACGCGAAGTTGCCGAGCCCGTAGTCGACGTACGCGCTGCCGAGGTAGCCACCGCCCAGCAGGACGTGGGCGTTGCTGCCGATCACGATGTCGGCGCCGGCCTTCACGAGCTGCTGCGCCAAGGGTTCCTGCTGCGGATTCGGACACGCCTGGGTCTCGGTCCCCCAGTGGAGGTACACGATGACGGTGTCAGAAGTCTTGCGCACCCGCTGCACCTCGCGCACCAGTTGCGTCGGGTCGATGGCGGAGGCCACGCCCGGCTGCGTCGGCGTGGCGGTCCACGTGTTGACGAGGTTGCTCGCGATGACCTGGGTAGCGGTGATGACGGCGATGCGCTGGCCGTCGATGGTGACGCGGTAGGGGTCGAACGCGTCCGTCGCGTTGTTGCCGATCCCGAGTATCGGAAATCGGTCCTGGGTGGCGATGGTCAGGTTCTGGGAGAGGCCCTGTTGTCCGCAGTCCAAGCCATGGTCGTTGGCCTCCGTCGCCACGGTGATCGAGGCGCTCTTGAGGGCGGTGACGGCCGACGCCGGCGCATAGAAGATGTAGGGCTTGTTCTGGGGCTCGGGACAGGTGCCATCGGTCACGGCCGTCTCGAGGTTCACCATCCGTAACTGCGTCCCGGAGAAGAGCTGTGCGATGGTGTCGCCGAGCGCCGTGGAGGGGTCGTTGGCCAGGCTCTCGCCGACGGCTCCGGCGAAGTGGACGTCACCCCCGAAACCCAGCATGACGGTCTTGCCGTCGCCTTTCCAATCGGGATTGAGCGGTGAGTGCGCCGGGAAGTGCTGGAGGGCGACGGTGTGCTGGGGGGACGACGTCGTCGTGGTCGTGGAGGGCGTGCCCGATCCGCCCGAGAAGAAGCCGAAGTAGATGATGATCAGGAGGACGATCCCGCCTGCGGCGACAAATTGCGTGCGCCGCCGCCTGACCCTGCGTGAGACCACGGGGCACTATGTCACACCGCTTGTCCTGGCCTCCGGGCAGCCGCTTCGCTGACCAGCCGCTTTGTTCTTACGCCGTTTCTCTGCGTCGCGCCTACGCGGCCCAGAGCGTGTCCCAGTTCTCGGCGATGGACGCCACGAGGCCGGCGCAGGCGCCGGCGATGAGGTCGCGGCAGTCGTCGAAGACGAGCTCGTCGCCGTAGTAGGGGTCGGGCACGTCGGCGGCCGCTCCCACCGAGGGATCGAACGCCAGCAGAACGGCGAGGCGGTCCGGATCGGCTCCCAGACCGCGCAGCGTCTGACCGTGCCTCCGGTCGAGCGTGACCATGAGGTCGATCCGGTCGAGATCGGCCGAGACGATCTGGTGTGCGACGTGGGGATGCGGGGGGTACCCCGCCCGCTCGAGCGACTCGAGCGCCAACGGGTGCATGCCCTCGCCCTCGTGCCAGGGGGCGGTGCCGGCGCTGCGCACCTCGAGGTGGTCGCCGAGCGTCGTGCCGTCGGCCAGGGCGGTGCCCCGCGCCACGGACCGGGTGATCACCTCGGCCATGGGGGAGCGGCAGATGTTCCCCGTGCAGACGAAGACGACGCGGTAGGGACGTTCGCCGATGGGGCCGGGGAGGACGATGCGGCGCGGCGATGCCTGACCGTGGGTGGGGGGCTGGGCGCTCACGCGGACGCGTACTCGTCGCGCAGCGACTTCTTGACGATCTTGCCTGTGCCCGCTCGCGGCCAGTCCGAGCGGATCTCGAGTTGTTCGGGGATCTTCTGGGTCATGAGGCCGGCGTCGCGACAGAACGAGACGACGTCGGCCAGCTCGAGCGCACCATCGTCGTCCGCCAGCTGCACCACGGCACAGACGCGCTCGCCGCGCTCGGGGTCGGGGAGGCCGATCACGGCGACCTCGACCACCCTGGGATGGGTGTAGAGCAGGTCCTCGATCTCCTTGGCGCTGATGTTCTCGCCCTTGCGCACGATGACGTCCTTCAGCCGCCCCGTGAGCGTGAGGTGCCCGTCGGCGCGCAGCCGGCCCAGGTCTCCGGTCCGGAAGTAGCCGTCCTCGTCGAATGCCTCCTTCGTGAGGGCGGGGTCCGTGTAGCCGTGGAAGACCATCGGGCCCCTGACCCGGACCTCGCCCTCCTCGTCGGGCCCGGCGGGAACGCCGTCGAGGCGGACGATCCGCACGACGGCCCCCTCGACGGGCTTGCCGTCCGTGTTGGCCAACTGCTCGTCGGTGTCGTGAGGCGAGCCGTTGGAGATCATCGGCACTTCGGTCATGCCGTAGCCGTGCACGACGCCGCGGCCGCCAATCTCGTCCCGCACCTCGAAGTGGACCTCGGGCGGCTTGGCTGCGCCACCGCCGGACATGAGGCGGAGCGACGGGAGGACGGGGTCGGAGGGGTTCTTGCGCTGCTCGGCGAGATACGCGACGTAGAAGGCGGTGCTGCCTCCGACCATCGTGACGAGGTGCTTGCGAAAGATCGGGAGGAGGTCGGGCGCCGAGAAGGCCTCGACGAGGACCGCGGGAAACCCGATCGACAACATCGTGACGAGATAGTCGGGACCGGCGATGTGCGCGAACGGGAACGCGATGGAGCCGACGTCGTCGGGTCCCATGTCCAAGGCGCGGGCGAGACCCCAGCCGCCGGCAATCAGCGTCTGGTCGGTGTGCTGCACGCCCTTGGGGTCGGCCGTCGATCCGGACGTGTAGTAGATCCAGCGGATCGGGGCGTCCTCCGCTGAGGTCCCCGGGGGAGGTGAGGGCAGGACCGCGGGGTCGGCCTCCGGAAGGCCGGCCTCGGTCGTCAGGATGGCCGGCCGCGACGGCGCGTCCGCCAGCGCGCGTTCGGCGATGGCGGCGAAGTCGATATCGCGCCACCTGCCCGGGATCACGAAGAGGGAGGCGCCCGTCTGACGGAGGGCGAAGCCGACTTCGCGCTCGCGGTAGAGGTGGATGATCGGGTTCTGCACGGCTCCGAGGCGCGCCAGCGCCGTCGACAGGACGACGGTGTCGATCTGGGTGGGGAGCTGCCACGAGACGACCGAGCTCGTCGTGACGCCCATGGCGTGGAGGCCCGCCGCCACTCGCTCGGCGCGGTCCCTGAACTCGGCGCAGGTCAGCGCCTCACCGTCGGCCGCGATGAGCAGCGGATGATCCGGGGAGGCCGTGGCGCGGCGGTCGACGAGCTCCCACATGGTGCGCGCGCCGGTCAGGATCTCGCTCGGGGTGGTGCTCATGGGTGCTCCTTTCGGGGACATTCCATAGCAGCTCCGGGCGGGGTGGCCCCAAGCCGGCGTGGGGCGCGGCAGAATGGGTTCGTGGTCAAGCGGCCCGTGCACAGCGAGCGCCACGTCGAGCCCGCCCAGGGCGAGAAGACCGTCGACCGCCGGCGCCAGGCGACCTTGGTCGGGGTGGGGCTGGCGGTGGTGCTGCTGGTCTGGTTCGCGATCGCCAATCTGAACGACGTCCGGATCGACTTCTGGGTGTTCCATCGCGAGGCCCCGCTGATCCTCGTCATCGTGATCTCGGGCCTGCTCGGGGCGCTGATCACGGCGCTCGTCATGCGCCGACGGCCCCGGGCGAAGGAGTAGCCGGGCTCTTCCAGCCGTTGCCCCGGGGGGCGAGCGCTGACGAGCCGGTGACCGCGTCGTCGGAGAGCCGCTCCGGCCCTATGCTGACGGCTGGTGGAGAGCACCGCAGGGGCACGAACGAGGGAGCGGGCGCACGTTGTCCACGCCCGCCCGGCGTGCCAACATGTGGCGGACAGGGTTGTGGAGACCCAAGGGGGCAAGTAGGAGTGCCGCTTTCCGACCACGAACAGCGAATTCTGGCTGAGCTCGAGGAGTCACTGGTCAAGCAGGATCCCGAGTTCGCCGAGCGAGTGCGGTCGGAGACCGTGTACCGGCACGCCGGTCGTTACTGCAAATGGGCTGCCGTGACCTTCGTCCTCGGCGTGGTCATCCTCGTCGCCTTCTACTCCCAGTCGGTCGTCGCCGGCTTCATCGGCGTGGTGATCATGTTTGCGTCTGCCGTCTGGTTCGAGCGGAACCTGCGCCGCATGGGGCGGGCCGGCTGGGCCGATCTGCGTCGGTCGCGGGATAGTGAGAAGGCGGGAGGCACATCGAGCGGTATCGAGGGTGCGGTGAGCGACGCCCGCGACTGGTTCCGTTCCCGCTTCCACCGGCGCGAGGGCTGAGTCGCACTCCAGGGGGCGCCGCCGCGCCGCCGTCCATGCCGAGTCCAGCGCCATCTGGCGCGATGAGTGGCGGTCGGCGTGACTGACCTGGCCCTGGCGGTCGACATCGGGGGCACCAAGATGGCCGCCGGACTGGTGGGGCCGGAAGGGAACCTCGTGGAGCGCGCCGTCGTCCCGACGCGGCCCGACGCGACGGGCCGCGAGAGTGCGGAACTCCTGTGGGACGACCTGGCGGGGCTGGTGAAACAGGTGGTGAGCGCGCCCGGGCGCAGGGACCAGGTCGTCGTGTGCGGCGTGGGGTGCGGCGGGCCGATGAGCCCCGGCGGAGAAGAGGTCTCCCCGTTGAACATCGCTGCCTGGCGGTCGTTCCCCCTGCGGCGGCGGGTGCGCGAGTTGACGGGCCTGCCGACGTACGTGGACAACGACGCGAAGGCGCTGGCGCTCGGTGAGGGGTGGGTCGGAGCGGCCAAGGGCTGTGAGGACTTCATCGCGATGGTGGTCTCGACCGGGGTCGGAGGCGGCATCGTCCTCGACGGCCGGCTCCTCGACGGACGACTCGGAAACGCCGGCCATATCGGCCACGTCATCGTGGTGCCCGACGGCCGAGTCTGCCGCTGCGGTGGCCGCGGGTGTCTCGAGGCCGAGGCGTCGGGGACGGCGATCGAGGCGATCACCGGCCGTCCGGCTCGTGACGCGCCCGTCGAGACGGTCGAGCGCGCCGGGACGCTCGTCGGGCGTGCGATCGCTTCGGTGGTGAACCTGCTCGACCTTCGTCTCGCCGTGGTGAGCGGTTCGGTCGCCCTCGGGTTTGGCGAGCCCTTCTTTGGCGCCGCCCAGTCGGAGATGGACCGGCTCTGCCGGCTGGATTTCGCGCGGGGGGCAAAGGTGGTACCGGGCGGCCTGGGGGACGAGGGCCCCCTGATCGGCGCGGCGCGGGTCGGGTGGCGCGGGGCGCGGGGCCCGGCCGGTGCGGTGACGTGAGCGGCGACCCGGACGGGGACGACGTCGGGAGCAGGCGCGATCGTCGAAAACGAGACGCCGTGGTCGTGGTGCGGGCGGTCCTGAGCCACCCCGAGCTGTCGTGGGCCTCGCTCGGTGCCGTGCGACGCATGGCGCGGCGGGGATGGTGGCGCCGCCCACCGTTCTTGCCCGTGCCGGGCGACGCGTACTGGCGATTTCGGCTCGTCACCGCCAACGGCGGCGACGGGGAAACGGAGGAGCTGACGACCTCCGACGTCGTCGCCTACCTCCGGTGGTGTCAGAGGTCACGGCCGGGTCGCGGATAGCCTCTGGAGCCATGGAGCGGGTGCTCCTCCTCAATGCGACCTACGAGCCGCTGGCCCTCGTCTCCGATCGCCGTGCCGTCGTGCTCATGCTGGCGGGTCGCGCCGAGCCGGTGGCCATTCGTGAGGATTGCAAGATCTTCCACTCGGCGAGGCTGGACGTCGAGGTCCCGTCCATCGTCCGGCTCTGCCACATGGTGCGCATCCCACGCTGGGCGCGGACACCGCCGGTTACCCGCCGCTCGGTGCTGCGACGAGACGGTGGGCTGTGCGTCTACTGCTCCAAGCCCGCCGACACCATCGACCACGTGATCCCGCGCAGCCGCGGGGGTACGCATGACTGGTCCAACGTCGTCGCCGCGTGCAAGCGGGACAATCTCGTGAAGGCCGATCAGCTGTTGTCCGAGTTGGGCTGGACGCTCCGGGTGAAGCCCGCACCGCCCGACGGGCATCTCTGGCGCCTCCGGCACCTGTCCGATGTCGACCCGCTGTGGGAGCCGTATCTCGCCGCGGCTTCCTGAAGTTGGCGCCGATCCCTTCGTCACAGTCGTTCTTCGACGTCGAGCAGTTCCGGTCCGAGCCGCGACGGGTGGCACTCGCGCGTGAGGTCGCGGTCCCCACGCTCGTGCTGGGCAGCACCCAGCCGCCCGAGCTGGTGGACGCGGTGGCCATGCGCCAGCGGAAGGTGGAACTCGCCCGCCGTCGCGGAGGGGGCGGGGCCGTCTACCTCGAGCCGGGCGATCCCCTCTGGATCGACGCGTGGATCCCGCGCGACGACCCGCTGTGGCTCGTCGACGTCGCCGTCGCCGGCGAATGGGTCGGGACCTGGTGGGCCGACGCCCTGGCGCAGCTTGGAGCGCGCGAGTTCACCGTCCACACCGGCCGCTCGGTGCCCGGGGACCTCGGCGAACTCGTGTGCTTCGCGGGACGCGGCCCGGGTGAGGTCTTCACGGGATCCCGCAAGGTGGTGGGCCTCTCGCAATGGCGATCGCGCGAGGGCGCGTTGTTCTCGTCGTGCGCCTATCTCGCGTGGGACCCGGCGCTCATGCTCTCGCTGTTGAACATCGACGAGCACTCGCAGGCCGAACTCGCGCCACTCCTGGCACAGGTCGCGGTTGGGCTCGGTGGCCTCGAGCCCCCGGTGGGCGACCTGTCACGGCTGCGCGATTTGTTGTTGGGCTCGTTCCCGTCGCTGGGCGTGCCCCCCGCGGCCTAGCGCGTCGCTCGGCCCGGCCCCGGCCCTGGGCTGCGGGTCGTTCTTCTCGCTTTCGTCGTCGTCGTCCTTTCTTTCCGTCCTTTCCTCCGCTGCGGCGTCAAGGCCCGGACCTGTGCCCTGACACCCGTCGCGGGGACGGTCGGGTCCGGGTTTGCCGCCGGGAGCCGGCTGGCGGAAACGGGCGGCCGGCTGCCTTCGGGGGGCTCCGGGGCGGTGGGGTGTTGCGTTTGGGTTGCATGTGGGTCCCTGTGGTTGTCTGGTGGAGGAAAAGGGCGTAGAGTGGCGGGAAATGGTGTGACTGGTACAGGAGAGGACGCAGGTCAGGGAGCGTCGTGGGAGATCAGGTCGGTGGAAAAGTTCGTCGGGAGGTACGAGCACTCGCTCGACACCAAAGGCAGGGTGATCCTGCCGGCGAAGTTCCGAGGCCCGTTCGAGCGCGGCGGCTACCTGACCCAGCACTCCGAGGGGTGTCTGGCGCTCTGGACACCCGGAGAGTTCGAGCGACACATGGAGGTGATGCGGGAAAGGGCGGATGCGGGGCATTCGAGCGAGCGGAACCGGGCCCGTATCTGGGCGTCGAACTCGGCCGAGGTCGAGATCGACCGGCAGGGACGTATGCCGATTCCGTTGCATCTGCGGAGCTTCGCCAAGCTCGACGCCGAGGTGTTGGTGCACGGGGCGATCGACCGGATCGAGTTGTGGAACCCGGCCGAGTGGGAGTCCCGCGTCCGGCCCGAGGAGAGCTGGCTGCTCGAGGACGACTGACGAGGGGACGACTGACGAGGGGGCGGCTGGCAACGGGAACGACGGGAACGACAGGAACGACAGGAACGACGGGGACGACAGGAGGTTTCGAAGACACAACGAACGAAGACACAACGAAGAGGACACGACAAAAGAGGACACGCCGGGACGACTCGTCCCGGGGGACGCAATGGACCATGTGCAGCTCCTCGACCGGCGCGCTGGAAGGCCACTCCACCCACTTCCACAGCGGTCGTCTGGATCTCCACCTCCCCCTCGACCAACCGGCCGAGGAGCTGCAGATGGCCCACTCGTTCGAACACATTCCCGTGCTGCGCGACGAGGTGGTGTCGTTGTTCGCACCCGTCCCTCCAGGCGTGCTCGTCGACGCGACCGTCGGCGGGGGAGGGCACGCGGGCGCGTTGCTCGAGGCGTATCGAGGCTTGCGACTGGTCGGGCTGGACCGGGACCCGGCGGCATTGGCGGCGGCTTCTGATCGTCTGTCCTCGTTCGGGGACCGGGTCACGCTGATCCGGTCCCCGTTCTCGGCGTTGGGGTCATCCCTGGGCGAGCTCGGGTTGGACGACGAGGCCTTGTCGGGGGTGCTCTTCGACCTGGGGGTGAGCTCGCCCCAGCTCGACCGGGCCGAGCGGGGCTTCTCCTTTCGCTCCGATGGTCCGCTCGACATGCGGATGGATCCGTCGGCCCCGGTCACCGCGGCCGACCTGGTGAACGAATTGCCGGAGGGGGCGCTCGCCGCGCTCTTCCGCGAGAACGGAGAGGGGCGGCTGTCCGGGCGCATCGCACGGGCCGTCGTGGGGGCCCGGCCGTTGTCTTCGACGGGGCAACTGGCCGAAGTCGTGGCCTCGGCCGTGCCGGCTGCGGCGCGGCGGCGGGGCCACCCGGCCCGCCGGGTCTTCCAGGCCCTGCGGATCGCGGTGAACGACGAGCTCGGGCAGCTGGCGGCGGCGTTGCCCGTCGCGTTGTCGCACCTGGGCGTGGGCGGCGTCTGCGCCGTCATCAGCTACCACTCGGGAGAGGACCGCTTCGTGAAGCAGGCCTTCGCCGATGCTGCGTCGGGCGGGTGCGTGTGCCCGCCAAGCCTGCCATGCGTGTGTGGAGCCGTGCCCCGGCACCGCCTGGTCTTCCGTGGCTCACGCAAGCCCTCCGCGGCTGAGGTGGCGGCCAACCCCCGGGCCGAGGCGGCCCGGTTGCGCGCCATCGTCCGAACGGCCTCCGACTGATGGGGCCTCCTCCTCCGGCGGCGTCGGCGGCGCCGGCCGGCCGCTTGCGCGGCGCCTCCGCCCAGCCTTCGCGCCGCGGCGAGGCGACACGCCTGCGCCGGACACTGCGCATCGTCCCACCTCGGGGACGGCGGGGCAGGCAGGCGACCGATCACCGGGCGCGGAACCGCCGGCGGACGCTGCCCATCATCTCGATCTCCCTGGTGGTCGCAGCGTTGCTCGCCGTGGTCGTGGCGCAGGCCTTGCTGGCCAACGGCCAGGTCCGCCTGTCCGCCCTGCAACATGAGCTCTCGCTCGAGCAGAGCGCGCACCGCCAGGCCGAGTTGTCGGTCTCGGAGCTCGAGACGCCGGCGCGCATCGTCGGCGCGGCGACAAGCCAGCTCCAGATGGTGCGGCCGGCCACGGTGACAGAGCTGCCCTACGTCTCGTTGAACACGCCGCTGGCGACGCCGAACGTGACGCCTGCTGCGGCGCCACCAAGCACGTCGGCGACGTCAGCAGGCAGCTCGAGCACGACCGCAACCTCCACGCCATGAGCATCACGACCCGACAGGAGCCTCGGCGCGCGCGCGCCAACGCCGACCGGTCGACGGGAACTTCGTCGACCTCGTCGTCTTCGGTTCCGTCGTCCCGTCAGCCGAAGCGGCCGGCGGCCCAACCTGGTCGTCCGGGGGCACCAGTTCGTCGCGCTCCGGGGCGGCCTTCGCAACCGACGCGTCCGGGCGGGCCCGCTCGGCCTTCGAGGCCGTCGCCGCCCCGCCGTCCGGTGTCGTCAGTACCGTCCCGGACGCATTACCAACCACGCCGGCAGCCCTCGAAGGTGTCGCGCCTGCCCGGCCGCAGCTGGGTCGGCACGACGTTCCACCGCCGGGTGCGGCTGGTCCGCTTCATCCTCCTTGTCGCCATGTTGTTGCTGGTGGCGCGGTTGATCGACGTCCAGGTGCTGCACGCCGGTGCCTACGAGGCGGCGGCGCGAGGTGAGTCCGCCCTCACCGTGTCGTTGCCTTCGGTTCGCGGCGGGATCTACGCGCGTGACGGGTCACCGCTCGCACTCTCCGTCCCCACGGACGACGTCGTCGCGGACGACTTCCAGGTCGCCCACCCCTTCGCGACCGCCGGTGCGTTATCGCCCTTGCTGCACGTCCCGGTCGACACGCTGGCCGCCGAGCTGCATCAGAAGTCCGGCTACGTCGTTCTGGCCCGACAGCTGTCCCGGTCCACCGGCCAGACGATCTCCAACGACACCCTGCCCGGCATCACGCTTATCGCCGACTCCAAGCGTGAGGTGCCCAACGGGAACCTGGCCGAGCCCGTCATCGGATTCACCAATGCCGCCGGCCAGGGCGCGGGCGGCCTGGAGTTCGGCGACAACCACCTCCTCGCCGGGAAGGAGGGCAGGGAGACCATCATGGAGTCCCCGGCCGGCGTGACGCTGCCCCAGTCCCCGGTAACGAACCGGGTGTCCACGACGCCCGGCACCGGACTCGAGCTCACGCTCGACACACAGCTGCAGTACGAGTCGGAGCAAGCCCTCGCCAAGGCGATCGAGTCGTCGAACGCAGTGAGCGGCACCGCGATCGTCATGGATGTGAAGACCGGCCAGATCCTCTCCATGGCCAACCTCGCGGCCAGCCATCCTGGCGCGCTCGGGTCTCCGGCCACCACGTCGAACGCCAACCAGAACGGAGTGGTTCCGATCGGGCCCAACGACGCCGTCAACGAGGCGCCCAACAACCTGGCCATGAGCCAGCTCTACGAGCCGGGTTCCGTCTTCAAGCTGGTCACGTTCTCCGCGGCACTGCAGGACGGGCTGATCAACCCGAACTCGGTCTTCACCGTGCCGGACCAGATCGAGCTCGACGGATCCGCCTTCCATGACGCCGAGCCCCACCCCACCGAGGCGCTCACGGCCACGCAGATCCTGGCGCAGTCCTCCAACATCGGGACGTCGGAGATCGCACAGGGCGTCGGCGAGCAGCGCTTGTTGAACCAGGTCAAGTTGCTGGGCTTCGGGGAGCCGACCGGGCTCTCCTTCCCAGGCGAGTCGCCCGGGCTGCTGGCCACCGCGGCGCAGTGGGAGCCGACGGACTACGTGTCGCTGCCCATCGGCCAGGTCGACGCCGTCAGCGCGCTGCAGGTCCTCGACGCCTACAACACCGTGGCCAACGGCGGCGTGTACGTCGCGCCGAAGCTCGTGCAAGCGACGGTGAGCCCCACGGGTGCACTGACGCCGACCGCACCTTCGCCGACGCACCAGGTGCTGACCTCCTCGGTCGACGGCGAGCTGAACTCGATGCTCCAGCAGGTGGTCAACGTCGGGACGGGCACCAGCGCGGCGGTCCCGGGCTACACGGTCGCCGGCAAGACCGGAACGGCCCAGATCCCCACCCAAGGCAAGGACTCCTACGTCGAGGGCGCCTACATGGCCACGTTCGTCGGGTTCGCGCCCGCGTCCAACCCGACGTTGTCGATGATCGTGGTGCTGGACCGGCCGACCCCGATCTTCGGCGGCACCGTGGCCGCGCCGGTGTTCTCGCAGATCATGAGCTACGCGCTTCATCGCTACGACATCCCGACGACGCCGGGGGCTCAGGCCGGCGCTCCCGCGTCCGGTTCGACGGCGGCCCCGGGAAGCGATCAGGCCCAGGACATCACGTGACCCTTGGTCACACACCCATTGCGGATGTGATGCGGGGGTGTCCGGGGCATGCAACGCTGTCGGGTCGACCATGCGAACCATGCCTATGACCCTCCTCTTCGACGACGTCGATGTGCTCGAGACCGTCGGGGACCCGTCCACCGTGGCGGTCGGCGGCATCACGCACGACAGCCGGCGCGTGGTGCCGGGCGACCTCTTCTGTTGCGTGCCCGGGCTGGTGAGCGACGGGCACGCCTACGCGGCCGAGGCGGTCGAGCGCGGCGCGGTCAGCGTCGTGTGCGAGCACTTCATCCCCGAGCTCGTCGAAGGGGAAGTGGTGCAGGCCCGCGTCGCCCGGGGCACGATGCGGCCGGTGATGGCCCGCCTGGCTGCCACCTTCTACGGGTTTCCCTCGCGCGAGCTGCTGATGATCGGGGTGACCGGCACCAACGGCAAGACCACGGTGACGCAGCTCCTGGGCGACCTCCTCGGCGCGGCCGGGCTCCCGACCAACGTCTTGGGCACGCTGTCGGGGGCGCGGACAACGCCGGAAGCGACGGAGGTCGAGCGGGTCCTCGCCGGCGTGCGCGACCGGCAGCATTCCGACGGCCTCCGGCACGCGGTGGCCATGGAGGTATCGAGCCATGCCCTGGTGCAGGCGCGGGTCGAAGGCATCCACTTCGACGTGGCCGTTTTCACCAACCTGAGCCACGACCACCTGGACTTCCACGGAACCATGGAGGACTATTTCGCGGCCAAGGCAGACCTGTTCACGCCGAACCGCGCGTTGCGCGGCGTGGTCTACGCCGACGATCCGTGGGGCCGGCGCTTGTTGGAGCAGGCCAACATTCCGATGGTCGCCGTGCACCACGCCGACGCCGCAGACGTCGTCCTGCACCCCGGCCGGACGGAGTTCACGTGGCGCGGCCACCGGATCACGACGCCGCTGACCGGGGCCGTGAACGTGGACAATGCGCTGTTGGCGGCGGAGGCGGCGATGGCGCTGGAGCTCTCCCCCGAGGAGATCGCCCAAGCCATGAGCCATCTCTCGCCGGTGCGGGGCCGGCTCCAGGTCATCGCGGCGCCCGGCGATGGGGTGGCGGGGGAGCGGCCTCCCTTCACGGTCCTGGTGGACTACGCCCACACGCCGGCGGGCCTCGAGGTGGTGCTCGGTGAGGCGAGGACCCTCGCGCCGGGTGGTCGGGTCGTGTGCGTGTTCGGCTGCGGCGGAGACCGCGACCGAGCCAAGCGCCCGGTCATGGGCGGCGTCGCCGTCCGAGGCAGCGACCTCGCCTATCTGACGTCGGACAACCCCCGCAGCGAGGACCCCGAAGCAATCATCGAGGAGGTCCTCGGCGGGATCGGCGACGGGCGGGACAATCCGGTCGTCGCGGTGGAGCCGGACCGCCGCGCCGCCATCCGGCGCGCCCTCGACGCCGCGAAGCCGGGGGACGTCGTCGTCATTGCCGGGAAGGGGCACGAGACCTATCAGGAGATCGGCGGGCAACGTTTGCCCTTCGACGACTCCGAGGAGGTGCGACAGTCGCTGTCGTCCCGCTTCCCCTCGGACCCGAGCACCTGGGTGACGAGCGACGCCGCGGGAGCGGCACCGTCGCCGGCCCCTTCGCCCTCCAGCCCGTCCGGCGGCGCTCGCCGCTCCGCCGCGAAGAGCTGAGGGCGCGTGCTCGGACTGCTCGTCTCGGGAGGCGTCGCGCTGTGGACCGCCATCCTCGTGACCCCGTTCGTGATCCGCTACTTCCAGAACCGCCAGATCGGCCAGCACATCCGCGAGGACGGGCCGGCCAGCCACAGCGTCAAGGCAGGGACGCCCACCATGGGCGGCATCGCCATCGTCGGCGCGACCGTCTTCGGCTACGCCGTGGGGCACGTCGGCACCGAGATCCGTTTCTCCCGCACGGGCTACCTGGTCGTGGGGGCGGTGGTGGCCTTCGGGCTGATCGGCTACCTCGACGATTACATCAAGGTGCACCAGCGGCGGAGCCTCGGACTGAACAAGCGGGCCAAGTCTGGAGCCCAGCTGGTCTGCGCACTCGCCTTCGCGTTGTTGGCCGTGAACTGGGCGCACACGTCCACCGCGTTGTCCTTCACGCGATCCCAGGCCATCGGGATCAACATGGGCCCGGTCCTGTGGGTGATCTTCGCGGTGCTCGTGATGGTGGGCGCGTCGAACGCGGTGAACATCACCGACGGAGTCGACGGCCTCGCGGCGGGCTCCGGTACGTTCTGCTTCGCCGTGCTCTCGATCATGGGGTACTGGATCTTCCGCCACTACTCGATCTACCACGTGCTTCCCGCCCACGCGATCGACCTCGCCGTCGTCTCTGTCGCCATGGCGGGCGCGTGCATCGGGTTCCTGTGGTGGAACGCAGCGCCGGCCAAGATCATCATGGGCGACACCGGATCGCTCGCTATCGGAGCGGGGCTGGCGGCGCTCTGCCTCCTGCTCAACCTCGAGCTCCTGCTGCTGATCATCGGGGGGCTGTTCGTCATGGAGACCGTGTCGGTGATCCTCCAGGTCATCAGCTTCCGCGTCTTCGGCCGGCGTATCTTCCGCATGGCGCCGATCCATCACCACTTCGAGCTCGCCGGATGGCCCGAGACCACCGTGATCGTGCGCTTCTGGATCCTGGCCGGGCTCTTCAGCGCGCTCGGTCTCGGGATCTTCTACGGCGACTTCCTCACGGTGTCGAAGATCACATGAATCACCGCCCCGCCCCTCGCCGTGCGATCCGCCACTTGGGCGCGCGCATGGGAGAGACTTACCTCGTGCAACCGGTGTCGGACGGTGCAGTAGGTCGCGCCCGCGTGGAGAAATGGCGGTGGCAATGACGCCCGCAGCGACTTCGACGAGGCGAGCCCCGACGACGCGCCCGGCACCGGCCCGCCCGGCGTCCACGGGACTGAGGATCGGCGGTCGCCAGATCGCCGTCTCGACGATCCTGCTCGTCGACGTCGCGCTTCTGTGCATCTTGGGGCTGGTGATGGTGGGGACGGCGTCGTCCGTCGTGTCCATCTCGACCTACGGCAGTCCCTATGCCATCCTCATCCGCGAGGTCATGTGGATGGCCATCGGTGCCGTGGCGCTCGGTCTGGCGCTGCGCTTCGACTACCGGAAACTGCGCCGGTGGAGCCCGCTGGTGCTGGTGGCGACGTTCGGGCTGCTGTTCGTCGTGCTCGTGCCGGGTCTGGGCGTGCACGCCATGGGGTCGAGCCGCTGGGTCGGCTTCGGACAGTTCCGCCTGCAGCCCTCCGAGCTCATGAAGCTCGGCCTCGCCCTTTTTGCCGCCGACTTCATCGCGCGGCGCCTCGACGAGGACGCCCCGGACCGCCGGGTCATCGGGCCGGTGATCCTGGTGACGGGCTTCGCCTGCGTCCTCATCCTGGCCCAGCCCGACATGGGGACCGCCATGGTGCTCGGCGGCATCGCGCTGGCGCTCCTCTTCGTCTCGGGCGTGCGCCTCGGACCGGTCATGAAGGTGATGGCCGGCATCGCAACCCTGGCCCTGATCGTCGCGGTGGCCTCGCCCTATCGACGGACGCGGCTGCTCTCGTTCATCGACCCTTCGGCTCACAGCTCGACCTCGGGCTACCAGGTCACGCAGTCCCTGATCGGGCTCGGGTCGGGCCACCTCTTCGGCATGGGGCTCGGCAGCGGGCAGGCGCAGTGGGGCTTCCTCCCCAACGCGCACACCGACTTCATCTTCTCGGTCATCGGCGAGGAGCTCGGGATCGTGGGCGCGCTGGCGGTGCTCGCGCTGCTCGGGACGTTCCTGTGGTTCGGCATCCGGGCGGCGCAGCAGGCACCGGACCGCTTCGGCGCGCTGCTCGCGCTCGGCCTGGTGGCCTGGGTGGCGGCGGAGACCGTGATCAACGTGGGGGCGGTGGTAGGCGTGCTGCCGGTCACCGGGATCCCGTTGCCCTTCATCTCGTTCGGCGGTTCCTCGCTGGTCATCACGATGGCGGCGGCCGGGGTGCTCATCAACGTGGCCCGGCAGGGCGAGTCCGGCAGCACCGCCCGAATGAGCTTGCGGGCCGCGGGCGCGCGCAAGGGACGGTGAGCGTTCGGCGCGGCATGGTGATCGCGGGGGGCGGGACGGGTGGACACATCGTCCCGTCGCTGCAGGTCGCACGGGCCCTGGTGGCGCGAGGACACCCGCCGGGATCGATCGAGCTCTACGGCTCGCGCCGCGGTCAGGAGGCCACGACGTGGCCGACGCTCGAATTCCCGTACACGCTGCTCACCGGGCGCGGCATCCGCCGCAGCCTGCAGCCCGCCGCCCTGTGGGCGAACCTCGGTGCGGTCGCCGGCCTCGTCTGGGCGTGTCTGCGGGCGTTCGGCTCCTTCGCCCGGCACCGGCCCCGAGTGGTGGTCATGGTCGGCGGTTACGCGAGCTTCCCGGCGGGGTTGGCCGCCGTGCTCACGCGTGTGCCCCTCGTCTCGGTGACCACCGATGCCGTGCCCGGCGCGGCGAACCGGCTGCTGGGCCGCTTCGCCGCCGCCAACGCCGTGGCCTTCGCCGGGACCCCGCTGCCCCGGGCGCACGTCACCGGCACGCCGGTGCGGCCCGAGGTCTCATCGCTGGCCCGGACGCCGTCGGGCCAGGTCGCCGCGCGCCAAGCGCTCCGGCTCCCCGCTGACCGCCAGACCGTGGCCGCGGCCGGGGGCTCGCTCGGCGCACGGCGGATCAATCGCGCCGTCTCCGATCTGGCCGGGTCCTGGGCGCACTGCGAGGGGCGGGCCCTCTACCACGTCACGGGACGGCGGGACTACGAGGAATTCGCGACGAGCCATGCGGAGACGCCGGAGGCTCCGGGGCTCTGTTACCGCGTCGTCCCCTTCGAGGACCACATGGCCGAGTTCTATGGCGCGGCCGACGTCTGTGTGACGAGGGCGGGTGCCATGACGGTGGCGGAGATCCTGGTCGCCGGGGTGCCCGCGATCTTGGTGCCGCTCCCGGGCGCGCCGCGTGACCACCAGACGCGCAACGCCGAGGCGCTGGTCGGTATGGGTGCTGCCGTGCACGTCCCCGACACCGAGTGCGACGGTCGGCGGCTGGCCGAGGAGGTGGAGGGATTGTTGGCCGACCCCGCCCGTCTGCGGGCCATGGGTGAGGCCGCCCGCCGCCACGGCCACCCCGACGCCGCCGCCCGGGTTGCCGAGCTGGTCGATACGCATGCCCGCTGAGCAACCGGGCGTGACGAACCACGGTGGGGAGACCGGGGACACGCCGCTCGACCTGCGGGCGCCACAGCGCATTCACGTCGTCGGGATCGGCGGAGCCGGCATGAGCGCCATCGGGCTGGTGTTACGGGCCATGGGCCATGACGTCACGGGGTCGGACCTGAAGGACTCGCCGGTGGCTCAGCGGCTGCGCGCACAGGGCATCGACGTCGCGGTCGGCCACCGGCCCGAGAACGTCGCCGGCGCCGAGGCGGTCACCTACTCGCCGGCGGTGCCCCCGGAGAATCCGGAGCTCGCGGCGGCGCGCGAGCAGGGCGCGCTCGTGGTGCCCCGCTCGGTCGTGCTGGCCGCCATCTGCGCCACCCGGCGGTGCCTCGCCGTCTCCGGGACCCATGGGAAGACGACCACCGCGTCCATGTTGTCCCTCGTGCTGGTGGAGGCCGGCATGCGTCCGTCCTTCGTCATCGGGGCCGACGTGAACGAGATCGGCACGAATGCGGTGTGGGACTCCGGCGACTGGCTCGTCGTGGAGGCCGACGAGAGCTACGGCACCTTCAAGGCGATCCGGCCGGACCTCGCCGTCCTCACCAGCGTGGAGCCCGACCACCTCGACTACTACGGCACGTTCGAGGAGCTGCGACGGGCCTTCTCCGACTTCGTGGGCGGGGCCAGCCAGGGGGCCGTCGTCTGCTCCGACGACCCCGAGGCGGCGGCCATCGGACGGGAGTACGGCGCGATCGAGGTGGGGTCCGCCGCGGGCTCGACGTACATCATGGCGGGCCTCGCCCTGCAGCGCAGCTCGGTGTCGTTCGACCTGCACGGGCCCGAGGGCCCGCTCGGCGTCCTGCGGATCGGCGTCCCGGGCCTGCACAACGCGCGCAACGCCGCGCTCGCCGCCGTCGCCGCCCTCGAAGCCGGGGCGCCGTTTTCCGCCGCCCAGGCCGCACTGGCCCGGTTCGCCGGTGTCACCCGCCGCTTCGAGTTCCGCGGCGAGGCGGGGGGCGTCACCTTCGTGGACGACTACGCCCACCTCCCCTCCGAGGTGCGGGCCGCGCTGGCGACCGCCCGCAGCGGCGGCTGGTCCCGCGTCGTGGCGGTCTTCCAGCCGCACCGCTTCTCGCGCACCGCCGCCCTGGCCGCCCAGTTCGGAGACGCCTTCGAGGACGCGGACGAGTTGATCGTGACGGACGTCTACAGCGCGGGGGAGCGGCCCGTCCCCGGCGTGTCGGGTCGCCTCGTCGTGGACGCCGTCCGGGCGCAGGACCCGAGGCTGCCGGTGACCTACGCGCCCGGCCGAGAGGACCTCCGCCAGGCCGTCGCGGCAGCACTCCGGCCCGGTGACCTCTGCCTGACCCTGGGAGCGGGGGACCTGACCGCGCTGCCCGACGACCTGCTGTCCTCGCCCCAATGGTGACGCCGAGTGCCGGTCTGCGCGCGCTGGCGGACACGCTCGGCGAGCGGGCGACGCTCATGCGCCCCCTCGGACCTCTCACGACCTATGGCGTCGGCGGACCCGCCGCACTGTTCGTCGAGATCGATGGGCCCGGGGACCTCGAGCCGGTGCGCGCCGCGTTGCGCGGCGGCGCGGGCGGTGCGGCCATCTTCGTCATCGGGCGCGGCTCCAACCTGCTCGTCTCCGACGCCGGCTTCGACGGGATCGTGGTGCACCTCGGTCAGGGATTCGCCGGGCTGGAGATACCGGGCTCGGGCGAAGGCGGTCAACAGACGGTACGGGCGGGCGGCGCGCTCGCGCTCCCGGTGCTCGCTCGGCGGGTGGCCGACGCCGGCTGGTCCGGCCTGGCCTGGGCCGTGGGAGTGCCCGGCTCGGTGGGTGGCGCGGTACGGATGAACGCCGGCGGCCACGGTTCGGACATGGCCTCGTGTCTCTCCCGTTACCAGTGGATCGACCTCACGGGGACGGGCGGCGGTACCGGTGATGTACGCGAGCTCGACTACGGCTACCGCCGCTCGTCCGTGACCGCCACACAGCTGGTCCTCGAGGCGGAGTTGTCAGTCACGCCGGGATCAGTCGAGGCGGAGCAGGAGGCGGTGGCCGCCATCGTGAGATGGCGGCGCGAGCACCAGCCAGGGGGCTCGAACTGCGGGTCCGTGTTCACCAACCCCGAGGACGACTCGGCGGGGCGACTGGTCGAGGAGGCCGGCCTCAAGGGGTTCGCGATCGGGACGGCGCACGTGTCCGAGAAGCACGCCAACTTCATTCAGGCCGAGCGGGGAGGCCGGGCCGACGACGTCTACGCCGTCATGGAACACGTGCGAGCCGCAGTGGCCGAGCGCTGCGGCGTCACGCTGCGCACAGAGGTCCGCCTTCTCGGGTTCGGGCGCAGAGAGACTGGTGGCGTGGCCGAACCCGACCGGCGGCCCGGCGCGGAGCTCCGATGACCACGACCGAGCAGCGTCCGCGCCCGTCGCGCGGCGCGGGTCGCGGCGCCGTGGGTCGTGGCGGCGGTTGGAGGGGCGGCGGTTGGCGGGGCGGCGGTTGGCGTCGCGGTGGGGGGACGGACGCAACGCCCGACACAGTGGTGGCGGCGGTGGCGACGGTCCGGGGCGCATAGACCCTCGCCTGTCGGCCCGGCGCGCGGCGGTCATTCGAGAGCAGGGGCGCCGCCGGCTCGCGTCTGCTGGTCATCGGCCTGGTCGGGACGACCCTCATCGTCGGTGGGTGGTTCCTTGCGTACTCGCCCGTGTTCTCGGCCCGCGCCGTGACGGTGACGGGGAACGTGCATGAGTCCGCCGCGCAAGTGGTAGCGCAGGCCGGCCTGTCCGGTCAGCCGCCGCTGCTCGACGTCAACACCGGGGCGGCGGCGGCCCGGATCGAGCACCTGCCGTGGGTGGCGTCGGCCGCCGTGCACGTCTCCTGGCCCGACGGAGTCCACATCGTCGTGACCGAGGAGACGCCGCGCCTCGTGGCGAGCGAGCCCGGCGGCCAATGGGCGTCGCTGAGCGCAGACGGGCGCGTGCTGAGCGTCTCGGCGACGCGCCCGCCCGGCTTGGTGCTCTTGACCGTGCCCCAGGCGCCCGGCCCGCCCGGCAGCGAGCTGCCGGCGCGTGACGAAGCAGGGTTGCGCGTCGCGTCGACGCTGCCCGTTTCGTTCGCGGCGCAGGTGACGGGTGTCACGGTCGAACCGGCAGGGTGGGTCCAGCTCTCTATGACCACGCCGATCGCCGTCGACATCGGGACCGCCACCGCGCTGGCGGCCAAGTACGAGGACGTGTCCTCGATTCTGGCCGGGGCGACCCTGCACAATGGGGATGTGATCGACGTCAGTGTCCCCGACGCGCCAACGGTGACGGAGGGGTAACGGCGGGCACCCTGACGTGACGTAGGATGCTTGACCTGCCTGAACACCCCCCCGTATCGTGGGACCACGTTGTCGAACGGTGAACTTCAACCTGCCCCTGAGGTTCAGGGATTGGTCACGTGTCCCCAATGGTCGGTGAGGGCAGCCGGAACGTACCAGCGACCTATCGGTCGAAGATCGACCCGAGGACAAGGGGAATCATGACGACCGTGCCATCTCAGGGAAACTACCTAGCGGTCATAAAGGTCATCGGCGTCGGCGGTGGCGGGGTCAACGCCGTCAACCGCATGATCGACTCGGGTCTGCGCAACGTCGAGTTCATCGCGGCGAACACCGATGCCCAGGCGCTGTTGATGAGCGACGCCGATCTGAAGCTCGACATCGGGCGCCAACTGACGCGTGGCCTCGGCGCCGGGAGTGATCCAGAGGTGGGCGCGCTGGCCTCGGAGGACCACCGCCAGGACATCGAAGAGGCGCTCCAGGGCTCCGACATGGTCTTCATCACCGCGGGCGAGGGCGGCGGCACCGGTACCGGCGGCGCTCCGGTCTTCGCCGAGGTCTCGAAGGGACTGGGGGCATTGACGATCGGCGTCGTGACCCGACCGTTCACCTTCGAGGGCCGGCGCCGTGCGATGCAGGCGGAAAAGGGCATTCAGATGCTCAAGGAGAAGGTCGACACACTGATCGTCATCCCGAACGACCGGCTGCTCACCGTCTCGAACGAAAAGACGAGCATGGTCAACGCCTTCAAGATGGCCGACGAGGTCTTGCTCCAAGGCGTGCGCGGCATCACCGACCTGATCACGGTGCCGGGACTCATCAACACCGACTTCGCGGACGTGAAGATGGTGATGACCAACGCGGGCACCGCGATCATGGGCATCGGCTCGTCGATCGGCGAGGGCCGTGCTGCCAACGCGGCGCGGGCCGCCATCACCTCACCGTTGCTCGAAGCCTCGATCGAGGGGGCACGGGGTATGGTCCTGAACATCGCCGGTGGCTCTGACCTGGGCCTCTTCGAGGTGAACGAGGCGGCCGAGATCATCCACGCCGTGGCCCACCCCGACGCGAACATCATCTTCGGCGCCGTCATCGACGACAACTTGGGCGACGAGGTGCGCGTCACGGTCATCGCCGCGGGCTTCGAACGTTGGGAGGAGACGGCCGGCTCTTCGAAGTCGTCCGACTTGGCCTCCTCGATCTTCTCCACGCCCGAGCCCGTCGACATCTTCGCGGACGCCACCGGGTCTGAGGACGAGTTGGATCTCGGCGACGACGATTTCGACGTCCCCTCCTTCCTCCGCTAGCGACGAGGTCGCGCGGCGGCTGGCGGCGGTCCGGCTCCGAATCGATCAGGCCGGAGGCGACCCTTCGAAGGTGCGGGTCGTCGGCGTGACGAAAGGGTTCGGTGTCGAGGCGGTGTGCGCCGCCGTGGAGGCCGGTCTGCGCGACATCGGGGAGAACTACGCGGCCGAACTCGAGTCCAAGGCGGAAGCGGTGAATTCGCTTCCCGTGGTGTGGCACTTCCTCGGCGCCGTGCAGCGCAACAAGGTGGGACGTCTCGCGCCCATCGTGGGGCTCTGGCAGAGCGTGGCGCGGGCGGAGGAAGGCGCGCGGATCGCTCGTTTTGCGCCGGGCGCGCCCGTGCTGGTCGAGATCGACACGACGGGTTTGGCCGGACGCAACGGGTGCCCGCCCTCGGCCGCACGGCCACTCGTCTACGACCTGCGGTCGGTCGGCCTCGACGTGCGGGGCCTCATGACGGTGGCGGCCCCGGGGGAAGGCGCGGCCCGGACCGGCTTCGAAACGGTGGGCCGGCTGGCCGACGAACTGGGTCTCGAGGAGCGCTCCATGGGGATGAGCGACGACCTCGAGGCGGCGGTGGCGGCCGGGTCGACCATGGTGCGCATCGGCCGTGCGCTCTTCGGAGAACGGCCGCCGCGAGGCACGTCATGACCGGGAACGCTCAGGATGAGCCTGAGGTCAGGCTCAGCGAGAGGCTGATGCCGCCTCCCGCTGCGGAGGAACCGTCGTGGTTCACCGGCCTGGCCTGTCCACCAGGCACTACGCTGTGACGGACCAGGAGAAGGTATGTCACCCTCGTTCATGAAGAAGACCATGGTGTATCTCGGCCTGCTCGACGACGAGTATGACGAGTACGACGACCTGGAGGATCGGGCGCCACGCGGGTTCTCGTCGGCCAACCGGGTCGAGCCCCAGCCCCGTCCCGCCGAGTACGACCAGCCGGAGGAATTCAGCGGCGGCATGAGCCGGGTCCGCACCATCCCGCGAGAGTCGGCCGTCCCGAGCCAGCCCCGGCCGGCACCGACCAACGTGGCCCCCCGGCCGACGGCGGTCCGCCCTATGCCCGCCGAGACGACCGTCAGCCCCGCCGTGGCCGCGCCGGCGCCGGCACCCGCGCCGGCAGCGGCGCGTGTCCACGTGGTGGCGCCTTCCCGCTTCGGCGACGCCAAGGAGATCGCCGACCGACTCAAGGACAACCGGCCGGTGATCGTGAACCTGCAGATGGCAGACCGTGACCTTCAGCGACGGATGATCGACTTCTGCAGCGGCGTGACCTACGCCCTGAGCGGAGAGATGGAGAAGGTGGCCGACCAGGTGTTCCTACTGGCACCGACGAACGTCAAGGTCTCCGACGAGGAGCGACTGCGCCTGGCGGAGCGCGGCTTCGGACGGGACTAGAGCCACTACCCTCGCGAGTCGGTGAACATCTTCCAAGTGCTCGCGTGGCTCATCGAGGCCTACATCTGGCTGATCATGTTCCCCTACGCGATCTTGAGCTGGTTTCGCATCCGGCCGGGGACGACGTTGGCCCGCATCCAGTACCTCCTCCACCAGCTGGTGGAGCCTGTGCTGCGCCCGGTACGCCGGATCATCCGGCCCATAGGCGGCCTCGACTGGTCCTTTCTGGTCGTCATCCTGGTTGCACAAATCGTCCTGATCCCGGTCTTCCGCGCCTGAGTCCATCACTGGAATCAGAGGGGGGGGTGGTTAGACTCGGCCGACATGGACAATTCCCAGGCACCCAGCTCAATTCTGGAGACACTTCGGACCGTCGAGTTCCGTCTCGGTCTGAAGGGCTACAACGTCGACGAAGTCGATGAGTACCTGGATAAGGCGGCCCAGGAGGCCGAGGGGCTCCAAGACCACGTCCGGCAGTTGAACGAACGGCTCCATCAGGCCAGCGACCGCATCACCCAGCTCGAACGTGAGCGGCGCACCGCGCCGGCGGCTGCGGAGACGGGCGAGCAGGCCGCGGCGGCGGCTGCCTCCGACTCGGCGGTGTTGTCCGACGAGACCCTCCAGCGGACACTGCTACTGGCTCAGAAGTTCGTCGACCAGACCAAGCGCGAGAGCGAGGCCGAAGCGGCTTCGCTCGTGTCCCAGGCCGAGGAGACGGCCGCGGCGGCGATCGCCTCAGCCGAGGCGACAGCGGCACAGCTGCAGGCCGAGTCGCATCAGAAGCTCCGCGAAGAGGTCACGCGGCTGGAGGCGACGCGCACGGAATTGGCCGCCGACGTCGAGAGCATGGCGCGGCACCTCGAGTCCGAGCGCAACCGGCTGACGGCAGCCCTCTCCGACATCCTCAGGTGGGTCGACGAGAACGTGCAACCCGCCAATTCGCTGATGGGCGTCAAGCCGAAGGCCAGAGCCGGCGGGGGAGATCCGACGGCCGCGTCGAGCCGGCCTCTCGAGGCGGACGACGGCGCGCAGACGCTGAACCTGCAGAGCGCCTCGGGGGCGCCCCGCTCGCTCTGATTCCGAGCATTTCGTGGGCTGACGGCGGTATTGCCTCACGCGGGCGCGTTCCGCTATCGTCACCCGCTCCCCAGGCGAGGTCGCGGTGGGGTACGTGGCCACGGCGCTTGGCCCGAAGGAGGGCACGATGACGCCAGCGAGCAAGGGCACCCAGGCCAAGAGGGTGCCTGCGTCGCGTTCGGCCGCCTCCGCCGCCCGAAAGTCGCAAGCCGGGAACAAATCGGCTCCCACCAAGGTTGGTGCAACCGCTACGAAGCGTCCCATCCTCACGAAGAAGAAGGCAGCTCCTGTTGTGAAGAAGGCAGCCACCGCCGCCAAGAAGGCGGCTCCCACGGCTAAGAAGACGACGTCGTCGGCCACCAAGAGGTCGACCGCGCCAGCCGCCAAGAGGACAAGCTCCCCGGCGACCAAGAGCAGGTCGGTGCCCCGCAAAGCGGCGCCCGCCGCGGCGAAGAAGCCGGCACCGACCAGAAAGGCGGCCGCGACCGCATCTGCACCGGCCAAGAAGACGGCCGAGAAGCCCGTGGCGGCCAAGAAGGCCACTGCCACGGCCGGGCGGAAGAACGCAACGGGCAACGGCGCGGGCGCCGCTACGGCGACCACGGCGTTCACACCCAAGCCGAAGCCGCCCGCACCGGTCCGCCCGAAGACCGGCCCGTACGCCAAGGACGCCAAGTTCCTCGAAGAGGTGCGCGACCTGCTGCTAGCCGAGCGGGCGGTGTACCAAGAGCAGGCAGTCTCGCTGCGGGCCGAGGCCGACTCCCTCGCGCTCGAGCGGGAGCCGGGCGACGTCCAGTTCGACGAGGAGTCGGGCGAGGGCGGGACCGTGACGGTCGACCGTGAGCGCAATCTCGCACTGTCGGGCCAGGCCATCTTGGCCGTCGAGGAGATCGACGACGCGTTGGCGAGGATTGCCGACAAGACGTACGGCTACTGCGAGCGGTGCTTCCAGCCGATCCCCAAGCCGCGGCTCCGAGCGCTGCCCTACGCCCGACTCTGTGTGGCGTGCAAGAGCGGGGGCCTGTCCCGGCGCTGACGCGGCCGCGGGTCCTGGCCTTCGCCATTGCCGTGGTCGTCGTGGTGGCCGACAGGATCACCACGACGCTGGCCGTGGACCACGTGCACGGGGTGACGCACCTCTGGGGTCCGCTCGGCCTGGCCCTGACGTTCAATTCGGGTTTCGCGTTCAGCCTCTTCAGCGGCCGGGCCACCGCCGTCACCGTGCTGCTCTGCATCGGCATCGTCGTCCTGGCCGTGGTCGTGGCCCAGGTCCGCACCGTGCCACTGGCCATCGGGGCAGGGCTGGTGCTCGGGGGGGCGCTGGGGAACCTCAGCGAGCGGATCGCCGGCGGGCACGGCGGCCAGGTACCCGACTTCATCACGCTCGACTATTGGCCCACGTTCAACCTCGCTGACGCGTGCGTCACCGTCGGGGTCATCATCGTGGTGGTGGCCATGTTCTTCGGACGCAACGAGGTGCGCCAGCGCGGGGCGGCGTGAGCGGTCCGGCGGACTCGGGGGGCGACGGTGTGCCGCCGGGGGAGACCATCAGCGCCGAGGTGCCTGCGCTCTTGGCGGGCGTGCGGGTCGACCGGGGCGTCGCCATGGTCGCCGGTGTCTCGCGCGCTGCGGCGACGACGTTGATCGCGGATGGCCGGGTGCTCGTCGACGGCACGGCGGTTACGGCGGGGCGCGCCGTCCTGAGGGAGGGCGCGTCCTTGACGGTGCACCTGCCGGCCCCCGGCCCCGGGGCCCCGGCGGCCGAGCCTGGGGTGCGGTTCGCCGTGGTGCACGCCGACGATCTCGTGGCCGTGGTCGACAAGCCCGCCGGCCTCGTGGTGCACCCGGGGGCTGGCCACGACGAGGGGACGCTGGTGGGGGGCCTGCTGGCCCGCTTCCCGGATCTGGCCGATCTCGTCGCAGCCGGGGTGTGCCCACCGGACCGGCCGGGGATCGTGCATCGCCTCGACAAGGGCACCTCCGGTCTGTTGGCGGTGGCCCGGACCGAGGACGCCTATCGGGCGCTGGTGGAGCAGCTGGCCACGAGATCGATGGAGCGTCGGTATCTCGCCCTGGTCGTCGGCGAGGTGGCCGACGAGCGGGGTGAGATCGAGGCGCCGATCGGCCGGTCGGCCCGCACCCCGACAAAGATGACCGTGACCGCCGCCGGTCGTCCCTCCCGGACCTCCTATCGGGTGTTGGAGCGGCGCGGGAGGGGGACATCGGTGCCGACCACGCTTCTCGAGGTCTCGCTCCAGAGCGGGCGCACCCATCAGATCCGTGTCCATATGGCGGCCATCGGGCACCCCGTCGTCGGTGACGCCCGCTATGGCACGCCCGAGCGGGACCTGGGCTCCGGGCGCTTCTTCCTCCACGCCTACCGGCTCACCTTCGACCATCCGGGCTCCGGCGCGCGCGTCACGTTCAGCTCGGAGCTGCCGGACGATCTAGCCAACTATCTGGGACTGGCTCGGCCGGGGAAATGACCCCGGCCAACGGAGCAGGTCAGGCGGCCTCGTGGACGCCGAGAACGTCGGGGTCGCCGGAGAGGGCCGCCAGCGCCTCTTCCTCGGCCCGCCGGACCCGCCGTACCCCGACGCCGAGGCGCTCAGCCGTCGACTGCAGGGATGCGGGAGAGTCACCGTCGAAGCCGAAGCGGAGCCGCAGCACGTCGCGTTGCAACCCGGGGAGGCGCTCGACGGCGTCGCGCACCTCGTCATAGACCATCGTCTGCTCCACGTCGCCGGCGAAGTCAGAGTCGTCCGGGGCGACCAGTTCCCCGAGCGTCGTCGACGACTCGAGGGCGGCGGGCTGGTCGAGCGACGCGGTCACCCGCGCCACGTCCTCGAGCGATTCCCGCTCGTCGGCGGTCATGCCAGTGGCGTCGTCGAGCTCTTCCTCGGTCGGGGCCCGGCCCAGGGTGCTCGCCAGCTCCGCCTTCGTCAGCTCCAGGCGCTGAATCTGCTCTCCCACCTCGAGGGGAATGCGGATCGTGCGGCCATGCTGCTGCACGGCGCGCTGGAGGGCCTGGCGAATCCACCAGGTGGCGTAGGTAGAGAAACGGAAGCCGCGCTCCCAGTCGAACTTGTCGACGGCGCGCATCAGGCCGAAGGTGCCCTCTTGGACCAGGTCAGCCATGTCGACGCCCCGGTCCTGGTAGCGGCGGGCCCAGTGCACCACCAACCGGAGGTTGGCGGCGATCATCTGCTTGCGCGCAGCCTCGTCGCCCGCCATCACCCGCTTGGCCAGCTCTACCTGCTGCTCGTGATCGGGCATGGGGAACTGGTCGAGGTCACGCAACATCAAACCCAATGTGTCCGACGTGCTCACCGCGCTCTTCATCTTTGCTCCAGCCGTTTTCGTTCACTCTCCTCGTACCCGGAAAGTCCCGGGGGAACCTGCGCTGTACAACCATCCCAGGGGCTCAATCATTCCAGCGGGGTGTTCGGAGTTGCGTGAATTTCCTTGTCGTGGTGGTCTACGGCGTGGCCGTCCGGATGGTTCTGCTAAGGCACGGCCAAACCGAGTGGTCCCTCACAGGCCAACACACGGGCCGCACCGATATTCCACTCCTCGACCAGGGTCGGGCCCAGGCCAAAGGGGCAGGTGAGCTGGTGCGGGCCCTCGGGTTCACCGCTCCCGCACTGGTCCTCACCAGCCCTCTCGGCCGGGCAGCGGAGACCTGTGCCCTGGCGGGCTTCAGCTGCGAACCAGACCCGGACCTCATGGAGTGGGACTACGGCGACTACGAGGGCCTGACCACGGCCGAAATCCGAGAGGCCAGCCCTGGGTGGGACCTCTGGGTGGACGGCGTCCCCGGAGGCGAGCGGGTCTCCGACGTCGGGTTGCGGGCCGACCGGGTCGTCGAACGTGCACGGGAGCGGGACGGCGCCACGCTGTGCGTGGCCCATGGGCACCTCCTCCGGGTCCTGGCGGCCCGCTGGCTCGGGCTGCCGCCCGTCGCTGGGCGTCTCTTCGCCCTGTTTCCTGGTGGGGTCTGCGTCCTCGCCGAGGAGCGTGGGACGCCGGTTATCGAGCAATGGAACCGAACGCCCGACCGTGAGAACCTGGCGTCGCGCGACCCCGAGCGGGACGAATGAGTTAGCCGCGACGGTTCGGCCAAGCCCCGGTCAGACGCCGGCGGTCACGTTCCCCCGGGCCCGGTCGACCATGTCCGCCAAGCTGTAGGACTGCAGATAGATGCGGATGGTCTCACCCACGTCCGCCCACACAGCGAGCAGCACGCATTGACCCTCGTGGTTGCAGGCGCCGTTGGCATGGGGCTCGCCGAAGTCTCCGGCGGCGATCGGACCGTCGACTGCGGAGACGATCTGGGCCAGCGAAATCTCCTCCGGCGGCCGGGCCAGGACGTAGCCCCCGCCGACGCCGCGCTTGGACCGCACGAGCCCGGCGCCTTTGAGCGCGAGCAAGATCTGCTCGAGATACGGCTGAGGGAGCGCCGTCCTCTCGGCGATGTCCCGCACCGAGGTCGGGGTCTCGGCGCCGTGGAGAGCCAGCGAAAGGAGCGCCCTGCAGGCGTAGTCACCTCGTGTTGAGACTCTCACGACATTCAATCCTACCGGCCCTTCCACCGCTGAAGGGGGTGCCGGGGTCGTAGGGTGGGCCTCCGTGAGCGACGGCGCGGCAATCAGGGAGGTTGCGGCCGAGTCCGATGCGGCCACGGAGGGTGCGCCAACGCTCCTCCTCCCCGACTGGGAGGGGCCCTCCCTGCACAAGGTCGTGCCGTCGCTGCTGGGCCAGTTGGCCCAACCGGGCACTGCGCTCCCGCCTTGGATCCCCGCCCTGGTCGCCGAGGCGAGGCAGATCGTGCTACTCGTCGTCGACGGACTCGGGGCCGAGCAGCTGAAGGAGCGAAGCGACCTGGCCCCCATGCTCTCGTCGGGGTGGGGCGGCTCAATCACCACCGTGGCACCGAGCACGACGGCCTGCGCGTTGACCACGCTGGTCACCGGCAAGGTGCCGGCGGAACACGGAGTCGTGGGCTACCGGCTCGCCCTCGACGGCGACGTCATGAACGTCCTGCAGTGGTCCGTGCGGGGTGTCGACGTCCGCATGCGAGTGCCCGCCCACGTGTTCCAACCATTTCCGAGCTTCCCCGGTGCGACCGGGATGGTGCCGGTGGTGACCCGTTACGACTACGGACCCACGGGGTTCACCGCGGCCCATCTCGGCCGCGTCGAACTCCACCGCTGGAACACGGCGGCAGGTCTCGTCACGAAGGTGCGCCAGTTGGCCGCCTCGGGCGCGCCCTTCGTGTACGCCTACTACGAGGGGATCGACCGCGTGGCACACGCGGAGGGGCTCGGTGAGTACTACGACGACGAACTGCGCGCAGCCGACCGTCTGGTCGCCGACGTCCTCGACGCGCTGCCCGCCGGGGCGGTCCTGGTTGTGACGGCGGACCACGGGCAGGTGGAGGTGGGGAGCTCGGTGGAAGTTTTCGGGCCGGAAATAATGGGGGACGTCTCCCTCATCAGCGGTGAGGGTCGGTTTCGCTGGTTGCACGCCCGTCCGGGCGCCGAAGGGTCACTTCTCGACGCGGCCATCGAGCGGCACGGCGATGTGGCGTGGGTGCGCACCAGGGATCAGATCATCGAGGACGGCTGGCTCGGTGGGGTGCCGTCCGCCACCATCGCGGCCCGGCTTGGGGACGTGGCCCTCGTCCCGCACGCTCCCATAGCGTTCCTCGACCCGGCGGACACCGGTGAGCTCCGCTTGAGAGCCCGTCACGGGTCGCTCACCCCGGCCGAGATGCTGGTCCCGTTGCGCGCGTGGCAGGCTGGGTGACCCCGGAACGGCTGGTGGCACCACGGGGCGGAAGGACGCGGACGCGAGGGTGCGCCTGTGGTGAGCCCAGTCCTCGCAGATACGGAGGCCCGGATGAGCCCAGGCCTCGCAGGTACGGAAAGCGGGAAAAGTGACGTGACCAACGATGCGACAGCCAGCGAGATGCCAGGCGCCGGCCCAGCCGCCATCGCACCCGACGAGGTCCTTGGCGGCCCAGGTGGTGAGGCCGGCGCTGCGGGAGCAGACGGAGACGACAGGCCGAAGACCGAGGCCGTGAACGAGCCGGCCAAGGTCTTGCGCATCGGCTCGATGGTGAAGACCTTGCTCGACGAGGTGCGCGCCGCGCCGCTCGACGAGAAGAGCCGCGTGCGTCTGCGCGAGATCTACGAGCAGTCGATCCGCGACCTGGCGGAGGGCCTGTCACCGGATCTGGTGGCGGAGCTCGAGTCGCTCGCGCTGCCCTTCGACTCAGAGACGCCCAGCGATGCGGAGCTGCGTATCGCCCAGGCACAGCTCGTCGGATGGCTCGAGGGACTGTTCCATGGGATCCAGGCGACGCTGATGTCTCAGCAGATGGCGGCGCGGGCCCAGCTGGACGAGATGCGCCAGCGCGGGCTGCCCTCGGCGGGCGAGACGGGCCGGACCGGGGCCTATCTCTGAGCTCAGCGCCCGGGGGATTCGCCCCCACGTTCCGAGTCGCCGCCCTCCACCCTCCGACGTGCTTTTTCACCTCCGGACGAGCAGCGGCAGAACCCCGAACAAGGTGGGAGGTGCACTCGACATGTGTGTCCCTACCGCTGGCTAGATTGCGGAGCCCCGGGGGAGGAATGACACCGGTGTAAGTTTGGACGTGGCGAAAGGAGGGCCGGTGTCGGAGCGGTCGTTTACGCATCTGCACACGCACACCGAGTTCTCCATGCTCGACGGGGCGGCCCGTGTCGGGGATCTCGTCGCGGCCGCGGCGGCGGATGGGCAACCAGCCCTCGGAATCACGGACCACGGGAACATGTACGGGGTCCTCGACTTCTACAAGGCGTGCCGGGATCAGGGGATCGTCCCGATCATCGGCACGGAGGCCTACATGGCCGGAGAGTCGCGCCACGAACGGCCGGTTCGACGGGGACGGGTCGACGACACCGGCGGCGACGTGGAAGGCGGGCAGAAGCTCTATTACCACCTCACCCTGCTGGCCGAGACGGTTGCGGGCTACCGCAACCTCATGAAGCTGTCGTCGGCCGCCTATTTCGAGGGGTACTACTACAAGCCTCGGTTGGACTGGGAGCTCCTCGAGCGCCACCACAGCGGGTTGATCGCGACGACTGGCTGCCTCGGTGGTGTCGTGCTCCAGGCGCTGCTCTCGGGCAATGCAGAGGAGGCGGAGCGCCGGGCGGCGCGCCTTCAGGACATCTTCGGCCGGGACAACCTCTTCGTCGAGCTACAGGACCACGGCCTGGCGGACCAACACCGGACGAACCCGCAACTGATGGAGATCGCCCGGCGGCTGAACGCACCACTGCTGGCGACGAACGACAGCCATTACACCCACAGAGAAGACGCCGTGGCCCACGACGCGCTGCTGTGCGTCCAGACGGGTGCACTGCTCTCCGACGCCAACCGCTTCAAGTTCGAAGGCACAGAGCACTACCTCAAGACCGCGGCCGAGATGAGGCACCTCTTCGGTGACATCCCCGAGGCGTGCGACAACACGCTGCTCATCGCCGAGCGCGCGGACGTCCAGATCGAGCTGGGCAAGCCGAGCCTCCCCGAGTTTCCCGTGCCGGAACACTTCGAGGGGGAGACCTACGAGGAGCGGGGGCAGTCCTACCTGCGTCACCTCGCCTTCGAGGGGGCGAAGCAGCGCTACGGCGACCCGGTGCCGACCGAGGTCGTGGAGCGCCTTGACTTCGAGCTGCGGGTGATCGGGGACATGGGCTTCCCCGCCTATTTCCTCGTGGTGTGGGACCTGATCCGTTTCGCCCGGGAAAACGGCATCCGCGTGGGCCCCGGCCGGGGTTCGGCGGCGGGTTGCTGCGTGGCCTACTGCCTGCGCATCGTGGACCTCGATCCCATCCGCTACGACCTCCTCTTCGAACGCTTCTTGAACCCGGGCCGCAAACAGATGCCTGACATCGACATGGACTTCGACGAGCGCTACCGGGCGGACGTCATGCGCTATGCGGCGGAGAAATACGGCAGCGACCGGGTCGCGCAGGTGATCACGTTCTCGACGATCAAGGCGCGAGCGGCCGTACGGGACGCAGCCCGAGTGCTGGGCAAGCCCTATGCGGTCGGCGATCGCATCGCCAAGGCCATGCCCCCGCTCATCATGGGACGCGACACCCCGCTGCGGGCGTGCCTGCAGAAGACCGAGGGGCACGAGGACGGCTACGCGTCGGCCGGCGAGCTGCGGACGATGCACGAGGCCGACCCCGAAGCCAAGGAAGTCATCGACGTCGCGCTCGGCCTCGAGGGACTGCGGCGCCAGGACGGCATCCACGCGGCAGCGGTGGTGATCTCCCGCGACCCGTTGACCGACTATCTGCCGATCCAGCGCAAGCCCGACGCGGGCGGGGATCCCGAGGACGCGCCCATCGTCACTCAGTACGAAATGCACGGCGTCGAGGACCTCGGGCTGTTGAAGATGGACTTCCTCGGGCTGCGGAACCTCTCGGTGATCGAACGGAGCCTGGACCTTGTCCAAGAGGCCACTGGACAGCGCCCGGACATCGACAACATCTCCCTCGAAGACGAGGAGACGCTGGCCATGTTGCGGCGGGCGGACTCGATCGGCGTCTTCCAACTCGAAGGCGCCGCCATGCGACAGACGCTGCGCTCTCTGGCTCCCACGTCCTTCGACGACGTGGCCGCCCTGGTGGCGCTGTACCGGCCGGGCCCCATGGCGGCCAATATGCATCGCGACTTCCCGGAGCTGAAGAACGGCCGCAAGGAGCTCACGTACCTCCACCCCGACATCGAGCCCATCCTGAAGGACACCTACGGGCTCATGCTGTACCAAGAGTCGGTCATGCGAGTCGCGCAGAAGTTCGCCGGCTACTCCCTCGAGGAGGCCGACAACCTCCGCAAGGCATGCGGAAAGAAGATCCGCGCCCTGATCGCCGCCGAGCGCGAGAAGTTCATCGCCGGCTGCGTCCAGCAGGGCTATGACGAGGAGTTGGGCACCCAGTTGTTCGACATCATCGAGCCGTTCGCTGACTACGCCTTCAACAAGTCGCACTCCTACGGCTACGGACTCGTCGCTTACCAGACGGCATGGCTCAAGGCCCACTATCCGGTCGAGTACATGTCCGCGCTGCTCACGTCAGTAAGGGACAACAAGGACAAGACAGCGGTCTACCTGGCTGAGTGCCGGGCCAGGGGGATCGAAGTGCTGGTGCCCGACGTCAACCGCTCGGTCGTCGAGTTCGCGCCCGATCGCAGCGGCGACCGCGACCACCCCGCGATCGTGTTCGGGTTGGCGGCGGTGCGCAACGTCGGCGAGGGCCTCGTGGAGCGGATCGTGGCGGAACGCAGCGCCAACGGTCCGTTCGTGGACATCTTCGACTTCTGCGCCCGGGTGGACCCGGTGGTGCTCAACAAACGAACCATGGAGTCGCTCGCCAAGGCCGGTGCGTTCGACTCGGTCGACCACCCCCGCCAGGGCCTGTGCCTCGTGCTCGACGCGATCGTCGACCGGACCCTGGAGCACCGGCGCGAGAAGGACCTGGGGATCACGACGCTCTTCTCGGTGTTCGACGAGGACGAGGCGGACCCGGGGTGGGGTGGGACGAAGGTCGACATCCCACAGGCCGAGTTCGACAAGGCGCAGCGCCTCGCCTTCGAGAAGGAGATGCTCGGCCTCTACGTGAGCGACCATCCGCTCATGGGCTTCGAGGCGGCTCTGGCCCGGCATACCGACAGCACCCTGTCGGACATGCGAGAGGACGAGGTGTCGGGGGCCGGAGACCGCTCGCAGGTGCGGACGGTTGGAGGCGTTGTCACCGACCTACGCCGCTCCTACACCAAGAAGGGCGAGCTCATGGCACGGTTCGTGCTCGAGGACCTCCAGGCGGCGATGGAGGTCTTCGTCTTCCCCAAGACGATGGCCGAGTACGGCGCCCTCGTCGAGAACGACGCCATCGTGCTGGTCAAGGGGCGACTCGACACCCGGGAAGAGGAGCCGAAGATCGTCTGCATGGAGGTGACGCGCCCACTCCTGCAGCGGGGCGACGAGGACCTCCACATCAAACTGCCGCTCGGGGTGCTGACGGACTCCAGGGTCGAGGGGCTCAAGGAGGTGCTCTGCGGCCATCCCGGCCCTTCGGCCGTCCTATTGCACGTCGGGGACAAGGTCCTGCGGTTGCCGCCGGAGTTCAACGTCGACTGCCGCAACGGTCTTGTCGGCGAGCTCAAGCGGTTGCTTGGTCAGAGCGCCCTTCTTTCGTGAACCGGCGACACCGGCGTCGCCGAGAGGCCGAGGCCAGATTTCGCCGCCTGACCAGGAATTTGAGAGAGGATGCCCGATTGGTCCTCCGCCTTGCGTCCGGGACCCGGTTGGGAAGACCCCGAACGCAACAACTAGAATTGGTTCATGCCGATCGTAGTGAGCACCAAGGATTGCACTGCGCTCAGCGACGCTGAGCTCGTCGAGATGGCGGATCTCAGCGGAGATCGAGCCCCCGGATTCGATATCGGCTTCCTTTCCAAGGAACGAGAGTCCTGGGTCCTCATCACCCAGGCCCGCGAGGGCAACAAGCTCCGCGGCTACTCGTTCTGCACCCTCGAGCGCATCGGGGGCACGCCTTCCCTGCTCGTCGGGCTGGCGCTGGTCGACCGCACCTCGAGGGCCGAGGCAGCGCTCAAGGGGATCATGGGGGACCAGTACCGCCGGGCCCTCCTCGCGTTCCCCGACGAAGACGTCCTCTTGGGGACCCGCCTCATGGCGCCGGAGGGCTTCCGGGCCTTCACCGGCCTGCAGGACGTGGTGCCCTTCCCCGGCCACAAGTCCTCGGGCGAGGAGCGCGCCTGGGCGCGTCGCTTGGCCAAGCGTTTCGGCTGCGAGAGCCGGCTCGACGATCGAACGTTTGTCCTCAAGGGGGACGGCTCCGCGGTCGGCGGCCTCGATTTCGTCGCTCCCAAAGTCAAGATCCCCGAGGGCGTCGATTCGCACTTCACCGGGTTCGACCCCGAAAAGGGCGATCGGCTCGTGACGTTCGGCTGGGCCATGGCCGAGGACCTCGCCGGAGGAAAGCTCGGCCGCTGAGCCGGGACGCCCCCTGCGGGCGCTCAGTCAAGCGCCGCGGCGTTGGGACCGAACCTCAGCCGCTCGGCAACACGGCTGCGCAGACTTTGTAACAGTGGCCGTCGCGCGGCGGGCTGACCGTCACGAGCAGATACTGCGGGTCGAAGCCCAGGGCGTTGGCCAAGCTCTTGCCGCTCAGTCGCTCGCGCCGTGCCGCGTCCAGGGCCCGGGCGGCGTTGCGGTCCTCCACCGGAAGCCAGACGTCGTCACGGTCCCAGCCGAACCGGACCCAGGTGGTTCCGTCGGCGCTCCGCCGGATCAATTGCGGACTGCGGGTCGGCTCGATGAGTGCGACCGAGGGCCGGAAGCCCCGGAACTCCCAATAAGGGGCGGATGCCCCAGGGAACCCGAGGAGCGGCCCGTCCGGCGTCGCCACCATGCGACGCAAGAGCTTGCGCACATGTCGTCCTCGCAGCGTCCCGACATGGCGGGGCAGATCGGCCACGGTCTGCGCCTCGGGCTGGGCCAGGTCGTCCCGCTCGGGATCCGGCGCCAGGGTCACCTCCACGACGTCGAACGTGCTGATGTCGGGCTCGTGGTCCTCGGGCCAGGGCACGCGAATGCGCATCACGGTTCTGGTCGCCAGGTCGACCACCGTGGTGTCTTCTCGCGTCGAGGACAACACCAGGAGGTGGAGCGTCGATCCGCCCGCCGTGGGGACGCGCTCCTTGCGGCGCGCGGAGCGTCGAACGAGGCGGGACGCCTCAGACCTGGAGGCGGCCGGTTTCCGAGCATCCGCTTCCTCCTGCTCGGCGATCGCACTCTCGTCGTCTGCGGTCACGCCCGCACTGCCGTTCACCTGTTCGTTCTCGCTTCCATCCTCAGCCCGAAGCCCGTCCTCCCCTGAAAGGGCTTCGCCGCTCACGCCGCCAGCGACTCCAGTTGGCGGGCCAGGGTAGTGGCGTCGGACGCGGGCATCCGACACGAGCGAGCTTGGCAGACGTAGGCCTGCCCCGGGTCGGACGCCCGCCCGGCGAAGAGCGGTCCGTCGTCGGCCTGGCCCCAGGCGACCACCGCAGCAGGCAGCCACCGTCGTCGCACCTCGGCCAGCAGGTCGGGCCGGTCACCGGTCACCACGATCTCGTAGCGCCCGCTCCACATGGGAAGCGCGGCGACCAGGTCGGCCAAGGCTCCCGGATGCCTGTCCAGCAGCGGCTTGGCAAGAGCGATGGTGCGGGCGACGGCGTCGTCGAGCGCCGGGTCTTCGCGCAGGGCGCTGGCGCGCAGCAACGCGGTCACCGCGATGGAGTTCGTCGCGGGGAGCGCCCCGTCGACGAACTCCTTGGGCCGGACGACGAGACTCTCGGCGTCGGATCCGGTGGTGAAGAAACCCCCGGATTCGTCGTCCCAGAACAGAAGGCGCAGCTGGTCGACCGCAGCGAGCGCCCGGCGGCGCCACCGGGCCGTCCCCGTCCACTCGGAAACGCGCAGGCACGCCTCGGCCAGCCAGGCATAGTCGGCCCCGACAGCGAGATGGCGTGCCCGCCCGCCCTGCCAGCTCCGGAGCAAGCGCCCGTCCCGGAACATTGCCTCCCACAAGAAGTCGCAGATCTCCTCGGCCCGTCGTCCGTAGTGGTCGAGGCCGGTGGCGGCAGCGACCTCGGCCAGGGTCGCCGCGGCCATGGCGTTCCACTCCGTGAGGACCTTCTCGTCCCGCGCCGGCTGCACCCGCTCGGCACGTGCTGCGGCGAGCAGCACGCGCGCCTGCTCGACCTCGGCCGGACGGGCCAGGGGTGCCCCGACGGGGCGGACCGGGATCGATCGTCCCTCCCAGTTTCCGCCTTCTGTGATGCCGTACCACTGGGCGGCCGGTCCGACGAGCTCCGCCGGCAGGATCTGCCCGAGCTCCGCCAGGGTAAAGGTGGCATGACCACCCTCCACGCCACCGGCGTCGGCGTCGAAAGACGAGTACAGCGCTCCTTCGGGCGTCGACAGGTCACGCAGGACGAAGTCGAGTGTCTCGGTGACCACGCCGAGGTAGTCCTCGCGACCCCCCGTTTGCCACGCGTGCAGGTAGGCCCGGGCGAGGAGGGCCTGATCGGTGAGCATCTTCTCGAAGTGGGGCACCAACCAACGGGCGTCGGTCGAATAGCGGCAGAACCCGCCGACCAGGTGGTCGTAGATGCCCCCTGCGGCCATGCCGTCGAGCGTCCGCATCCCCATCAGCTGCGCCTGATCCGAGCCCGTTTCGCCGCGCCGCGCCTGGCGCAAGCACAGCTCGACCAACGTCGGTCGGGGGAACTTGGGTGCCGGCCCGAAGCCACCCCACTGCGGATCGAAGCTGCCGGCGAGGCCGGCCACCACCGTCTGTATGAGCGCACCGGCGTCGACGTCGATTCGGTGGCTCCCGAGCGCGTCCACACCGACGCGGTCCACCACTCCGGACGAAGCGGCGCCCACGGCATCGGCGGGGGCGCCGGCCCGGGCAGCGTCGTCGCGTCCCAAGGACTCGGCGAGTCGGAGCTCCTTGTCGACCGCGGCGACCAGGGCGTCGGCCTGAGCCAGTACCTGGGCGCGCTCGCGCACCCAGGCCTCGCCGAGCGCCTGCACCACGCGTCGGAACGCGGGCATGCCGTGACGCTCCTCGGGGGGGAAGTAGGTCCCCGCATAGAACGGTCGACCGTCGGGTGTGCAGAACACCGACATCGGCCAGCCGCCGGAGCCGGTCAGGGCCTGGGTCGCCGCCATGTACACGGTGTCGAGGTCCGGACGTTCCTCGCGATCCACCTTCACGGAGATGAACCACCGGGAAAGATCGGCCGCCGTCTCCGGGTCCTCGAAGCTCTCGTGGGCCATGACGTGGCACCAGTGGCACGACGCGTATCCGATGGAGAGGAAGATCGGCTTGTCCTCGTCGCGGGCCCGACGCAGAGCGTCGTCGCCCCACGGAAACCATTCGACGGGGTTCTCGGCGTGCTGCCGCAGATACGGGCTCGTCTCATCGGCCAGGTGGTTCACCCAAGGGATGCTAGGACCCCGACTTGCCGGGGGCACAAGCCCCCCGCCGCTCGCGTGCAAGGCTCGGGCTATGGAGCTCGAACTCACGGGAAAGACCGCGCTGATCACCGGCGGGAGCCGAGGCATCGGCCTCGCCATCGCGACACGGTTCGTCGAAGCAGGCGCGAACGTCATGATCTCGTCCCGTACCTCCGAGGACCTGGCCGAGGCGGCGAAGGGCTTGGTGGCCGCGGGTGCTCCCGAAGAGCGGGTCGGGTGGCGCGCCGCGCACGTCGGGCGGCCTGAGGAAGCGAGCGAGTGTGTCGCGGAGACGGTCGACCGGTTCGGCCGTGTCGACATCTTGGTCAACAACGCCGGCACCAATCCCTACTTCGGCCCCATGATCGACATCGACGTTGTGCGGGCGCAGAAGACCTTCGAGGTCAACCAGCTGTCGGTCCTCGTGTGGACCTCGGCCGCGGTCAAGGCTGGCTTGCGAGGCTCGGTCATCAACGTGGCGTCGATCGGCGGACTCGGGGTGGAGCCCGGCATCGGCTGGTACAACGTCACGAAGGCGGCCGTGCTCCACATCACGCGGCAACTCTCCTTCGAGCTCGCACCAGAAGTCCGGGTCAACGCGCTCGCCCCCGGACTCGTCAAGACCCGCCTGGCGGCCGCGCTGTGGGAGGGTCCCGGCGAAGAGCGCATCGCCGCGCAGATCCCCCTGCGTCGGCTCGGCGTGCCCGACGACGTGGCGACGGCAGCGCTGTTCTTGGCTTCCGACGCCTCGTCGTGGGTGACCGGGCAGACCTTTGTCGTCGACGGGGGTACCACGGCGCGGCCCTCCGGCGGGGTTGGCTGACCTGGGCAGTCGTCCGAGTGGCACCGATACCGTCGACTCGGCGGAGCACCAGCTCACCTTGACGGCGTGGAATCGGACGCCCTCGGGCATGTCACACCACGGCCCCCTCCTCCGTCTGAGGGTGTAACGAATCGGAACGAAAGGATCGGTGGTCGCCATGGCCCACGTCCCACTTCTGGAAGAGCCCCGCGGCATCGTCACGCGCCTCGCCCACCGCTACACCAAGCGCCGCTTCGGCCAGATGGTCGAGCCGACGGCGGCGGCGTCACATCACCCGGGTGTCCTGGTCGCCATGGGCAGCCTGGAAACAGCGGCGCAATTCGGTTGGAAGAAGCTCGACCCGACGCTGCGCTGGCTGGCCATCCAGGCGACGTCGGCTCGCATCGGCTGTTCGTGGTGCATCGACTACGGCTACTACGAGGGCATGATCGACGGCATCGATCCGGCCAAGGTCCGGGCGGTCGGCGCGTGGCGCACCTCGGACCTCTTCGAAGAGCGGGAGCGCGCGGTCCTCGAGTACGCGGAAGTGGCAACTGGGTGCCCCGCTGAGGTCTCCGACGACCTGGCGGCTCGGATCCGGATCCACCTGAGCGATCCTGAGTTTGTGGAATTGGCCTCCTGGGTGGCGCTGGAGAACTTCCGGTCGCGGTTCAACGCCGGCCTCGGTCTGCGTAGCCAGGGTTTCTCGGACTCGTGCGACATCCCACTGCACGACAACGCTCTCCACAACGAGCGAGGGGTCGGACGCCGTTGCGTGACGCCGAGGCCGACGCCCTCGCCTTCGAGGAGTGGCGTTCGCTTCTTTTCGGCATCGCCTACCGGATGCTGGGCAGCGCGTCCGACTCCGAGGACGTGCTCCAGGATGCGTGCATCCGGTGGCTACGGCGCCCCGACGAGCCCGTCGAGTCGGTGCGCGCCTATCTGGTGACCATCGTGACCAGGCTGTGCCTGGACCAACTCGGATCGGCCCGCGCGCAACGGGTCACCTACACCGGGCCTTGGCTGCCCGAACCGGTCGTCGTCGACGAGATGGCCGCGGCCGAGCAGGCGGACTCACTGTCCCTGGCATTCCTCGTGCTCCTCGAGGAGCTGACACCGCTCGAACGGGCGGCGTATCTCTTGCACGACATCTTCGGGTATTCGTTCGAGGAGGTGGGACACTCGCTTGGGCGAACTCCCGCCGCCTGCCGCCAACTGGGCACCCGGGCGCGTCGGCGCATCGAAGAGCGGCGCCAGCGCTTCGACGCGGACGTGCGCCACGGCCGGGAGCTCACGGACCGGTTCCTCCAGGCGTGCGCGACCGGTGACCTCTCCAACCTGCTTTCCATGCTCTCGGCCGACGTCGTGCTGTGGACTGATGGCGGCGGCAAGGTCAGGGCCGCCGTGCGGCCGGTCATCGGGCCGCACCGAAGTTCGCGCTTCTTGATCAACGTGGCCAAGAAGGCACGCGGACTTCCGCACGCCGTCATCCTCAACGGACAGCCGGCGTCGGTGTTCGTCGAGAACGACGTCGTCGTCACCGCACTTGTGCTCGACATCATGGATGGGCTGATCGTGGGCGTGCGGGCGGTGACAAATCCCGACAAGCTGGAGCGGCTGAGCGCGCAGCTCCAGGCGATGGCGGACAAGCCGGACGGTCCCGACGAAATGGCCTAGGTGCCGAAGATCTCGAGCTCGCGCCGGCGCACCTTGCCGGCGGCGGTGCGAGGGAGGTCGTCGACGAGGACGAGCTCTCTGGGGGCGGCCCACGGGGCGATCATCTCGGAGACGATTCGCCGCAGCTCGTCCAGGGAGGGTGCGTCATCGGCGGGCACCACCCACGCGACGACCAGTTCTCCCCACTCGGGGTCCGAACGCTTCCACACCGCGACCTCGGCGACATCGGGGTGCGCGCTCAGGACGCGCTCGACCAGGTCGGGCCAGACCTTCTCGCCGCCCGTGGTGATGACGTCGTCCATCCGGCCCGACACCGAGAGCAGTCCGCCGGCGTCCCAATGCCCGGCGTCGCCGGTGGCGAACCAACTTGCGGTGCCGTCGGGCCCCATCACCCGGCCGTCCTCCCCGCCGCGGTAGCAGCGGAACATCATCGGTGCCCGGACGAGGATCTCCCCGTCTGCCCCCGAGGCGCCGTCCCGCGTTCCAGCGACCGAGTACGTGCCATCGACGTGCCGGACGGCGACGTCGACTCCTTCGAGAGGTGCTCCGTCATAGACGACGCCCGATCCGCTCTCGGTCATGCCGTACGTCGTCACGACGTTCACGGGCAGGATGGCCGGTGGCTTGCTGCCCCCGAGGAGCACGCACGAGAACACCGAAGGGTCGAGGCGGGCGAGCGCGGTCGTCACGAGCGACACGTGCGTCACCCGCCCCGATCGGCCGGCCTCTTCGACGGACTCGGCATCGAAACCCGGCATGACCAAGAGCGGGGTGCCGGTGATCACCGCACGCGTGACCACCGACAAGCCACCGATGTGTGCCAGCGGGAGGCAGGCGAGCCAGGTGTGGCGGCTCGGGTCGATACCCAACCTCGTGGTGGTTGCGCGCGCGGACGCAGAGATCGCCGCGTGCGTGAGCACAACCCCCTTGGGCTCACCAGAGGTTCCCGAGGTGGCGATGACGAGCGCATCTCCGTCCTTGACGGGGACGCCGTCCGGGAGGGCGTGCTGCTCACCGTCCGAACCGACGATGCGGGTCGGACGCAGTGCGTCGAGCAGGGTGCGGCGAGCGATCGCCGGCAGCCGCGGATCAAGGGGTGCGGCGGCGTCGCCGGTGTCCCAGATGGCTTGGAGCGCATCGACAAACCCCTTTCCACCAGGGAGATCGAGTGCGACGAGCTCGGGCACCGGCCAGTAGCGTAGGGCGCCGTGCACTGCGAGGTCATCGGAACTTCCGGCGGTGGGAGCGACGCTGGCGTGGGTCAGGCTTTGGACGGGCGTCGGCTGCGTGGTCGCTCGTGAGCCCGCAGCTCAAGGTGTGGATGGCAGGCGCCCGCCCCCGCACATTGCCTGCGGCGATCGTGCCCGTCGCAGTTGGCACGGCGGCGGGCTACTGGTCGAGTGGGCAACTCGTCTTAGCGACCCCCCAGTCGAACTCGTCGTGCCACACAGCGCTCTGCACCCAGTTCGATCATCACCTGTCGTGGCTCAACGCCGTGCTGGCCCTGATCGTGGCGCTCGGCATCCAGATCGGGACCAACTTCGTCAACGACTATGCAGACGGCGAACGGGGGACCGACGATCGGCGCGTGGGGCCAGTGCGTCTCGTCGCCGGCGGGCTGGCCACCGTGCGCGAGGTGAAGATCGCCGCCCTGACCTCCTTCGGCGTGGCTGGAATCGCGGGCCTCGTCTTGGCGGCCCGGGTCACGTGGTGGTTCATTCCCTTGGGGCTTCTGTGCGGGATCGCCGGGTGGGCTTACACGGGAGGTCCGCGGCCGTACGGATACCTCGGCTTGGGTGAAGTCTTCGTGTTCGTGTTCTTCGGGCTCGTTGCGACGGCCGGTTCGGCCTACGTCCAGCACGCGCCGTTCGTGACGACCTTCGGACGTCACGTCTTCTCGTACGACTACAACTGGGGATTCGCGCTGTGGGCGGGCGTTCCGGTCGGGCTGCTGGCGGCCGCCTTGTTGCAAGCCAACAACCTGCGTGACATCTCTACGGACACCGAGTCGGGGAAGCGCACGCTCGCCGTCCGCCTCGGGCGGCATCGAGCCGGCCTGCTCTACTGCTTCACGCTGATGGGCGTGGCGCTCTCCGTCGGGGTGCTGTACGGCTACCGGCCGTGGTCGTTGCTCGCCCTGCTCGCCACACCCTTGGCCGTCTTCCCAATTCGCCTGGCACTGGGCGACGACGAGGGCCGGCAGCTCCTGCCCATGCTCGGCGCGACGGCCCGCCTGCAGATCGCGGTCGGCGTGCTGTTGACCGTGGGCCTGCTCATATGAGCTGCGGCCCCGCAGCGAGCCAATGTTCCACGATCCGCCAGGCATGATCGGGCTGGGCGAGATGCACCGCGTGGCCCCCGCCGGGAACCAACGACGCCAAAGCGAGTGGCGCTGTCCGCTGTACGCGGAGGGCGTGGCCGGCGAACCGGATGTCGTCGGTGCCGGCGAGCGCCAGCAGGGGGAGCGTCAGGGCGGGCAGGTCGTCCCACAGCGGTTCTTGGGTCCCGGTTCCGTTCAGACGCAAGCTCGCCGCCAGTCCCTTCGCGCTGTTGCGGAGGCGTTCGGCCCGGTCTGCCGCCGAGTCCGACAGCTTGGCGAAGAGAGGGGACCGCAGCCACCCGTCCACGAACCCCTCGACGTCACCCGCGGCCTCGAGCCGGTCTGCCACCGCATCGTCCGCCGATCGCCGCCGCTCGCGCTCGTCGACATCTTCGATCCCGCCGGTGACGCCGATGAGCACCGCGCGGCGCACCGGCATCTTCGATGCGGCGAGGACGTGCAAGGCAACCCGCGCGCCCAACGAGTACCCGAGGACGTCGCACGGCTCGTCCCCGACCTCCGCCCGCACAGTCTCGGCCACCAACTCCGCCGTTTCCGGCAAGTCGGCGCGGACGGCATCCGACCCTGCGTGTCCCGGCAGATCCAGGGCGACGAGCGTGTGCGCCTCGGCCAAGCGTTCGCCGAAGGGGCCCCAGAGCCGGCCGGTCTGGGTGAAGCCGTGCAAGAGCACCAGCGGCGGCCCCGCACCGCGGAGTTCGGCATGAAGGGCCACGCCGCGTGAGCGTACAGGCCACCTTTGCGGCGACCCTCGTCGACGAGTGGTCGTGGCTCGGCGTCACCGATGCCGTCATCTCTCCTGGCTCGCGCTCGACGCCGCTCGCGCTGGCGCTGCACGACCGGCTGCGGACCCACATCCGGCTCGACGAGCGCAGCGCCGGCTTCTACGCAATCGGTCTGGCGATGGCCACGGGGCGACCAGCCGTCCTGTGCGTGACGAGCGGGACGGCGGCGGCCGAGCTGCACCCCGCCGTCGTCGAGGCGCACTATGCCCGCATCCCGCTCATCGTCTGCACGGCGGACCGGCCTCCCGAGCTGCACGACACCGGCGCCCCGCAGACGATCGACCAAGACGGGCTCTTCACAACGTCGACGCGCTGGGTCGCGAGGCCGGGCGTCCCCGAGCAGGGCCAGGAGGCGACGTGGCGTCCGCTCGCGGCGCGGGCCTTCGCCGAGTCGCGCCACGGTGCCCACGGCCCGGGCCCGGTCCACTTGAACCTCGCTTTTCGTGAACCGTTGGGGGGAACTGCCGGGCCGCTGCCTCCGCACCACGGGCCGCAGATCGTCGCTGGCCTGCCCGCGCCGGGGGGCCTCCGCGAACCCCTCGGGGGACGTGGCATCGTCGTCGTGGGTGGGTCGTCCCCGGCTCCTCCGGATTCGGGCAGGGTCCTCGCCCTGGCTCAGAAGCTGGGCTGGCCCGTCCTGGCCGATCCCAGGTCGCGGAGCCGGGTCGTCGGCACAATCGCCGCGGCGGACGCCATCGTCCGCACCGGACCGCCACTGCCCGAGACGGTGCTGCTGCTCGGCGCGCCGTGGCTCTCCAAGGCCCTGGCGGGCTACGTGTCGGACGCCGGCCGGACCGGGGCCCGCATCGTCGTGGTGGACCCCTGGCGACAGTGGTTCGACCCGACCCGGGCCGCCACCGAATTCCACCACTGCGACCCCGACGACTGGCTTGCGAACGCTCTCGATGCGGCCTCGCCGTGTGACGGCGAATGGCTGGCCTCGTGGACGGAGAAGGAGGAGAAGGCACAGGCGGCCATCGCCGAGACACTGGGGACCGAGCTCAACGAACCACAGGTCGCACGCGTGGTCCACACGTTTGCCGCCGACACCGCGGCCACCGTCGTCGTCTCTGCCTCCATGCCGATCCGCGACCTGGAGTGGTACGCCCCGTCGGTCCCGGAACCCCCTCGGGTCCTGGCCAATCGTGGCGCCAACGGGATCGACGGAGTCGTGTCGACCGCCTTCGGCGTTGCGGCGTCGGAGCCGGACTCTCGGACGATCGCACTCGTGGGCGACCTGGCCTTCCTGCACGACGTGTCAGCACTGGTCAACGTGCCGCACGTCCCCTGCACCGTCGTCGTCGTCGACAACGGCGGGGGTGGCATCTTCTCCTTTCTGCCCCAGGCCGACGAAGTCGAACGCGACACGTTCGAGCGGCTGTTTGGCACGCCTCCCTCCAGCGACCTGGGCGCGGTCGCGCGCGGGTTCGGGCTGGCGGTCAAAGACGTCGCGACGCTGGCCGAGCTCGATCAGGCGCTGTCAGCGTCCACCGAGGCCCCGTCGATCGTGCGCGTGAGGGTGCCGGGACGGGCGCCGAACGCGGCCCTGCACCAAGCCATCAACGAGGCGGTCCATCGCGCGCTGACGTGAAGGTCGGAGAGGGGGTGGACGTCGTGAGCCGTCCGGTCGGGCTCCGGAACGTCAGCTCGACGTTGGCGTCACCTGAGACCCTCCAACCCATCTCGTGGACAGAGCGGTGATGCTCGTCGCAGAGCTCGACGAGGTTGTCGAGATCGGTGAAGCCGCCGTTGACCCAGTGCAGGACGTGGTGAACGTCGGTGAACTCAGAGTGGGTGCAGCCCGGGAACCGGCAGCCCTTGTCTCGCCGGCGGATCACGATCCGCTGGGCGTCCGTCGGGTCGCGCCGGGTCCGCCCAAGGTTGAGGCTCTGCCCGTCGGGACCGTCGGCGGAGACAAACACCTTGGCGTCGCACGCCAGACGCCGGGCAACCTCTCGTGAGAGTGGTCCGTGCACATCGAGCTCGGCTGCGCCCTCGCCACCGGCGAGGAAGCTCAGGTCGGCGTGGACGACCACGGTGGGCCGATTCCGCCCCATGCCACCCGCCCGGGCGTCACCTGAATCGTCGCGCTCTGTACCGGTGGCGTCCCGCTTGCAGATGGCGACGAGCGCGTCCGCCATGCGCTGGTCGAAGGGCGTCGTGTCGCGCCTGCGCCGGCGGGCTCGAGCGATCAGGGTGCTCTTGACGACCGTGTACTGATCCTGCGGCAGGACCCCGGTCAGGCTCCGCCGTTGGTCGTCGAAGCGGAGGAAGCGCCGGGCGAAGGCTCCGGCGGACTGCTCGTCGGACTGGCGCCGCGCTGCGATGGCCAACTCGCGCACCTGCTTGGCCGACCAGTGGGTGGCCTGCTCGGCCAGGGTGGCGTCCGTCTCTGGCTTGGCCACCTCGACGAGTGGTTTCACCTGGTCGAAGGAGAGCTTGCCCTGGGCGAGGGCGTGCGAGATCTCTGGGAGCTCCGTCAGCTTTCCCGCCGCTGTCACCCACTCACGGGCCGTCGCCGCCGCCACACCGCACTGTTGGACGAGCCAGGCCACCATCGACGTCGCGCCGTCGACGCGCCACGCCTTGCGCCGGTCGAGCTCGACGACCGCCTCAAGGAGCTGGCTCTGGTGGGCGGAGATGGCCTTGTGATGTTGGACCACGCTGGCCACCAGGCTTTCCGTTCGCCGAGACACTTCGTCGGGTCGGGGTCCCTTTCGGAGCGAAGAAGCTGACATGCACTCGGAGAACGGTCGCCCCCGGCCGTGGTGCACACGCCGATCTTTCGCCTTTGTCGACTCCCGGTCCGGGTCAGCGGTAGCGGTCGGCGGGGACCCACTCCCCGTGGCTGCGCAAGGGCAGGGGGACGGGCAGGTGGATGACGGCCTCGGGACCACGCCTCCCCAGAGAGGAGGCGTCGAGAACGTAGAGTGCGCTACTCGCGGCGTTGACGTCCTCAACGACGGTGAGGAGCCAGCCCTCGTCGTCGCCGTGTCCGTCGACGGCCCGCACGAAGATGGGCTCGCTCGCGCGTAGCCACGGACCGGGGCTCCAGGACGCGGCCAGCTCGTCGCGGCGGAGGTCGAATTTCAACAGCCCGGTGGGCACGACCTCGTCGGGCCCAGGTCCCCGGGAGAGCTCCACCGCGTAGCCGTGCTGAAAGGCTTCTCCCTCGCACACGGCGTCGATGCGCGGGTACTCGAGGTGCCGCTCGTCTACCTGGAGCCGTTCCAGCCGGTCTCCGACGACCCGCCAGCGTTCCAGCACTGCGAGGCTTCCGCCGATCGTGGACAGCCCCACACCGGCGGGGCCGACGACCGGCGCCGACAGATCGACCGGTTGCCCTTCCTCGGGCGCTTCGTAGCGGCAGACGTAGAGGACGACCTCGACGTCCCCGTTCCGTCCCTCCTCTTCCCACGCCCCCAGCACGTGCGTCACGAGGCAAGGATCCAGCCGGAACCAGCGGACACCCGACCCGTCTCCGCCGCGGGGGACCACGCCCAGCCAGCCCTCCGCCCCCGGGACCCAGCCGAACGGCACTGGCGCGCCGCCCTCGTCGGCGAGGCGGGTCGTCGGCGACTCGATGAACACGACGTGGCCTGCGGTGATGCCGACGTCGTGCTGCCACGTCGCCCGCTCCAACTCCACGGCCTGGGCTGTCCGGAGCGCGCCCGCCGCATCCCATTCGCCGATGCGCAACCAGGTTCTCTCGTCGGACGCGGCTTGCGGCTCGCCCTCGGCTTGGGTCGTGTCCGACGCCGCCGAACGGCCGGTGCCGTCGTCGACCGAGAACAGCACGCGACCGCCGTCGGCGGCGACTCGGTGCGCGTGCGACGCGATCGGCACGGTCAAGCCACCCGCGAACTCCTCGGGCTCGAGCAGGCGGGAGTACTGCGAGGGCAGCCCGGCCTCGGGGAGGGTTAGCACGGACCCGCCGTGCCAGAACACGGTGGCGTCGCCGTCTGACTCGCGCCACAGATAGGAGACGGCCCGCCCGTCGCGCAGCTCGATGGCGTGCAGCGCTCCGCGACGGCCGGGGGTGACCGTCGCCGATTCGGGCAGGTCCGGATCGTCGGCCTCGTCGGCCTCGCCCGCCTCGCCCGCCCCGCGACGAGCGAGAGCGGCGTCGGCCCACGCCGGTCGTGGCCCTGCCCGGAACAGCGTCCCCTGCAGGTCAGGGGGCAGTACGCCCTCCATGGGGAGCGAGGGCTGGTTGATGCCGATCACCACAAGAACCCGTCCTCCTGACGCAAAACACCCCAGAAACCGACCACCATGCGGCCGATCAACCTAGCGGGGTATGGCAAATTCGACACATGCCCACGCTCTCGGAGGACCTGGCCTTCCGCGGCCTGATCCACCAGGTGACCGACCCCGACCTGCCCAAGCGCTTCGACCAACCCGGGCTCACGGTCTACGCGGGCTTCGACCCCTCGGCGGACAGCCTGCACGTGGGGAACCTCCTCGTGCTCTGCACGCTCCGGCGCTTCCAGGAGGCCGGGCACCGACCGATCTCGCTCGCCGGCGGCGGCACCGGCATGATCGGCGACCCGGGCGGCAAGGAGGATGAGCGTCCTCTGCTCACCCGCGAGACCATCGAGGGGTACCTCGAGGGAATCCGTCCCCAGCTCGGCCAGTTCCTCGATCTGGACCACGCGCTGTTGCTCAACAACGCCGACTGGCTCGACAGCATCTCCACCCTCGAGTTCCTGCGCGACGTGGGGAAGCACTTCACGATCAATCAGATGGTGGCCAAGGAATCGGTCCGCACCCGAATCGAACGGCCCGAGCAGGGCATCTCCTACACCGAGTTCAGCTACATGCTGCTCCAGGCCTACGACTTCCTGCGTCTGCACGTCGACCACGGATGCGACCTCCAGTTCGGCGGGAGCGACCAGTGGGGCAACATCACGATGGGAATCGACCTCATCCGCAGGGCCTGTGGTGACGAGGTCTGGGGATTCACGACGCCGCTCATCGTCAAGCCCGACGGAACCAAGTACGGCAAGACCGAGACGGGCACGGTTTGGCTCGACGCACGGCGCACCAGCCCCTACGCGATGTACCAGTTCTTCGTGAACACGTCCGACGAGCAGGTGGGCGGGCTCCTGCGTTTCCTGACCTTCCTGAGCCACGACGACATCGCAGCTCTCGACGCCGACACCGCGGAGCGTCCACAGCAGCGTGCCGCCCAGCGGGCGCTCGCCCGTGCCGTGGTCGGCCTCGTCCACGGTGAGGCGGAGGTCGCCAAGTGCGAGGAGGCATCGGCTGCGCTCTTCGGCGAAGAGATCGCCGGCCTCAGCGAGGAGATGCTGCTGGCCGTCACGGGGGACGTCCCGAGCACCGAGATACCCCGTGCCGAGCTCGTCGGGGGCGCGCTGACGGTCGCAGACGCCTTCGAGCGGACCGGGCTGGCCAAGTCGAAGGCGGAGGCGCGGCGCACCGTGGAGCAGGGGGGCGCGTACGTGAACAACGTGCGGGAGACCGATCCCACCCGGGCCTTGGACCCCGATGACCTTCTCCACGACCGCTACGTGGTGTTGCGCAAGGGCAGGCGCGACGTCCACATCGTCCGCTCTACATGAGTCGGAGGCTCACGGTGGCGGCCCTCGTCCTCTTGACCGGTGCAACGGCCGTCGGCCTCACTTCATGTGCGGGGGAGGACCAGATGGGTTCGCCGGCCCACCGCATGTCGGTCTGGGTCAGCGGGACGAACTTCGGAGCGGACGTCGGGACCCTGGTCGCCGACAACGCCCGCATCCCGAAGGTGGTGCCGAACGGCGCCGGCGCCCTGCACGCCGCCTGCAGCACCATGCTCAACGACGCCGAGGCCGCGAACACCGAGCTACCCTCGCCCGACTCCGAGGTGACGGAATTGCTCACGCGGGCCTACGGCCTCGAGGGGACCGCCGCCAACGATTGCTACAACTCGGGCGGCACCGACACGAAGCTCCTCACCGAGTCCCGGCGCGACTCGATCAAGGCCGAGGCGCTCTACGACCAGGTCCTCCAGCGCATCCGAGTCGTTGACGGCCGCGTGCCGTCCACGACGACGACCGTAGGGAACTCGGGCAACAGCGGCGGGATCTTCGGGTGACGCCCACGCCGCGCCCCGCCGTACCGGGCGAGCCTGCACCCGACGACGTACTCGACCGCCACCGCCGCCGCGTCCTGTGGGCCATGCCGACGGGTCTCTACCTCATCGGGAGCCGCAGCGGGGACGAGGTGAATCTCATGACGGCCAACCTGGTCGTCCAGGTCTGCACGGAGCCCAAGCTGGTGGCCGTCGCGCTCGAGCGTGACTCGGTCACCGCCCGCCTCGTCACGGCGAGCCACGCGTTCACCATCTCGCTCCTCCAACGGGCGGACCGCGACGTCGTGCGGCGCTTCGTCAAACCGGTCATCCAGGTCGACCGCGGCCCGGACGGGGCCGTTCTCGCGCTCTCGGGCCACGCCGTCACCGAGGTTGGGCCCGACCGCCTGCCCGTGCTCGCGCACGCGGCCGGCTATCTGTTCTGCGAGCTGACCCGCGCCGAGGAGTTGGGGAGCCACACGCTGTGCGTCGGCGAGGTCGTCGACGTCGCCGGGGAGCCCTCGGAGGTCCTGCGCATGGAGGACACCCGCATGCACTACGGCGGCTGAACGCGGCTACCCGGCCGCGCCTGCGGTTCAGATTCAGCCCGTCTGCGCCTCCGGCGGCCGCAGGTCGATCCGCAACGTCAAGATCCCGTCGACGAGTTCGACCTCGGCGTCGCCGATCATCGCGAAGTCGGTGTAGTCCCGCTGCGCCTGTTCGCGGAAGCGTTGACGCTCCGCCCCCTCGATCGGTGGCATGCCCCGCGAGCGCACCGCCTCGGCACGCTGTCGGAACCGCGCCACCATCTCCTGAGGGTCGAAGGAGGCCACCGCGTTCAGCGTAGATGTTTAATGGGCGCATGCCCGTCGACGAAGTTCCACCGTCCTCGCCGCGGTCCACCCCGCGTATCGGCCCTCCGATGACGGCGGCGGGCATCGCCGAGCGGGTCAGGGCGGCGCTCGACGACGCGGACCTCGACGAGTTCGCCGCCCTCCTCAGTCCGGACGTCCACTGGGGTGCCCCGGGCGACGCCAACCCGCCCTGCCAGAACCGCGATCAGGTGCTCAAGTGGTACCGCAAGGGCCGGGAACAAGGCCGCCGCGCCACCGTCGACCTGGTCGAGGTGCACGGCAACGCCCTGTTGATCGGGATGCACCACGCGGGCGGGGAGCAGCGCTGGCAGGTCCTCCGGGTCGGGCCGGAGGGAGTGAACGACATCCGGGGCTACGAGTGCCGGGAGGACGCCGTCGCAAAATTAGCTCCGTGACCTGGTCCTAGATTGGTTCTGAGACTGGGTTCCGGGCCAGGTCGGTGGTCGCAGCCACTAGAGTGGGCGAGCGGCCGGGTTGGCCCGTACGGTCCGGCCATCAGGGCGGGACGCACGGGTGCGGACCGGGTGTGACAAGGAGTTCTCGTGAAAAAGGGACGCCATCGGCGCTTCGAAGAAGCGCGCAGCCTGAAGCGATCTTCGACGGAATCGACCGGGCGCTGCCCCGAGTGCGGCGCCGAGCCTGACGACGTCCACGCATCTTGGTGCCTGGCCGAGGAGGACCAGTACGACCGCATCCTCGGCTCCATGCCGGCGCCCTCGTACTCGGACGACGACCCGCTGAAGGACTGAGCGCCCGACCGCCAACCTCGACCCGCCAGGGCGAGCTCCGTCTGCTCACTGCTTCAGGCGAGGGCTCCTGACTCGACCGTGCTGCCGTCCCCGTCGTTCGCCGTGCTTCCCCGGCGCGCCCCGCGACGCCGGACGGCTGGGTGGGGAAGCGCCACCGCCTGTGTGCGCCGGCGCTCGCGCTCGCGCAGGAGCGCCACGAAGCGGTCGTAGATCTTCTCGCCGACCATCTCCTTCAGCTCCGCCTCCATCTCGCGGTACACCGGCTTCTTCCCGACGAAGGCATCGGGCGCCTCTGTGCACCACCAGTGGAACTCGCGGCCACCCTTGCCCCAGTGCCGCCGGTCCCACTGACGGATGACAGAAGTGACATGACCCTCGTCGTCGTCGACGTGGTCTTCACGCCGCAGCGGCAATTGCCAGCAGACCTCGGGCTTGAGACTCATGGGGTTGACGCCCCGCTTGAGGGCGGCAATGTGGAACGCACAGCCGGCCCCAGCGGGAAATCCGGGTCGGTTCAAGAAGATGCACGCCTCGTCCACGAGCCGCGTGATGGTCTCGCCGTGCTTGTTGGTGTGGAGGACGCTCTTCTTCGTGCCGTGGAACTGCCACTCTTCGGGGCTGAGCGTCTGCGCGGCCTTCTCGACTTGCCGCGCGTCCTTCTTGTCCACGAGATGAGCTCCGTAGCTGCAACACCCCTGGACGAGCTCCGGGGCGGGGCCGGTGAGCACCCCCTGGCACCCGTTGCCGAAGATGCAGGTCCAATTGCTCGTGAGGAACGTGACGTCGAAGACCCACGTGCGCTCTTCGTCCTCGTCCTCGAAGCTCAGCCATTCGTGCGTGTCAGTCGGCATTTTCGTCACAGCCAGGACGTTACAACGTGCACCGCGCGCAACCGCGCACGCAGACTTCGCGCGCACGACGTGCCGCGACGCGTGGCGGCGACGGGTGGACCACTCGGCGGGACCACTCGGCGTGACCACTCGGCCGAGCCACTCGGCAAGACCACCCGGCGCAGACCGCTCGGCCAGACCACCCGGCCCAGACCGCTCTCTGTTCTTCTCCCGCGGGCGCTCGCGCCTTCCCGCCCACCTCACCTCGCGCCGGCAACGACGCCCCGCCGGCCGACTTCGTCCGCCAACCCGGGTGCCCTCCTCTGCCCGGGGCCATCCCCCTGGGAGTACGGCCCCGGTCCACCCACGCCGTAGACTGCTGTTCATGGCAGCAACCACCGAAGATCTGCAGGCCAGCCCCCAGGCCGGCCCCGTCGTGACTCTCACGCCCGAGGCGTACAAGATCGTGCGCGAGGCGATCGACCAGGAGCCCGACCCGACCAGCCTCGCCCTGTGGCTCGAGGTGCGGGGGGTGCAGGCCGGATCGTTCGTCTACGACCTCTACTTCCAGGCGAGCTCGGACGCCGACGAGGGTGACGTGAAGCATCCCCAGGAGGAGCTCGAGGTCATCGTGCCGGCCGCCAGCGTCGACCGGCTCCGGGGCGCACGCCTCGAGTGGTCGGACGAGGGCGGGGGCGGCCTCGTGCTCGTGAACCCCAATACCCCTGCACCCGAAGAGGCGGCTCCGGGCGTTCCGCCCGAGATCCTGGCCAAGGGCATCACCGGCTCGCTGGCGCTCCGTGTGGCCGCCGTGCTCGAGCAGTCGGTCAACCCGGCCATCGCGAGCCACGGGGGGCGCGCCGACCTCGTGGCACTCGACGAGGAGGACGGGACCGCCTACCTCCGTCTGTCGGGCGGATGTCAGGGGTGCGCCATGTCGCAGATGACGCTGCGGCAGGGGATCGAGACCGCGCTCCTCGAAGAGGTGCCGGAGCTGACGAAGATCCTCGACGTCACCGACCACGGCAGCGGCGAGAACCCCTTCTACAGCTGACTTCCGAGGCTCCGGACGCCTTTGGGGCGTCCGGTAGCGTGGCTATGCAGTGCTGCGTTTCCTGACCGCCGGCGAGTCCCACGGGCGCGCCCTCGTCGTCGTCGTCGAGGGACTTCCTGCGGGTCTGCGCGTCGAGTCGTCGGACGTCGCGGCCGAGCTGGCCCGGCGCCGCCTCGGCTACGGCCGGGGACCGCGCATGCGCTTCGAGGCCGACGAGCTCACGCTCGTCGGCGGCGTCCGCCACGGACGCACGCTCGGCTCGCCTGTCGCCGTCGAGATCGGTAACACCGAGTGGCCCAAGTGGACCGAGGAGATGTCTCCCGAACCGGGGGCGCCCTCGAAGGTGTTGACCCAGCCGAGGCCGGGTCACGCCGACCTGCCCGGCATGCTCAAGTACGGCTTCGACGACGCCCGCGACGTGCTCGAGCGCGCCTCGGCCCGGGAGACGGCCGCCCGGGTGGCCGCAGGCACGCTGGCCAAACTGCTGCTGATCCAGCTCGGCGTCTCCATCGTGAGCCACATCGTTGCCCTCGGTGACGCCCACTCGTCACCCGACAGCCCGCGCCCGGGGCCGGGTGACCAGGAGAAGGTCGACGACAGCGCCGTGCGCTGCTTCGACCCGGTGGCCGAGGAGGCGATGATCGCCGCCGTCAAGGCCGCGGCCAAGGTGGGCGACTCGTTGGGCGGTGTGGCCGAGGTGCTCGCCTACGGGGTGCCCGTGGGCTTGGGCAGCCACGTGCACTGGGACCGCAAGCTCGATGCCAACCTCGCCCAGGCGCTGATGTCGATCCAGGCCGTCAAGGCGGTGGAGATCGGCGACGGTTGGGACAACGCCTCGCGGCGTGGTTCAGAGGCCCACGACGCCATTGCCTACGACGAGTCCGAGGGCTTTGTGCGCCCGACCGACCGGGCCGGGGGCATCGAAGGGGGCATGTCGAACGGGTCGTTGATCGTCGCCCGGGTAGCCATGAAGCCGCTGGCCACCCTCAACCGCCCGGTGCTCCAGACGGTCGACGTCGTGACGAAGGAGTCGACGGTCAGCTTCAAGGAGCGCACCGACGTCACGGCCGTTCCGGCCATGGGCGTCGTCGCGGAGTCGATGATGGCCCTCGTGCTGGCGAACGAGGCGCTGCGCAAGTTCGGCGGTGACTCGGTAGCCGAGATGGTGCGCAACCGCGACGGCTACCTCGAGTCGCTCGGGTCGACGCCATCGTCGACCGTCGGCAGCAGCGGTCCCGGCAGCGCGACGGGATGACCGAGCACATCCTGCTCGTCGGGATGATGGGCGCGGGGAAGACGACGACGGGGAAGTTGGTCGCCCGGCGCCTCGGGTGGAATTACAAGGACTCCGATGCCGACGTCGAGGCGGCGACCGGTCTCACCGTCCCCGAGCTGTTCGCCCGCGACGGCGAAACGGCCTTCCGGGCGGCCGAGGCCAACGTGCTCTCCTCGGCGTGCAAGGCGGAGTCGCCCAACGTGGTCTCGGTCGCCGGCGGTGCGGTGCTGAGCCCCGAGAACCGCCGCCTGATCAAGGCCAGCGGCACCGTCGTCTGGCTGCGGGCGACGACCCCGCTTCTGGCCGCTCGCGTCGGCAAGGGGGTCGGGCGTCCCCTGCTGGGAGACGACCCCGCCGAGGCGATGGCCCGGCTCTTCACGCAGCGTGAGCCCTACTACCGCGAAGTGGCCGACGCCGTGATCGACGTCGACGACCTGACGCTTGACCAAGTGGCGGACCGGGTGATCGCCGCCGCGGGCCTGTCCGCGCCCGCCTGACGGCCGTGCACGCCCTCTCCGTCGACCTCGCCGATCGTTCGTACCCCGTCCTCGTCGGTCCTGGCGCGCGCTTCGAAGTCGCGCGCTTCCTGCCGCCCTCGGCCAAGTCGGCCGTGATCGTGACCCAGGAGGCGATCCGCGACGCCGGCTGGGTCGAGGGGCTCGACCCCGGGGTGCCGGCCGAGGTCTGCCTCGTCCCCGACGGCGAGGACGCCAAGACCTTGGCCACGGTGGAGGAGCTCGCGCGACGATTCGTCCGCGCCGGCCTGACCCGGGCCGACGCCGTCATCGCCGTCGGCGGCGGCATCGTCACCGACGTCGCCGGCTTTGCCGCCGCGTCCTACCACCGGGGAACGGCCTACGTGAACGTGGCCACCTCGCTGCTCGCCCAGGTCGACGCGGCCATCGGCGGGAAGACGGCGGTGAACCTGCCGGAGGGCAAGAACCTCGTGGGCGCGTTCTGGCAGCCGAATGCGGTGCTCTGCGACACCCAGACGCTCGAGACGCTCCCGCCTCGCGAATGGGCCTGCGGCCGCGGGCGAGATCGCGAAGTACGCCTTCCTGGGCGACGCCCCGAGCGCCGACCAGCCGATCGAGGAGCAGGTGGCGCGTTGCGTCGGCATCAAAGCGAGCGTCGTGGCCGAGGACGAGCGAGAGGGCGGTCGCCGCGCGATCCTCAACTACGGGCACACCCTGGGCCACGCCCTCGAGGGCGCAGCGCTGGCCGACCACCACGACTGGGACCTGCGACACGGCGAGGCCGTCGCCATCGGCCTCCTGTTCGCCGCCCTGCTCGCGCGCCGGCTGGGCCGCATCGACGACGATCGCGTCGAGGAGCACCGCCGGGTCATCGCGAGCTTCAACCTTCCCACCGACCTGCCCCAGGGCGCGGACGCGGAGGAACTGGTCGAGTTCATGGGCCGGGACAAGAAAGCCCAACGAGACCTGACGTTCGTCCTCGACGGCCCGCATGGCGTCGAGCCGGTGCACGGCGTGGCCGCGCCGGACGTGGTCGCTACCCTGATCGACATGGGAGCGCGCCGATGAGCCCCGTCGTCCTGCTCCTCTCGGGGCCGAACCTCGACCTGCTGGGCGAGCGCGAGCCGGACGTCTACGGCACCGACACCCTCGCCGACCACGTCAAGCGGGCCGAGGCCACCGCCACCCGGCACGGCCTCGAGCTGCGCCACGTCCAGTCGAATCACGAGGGTGAGCTCATCGACGCCGTCCACGCCGCCCGCGAGACGGCGGACGCGCTCGTGATCAACGCGGGCGCGCTCAGCCACACGTCGTGGTCGCTGCACGATGCGGTGGCCGCCTTCGAGGGACCCGTGGTCGAGTTGCACCTCTCGAACCCCGCCGCCCGCGAGCCGTTCCGCCACACGTCGGTGCTGGCGCCGGTGGCCGACGGGGTCGTCGCCGGGTTCGGCGGCCTGGGCTACGAGCTGGCCGTCGACGCCGTCGCCGCACTGTTGAAAGGAGCTGGGCCATGACCACGACCACCCGCCCCGGGGCGAACGCGAACGGGAACCCCTACACGCCGGAGGCGGTCGGGTTGCCGCCGATCACGGTCACCGGCCGGCTCGACCGCCTGCGCGGCGCCTTCGACGAGCACGAGGTCGACGCGCTCGTCGTCACCACGCTGGCCAACGTCCGCTACTTGACCGGCTTCGCCGGCTCGGCGGGCGTGCTGACCGTGACCCGCGACGCCGCGTTGCTCACCACCGACGGGCGCTACCGCACCCAGTCGGCCGAGCAGGTCGAGAAGTCGGGCGCAGGCTCACAGGTCGACATCGTCATCGGCCCCGTGGCCGAGCAGCGCAAGGCGGCTCAGGAGTTGCTGACCGCGGCCGTCGGCCGCATCGGCCTGGAGGCCGACAACGTCAGCTGGAGCGGCCAGCGCACCTGGGCCGACCTCCTCGACGCCGACCGCCTCGTCCCGACGCAGAACGCCGTCGAGGCCCTGCGCGAGCGCAAGGACGAGGCGGAGATCGCCCGCATGGACCGGGCCGCCGCCATTGCCGACGCCGCGCTGTTCGACACCCTGCCGCTCATGGGACAAGGGGTCACCGAGGAGCACTTCGCCCTCGAGCTCGATACGGCCATGCGCCGCCACGGGGCCGAGAGCACCGCCTTCGAGACGATCGTCGCCTCGGGCGAGAACTCGGCCAAGCCGCACCACCACCCCGGTGGCCGGCGCATCGACCGGGGCGACCCGGTCGTGGTCGACTTCGGCGCCACCTTCGAGGGCTACCGCTCCGACATGACCCGCACGTTCTGCGTGGGCTCCGACCCCGAAGGGGAGCTGGCCCGCATCTTCGACGTGGTCCGCACCTCCCAGGCCGCCGGCGCCGCCGCCGTTCGCCCCGGAGTCAGCGTCAAGGAGGTGGACGACGTCTGCCGCGACATCATCCGCGAGGCGGGCTGGGCCGAACGCTTCGAGCACGGCACCGGCCACGGCGTCGGGCTCGATATCCACGAGGCCCCGACGGTGTCCCAATTGGGCACTGCTATCCTCGCCCCCGGCTTCGTGGTCACCGTCGAGCCCGGTGTCTATGTCCCCGGGCACGGCGGCGTCCGTGTCGAGGACACACTGGTCGTGACCGAGGACGGCGCCCGCGCACTCACCCGATTCACGAAGGACATCCATGGCAGTCTCGACCAATGACTTGAAGAACGGCATGAGCCTGGACCTGCCCGAGGGGCTGTTCAGCGTCGTCGAGTTCCAGCACGTCAAGCCGGGCAAGGGCGGCGCCTTCGTGCGCACCAAGCTCAAGAACGTCCGCAGCGGCGCCGTGATCGAGCGCACCTACCGGGCCGACGAGAAGCTCGAGCAGGCGATCATCGAGAAGCGTGACATGCAGTTCCTCTACCGCGACGGCGCGGACTTCGTGTTCATGGACACGACGTCCTACGAGCAGATGACGACCTCGCCCCAATCGCTCGGCGACGCGCCCAACTTCCTCAAGGAGGGTGACGCCGCCAACCTGCAGATGTACAACGGCGAGATCGTGGGCGTCGACCTGCCGGCGGCCGTCGAGCTGACCGTGTCCGAGACCGAACCGGGCATCCAAGGCGACCGCGTCTCGGGTGCCCGCAAGTCGGCGACCCTGCAGACCGGGCTCGTCGTCCAGGTACCGCTCTTCGTGAACACCGGCGACGTCATCAAGGTGGACACGCGGTCGGGCGAGTACCTGACCCGGGCCTGACGGCCGGCGACCTCGCGCCGCCCGCCGGACCGATCCCCGGAGGCGTCCCGCGGTGACCCCGGACGAAGCCCCCCGCCACCAACAGCGCGAGCGGGCCCTGTCGCTCCTCTACGAAGCCGAGCTGAAGGGCCAAGACCCGGTGCAGGTCGTCGACGCGCTGGTGGTGCCGCCGGACCCCTACGTGCGCGACCTGCTCGTGCGGGTCGTCGCCACCCGTGGCGAGGCCGACCGGCGCATCGCCGCCGCGTCGCTCTCCTGGCCACTCGAGCGCATGGCGGTGGTCGACCGCCTCGTGCTGCGCCTGGGGGCGGCGGAGTTGCTCGACCCCTCCGGTCCACCGGTCGCCGTGGTGATCGACGAGGCGGTGGAGCTGGCCAAGGTGTACTCGACCGAGGAGTCAGGTGGGTTCGTGAACGGGATCCTGTCCACGATCGCCGCAGACGTGCGCCCACCCTCGCGCTAGAGTTGTCGCCTGACCGTGAAGTGGGTCCCGTGAGGCCCATACGGCAGGAGGAGTAGTGGCCGAACGCGAGCGCAGTCACACGCGACCCCTGGGCGGCGTGTTCGTGGCCCACTCCCAGGTGCTGAGTTCGGCTGACGTCCAGCGAGCCCTGACCCGGATGTCGCACGAGGTCATCGAGCGCAACGGGGGCATCGAGGACGTCGTCCTGATCGGCCTCCAAACCGGCGGCGTGCCGCTCGCCGTGCGAATGGCCGAGATCATCTGCCGGGTCGAGAGCCTCGAGGAGCTCGCCGTCGGCACGCTCGACGTCGCCTTCTATCGCGACGACATCGGGCTGCGCCCGGTGCTGCCCGAGGCGGTGACCGAGGTCCCTTGCGACCTGGCCGGTCGCATCGTGGTCCTCGTCGACGACGTCTTCTTCACCGGCCGTACCATCCGGGCCGCCCTCAACGCCCTCAACGACTTCGGCCGGGCCAGGGCCATCCAGCTCGCCGTCATGATCGACCGCGGCCACCGCGAGCTGCCCATCCGGCCCGACTTCGTGGGCAAGAACCTGCCCACCCGCCGCGAGGAGATGGTCGACGTCGGCGATGAAGGCGTCTGGATCGGCACCCTGGAGGACAAGTGAGCGGGCTCGGGTTGCGCGGACCGCACCTTCTCTCGGTGGCCGATCTCGATGCCGACGGCATCGCCGAGGTCCTGCGCGTGGCCGAGGCGTTCGCCGAGGTGGAGCGGCGCTCGGTCCCCAAGGTGCCGACGCTGCGCGGCAAGGTCGTGGCGACCCTGTTCTTCGAGGAGTCGACGCGCACCCGCCTCTCCTTCGAGACGGCGGCCAAGCGCCTGTCGGCTGACGTGCTCTCCCTCGCCGTCGCCAGCTCGTCGGTCAAGAAGGGCGAGAGCCTGCGCGACACGGTCGAGACGGTCGAGGCCATGGGCATCGACGCCGTCATCATCCGCCATTCCTCGGCCGGGGCGCCGCACCAGGTGGCGCGATGGGTCGAGCGCGCCCACGTCGTGAACGCGGGGGACGGGTGGCACGAGCACCCCACCCAGGCGCTGCTCGACTGCTTCACCGTGCGCCAGGTCATGGCCGAGCGCAAGGGCGCGGCGCCCGAGGAGCTGGGCGTCGCGTGCTTCGACGGGCTGCGCGTCCTCATCGTCGGCGACATCCGCCACAGCCGGGTCGCCCGCTCGGAGGTACTGGCCTACAGCACTTTGGGGGCCAGGGTGACCCTGGCGGCGCCGGGCAGCCTGCTCCCGCCCTCGCTCGAGGGCTGGCCGGTCGAGGTGGCGCCGGACTTGGACGAGGCGCTCGGCGACGCCGACGTGGTCTCGCTGCTGCGCCTCCAGGCCGAGCGGGGGAGCGGCGCCTTCGTCCCGAGCCTGCGCGAGTACACCGCCGGCTGGGGCCTCACGGCGCGCCGGGTCGAGCGCCTGCGCGACGACGCCATCGTCACGCACCCCGGCCCGATGGTGCGCGGGGTCGAGATCTCTTCGGAGGTGGCGGACCTTCCCCGCACGGTGGTGACCCAGCAGGTCGCCAACGGCGTGGCGGTGCGCATGGCGATCCTGTTCATGCTGCTCGGGGGCGAGCGCCCGGGCTCGGCGGAGGTGCCTGCGGTTGCCTGACGCCACCCTCGTGATCCGGGGCGGGACGATCGTCGGCCCCGAGGGCCTGCGCCGCCTCGACATCGCCGTCGCCGACGGCACGGTCGTCGGCCTCGCCGACTCCATCGACCCGCCGCGCCGGGCCGCCGTCCTCGAGGCCTCGGGGTGCCTGGTCGGGCCCGGACTGGTCGATCTGCACACCCACCTGCGCCAGCCCGGACGCGAGGAGGCCGAGACGGTCGAGTCAGGAGCGCGGGCGGCGGCGCTCGGCGGCTACACCGCCGTCGTCGCCATGCCCAACACCGAGCCTCCGATCGACTCAGCCGGGGTCGCCCGCGAGGTCCTCGACCTCGGCGCGGGCTGCGTGGCGGAAGTCGCCGTCTCGGGCGCCATCACCGTGGGCCGGGCCGGCGCGGCACTCGCCCCGATCGGCGAGCTGGCCGGTTTGGGCGTCACGCTGTTCACCGACGACGGCGCGGGCGTGCAGGACGGCACCCTGATGCGGCGCGCGCTCGACTACGCCAAGGGCCTTGGCGTGACCCTGGCCCAGCACTGCGAGGACGCCTGCCTCGCCGCCGGTGGCGCCATGCACGAGGGGTGCTGGTCGAGCCGCCTCGGCCTCCCCGGCATGCCGGCCGCGGCCGAGGAGGCCATGGTGGCACGCGACATCGCGCTCGTCCGTCTGACCGGCGCACGGGTCCATTTCCTGCATCTCTCGACCGCCGGCTCCGTCGACCTGGTGCGCCGGGCCAAGGCGGAGGGGCTGCCCGTCACCGCCGAGGCGGCGCCGCACCACATGCTCCTCACCCACGGCGCGGTCGCGGGTTACGACCCCGTGTTCAAGGTGAACCCGCCCCTGCGCACCGACGACGACGTCGCCGCCGTCGTGGCCGGCCTGTGCGAGGGCACCATCGACGCCGTCGCCACGGACCATGCGCCGCACGCCCCCGAGACGAAGGACGTCCCCTTCGACCAGGCCCCGCCCGGCATGCTCGGGCTGCAGACAGCGCTGCCGATCGCCTGGGAGGTGCTCTCGCCGCACCTCGGCCCCGAGGCGGTCTTCGCGCTGATGAGCGCGCGGCCTGCCGCCATCGCCAAGCTGACGGCGACCGACCCGCGGCGAGCCGGGCACAGCGCGCAGGGAGGGCCGCTCGAGGTCGGTGCGACGGCCAATCTGTGCGTGTTCGATCCCGCCGCTCCGACGGTGGTGGAACCGGGGCGGTTGGCCAGCCGGAGCCGCAACACGCCGTACGCCGGGCGTACCTTCCACGGGGCGGTGCGCCACACGGTGCTGCGGGGGGAGCCGGTCGTCATCGACGCGGTGGCACAACGGTGACGGCGGGCCCGTCGTCGGGCGGCGACCGGCCGCCTGCGCTCTTGGTGACCGCGGACGGCGCGGTCTTCGGCGGGGAGGCCGCCGGCGCGGCCGTGCCGGTCGCGACCGGCGAGCTCGTGTTCAACACGGCGATGAGCGGCTACCAGGAGGTCATCACCGACCCGTCGTACGCCGGGCAGGTGATCTCGTTCACCAGCACGCACATCGGCAACTACGGGACGAACTCGGCCGACGACGAGGCCCCCGTGCCGCACTGCCGGGGCGTCGTCGTGTGCGACCTGACGGACGAGCCCTCCAACTGGCGCGCCACCGAAGCGCTCGAGCCGTTCCTGCGCCGCCACGGGGTGCCCGCGTTGACGGGGGTCGACACACGGCGGCTGGCGCGGCACGTGCGCGTGGCCGGCGCCGTCCCGTGCGCGTTCGGCACGGCCCCCGAGGCCGAGCTGCGTGCCGCGGCCGCGGCCGCGCTGGGCACCGACGGCATGGACCTGGTCTCGGGCGTCACGGCCGCGGGACCGAGCACGCACGCGGCGACCGGGCGCGGCATCGAGGAAGGGTTGCGCGTCGTGGCCTTCGACTTCGGCGTGAAGGCCACGATGGTCCGGCTGCTGACGACGCTCGGCGAGGTCACCGTCGTGCCGGCGGGCACCACGGCCGACGACGTGCTCGCCCTCGAGCCCGACGGCGTGTTCCTCTCCAACGGCCCCGGCGACCCCGCCGCCCTTCCCGGGCCGACGGCGACGGTGGCCGAGCTCGTCGGCCGCGTGCCCATCTTCGGCATCTGCCTCGGCCACCAGATCCTCGCCACCGCGCTCGGCGGTACCACCTACAAGCTCCCCTTCGGCCACCACGGCGCCAACCACCCGGTGCAGCGCCTCGAGACGGGCGTCGTCGAGGTCACGAGCCAGAACCACAACTACGCCGTGGCGGCGGGCTCCATCCCCGACGCCGAGACGACGCACGTGAACCTCAACGACGGCGTCATCGAGGGCTTCCGTTCCCTCGCGGCGCCGGCGTTCTCGGTGCAGTACCACCCCGAGGCGGCACCCGGCCCGCACGACGCCCGCTACCTCTTCGGCGCCTTCCGCGACCTCATGCACACTCATCCCCGCCGGCGGGCGGGCTCCGGCTCCGGCAACGGTGCCGGCTCTGGCAACGGTGCCAGGGCGCGCTGAGCGGGTCGGGAGGAGAGCGCCTCGTGCCGCGCCGTGACGACCTGCGGTCGATCCTGGTCATCGGGTCGGGCCCGATCGTGATCGGGCAGGCCTGTGAGTTCGACTACTCGGGCACCCAGGCCTGCCGGGTGTTGCAGGACGAGGGGTACCGGGTCATCTTGGCCAACTCCAACCCGGCCACGATCATGACGGACCCGGAGACGGCGGACCGCACCTACATCGAGCCGCTCGACCCCGACGTGCTCGCGGCGATCATCGCCAAGGAGCGCCCGGACGCGCTGTTGCCCACGCTGGGCGGCCAGACCGCCCTCAACCTCACGATGCAGCTGGTCGAGCGCGGCGTGCTCGAGCGCTACGGCGTCGAGGTGATCGGCGCGCGCCCCGAGGCGATCGAGACGGCCGAGGACCGCGACCGCTTCAAGGCCGCGATGCAGGAGATCGGCCTCGAGGTGCCGCGCTCGGGCTTCGCCCACTCGCTCGCCGAGGCCGAGGAGATCGCGGCCGAGATCGGCTTCCCGATCATGGTGCGTCCGAGCTTCATCCTGGGGGGCAAGGGGACGGGCATCGCCGACGACCCGGCGCGCTTCGCGCAGCTGGCGGCCGAGGGCCTGGCGGCGAGCCCCGTCGGGCAGATCCTCGTGGAGCAGTCGATCGCTGGATGGAAGGAGTTCGAGCTCGAGGTGATGCGCGACGGCGCGGACAACTGCGTCGTCGTCTGCTCCATCGAGAACTTCGACCCGATGGGCGTACACACCGGCGACTCCATCACCGTCGCCCCGGCCCAGACGCTGACCGACGTCGAGTACCAGGCCATGCGCGACGACGCGTTCGCCTGCCTGCGCAAGGTGGGGGTCGAGACGGGCGGGTCAAACGTCCAGTTCGCCGTCGACCCGGCAACGGGGCGGCGGGTCATCATCGAGATGAACCCGCGGGTGTCGCGCTCGTCGGCCCTGGCGTCGAAGGCCACCGGCTTCCCCATCGCCAAGATCGCGGCCCGGCTCGCCGTGGGCTACCTGCTCAACGAGATCCCCAACGACATCACCAAGGCGACGCCGGCGTCCTTCGAGCCGACGATCGACTACATCGTGACCAAGGTGCCCCGGTGGGCGTTCGAGAAGCTCCCCGGCGCCGAGGTGCGCCTCGGCACCCGCATGCAGTCGGTCGGCGAGGTCATGGCCATCGGACGGACCTTCTGCGAGTCGCTCCAGAAGGCGCTGCGCTCGCTCGAGCAGGGGAGGGCCGGGCTGAACGCCGACCCGGCCGAGGGCGCGCTCGACGGCGTCGACACGGCGGGCCTGCTGGAGCGGATCGCGGTCCCGACGCCCGACCGGGTGTTCGAAGTCGAGGCCGCGTTGCGCCGCGGCGTGGGCGTCGGCGAGGTCGTCGCTCGCACGGGCATCGACCCCTGGTTCGTGCGCCAGCTGTCGCGCATCTCGGCCGAGCGGGCCCGCCTCGCCGGCGTGCCCGCGCTCGGTCCCGCCGACTTCCGGCGGGCCAAGCGGCTCGGCTTCTCGGACGCGCAGCTGGCCTACCTGCGCGGCGGCACGCCGGCGGAGCTCCGGGCCGAGCGGCTGGCCCGCGGTGTGCGGGCGACCTTCAAGACGGTCGACACCTGCGCCGCCGAATTCGAGGCCTTCACCCCGTACCACTACGCCACCTACGAAGAGGAGGACGAGGTGCGCCGGTCGGGGCGCGACCGGGTGCTCATCCTCGGCTCCGGGCCCAACCGCATCGGCCAGGGAATCGAGTTCGACTATTGCTGCGTGCACGCGTCCATGGCGCTGCGCGACGCCGGGTACGAGACCGTGATGGTCAACTGCAATCCCGAGACGGTGTCGACCGACTACGACACCTCCGACCGCCTGTATTTCGAACCCCTGACCGACGAGGACGTCGCCAACGTGCTCGATGCGGAGCTGGCGGCGGGCGGTTCCGTCAAAGGGGTCATCGTGTCGCTCGGCGGCCAGACCCCGCTCAAGCTCGCCGGCTGGCTCCCGCCCGAACTGGTGCTCGGCACCAGCCCGGCTTCGATCGACCTGGCCGAGGACCGCGAGCGCTGGAACGCGCTGTGCACCGAGCTGGCCATCCCCCAACCGGCGGGCGGCACCGCGACCACGACGGCGGAGGCGCTGGCCGTCGCCGAGCGCGTCGGCTACCCCGTGCTGCTGCGCCCGAGCTACGTGCTCGGCGGGCCGGGCCATGGAGATCGTCTACGACGACGACGGCGTGCGCCGGGTCATGGACGCGATGACGACGGGCGCGCTGGCCCGTGAGGGCGGCGTCACGGCCGACCGTCCCGTGCTCGTCGACCGCTTCTTGGAGGACGCCGTCGAGGTCGACGTCGACGCCGTGCGCGACGGGACCGGGGAGATCCTCATCGCCGGCGTCATGGAGCACGTCGAAGAGGCCGGGGTGCACTCGGGGGACTCCGCGTGCGCCTTGCCGCCCCAGACGCTCGGCGACGACCTGCTCGAGACGCTCGACCGCCACACCCGCGCGCTGGCGGACTCGCTCGCCGTGTGCGGGCTGCTCAACGTGCAGTTCGCGGTCAAGGACGGACAGGTCTACGTGCTCGAGGCCAACCCCCGGGCCAGCCGGACGGTTCCCTTCGTGGCCAAGGCGACGGGGGTGCCGCTGGCCAAGGTGGCGTCGCGGGTCATGGTGGGCCAGACGCTGGCCGGACTGCGGGCAGAGGGATTGCTGCCCGCCCACGCCGTCGGGCGTGTCCCGGTGCTCGACCACGTGAGCGTCAAGGAGGCGGTGCTGCCGTTCGACCGCTTCCCCGGGGTGGACACGCTGCTCGGCCCCGAGATGCGCTCCACCGGCGAGGTCATGGGCGTCGACATCACCTTCGGCCTCGCGTTCGCCAAGAGCCAGATGGCCGCGGGGACGCGCCTGCCCGACTCGGGAACCGTCTTCCTCTCGCTGGCCGACCGGGACAAGCCGGCCGGGCTGGAGGTGGCGCGCGCCTTCAGCGCGCTCGGCTTCTCGATCGCGGCGACGCTCGGGACCGCCGGCTACCTGCGCTCGGAGGGCGTGCCGGTCGACACGTTGGTGGCGAAGGTCGGCGAGGAGGGGGTCGCCTCCGACGCCGTCGACCTCATCGCCCAGGGCAAGGTGCAACTCGTCGTGAACACGCCCCGGGGCCTCGGCCCGCGGGCGGACGGCCGGCACATCCGCGCGGCGGCGGTGGCCCACAAGGTGCCGTGCCTCACCACGGTGGCGGCGGCGCGGGCCGCCGCGGCGGGCATGGCCGACACCCGGGCCCACGCGCTCGAGGTGCGGCCGCTGCAGGACCTGCATCCGGACCGGCCGAGTGCTGGCGCGGGCACACGGGCGGGAGCGGCGCGGTGACGACGACGGCCAGCCTCTTGGCCCGGGTCGGCGCGTTGGAGCTCGCCAACCCCGTCATGACCGCGTCGGGGACGTCGGGCCACGGCACGGAACTGGCCGACTACGGCGCGCTGGACGCACTGGGCGCCGTGGTCGTGAAGTCGCTGTCCGTGGATCCGTGGCCCGGGAACCCGGCGCCGCGGGTGCATCAGGTCGGCGGGGGCATGCTCAACAGCGTCGGTCTACAAGGTCCGGGTCTGGCGGCGTGGGCCGCCGAGGAGCTGCCGGCGCTGCAGGCGTCGGGCGCGCGGGTGGTCGTGAGCATCTGGGGCCGGAGCGTGACCGACTTCGGGCGCGCCGCCGAGATCGTGGCGGGGTTCGCCGGCTCGGACTCGGGCCGCTGCATCGTCGCGCTCGAGGTCAACGTGAGCTGTCCGAACGTCGAGGACCGATCGCGCATGTTTGCCCACTCCGCGGACGCGACGGCGCGTGTCATGGCGGCCGCGTCGTGCGGCCTGCCCCGGTGGGCCAAGCTCAGCCCCAACGTGCCGGACGTCACAGAGATCGCCGCCGGGGCGTTGGAGGGAGGCGCCGACGGCTTGACGCTCGTGAACACGCTCCTCGGGCTGGCCCTCGACACCGAGTCGGGCCGTCCGGTTCTCGGCGCCGGGGGCGGCGGGCTCTCCGGGGCACCGGTGCACCCGGTGGCGGTCCGGGCGGTGTGGGAGTGCCGTGCCGCGTTCCCCGACGTGCCGATCGTCGGGGTGGGTGGCGTCGCGACCGGGCGCGACGCGGTCGAGCTCCTGCTCGCGGGTGCGGACGCCGTTCAGGTGGGTACCGCCACGTTCCGTGACCCGAGGGCGCCCTGGAAGGTGCTCCACCAGCTCGGTCGCTGGTGTGACACCCATCACACGAGCGTGTCGGAGATCCGAGCCGGCGTACGCAGCCGCGTGGCACCCGAGGGTGCTGCGATGGCGGGGCAGACGGCGGGCGGCGCAGCGGCCGGGCCGCCGTCCCCGTCGCGCCACGAGGGGAGGGAAGATGGCTGAGAGCTTCGGCGACCGGGTGGCGGAGGCGGTGCGAACGACAGGGCCGCTCTGCGCGGGGATCGACCCGTCACGCGTGCTGTTGTCGGCATGGGGCCTGAGCGACGACGCGGTGGGGCTGCGCGCGTTCTGCGATGCGTGCGTGAAAGGGTTCGCCGGCGCGGTCGGTGTGATCAAGCCACAGGTCGCGTTCTTCGAGCGCCACGGCTCCGCCGGCCTGGCGGAGCTCGAACGGCTGATCGCTGCGGCGCACGCGGCGGGATTGATCGTGATCGTGGACGCCAAGCGCGGCGACATCGACACGACCGCAGAGGCCTACGCGGACGCCTGGCTCGGTGACGCGAGCCCGCTCGCGGCGGACGCGGTCACCGTGCACGCGTACCTCGGACTTGGTGCGCTGGCGCCGATGATCCGGCTCGCCGGCGCGAGCGGGCGCGGGGTCATTGTGGTCGCCCGCAGCTCGAACCCCGAGGGCCGTGCCCTGCAGGAGGCCATGGCCGCGAGCGGCGCCTCGGTCGAGGACATGCTCCTCGGTGAGATCGCTGCCCTCAACGCGTCACCCGACGTGCCGACCGGAACGGTGGGAGCGGTGGTCGGAGCGACCCTGCCGTCGTCGCGCTTCGAGTTATCCCAGCTCAGAGGCGTAATTTTGGCACCGGGGCTCGGAACACAAGGGGCAGGCCCCGCCGACGTGGCGGCACGGTTCGCCGGCTGTCCGCCCGGCACAGTGCTGCCGAGCACCTCCCGCGGGTTGCTCGTCCACGGTCCCCACCCCGAGGAGCTCGGGCGCCAGGCGCGGGAGCTGTCCCGCGAGCTGGCGGCGCTGATGGGCTGAAACGGGAAAAAGGGTATGAACGCTCCTGGCAGGGGCGCTATCGTCTCGCCCATGCCGCAACCTCCCGCACTCACCCCCGAGCAGCGCGCCGCTGCGCTCGAAAAGGCTGCCAAGGTTCGCCGTGAGCGGGCCGAGGTCAAAGACAAGCTGAAGATGGGCTCGTTGTCGCTGGCGGATCTCCTCACTCAGGCGGACACCAACGAGACGATCGGCAAGATGAAAGTTGTGTCGGTGCTCGAATCCCTGCCTGGCCTGGGCAAGGTGAAGGCCCGGCGCCTCATGGAGACCGTCGGAATCAGTGACAGCCGGCGGCTGCAGGGGCTCGGCGCCAAGCAGCGCGACGCGCTGCTCAAAGAGACTGCACACTGAACCCCACACGGGCGAGCCTCGTATCTTCGTGCTCATCGGCCCCGGCGGGGCCGGCAAGGGCACACTCGCCGGGGCGCTCGTCGCCGACAACCCGAACCTCTGGCTGAGCCGCAGCTGGACCACCCGCGCGCCGCGGCCGGGTGAACGTGAGCGCGACGCCTACGTCTTCGTCGACCGCGCCGCCTTCGAGGAGGCCGCTGCGGCTGGGCGCTTCTTCGAGTGGGCCGAGGTCCTGGACTACCTCATGGGAACACCCGTCCCGGACCCGCCGCCGGGTGCCGACGTGCTGCTCGAGATCGACGTGCAAGGGGCCGAACAGGTGCTCGCCCGGCGGCCCGACGCCACCGTGATCCTGTTGCTCCCGCCCTCACCCGAGGTGCAGGTGGCTCGGCTCAGGGCTCGCGGCGACGACGAGGCGTACATCCGACGGCGCGTCGAGCTCGGCGAGGCCGAAGTGGTGCGGGGGGCGAAAATCGCAGCTCACACGGTGGTCAACGAGGACGTCGACCAGGCCCTGACCGAGCTGACGGCTATAGTTGAAGGTGTCCGTTCGGCTGCCCCCTGCGCCGCGAACCCGGAGGAACCCTGATGGCCCAAGGCCGCCACACGCTCATGGACCCGCCTATCGAGGAGTTGCTCGACAAGGTTGACTCGAAGTTCACCCTGGTCGCGCTGGGCTCGGCCCGCGCCCGGCAGGTGAACTCGTACTACAACAGCCTCGGCGAGGGCCTGGGCAAGGTCGTCCCGCCCCAGGTGGCATCCGTGTCCGGCAAGCCGGTGTCGATCGCCTTCGAGGAGATCGCGGCGGGAAAGGCCACCTTCACCCGATCCGACCCGGAAGAGGAGGCGGCCCTGGCGGCGGCGGCCGCCGACGCCGCCGAGGCCGGGCTGCTCGGCGAGGGCGAGGGCGAGGTCCAGGTCGAGGCCACGGTCGAGACGCTCGACGTCGGGGACGAGGACCCGACCGCGAGCTAGGCAAGCAGGAAGGCACGGCGCACCCTGCCGATGGCCGACGACCTGCGGCTCGAGGAGGCTTCGGTGCGGCCGCCCCGCGTGGTGCTGGGCGTATGCGGCGGGATCGCCGCGTACAAGGCGGTCGAGGTCTGCCGGCGGCTCGTCGACGCCGGAGTGCACGTCACCCCTGTGCTGACCGAAGACGCCACGCGCTTCGTCGGCGCGCTGACCTTCTCGGCGTTGGCGTCCGAGCCGGCCCAGTTGTCGCTGTGGGACGGAGCCTCGCCGATCCCGCACACCCAATTGGGTCAGCGAGCCGACCTGATCGTCGTGGCCCCCGCGACCGCACACACCATCGCCCGCTACGCCGCCGGTCTCTCCGACGACCTCCTCGCCGCGACGTTGCTGGCCACCAGAGCGCCCGTGATCGTGTGCCCCGCCATGCACACCGAGATGTGGGAGCACGCGTCGGTGCGCGACAACCTGGCCACACTCGAGCGCCGCGGCGTCGAGATCGTGCCGCCCGAGAGCGGCCGTCTCGCCGGCGGTGACTCCGGTGAGGGCCGGCTGGCCGACCCGGCGCTGATCGTGGCGCGGGTGCTCGACCGCTTGGGACGGACGAACCGACGTGACCTCGAAGGCCTGCGCGTGGTGGTCAGCGCCGGTGGGACCCGCGAGCCCTTGGACCCCGTGCGCTTCATCACCAACCGGTCGTCGGGCAAGCAGGGCCATGCCCTCGCCGTGGCGGCGGCGCGCCGCGGCGCCGCGGTCACGCTCGTCACGTCGTCGCCGTTGCGGTTGCCTGCCGACGTGGTGGGGTCGGTCACCCGCGTCGACGTGGAGACGGCTGCGGACATGGAGCGGGCCATGGGCGCGTCGGCGGCGGGGGCGGCCGTGGTCGTGATGGCCGCCGCGGTGGCGGATTTTCGCCCGAAGGCCTCGGCCGAGACGAAGCTCTCCAAGGAGGACGGCCTCCCCGAGCTCGTGTTGGAGCCGACGCCAGACATCCTGGCCGGCCTCGCCAAGCGGCGCGAGCCGGGCCAGGTGATCGTCGGATTCGCCGCCGAGACCCACGAAGCCCTCGACAGAGGACGGCGCAAGCTGGAGCGCAAGGGGGTCGACCTCCTGGTCGTGAACGACGTGAGCGCACCGGGCGCAGGGTTCGACCACGACACGAATGCCGTGGTGATCCTCGGCGCAGACGGGAGTATCACAGAGGTCCCGCTGACCTCGAAAGATGCAGTGGCGGAGGCGGTATTGGATAGGGTGATCGATCACCTCGACGAGAAGCGGAGCAGGACGTGAAGACCACATTTACCTCGGAGTCGGTCACCGAGGGTCACCCAGACAAGATGGCGGACCAGATCTCGGACGCCGTCCTCGACGCGATGCTCGAGGGTGATCCGTCCAGCCGCGTCGCGTGCGAGACGCTCCTCACGACGGGCCTCGTCGTCGTGGCCGGGGAGGTGACGACCGAGACCTACGTGGACATCCCGGCGCTGGTGCGCGAGACCGTCTGCGACATCGGGTACGACGACGACGCGTACGGGTTCAACGGCAAGACGTGTGGCGTGCTCGTCTCGCTCGACTCGCAGTCACCCGACATCGCCCAGGGTGTCGACGCCGCGTTCGAGCTACGCAGCGGCAAGGGCGGCGAGGACGTACTCAACGCGCAGGGCGCGGGCGACCAAGGCATGATGTTCGGCTACGCCTGCGACGAGACGCCCGACCTCATGCCGTTGCCCATCTGGCTGGCGCACCGCCTGTCCGAACGCCTGGCCCAGGTGCGCCGGGCCGGCGCCGTCTCCTACCTGCGGCCCGACGGCAAGACGCAGGTCTCCGTCGTCTACGAGGACGGTCGGCCGGAGCGCATCGACACCGTGGTGATCTCGACCCAGCACGCGAGCGGCATCGACCTCGACGAGCAGCTGCGCCCCGACCTGGTGGAGCACGTGATCACTCCGCTGCTGCCCACCGACCTCGACTGCGACGCCCTGCGCGTCCTCGTCAACCCCACCGGGATCTTCGAGCTGGGCGGGCCCCACGCCGACGCCGGGCTCACGGGGCGCAAGATCATCGTGGACACCTACGGCGGCATGGCCCGCCACGGTGGCGGTGCCTTCTCGGGTAAGGACCCGTCGAAGGTCGACCGTTCCGCGGCGTATGCGGCGCGCTGGGTCGCCAAGCACGTCGTGGCCGCCGGGGCGGCGAAGCGGTGCGAGGTGCAGGTGGCCTACGCGATCGGCGTGGCGCACCCGGTGTCGCTGCTCGTCGAGACGTTCGGCACCGAGTCGGCCGACCCCCAGAAGATCTCTGATGCGGTGCGCGAGCTGTTCGACCTGCGGCCCGCAGCGATCGCCCGTGACCTCGAGCTGCGCCGGCCGATCTACAAGAAGACGGCCGCCTACGGCCACTTCGGTCGCTCGGAGAAGGAGTTCACGTGGGAGGCCACCCCGAGGGTGGACGACCTCCGGGCCGCGCTCGGGCTCTGAGCGCCCGGCCGCTTCCCTGAGGGGGGAGGCGGCACCCCGATGACCGGCACGCCATGACGCCCACCGGCTCGGCGGTCGCGCGCGCCACGCAGAGGGTGCGGGTGCGCACCGAGGTGGCCGCACTCACCAAGACACTCGACTACACCGTCCCGTCTGCGTGGGAGCACGACGTCCGGGTCGGCACGCGGGTGCGGGTCCCGCTTCACGGGCGCACGGTACGGGGCTGGGTGGTGGACGACGTGCTCGACGGCACACGTCCCGAGGTCGAGGTCCTGCCGCTGAAGTCGTGGCTGGGGTGGGGGCCGCCAGCGGCCGTGGTGGAATTGGCCGAGTGGGCGGCCTGGCGCTGGGCCGGGTCGGTGCCGTTCTTCCTCCGCACGGCGTCGCCGGACACCATCGTGCGCGCGCTGCCCCGGACGCCGGAGCTGGACGTGGCGTCGACAGCGGCGAGCCGCGGCGACGGAGAAGGACCAGAGCGGTTCTGGGACGAGGCGGTCGCCCGAGCCGGACCCACCATGGTCCGCTTGGCCCCGACGGTCGATCAGCTCGATCTGGTGTTGTCGGTGGTGACGAACGAGCGCGTGCGGGACCGGGCCGGCAGCGTCGTCGTGCTGGTTCCCTCGACGGCCTGGGTCGAGCGGCTCGTCGCCCGACTGGTTCGCCGCGGGATCCCGGCCACGGCAGCGTGGGACGAGGCGCGGGCGGGGTGGCCCGTCGTGGTCGGGAGCCGGGCCGGCGCCTGGGCCCCGGTGCCGCGACTGGCCGCCGCCGTCGTGCTCGACGCGCACGACGCCGCCTACCGGGAAGAGAGCACGCCGACCTACAGCGGCGTGGACGTGGTGATGGAGCGGGCTCGTCGCGAGGGCGCGCCCTGTCTCCTGGTCTCGCCGGTCCCGCCTGTGGCGTTGTCCGCCACTGACGACCTGGTGACGGTCGCCGCCCCGGCGCCCGAGGAACGAGCGGGCTGGCCGACGCTCGAACGAGTCGACCGCCGGGGCGCCGACCCGCGGACGGGTTTGTTCTCCGAGGAGTTCGTTCGTCTGGCCCGATCGGTGATCGACGACGCGCACGCGGTGGGGGAGCGCGGTCCACTTGTCTGCGTCTACAACCGGACCGGCGGGGCACGCGTGCTGGCGTGCCGGCACTGCGGGGAGCTGGCCGCCTGCGCGCATTGCGGTGCGGCGGTGGCACGACCGCGCGACGAGGAGTTGCTGCGCTGTCCGCGCTGCGGCGAAACGCGCCCCGTCGTGTGCGCCCACTGTGGCCGCTTGCGGTTCAAGACGTTGCGCGTCGGCGTGAGCCGGCTGCGCGAGGAGCTCGCGGCGCTGCTCGGGGTGGCCGTGGGCGAGGTGGCCGGACCGTCGACGCGCCGTGAGGACCACGACGACGTCCCCCCGACGCCGGTGCTCATCGGGACCGAGGCCGTGTTGCACCGGGTGCGGCGGGCCGCCGCCGTCGTTTTTCTCGACGTCGACCTGCATCTGCTCGCCCCGCGGCTGACGGCCACCGAGGACACACTGGCGCTGATGGTCCGCGCCGGACGACTGGTCGGGGCACGGCCAGCGGGGCCGCCCTGGGCGCGGGTCTTGGTCCAGACGCGCGTGCCCGAGCACCCCGTCCTGGCTGCACTGGCGCTCGGGGAGCCGTCGCCGGTGCTCGCGGCGGAGGCGGACCTCCGCCGCGAGTCCGGCCTGCCGCCGTTCTCGGCGCTCGCGTTGGTCTCCGGCGCGCTCGGCGCCTCATATGCAGCCGCCCTCACCGAGGCGCTCAGGACGGAGTCGGCCGCGAGCGGAGCGCCGGTCACCGTGTCGCCGCTCGACGAGGGTCGCTTTCTCGTCCACGCGCCCGGGCACAAGCCCCTGTGCGACCTCCTCGCCGCCGTGGCGCGCCCGCCCGGGCGCGGGCTGCGCGTCGAGGTCGACCCGCCCACTCTCTGAGCCGATCCGCCGGTCGGAACCGGTGGTGCGCCGGTAACATGGAGCGATGCCCGGTCTCACCATCCGCCAGTACGGCGACCCCGTGCTGAAGGAGCGCACGCGCGAAGTCGAGAACATCGACGCCGCCGTCGCGACCCTGGTCGAGTCGATGATCGAGACGATGTACGCCGCCCCGGGGACGGGTCTCGCGGCCAACCAAATCGGGGTGCAGCGCCGCATCTTCGTGTACGACGTGGGCGACGGTGCGCGTCCCGTCATCAACCCGCGCATCGTCGAGAGCGACGGGGAGTGGGTCTACGACGAGGGCTGTCTCTCGGTGCCCGGCCTGAGTTGGGAGATCATCCGGCCGAACGCGGTGCACCTCGTGGGCCTCGACCTCGACGGCAACGAGATCTCCGTTGAGGCCACGGAGCTCGAGGGCCGGGTGTTCCAGCACGAGCTCGACCACCTCGACGGGATCCTGCTCGTCGAACGGCTGGACGAGGACCAGCGCAAGGAGGCGCTGAAGATCCTGCGCAGCCGCACGCTTGACCTCCCGGCGGGCGACCCCGACGGGCTCTCGAACCTCTTCACGCGTTAGACCCGGAACTCCCGAGGGCGGCGGCTCCTCTTCGAGCGTCGAGCCACCGCGCGTCCCACGCCCGCCGCGACGGGTTGGACGTGCCGATGCGCGCCCACCATCCCGATCGCGCCGTTGCCCTACGGTCTACCAATGGCCCGCCTCGCCTACCTCGGCACCCCGGAGATGGCGGTGGCGCCCCTCCGTGCCCTCGTCGAGGCCGGGCACGACGTCGCGCTGTGTGTGACCAGACCCGATCGCCGGCGCGGGCGGGGAGGGCACACGACGCCGAGCCCGGTCAAGGAGGCCGCGCGCGAGTTGGGGATTCCGGTCACCGACGACATGGACGAACTCGGCCGGGCGAACGTCGAGCTCGCCGTGGTCGTGGCCTTCGGCCGGATCATTCCGTCACGCCTGCTCGAGCTGGTGCCGATGGTCAACGTGCACTTCTCTCTCCTGCCCCGTTGGCGCGGCGCCGCTCCGGTCGAGCGGGCCATCCTCGCCGGAGACCGTGAGACCGGCGTGTCCCTGATGAAGGTCGAAGCGGGGCTCGATACCGGCGACGTCTACGCCGTTCGCACCGTCCCGATGGACGACGAGATCACTCTGGCGGAGTTGCGGGTGCGCCTCGTCGACGTCGCGTGCGAGTTGCTCGTCGACGTCCTCAAGAACGGCGTGGCCGGGTTGCCCGAACCCGAGCCGCAGCGCGGCGAGCCCACGATCGCCGAGAAGGTCACCAAGGAGGACCTCCATCTCGACTGGTCCCGTTCCGCCGTCGAGGTCAACCGGGTCGTGCGTCTCGGGCACGCCTGGACGACCTTCCGAGGCAAGCGTGTCGCCGTCCTCGACGCGGCGGTGGCTCCCGACCCGCCCGCGAGTGACGGTCGCCGACCCGGTTCGCTCGCGGGAGCGCTGGTCACGACGGGTGATGGCTCTCTGGAGTTGCGCCGGGTCCAGCCCGAGAGCCGTTCGCCCATGTCAGCTGACGAGTGGCTGCGCGGGGTGCGGCCCATGGACGGCGAGCGTCTCGGGACGGACTAGACATGAGGCCGGTGACCGTGACTCCGATCGACGGGTGGAGCCCGACTCAATACGAGCGGTTCCGTTCGGAACGTCAACAGCCCTTTGACGACCTCCTCTTGCTGTGCCACCCGGTGCCCGGCGGACGCGTCGTCGACCTCGGATGCGGGACGGGCGACCTCACCAAGCTCCTGCACGAGGAGATGGAGGCGAAGGAGACGATCGGCATCGACTCCTCGCCGGCGATGTTGTCGCGCGCCCAGTCGGCCTACGGCGACGTACCTGGACTCTCGTTCAAACAAGGCGACATCGCCAGCTGGCTCGACGAGGGGCTCGATCTGGTGTGCGCGAACGCGTCGCTCCAATGGGTCGACGATCACCTCAACCTGTTGGCGCGGATGCGGACCGCGTTGGGGCCGGACGGGCAGATTGCGTTCCAGGTGCCGGCCAACTACCGGCACCCGTCGCACGTGTTGGCGCACGCCGTGGCCAACGAGCCGCCCTTCATCGACGCCCTCTACGGGGACGTCCCCGAGGACCGGGGCCGCTTCGTCCTCTCGCCCGAGCTCTACGCCGATCTCCTCTACGAACTGGGCGCAAAGGACCAGATCGTGCGCATGGAGGTCTACGGCCACGAGCTCGAGTCCACCGGCGAGGTCGTCGAATGGGTCATGGGCACCCTGTTGACGCCCTATCGCAAGCAGCTCAACCCCGAATTGTTCGATGCCTTCGTGGAGCGATACCGCGAACGGTTGATCGAGGAGCTGGGGGAACGCGAGCCGTACTTCTACGGGTTCAAGCGCATCCTGTGCTGGGCCCGCTTCGCCTGAGCGGCGGCGCCGTTCCCGTGGAGCCCGAGTCCTCGACGGAAAGGCGCGACCCGGGCCGCTTCGGAGACCTGCGCCTCGCGCCGTCGGTCCTCTCTGCCGACTTCGGACGGCTGGCCGAACAAGTCGGTGAGGTGGCGCGCGCCGCCGACTGGTTGCACGTCGACGTCATGGACGGCCACTTCGTCCCCAACGTGACGATCGGGCCGCCGGTGGTTGCCTCATTGCGTCGGCACACCCCGCTGTTCTTCGACTGCCACCTCATGATGACCGAACCGGGTCGCTACCTCCGCGACTTCGTCGAGGCCGGGGCCGACGGGTGCACCGTGCACGTCGAGATCGGCGACACCGACGAGCTCATCGCGCAGATGCGGCGTCTGGGTCTGCGCGCCGGGCTTGCGCTCAATCCGGACACCCCCTTCGAGGCGGTGCAGCCGTACCTCGGCGACGTCGACCTGGTGCTGTGCATGACCGTCTTCCCGGGCTTCGGCGGGCAGACGTTCATCGGCGAGGTGATGGAGAAGGTCCGTCACGTGCGGGCCGCCGTCGACGCCGGCGGGCTCGACCTCGACATCGAGGTCGACGGGGGGATCGACGCGGAGACGGCGCCGGTGGCGGCCGCTGCGGGCGCCAACGTCTTCGTCGCCGGCAGCGCGATCTTCGGCCACGACCCGCCCTGGCAGGCGGCCGAGGCGATCCGCGCCTCGTTGCACGACGGCACCCGGTGAACCCCAGTGAGCCCCCGGTGAACCCCCGGTGAGGGCCGGGGACGTCGTGACGAGCCGGCGCGGGTGACCACGGCGACGCCGCGCGCCGTGGTCGTCGGCGCCGGCATCGTCGGCACGTGGCACGCAGTCGAGCTCGTGGAGGCAGGGTTCCGGGTGGATCACCTCGAGGCCGATGCCGCGCCCACCGGTGCGTCCGTGCGCAACTTCGGGCTCGTGTGGGTCAGTGGCCGCCGTTCGGGGGACGAGCTCGACGCGGCGCAGCGCGCCCGGAGCCGCTGGGAAGAGATCGGGGCGGAGGTCCCCGGCATCGGGTTCCGGGCCAACGGGTCGCTGACCGTTGCCACCAACGAGGCCGAGCGCGCCGTCATGGAGCAGTTCGCCGCGCAGCGCCGAGGCGGCCGAGCGGGCCATTGAGTTCCTCGAGCCCGACGAGGCCCGCGTCCGCAACCCCGGCGTGGCCGGCGACGTCACCGGCGCACTGCACTGCAGCAGGGACGCCGTGGTCGAACCGAGGCAGGCGCCGGGCGCGTTGCGAGCTCACCTGGCGGCGCGCGCGCCGGCGCGCTACCAGTTCCATCCGTGCCGGCGCGTCAGCGCGCTCGGCGTCCGCCGCGTCACGGACACCGAGGGCACCCACTGGGACGGCGACCTCGTCGTCGTGGCGACGGGCGCCGCCTACGACCAGCTGCCCGAGGCGTCCGCGTTCGCGGCGCAGCTCCGGCGGGTCCGGCTCCAGATGCTCGAGACGGAGCCGTACGACACGGTGCTGACGACGTCGCTGGCCGACGCCGACTCGCTCCGCTACTACCCGGCCTACGAGAAGGCGACGCTGAGCGCGCTCGGAGCGCAGGACGCCATGGCCGCCGAACACCACCTCCAGCTGCTGCTGGTGCAGCGGCCCGACCGTGCGCTGACCATCGGCGACACGCACGCGTACACCGAACCCTTCGATTTCGCCTTGCGCGAGGATGCGACCGGCGAGCTCTTGGCCCGGGCCCGCCACATCCTGGGAGCCGACCTGCCGCCGGTGCGGTGGCGTTGGGAGGGCGTCTACGCGCAGTGCCTCGACGGCCGGGTCTGCCTGCGCGAGCAGATCGCCCCCGGCGTCTGGTTGGTGACCGGCCCGGGCGGGCGCGGCATGACCTGCTCGCCGGCGATCGCGGCCGACACGCTGCGAGCGGCGGGCGTGGGCCCCACGAGCGACACGAGGGGACGAACCGCATGATCGGCCCCTTTGCCCTCGCCTGCCTCGACATGGCGGGCACCACGGTGCGTGACGACGGCACCGTCGAGGCCGCCTTCGCCGCGGCCCTCGACGCCGTGGGCGTCACACCCGACAGCCCCCGTCGCGCCGAAGCGGCGCGCGTGGTGCGGGACACGATGGGGTGGTCCAAAGCCGACGTGTTCGCCAGGCTCTTCGAACCGGGAGAGGCCGGGCGGGCGACCGACGCGTTCGCCGCGGCCTACGAGGCGCTGGTCGCCGCGGGCTCGGTGGAGCCGGTGCCGGGCGCGCTCGACGTCATCCGCTCGCTCCGGGCGGGCGGTGTCCAGGTCTGCCTCACGACCGGCTTCGCCCCCTCGACCCGCGACGCCGTCCTGGCCGCCCTGGGGTGGGGGCGCGAGATCGACCTGGCGCTCGCCCCGGCGGACGTGGGGCGGGGCCGGCCGGCACCGGACCTGGTGCTCGGCGCCATGACCAGGCTGGGCGTCGGGGACCCCCGCGCCGTGGTCGTCGTCGGCGACACCGTGAGCGACCTCGAGGCCGGGACGGCCGCCGGCGCCGGGGCCGTCGTAGGGGTGCTCAGCGGCGCCCACGACGAGGCGGCGCTGGCCGCGGCGCCGCACTCGGCCCTCCTGGCCGACGTCACCGGACTGGTCGAGCTGATGGAGCGATCGTGACCCCCTCTGAACAGGGGTTGTCGACGGAAAATGAAACGTGTTCTATAATTGCCGGGAACAGGGCCGGGCTCCCGACCCGGATGAGGAAACGAGCCATGGACGATCTCGAGCACATGCGCCGGGCGATGGCGCTGGCCGAAGAGGTCCGGGCGAGCACGGCCCCCAACCCCTGGGTGGGAGCGGTCGTCGTGCCGGCGGGGACCTCGGACCCGGCGGGGGGGTCAGCCAGCGGAGACCCGTCTGCGCCACCGTCTTACGAGGGCGCGACCGCCCCGCCCGGCGGTCCGCACGCCGAGGTCACCGCCCTCGCCGCGGCCGGGCCGGCCGCCCGCGGGGCCACGCTCTACGCCACCCTCGAGCCTTGCGCCCACCACGGCCGGACCCCTCCGTGCACCGACGCCATCGTCGCGGCGGGCGTGGCCCGCGTCGTGATCGGGGTCGAGGACCCCGACCCCCAGGTGGCGGGCCGGGGCATCGCCGTGCTCGAGGAGGCCGGCATCGACGTGACCGTCGGCGTAGCGGCCGGCGAGGTGGCCGAACAGCTCGCCCCCTACTTGAAGCACCGCAGGACGGGGCGTCCGTGGGTGGTGCTCAAGCTGGCGGCCAGCCTCGACGCGCGCACCGCCGCACCGGACGGGACCAGCCGCTGGATCACGGGCGAGGCCGCCCGCCGCGACGTCCACCGGCTCCGGGCCCGCTCCGACGCCGTCCTCGTGGGAGCCGGCACCGTGCGGGCCGACGACCCCGAGCTGACGGTCCGGCTCGACGGCGACGGCAACGGTGACGGCGACGGCAACGGCAACGGTGACGGCGACCGTGACGGCCACGGCCCTGGCGAGCGGCCCCAGCCCCTGCGGGTCGTCTTGGGCCAGGCCCCCGAGGACGCCAAGGTGCGACCGGCGCTCGAACTGAGCGGCGACCTGCCCGACGTCCTGGCCGAACTGGGCCGGCGCGGGGTGCTCCAGTTGCTCGTCGAGGGAGGGGCCACGGTGGCCCACGACTTCCACGCGGCGGGCCTCGTCGACCGCTACGTGCTCTACCTCGCACCCGTCTTCTTCGGGGGCGACGACGCCCGCCCGCTCTTTGCCGGGCCCGGGGCTGGCACAATTGCGGATGTGTGGAGAGGAAAGTTGGTGTCCGTCGAGCGCATCGGAGAGGACCTGCGCGTGGAGGTTGCGGCGTGATGGGATTCTCGACCGTCAAAGAAGCCATCGACGCCATCGGTCGCCTCGGCATGGTGGTGGTCGTCGACGACCAGGATCGGGAGAACGAGGGCGACCTGGTCATGGCGGCCGAGGCGGCGACGCCCGAGAAGATCGCGTTCTTCTTGACCCACACGTCCGGCGTGATCTGCGTGCCGATGCTGCCCGAGCGCGCCGACTTGCTCGACCTGCCGCTCATGGTGACGGCCAACACGGAGGCCCAGCGGACCGCCTTCACGGTCAGTGTCGACTACCGGCACGGCACGACGACCGGCATCTCGGCGGCCGACCGAGCCTCCACCATCGCTTCGCTGATCGACCCGAACACGCGGCCGAACGACCTCAACCGGCCCGGGCACATCTTCCCGTTGCGCTACCGGGCCGGCGGCGTGCTCAAGCGGGCCGGCCACACCGAGGCCACCGTCGACCTGAGCCGCGCCGCGGGGCTGTCGCCGGCGGGCGTGCTCTGCGAGGTCGTCACGGAGGACAAGTCGGAGATGGCCCGCCTGCCCGACCTGGAGCGCTTCGCCAAGAAGTACGACCTGCCGCTCATCTCCATCGCCGACCTCATCCGGTACCGGCGTCAGAACGAGAAGCTCGTGCGGCTCGTCTCCGAGGCGCGTATCCCGGCGAAGGGTCGCGAGTTCCGGGCGATGGTCTACGAGTCGGTGCTCGACAACGAGCAGCACCTGGCGCTCGTGATGGGCGACGTGGACGGCGAGGACGACGTGCTCGTGCGGGTCCACTCCGAGTGCCTCACCGGCGACGTGTTCGGCTCGCTGCGCTGTGACTGCGGGCCACAACTGCACGCGGCGCTCGCCATGATCGAGGAGGAGGGCCGGGGCGTCCTGATCTATCTGCGCGGCCATGAAGGTCGCGGCATCGGCCTCGGCCACAAGATCCGCGCCTACCAGCTCCAAGAGGAAGGCCACGACACGGTCGACGCCAACCTCCGGCAAGGCCTCCCCGTCGACAGCCGCGAGTACGGGATCGGCGCGCAGATGCTGGTCGACCTCGGCGTCACGACCATGCGGCTCATGACGAACAACCCGGTCAAGTACGGAGGTCTCGAGGGCTTCGGCCTCGACATCACCGAGCGCGTCCCGCTGCTGACCTCCGCCAACCCGGAGAACATTGCGTACCTCCGTACCAAGCAGGAGCGGATGGGTCACCTGCTGCACGGCCTCGACGACGTGCTGTGACACAGTGAGGGCGTGACCCTCCGGCGACTGCCCCCCAGCCACGCCTGATGGCCGGCTCCGACCTCTACGCGCTGCCCGACGGAGCGGTCGACGACGTCGCCACCAGGGTCGGGATGTCGCTCCAGGGCGAGCAGAACGGGACCGGACTGCGCATGGGCGTCGCCTGCGCGGTCTTCAACGGCGGCATCACGCTGCGCCTGCTCGATGGCGCGCTCGCCGCGCTGGCCGAGGCGGGCACCGACCGCCGGGACATCAGCGTCGCCTGGGCCCCGGGCGCCTTCGAGCTGCCGCTGATCGCGCGGGCCTTCGCGCGGGCGGGCAAGGTCGACGCGGTCCTGTGTCTCGGCGCCGTCATCCGGGGCGACACCGGCCATTACGACTTCGTGGCGGGGGAGTGCGCGTCGGGCATCCAGCGCGTGCAACTCGACACGGGCGTCCCGGTCGTCTTCGGCGTCCTCACCACCGACACCCTGGACCAGGCCCTCGAGCGGTCCGAGCCGGACGAGACCAACAAGGGCCGGGAGGCCGCGCAGACCGGGATCGAGATGGTACGGCTGCTTCGCAGCGCGCCCCTGTCCTAGGCGCGGGCCGCTGTCCGACAGGGCCTCAGTACAGGATCAGCTGTGTGCAGCGATACGAGGCCATCAACCTCTCGGTCGTCTCGTTGGTCACCTTCGCGTCCCAGACCTGCGTGGTGCGCCCCGTGTGCAGGGGCGAGGCCGTCGCCATGATGAGGTCGCCCTCGGTGGCGCTCGAGATGAAGTTGGCCGCGCAGTCCACGGTGGTGAAGCTCTTGGCGCCCGCCGGCCAATGGTGGTTGACGCCGAACGCGCACAACGCGTCGGCCAGCGTGATGACGACGGGCGCCCACAGGTAGCCGGTCCCCGCGATGAGGTCGTGGTGGACGGTCAGGCGGGCGACGGGGTCCCGGCCGTCACCGTCCATCGGGATCTCGATCCCGAGCAGGTTCAAGAAGTTGAAGACGTCGTAAGGGGGAGGCACCCGGACAGCTTGCCGCACGGCCGGCGACACCCGCCGCCGATAGCAGCCCCCGATACCTTGGCGCCGCTGCCGAGTCCCGCCCCCGCACGGGGGACGTCCCGCCCGTCTGCGAAGATCTAGGGCCATGCTCCGCCTCGTCCTGCCCAAGGGCTCGCTCGAACGCGCCACCATGCAGCTCTTCGAAGACGCCGACCTGGCCGTCAATCGCACCTCGGAGGTGGCCTACCGCGCCAGCATCGCGGACCCGCGCATCGGTGAGGTGCGGATCCTGCGGCCGCAGGAGATCCCCGTGTACGTGGCCGACGGCCTCTTCGACTTCGGCATCTGCGGGCGCGACAACATCGAGGAGCGGGGAAGCAAGGTCGTCTCGCTCGGTGAGCTCTCCTACTCGAAGGCCACCGCCAACCCGGCCCGCATCGTGCTGGCGGTCGGGACGGACAATCCCGCCGAGTCGCTCGCCCAACTCGCCGCCGGCCTGGCCGACCGGCCGGGCCGCCTGCGGGTGAGCACCGAGTTCCCCGAGCTGACGCGCCGTGCGCTCGCCGAACACGGCATCGAGGCCGACGTCGCCCTGTCCTACGGCGCGACCGAAGCCAAGATCCCCGACATTGCCGACGCGGTGGTGGACTTGACCGAGACGGGCAGCGCGCTGCGGGCAGCCGGCCTCAAGGTCATCGAGACGCTGCTCGTGTCGCACACCGAGCTCATCGCCAATCCGGATGCGGCGGCGGACTCGGACAAGCTCCACGCGATGGAGCAGATCCTCACGCTGCTGCAGGGCACGCTCGAGGCCCGGGGCCGGGTGCTCGTGAAGCTCAACGTGGCGGCCGAGAACCTCGACGCGGTGCTCGCCGTCCTCCCCTCCATGCGGGCGCCGACCCTCTCGGAGCTCTCCGGCGGCGGCGCGTACGCGGTGGAGGCGGTCGTGGCCAAGTCGGACATCAACATCCTCATCCCGGCGCTGCGCGACCAGGGCGCGACCGACATCTTGGAGATCCCGCTGTCAAAGATCGTCCACTGACGTGGGCGGCCCCGCCCCGGCCACCGGGCCACACCTCGGGCGCGTCACTTCGTTCGACGCGACGCGGGGGTTGGGCACGTTGAGGGACGACGGGGGAACGGACTACGACTTCCACGCCACGGCGATCACCGACGGCACCCGCCGCATCGACGTCGGCGCGGCGGTGACCTTCACCGTGTCCCCGGGCCACCGGGGCCGCTGTGAGGCGCGCTCGTTGGTGGCGCTTCGCTGAGGGAAACGGGGCTCTCGATTCCCCACGTGGTGTCCTCGTAGCGCCGCGCGAAGACCTCGAGGGCGGCGTCGACGCCGGCGCGGTCGCCGGTGGCGAGCAGGTCGAGCAGCAGCCCGCGGGTGACGGCGAGGCCGAGGCGAGCATGGGCGCGCTCGATGTCGGCCGGTACTCCCGCCATGGCGCCGAGGCCGGCGTTGGCCCGGAGCCAGTGCTCGATGTCGTCGCTCAGCAAGGGCAGTGCCGCCTCGTCACCTTGGAGCGCACGTCCGTAGAGGGCGAAGAAGAGCCGCTCGAAGCCTGCGACGGCGGGGTCGGCCACGTAGGCCCAGACGCGCCGGATGATCTCGTCCACCCGTTCGCCGGACGTCTCGCCGATCGCCTCGACCCGGGCCTCGGTGCGCGCCTCGACCTCGCGGACGACCTCGAGCAGCAGGCCGTCCTTGGAGCCGAAGTGGTACAGCAGCATGCGGTGGCTCGTCCCGACGGCCTCGGCGATGCGCCGCAGGCTCTGGTCGGCCAGGCCGTCGGCGACGAAGTGCTCGACCACGGCATCGAGGAGGCGCTTCTTGGCCGTCGCCCCCCGGCCGCGTCCAGCCCCAGCGTCGATTTGGCGGCTCATGTACCAAATGGTACATTCAAACGGATCGAGCGAAGGAGGCAGGCCATGGCCCAGCAGGTGATCGAGCACACGGCGAGGTCCGCGGCGCCACCCGACGCCGTCTACGACCTCCTTGCCGACGGATCCACGTGGCCCACCTGGTCCCCGCTGGGCTCCTTCGAGCTCCTCGAGCCCGGGGACGGGGTGCCCGAGGGCCTCGGCGCGGTACGGCTGTTCACGACAGGGCGCCACAAGAGCCGCGAGCGGGTGGTCGAGCGGCGGCCCGGTGAGGTGTTCTCCTACGTGCTCGAGGCCGGGCTGCCGCTGCGCGACTACCGGGCGGTGATCACGCTCACGCCGGCCGGCGGCGGGACCGCCATCGGCTGGCGCTCGACGTTCCGGGCCAAGGTGCCCGGCACCGGGTGGCTCTACCGCTGGCAGCTGGGCAAGTTCATCGGCCGGACCGTGGCCGGGCTGGCCGAGGCGGGCGACCGGGCGCGCTCGGCCTAGCCCTCGCCGGCGTCGGCGGCGTTCTGGGCGGAGGCGGAGTGCTCGGTCCCCTCCAGGCGCACGAAGGCGAGGCGGAGTTGGGACAGCGACTCGAGCAGGGAAGGCTCGGCCTCCCCGAGCCGGCCGCGCAGGCCGTCGAGCAGGTAGCCCAGGCCGTCGATGGCGAGGCGGGCCTGGAACAGCATCGGCGGTTCCTGCGAGAGGTAGATGGCCGCCAGCTCGAAGAGGCCGTAGCAGTGGTTGGCCACGACGACCTCGGCGGGCGTGCTGGCCAACTGCTCCCGCATGGCCTCGACGTCGGCCTGGGCCTCCTCGGCTGTCGGATCGGTGATGCCGGTGTCACCCGGGGGGGTGGAGGGCGGTCGGGCGGCGTCGGCCTCCTCCTCCTTCTTGGGGAAATGCTCGCCCGACGGTGTCCAGAGACTGCTCATGCTGGTACTGTAGAGGTCCTTGACTACATGGAAGCGGGGCCTCCAGCTGCGGGGCCTCCACCTGGCCACCGTCTCAACCTCTTGTTGGTGAGCACCTGTGCGCCAGGTCGGTCCTCTCCGGCGCGGACGTCGTCCGTAGGCCGGCCCCCTTCCCCCAATTGGCCCCTGGACGGACCGCGGGCCCGAGTGAGAGGTGTGATGACGCATCGTCGCTGAAACCACAACAGAGCACCGGATCAACGACCGAATCCGTGCCCGTGAAGTCCGGCTCGTGGACCCCGACGGTGCACAGCTCGGCATCAAACCACTGCCCGAGGCCCTGGCGATCGCAAAGGAGCTCGACCTCGATCTCGTAGAGGTCGCGCCCATGGCCAACCCGCCCGTCGCCCGCATCATGGACTTCGGGAAGTTCAAGTTCGACGAGGCCCAGCGGGCCAAGGAGAGCCGCCGCAAGACGGTCCACGTCGGGATCAAGGAGATGAAGTACCGGCCCAAGATCGGCCCGGGCGACTTCGACACCAAGACCCGTCAGGTGGCCAAGTTCCTCAACGAGGGCCACAAGGTCAAGATCACGATCATGTTCCGGGGCCGCGAGGTGTACCACCCCGAGCACGGGAAACGGATCCTCGACCGGATCGCCGAGCAGATGGAGGGCATCGCCAAGATCGAGGCCGAGCCCAAGCTCGACAACCGCAACATGATCATGGTGCTCGCACCCGACAAGCGGGCCCGCCAGGCCGCCCAGTCGAGGGCCTCGAACCAGCAGCGGACCGAGAAGGGCGGGGCGCCGGGCGGACCGGCGGCCCCGGACGGGCAAGCCCAGGACGGGCAGGGCCGGAGCGGGCAGACCCGCCGCCGGCAGTCGCCCCCGTCGCCCCCTGCGAACGGGAGCGCACCGGCCGCCGCGGGTGACGGTGCGGGTGCAGTCAGCGAAGTCGCCGCATCAGCCGAAGAGGGATGACGCAATGCCGAAGATGAAGACGGACCGAGGCGCCGCCAAGCGCATCAAGGTGACCGGCACGGGCCGGTTGCGCCGGCGCCAGGCGTTCCGCGGGCACAATTTCGAGAAGAAGAACAGCGTGCGCATGCGGCGGCTCGGGCGTGAGGTCGACCTGGCCAAGGGCGACGAGAAGGCGACGCGGAGGATGCTCGGCCTCTGACCCGCCCCCGGCCCGGCCATGATCCGGCGCGGCTGACCGGTCGGACGATCGAGGCCGGGAGCCGGGAGGCGCGAGCGGACAGGGCGACCAGGCCACACACGGCGCCGACGGCGCCGACCTACCCGAACTACCAAGAGAACTCGAAGAGAGGAGCACCGCCATGGCCAGAGTGAAGCGAGCCGTCCACGGCCGCAAGCACCATCGCGCCGTCCTCGAACAGGCGAAGGGCTACTACGGCAACAAGAGCCGTTCCTTCCGGGCTGCCAACGAGCAGCTCATGCACTCCATGCAGTACGCCTACCGCGACCGGCGGGCGCGCAAAGGCGACTTCCGCAAGCTATGGATCCAGCGCATCAACGCCGGGGCGCGCGAGCACGGACTGAGCTACAGCCGCCTCGTCAACGGCCTGCACCTCGCCGGCGTCGAGGTCGACCGCAAGGTGCTGGCCGACCTGGCCGTGAGCGACCCGGCGGCCTTCGCCGCGCTGGTGGCCACGGCGCAGGACGCACTCGCCAAGGCACCCGCGCCGGAGGCCGGGACCGCGCCCGCGGAGGTCGCTTCCTGACCCAGCGGCTGGCCTTCACGCACCGGCGGGTCCGCCGGTTGCGCGGCCTGCTGCAGAAACGATCGGCCCGTTGGACCGAGCGGGCCTTCGTGGCCGAGGGCGCCGAGCTCATCCGCGGCGCGCTCGACGCGGGCGTGCCGGTCGAGTCCGTATACCTGTCGCCCGCAGGCGACGGCGATCGTGCCGCCCAGGAGGTGTGCCGTCGGGCCGACGCGGCCGGCGTTCGCATCTTCCCTTTGGCCACCGGTGTCATCGAACGGGTGGCCGACACCGTGACCCCGCAGCCGGTCCTCGCCGTGCTGCCCATGCTCGAGGAGCCGCCGGCGGGGACGCCGCCCTGGCAGGCCGGGCCGGGGTCGCTCGTCGTGGTCCTCGTCGACGTGCGAGATCCAGGCAACGCGGGCACGGTCCTGCGGGCGGCCGACGCGTCGGGCACCCAGGCCGTCGTCTTCGCCGCGGACTCGGTCGACCCGTACAACCCCAAGACGGTCCGTGCCTCGGCGGGGTCCCTCTTCCACGTCCCGTTCGCCGTGCGGCACGACCCGGGCGAGGTGGCGGCGGACCTCGGGGCGGCGGGCTTCCGCACCCTGGCCGCCGTGGTGCGTGACGGCGACGACTACGCCGGCGTCGACTGGTCGGTCGCCAGCACGCTGTTCCTGGGCAACGAGTCCGCCGGGCTTCATCCCGAGCTGGCCGCCGCGCTCGACGGCGCGATCGCTATACCCATGGCCGGTCGGGCCGAGTCGCTCAACGTGGGCGTGGCCAGTGCCGTCTTCTGTTTCGAGGCATTCCGTCAACGCCGGGGGGGCGGTCCCGGGGCACGTAGCATTTGGGGTAGCGGGGACCCGAACGGTTCGAACGACGACGCACATGGTGACTGACAACGTGGATCTCGACATCGAGGGGATCGCCGGCGACGGCGAGCGGGCGATCGCGGCCGCGTCCTCCACCGACGCCTTGGCGCAGGTCGAGACCGAGTTCCTCGGCAAGCGCTCGGCGCTGATGCGGGCCCGCCGCGCTCTCGGTGGCCTCGATCCCGAGGCTCGCAAGGAGGCCGGCGGCCGCATCAACGAGGTACTCGCCGCGCTCGAGACCCTTCTCGTCGCCCGGCGGACCGAGTTGGCCGAGTCCGAACGGGCCGAGGCGCTGCGGGCGGACCGTCTCGACCTGACCGAGGTCATCCCCTCGCAGGTGTTGTCGCCGCCCGCGCGGGGCCACTTACACCTGGTGAGCCAGGCCCAGGCCGAGCTCGAGGACGTCTTTGTCGGCATGGGCTTCACCGTGGCCGAGGGTCCCGAGGCGGAGTCTGACTGGTACAACTTCGAAGCGCTGAACATCCCGCCGTCGCACCCCTCGCGCGACATGTACGACACGATGTATCTCGACATCGGCGAGCCGGAAACGGTGCTGTTGCGTACCCACACGTCGCCGGTGCAGATCCATCTCATGGAGGACGCCGTACGCAACGGCACGCTGCCCATCCACTCGGTGATGCCGGGCAAGTGCTTCCGCCTCGACACCCCCGACGCGCGGCATTTGCCGGTCTTCAACCAGATCGAAGGCCTGGTGGTCGATCGCAACATCACGTTCGGCGACCTCGCCGGCACCATCCAGCTCTTCACCGAGGCGTACTTCGGTGCGGGCATACAGTCGCGCCTGCGTCCGGCCTACTTCCCCTTCACCGAGCCGTCGGCCGAGTACGAGATCACCTGCACGCTGTGCCTCGGCGAGGGCTGCCGCACGTGCTCGCACACCGGCTGGATCGAGCTGGGCGGGTGCGGCTTGGTCGACCCGGCCGTGTTCGCGGCGGTCGGCATCGACTCCGGCGTCTGGTCCGGCTTCGCCTTCGGGTTCGGCATCGACCGGCTGGCCCAGATGCGCCACGAGGTCCCGGACATGCGCTCCTTTATGGAGAACGACATCCGGTTCCTCTCGCAGTTCTGATCCCGGCCCGAACCCACCGAACCGAACCCCGCGAACCACCCCGACCGACCGGACCCATCGAACCGACCCCATCAGACCGACCAAACCGACCGAACAGAAAGACTCCGTCCGACCACCGTGCGCGCCCCACTCAGCTGGCTCCGTGACTTCGCCCCGTTTCCCGACGACATCGAAGAGTTGCGGGCCGCGCTCGACGACCTGGGCCTGGTCGTCGAAGCGATCGAGCACGTCGGCGAGGGGCTGGGCGAAGTCGTGGTGGCGCGGGTGCTCGAGCGGGAGTCCATCAAGGGAGCCGACCGGATCTGGCGGGTGCTGGTCGACGCCGGCGGTGCCGAACCGCTCCAGATCGTGTGCGGAGCGACGAACTTCGAAGTCGGCGACCGCGTCCCGCTGGCTCCCGTTGGCGCCATCCTGCCCGGAGGGCTCGAGATCGGCCGCCGCAAAATGCGCGGAGAGGAGTCCAACGGCATGCTGTGTTCGGGCAGGGAGCTCGGGCTCTCGGACGACGGCGCGGGCCTGCTGATCCTCGGCGACGAGGCGCCCGGAGATCCAGGCACCCCGCTGACCGAGGCGCTCGGCCTCGAGCCGGACACGGTGTTCGACATCACGGTCGAGGGCAACCGCCCCGATGCCTGGTCCATGGTCGGGATCGCCCGCGACCTGGCGGCACGGCTGCAGCTGCCGTTCGCACCGCCCGAGCCACCGGACCCGCCTGCGAGCGGCACCCCGGTGGAGACCGTTGCCACGGCGAGAGTCGACTCGCTCGACCTCTGCCCACGGCTCACGGTGACAGTGCTGCGCGAGGTCAGGGTGGGTCCGTCGCCGCAGTGGATCGCGCGCCGGCTGCTGATGGCGGGCATGCGCCCGATCAACAACGTCGTCGACGCGTCGAACTACGTGATGTTGGAGATGGGCCAGCCCACGCACCCCTACGACCTCTCGCTGCTGCCCGGCCGTGGGCTGAGCGTGCGCCGGGCTCGTCCCGGCGAGAAGGTCTTGACGCTCGACGGGGAGGAGCGCACCGTCGGCCAACGCGGCCGCAGTCTCGGCGACACCGGCGACGACTGCTTGATCTGTGACGCCGAGGGCACCCCGGTGGGCATCGGCGGAATCATGGGCGGCGCGTCCTCGGAGATCGCAACCACCACGACTGAGGTGTTGCTCGAGGCGGCGTACTTCGCGCCGATGGCGATCGCCCGTACGTCGCGCCGCCTCGGCTTGCGCACCGAGGCGTCGGCGCGCTTCGAGCGCGGTTGCGACCCGTGGGGGATCGAGCCGTCTGTCCGCCGCTTCTGCCAGCTGCTTGCCGAAAGCGTCTCCGGCATCTGCGTGGCCGACGGCATGCTCGACGTGCGCGGCATCGTCCCCGAGCCCTTCGTGGTCTCGGTGCCGATCGACCGGGTGCGCACCCAGATCGGTGTGCCGCTCGGGCCCGAGGAGATCGCGCGGTTGGTCGAGCCGATCGGGTTCAAGGTGCTGGAGGAGGTGAGCGCGGGCCCGTCGGGTGCCAGCGACTCCGGACTGGCGGGCGACCGCGTCACGGTGCTGGTGCCGACCAACCGGCCCGACGTGCGACCCGAGCCTTTCGGGATCGACGATGTCATTGAGGAGATCGCCCGCGTCTTCGGCTACGCCAACATCCCGCGCCACGTGCCGACCTGGCCCCAGCCGGGCGGGATCACGACGGTGCAACGCTCACGTCGCTTCGCCAAGGACGTCCTGTGCGGCCTCGGCGCGTCGGAGGGATGGACGGACACGTTCGTCTCGGAGGCGGCGCACCGCGACGTCGGGTTGACCGGCGAGGCGGTGCGCGTGTCGAACCCGCTTGACGCCGAGAAGCCGTTCCTGCGCCGCAGCTTGATGCCCGGGCTCTTGGGAGCCCTCGCGTACAACGCCGGTCGGCGCCAGGCCGACGTCCGTCTGTTCGAGGTGGGCGTCGTGTTCTCCCATCCCGGTGAGGGTGCGCCGCGGATCGTCGAGCGCGCCGGCGCGGGCGGGACCGAGACGGCGGAGCTGCCGGGTGAACGCGAGCTGCTCTCGGCCGTGTTCGCCAGCGAGGGGGACGACGCCCGCCACGCGGTCGCGGCGTGGGACGTTCTCGCTGACGCGTTCCGCCTCGACCGTGTGCGTTTGATCCCGCCGGGCGTGGACGAGCTGCCTCCGCTCCCCGGGCTGCACCCGACCCGGTCGGCGCACCTGGTGGCGCTGCGAGGGTTCAGGGAGATCGAGGGGTTCGACGGAGGGGACCGGGTCGTCATCGGGGCCGTCGGCGAGATCGACCCCGACGTCGCCACGACGTTCGGGCTGACCCGGCCGACCGGCAGTGGGGCCGGCACGGCGCCCCGGCGCATCGGGTGGCTCGAGGTCGACCTTGGCCTGCTCTTCGACGAGACGCAGGTGCCGCGGCGCGTCACCGTGGGTGGCGCGGTTAGCCGCTACCCCTCGTCGGACATCGACCTGGCCTTCGTGGTCGACGACGCCTTTCCGGCCGACGCGGTGACCGAGGTGCTGCGGGTGACCGCAGACGACCTGCTCGAGTCCGTCCGTCTCTTCGACGTCTACCGGGGGCCGGGCATCGAAGAGGGGAGGCGCAGCCTGGCGTTCCGCCTCCGCTTCGTGTCCCCGCTGCGCACGTTGACCGACGAGGAGGTCGGGGACCTGCGCGCCCGTTGCATCGAGGCGGTCGAGCAGCGGTTCGGCGCCGTCTTGCGCTGACGACTGCGCTTCGAGAGCGTCGGCCGCGGCGGACGCCTTCTGGCCTGACACGGGGCGCGTGCGGCCGCAGGGAATGATGGAGCCGTGCACATCGTGGCCGTGATCATCCTCGTCGGCTGGGTTGCCTTCTGGATCTACTGGCTCGTCGCCGCAGCGTCGGGCGTGAAGGAAGGCCGGAGCCGGTGGGGCCAGTTCGCCGGCGTCCGGGTCGTCATCCTGCTCGTCATCCTGCTCCTGGTGCGGGCGAGGGCCTTCAAGGGGCAGACGGTCACGAGCAACCCGTGGCTCGAGGGCATCGGGCTGGTCATCTTCGTGGCGGGACTGGGCCTGGCGATCTGGGCGAGGCTGTATCTCGGTCGCAACTGGGGCATGCCCATGTCGCAGAAGGTCGACCCCGAACTCGTGACGACAGGCCCGTACCGGAGAGTCCGCCATCCGATCTACTCGGGCATCATCTTGGGGATGGTGGGGACAGCGATCGCGGTCAGTTGGTATTGGCTGATCGCCGCGCTGCTGCTCGGTGGGTACTTCATCTACAGCGCCACCGTGGAAGAGCGCTACATGGCCGACCTCTTCCCTGATGCCTATCCCGCCTACAAGCGCTCGACGAAGATGCTCATCCCGTTCGTTTTGTGAGGATCGTGGGCCCACCGCTCGAACGAGTCGGCCCAACGAGTCGGGATGTCCGGCGTCTCCCCCGCTAAAAAGGCACGCCCGTCACGACACGCCGCACCCGACGCGTGACCCAAGGCCCCCATGCGCGACATAGGCCCCCTGCTCACTTACCCCAGCGCTCCCCCGCGTCCCCGAACAGGCGATCGGAGATACCTGGGGCGGCTTCGCGAGGATCTCAGTTACTCACCGTGACGCTGATAGGCGCGCTGGTCCCGCTCACCTCACCGCCGTAGGAGGCGACGGTTTGGAGGGCGTAAGTGCCGTTGGGAACCGTCGTCGTGTCCCACTTGGCCAGCCAGCCGTAGAAAGTTATGGACGCCGTGGCGATCACCGAGTGGTTGAGGCTTCCCCCGGTCAGTTCATATTGGACCTGGGTCACTCCGGGTGACGCACTGGCGGCGAGCACCTGGCTGCCCGAAAGCGTGGCGTTGTCGGACGGGATGAGGACCGCGGTCGTGGGCGGCGGCAGCACCCAGGCCTGGAGGTTGCCCGCGTAAACTGCGTTGACGTAGACCCAAGGGGTCTCGCCGACGTAGACCTTCCCGTTGGCGATGGCCGTGGAGCCGGTCTGGGGCGAGGTTGTCAGTCCGGTCCACAATGGATTGCACACCTTGGGCGTGCCCGAGCAGTTGGTGACCCCGCTGGCGTCGAACGCCTCGAAGTCAAACCCGGGGTCTGACGAGCAGGCACTGGCGCAGAGGCCAGAGCTGATGAACACCACTCCGTCGGCCACGGACGCCGACTGGGCGCCCGTGAGGCTGTAGGTCCAAAGCGGCGCGCACGTCTTCGGGGTGCCCGAGCAGTTGGTCACTCCGTTGGCGTCGTAGGCCGCATCGCCGTCGTACAAGATGCCGTTGGCCACAGCATCGAGTCCGGCACCAGTCGCGGTCCACAACGGAGTGCAGGTCATGGGGGTGCCGGAGCAGTTGGTGACCCCGCCCGCGTCGAAGGCCTCGAGATTCCCCTCACCAGAGTCGTCGTAGACGACACCGCCCGACACCACGGGCGAAACGTCGCTGAGAGCCGTGGTGCCCAGGGTGGCCGTCCACAACGGACTGCAGGTGGTGGGCGTGCCGGAGCAGTCTGAGGTGCCGTTGGCGGAAAAGGCATAAAGCGTGTCTTCTATACCGGTGGTGTACAAGACCCCGTTGGCTACAGCGGGCATGGAGTATCCGACGTCTGAGGCGCTCGTCCAGAGCGGCTGGCACACCTTGGGGGTGCCCGAACAGTTGGTCACTCCGCTAGCGTCGAAGGCCTCGACCGCTCCGGTTGAGGCCTGGGTGAGAGACGGCCCCTGTTCACCGGTGAGGTAGACCATGCCGTTGGCCACGATCGGTGACCAAGTCGTGATGTCCCCGGTGTTCAAGGGAGCGCTCCAGAGCGGCTGGCACACCTTAGGCGTACCCGAGCAGCCGGTGAGCCCGTTGGCGTCGAAGGCATAGAGCGACCCTTGGGGCACGTTCGGGCCCGTCGCCGGACCCGGATCCGAGGCGATGTAGACGACCCCGTTTGCCACCGCGGGCGCTGTCCGCTGGTCGACGACGCCGGCGTTCAAGGGAGCAGTCCACAGCGGGCTGCATTGGTTGGGCGACCCCGAGCAGCCGGTGGCGCCGTTGGCGTCGAACGCTTCCAAGCTGCCAGTGCCCGGGTTACCAAAATCTGGATCGGCATTTTCGACACCGGCATAGACGACGCCGTTGCTCACCACGGGCGACCCGAAATAGCCGGGATCTGACGTGGAGGGCTGGGCGGGAACGGTGAAGAGCGGCTGGAGCGTGTTGACGTTGGCGCTGTCGATCGCCTCGTCTGATCCGAAGCCGGTGTGCGCCGCGTCAAACCCGATCATCGGCCAGTCGCAGCCAGCGAAAACCAGGGCCCCGACCACCCCGAGCGTTGCCACAACGAGCCGGCTTCTCGACCTGCCACTACCCCCCACAGTGGACCCCCTGCTTCCGAGTCGACCGACCTGGGCGTGAACCTAGCCCTTCCATTCCGGAAATACCACCAACATCGAACCCCCGGGTGCAGTGCCGTTCGTTGTCTAACGCGTCATGCGAATGGCCGCAGCCCCATCAGCCCGTCGAGATGGTCTCGAAACGTCCACTACGCCATCCCCGAAACGGCGGACCGGGGCAGTCTTCAGCCTTCTGACAAGAACGCTGATAGGACGGGATACAGGTCGTCCGGTGCCTCAATATGCGGGAAATGACCCACTCCCGGAAGTCGAACGAGGCGTGAGTTCTGCAACGACGCTGCCCACTCCAAGGAACCCTCGATCGGAATCCGATCAGCGTCACCATGGACAACCAAGATCGGGGTAGTGACCTTAGACACCACTGGCCGAAGGTCGTACCCCTCGACGGCGAAGGTCTCCCATACTCGCTCCAATGCGCCCCTCATCTGGTCAGGCCACTCATTGGGGAAACGGGACGGATCGCTTCGTCGATGGACGTAGTTCCCAGGATCTCCAAATGCCAGAGGAGTCACGGCGTCGTAGAACGCCTTTGCCATTCGACCGGCGTCGAGTTGACCTCCGCTCGTCGGGCTTGCGCGGAAGGCGTCAAGGTCCGCAATGGCCTGGTCGTATCGCACTTGGTATCGCTTCATTGCATCGTTGGGTGGGAGTTCTCTCGGCGGAATCGGGCAGATCATTACGACTCGTTGCAGGCCAGCGGGTTCTCGGGCGGCGAAGAGAGCTGCCTCAGCCCCGACATACGACCACCCAATGAGACTGAAAGAAATGACATCAAACTCGTCGCACACCGCCTCGATGTCATCGAGCTCGACCGGAACGCCTACCTCTCCTGTCAGAGGTACGGGATCGGACCTTCCACGATTTCGGATGTCGTACAAGATCACGTGGAACTCTTGAAAGAGGGGCTCCAAATCGTCTTCCAAGAGCGCCGCACCGGGTATCACCACCGTGCGGCCAGTCCCGTGCTCGCTAGCCCACAGTCGTACGCCATCTCGTGCGGTGACCCAACGTTCAGCCACGGTCAATCATGTCTCAGAACCAACTGCGGACCACCGAAACTGACCGACACCCCTGCCTCCGATGTGCCGAAGGGTGCGCCCAAGCCCGGCGTTCGGGGGCAGGGCAGAGGTGGCGGACAAGCGTCAACGGAGGGTGGCAGTCGTGAGGGTGACGACGAGCGGCTTCGTAACGACACCGCCGAAATCGCTCCGGATGAATGACTCCATTTCGTCGAGCAGCCCAACTCGGTCGGGCTGCTTCATCATCTGAGTGCCAGAGGACGAGAGCATCAAGTTTCGGTAGTCCGAGGCGCTGTACGTCTGGTCCCAGTCGAAGTGGTGGACCTCAACGCAATCGAAACGACGATCTGCGTCCAGCACCGATCGGATCTTCGGATCGACGCTTCCGCGAGTGGGTGTCTGGGGTCCAGCATGACCCTGGCCATGTCGTTCGTAGATCGGCTGGGCAGCGGCGAAGAAGCCTGCATCTTCGGGCGAGTCAACTTGGATGAAATCAGCGATCGCCACGAGTCCCCCTGGTCGCAGAATCGCAGCGGGCCGATCCGTCTGCGCCCCTAGGGAGATCCAGTGGTAGGCGGTGGCGGAGAATACGGCGTCAGCCTCTCCGCCTGCGATCTCCATCACCTCGAAGTCACCGACGAGTACACGCAGCCGATCCGAAGGGAGGTTCGAGCGCAGCTTGGCGGCCGTCGCCGGACCAATCTCTATGGCGAGCACCGATGCTCCTCGGGCAAGGAGATCCTTCGTGGCTTGGCCCGTTCCCGGACCGACCTCCACGATCTCGGGCTGTGACGGCAGCATTTGGAAAAGCACGTCGAAGAGTCCAGCGGGATACGAAGGCCGCACCTTGTCGTAGATGTCCGGGACTTCGTTGAACGAAAGCCTGATGTCATCTGGTCGCCCCACCCTCTCATTCTGGCTGAGGTCCGAGTACCCCTTGGTGCCGAAGTGTCCCACCCTCCCGGCGAACGGGGATATTTAGCGTTGGTTCCCCTCCGTCACGGAATCGTCGTGCTCTGCATCATGGCGCTAGTTCGATGGCCCCTGATGTTCCCGCTGGTCGTTCAACCCCCCCTGTGCTGAGATGGGGTGGTTCCGATGCTTGTGGAGGCAATCCTGTGACACCCCCCAACCAGAACTCGGTCGACTTGGGTGACTTCGTTGGCAAATGGGTGCTCGATCCTGATCGGACGTCCATCGTCTTTCACACCAAGGCCATGTGGGTTCTCCCGGCGAAAGGCACGGCCAAGGCGATCGAGGGAGAAGGAACCGTGGGCGCCGACGGCGGCCTCAGCGGGACCTTGGTCATCGATGCGGCATCGATCGACACCAAGAACAAGAAGCGCGACGCCCACCTCCGGACGACCGACTTTTTCGAGGTCGAAGTGTTTCCCACCATCACTTTCGAAGTGACCAGCGGCCGTCTGACAGGTCCGGGCAAGCTCGAGCTGGCCGGAACCTTTACTGTCCACGGTCGGACGAGGCCGCTCGCCGTAATGGCCGACCTCAGCGTTGCCGCCGACACGGTGACCGTTTCCACCGAGGTTGTTATCGACCGAAGTGCGTGGGGGCTGACTTTGCGCCCATACGGGGCCGGCCTAAAGAACAAGGTCATCGTTAGCGCCCTCTTCAGAAAGGTCTGATTGCGGAAGCCGCCCCATCAACGACTGCCCCAGAATGTTCAAGGCCGAGGAGTCGGAAAGCGCTGCATACCCGGCGACGAACTAGGGCACCTTTACTGAACAACGGCGTGATTGAGCAACGGCCGATAGCTTTCGATGGCCAGAGGCAGATCGCGGATCGCATCCGGGCGCCACCAGCCCATGTCGTCGTGTTCTTGGGACGCAACGTGAGGAGTTCCAACCCAATCTCTGACCAGCCAGATTCGGCAGTCGAGGTCCGCCAACCGCAGGTGTGCGAAAACCGGGTCGGTGGGTTCAGGGATCAAGATTCCGAGCTCCTCGTGTAGCTCCCTCACGAGTGCTGCCGCGGGCGCCTCATTCGATTCGATATGGCCGCCCGGAAGATCCCAGACGTTTGGATACCAACGTCGGCCGGCTGAACGATGGCAGAGGAACACCATCCCGGCATCCACAAGGAGACCAACCACGACGTTGTGGACACCGTGGTCCTGGCTGTTGTCCATTTGATTGCAGTCTCACACCTCGGTGTGTGCCGAACCGGCGTACGGGGGCAGGGCGTGAGCCGTGCGGCCCTTGATTTGCAAGACTCAGGGTCGTGGAGACTGTCGATGTCCCACAACAGGTCGCCCGTCTGCGCCTCCAATTCGCCGACCAGGTTGAATCGCTCGACGAGACGGCGTGGAACGCCGCGTCCTGGTGCGCGGGTTGGCGGGTGCGTGACGTGCTCGCCCACCTTGTGCGAGGCGCTGAAATGACGCCCCTCGCGCTCACGCGCATCCTCCTTCGGGGCGGACTGCGACCGGATCGAGCGGTGAGCAACGCGGCCAAACAACTCGGTGACGTGCCCGTGGCGGAGCTGGCTGATCGTCTTCGCGTGGCGGCCGAGGGGGGATTCCGTCTCCCCGGATTTCCCGAGGCGATGGGGTTGGGTGATGTCCTCGTGCACAGTGCTGACGCCTTCCGGCCGCTCGGCCTCGATGTCGATGCGCCGCCAGCCGCCGTGGCCCTTGTCCTGGACGCCTATTGGCGGAGAGGTCGAATGCTCGTCCATGCCGAGCCTCAGCGGGGTCGCCGCCTGGTGGCGACGGACCTCGATTGGACCAAGGGAAGGGGTCCCGAAGTGAGAGGCAAAGCCATAGACCTCGTGCTTCTGGTGTCGAACCGACGCCAGGTTCTCCCGTGTCTTGAAGGACGCGGACTCGCTGGGCTGTAGACCGAGGTGTGGCACTTAGCCGGCGATCAGGGTCACCCAACCACGGGAGTGGCGCCGGGAACTGCACCCGTCATCAGAGGACCGCCGGCATGGCGCCGTAACGTCGGAGACCGTGGCGTTCTTAGACACTCCGCTACTGGACATGGGCGCAGCAGCAGCTGAGGCTTGGGGTATTCACAACTGGTCGCCCCAGCGATGAAGGAGCCCGGGGCGGAGACGCACTGGCTCGACCAGCACCGCGACCCGACGGAGGCTGCCGTCGTCTGGTCTCTGGCTGCCCAAGTCGTCGCCCAGCACGGCGGTGATCTCCGCGGGATGCGGCGGGCTCTCGGGATCTCGAACGCGACCTGGGTCGGTGGTGGCCTCGCCGTGCGGATCGCGAACACGTCAGTCGTCGGTGGCATGGCCGCCGAGGTCGCGCTCGTGCGCGCGCTGCCGCCCGAGGTCGGACACCCGAAGATCCTCGGGGCGGGCACGATCGAGGGTCATGACTGGATCGTGACCGAGGAGGTTCGAGGCCAGAACCTGCACGAGGCGTGGCCCACGCTGACACCCGAGGAGCGGCGTCGAGCGATCCGCCAGCTGTGGGCGCGCGTGCGGGTCGTGCACGACGCCACGCCCTCGCTCCGTCTGCTCGTCGGATCGCACGCGGGCTTCATACCGGCAACAGCTAACGACGCCACGGCCGCAGCCGATCGCGTCAGTGCTGCGTTGGGTCTGCCGGATGTGCAGCGGTCGCGGTTCCACGAGATCATCGGCGACTACTACCGAGCCGCGCCCGTCGTCGAGCAGGTCGTCAACCACGGCGACCTCGCGCTGATGAACGCGCTGTGGGACGGCGAGGTGGTCGCCCTCCTCGACTTCGAGTTCGCTGTGCTGGGCCCAGTGGAGATCGACCTGTGCCGGTTGGTGTGCGAGGCCCTCGTGTCCGATGATGGGCAGCGGTCCGACAACGACGCCGGCGCCGACGCATTCGCCATCGCAGCTCGTGAACGGGATCCAGTCCACGGTCGTGCGCTGCTCCTGGGCGCCGCGGTGCTCGACCAGCTCCGCGATCTCGAGATCTGGCTCGGCCGCGACCGGTCCGAGGACCGGTTCGAAGATTGGCGCCCGGACCGGCTGCTCACCGGCTTGCTCGAGACCGACGGCGGCTACCTCGAACCCGCGCTGACATGAGCCGCAGGTCCTCCGTCGGGCGCGGCGACCTTGAGCAGGTGGGTCAGACGGCACTCGTTACGGCGCCGCGTGACTCGTAAGACCGCGAGATCGGACCCGCTGGGGTAGCCCAGAAGTGCCGAAGTGTCCCACCCTGCCGGCGATCGGGGCGACCCCGGAGTCAGAGTCCTCTGCGGAGGCGAGTTGGGCTATACACCCTGGGATCGTCCTCATCCCAGAGAGCAGCGGCACAGAGGTCCACGCACTCTTCACAGATGAATACGCCCGGCCCAGCAATAAGCCGGACCTCATCCTGCGTCTTAAAGCAAAATGAGCATTTTTCGGTGGGGCGGGCCATCGGGTCGGAGCTTATGTGCACACCAGTCGTTTGAGAAGCCACACCGACCCGGCGAAAGGGGGCACACTCTCTCGTCGTGATGCGGCCGTTCGATCAGACCCCAGGAAATCACCTGAAGCTTCTCTCTTCGGCGTCGTGATCGGGTCGGTAACCAATGGTTTGGTAGATCGAGTTCGAGGTCGGATTGGCCAGATCGGTGTAGAGGACAACGTGCTGGGCACCTGCGCCCAGCGCCGCGGCGGTGGCCGCCGCTGTGATGCTGCTGCCGTATCCATTCCGGCGCCAGCTCAACGGCGTGTAGACGGGACCGACCCGTGCGACACCTGCCGCTGGCCGACTGACCCCTCCCAGAGCGACCGGCACTCCCTCCGTGTGCCACAGATGGACTTCGCCAGCTTTCATCCGACGTTGTGCCGTGGCGGTCCAGTCATCGACCGGGCCTTCGGGCTGTGCCTCATCGTGGAACGCCGCGAACCATGCGGCGACCACGGAGAGGTCTCGGGATGTCTCGGCTTTATGAGCCTGACCCGGCACCGCCTCGGGCCAGACCAGGTCAACGAGACGGTACATCCTCATTTCCGTGACGATGTTGGACGAGCTGCCAGTCAGCCCCTTCCAAACTCTGGCGAAGGTTCTGGTCGATTCAATGGCACCATTGACACCAGGGAGGTCTCTGTCGCTGTGTGCGACCTCTTCAGCAAGTGCGCGCGCCGCATCTTGTGGCATTCGCGAGAGGAACATGTTGTGAGGAGGAGTGTGCATCGCAGCACCAATCACCTCACCATGATCCCTTTCGATGGTCAGCCACAGATGGTCTTCGCTGTCAGGTTGCTTCACCGAAGCCATGCGTGTGGCGACGACTGCGATCACGTTCGTGCTGAATGGGTCGGAGTTCAACAGCGGTTCGGCCTGAGCGAGAAATGGCTTCGGATCCGAGTGCCCGGTTATCCGCATAACCCAGTATGTCCCGGCTGGTACAGGGTAGCTTACGCACAACCGCTGGCTCCGCCGAGCCGAGTTCGCTGACATCAGCCGGGGCTTCTCTGGCTTCTAGGACTATCCCCATGGTGCGCACCGTGGCACCCAGTACGGCGTACTGGGCTAGGCGGCGCCTGTTTGCACCATCAACGTGATGGTCATGAGTATTGGTCCCGGACGCGGTGAGCTGTGGCGTCGCTATGGACACGTCGTTTACGGCGGGTCGACGGGCCAGACTTGCGGGATGCAGTCCAAGGGTGGTGGCGAGGTCCTGAAAGCGATGGTCGCGATGTTCAATACAGGTGACGTGGCGGAGGTCGAGGCCATCGTTCACCCGGACTACGTCGATCACCAGGGCCT
>CAVXPD010000020.1:0-51216 GCA_963763575.1 uncultured Acidimicrobiaceae bacterium
GCTCTCCTGTCTGAACGTGGGCTCGCGGATCATGTACCCCATGGCCCGACACGGCATCTTCTCGGGGCACTTGGGCCGGGCGCACGCGACCAACCGTACGCCGCACGAGGCCGTGACCGTCTACATCGCAATGATCTTCGCCCTGCCGGCCTTCCTCATGATCTTCACCAACCCGCTGACCGCTTTCGGCGACGCCGGCACGCTGGCCGCCTTCGGTTTCCTGGTGGCGTACTACCTGATCACGGTGGCGGCACCGATGTATCTCAAGAAGCTGGGCGAGTTGAACCGGCGCAACGTGGTCCTGGCTTGCATCGCGGTCTTGTGCCTGATGGTGCCGACCATCGGCAGCTTCTACCCGCAGCCAGCGTGGCCGGTGAACCTGTTCCCCTACATCTACCTGGCGTGGATGGCCGTTGGGGGCGGCTGGCTCTTCATCGTCAACCGCCGTCAGCCAGGCATCCTGGCCGACATCGAGGCGGACCTGGAGCGGGCGCCCGAGCTCATCGAGGGAGACAGCATCGAGATCCCGGAGGGTTCGCCGCAGCCGGCAATGGCCTAATGCACTCATGCGGCAGCGGGTCTGGGAGGAGGCGGGCGCGCACGACCCGCCCGTTAGGCCGGGGCAACCAACCGGATGGGCCGTCTGCCGAGGAGGGGTCCTTAGACCGGCACCGTCCAAGGAGTTACGGTCCAACAGTTGACGATCCGAGGTCACGCATGGCCCGAAGTGAACACCTCCCACAACGCAGCCAGGTGCTACAGCGTGCACTCGATCTCTCGATCGATTGGTCGATTGGTTCGATCTCTGTGCCAGCGTCGGATTCCCTGACCGTCGCTGATACGAGAACGTTCGCCGGGACGAGAGTAAGTGTCCCGGTGCTTTGTTCACTCTCGGCTTGGGGGCCGTAGTCCGTGTGGTCCAAACCAGTTGACATCTCCGCACCTTGGGTCCACAGTCGATGCAGAAGCCCGCCGTTGGCGCGTGCTGCGCCAGCTACGTAGGAGGAAGAACCGTGAGCTCCACAGCCAGCCTGATTACCGTCATTGCTGCATGGGCTTTCGCCCTCATTGTCATCGCTATCGCCGTCCGGGTGGGACCAGAGCGGTTCAACAAGGTCGACTAAGACCCTTTGACAGCCGGTTTGCCAACCAGCGACCACATCGCCACCCTCCCACCCAGCCCGTATCCGATCGGTTTTGTGCGCAAACCGAGACGGTCCGATTGCCCCCTGTGAGTAGCCGGGCGGCGGGCAGTCGATGGCTACCGTGTGGAAAGCACTGTCCGGAACTCATCAGCAAGGCGAGCCGCCTTGCTGCGTAGACGATTGACCTCTGGGCCGTCAACGAGCAGCGATCGAGATGCGCTCGGCATGACGCGTTCTGGGCAGTCGGCGAAGACCTGGGCGACGTCGCTTGGAGTGGCCCCCTGCATGCCGACGCCCGGAGCCAGAAAGAGGCCCCCGGCGACCACAAGGTGGAGCGGCGGAACCATGTGGGTGGGTCCGACGACTGCTCCAATCGGTCCGATCTCGCCGGGTGCCATTTGGGCATTCATCGCACCAATTGCCACCAGAAGCGCTTCTTCGACGGCACGTCCATCGTGATCTCGAGAGGACTGGACCGCCCGGCCCTCGGGATTTGAAGAGCGCGTCACCACGAGCACGCAGCTCCCCGCCTCGTGGGCCCGGGAAATGAAGGCACCCATGGCACCGAGACCGAGGTAGGGGTGGACGGTGAGGGCGTCGGCTCCGAGCGGGGCGTCCGTCCCCAGATACGCCTCCGCGTATGCGAGGTTGGTGCTCCCGACGTCGCCGCGTTTGGCGTCCACAATGACCAGCAACCCGGCGCTTCGTGCCTCGGCGATGAGGCGCTGAAGAATCCTGAAACCCCTCCAGCCGTGCCGCTCGTAGAAGGCCGTTTGGAGCTTCACCAGACCCACCGTTCCGGTGGCAGCCTCGAGCACGATATCGGCAAAACGGTCCAATCCCTCTGGGGTGTCCCCGAGGCCCCAAGCATCCAGGAGCGAGCCAGCAGGATCTAGACCCCAGACCAGCGGTCCGAATCGAGACCGCACTGCTGCGAACCGCGTGGCGAACGCGTCGGCCATGGCCACATTCTTGTCCATCAGAACGGCCTGACGAGAGATATCGGAGGGAACCACCGGGTCACAATCGCGCCGCAACGGAGGGGGTAGCCGGGTGTGTCCGAGGCGTCGTCGACGAGTCCCGTCACTTCAGCGATCGGGTCGTCCATATCTGCTTCCAGCGGACGCCGGCGCCGTCACGTTCTGAGGGAGCTGATCCAACGCGGCCTCAACTCCGACGTGTGCAATTAACGATCCCCGGTACCCGCAAATGAGGTGACTCAGCATCGCTCAAAGAGCTCGAGGCGTCCATCAACGAATGGTTCGACAGGTGGAACGACGACCCGACACCATTCGTCTGGCACAAGAATGCCGACGCGACCCTCGACACCCTGGCACAATCGCGGCGAAATCTCTGACTGAGCCCACTAGTCCTTCGCCCCATATGCCCGGCGTTTGGTCACTGTCGACGCGTGGTAAGCACGATGGCCGTGCACGGGATCATGCGGCCGCTGCGCCAGTTCCTCACGTTGGCCAAGCCGTGGCAGCGCGTGGTCGCCGGCGTCGTACTCGCCGTCGTCGGCGCGCTGCTCGGGATCTACATCGTCTCGGCGATCGGAGTGGTGCTGGTGATCCTGGTCGTGGCGGGGTGGTTCCGCCGCCGACGTGGAGGGGGCGGTCCGGCGAGTGGGGAGGCAGCCGGGCCGGAGGCGGGGACGGCGGCGGACGCTCCGAGCGACGCCGGGGAGTCCTGAGCCCGGAGCGTGGAGGGTCCGGCTGGATCCGTCTGCATAATGGAGAAGCATCGTCAACGCCGGAGCGAAGGAGGGTGACCGATGAGCGTGCTCCTGAACCACACCATCGTGTCGTGCCGCGACAAGCAGGCGTCAGCCCGCTACCTGACCGACACGCTGGGTCTTCCCGAGGCCAAGCCGTTCGGGCCGTTCATGGTGGTCGAGATGAGCAACGGAGTTTCGCTCGACTACCACGACGTCTTCCCCGACGACGCCGAGATCGCGTCCCAGCACTACGCGTTCTTGGTCTCAGAGACGGAGTTCGGCGAGATCTTCTCGCGCCTCGAACAGGCCGGCCAGGATTACTGGGCTGATCCGGGCCTCAGTCGCAAAGGGGAGATCAACCACCGGGACGGCGGTCGCGGGGTCTACTTCGGGGACCCCGACGGGCACGTCCTCGAGATCCTCACGCGCCCCTACGGGTCGGGCCAGGCGGGCTGAGTTTCGTCACTCTCAGGCCGGTTTGCCGCCGACGCACCACGCGTTGGCCGGCACCCCCTGGCAGGGGTTGGGCATGGTCGGAAGGTTCGTGGGGACCGACGTCAGGATCGGAGGGGTCGTCGGTTTCGGGTAGTTGGCCCCGGTGCAGTCAACCCCGAGGGTGGCGGCGAATCCGGTGGCGCACACCACCTGGGTGAAGAGCGGGCCCCCCGTGTTGCCGGCGGTGGTCGTCACGCCACAGGTACCCGGGGGTTGGGTCTGTTCGAGGTCGGAGGGCGTGAAGCCGGCGGGGGCGGTGTTGCCGCCGTAGCAGTTCTGCCCTTCTCCACCGGAGAGGGTGATCTGCCCGAAGTCACCGTTGGTGGGGTTGCCGTAGCCCCCGTTGCCCGAGTACGTGTTGTTCAGCAGCGCGTCACTCTGCGGGTCATAGATGCAGAACCCCGGTAACACGTCGAGGTGGCCGCCCGATCCCGTACACACCCCGGTCGCGCCGGGAACGTCGGGATAGGGGACGAACAGGGTGCCCCAGGCGTCGTTGTTGGCAAAGGTGTTGTTCATGACCGTGTCGTTGGTGGCGCCCGACACGGTCATGCCGGTCCCGGGCGGCTCGCCGGACAACCCGGCGCCCGGAACCCGGACGTTGTTGTTGTCGTGGGAGAAGTTGTCCATGAAGACCCAGCACGAGCGGGTGCCGGTGAAGCCGCTGGTTCCGTCGAATGGGCAGGCCCCGTTCTGGGGCGGCGGCGGGTCGCCGACGCTCTGGGTGTTGGTGTCGAGCCCGTCCATGTTGTCGTCGAACTGGGAGTGGTCGATGACGAGCGTGCCGCCCGAGTTCGTGCCCGAGTAGCCGAGGGCGTCGTTCTCCATCCAGGCGTTGTTGACCCATGCGTCGCAGACCTGCTGACAGGCTCCGATGTACATGCCCGAGTCGGCCATGTTGTTCCCGTAGACCTGGTTCCAAACCCCGGGGCCCTGAGATCCCGAGGAGAACTCCCCGTAGTTGCCGTAGGCCGATCCCCCGGTGACGGCGCCGTTGAACGTGTCGGTCGCCGTGAGGTAGCTGCCGGAGTAGCCCTGGAGCCCGATCTTGCCGGTCCCGTCACCGCCGTCCCACCAGATCTCGTTGCCAGCGTTGCCCGCCTGGTTCCCGCCGGTGTCCTCGGCGAGCTGGAAATTGCACACGGTGAGGTTGTCGACCGAGACGCCGTTGGACCAGATGTCGATCCCGTTGCGGCCGAGCGGGACGTTGCTCGAGTTCAGGGCGCCGAGATCCTGGTCGGCGGAGTCGCTGCTGCACTGCGCCGCGCCGGGCTTGGTGCCGTCGACCAGGACCGAGTTGCGGTCCATGCCGCGGAGGTGGATGTCGTTGGTGTGGATCTCGACGCCGCCGTACCACCCGAGCGACACGTCGGTCGGGGACGGAGGAGTGATGTGGTCGGCCTGCTCGTGGTAGTCGCCCGGGGCGACGAGGATCCAGTCGCCGGGCTGCGCGGCGTTCACGGCCTGCTGGATGGTCTGGTACTGCCCCGGGATCCCGTTGAAGGTCCCGACCAACAGGGCGTGGCCGCCGATTGCCGCCCCGACCGTGGCCATGGCGACGACGGGTTTGTTGAGCGTCAACGAGCCGAGCGACCCACTGAACGGGGCGGTCCCGAAGCTGAAGACCCCGCCGTCGGCCGCCGCCAGCCAGTAGCCGGTGCCGTCCCCGGTGGCCGCCATGCCTACCACCGGCTTGTTCAGCGGGGTGCCCCCCATGGACCCCGAGAACGTTGCGGACCCGAAGGCGAAGACGCCGCCGTCGGACGCGACGAGCCGATACCCGTCGCCGATCGGCGTGCCACTCATCCCCACGATCGGCTTGTTCAGCGTGGTCCCGCCGAGCGAGCCCTGGAACGTCGCGTCACCGAAGTTGAAGATCCCACCGTCGGCGGCGACCAACCAGTACCCGTTGCCCGTCGGCGTCGCGGCCATGCTGACGACGGGCGCGTTGAGGGGCGTGCCGCCCATGGAGCCTTGGAACGTCGCGTCGCCGAAGGCGAAGACGCCGCCGTCGGCGGCGACGAGCCAGTAGCCGCCGGCGTCGGGCGTGGCCGCGATCCCGACGATGGGAGCGTTGAGTGGTTGGCCGCCCATGGAGCCGAAGAACGTCGCGTCGCCGAAGCTGAAGACGCCGCCGTCGGACGCGACGAGCCAGTAGCCGGTGCTCGAGGGCGTGACGGCCATCCCCACGACGGGAGCGTTCAAAGGTTTGCCGCCCATGGAGCCTTCGAAGGGGGCCGCACCGAACGCGAAGACGCCACCGTCGGAGGCCGCCATGAAGTAGCCGGCGGGACCGCTCGAGGTGTGCGCCGCCTCGAGTGACGCCGCCGCGGGGTTGGCGGTCGCCGCCAGCGCGGTCACCCCGACCAATGTGCCCAGCACCAGGGCCATCGCCGCCACCATGTGCGCCGGCGGGGACGCCCCGCGACGTCTCGCGTGCTTCATCTGCTCCCCTCGGAGGGGCCGCGGCGACTCGTGGACGCCGACATCCTCAACTGGTGACCGCACTGTACGTGGACGGCGGCCGACGTGCTCGGAGGCCATCCGTCGGCGCCGCGAGGGGAGCCGACTGCTTGACCGGATATGGTCAATCAAGTAGACTGTCTACCATGATGACTAGTTCGTCGAGTGGAACGAGGCGGCAGAGCCCGAGCGACGCGGCGGCTCCGCTGCCCCTGCCCTGGCTCCTGCGGCGAGTGAATCAGCGGTACCGCGCCGAGATTGTCGAGGGGCTGGCCGCCGCCGCCCTCGGCGACCTGCCCCAGCCCGGCACCTGGGCGCTCATGGCGATCGCGCGTGGGGAAGGCGAGCCCAACCAGCTCGGGGCCCGGATGGGGGTCTCGAAGCAGGCGGTCTCGAAACTGGTGGACCGCCTGGCGGCAAGTGACTTCGTCGAGCGGACGCCCAACCGCACCGATCGCCGGCGAACCGACCTCACGCTCACGACCAAGGGGCGCAAGGCGGTGCGGGTCATCACTGCGGCGGTGAACTCGACCGAGCAGGCGATCGTCACCGAGCTGGGTGCCGAGCCCTTCGCCGACCTGACCCGGATGCTGGCGCAGCTGGCCGGAGAGGAGCCCTGATGGCCTACGGCACCGGTCCACTCCTCCGGCAGGCGCTCCTGCGCGCCAAGCCTTGGCAGCGCTACCTCATCGCTGTCGCGATGATCGCGGGCGGCGTCGTGCTCGTGCTGCTGGGCCGCGTCACCGGCGCTCTGCTTTCGGTGGCCGGGCTCTTCCTGCTCGGGCAAATGATCCGATACCAGTTCGCCCACAGCCGTGCGGCCTCCTCGCGCGCTGGGGAGGAGGGACAGGCATGACGTCCGGTATTCGGAAGCGCCAGCCGGTCCGTGACGGCTCGCCTCGTGCGCCGATGGGCGGTCTTCGTCGCGGCGCTCGTCTTTGCGGCAGCGGGTGCGCTGGCCGCGGACGCGGTGCCGAGCGGGGCGTCCGGAAGCGGCGGCGTCTATCGCTGGGGCGTGGTCGGGAACGCGGGCAAGATCGAAACGCTGGAGGTCACCACGCCGACGGCCGTCGCAGGCGTGAGTGGGCGGGTCGTACAGATCGCGACCTCCAATTCCGACGGCTACGCCCTGACTTCCGCCGGTCAGGTCTTCGGCTGGGGGGTGAACAGCGACGGCGAGTTGGGTGACGGCCGGCAGACCCCGTACGAGACACGCGCCGTCAAGGTCGCGTTCCCGCCGGGTGTCAGGATCGTCTCGCTCCCCAACCCGATGCCGTTCGACGCCGGTCTGGCGATCGACTCGACTGGTCACGTGTGGGGCTGGGGACTCAACGGCGCCGGCGACCTCTGTCTCCCGGGGCTGGTGGAGTCGACGCCGCAGCAATTGCCGCTGTCCGGCGTGACGCTGGCCACGGGCGCCCGCACGCACGCGCTCTTCGATTCGAACGGGACGGTCTACGCCTGTGGCAGCGGCGACGCCGGCGAGCTGGGCAACGGGTCGACCGCATCGAGCAGCCAACCGACGCCGGTGCTCGGGCTGCCTCGGGGCGTCAAGGCCGTGGCGCTCACCTCCTCGTGGGAGGGCTCCGGCGCGTTGTTCGCCAACGGCGCCTATTACAACTGGGGCTACAACCCCGCCGGGCAGCTGGGCGACGGCACGACCCAGAACAGCGCCGTTCCCGTCAAGGTCGCGCTCCCGGGCGCCGTCGTACAGGTGTTCCAGGGAGGAAGCGGCGCCGGCAACGGCCAGACGGTCGCCATCTTGAGGAACCGCTCGGTCTGGTCGTGGGGCAACAACACGCGGGGCCAGCTCGGCAACGGGACCCGGACCAGCTCACCGGTGCCCGTACGGGTGAGGGTGCCGAGGGGAGTGGTGTTCGCGAGGGTGAACTCGGGCGGCTACACCAGCTACGCCATCGACTCGAGAGGGCGGCTCTGGGCGTGGGGCGGTAACCAGAACGGCCAGCTCGGCACGGGCTCGGCCCGAGGGGTGGCGAGGCTGCCGGTGAGCGTGGGCATCCGTCTCAGCCAGGTGTCTTCGACCGCCAGCAACGTGGCCGGGTTCGCACGGACGCTCGGCCTGACCTCCCTGCCGCGGATGGGTCAGCGGCGGCTCCAGTCGTCGCCGGCGGGCGCCGGCCGCTAAGCTCGGCGCTCATGGCCAGCGGAGCCGTTCCTGCAAACTGATCCATCCAGTCGAGGCACCAATCGTGCGTCTCGACCCGGCTGACCTCGCCCTCGGTCTTGTGGCCGATGCGGAAGGCCACCTGATCCGGCAGGTTCTATCTCGCGCACACGTCGCCCCACCGGTGGACTCTCTCCTCCCGGCGGGCTTCGTCCTTTGGCGGTGGGCCGCCGCGTCCCAGAGCCGAAGTCGGGGGGGCTCACCGCTGATCCCGTCGGTCCACCACCGACGGTGCGGCCGCCAGCCCTCTTTCAGAACGTGTTCTCGTTCGAGTCGGAATGAAAGAGCCCCTTCTGGTCTGCTCGAGAGGCGCTCATCGGCCATTCTCCGGGCGCCGAGCTCGCACATGAGCGAGCGGCGAGACGTGAGCGTAGATTCCCCAATGGGGGCTGCGCTCCCCCTGTTGCCTCATCCCATTTGCGAAAGGGTTGCGATCATGGCAGTGAACGAAGAGAAGTTGATGGGTTACGTACAGCAAGCGGTTGGTGACTTTGGCTCCATCTTGTCTGGGGCGCTGATCAACATCGGTGACAAGCTCGGTCTCTTCACGGCCATGGCCGACGGTGGCCCGATGTCGCCGACCGAGTTGTCGGAGCGGACCGGGACGACCGAGCGATATGTGCGCGAGTGGGCGAGTGGTCTCGCTGCTGCCGGGTACATCGACTACGTCGGTGATGGCCGATACGAGCTCAACGAGGAGCAGGCCGTCGCCTTGGCCGACGAGACCAGCCCGGCATACATAGTCGGTGGATTTCAGGGATTACTGGCTGCCACCCGCATCCTTCCCAAGGCGGTCGAGGCCTTCCGCACCGGTGACGGGATCGGTTGGCATGAACAAGACCCCGACCTCTTCCAGGGGACCGAGAGATTCTTCCGTCCCGGGTACCTGGCGAACCTCGTGTCGTCGTGGATCCCTGCTCTGGACGGCGCGGACGCCAAGCTCCGCGCCGGCGCCAAGGTGGCCGACGTCGGTTGCGGGTACGGCGCGTCGACGATCATCATGGCCAGCGCCTATCCGAACTCTCACTTCTGGGGGTTCGACTATCACGAGCCCTCGATCCGTCACGCCAACGAGATGGCCGCGAAAGCCGGGGTCTCAGAGCGTGTCACCTTCGAGGTGGCCTCGGCCAAGGAATACCCCGGGACCGACTACGACATGGTGTGTCATTTCGACTGTCTGCACGACATGGGCGATCCTGTCGGTGCCGCTCACCGTGCCCGTGAATCGCTCAAGGACGATGGACACTGGTTGCTCGTCGAGCCGTTCGCCAACGACGAGCTCGTCGACAACCTCAATCCGATCGGCCGGGTGTTCTATTCGGTGTCGACACTCGTCTGCACGCCGGCCTCCTTGTCACAGGAGGTAGGTGCCGGGCTTGGCGCCCAGGCGGGCGAAGGCAGACTCACGGAGGTGGCGAAGAAGGCCGGCTTCTCCCGGTTTCATCGTGCGACCGAGACACCATTCAATCTGGTACTGGAGGGCCGTCCCTAGCGGTTTCGATTGCCGACCAGGGTGAGGGTTCCGGACGCGGTGGTCTGCCTCAACGCGTGTCCCGATTACTCAGAAGAGTGACGGCGACGGACCGGAGCGTCGGGCTTCCGGCTCGGGGACACCGGCAATGGATTCGAGGCCGAACCCGATCCTTGGACGACCGACGAGCTCGATGGGTCAGGCGGGAGCGCCGCCGATGCGGAGGGGGACGTCACCGAAGGGGTCGAGGTGGTAGGCCAGGGAGACCCGGTGGTACCCGTCGGCTATGTCACCGCCTTCCTCACCCAGCGACACGACGAGCACCGGACTCAGCCGTTTTCCAGAGACGGCGTTGAGCAGGTCACGGCGCACACCGGGGTCGTCCAAAGGCAGTGCGGCAAGGCTACAAGCGCGCAAGATGTCGTTGGCCCGGCGACGGGTGACCTTGGCCTTGCGAAGACGTCCGACGGCCTCAGCAGCCTGCTTGTCATCGAGTTTCAATGACAGATACGCCAGCGCTGCGTCGAAGTCGTGGGCGACCACGTCTTTGAGCCACCGCAAACCGAGCTCTTCGCTACCGGCGGGGCTCGTGCCGCCCTTCACCTTTTTTGCATCGTCCTTTGCCATCTGCCTTCTCCTTTCTCGAGCTGGGCCTTCATTTGGATTCGGCCCACGTTGGACGGGCCACGACTCCGTTGCGCTACCTATCCTTACCAACGCACGGGGATCGGTCCCTTTTCGAATGGGGGTCAGGGTTCAAATGCCGGTACCTGTGGACCAGCCTCGGCGACGACCCGCCCCGGGCCCAATGAATGGAGGAGACCATGTCGAACACCGACACCGTGATGCTGAGCCCCCAACTCGTCGGCCAACTCGAGAAGCACCACGGCGCCATCCTCAGGAACAAGGTGCTCGCCGGGACCTCCCTCGACCAGGAGCAGTGGATCACTCTGCAGATCGCCTCCGGCGCCGTCGATGGCATCGGCCACCGGGAACTGGTCGAGCGGGTGTCGAGCCTGGCGGCGTACGAGCCCGCCACCGTCGAGACCGCGATCATCGGACTGGTGAAGGCCTCCCTCGTTGAAGAAGGCAGAGGCCCCGACGGTCGGCTCACCGTGACGCCTCGAGGGCGCGACCTCGTGTCGGCGCTTCGTGCCAAGGCTCAAGACATCATCGGTCCCGTCTACGGGTCGATCCCTTCGGACGATCTGGCCACGGCCGGAAGGGTCGTACGTGCGATCACGGATCGTCTGTCGGAAGTGCTGAACCAGTCCTGAAACGCCGCGAGGCTGCGGAGCCTCGGCGGGTCCGAAAGATGACATGTGAGGGGCCCCCTCGGTACACGGCGAGCTTTGATGGGCTCGCCAGATCAGGAACACGAGGAGGCCCCAATGGGAATCGTAGGTGGTTTTGACGTGCATCGAGCTCAGATCACATTCGACGAGGTGGACATCGAGACCGGTGAAATCCGCACGGGCCAGGTCTGTCCCGCCACGAGGGCGAACCTGCGCAAGTGGCTCGAACCGCTGGCCGACCGAGCCGATGTGGCGTTCGCGTTGGAGGGGTGCACGGGCTGGAGGTTCGTGGCCGAAGAGCTGACCCGGGCCGGTGTGGAGGTGCATCTCGCCGAGCCGGCGGACACCGCCACGTTGCGGGGCAAGAAGAAGCGGGCCAAGACCGACCGGGCGGACGCGCGTCACCTGCGCGAGCTGCTGAGCCAGAACCGGATACCCGAGTCGTGGGTGGCGCCCGACCACGTCTTGGAGATCAGGGCCTTGGGCCGACTTTATGTGGGGTTGATGGACGAGCGACGCCAGTGGCAACAGCGCATCCACGCCCAGTTGTTCCACCAAGGCGCCCCTCCGATCAAGCACCTCTTGACCGAGGCGGGCCGCGAGGCCCTCGAGGACGCTGCGCTCTCAGCGGCGGGCCATCGGGTCGTCGAGACCGCGCTCTCGGTCATCGACCATCTCTCCACACAGATCGACCCGTTGCGAAGCGAACTGGCCGACCTGGGCCGTCACCGGACCGGTTCCCGGGCGTTGATGTCGCACTACGGGATCGGCACGCTGACCGCCCCGATCATCTGGGCCGAGATGGGCGACTGCCGCCGGTTCTCTTCGTCGGACAAGGCCGTCCGTCACACCGGGCTCGACATCACGGTGTGGTCGTCGGACAACAAGCGGTCGGGCCCCGGTCACCTGGCCCGCCAAGGACCGCCGGCGTTGCGTTGGGCCCTGGTCGAAGCCGCCCAGTGTGCGGCCCGCCCCTCGTCACCCGACCACGGCTACTACCTCGAGGTCAAGGCCCGGGCCGGGGCCAACCGCGCTGCCTTGTCGGTGGCGCGCAAGCTGGCCCGACGAGTCCATCATCACCTTCGCTCCTTGGGCGACACGGCCTGGGCCGAGGCGGCCTGAGCGTGGCCACCGTGCGCGTCATGCCCAAGGTTCAACTGATGTCCTGTGGTCAGCTCCCGCAATCCTCCTGTCGCCAGCAGTCGCTGGTCGGCCCTGAAAGAGCGAGCGGCCGCAGAACAGCACCGGGGTTCACCCCATCGATCATCACGTCGCCGGACGGCAGTCCGAGCACCGAGATAAGGCTGGGCGTCCCGGCGCGCACTCCAACGCCATCCCATCACCGACCACAGGAGACAAGACCGAGCTAATCCATCCGATCACCGCTGGCCGCCACCACCATGCGGCCGTCCTCACCGGTGTCAAGGTCGTACGTCCTCGCTTCGCTGCGGGCGCTCCACCTTTGACACCGCTTCCGGGCGACCGCGCCCCGCCAACAAGCCAGCACCGATCAGGACAACGCAACCAACCAAAACGCCCCCCCTTTACACGGGGGCCGATCAAGATAAGGAGGAACGGCGAGATGTCATCCACCGAGCAAGACACAGGGAGCCGCCCCACGCTCGGGGCCCCGAGGGCCGACGCCCGCGCCGCGGCCGACGCCTTTGCCGCCGGCCTCGAGTCCGGGCACGCACGGCATGACGCCGACATGCTGAACCGCCAATTCGCGGCCGACGTCATATGGGGCAGCCCGTACGGGGCGCTCGTCGACGGCTACGACCAGCTCCACCCCATCCACGTCGCCTTCCAGCAACAAGCCAGCGACGAGCCGGCTCTTCCGCTACGACGTCCGGCACGTCCTCTCGGTCAGCGACGACGTCGTCGTCGCCCATGTGGCCCGGCTCGTCCTGGACGACGACGGCGAACCGTTGCCCCCGAGCAACGATCCCGGGCCCTTCTCCGAAATGGTGATGTTCGTCTTGGTCCGCCGCGACGGCGACTGGTGGCTCGCCGCCGGACAGAACACCCCGATCCGGCCGGGCGGAGCGGTCGCCGCAACCACCTGAGACGCCGTTCGTCTTTACTCGCCAGAGGCGGACTCAGAGAGAAGCGGTCGAGCGGAGACGAATCAGACCGGCGCCCCCGGCGCCACCAGCGGCCATGGCCGCTCCAGCTCCACCACCCGGGCCAGGTCGAGCAGCAACTGTTCGGCGTGGCGTCGCCCGATCACCTGCATGGACACCGGCAGGCCGTCGACGAGTCCGACCGGGATGGCCACCGCCGGGTTCCCGGTCGTGTTGGCCGGGATGGTCAGCGCGCCGTTGTTGCCGAGGGCGGCCTCGAAGCCGAGCTCGGAGATGAGGTCCCGCCCGTCGATCGTCGTGGGCATCGGCCCCTGGGCGCCGAAGGCGACGTCGGGGTTGGTGGCGCAGATGACGAAGTCGACCTGCTCGAAGACGTCCGCCACGGCCACGATCACCTGGCGGCGGAACGCCTCGATGTTCTTCGCCGTCTCGATGGTGAAGTGGTTGGTCGCGATGTTGGCGGCCAGCATGATCTCGGGGGTGAGCTCGGGCTCGCAGGCCGGGTAGAGGTCGCCGAGCCCGACCAGCAGGCTCGCCGTCCCCGCCATGGCCCACTCCAGTCCACCGCGCGGCAGCTCGATGGGCACGTCGACCCGTTCGAGGCCGGCGTCCTTGACCAGCAGGTCCGCCGCCTCCTCGACCTTCTCGCGGACCGCCGAAGCCACCACCGCCGCGCCGAGGTCGATCGACACGGCGACGCGCCGCCCCCGGACCTCCTGCTGGCCGAGGCCGGCCTCCCAACCCGAGACGCGGGGGAGCGAAAACGGGTCGTACTCGTCGTAGCCGTTGCAGGCGTCGAACCAGCGCGCCGTGTCGCGGACCGACCGGGAGACGCACCCGAGCACCGCGGTCAACGGCTCGATCTCGGTGCGGGGGCCCTTGGGGATGCGGCCGAAGGTCGACTTGAGCCCGAACAGGCCGGTGAAGCCGGCCGGGATGCGGATCGACCCACCCCCGTCGCCACCGGTACAGAGCGGGAACAAGCCACCGGACACCGACGCCGCGGAGCCGCCGGACGACCCGCCGGGCGTCCGCTCCAGGTCGTACGGGTTCGACGTCGCCCCGTGCAGCCGCGTGTAGGTGCAGTTGATCCCACCGAACTCCGACGCCGTGGTCTGGGCGGCGAGCACGGCCCCCGCCGCCCTCAGGCGGGCCGTCATCGTGCCGTCGTACTCGGCGATCCGGTCCTTGAAGACGAGAGACGCCTCGGTCTGCGGCCACCCCTTCACCGGGTCGAGCTCCTTGACCCCGATGGGCACGCCGCCCAACGGCAGGTTGACGTCGGCCGATGCCGCCGCCTCCCGCGCCCGCTCCTCGTCGACGAAGCACACGGCGTTGAGCTTCGACGCCTTTACTGCCCCCAGCGAGCCTTCGAGGGCCTCGGTCGGTGAGATCGTGCCCGTCCGAAAGGCGTCGACGAGGGAGCAGGCGTCTCCCATCCATGGTTCTCCCGTCACGGGGTCGCAGGCTAGCGAATCGCCCATCTCGACGAGATCTTCGAGTCGTGCCCCGATCTTGCCCGCGTATAGGCCCGGGGCCTATGCGATCGCGACCCACGAATGACTAGAGCTGACCCGTATCCACATGGATCGTGTCCCCGGGGACAACGCCTCCGTCGGCGAAGCGGGCCGAGCCCCGACTACGACGCCGGGGGAACGACCGGCGCCGGCGGCTGCGCGGCCTCGATCTGCGCCAGTTCGGTGCGGACCTGGGAGACGAACTCGTCGAGGGTCCCCTTGTAGTGCGCAAGCGCCAGTTCCAGCCGGAAGTCGAAGTTGCCCGCCAACTCCGGTCCGTAGTGGATCGTCGTCGGCTTCTGGCGGTTCGAGACCGAGATGGTCGTCTCTCCGCCCGCGTCGTCGTGGGTCACGCCGATCAGCTTGGCGAAGAGGCACTCGCGTGTCTGCTTGGCACCCTCGAAGATCACCCGCTGGTTCGTGATGAACGTCGTCCCGGCGTCGACGCCCGTCATGATCGGAGCACCCTGCACGAAGGTCCCCCGGCTCGCTCCGATGTGGTAGCGCAGCGCGTGGCCACCGATCGTGGCGACCGGGATCGAAAACCCCGTTGATCCTCCCTGGTAGTGCCCCGGGCCTCTCCGCTCCTCGATCAACGAGGTATTGGTGACCTTGTAGAAGAGAGCCTCGCCGGGCTTGACCATGATCTCGTCGGTCGCCTCCCCCTGGAACTGCTGGGCGACTTCGAGCAGATTGGAGTAGCCGTCGCGAAGCGTCTGCCACTGCGCCAGGGCTTCTCGATACTGCTCGGCCGCCTTCTTTGCCTTGTGCTTCTCGAACATGGGCCCGACCTCGCGTCAGGCCGCCACGCTACCGTCGAGAGCAACCGAGGGACCCGACCCGCTACTCCGTCACGACACGACGGACTCGTACCGGGGCACCCGGCGGCAGATGACGACGCCGCCCTACTCCGTCGTCCGCAGCTTGAAGAAGTGCGCCGCCAGCGGCGCGGCCACGGCGATGATCGCGACCGACCAGATCAAGGCGGCCCACACCGGGTGCTCCATCGGCCAGTAGTGGATGGTCCCCGACGGGTTCGGGTTGTCCCACAGCGTGCGGGCGCCGGCCACCACCGCACTGACCGGGTTCCAGGTGGCGATCGCCTGCATCCAGCCGGGCATGTGCTGGGTCGGCACCATGGAGTTGGAGATGAAGACCAACGGGAACAGGACGATGAAGCCGAACGAGGCGGCGGTCTCGGGGCTCTTCGAGTTGAGGCCGGCGCACGCAGAGACCCACGAGATCGCGTACGCGAAGAAGATCACCAGCAGGAACCCGCCGGCGATCGAGATGTAGTTCGACCCGGGCCGCCAGCCCACGGCCAGCCCCGTGAGCGCGACGATCGAGCGCGCAGAGGCACGACGTCAAGAGGTCGGCCATCGAGCGCCCGACCAGGACGGCCGAACGCCACATGGGCAGGGCGCGGAAGCGGTCGATCATGCCCTCGTGCAGGTCGGTCGACAGCCCCACGGCCGTGCCCATGGTCGAGGTGACCATGTTCAGGGCGAGGATGCCCGCCAGAAGGAAGTCGACGTAGCTCCCGCCACCGGGGATCGGGATGGCACCCCCGAAGATGTAGACGAAGAGGAACGTGAACAGCAGCGGCTGGATCGTGACGTCGGACAGCTGCATGGGCTCCCGCGAGATGTGCACCAGGTTCCGACGGGTCATCGCCCAGATGTCCGAGAGCCGGCCGACGAACGCCTCGGACCCCAGCCGGCCGGGACCGCCGCGACGTCGACTGTGACCGGCCGCAACGTGGTCGTCGTCATGCCCGCACCTCCTCGAGCTCGACGCGCACCTTGCCGTTCACCGCACCAGCACCACGAGCGCCGTCCGCATCAGTACGACCACCTCCGTCCGCCGACGAGCCGTCGGGTTGACCCTCGACCTCGTCCTCCCCCTCGACCTCGATGTGCCCACCCGTCAACGAGAAGAACACGTCGTCGAGCGACGGCTGCCGCACCTCGATGTTGTCCACGAGCACTCCCGCGGCATCGAGCGCCCGCACCACCGACGTCGCCAGCCCCGTCGACGCGTCGACACCCGCCCACAGGCGACGTCCGTCGTCGCTGACGCCGACCTTGCCCGCGACGAGCGGTTGCAGGGCCGCCACAGCCTCGCTCACTGCGTCGAACGACGCGTCGGCCAACGTGACCTCCAGGTGCGCCGACCGCGACGCCTCCTTCAACTCCAGCGGCGTCCCCTCGGCGATCACCATGCCGTGGTCCACCACGACGATGCGGTGCGCCAGCGCGTCGGCCTCGTCGAGATACTGCGTCGTCAGCAACACGGTGACCCCGTCGCCCAACAGCTCCCGGATGGCCTCCCACACCCGCTGGCGGCTCACCGGGTCGAGCCCCGTCGTGGGCTCGTCCAAGAACAAGACCGGCGGCCGCGTCATGAACGACGACGCCAGGTCGAGCCGGCGCCGCATGCCGCCGGAGTAGCCCTTGACCACCCGGTCCGCCGCGAACCCCAGCTCGAACTGCTCGAGCAGCTCGGCCGCCCGCCGCTTGGACGCCGCCCGCCCCATGTCCGACAGCTCGCCCACCAGCGCCAGGTTCTGGCGCCCGGTCAGCAACGGGTCCAGCGTCGCGTCCTGGGCGGCCACGCCGATGTGGCGCCGCACCTCGCCGGGGTGCGCGATGACGTCGATCCCGGCCACCGTCGCCCGCCCGGCGTCGGGCCGCGCCAGCGTCGTCAAAACCCGGACGGCCGTCGTCTTGCCGGCGCCGTTGGGCCCGAGCAACCCCAAAATCGTCCCGGCCGGCACGGAGAAGTCGACGCCGGCCAGGGCCTGGGTCTACCCGTACGCCTTCTTCAGTCCCTCCGCCTGGATCATCAGCTCAGCAGCCATGGACTTCCTTACCTGTCGTTAAGTAAACTTGCGCCCTGAGAGCAGGGTAAGGGATAGACTTACCTGTCGTCAAGTAAACTCTTCCTGAAATGTCACAGATCGCCCCACCCAGACCAAGACCCCGCCGCCGCCCACGGCCTCGCCCCGCGAAGACGGCCCCAAACCCCCCGAACCCGCCGACGAACGCTACCCTTCCCCCGGCCGCGGCGAAGGCCGACACCCGCGAACGCATCCTCGATGTGGCTCTCGACCTCTTCGCCCACCAAGGCTTCGACGGCACCAGCCTGCGGGAGATCGCCGAAAGCTTGGGCGTCACCAAGGCGGCGCTCTACTACCACTTCGAATCCAAGGACGACATCCTGCTGGCGCTGCACATGCGGCTGCACGAGTTCGGCCGGGAGGCCCTGCTCAAGATGGAGGAGGGGCCCGGGCCCGTCACGCTCCAGCAATGGGGCGAGCTGCTCGATGAGGTCGTCGACGCCATGCTGGCCCAGCGCCCGCTGTTCCTCATGCACGAGCGCAACCAGGCCGCGCTCGAGAAGCTGCACCGGCGACGAGCACGACGCCGAGCACGAGGACCTGCAGAACCAGTTCCGCCTGGTGCTGGCCGACACCAGGATCCCCCTCGAGGATCGGGTCCGCATGTCGGCGTCCTTCGGCGTGCTGTTCTCGGGCCTCTTCCTCTCCGGCGAGGCGTTCTCGTCGACGACGGACGAGGAATTGGGCAACCTGCTCCGCCGGATCCTCCACGACGTCCTCGGCGGATGACGGGACCGGTCCCGCCGGACCTCCCCACGCCCTCTCGCCGCACGCCCCCTTCGCTAACCTCGCCCTCTAGTGGCCACACTCAAGCCAGCCACCGCCGCCGGCTCGACTCCCTCCTCCACCGCCGACGCGCACGAGCACCCCTGGACGCTCTCCTTCGACATCGGCGGCACCGGCCTCAAGGCGAACATCCTCGACGCCAAGGGCGGCTTCGTCGCCGACCGGGTCCGGGTGCCGACGACCTACCCGATGTCGCCCGACCTCATGGTGGAGAAGCTCACCGGCCTGGCCAAGAAGCTGCCCGAGGCCGACCGGGTCTCGGCCGGCTTTCCGGGCATGGTCCGCCGCGGCCTCGTCCTCAGCGCCCCCCACTTCGTCACCAAGAAGGGTCCGGGCACCGAGGTCGACCCCAAGCTGGCGAAGGCCTGGTCCAATTTCGACCTCGAGACTGCGCTCGGCAAGGCCCTCGGCAAGCCCACCCGGGTGGCCAACGACGCCGACGTGCAGGGCCTCGCCGTGATCAAGGGTCACGGCTTCGAGGTGGTGGTCACGCTCGGCACCGGCTTCGGCACGGCGTTCTTTATCTCCGGGCGGCTGATGCCGCACATGGAGTTCGCCCACGTCGATTTCCGCAAGGATGCGTCCTTCAACGATCGGCTGGGTGAACCCGCCCGAAAGAGGATCGGCGACAAGAAATGGAACAAGCGTGTCCGGGAGATGATCGCCTACCTCGACACGCTGACGATGTTCGACCACCTCTACATCGGAGGCGGCAACGGGCCACGGGTCAACCGCCGCGACCTCGGCGAGGTCCTCGAGCGCATCACGGTGGTCGACAACTCCGCCGGCATCATGGGCGGCATCGCGCTGTGGTCGGACCTCCACGTCGGAGTGAGGGGGCACCACCCACATGACCACCACTAGGCGACGCCGAGGCCGAGCCGCTCGCCTGGGACCCGCTGAACGAGAAGTACAAGGCCGACCCGCACCCCATCTGGAAGCGCCTGCGCGACGAGGCGCCGCTCTATTACAACGAGCAGTTCGACTTCTACGCGGTGAGCCGGTTCGCCGACGTCGACGCGTTCAGCCGGGACCCGAAGACGTTCTGCTCTTCGCACGGCACGGTGATGGAGATGATCACGGCGGACAAGAGCTGACATCGAGATGATGATCTTCATGGACCCGCCCGAGCACACCCGCTACCGGCGGCTTGTCTCCAAGGCCTTCACGCCGCGGCGCATGGCCGAGCTCGAAGAGGACATCCGCACCCTTTGCGCCCGCCTGCTCGACGAGCAGGTCGGCAAGAGCTCCTTCGACTACGTGCAGGACTTCGGGGCCAAGGTCCCGGCCTACGTGATCGCGGCCCTGCTCGGCGTGCCGCCCGAGGATCGCGACATGTTCCGCGGCTTCATCGACGCGACGTTCCACCTCGACCCCGAGAAGGGGATGTACAACGACGTCTCGTTCGAGGCCATGGCCAAGCTCCAGGAGTACACCACGGAGGTATTGACCGAGCGCCAGTCGAAGCCGCGCGACGACATGTTCACGGACCTCCTGAACGGCGAGATCGTGGACGACGACGGCGAGCTCCGCCGGCTGACCGTGGAGCAGGCGGTGAACTTCGCGCTCCTGATCGGCAACGCCGGCACCGAGACGGTGGCCCGCCTTCTCGGCTGGGCCGCCCTCACGCTCGACCACAACCCCGACCAGCGGGCCGAGCTGGCAGCCGACGCAAGCCTCATTCCCAACGCGGTGGAGGAGCTCCTCCGCTACGAGGCGCCGTCACCGGTGCAGAGCCGCTGGTGCACGGCGGACTACGAGGTCCACGGCCAGACGATCCCGGCCAACTCGAAGGTCGTGATGGTCACCGGCTCGGCCGGCCGGGACGAGCGGGCATTTCCTGACGCGGACCGTTTCGACATCCACCGCAAGATCGACCACCACCTGTCCTTCGGCTACGGCATCCACTTCTGCCTCGGGGCGGCATTGGCCCGGACCGAGGGCCGGATCGCCCTGGAGGAGACGTTTAAGCGGTTCCCGGAGTGGTCGGTCGACATGGCGGGCGCCGTACCTCTTTATACGAGCACGGTCCGGGGCTACACGAAGCTCCCGATCTCGGTCTGACCAGGACCTCCGTCCGCTCGGAGGTCCCGGCAGGCGTCCGTTACACTGGTCAACTCACCCAGCGCTCGTAGCTCAACGGACTAGAGCATCTGACTACGGATCAGAAGGTTGGGGGTTCGAATCCCTCCGAGCGCGCAAGTATAAGTCCAGCTAGAGAGCGTTTTCCACAGGTCGCTTGAGTCGGAAACAGCCCCGTGAGAACATCTTGAGAACATTGACAGTTCTCAAAGATGTCGGAAGGGGTCCTCATGCCGGCCAGACCACCGGGCGTGTACCAAGACTCGCGGGGCAAGTGGTACTTCAAGGTCACCGTCGGCCAGGACCCGCTGACCGGCAAGCGTGATCAGGTCACCCGGCGTGGGTTCGCCACCATGGCCGAAGCCTCGAAGGAACGCCGGGAAGTCCTGAACCAAGATCGACCGCGGCCAGCTCGCTCCGTCGTCGGCCGGTCTCAAGGTCAACGAGCTCCTCGATCTCTACCTCGACGGAATGGACGCCGACCAGAACCTGGCGCTGAAGACCCGCTTCGATTACCGCCAGTACGCGGACGACTACATCCGGCCCTACATCGGCGATCGACGGGTCCGCGACATCACGCCCGAGGTCATCCTGGCCTGGCAGCGCAAGCTCCTGAAGGAAGGGGGCGCCAAACGGAAGAAGGGCAAGGACGGCAAGCCCGGGCCCGGGAAGCCGCTGTCGCCGAACACCGTCAACCGAATCCGGGCCCCGCTCTCTGCCACTTTCAAGTTGGCGGTTCAGGCCGGCATGATCCCGATCAACCCGCTCCTGCAGGCTCCCCGACCGAAGCCCCGGCGCAAGATCCCGAAGCACTGGTCACCCGAGGAGGCTCGCAAGTTCCTGGCCCTTATGGAAGGTGATCGCACCTGGCCGATATGGGCATTCCTCCTCGGTTCCGGTGTGCGCATCGGCGAGCTCGTCTCCTTGCGCTGGCCCAGCGTGGATCTGAAGAACCGCCGGGTGCGGATCGTGGACTTCGTCTCGACCCTCGGTTACGACATGATGCCCTCGAGCGGCAAGAGCCGCGACGCCATCCGTACGATCGACCTCGACGACGGCCTCGCCGATGTACTGCGCAAGCAGAAGGTCATACAGAAAACCGAGCGGTTGGCGGCCACCGAGTGGATCGAGTCCGACTACGTCTTCACCCGGCCCGATGGTGGTCAGTACCACCCCATGAATCTCTCTCGGCTCCTGGCTACCTACACCACCGAGTTGGGCGTTACCGCGGCTCACGGCCCATGGCCTTCGCCACACCAGCGCCACGTTGATGCTCGCTGGCGGCGTGCCGCCGAAGGTCGCGTCCGAGCGTCTTGGCCATGCCGATCCAACCCTCTTCACCAATCTGTACAGCCACGTCACGCCTACAATGCAACGCGAAGCCGCCGAGAAGATTGGGAGTCTCCTTTTCGGCGACGATACATAGCACCGAACCGAAGCCTGCGACACACCACGAAGCGTGCTGTCGAGGCCTAATTCCGCCACGTCGGCAGCCCAGCGTTCCCATCGGGCGTACAGATCGGGCAGGGTGTCGAGGGTGGACACGCCCGACCCGAGGGCGTAGTGGGTCCGGGCCAGCAGTTCGGGACCCCAGGAGGGGACACCGGACCGGGCGTTGAGCAACGCCACCTCGGTCTCTCTGCGGTTGAAGGCCCCGTACAAGGTCGGCAGGTAGGCGATCTGCAGAGAGACGATGATCAGGCCGGACGCGGCCGCGAGGTAGACAATGACCCGGGAGCGCCGCTCGGCGGGGCCGCGAACCCGAGGGTGAACAACGACGAGCCCGCGAGTGTGAGCGCCGCTGCGAAGCCGCCCGATATGAACGGCCAGAACAGAAGCGCGAAGCCGACTACGTCCGCGCCCAGCCAACCGATCAGTTGAGCGATGAGGATCGATGCGGCTTCTCCGGCCCTCAGCCGATCCCGTTTCCTGTAGTCCGCAATGCCGGAGGTCAGGAACTGAAACGTTCTGGCGACGAGAGGTTGGGCCCAACTGGTCAACCAGCCGCCGACGGGCTGGGGCACGATCAGAGTGGCGACCACGCTCACTCCCGTCGTCAATACGAGCAGGCCCCCGACCGCGGCGGCCACCGAACGAGCCAATAACGGCACCTCCATGGGTCCTCCTTCGATTCATCAGCGGCGACGCCTCCGTCTCCAGCCAACTCGTAAGCGGCGGGTACCTGACGCGGCGGCACGGACCGAGAGCTCGGGAGGCGGTCCGGGCTCGAGTGGACCTGGCTGCAACTGATGTCGGAGCCGTTCACCAAGCCCGTCGGTGTCCCGATGGTCCTGATCCGCGCCTTTCTGTAGGGCGTCGGTGTGGCATGCCATCCTGGCTTGCCAGCAGCCGGGGCGATGCTCACGCTGGCGAGTGTCGGAGCAGATCACCGGTTCCGGGTGAGGCTGCGCTCATACGGCCGCATAAGGATCCGCCGGGGCCACGATTCAGAGGCTGCAACGCGTTTTTGAGAGTTTTGCGTAGTGTGAGTCCTGTGTTGGGCCCTTAGCAGGAAAGGGGTTCCACGGATGACCTCCAGCACCACAGCGGAAGGCTCGAATGTCAGTATTCGTCCCTTCCAGATCGACATCCCGGAGGAGTCGCTACAGGAGCTCCGCCGCCGTGTGGCGACACCGCGCTCGGCCCGACCGTGAGACCGTCGACGATCGCACCCAGGGCATACAGCTGGCAAGGGTGCAGCAGCTCGTCGACTACTGGGCGACTGATTACGACTGGCGCAACCTCGAGGCCAGGATGAAAGAGTTCCCCCAGTTCATCACGGAGATCGACGGGCTCGACATCCATTTCATCCATGTCCGCTCGCCTCATGCGAACGCGCTGCCGCTGATCATGACCCACGGCTGGCCGGGCTCGTTCCTCGAGTTCGTGAAGGTGATCGGGCCGCTCAGCGATCCCGAATCCCATGGAGCCGGGGCGGAGGACGCGTTCGATCTGGTCGTGCCGTCAATGCCCGGGTTCGGCTTCTCCGCCCGGCCGCAGGCGTCAGGCTGGAATCCCGAACGCATCGCCGGCGCGTGGGCTGAGCTGATGAGGCGGCTGGGCTATCGGCGCTATGTTTCCCAGGGCGGCGACTGGGGTGCGGTCGTCACGGACGTGTTGGGCCGCCAGGCCCCGGATGGTCTGGTTGGTATCCACGTCACCACGCTGCTGGGAGCGATCGAACGGCCACCAACGGCGAACACGCAAACGGCGATTCCGCCCGAGGTCGCCAAGGCGCTCAAGAACGGCGAACCGCCGCCGGCGGGGCTGTCAGCCGAGGAAACCATCGCCTATGAGGCATCAAAGAGCTTTGCCGCGAGCGGCTCAGGCTTTCGGGCGATACAGGGCACACGCCCGCAGACGATCGGCTACTCGCTAGCGGACTCGCCGGTCGGCTTGGCCGCCTGGTTCTACGAGAAGTTCACGGAGTGGACCGACACGGACGGCGAACCCGAGCGCGCCCTCACGAAAGACGAGATGCTCGATGACATCACGCTTTACTGGCTCACGAACACCGCGGCGTCCTCGGCCCGCATCTACTGGGAGGACACCGCCCACAAAGCCAAGGTCGGCGACGCGGTCTCGATCCCTGCAGCCGTGAGCAGGTTCCCACGAGAGATCATCCCCCTACCGCGCAACTGGGCCGAGCGCGCCTACCCGAACCTCGTCTACTTCAACGAGCTCGACAGGGGCGGCCACTTCGCCGCCTGGGAACAACCGGAGCTTTTTGCGGGCGAGATGCGAGCGGCGTTCAGGTCGCTGCGCTAATCGGTGCACACCTGAAGCAGCCAGGACGCATCGAAGAGTCAAGCCACCACCGCAGTGGACCAAGGAGAAGGACTCGACAGCATGAACGCATCAGGATCATCTTCGCAGGGCCGGCGCGGCCGAAAGCCGCCTGCGGAGTCGGGCGCCGAACCGATCGTGACCACCACCGGCGGCCAGGTTCGCGGCCTGACCGCGCCCGGCGGTTACGTCTTCCGCGGTCTGCCCTATGCCGCTCCTCCCATCGGCGACCTGCCGTGGCGCCCCCCGCGCCAGCCGGCCGACTGGCAGGGCGTGCGCGACGCCACCGTCTTCGGACCGATCAAAGCTCACGTTGTCATCCACGTGAAGGTCCGGAGGACCCCGCCGGAACAGTTCCTGAGGATCTTCGCCCTTGGATCGGGCATGCTCGCTTAGAATTTCGTAGAGGTGGGGTAAGCGAAGACAGTAGCTACGGTCTTATCGATGGACGCAGAAATCGGTGACCGACGCTGGGATCCTTGCCTCGGTGCGATTAAGGGATTGCAGCGGTCCGGAAGATTGCCTTCCCTTGAGGCGGACTCATTTTGGAAGCTGGAGGCCCGCCCGCCGTCATCTACCTTGCAGGTGGATAGCGCTAACCGGCACCATCCCCCGCCCCTCACGGTTCAGGCGCCCTGGGATTAGGCTGTAGGGGTGCCTGTGCCTCGACCTCCCACATTGGCCCCAGCTCAGCGAGCTGCGGCACTCCAAAAGGCCGCGAGGGTTCGACAGGACCGCGCTCAAGTCAAGGAGAAGCTCAGGGCAGGTTCGCTGACCCTTTCCGAGGTTCTTAGGCGTGCAGACATGGACGACACTTACGGCAAAATGAAGGTGCTCACAGCGCTCGAGTCGCTTCCTGGTATCGGAAAGGCAAGAGCCCGCCGGCTCATGAAGACTGTGGGAATCAGCGATGCGCGCCGCCTCCATGCGCTGAGTGCAAAACAACGTGGTGCGTTGCTTAGTGCGGCAGAGCATCCCGCTCGAAAAGGAAACGAAATGCAAACCTCGCTCAAGAATCTCGTCAGACGCGACATGCGCAAGCTATTTCCGAGCGCACCACCTGACCATCTGCGCCAGGCAACCCTCGTCGCGCTTGGTGCAATGGAAAGTGTCCTCGAGACTGGACACGCTAACCCAGCGGTCGCCATCGCGGCCGGTCATCAGATAAGAGACTTGGTGGGCGTACAAGCTCAACGGGCAATGCATTCACAGCGGGGGATCCCGGCGCACTGACGCGTGGCCGATCTAACGGACCTCAAGATTTGGATTCGCACATTTGATCAACGGATCCAATGGCTGATCCGGTGGGGTCTTCCCATCACCCTCTTGATTATCGGAATTATTCTCCTCGGTGTATTCACTGAGACACTGGGGCAGACATGGGACCTGATGTCAGGGACGCTCTCGCCTAGCATGGTTAAGGGTTATCCACACTGGATCGCTTACCTAGTTTCCGTTGCGGGCTACATAATCGTTCCGGCTTTCATAGGCGTGGCGGTCGGTCTGATTGTGAGCCTGCAACGGTCCTCGTATCGTCGCCCACAGGCCGAGCTTGAGGACGAGGACTGAGGCATTCAAATCCATGGTACGGCGAAAAGCCCGCTCGTTGGACGAGTACGTGACTCTAAAGCCCTGGTTCGGCGCCGTTAAGACTCTTCTCGTACAGGATGGCGGAAGCGATAAGGCTGCGAACAAGATGTGGCGCGAGAAGGTTGCCCATTTCTTGAGGACTACTCAGGCGAACGGATCATTAGACCTGGCTGAAGAAATGGCGGCCCAGTGGCTCACATTGAGCTTCGCGAATGAAGGACGCCTCTAGTGAGCTATCAGGGACAGCATGGAGCTTTCTCATTACTGCCTCCATCGTCGCGGAAGCATCCACGGGTGTGATCCTTTTGATTTGGCAATTAGGCCGGCCGAGTCCGGCCGGCCTCCTCCATGATGAAACTCGTGGTGCGTGTCGACACAGCCGTCAAGGGTGCGCTTCGCCGACCTTCGGTCGCCCTTGACTGCTGCTCGTCGCGGCTCGCTCACGAGTGGTTCCCGAGCCTGGCTCGGCGAGCGTCTATCCAATCGTTGAGCTCGTCGGGGTCGAATCGGATGAGATGACCAACCCGAACGAATGGGACCTGTCCTTCTGCTACGAAACGGCGAACTTGGCGCATGGAGATGCCAAGAGAACTCGCCACGGTCTGAATGTCCACGAGGTTTGGGAGCAAGGGTGCTCTCTCCATCTGCGACCGTTGCGTCCTGACGGCTTCGATCATGGCTGCCTCCAAGATTTCTTGGTGTTTAGGGCTGCAGAAGCCCGACCGTTCACCGACGACGATGTTGCGTTACGGTCGCGACGTGTTCCAGGTGGGACGAGGAGCACGAGGGGTCGCGCTCGTGGGGGTGTCTTCATATGCCCTCCTCGGCCTCGCCGCGTCGGCGGGATCGGTGGGCTACTCCGGCAACAGCGTGGCGCCGGCTGATGGCCGACTGATCACGGCCGGCTACAGCGCCAAAGTCACCGCAGTCGCCTGGCCGACGGTGTCCCCAAGTTTGTTGAAGTGAGGCGGTGGTCCCCCTCCTGAGTCCTGCCGTGCGGTAGGTGTTCAGGAGACCAAGCCAGAACCGCCCAGAAAGGGGACCACCAATGAAAAAGAAGCTACCCGTCGTGACCGTCGCGCAGGTGGAGGAGGCGGCCCGCGTCGCTGATCTGCCGCTCGAGGCGACCGTTGCCTTGGCCGATGTGGCCGGAGCCGTCAAAGACGGCCTGTTGGCCTTCGCCTCGGCGACCGGCCTGGTCGTGATGCGCCAGATGATGGAAGCCGAGCTGACCGGCCGTGTCGGGGCCAAGCACGCCAAGCTCGGTGTCGACGAGCGGGTCGGCAACTGGCACGGCACCACCACCGGCTCGGTCGTCCTCGGAGGGCGCCAGGTCAAGACCGAGCGCCCGAGGGGCCGGACAACTGAGGACGCCGAGATCGAGCTCGACACCTGGAAGGTGTTCAGCTCGGCCGACCTGCTCAACTCACTCGTGGTCGAACGGATGCTGGCCGGCGTGGCGACGCGGCGCCACGGTGAGGTGGCCGAGCCCGTCGGTGTCGACATCGAGGCACGTTCCAAGTCCATGTCCAAGTCGGCCATCTCTCGGCGCTTCGTCGCCGCCACCAAGACGGCGCTCTCCGAGCTGATGGCGCGGAGCCTGATCGACCTCGACGTCGCCGTCCTCATGGTCGACGGCCTCGACGTGGCCGGCCAGTGCGTCGTCGCGGCCCTGGTCATCACCACCGACGGCACCAAGGTGCCCGTCGGGCTCTGGCTGGGCGACACCGAGAACAAGACGGTGGTCACCGCGCTCTTGGCCGACCTGGTCGCCCGGGGTCTCTCGGTCGACGGCGGTGTGCTCTGCGTCATCGACGGCGCCAAGGCGCTCGCCGCGGGCATCAAGAAGGTCTTCGGCGACCACGCCGTGGTGCAGCGCTGCACATTGCACAAGCGCCGGAATTTGGCCGGTCACCTGCCCAAGGAGCTGGCCGGCGCCATCGACAAGCGCCTGGCCCTCATCTTCGCCCAGCCCGATCCGGCCAAGGGACTCGACGCGGCGAGGCGACTGGCCAAAGAGCTCGAGGCCGACCACCCCGACGCGGCAGCTTCCTTGCGCGAGGGGCTCGACGAGATGTTCACCGTTACCCGCCTCGGCATCCGTGGCACGCTGACCAAGACACTCACCAATACGAACTGCATCGAGTCGATGATCTCGATCGCCCGGCGCTCCAGCGCTCGGGTGACCAAGTGGAAGGATGGCTCCATGAAGAAACGCTGGGTCGCCGCCGGCATGCTCGAGGCCGAGCGATCCTTCCGACGCGTACACGGCTACAAGGGCATGCCCAAACTCGTCGACGCCCTTCGACGCGAAGTCGACCGATCCGCTATCACACCCGAAGCGTACGATCAGGCTGCGGCCTGAATGAGCTGTGGCCACCGCTGAACTTCAACAGCGAACGGGGCAACGTCGCCTGGCCCGCGCGCAATGGCTCGCAAGAGCCGACCCCGGGCCGCCGCTTCGTGCGCTTCACGCTCGAGGTCACCGCTCCAAGCCAGAGCGCGTCGCCGACCAGCGCTTCTCCCGCGCTCAGCGCAGCGTTGCGCTGGGACGGCACGTCGCACTCGCTCTCCCTGACCTCCATCGACGACGAACTCCAAGCCGGCGCCGGCGGATCGAGCGACACCGCCTCGGCGTCCTACATGGCGAGCGTCCCCAACGACACCCACGGCGTCGACCTGGTCCTCTCCGAAGGGCACCTTCTCCCAGAGCTTCGACCTGTGGACGCTCAGCCGGGTGCCGCCCGTCGCCCGCCGTCCTCTACCGAGACCCGACCCAGACCAGCCTCACGGGCACCTCGGCGGGCACCGGCCACGCTGTCGTTGTCCAATCCCTCCGACGGCTTCACCAGCTCGGCCGACGTGACGCTGCAGAGCGCCAGGCTCGGCTTCTTCGCCCCGTCCGGCACGACGCTGTCCCCGAACTCCGACCAGGCCGTGCTGTCGCTCGTGCTCGACGGCGAGTTCCCAAACAATCCGAACGACCCGACGGGCTCGGGCCACTACCTGGGTGCCACGACACCATTGCCCGTCAGCCTGCTCAGCTTCACCCCGTCGGGCGGCACCGCCGCTCCCGCCACGATCAGCAACGCCGGCGACACGACCGGCAAGGGTAACTCCGACGACGGCCTCTTCGACGCCACGTACTCGTTCCTCGTCCCGGCCACCCTCACGACCGGGACTCTCGAGGTCGCGGCAGGATCCTTCACCGGAGCCGAGTTCACGCTCTACACCGAAGAATCTGGCACCACCACCCTCGACGTCAGCACCCCCGCCACCTTGCCCCTCAGCTTCCCCGCCCCTGTCGCCGAGGCCACCCAGAGCACCCCCCGTGGGTCGGCCAGCCCGATCCGCCAACCAGCGCGGCGTCGACGAGCGCCAGCCGCTTCGCGCGGCCCGGGTGGTTCGAGTCCATCTCACGGCTTCCCGATCTGGGTGGCGGTCGTGGTCCTGTTCCTCTTGGCCGCTCTGTCCGTCCTCTTCGAGCGCTGGCGCCGCGGCAGGAGGCTGGCCACGGCGTCGGCGACTGCGAATGCGCCACCAGTTGTCGTCGACGCAGGGCCGGCGGCGCCTCCCGCTCCCGTCGCGTCCGAGCCCGTGACACCGGGTGCCCGGACGGGGCCACCTCCGAGAGCGAGAGCGGTCGATGTCATGGAGGCTGCCGGCGACGTCGCGAACTGTTGGGACCGCTGCCGTCGCCACCGAGATCGCCCCTGCCAGCTCGCCTCCCGAGGACCAGCCCGCCCTCAACGTGCTCGGCGCCCGCGAGATCCTCGGGCTCGAGATCGACAGCAGCTGGGCGCTCCTGATCGAGCTCTTCACATACCTGGTCTTCCACGAGCACCGGCACCTCAAGGCCGCGCAGATCGCCATCGGCCTGCGCCCGGGCGGCTCGAGAGAACTCGACGAGAAGACCGTGCGCAACGCCATCACCCGGCTGCGCCGCTGCATCGGCGCCGAGCACCTGCCCGAGGCGACCACCGACGGCTACCTCATCGAGGGGATCCTCTCCGACTGGTTCGCCTTCCAGCGGCCTCAGCCGCCAGGCCGACACGACGGGAGGCGAGGAGGCCTTCGCCTTGCGCAAGGAGGCGCTCGCCCTCGTGCGCGGGGCGCCCTTCGCCGACGTCAACGACGAGTGGATCGACGCCGAGCGGCTCCGCTCCCACATGGTCGTCGCCATCGTGAACTGCGCGGACCCGACTCGCCACCGACCTCCTCGAGGCCAAGCGCCCGCCTCGAGGCCGAAGAGGCCGCATCGGCCGGCCTCCGCGGGGCACCGCGCCACTACGTGCTCTGGGAGCTCGGCGCCTGGGCCATCTGCGACCAGTCCGACCGAGGCCGCCTCGAGCTGTGGATGGCCGACGCCAGGGCCAACCTCGACGACGAGGACTATGCGCGCCTGGAGCGCTCGGTGGCCGATCACTGGGGCCCCTCGGCGTAGTAGGAGCGGGCGAACGCTGGCCAGCGCCTTCTCGGCCCGCTGGCGGTCCTTGCGCACGGCGTGATACGGACGACCGAGGTCAGCGGCGACCTCGGCCAGGCCTCGACCGTCGATCCGGGTCTGCGCCACGACGACCGCCTGGTGCGCGTTGAGCACGCCGGCGGCGACGGCGGCATCGAGGAGGTCGGGCCAGGGCTCCTCGGGATCGACCTCGGGGGCGGCGACGTCGAACTCGTCGGTCAAGGGGACCAGCTCGATCCCGCGGTCGCGTCGGACCCCGAACTCGCGACGCAGCTCGGTCCAGACGACCGACGCGAGGCACGCCTTGGTCGGGAGCAGCGGGCCCAACCGATGCCCGGCCACGACCTCCCACGCCACCGAGAGCGCCTCGCCTTGGGCGACGTCGGGCTCGACGCCGAGGCGCACGAGGCGCCCGGCCAACACCCCGAGCTCGGGCTCGAGCAGCGCGAGGACCTCGAGGGCGGCGTCCTCGTCGGCGGGCGCCCGGGCGAGCAGGGCCGCGAACGCTCCGGTGCCGCGGGTGGACGAACGGACAGGTCTCGGGCTCGTCGGACTCGAAGAGGCCGAGCTGCACGACGTCGGCCGGTGCCGGCGCCGCCGTGGTGGCTGTGCTGTGTGGTCATGGCGCCATCGCGCCAGAGGACCATCACAGGATCCGTCCCGGGAAGCGTCCCAGGATCGGTCCCGAGCCGGAATTTTTCGGCAGCGTTCTCGCCAGGTCACGGCGTTGGGACACCTTTTGGGACAGGTTTCGGGACACGCTTGGGACACGGCGCGCCTCGTCAGGGCCTCGGCGAGGCCCGCCGCGTCGGGGTGCGCGTAGCCCCGGCCGCCGAAGTGCCACTCGCCGTCGAAGTCGATGTCACCCTCGCCGTCTCCTCGGGCGAAGGCGGGCCCGGGCGTCGCGCAGCGCGGCGAAGGTGGTCGAGTAGCGCCGGCTCTTGGAGGAGAACTGGCCCCCGTAGCCGAGGGTGTGGGCGTGCTCGCGGAGGCGCAGGTGCCGCAGTTGGCGGCGCGACCCGAGCGCCCAGGCCGTGCGCACCAGGGCGGCGAGGTGCGGGCGCAACACGAGGCGCTCGAGGTGGGCGACCGAGCGGACTGGGTGGGCCAGCCACCCGGCGTCGTCGACGGTCTTGGTGGCGTACTTCGCGATGTAGGCGGCGATGGTGGTCGGGCTCGGTAGTGCTGTCGCCGGCGAAGTGGCGGACGTCGATCTGGCGTCCCCAGCCCGCGCGCCGAAGGGTCGTTCCCGCGGTCACCGGCACGGCCACGTGGGCGGCGGCCGCGGCCTTGCGGACGGCGGCCTCGAGCACCTCGGCGTCGAGCCAGGCCGGAGGCGGATCTTCTGGGCCGCCCGCCCCGTCGGCTCGGAGCACCACGTGGAAGTGGACGAGACCGCGGCGCTGGAACTCGACCACCTTGACGTAGGAGAGCCGGAGCGCCGCCCGGGTCTCGCTCTCGGACCTATTCCCCGCGGCGGCCACCGCCCGGTAGAGGAGGCGGGAGGTGCGGACCCACAGTCGCGGCACGTGGGCGTTCCAAAGGACCGCGCCGGGGTAGTCGAAGCACTCGACGCACAGCGGTTCGCCCAGGGCGACCGAGCCCTCTTCATGGCGCTCGGTACAGCCGAGCGATCGCCCGTGCGGGCAGATCTCGGCTCGCCTCGGGCGACAGGGCTTGCACTGAGGTCTTGGACAGCACCCGGGCGTGGACGGGCCCGAACGAGGGGGCGGTCAGGGTGACGAAGAGCTGGGGATGATTCGCCACGCAGGCGTCGACGCCCTTGCCGCCCCGGATGCCGGCGGCCACGAGGTGCCAGGCGTCCTTGGCGTAGAGGCGCGAACACGACGGGCACACCGACGCCCGGCGGTCCTTGCAGGGCACGCAGCAGGTCGCCGTCACGCAGCTCTCCGGTCGTGCGGTCCAGGGTCAGCCCGCGCAAGCGGACCGGGTTCGAGCACAGGCCGGCCTGGTTGACCTCGGCGAGGACCGCTCGCCAGTGGGCGGCCGAGCTCACCACCACGCCGTCCGTTGCGCCACGCGCGATGTCGGCCAGATCGGCGATGGCGTCGTCGTCGAGGTAGTGGGTGCGGATCTTGACCGGCACCGCGCCCTCGGCGAGGAGCCACCCCACGCCGCGGAGCGTCGGGTCGAGGGTGGAGGCCGAATAGCCCTCCTTGGCCCAGCCTTGGCCCGAGGATCGTGTCGGAGGCCTCGGGCGTCGTGCAGCGCAGCGCCATGCGGAAGCTGAAGAGGTCCCGCACGTAGGTGGGGACGATGTCGCTGGAAGGCTTCTGGGTGGCGGCCACCACGATCATCCCGGCCGCCCGGCCCCGAGAGATCAGGTCGCGGAGCGCCTCGGAGAGCTCGGTCCGCTCGTCCTTGGTTCCGCTTCGCATGTAGAAGGCGAGTTCGTCGATGGCGATGACATAGAGCCCGAAGTCCGAGCCCCGCTCGATCTTGCGCAGGCCCGAGGCGAGGAGCACCGAGTAGCGCCGGTCCATCTCGGCGCACAGGTCTTTGAGCACCTCGATGGCGTCGCCCATGTCGGGCCCGACGAAGTGCTCGGCCGAGCCGGCCCAGGGGGCGAGCTCCACCTGCTTGCCGTCCATGAGGGTGAGGCGCACCTCGGGGTCCAAGGCAGCCGCCGCGATGAACAGGCTGAGGGCCACGGACTTGCCGGCGCCGGGCTCTCCGCCGAGGAGCACGTTGCGCTCGACGAGGCCGATGGAGACGGCGGCCCCGTCCTCGTCGACGCCGAGGGAGATCGGCTCCCACAGCGAACCGGGCGCCCCGGGCCAGGGAGGTGCCGGCACCGACAGCGGGTCGTGCCACAGGATCGACAGGTGGGCCACTGCGGCATTGCCCGGCTCGCGCACCACACGCACCTCGCGTGCCCCGACGACGGCCGCGATCGCCTCGGCGGCGCCGTCGATCTGCTCGGCGGTCATCCCGGGCGCGAGGCGCAGGTCCAACCGCTGGCCGGCCGGGATGACGTCGGTGTGCTCGACCCGCGGGATCTGGCCGTGGCGGCTGATCACCTCGCAGGCGACGAGCACCCGGCTCAGCCAGCGCCGCGTCGAGCGGCTCTCGCAGCATCGTCACGAGCCGTTGGCGAACCCGTTCGGAGCGCCACAGCACCAGGACGAGCGAGTCCCAGCACCAACACGCCCAGACCCTCTCCGTCGAGCGCGACGGCGAAGTGCCATAGAAGGAACACCCCGAAGGCCAGGAGAGCCTCGAGCCCCCACCCCCGGACGGCCAGTGCCACCCGGGAGTAGGGGTCGAGGGTCCTGACGTGGTGACGCTCAGACACCGTGGCGGCGCACGTAGCGCCCGAGCAGGACGAGTCCGAGTGCCATGAGCACGACGATGCCGAAGTGGGCCAGCACCGAGGCGACCAGCATCACGGCCACCAGCAAGGCGAGCACCGTCGTGACGAAGGTGGCCATCACGAGGAGCGCCGAGGCAGCCTTGAGGGCGATGGCCTCGATCTTCGACGCCGAGAACGACACGCCCGAGCGGTTGTCCATGGACCACGTCGAGGCCACGAGGTCGGTCACCTTGACCGGGGTGAACTGGCCGAGGCCCCGGACCTCGCCGGAGATCTTGACGGTGATGACCTCACGGGTCCCGCCGTCTCCGACCACGAAGAGGTGGACCTGGTTGACGGCGACCCCGTTGGGGTCGACCTTCTGCTGCTTGGTGTCGAAGTCGATGACGGGCTCGGACGGACCGGCCGAGACGAAGTGCGTGACGCTGGTGTCGACGGGCAGACGCATTGGTGGCTCCTTTCAGCGGGAAGGAACACCCCTCCCACTTACTTAAAGCCGCTGCAGCGAGCCCGTTTCGGACAACATCCAGGTCAGAGCGGTGACGTCATCAGGTGCAGGAGAATCAACCCTGGGAGGCAACACCACGAACGACGCCCGACGTCGAGCCAAGGAACCGAACATCCTGATCAAGTCGGTGGGACAGTGCGCGACACAGCACGACACCGAACAACACCGAAGATCAAGGTGAGACAGAAAGAGACGGGGTGAGACAACGAGGGACAGGAGCAGGTGTGGAGAGGAGGCTTCAGAACATGCAGGTCAGCCAAGATCCGATTCGAGATCCGTCTCCGATCCCAGTTGTGACAATCCTTCTCTACTGAATCAAGCCGCCCTCGCCTCGGCCGGCGGCTTCGCCGCCGCCTCGGCGGGCGGAAACGCGTGCCGACTCAGCCTGGTCGGCGGAACGCCGGGCACAATGGATGGCATGCCCAATCCGGAACTGGTCGGCGCTGCGGACTTGGATCAGTGGGCAGGGTCACTAGCCGCACGTTCGACCCTTCCCCGTCTCGTCCGCCGGCTCATCATGGCAAACACTTCGGTGACGAAGGTCGCCATGCGAGCAGGCGAGGGTATCGGAATACCTGGGTGGGACGGCCTCGTCGAGGCAACCGTCGGGGACGCACATGTTCCCAAGGGAGTTTCTCGCTGGGAGATGAGCACTGGAGAAACGCCACAGGACAAGGCACAGGAGAACTATCGAAAGCGAACAGCCAACCCGCAGGACGTCGACCCCGCCTTGACGACCTTCGCCTTTGTCACGCCTCGGATCTGGAGGGAACGTGACGACTGGGTCCAACGGCGGATGGCCGATGCCCTGTGGGCCGACATCTGTGCATACGACGCCGACGACCTTGAGACCTGGCTGGAGCGGACTCCCAGCGTTCATATCTGGATCTCCGAACTCCTCGGCAGGGATCCGCGAGACGTCAAGACGATCGACTCCTGGTGGGATACCTGGGCAAATCAAACGGCGCCTGCACTCCCGGCTGCGTTCATTCTGGCGGGTCATGCGGATGTGCCGACAGGCATTGAGCAGGCCCTGAACGGACCTCCCGCGATGACGCCAGTCATCGCCCAGTCCCGCGACGAGGCAACCGCCTGCACCGTCGCGGCCCTGCTGGAACTCTCCGGAGACCAAGAGAGCTTCGCCGCCCGAACCCTCGTGGTCTCAGGGGTCAGCGCCTGGGACCGGATCATCGATTCGCAAACTCCGTTAATTCTGATTCCGATCGTCGACGGCGTTGACATCCCAACCGCGGTTCGCAAGGGACACCACGTGTTCGCACCTGTGACCGACCGGATGCAACCACGAGGATCGGGGATTTCCGCAGCACCCTTGGACCGAGAGGCTGCCATGGACGCGTTGGTACAGATGGGTGTTTCTCAGGATGACGCGCGGCGGCATACACGGCAGGGGAGACGGAGCATGCTCTCCCTTCGCCGCACTATCGCTGCCAGCCCTTTGACCCGCAAACCTGACTGGTCCCGGCCCCCGAGTGGCAGCCGTCTCGTCTCACTCATGCTCGCCGGATCGTGGATGGCCGACCACGATGGTGAGAAGACAGCCATCGAAGCGTTGACCGGCCGCGACTACCCGAATATCGAGGCCGATCTGGCTGCGTGGTCAGTCGAAGAGGACGCACCGATCCGGCGCTCCGGCCGTCAATGGCAGATCGTCGCCAAAGACGATGCCTGGGATCTTGTCTCGGCACTCATCACGCAGACAGACATCGACCGCTTCCTCGCGACCGCGACGTCCGTCCTGCGAGAACACAATCCCGCTCTCGATCTTGAACCCGATAAGCGGTTCATGGCCAGCGTTTTGGGGGCGGAGCGGGCATGTTCCAATGTTCTCCGCGAGGCGCTTGCGGATTCGGCCGCCTTCCTGGCTGGGTATGTCGCCGAGGTTGTACTGCAACCCGGCGACACAGGGCAACAGCTCGCTGCCCGCCTCGTGTTCCCGGTCCTCGATGGCGCTAATGGGGAACCGACCTCCAGGTTGTGGCCATCGCTAGCAGACGTCCTGCCGCTGCTCGCAGAGGCGGCTCCCGACGTCTTCCTCGATGCAGTCGACGCTGGGCTCTCCGGCGACCCTCCGCCGCTGATGGCGTTCTTCCCCGACGAACCAACCTCCATCTTCGGAAGTACTTCGACGCACGTGGGCTTGATCTGGGCTCTTCAGAACCTCTGCTGGTCACCTGATTACCTCAGCCGTGCGGCATCGATCCTCGCCCGGCTGACTCCCTTTGATCAGGGCAATCGGAGCGGCCCACATCCCGCCGAAGCGCTCGCACAGGCGCTGAACCTTTTCCTCCCGCAAACCTCTGCGCCGCTGAAGCGGCGCCTTGCCGTCATCGACGGGCTGCGTCGCCGACATGCCGACGCCGCCTGGGATCTGATGCGGACGCTCCTGCCGGCGAACTTCGGCATCCTGCACTACGCCCACACCCCCCGCTGGAGGGCGTGGCACCACGGCGTCTCGAATCAGATCAACCATTCCGACATCGCGAACGGCATCCCCGAGATCATCACCCGGATGCTCGACGACGTCGCCGTAGCACCCCACCGGTGGACGCAGCTTGTCGAGCACATTCCTGACCTTCCGATTGCAGAGCGGGACCGCGTTATCGCCGCCCTCGAGGCGCTGAATCCCTCAGAGTTCGATGCGGTGGACGGCACCTCCATTTGGCACACGATCGTTGCTCTCGTCGAGAAACACAAGCGGTTCCCGTCCGCCCAATGGGCGATGCCGGCCGCGGTCACGGACCGCATCGACGCAGTCGCACAACGGTTCATGCCCGAACATGCCGTCGATCGATATGTAGATCTCTTCGACCACCACCCTTACCTGGCCGACGTCGACATGGACGACTACGCCGCCTACGATGCGGCTCTGCAAGCGGCGCGTCATGATGCCATCGCTGATCTTGCCGGCACGAGCGGTCTCGATTCCGTTCTGGCTCTCGGACGCCAGGTAGTTCTCCCGTATTTCGTCGGATACACGCTCGCCCACGCCGCCCGCACCGACCTGGAAGATCAGGTCCTGTCTCACCTCGGTGAAGACGGCCCTGAGGGACTAGGAGACTGTTGAACAAAGGCTGATCTAGTCGTATGTTCGATCTCGCAAGCCCGGGCTATGTCCGAACCGAAGCGCCGGCATGAAATGGGTTGGAGCCGGCCACCCTGGATGGGCAGTGCCCGAGGTGAGGTCCCATTTTTGACGACCCGGGCTTGCGCGTCCGGGATCAGGTCGCTGCGAGCTGCCAGCTCCCGTCGTTGACCAGTCCGAGCTTGACCAGGCGGCGCAAGTTGAGGGCCGCCACTCGGTGAGCGAGGCCGAGTTGATTGCGCTCGACGCCGCGAAAGCGCACTCGTCTGTTCCCGTCGGCGACGAGCCAGGAGATGGAGCGCTCGACCATGGGGCGCCATCGGCGGTACTCGTCGAGTCCGACCCCTTCTTTCCATTGACGACGGGCGGCAACGAGCTCGTCGTCATGGGAATGGATGATTGTCTTGAGGCCACGCTGTGATGTGGTGCAGCGGTCTCGGAGCGCGCAGCCCGTGCACTTTGCGCCAAAGGTTGCCTGGCCTTTTGGGGCGATGGGAACAGTGATGCCGGACGGACACGTCATCGTGCGCGCTTGGTGATCGACAGCGAAATCGTCACGGCTGAACCCACCGGGAACGGCACGTCGCAACGGAATCGGCTTGATCACCTGGCGGTGCCCACGGGCTCGCAGTTCGGCGCGGGTCTTGCCTGACCCATAGGCCGAGTCGGCCAGGACCTCGAGTCCGTCGGGCTCAGTGGCCACCAGATCGAGTGAGGTCTTGGCGTCCGAGACGTTGGCCGGGGTGACAATGGCCGAGGTGACGAGTCCGGTCTCCGGTTCGACGGCGATGTGGGCCTTGTAGCCGTCACGGTATTCAGAGCGTGACTTGTGCATGTGGCGGGCCTCGGGGTCCACCGTCGAGATGACCCGGTCAGGGGCGACGCGCTGGGCGATTCTCCAGGTGCCGTCGTCGTCCTGTTCGACGTCTTGGCCGGCGACGAGGGCCAACAGCCCAAGCGCACCGGCCGCCTCGTCGTGAAGGGTCTTGGCCCCGAGTGCGTCGAGTAGATGCAGTGCATCGTTGACCAAGTTGTCGACTAGTTCGGCCTTGGCTAGCGGGTCGTCCCAGGCGATGAGGGGCTTGCCCGAGGCGTCGTAGTCGTGGGCGTCGAGGGGCACCTCGAGGGCCCCGGGGACGACTCGGCGCACCCGCCGGATGGCCGAGATGAGCTGGGTCACCGTGTCTTGGGTGGCCACTGCATCGTCGAGGAGCGTCGAGTCGAGGGCCCGGCGGGTCTTGCCCTTCAAGACTCCGGTGGCGTCGACGACCGCTCGCACGGCATCGAAGATGCGCTCAGGATGCTCAGAGGTGCGCAACCGGGTGCGCCAATAGGTGAGCACCGAGTAGTCGAATCCCTCGTCGGTCAGGGCCACACCGCAGGCCACCTTCCAGCTGATCCGGTCCCGCAGCGCCCGAGCGGCATCACGGTCCGAGAGCCCTTCGAGAGCCTGGAGCACCATGACAGTGGCCACCACGTCAGCGGGCACCGAAGGCCGACCACGGCTCGAGGGGAAGAGATCCTCAAACATCTCATCGGGGAACAGATCGTGGCGGTGGTCGGCCAAGAAGGCCTCGACGCTGCCGTCCGGGAGAAGCTGGCGGCACAGAGCGGCGGCGTCGAGCAGCTCGCGGTTGGGATCGCTATGTCCTTGCACCTGCCAATTCTCGACGATGCAGGCTCAAATCGCGAGCATCAAACCGAGATTTATTCAACAGTCTCCTAGTCGCCGTCGGATTCGCAGCGGGCCGGGTCGACCAAGAACATCTTGACTGGATCAAGGCACAGCTCGACAACCAGGACAGTTGGACGTCCGCACAGCGAGCCATACTCCTGCTGACTCCACAGCGAACCAGCAGGGCTGTGCTGGAGCTCCTTGCTGACGAGGATCGCAACGTCGGCGAGGAGTTCTGGAAGAGAGTCAACCCCCGAATTTCGGAGATGGATGTCCGCGCCGATATCGCGCGTGCGCTGCTCGATCGTGATCGACCATGGCTGGCCGTCGATGTCCTGGCGGGACTCGCGGGTCACGGTGGTTCCATTTCACGGGGACTCAGCGTTGAACTGGCTCAATCCGCCCTCCTCGCGGCTGGCCTCGGGTCCTCGGAAGACATTGGACAGGTATCGATGCTTGCCTGGGAGGCAGGCCAGGTCCTGGACTACTTGGAACGATCGGACGCCGATCCCGTGGCTCGTGCACGCATCGAATTCCTTCTGCTGCCGATTCTCCAACACACCCGTCCTGCACGGGCCCTGTCGAGCGCTTTGCAAGACGATCCGGCCCTGTTTGTGGAACTAGTCACGTATGTCAGCGGCCGCGAGGGCGAACCGCCTGAAGAGCCATCGGAGCAGAGACAGGCCATTGCCACGTACGGCTATAATGCTCTTGTCGCATGGCAATCACCGCCCGGCCTCACTGATGCCGTGACCATCGACGAGGCAGCGATGAGAACCTGGGTGACAGAAGCACGGCGTCAGCTACTTGACGCGAAGCGTGCGGAGATCGGCGACGGTCTGATCGGCCAGGTGCTTGCCCACCTTCCTCCCGACCCCGACGGGCTGTGGCCCTCCCGACCTGTACGCGATCTGATCGAGGACCTGGCTTCGTCACGATTCGAATCAGGATTGCAGAACGGCAAGTTCAACAGCCGAGGGGTTCAGAGCCGGGATATCAGGGCAGGCGGAGATCCGGAGCGAGGCCTCGTTGAGACCTATCGCGGATGGGCGAGCCGCGTAGCTGACGAGCACCCTCGAACCGCGGCCATGCTCCGACGTATCGCAGATAGCTACACCGAGTGGGCACGCCGTCAGGACGACCAGTCCTCCCATTTCCTGGACCGAGGATGATGCCCCTTCCATTACCGCTCCCGAATGACTCGTTCCAATTTCGTGTGAGCACGTTGTGGCACACGAAATTTGCATTCTGCATTCGACCGTCCGTCGAAATAGCCTCTGAGCTGCGACTTTCCGGTGGTCGGGACCGGCGTCGATCGGGTGACCTCACGCTTTTCAGGTGGAATGATCTGGAACGTGCCACTAGCCCACGAAGACCTTCCGTCCACAGAGTGGGCGCCGGGTGCCTTGGTGGGCGCTGCCGATATGCATGAAGTCGATCGTCGTTCCTGGGCGGCTGCGTGATCCAAAGGACACCCGAGGTCATGGATGCCCACGTCCTCGAGGCATTGGCTAGCGAAGGGTCCGCCCAGGGCTGGTGTAGGTATTACGACGGCGCGCGGTGTCGGAGCTCTTTGTGGTAGAGCGCGGGGACCGGCTCTTCTGGGGCGACGAGTTTGTCGAGGTCCTGAGTGTCCTAGAAGAGCGCTCGGACCGAGTCGAGATCGTGCTCAAGGGAGCGGGATGGCTGAAGCAGGTCACCGTCTCGGTCGCCGAAATCGACGCTGCCCGCCTGCCGGCTAACGACGGCGGCGGCGACTCGCCCGGGGCGGTCGCGGCGCTGTGGGGGAAGTGGATGGAGTGGGCCACGCCGCGCATTCGCTCCGCCGCCACCGCAACCAAACCCGTGCGACCTTACGCGCACCAGGACGAAGCCGTATTCGTCCACATGCTCCCGCAGCCGAGGCTTCGCTTTTTGCTGGCCGACGAGCCGGGCACTGGCAAGACCGTTATGGCCGCCGCTTATATCGCCGAGGGTCGGCGCCGGCAGGTCGTGCCAGGCAAGGTGCTCATCGTTCCCCCCGCCCACCTTGTGACTAAGTGGATCGCTGATCTCTGGCGCTATTTCGGCATCGACGCCGAGCATCTCGACTCGGCAACCGCCCGAAGTCCACGCCCGCTGCGTGACGACGTCGACGTGTGGGTAGTCTCGGTCAACCTCCTCACCCATAATCCCGATGTTCTGCGCAAAGTTGCCGGCCCTGGCGCGTCGTGGTCATTGGCCATTTTCGACGAGGCCCATCGCCTAACCCCAACGAGCCAGTTCCTCGGTGCAGCACGGCAGGTGGCAAAGGTCTCGCACCATCTCCTGCTGCTCACCGCCACGCCGCACCGGGGCAAGGAGCACTTCTTCCAGTGCCTGCTCAACATCTTGGACGAGGACCTGTACCCGGTCACGGCGAAGTTGGGCGACAACGAGCCTGCTCACCGCGTACAACCTGCCGCGCTCCACTTCCTCCGTCGCATGAAGGAGGACCTGCGAGACCACGACGGCAACCCGCTCTTCAAGCCTCGCTTCGCTGAAACCCTATCTGTGACGCTGCCAGCCGATGAGCTCGGCTGCTACGAAGCAGTCCTATCTTACGTAGATGCCTGGTACGACGCGCGCTCGGTTCTCGCCCGCAGCATCTACGGCAAACGGGCCGCATCCAGTATCGCTGCCGCGGTGCAGACACTACGACGTCGCCGCGATGCCCTTGGCGCCCAGCAGGCGGGCCAGGTCGTTCCGCCGGCGCCACATGGTTTCGACGACGGTAGATTCATCGACGCCGCCGTCGACGACGATGAGTCGTGGGAAAAGGCGGAGGAGTCGATAATTGCCGAGAAAAGCCGGGACCGCCGCGGGGAAATAAAGGACATTGACAACGTGCTCGAGCAGCTGGAGGCCTGGTTGCGCGCCGGCAAGGTCCCGGTAAAGTGGGAAGCCGTATCTGATGTGTGCGCCCGTCACGAGGTGCGCCCAGGTTCGGGTCAGCTGCTTGTCTTCACAGAGTTCACCGATACCGCCTCTTGGCTCGAACGACTGTTTCGCGACGCCGGGTTCTCGACCGAGGTCTTGAGCGGCGACAGCTCCCAAGATCGGCGCGACCAGCTGCAGCAGCAATTCTTGGCCGGTGAGTACCAGGTGCTGGTGTCGACCGATGCAGGCGGCGAAGGCATCGATCTCCAGTCGGCTCATGTGATGATCGACTGGGACGTCCCTTGGAGCCTGGTCCGACTCGAGCAAAGAGCAGGGCGTCTGCACCGCATCGGACAACAGAACGCGGTGTTCATCTATCACCTCGTGGCTCCGGACACGAGAGAAGGTCATGTCCAAGAGATCCTGCTCCGTAACCTCGACGCTGCTGCGCAGGCGCTGGATGGACGAATGTTCGACTTGATGGACGCCACGGCCGACCGCGCCGGCTTCGACTTCGCCGGCGCATTAGCCGACGCATACCGGGGCATCGACGCAGTCGAACGCGTACCTTCGGTTGAGACACTGGTCGAGAGGGCTCGTGAGTTGGCCGCCGACGAGGACGCCCTGCGCACCCCGACGGATCTGAGCGAGGCGCAAAGCCGATTCGCCGCCGATCGCCTCGAGGCGGTGAACCCGGTCATGGTCGAGGGCTTCCTACGAAGCGTCGCCACTGCAGCCGGCTGGAACATCGGGCCCGGTCCATACGCGCGAATCCTCACCGTCCGTGCGGCAGGCTCCCTGCCTCCAGCGTTTGATGGCGAGCGGAGCCGGCTCGTGTCAGTCGACGGCAACGCGACGGCAGCCGCCCGGGCCGGCGGGGCCGAGTTCAGCTCGAATTGTTACCATCGGCCCAACGGAGGGGGCGTTCCGGGAGCTCCTCGGCTTCTGCGATGCCGAGTTCGCACCAGAGCTCTACCGTGGAGCGGCCGTCGTCGATCAGGCGTCGACAACGCCATACACGCTCTTCGTATTCATGACCGAGATTCAGACCTATGACGGCGTGACCAAGTCCGCCGCGGCCGAGCCCGTTCCTCATCCGGTACTCCGGCGGGCACGCTTTCCCCGTGGACTGGACGTCGGTGGCCAACCTGCGCTCCTGCACCGACGCGGCAACGAGACCCGCTGCGGGTTCACGCGTCGCCGTGGCCGAAGCGGCCGAGCAGGCCGTAGCCGAGCAACAGCGCAAGACGGCAAACGTGCAGGCCAGCTGGGTCCGCCATGCCCGAGCGGACCTCGAGGCCCTTCGAGCCCGTTGGCAGCGTCAGCTACGCGACCTGCCCGACGAACAGCGAGCGCTCGCCCGGGAACGATTCGAGACAGATCGAAAGCGCCGGCTCGCGGATCTGGCCAAGGCGGAAGCCGTGGCTGCCTCGCCTCCGCAGCGCATCGGATGGGTAGACGTCCTGGCCGGTGCTTCGCTGGCCGACATCGGTTACGACCCGGATAGCGAACTCTCAGCCATCGAGCTTGTCAAAGCCCTCCTCATAGCCGAGGGCTTTGCGGTGGACGACCGTCAGACCGCTGGACTGGGCTATGACCTCTACGCATCGCGCTCCACCACTGGAGAGCAGCGCCTCGTCGAGGTGAAGGGGCAGCTCCATGACCTTGGCCCGGTCACCCTCGAGTCCAACGAGTGGGCCCAGGCGATGCAACGGGGCTCGGAGTACTGGCTCTACGTCGTGACCAACTGCGCCACCCAGCCGACACTCACCGTTGCAGTCCAGGATCCCGCTGGAGCGTTGAGTGGTGGACCGCACCTAATAGAGCGGTTCCAGATCCCGGTCAGCCAGTTACGCCGTTTCACTGGGAAGACCCAATGAGAATCAAGCCTTCGACCAACACTGCCCCGCTCATCGAGCGTTGGTTTCCCGTCGCCGCGGTGGACGCTGCGTGCGGTACGTCCGCCGGTTCAGGCCAGAACGAGAAGGCCATCTTCACCTGGTTCGCCTCACGCCCTATCGCCCAAGCCCGTGCAGCCGTCCTTTGCTCGCTGTTGACTGAGGATTCGACAGAGGTAAATGAAGAACTGCGGCGCAAAGTATCCAACGCCATATTGACCGGAGACGCCGGCGACCTTGCTGATCTGGCGGCCCAGATCCCCGATGTAGACGGAGGGCGACCCGTCGTCCTGGACTGCTTCTCGGGGCGCGGCATCATCCCCCTCGAAGCAGCTCGCATTGGTATACGTGCTGTCGGACTCGATCTATCCCCAGTAGCCGCTCTGGCTTCCCGACTGCTTGCCGAGTGGCCGCTTCGTGACTGGTCCAGCGAGCCCCCAGTCCCCTTCGCCATGCCAGACAAACTCGGCGAGGGGACCGAGGACGTTGAGCCGCCTTTATTCGCCGCCGCGGATAGCGAACCCAAACTGTTACAAGACTTGCGGCGCGTTCTTGCTGAGGTCGATCGCCGGACTGAAGTTGCGGTTGCTCCCAACTATCCAAGAAACGCCGACGGCAGCTACCCCTGGGGTTACCTGTGGTCCATCACTATTCCCTGCGATGCGTGCGGAGAGCGCTTTCCCCTTATCGGTTCCCTAGTGCTTCGCCACCCATACAAATCAACCAACGACCACGGTCAGAGCCTGAGGCTTACATTTGATTTGCGTCACAAGACCTGGTCAGCAGAAGTGGAGGATGGGACTCCGACCGGTAGTCCGACGTTCTCCTCAAGTGAAGGGCGAAGGGGAAAATCGGCGACGTGTCCTTTCTGTCAGCATGTGCACTCCACCGACACAGTGAAGGCGAAGGGCGTAACCGGTCAGTATGAGGATGCGCCGCTCGTTGCGAGCGACCTCACGAACAGGTCAATCGTCGATGATCGGGGGCGCACGCGCACAGTCGAGGTCAAGAACTTCCGCCCCTTGCGCGACGAAGAGGTGTCAGCCGCGCTATCTGTAGATCTTCGGTCTTTGCCGCCATTCGGGGCTCTTTCGGCAGTGCCCGACGAGCGGATCGGGCCTGGAAACTTCGACAGCGTTCGAGCGAGCGCATACGGCTATAAGACGTGGGGTTCCATCATGAACGCGCGTCAAGCAATGATGTTCGCCGAAACGGTTCGGGCCATACGCGCATGTCATCAGGAGTTACTCGCCAGCGGAATCTCGACAGAGTACGCGCAAGCACTAACCGCTTTTGCGACCGCCATTTTCGTGCGCCGCCTCCGCGCGGCTACGCACGGGGCGAGGCTTCAATCGGTCGGCAAACCTACTGGAGCCGAGCAGAACCGCAACAAGATCGGGGACCTCTTCGTCAACGAGAGCGCCGTAGGAGCGAACTTCGATTGGTTCGAGACCGGTCCAGGTTCTGGACCAGGGACGTGGGCGAGCCGCGCCGAAACGGGTTTGACTCCCTTGCTGAGACACGTCTTGGGCCTAACTGAAGTGGCTCGACCTGGGGTCTTTCGGAGAGCGTCCGCAACTTCGCTTCCCTATAGGGACAGCACAGTGGATGTTGTTGTCACTGACCCGCCTTATTACTCGATGATCGACTATGCCGACGTCTCGGATCTCTTCTATGTGTGGCTGCGTCGCTGCCTGTTCGACATCGTCCCCGATCTATTTGGCACTGCCGGGACCCCCGAAGGCTTGCAGGACAAGGCAAACGAAATCATCGTTAAGCGCAGTCCCGCCGCCGGCGATCACCGCACGACCACGTGGTATGAGGAGCAGTTGGGTGCCGCGTTTGCCGAGATGCGCCGGGTCCTCAAGCCCAGTGGCACGCTCACAATTGTGTTCGGACACTCAGACCCGGACAGCGTGGCGGCGCTTGCTCGGTGCGCTTCGGGATGCAGGATTCGTCGTGACCGCTGCGTGGCCGGCACGAACGGAATCCGGCGCCACTGGCGTGGCTTCCATCAAGGTGACGGTGACCATCGGATGTCGGGTAGCGCCCGAGGGGAGACGGACAGCGACCGCCGCCCACGTCGAACGGGAGATCGCTGACACCGTTCGCGCGCGAGTTTCCTTGTGGGATGATTGGGGGCTGGCGCTCTCCGACCAGCTGATGGCCTCTTACGGCCCGGCCATGGAGGTCGTCGGTCGGTATCGAGCTATCCAGCGACCAAACGGCACACAGCCCGAACTCGACCATTTCCTCGCACTGGGTCGTAGGGCTGTTGTCGACGCGCACGCTTTCAAGGTCGATGAGCTGCCACTCGACACGTTCGACCTGCATACCCGGTTCGCCATCTTCTGGCTCAGGGCCTTCGGTCGCGGCCTAGTCAACAAGGGTGAGGCCGTCTTCCACGCACAGTCGAGCGAGCTCCGTATAGACGACCTACGACCGAGGATCCTGACGGAGTCGACCGGCGGCTTCACCCTGAGCCTCGACGACCCGGGTCCCGTCACCGAACGCTCCTCCGTCATCGAGGTTGTTCGGGCCATGGCCGCAGCGTGGGCGGGTGGGGGCACCGAGGCGGTCGCTAACACGCTTACAGGGTGCGAGCGCACTGGCGATGACCAGCACATCTGGGCAACTGTTGCCGACCTCGTCCGCCAACTTCCCGAGTCAGACCGGACCTCGGTCGCCCTTACAGCCTGTCAGCGCAACCGGCGAGCTATCGAGGGTGAGGCAAGAAGGGCCAGTTCAGGGTTGATCCGTCAGGAGACTTGGCAATTCGACGAAACTGGACCGTCGTGACGGCCCCCTCACACTGGACTGACGTCCTCATGCTGCGGCCGGAGGTAGTGGCGCGCCACGGTCGTGCGAGAGGTCTCCAGATGAGCCTGTACGAGGCCGTCTATCAGACCTCGGATGTTCCGTACCGCGACGCCGACTACTGGTGCGACATCACGGAGCCTACAACCAAGCTCACAGAGTTCATGGCAGAGATCACCCGACTTCTTGCCGGCGGAGGCCTGGTCGGCCAAATGTTTGAAGGCAACCGTCTCTTTCACCTCGACCAAGGCATGGGAGGTGGGAAGAGCCACGCCCTGGTTGGGCTCTGGCACATGGCCACCCACCCAGAGGTGTTCTACTCGAGCGACATTGGCGAGCGAGTCGTATGCAATCGCGCGCCAGCGCTCAGGAACCGAACTAGAGCCCGGGGAAGTGCTCACAGTGATACTCTGCGCTGACAACTTCAGCCCCGGCGCGTCACGGCCTGAATTCGGTCCAGCCGTCAATCTGCATCAGCGATTCTTGTGGAGCCTCTTCAGCGGTGACCGTGGACTTTACGATGCCCACGTTGGCATGGGCACCGACAAGGCTGCGATAAAGGACGCCATCCGGGCGGTTGGCCGACCCGTGCTCATCCTCCTGGACGAGATCATGGACTACGCGATGGCCCTTGCTGGCCCGGAACACCGCGACACCATGCCGAGCGAACAAGCATTTCTGAACGCCCTCAGTGGCGCAGTGGCCGAAACTGACAACGCGGTCCTCGTCATTGTCATGATCCGCTCAGACCTCGACGAGCAGGGCTACGAGGGCGCAGCCGAGGAGTTCCGCCAATACTTCGGCAGGCGCCTCGAGCGAAACGGCACGACAATAAGCGTGAACGAGCCGCAGGACTTCGGCGGCGATCATCCGACGACGCATCTTCAACCGGCCGACTGAGCAGCTCCCCACCGTGGCGCTGGCCGAACGGTGGGCGACCGAGATGAGCAGCGCATGGCGCGAGCACGTCTTCGAACGGCTACCCGGTGCGACGACAGCTGGCTGGCTTCGCCAGACGGCTCGAGCGATCGTACCCGTTCCATCCTGACCTACTCGATCTGGTGGAGCACGACTGGACGCAACACGCTGGGTTCCAGCGTGTTCGCTCAACCGTCGAAGTATTCTCGGCCAGCTCGTACTGGTGGGTCATGGAGCACGAAGCTGGACGCTGGGTCCCCGAACTCATTGGGGTAGGGGACATCCCACTGCACCGGGCTGCTGACGCCGTGTTGTCGTCTGGAGTACTTCATGGCAACGACCGGCAAGTGGTGGGGATGCGCCAGGTTTCAGAGACCGACGTTACAAACGCCGAACGTTCAAGCGGCCAGGCCGTGCTTGCTGACCAACGCCTCACTGACGAACGGCCATGGGTAGCTGTGCAGCCACAGCCTGCTGTGCGTCTTGCCACCGCTCTTTGGCTCTACTCGGTGGCAGTCAGGGCACAGGGAAAAAGCGGTGCCACCAAGCCCGAGCTCCTCGCATCGCTCTACGTGCCGGATGAGGCGTTCGGCTTCGGAGATGCAGAGGAAGTTTTCAATGCCCTCACTGACGACGAGGACGAGCGCGGCCTTGGCGCCCTTGATGTCGTCCAGGGCGGCGGTGGCAGCTCCCCCAACAGGTACCTGCTCGTCACCCAGCTGAACAAGCGCATGTTCCACCGCAGCGCTCTAAACCGCGCCGCCCCGGACCTCTACGACGCCTTGGTATGGGAGCGAGTGCAGCGGATCGCCTCGAGTGGGAGCGGCTTCGACTCGGTTCGACTCATTGAGCGCCCGGGAGACACCGCCACGGACTTGAAGGATGTGTTCCACGACATCGACCAGCGGCGCTCCAATCGGTTAGTTGTGCTCGATCCTCGCCGGTGGACGTTGCTCAATGGACGCGACGGTCCCACACGGGACGACATCGAGGCCGTGCTCGGCATAGGTCCCAACCGGCTGAGTGTCGACTTCGCCGCCAGCTGCGTCATTGCTTGCGTCAACACGCAGCGGCGCGACGCCATGGCGAAGCGAGCGCGCAGTGCGCTTGCCTGGCAGCTGGCAACGAATGACGTCCCGGTCGACTCAGAGATGCGTGGAGAGATGGAAACCGAGACGAAGCAAGCCCTGGAGCAGCTAGATGCCGAGATCCGACGTGCCTATCAGCACTTCGCCTATGTCGTACGCGACGACACCGGCCTGCGAGTCGAGTTCGCCAAACTCGAGAGCGACGACCGGACTGCACTCTACGGCAATGACATCTGGGACGCGCTGGTCGCCCGAAGTGCTGCCGTGCTTTCCACCGGAGCCCTTACCGGCGAGTACCTCCACAACCTGGTGGACCTCTCGATTCGCGCTTTCACGCTGGCCGAGGTCGTCGAGAAGTTCTGGCGAGACCCCGTTTTCCCCCTTGTATCGAACGAGTCGGTAATCCGGCGGGCCATCTATGAGGCACTGCGACCTGACGACGACGGCATCGCGTGGGAACTTGTGACTGCTGCCGGTGAGCAACTGTCAGTGACGAGCCCGGAACATCTGGCAATCTATAGTCACGACCAGCTTCTGCGCCTCGTCCAGCCTCGTGTGGAAGGCGAGCCCGAATCCGCGAATCTCGACGGTGGTCTTGATACCGCTCCACACCCGCCCGAAGGGGGCGGTGCATCGACGGGGAGCAGCCCAGCCGGTGCAACCAGGTATCTCGTGCACGAGATCGAGCTGCGCAATCGCAGCCTTACTGATCGCGAGGCTCGCTCGGCCCTATGGCAGCTGCTGTCCCAAGTTGCCGATGTGATCGATCCCACTTCGACCCGCGACGTACAAGTAGCCACTGTGAGAATAGAGCTGAACGCGGCATCTGGTGCACTTGACGAAATCGAGCAGAAGGCCCGTCAGGCCGGAGCAACTTGGTCAACTCATGAAGAAGACTTCTAATCGGAGTGCAACACGACGTCTCGTATCTGGCGTCTGATCTCCCGGCTTTGTTGATTCGAGGAGTACGTCAAAACTCCAAATAGTCCAGACAAAATGAGGAAGTCCGTGCAACGTACGACCGAGGGACGATGTCTCCTGACTCTTTTGACGCCGGGTTAGGAGGTTCAGATGGTCGTTCGTGAGAACCGCCGTGAGAACCAAAGCTCGGGTAAAAACTGGAAACCGCCGTCATCCGTCGTCATTCGCTGACTGTGGACAGCTCGCTGGTATATCCAGTTCACGCCGGATATTTGGCATCCGATGCCCAAGCGTTTCATCGCGTGTCCGTTGCCTCGGCGCCCGCTACGGATCAGAAGGTTGGGGGTTTGAATCCCTCCGAGCGCGCAGTTTGCGCTTGACCCCAATCACTGGACAGCGTGCGCGCATTGTGCGCTTGTGGGAAGAAGCGAGCCACCGCCTCTTTGCGCGAATAGGCGAAGGCCAAAAGTTCGGGCGCAAGATCAAGAACTGGTTCGACAAGATCTCCAACTTCCACGTGGCCCGGCCGGCGTCTTTTACATCGCTGACACGGACACGGCTGCCGAGCTTTTTGGCACCGACCCGGATTAGCTCTTGAGTGATGAGCGATCCTTCGTCGACCTCGACGGTGACACGGTCATTCCTGCAACGCAGCGCTACCATCGCGAGATCCGCCGCGCAGAGATATGCCGATGCGTTCCTCCGGGACGTCGTGGAGAACGAACGTCAGCCGCGTGCAGCGATCTGCAGGAGCAACGATTAGGTGGCTTCCTCGTAGCCACAAACCGGTAACGATACCGAACCTTCGGGGTGTAGGGTGGGGCTAGCTCAAGTCGAGCTGTGACCCTCCGCTACCGGAGGGAGATCGGGCGTCCTGATATGGGACCCACATCGCAACACTCCGCTAGTAATCGCGAGAAGTTCGAGGCTATTGCCGAAGCGGTTCTCCCGCTCCAGATCCTCGACGTGCGAACTAGGACCAGGGTTGCGCTTCGGGAAATCGCGTGCCGGATCACGCCTGGGATGCCCGAGGACACCGGGCGGACTCTTGCTGCCACCGTGTTACGCGACGCTGGTCTGCGCAAGGGATGGCACAAAATCTTGGTGCGTTTTGGCCAGAACACGATCAAAAACTTCGAGGACCCATCCACACCCGGGGTGGTACTCGGTGATAGCGACATCTTCTTCCTCGACATCGGCCCGATCTATGAGGGTTGCGAAGGAGATGCCGGAGACACGTTCGCGGTGGGTGACGATCCCGAGATGATTAGAGCAGCCGCCGATGTCAAGTCGATCTGGGTAGCGACGCGTCAGCGCTGGTTGGACGACGGTTTGACCGGCATGGACTTGTATCGGTTTGCCGAGGACAGCGCGCAGCGGCTTGGCTGGCAGCTCAACCTGGAGTTGACCGGACATCGCCTCTCAGAGTTCCCACACGATGCCCACTATGACGGCACCCTTGACACAGTGGATTTCCGCCCCTCCGACTTACGGTGGATGCTTGAGATCCAAATCAGACATCCGAAACGCGACTTCGGCGCATTCTTCGAGGATCTGTTGCTTGAGGACGATCGCCTGCAGGCAGAGTCGCTGTCCTTATCGACTGACTGAGGTGATCGACCAGTTCGACCGCCGCCAGCAGATGATCTGAGCAAGCAGGCTCAGCGTGATCTGCACCTTAAGCTCATGCCTCGGTGCCCGATGCTCTACGTTTCGACGATATCTTGTTTTGTGCTCTGCACAAGTACTCCATCGTCGGTGACACTGTGATCGCTTCGATCAGCGCGCTTGCGCTCGGCTTGGTCTTAGGCGTGATAGCACTGATGCCGTCAACGAGGATCCACCAGTACAACTATCTCTGGTCGGACTGGCTGCGGTGTTCAGTAGACAGAGGTGCTCCGCCAGGTCGGGCGATTCGTGGACAGATCAGCAGAAGGTCTCAGAGACGTTCGTGGTTGGGATCTTTGTCTTCAGCCCATTTTCGTCAGGGGAATTTCGTAGAGCGCTGACCAGTTAGTGCTGACGATCTTGGCCTTGGTCTCGTCGGACAAGGGCAACTTATCGAACGCGTCGACA
>CAVXPD010000021.1:0-162768 GCA_963763575.1 uncultured Acidimicrobiaceae bacterium
TTTTGTCTCAGTGTCAACCATCCGCCCCGCTGAGCAGGGGACGCACTCCCGGCCTCCCCCCGCCGGTCAACTCAGGTTGACGTGCCCCGGCGCGACGCCCATGAGCAGGAAGGCGAACACGGCGAGGACCGCTGCGCTGGCCCCGATCGTGATCGCCAGCTCCGCCGTTCGGTCGCGCAGACTTCCGGCGACGTCGTAGGCGAGGGCCAGGAGGGCGCCGGTTGCCAGGCCGCCGAGGTGGGCCCGCCAGTCGATGCCGCCCGTGAAGCCGATCAGCAGGTTCAGCACCAGCAAGGCGACCACCGGCGCGATGGGCAGGCGCCGGCGCAGGCCGAGGACCACGTAGGCCCCCAGCAGGCCCATGATGGCGCCGGACGCCCCCAGCCCGATGTCGCCGGCCGGGCTGAGCAGGTAGGAGGCGACGCTGCCGCCGAGGCCGGCGAGGAGGTAGAGCGCCAGGAACCGCGCCTTGCCCAGCAGGACCTCGACGGCCGGGCCGACGATGAGGAGGGCCAGCATGTTGAAGAAGATGTGCTGGAAGTTGGCGTGCAGCCACATGGCGGTGAACGCGCGGTAGTACTGCTGCTGCGCGTGGACCTGGGCCGGCCACAGCCCGTACCTGATGATCACCGCGGTGTCGTTGCCGAAGCGCTCGAGGAAGAACACGACCACGTTGACGGCGATGATCGCGAGCACGAGCGGTGTCGGGTTGGTGGAGCCGACGGCGCCGGTGCGGCCGCGGCCCGTCCGGGTGAAGGCCGGGACGTGGCGCGAGCGCTTGGCGCCCTCGCTCGCGCAGGCGGGGCACTGCCAGCCGACCGGCGCCGACACCATGCACTCGGTGCAGATGGGCCGTTCGCAGCGGGCGCACACGACCGAGGCCGCCCGTTCGGGGTGGCGGTAGCACGGCGGCACCGGAAGGGGCGCCGGCCGGGGCGCAGGGTCGCTCACCGGATGCCGGCCAGGAGCTCCGACCGCACCAGGAGCGCCACCTGCTCGGGGTCGGTCAGGTCCCAGCGTCCCGGGGAGGCGATGTAGGAGAGCACCATCCGGGCCAGGAAGTCGGCCGCCCGGTCGAGCTCGGGGCCCTCGGCCATCCCGTGCCGCACGAGGTAGGGCGACAGGAAGGCCGCCACCATGGCCTGGGTCTGGTCGGACTGCGTGGACAGGCGCGGCAGCAGCATCTCGGGGTCGGTCAGCAGGACGCGTTGGAGCACCTCGTGCTCGACCACGGCGCGGCGGGCGAACACGAGCCCGCGCTCCATCACCTCTTCGAGCGTGTCGGCGTCGGACACCTCCTCGTAGAGGCGGAGGAAGAAGCGGGCGAACTCCCAGCCGACGACGGCGGAGATCAGCTCGTCGCGGCCCCCCGGGAAGTAGCGGTAGACCGTCGCCCGCGAGACGCCCGCCTCGCGCGCCGCGTCCTCGACCGTCGTCTTGGCCAGCCCCCAGCGCGCCACGCAGTTGTAGGTGGCCTGGAGGAGCCGCTCCCTGACCTCGGGGTTCACAGTCCCAGCAGGGCCTCGAGGCCGACGGTCACGCCCGGGCGCCCGGCCACCGAGCGCACCGCGAGCAGGACGCCCGGCATGAACGAGACCCGGTCGTAGGAGTCGTGGCGCAGGCTCAGGCTCTGGCCCGGGGCACCGAAGACGACCTCTTCGTGGGCCACCAGGCCGGGCAGCCGGACCGAGTGCACGTGCACGCCGCCCACGGCCTCGGCGCCGCGCGCCCCGGACAGGACGAAGTCCGTCGTCGGGTCGGGGGGCAGGGCGCCCCGCCCCGCCGACCGCCGGCCCTCCTCGATCGCACGGGCCGTCTGCAGCGCGGTGCCCGACGGCGCGTCGCGCTTGGCGTCGTGGTGCAGCTCGATCACCTCGACCCCGTCCATGTGCGCCGCAGCCAGCCGGCTGAAGTGGATGAGCAGGACCGCACCGATGGCGAAGTTGGCGGCCACGATTGCGTTGGCGCCCGAGCCCTCGAAGTGGCGCCGCAGCGCGCGCAGGTCCTCGTCGGTGAGCCCGCTGGTCCCGATGACCGCGTGGACCTTCTGCTGGGCGTAGTGGGGCACGTTGTGGCGCACCGCGTCGGCGATGGTGAAGTCGACGACCACCTGGGCGCCGAGGTCGGACAGCGCGTTGACCTCGCCCATGATCACGCACCCGCACGCGTCCTCGCCGACGTGCGCCGGGTCGATGGCGGCCACCAGCGCGAGGTCCGGCGCCTGGTGGACGGCGCGGCACACTTCCTGGCCCATGCGGCCGCCGGCGCCGACCACACCGACCCTCATCACGGGTTCGAGGCTACCGGGCCGCCATGGCGGGCAGGTGGGACTCGAAGCCCTCCGCGTCGAAGGGGCCGACCGCGCTCATCGTGCGGGGAGCCTGCGCCAGCTGGGCCGCGACGTCGAGCACCTGGGCGCGGTCGACCGCCTCGATCCGGGCGACGATCTCGTCGACCGAGAGGACCTCGCCGTGCAGGAGCATCGAGGCGCCGATCCGGCTCATGCGCGCGCCCGAGTCTTCCCCCGACAGCAGCATCTCGGCGCGCAGGTTGCCCTTGGCCACGGCGAGCTCCCGGTCGCTCACGCCGTCGGTGCCGAGGAGCTCCAGCTCCCCGTTCACGATGCGCAGCACCTCGTCGACGTGCTCGGGCGCCGTGCCCACGACCACCGCCAGGGAGCCGGCGTCCTGGTAGGCGGCCCGCTCGGACCACACCGAGTAGGCGAGGCCGCGTTGCTCGCGCACCTTTTGGAAGAGGCGGCTCGACAGCCCGCCTCCGAGCACCTGGTTGAGCACCGCCAGCGACCAGCGACGCTCGTCGTAGCGCGAGACCGAGCGCGCGCCGTAGACCAGGTGCGCCTGCTCGGTGGCGCGGTGCACCACCTCGAGGGGGACGACGTCGGGCCCCGGGGCCGAGCGCGCCGGCGCCTCTCCCCCGCGGATCCCGGCGAACCGGCGCTCGAGCTCGGCGGCCACCGAGTCGTGCGTGCAGTCGCCCGCCACCGAGACCACCATGTTGGCGGGCCGGTAGTACTGCGCGAAGAAGGCGGCGATGTCGTCGCGGGTGGTCCGCTGCACCGACGTCGCCGTCCCGAGCGTGTCGCGCCCGAGAGAGTGGCCCGGGAAGAGCGCCGACTGCCAGCGCTCGGACGCCAGGTCCGCCGGCTCGTCCGCGTGCATCAGGATCTCGTCGAGGATGACGGCGCGCTCGGCCTCGATGTCGTCGGGGCGCAGGGCCGGCTCCCACATGATCTCGCTCAGGATGTCGAGGCCCAGCGGGAGGTGGTCCGACAGCAGCCGGATGTAGAAGGTCGTGTACTCCTTCGTGGTGAAGGCGTTGCAGTCGCCGCCCACCTCGTCGAGCGCCTCGGCGATGTCCGCCGCGGAACGCCGCTCGGTGCCCTTGAACAGGAGGTGCTCCAAGAAGTGCGACGCGCCGGCGAGCTCGCCGGGCTCGTCACGCGACCCGGTGCCGACCCAGTAGGCGATCGCGACCGAGCGGACGTCCGCCATGGTCTCGGTGACCAGGCGGATGCCGCATGGCAGGACCGACGACTCGATCAACGACGGCGCGAGCGGCCGCGTGAGGGGCGGCGGTCGTTCCCGGCCCGCCCGCTCTCGGCCTCGACGGCGCCGGGGCCCAGGTCGCCCAGGTCCGCCACCAACTCGGCCTCGAAGGCGTCTTCGAACGAGGGGCGGCCACCACCCGATGACTCGCCACCGGACGACCCGGCATCGGAGCGCGCGCCGCCCGCGGCCGGCGCAGTGTCGCCATTGCTGCGGCCGGCGTTGCCGGCCGACGACTCCGCCGGCTCGGGCTCGGAGGCCAGCGAGAGCGACACCTTGCCCTGAGGGTCGATGTCGTCCACCCGCACCTCGACCGGTTGGCCGAGGGTGAGGACGTCCTCCACGTTGTTGACCCGCTTGCCCCCGGCCAGCGACGAGAGTTTCGAGATGTGCAGCAGGCCGTCGCGCCCCGGCAGCACGTTCACGAAGGCACCGAACTTGGTGATGTTGACCACCTTGCCGGAGTACACGGTCCCGACCTCGGCCGTCGGCGGGTCCAAGATGAGCGAGATGCGCCGGCGCGCCTCTTCGACCGCGTTGCCGTCCTTGGCGCCGATCGTCACCGTGCCGACGACGCCGTCGTCGTCGACGGCGATGTCGGCGCCCGTCTCCTGCTGCAGCGTGTTGATGACCTTGCCCTTGGGCCCGATCACCTCGCCGATCTTGTCGATCGGGATCTCCATCGACACGATCTTGGGCGCGCTCGTCGCCACGTCCGTGCGGGGCTCCGCGATGGCGCCGGCCATGACGCCCAGGATGGTGAGGCGGGCCTCCTTGGCCTGCAGCAGCGCCCTGGCCAGCACGTCGGCCGGCAGGCCGGCGATCTTGGTGTCCAGCTGGAGCGCCGTGACCGCGTCGGCCGTGCCCGCGACCTTGAAGTCCATGTCGCCGAAGGCGTCCTCCGAGCCCAGGATGTCGGTGAGGGTCACGTAGGCGCCCTCGTCATAGACGAGGCCCATGGCGATCCCGGCCACCGGCGCCTTGAGCGGCACGCCGGCGGCCATCAGCGAGAGCGTGGACCCGCAGACCGAGGCCATGGACGTCGACCCGTTCGAGGCCAGGACGTCGGACACGACCCGGATGGCGTAGGGGAACTGCTCCTGGCTCGGCACCACCGGCAGCAGCGCGCGCTCGGCGAGCAGGCCGTGGCCGATCTCGCGGCGCTTCGGGCCGCGCATGAAGCCGGTCTCTCCGGTGGAGTACGGCGGGAAGTTGTAGTGGTGCATGTAGCGCTTCCGCTCGGCCGGCGTGATCGTGTCGAGCTGCTGGTCCATCCGCGGCATGCCCAGCGTCGTCACGTTGAGGACCTGCGTCTCGCCGCGCTGGAAGAGCGCGGAGCCGTGCGCCGTCGGGAACAGGTCGACCTCCGCCGACAGCGGCCGGATGTCGGAAGTGCCCCGGCCGTCGACCCGGACACCGTCCTCGACGATGCGCTTGCGCACGAGCTTCTTGGTGAGGGCGCGGATGGCCCCCTTCACCTCGCCCGCCCGCTCGGGGAACTCCTCCTCCAGGGCGACCTTGATCTCGTCGCCCGCGGCGTCGAGCGCGGCGTTGCGCTCGGCCTTGGTCGTCACCAGGTTGGCCTTGGCGATCAGCTCGGTGCCGACGGCCTGGACCCGCTGCCACACGTCGTCCTCGTAGTCGACGAAGGTCGAGAACGGGATGGTCTCGATAGGGCCACGCACCGCCGTGTACGACTCGACGAGCCGGCGCTGCAGGTTGATCGACTCACGGATCCACTGCTTGGCGGCCTCGAGACCCTGGGCGAGCACCTCCTCGCTCACCTTCGGTGCGCCGTCTTCGTAGTAGGACCACGACTTCTCGGTGCCGCCGGCCTCGACCATCATGATGGCGATCTCGCTCTCGGCGTCCTCGGTCAGCGCGCGGCCGGCCACGACCAGCTCGAAGGTGGACTCCTCACCCTCCTCGAAGGTCGGGTGCGGGAGCCAGGCGCCGTCGGTCGAGTACGCGATGCGGACCGCGCCGATCGGGCCGTCGAAGGGGATGCCCGAGATCATCAGCGCCGCCGACGCCGCGTTGATGGCGAGCACGTCGTGCGGGTTGCTCTGGTCGGCCCCGACGACGGTGCCCACGATGTGGACCTCGTTGCGGAACCCCTCGGGGAACGACGGCCGCAGCGGGCGGTCGATGAGGCGATCGGTCAGGATGGCCTGGTCCGACGCCTTGCCCTCACGGCGGAAGAACGAGCCCGGGATCTTGCCGGCGGCGTAGGCCCGCTCCTCGATGTCGACGGTCAGGGGGAAGAAGTCGGTCCCCTCCCGCACCGAGCGGGCGGCCACCGCCGTGGCCAGCACGGCGGTGTCGCCGATGCGGCCGAGAACGGCGCCGTCGGCCAGTTGGGCCAGCTTCGCCGCCTCGAAGGACATGGTGCGATCGGTCCCGCTGATCGGGGCCGAGACGGAAATGGCATCAGCCATGATGCTCCTCGTATGTCGGGGGCATCTCGGTTTCCGGTTCCCAGTGGTCGACCACCTCGCACCCGAAGTGACCGGCGACTGGCAGCCAGCTGCGTGAGACGCCCGTGTGTGTGGTGCTCCCGCTACCTTCGGATGCCGAGGCGGCTGATGAGGGTGCGGTAGCGCTCGACGTCGTTCTTGCGCACGTAGTCGAGTAGCCGGCGGCGCTGCCCGATGAGCTTCATCAGGCCGCGCCGGGTGTGGTGGTCCCCTTTGTGCTCCTTCAGGTGCTCCGTGAGGTGGTTGATCCGTCCGGACAGCAGGGCAATCTGCACCTCCGGTGAGCCGGTGTCACTGTCGTGCAACCGGTACTCGGCGATGGTGGCCTGCGTGTCGGGCATGCAAAAGTCCTCTGGAGACGTCGGGAGTGGGCCGGAGACCTGTCCCCGGACGCGAAACAGCGTAGCAGCCGCCCGCTGACCACGGAAGACAGGCGGCCGGTGATCAGGGAGAACGGCCGCCCGGGGTTCAGGGCAGGTCGGCCGCGGCGGCCAGGATCCGCTCCGCCTCGGCCACGTCCGCGTGCATCTGGTCGATCAAAGCCTCGGACGATTCGAAGCGGGCGTCGGGGCGGACCCGCCGGACGAAGCAGACCCGGGCCGGCTCGCCGTAGAGGTCGCCGTCGAAGTGCAGGAGGTAGGCCTCGACCAGCACCGGCGCCCCCGCCTCGTAATAGGTCGGGCGCCGGCCCACGTAGACGGCCGCCGGCCGCGCCACCCCGTCGGCGCCGCTGAAGTACCCGGCGTACATCCCGTCGGCCGGCAGGGCGATGTCGGCGGCAACCGACAGGTTGGCCGTAGGGAACCCCAGCTCGGGGCCGCCCCGGCCGTCGCCGCGGACCACCGGGCCGCGCACCTCGTGGGGCCGGCCGAGGAGGCGGGCTGCGCCCTCCACGTCCCCTTCCGCCAGCAAGGCCCGGATGCGCGTCGACGACACCGGCTCGCCGTCGCCGGTCAGCCTGACGCCCACCACCTCGAACCCGTGCTCGGCCCCCAGCCGCGCCAACAGCTCGACGTTGCCCTTGCGGCCGTGGCCGAAATGGAAGTCCTCCCCCACCACGACGAGCCGGGCCGACAGCTCGTCCACCAGCACCTCGGCCACGAAGTCCTCGGCCGACTCGTCGGCCCGGGTCTCGTCGAAGGGCACCACGAGCGTGCGGTCGATGCCACACTCCGCCAGCAGCTCGAGCTTCTGCTCCAGCGTCGTCAGCTGCTTGGGCGCGGAGTCCGGCCGCACGACATACGCGGGATGCCGGTCGAACGTGACCACCACGGTCGAGAGCCCCGACGCGGCGGCCCGGTCGCACAGGTCGCGCAGCAGGGCGCGGTGCCCGAGGTGCACCCCGTCGTACGCACCGATGGTGACGGCAGTTCCTGGTCCGGGCATGGCGTCCTGAGGGTAGTCGGGCGATCGTCAGCTCTCGGCGACCACGACGGCGGGACGGATGCGGTCGGTCCCGGTGGCCTCGTAGACGGCGAGCAGCGTCCCGTCCTCGTCCAGCACGGCCCACGGCCCCTCGCCCGACGCGCCCAACGGCACCCGGTCCAGCGGCAGGCCGGTGCGGACGGACGCGGCGACGTCGGCGTCGACCGTCACGGCCTCGAGGTCACGCATGGCCTCGGCCGGGGTGAGCAGCGCCCCCTCGTCGATACGGTCGAGCGGGCGCATCTCCGGCCCGCCGAACGAGCCGATGTGCGTGCGGCGGAGGTTGGCCACGTGCGCGCTGCCGCCGAGCGCCTCACCGAGGTCCTGGGCCAGGACGCGGACGTAGGTGCCCGACGAGCACTCGACCGTGGCGCGGTAGACGCCCGGGCGGGCGGGGTCGGGCTCGGTATCGAAGCGGTACACGGTCACGGTCCGGGCGGGCCGCTCAACCTCGACGCCCTGCCGGGCCAGGTCGTGCAGCCGCCGCCCACCCACCTTCACCGCCGAGACCATCGGTGGCACCTGCTCGATCTCCCCGGTCAGCGCCGCCGCCGCCGCCGCCACGGCGTCAGGGCCGACGCCGCTCATGTCGTGGGTGGCCACGACGTCGCCCGACGCGTCGAGCGTCGACGTCGCGGTGCCGAGGACGATGTCGGTCGTGTAGGTCTTGTGCAGTGCGGTGAGGAAGCGCAGTAGCCGGGTCACCCGGCCGAGCCCGACCAGGAGCACGCCGGTGGCGTCGGGGTCGAGCGTCCCGGCGTGCCCGATCTTGCGCTGTCCGAAGATCTTCCGGCAGCGGGCCACCACGTCGTGCGAGGTCCAGCCCGCCGCCTTGTCCACCACCACCAGGCCGTTGGCGGCGGCCGGCGCCGCCTGTCGGCCGGGGCTCACTCCGGACCGGCCCGGGACTCCCCCTCGTGCCGCTCGTGCAGCCCGCGCAGCAGCTCTTCGACCCGCGACCCGGCGGCGATGGCCGGGTCCGCCCGGAAGGTCAGCCGAGGCGTGCGCTTCATCGTCATCTGGCTGCCGATCAGGTGCTGCAGGTGGCCGCGCCGCTCCTCGAGCACGACGAGCGTCTCGTCGGGCAGCGAAGCCAGGAACACCACGGCCGTGCGCATGTCGGGGGCCACCTCGACCGAGGTCACCGTGACCATCGGCACCTCGTCGGCGTCGGAGAGGCGCTCGAGCTCCTCGGCCAGCACCTGCCGCAACACCTGGTTGACCCGCAGCGCCCGCGGGTACGTCGCCGTGCGCCGTTTCACCGTCACCGCGTCAACTCCTCGGGTCTTGGTCTCCCGCCCGGTCAGGTCCGGGCGATCTCGCGCTCTTCGTACGTCTCGATCACGTCGCCCTCCTTGAGGTCCTGGAAGTCCGACAGCCCGATGCCGCACTCGAAGCCCGCGGCCACCTCTCGCACATCTTCCTTGAAGCGGCGGAGCGAATTGATGGATCCCTTCCAGATGACCGTGCCCTCGCGCAGGAAGCGGACCTTCGAGCCGCGGGTGATCCTGCCCTCCCGCACGTAACAGCCGGCGACGGCGCCGACCCGGGGCACCCGGAACACCTCGCGCACCTCGGCCTCGCCCGTGACGATCTCTTCGAACTCGGGGGCGAGCATGCCCAGCATGGCCGCCTCCAGGTCCTCGAGCAGCTTGTAGATGATCTCGTAGGTCCGGATCTGGACGTCGGACTGCTCGGCGAGCTCGCGGGCGCGACGGTCCGGCCGCACGTTGAAGCCGATGATGGTGGCGTTGGATGCGGCGGCCAACTGGACGTCGTTCTCGGTGATCCCACCGATGCCCCGCAGGACGAAGCTGAGCTTGACGTCGTCTCGTTCCAGTCGCTTGAGCGACTCGGTCACCGCTTCGAGCGAGCCCTGGACGTCGGCCTTCAGCACGAGGTTCAGCGTCGCCGTCTCGCCCCGAGAGATCTGCTCGAACAGGTCCTCCAACCGGGCTCCGGTCGCCGCCGCCACGGGCTTGTAGCCCGACAGGCGGAAGCGCTGGGCGCGCGCCTCGCCCAGGGTCCGGGCGCGCGCCAGGTCCTTGGCCGCGCGCATCTCGTCGCCGGCGTGCGGCGGCTCGGAGAACCCGAGCACCTGGACCGGTGTCGACGGCAACGCCTCCTTGATGTGGTCGCCCCGGTCGTCCACGAGAGCCTTGACCTTTCCCCAGGCCGCGCCGGCCACGACCGGGTCGCCGACGCGCAGCGTCCCCTGCTGGACGATCAGCGTGGCCACCGGACCGCGGCCCGCCTCGAGGTTGGCCTCGAGCACGACCCCGCGGGCCTCCCCCTCGACCCGGGCCGTGAGCTCCTCCACGTCGGCCACCAGCACGATCTGCTCGAGCAGGTCGTTGACGCCGGTGCCCTGGAGGGCCGAGACCTCGACGGTGATGGTGTCGCCGCCCCACTGCTCGGGCACCAGCTCGCGCTCGGAGAGCTGCTGGAGCACGCGCTGGGGATCGGCGTTGGGGCGGTCCATCTTGTTGACGGCCACGATGATCGGCACGTCCGCCGCCTTGGCGTGGTCGATCGCCTCGACCGTCTGGGGCATCACGCCGTCGTCGGCCGCCACCACCAGGATCACGATGTCGGTCACCTGCGCACCCCGGGCGCGCATGGCCGTGAAGGCGGCGTGGCCCGGCGTGTCGATGAAGGTGATCGGGCGGCCGTCCCACTCGACCTGGTAGGCGCCGATGTGCTGGGTGATGCCGCCGGCCTCCCCTTCGACGACGTGGGAGTGCCGGATGCGGTCGAGCAAGAGCGTCTTGCCGTGGTCGACGTGGCCCATGACCGTGACCACCGGCGGGCGCGTCCGCTGGTCGGCCTCGTCCTCCTCGTCGTCCTGTTCGAAGTAGCGGGCCAGCAGCTCGGCCTCTTGCTCCTCACCGGGGTCGACCAGGCGGACCTCCGCGCCGATCTCGGCGGCGAAGAGCTCGATCATGTCGTCGGTCAGCGACTGGGTCGCCATGACCATTTCGCCCTGCAGGAGCAGGAAGCGCACGATGTCGCCGGCACTGCGGTTCAGTTTTGGCCCGAGGTCGCGCGCCGTCGAGCCGCGCTCGATGATGATCTCGCCCTCGGGCACCGGGGCCGTCGAGGGCTGGTACGTCGTGAGCTGCGTCGGCTCGAGCTCTTCGAGGTTGCGCCGCCGGCGCCGGGCCCGCCGCTGGGGTGGGCGCCGGCCCGCCAAGCCGCCACGCCCGCCCGGCGGTGGTGCGCCCGCGGGCGCGCCCGCGCCCGAACGGCCGCCGAAGCCGCCTCCGGACCGGCCACCGAAGCCACCGGCACCCGACGACGGACGCCCGCCTCCACCCGAGGGCCGCCCCCCGGTGCGCTGCGGGTACGAGGAGCCGCCGCCTCCCGGGCGCGGCGAGGACGGTGCCGAGGTCGAGCGCCGGCCGCCCTGGCCGGGCGGCGGCGGGATGGGACGCCCACTCGGGCCGAGCGGCGGCCGGCCGGGTGGCGGGGGCACCGGCCTGCCCGACGGGCTGAGCGGCGGGCGCACGGCGCGCCGCTCGGGCGCGGGTGCGGGCGGCGCCGCGGTGTCCGGCGGCGCCGAGGCCGCGGGCGCCTGCGGAGTCTGGACCTGCGCCGGCGGCGGCGCGGGGGTCGGCCGACTGGTGACGAGGCGCGACGGGCGCGGCGGAGCGTCGGCCCCTGCCGCCGCCGCGGCGGGCTCTGGGGCGGGAGTCGACGGGGCCGTGACCGGACGGGCCGGGGCGTTCTTGGCCGGGGCCGTGCTGGGGGCGGCGCTCGACGAGGAGGCGACGCGTCGGGCCGGAGCGCCCGCGGCGGGGGCGGACGAGGCCGACCGGACGGTGGGACTGGACGTGGACGCCGCCGGGCGGGCGTCGCTCGCCGCCGCGGCCGCCTTGGCCGCGGCCGGAGCCGTCTCGGCCGCGGGCGCCGCCTTCTTGGCGGCCTTCTTGGCCGGGGCGGGCTCCTCGGGCTGCACGGGGCGCCGCAGACCCTCGGCGTCGGCCTTGCGGCGGACGCGGTCGGCCTGCGCGTCCTCGATGGACGACGAGTGGCTCTTGACCCCGATCCCCAGGGAAAGGGCCAGCTCCAGCCCCTCCTTGTTGGTGAGGCCTAGCTCTTTGGCCAGCTCATAGACGCGAATCTTCTTCGGCAAGTGGTTCTCTTTGTCCTTGGTTGCTCTCGGGGCCCGGCAGCCGCCCAGCCCCACATCCTCGCACATCGGGTGTGCGGCTCTCCCACGCCGCGCCCAGTTGCGCACTCAATCGCTGCACTTCGGCCCGCTCGATCGGCCGTGCCAACGCCCGACTGAAGGCGTCACGCCGGCCCGCCGCCTCGAGGCAGCCGAGGGATCGCCCGCACAGCCACGCCCCCCGCCCGGGTCCGTGCCGGTCGACCTCGAGCCCCCCGTCGGGCCGCCGCACGATACGGATCAGCTCCTCGGCCGGCCGTGCCTTCCGGCAGCCGACACAGGTTCGGGTCGGCGTTATGCCTCGGCCTCCTCCGACAGCTTGGCCGGCTCCGACTCCGGCTCCGGCTCCGGTGCGTCTCCGGTCGCCTCGGCCGACGCCTCGGCCACCCCGTCGGCCCTCCCAGCCTCGGCACCGGGCGCGTCCGCCGCGTCCTCCACGGCGTGCGTCCACTCCTCTGCCGACATGGCTTCGCCGCCTTCGGCCGGCTTCCACACCAGGTCGCCGCTCTCGTCCTCGACCCACTCACCCTCGGCCCACTCCTGGTCGCCGTAGCCGCCCGCCTCCTCCTCGGCCAGCTGCGTCTCGCTCTTGATGTCGATGCGCCAGCCGGTGAGCCGCGCCGCCAGGCGGGCGTTCTGGCCCTCCTTGCCGATGGCGAGGGAGAGCTGGAAGTCGCTCACGATGACCGTGGCCGTGCCGGTCTCCTCGTCGAGGCGCACTTCGCGCACCCGAGCCGGGGCCAGCGCGTTCTGGATGAGCTCGACCGGGTCGTCGGAGAACGGCACCACGTCGACGCGCTCGCCGCGCAGCTCGTTGGTGACCATCCGCACGCGCGAGCCCCGGGCGCCGACGCAGGCGCCCACCGGGTCGACGTTGGGGTCGTTCGACCACACGGCGATCTTGGTGCGGTGCCCCGGCTCGCGGGCCGCCGCCTTGATCTCGACGACGCCCGAGCCGATCTCGGGCACCTCGAGCTCGAACAGCCGCTTGATCAGGCCGGGGTGGGTGCGGCTCACCACGATCTGGGGGCCCTTGGTCGTCTTGCGCACCTCGACGATGTAGGCCTTCAGCCGGGCCCCGTGCTCGTAGCGCTCGTAGGAGACCTGCTCGGCCTGGGGCAGCAGCGCCTCAACCTTGCCGAGGTCGAGGAGCGTGTAGCGGTTGTCCGTCTGCTGGACGATGCCGGTGACGATGTCACCCTCGCGGCCCGCGTACTCCTCGTACTTCATGTCGCGCTCGACCTCGCGGATCCGTTGGAGGATCACCTGCTTGGCCGTTTGCGCGGCGATGCGCCCGAAGTCGTCGGGCGTGTCGTCCCATTCGCGGACGACCTCGCCGTCCTCGTTCAGCTCCTGGCCGTAGACCCGGATCTCGCCCGAGTCGGGGTCGATCGTGACGACGGCCTCCTCGGCCGCGTCCGGGCGGCGCTTGTACGCCGCCACCAGCGCGTTGGCGAGGGCATCGAGCAAGGTCTCGACCGAGATCCCCTTGTCACGGGCGATCTGGCCCAGCGCGTCGAGGAACTCAAAATTGGTCTTGCTCATGACCGCTTCACCCTCTCACTCTTCGCTCGGCGCGCCTCCGGCCCCCACTCGAATACCGTGCGCGCTCTCTCGATTTGGTCGTACCTGATACGTACCTCGCCGTCTGGCAGATCGGGCCCGGCCAGGGTGCACCCGGTGTCGTCGGCCGAGACGAGCGTCCCGGTCAGGCGCCGGACCTCCGCCGTGCCGGCGTCGAGCCGGGCGGTGACGGTCTCCCCCACCGCTCGGGCAAAGTGGGCGGGCGTGCGCAGCCGCCGCTCGAGCCCGGGGCTCGAGACGGCCAGCGTGTAGCGCCCCGGCATGGGGTCGATGTCGTCGAGCGTCGCCGAGACGTCCTTGGTGGCTTCGCCCAGCTCGTCGAGGCCGACCCCGCCCTCGCGGTCGACGAACACCGTCAGCTGGGCCCCGCTCACCTCCACGTCCACCAGGTCGAGGCCTCGGGCCGCGACCACGGGCGACAGAGCACCCACCAGCTCCTCCGTGTCCGTGTTCATGCTCCATCACCTCCTCGGTCGTACGGGCCCCCGCAAAGCGAAAGCGTGGGCCGCAGCCCACGCTTCTACGAGGTACTGATTCTTTATGGACAGCCAAAGAATTATAGCAACCTCGGCGTCAGTACGACCGACCGACGAGGGCAAAGAGGTCCTCGTCGGCGTCGCCCACCTGGGCCAGCGACCCGTCGGTGCGCTGCAGGCACCGCACGGTCAGCGCGTGCTCGGCCAGGCGGTCCTCCGCGTCGGGTCCAAGCGCTCCGAGCCGAACCCGGGCGAAACCGACCGACCCCGCCTCGATGGCCTCGTCCAAGGTGCCCACATCGGCCGTCCTGGCGTCTCGGAAGGCGATCGCCTCGGCTAGGAGGTCGGGGCCGGCCGACGCCAGCACCACGGCGGCCTCGGCGACGACCCCGCCCAAGGGCACGCTGCGCTTCTCTCGCCGGTGGCGGACGACGAGGGTGACGTTGCCCTCGGCCAGGTCCCGGGGCCCGACCTCGACCCGCACGGGGACGCCCTTGAGCTCCCAGTCGACGCTGCGCCGGCCGAAACTGGAGTCCGTCCGGTCGTCGAGACGAACCCGGTGGCCCGCCGCACCGAGCTCTGCGCAGAGGGCGGCGGCCGCCTGCCCGACGGCGGGGTCGTCCTTCACCATCATCACGACGACGTGGGCGGGCGCCATCGCCGGTGGAAGGCGCAGGCCGTAGTCGTCTCCGTGCGCCATCACCAGCGCACCCACGAGCCGCGTCGACACACCCCACGACGTCTGCCAGACGTACTCGAGCGCACCGGTGGCACTGCTGAAGGTGATGCCGAAGGGGACCGCGAAGTTCTGCCCGAGCTCGTGGCTCGTGCCCATCTGCAGCGCCTTCCCGTCGCCCATCATCCCCTCGCACGTCCAGGTCCGGTTCGCGCCGGCGAATCGTTCCCGCGGCGTCTTGTGACCCGTCAGCACCGGCACGCACAACGCATCGACCATCGTCGAGCGGTAGACCTCCTCGAGGATGCGCAGCGCGTAGGCCCGTGCGCCGTCCTCGGTGGCGTGCGCCGTATGCCCCTCCTGCCAGAGGAACTCGCTCGTGCGCAGGAACAGGCGCGGCCGCATCTCCCAGCGCACCACGTTGGCCCACTGGTTGAGCAGCAGCGGCAGATCCCGGTGGCTCTGGATCCACTTGGAGAAGAAGCTGTTGATCACCGTCTCGCTGGTCGGCCGGACCACGAGCGGCTCCTCGAGCTCCTTGCCTCCGGCGTAGGTCACCACGGCCAGCTCGGGCGCGAAGCCCTCGACGTGCTCGGCCTCGAGCGTGAGATAGGCCTCGGGGATGAAGAGGGGGAAGTACGCGTTCTCGGCGCCCGCCGCCTTGATGCGGCGGTCGAGCTCCCCCTGCATCAGCTCCCAGATGCCGTAGCCCCAGGGGCGGATGACCATGGTGCCGCGTACGGGGCCGTTGTCGGCCATCTCGGCGCGGGCGACGACCTCTTGGTACCAGCGGGGGAAGTCCTCTTCCCGCGTCACGATTGCACTCGCGCCTACGCGCTTGCCCATCGGAGAAGGCTAGCTGTCGCTTACGAGTCCGAATGACGCCGGATGACCTCGATCTTCTCCGACGTGTGGTTGGGGTCGGCTCCCGTGGTGTCGAGAAGCGCGCGCCGGTCGGCCTCCGCCTCCGCTTCGGCGCCGCCGTCCGCTGCGGCCATGCGCGCCTCGACGCCCTCGGCCACGAGACGCTCGGCCTCATCGACCAGCGCCGCGACCATGTCGGCCTCGGGGACGACGCGGATGATCTTGCCGCGGATGAAGAGATGTCCCTTCTGCTTGCCGGCCGCGATGCCGATATCCGCCTCGCGCGCCTCGCCCGGACCGTTCACGACGCACCCCATGACCGCGACCTGGATCGGCAGGCTCAGCTTCTCGAGCGCCTCTTGCGCCTCCTTGGCCACGGCGATCACGTCGACCTGGGCCCGGCCGCACGACGGGCACGCGATCAGGTCGAGACCCTTGCGCTCGCGCAGGCCGAGCGACTCGAGCAGCTGGCGGCCGGCGCGCGCCTCCTCCACGGGGTCGGCGGTCAGCGAGTAGCGGATCGTGTCGCCGATCCCCTCGGCCAACAGCGTGCCGATGCCGGCGGTCCCCTTGACCAACCCGCCAGGCGGCGGACCTGCCTCGGTCACGCCGAGGTGGAGGGGGTGGTCGAACGTCTCCGACGCCAGCCGGTACGCCGCGATCATCAGGGCCACCGACGAGGCCTTGACCGAGATCTTGACGTCCGTGAAGCCGACCTCTTCGAACAGCGCGAGCTCGTTGCGGGCCGACTCCACGAGCGCCTCGGGGGTGGCGCCGCCGTACCTCTTGTAAAGGTCGGGGTGCAGCGACCCCGCGTTCACACCGATGCGGATGGGGACGCCGCGGTCGCGCGCCTCGGCCGCGACCTGCTTGATCTCGGCCTCCTTGCGCAGGTTCCCCGGGTTCAGCCGCAGCGCCTGCACCCCCGCCTCCAGCGCGGCGAGCGCCATCTCGTGGTGGAAGTGGATGTCGGCCACGATCGGGACCGGCGAACGCGGGACGATGTGGGCCAGCCCCTCGGCCGCCGCCTCCTCGTTGCAGGTGCAGCGCACGATGTCCGCGCCCGCCGCGGCCAGGGCGTAGATCTGGGCCAGCGTGCCGTCGACATCGGCCGTCTTGGTCGTCGTCATCGACTGCACCGTGATCGGCGCGCCGTCCCCGATGGGCACGTCGCCGATCGTGATACGCCGCGTCGGCCGCCGTGCCGAGAGCAGGGAGGACGAGAGTTCCATTGACCTAGTGCGGGATCTGCAGCGGGTGAGTGATGTCGAGGAAGATGCCCGCGAACACGAAGACGGCGAGGAAGGCGACGAACAGCGCGGCGACGGGTAACAACTTCGTGATGTCCGCCCGGTAATAGGGCCGACCCTTCTTCGTGCGGATCCACTCGTACGCCGCCACCGCGACATGGCCGCCGTCGAGGGGGATCATCGGCAGCATGTTCAATAGCGCGAAGACGATGTTGATGGTGATCAGCAGAACCAGCACGGAGGCGAAGCCCGCCTGCTCGGACTGGGCGCCGAGGTTGGCGATGCCGACGATGGACACCGGGCGCGGCGACGAGCCGGGGTTCGACGCGGCCGACTGCGCCGCCTTGGAGTTCGTGACTTGGTGCAGCACGGACGACAGACCGCTGGGTGAGAATGTCTGCGCGATGCCGGCGACCTCTGCATCGGTCACCTGCCACATGGTGTTGAAAGAGTCGCCCACGGAGGCCAGCAGTCCGACCGGCGCGCTGGCCTGCTGGATCGCGACGCCGAGGTAGCCGCGGTTGGCGAGCGGCGATCCGTCCTCCGTGATGCCCTTGCCGCTCGTGGGAGTCGCGGTGAGATGGATGAGCTTGCCGTTTCGCTCCACCCCGAGGCGCAGCGGCTTGCCGGCCGAGCCCCTGATGACGTCGGTCATGGAGTTCGAGTTGGCGAAGCTCTTGCCGTCGATGGAGACGATCGTGTCGCCGGGCTTGAGGCCGGCGAGCGCCGCCGGCGTCTCCCGGCCTGGCCAATGTTCGACCGAGGCGACCGTGTAGTTGTTCGTCAACTTGCCGAACCCGATGACCAGGATCGCGGCGAGTACGAACGCGATCAGCAGGTGCATGACCGATCCGGCTGACGCCACGATGATCCGCTTCCCGAAGGGCTGCTGGCGGTAGGCCCGCGGCTCGTCGTCTTCGGGGACGTCCTCCAATGACGTGAAGCCGACGATCCGCACGTACCCGCCTGCCGGAATCGCCTTCACCCCGTACTCGGTCTCGCCCCGGCGGACCGACCACAGGCGAGGCCCGAACCCCACGAAGTACTCGGTGACCTTCATGCCGGCCCACTTCGCCGTCGCGAAGTGACCCAGTTCGTGCAACATGACGATGACGATCAGGATCGCGATGAAGAGGAGGAGGTAACCCCAGCCCAACGCGACGAAGAGGACGGTGATGATCCCGAGGCCCACCAGCAGCTGCAACACTCGCCCGGCGTTGCCTGCCTCGACCGGCGGCGGGTCCTGGGGCTGGGCCGGAGGCGCGGCGGCGTCGTGCTCAGTGACCGTCATGGCACCTCTTACGCTATCGTGCGCCCCTCGCCCGGCCCCGCCGCGGGGGCCCTTCTGTCACGCTCGTCGGCTAAGAATCGCGTAAGCACGCGTCCGCGCCTCGGCGTCTGCGGCCAACACCCCTTCGACCTGGTCGATCTGGTCGTCGACCCAGCCCTCGAGCGTCTCGGCCACGACGTCCGCGATCCCAGTCCACGCGAGCCGGCCGTCCAGGAAAGCCTCCACCGCCACCTCGTTGGCCGCGCTCAGCCAGGCCGGGGCCGAGCCACCGTTCCGGCCGGCCTGGTAGGCCAGGTCGATGCTCCGGAACACGGAGCGGTCCGGCGCCTCGAACGTGAGAGTCCTCGGCTGCGACCAGTCGAGCGCGCCGTATGCCGAGGCGGCGCGATCGGGCCACCCGAGCGCATAGCTGATGGGCATGCGCATGTCGGGCGCAGCCAGCTGCGCCAGCGTCGAGCCGTCGCGCAGCTCGACCATGGAGTGCACGATCGACTGGGGGTGCACGACGATGTCGATGCGGTCGTAGTCGATACCGAAGAGCTCGTGGGCCTCGATGACCTCGAGACCCTTGTTCATCAGGGTCGACGAGTCGATGGTGATCTTCGGGCCCATGCTCCAGGTGGGGTGGGCCAAGGCGTCGGCCACCGTCACCGTGCCGAGACGGTCGGCCGGCCAGCCCCGGAACGGCCCGCCCGACGCAGTGAGGAGCAAACGGGCGACGTCGGTGGTCGCCTGGACCGAAGCGAGGCACTGGTGCAGGGCGCAGTGTTCCGAGTCGACCGGGACGATCTCCGCGCCCGGGGTGCGCCGGGCTTTCTGCACCACGGGGGCGCCGGCGATGAGCGACTCCTTGTTGGCCAGAGCGAGGCGCCGGCCGGCCTCGAGCGCCGCCATGGTCACCGGGAGCCCAGCGAAGCCGACCACCGCGTTCAGCACGACGTCGGCCCCGCGGGCCGCCTCGACCAACCCCTCCTCCCCCGCCAGCACCGTCGTGCCTGCAGGCACACCGGCGCGCACCTGCTCGCGAAGGCTCGGGTCGGCCACGACCACCACGTCGGGGTGGAACTCGGACGCCTGGGCGACGAGCGCGTCGGCCGAATGGTGCGCCGCCAGCGCGTGCACGCAGAACCGCTCCGGCTCGCTCCGGATGACGTCGAGCGCCTGGGTGCCGATCGACCCCGTGGAACCGATCAGGCTGACTGAGCGCATCAGCTCAGCCGAGGTGAAGCGCCTTGACCACGAAGTACGTGGCGGGGAGGACGAAGAGGAGACCGTCGAAGCGATCCAGCAGGCCGCCATGACCCGGCAGCAGCCGGCCCATGTCCTTGAGCCCCAGATGTCGCTTGATCATCGACTGGCTGAGGTCGCCGAGCGGGGCCACGATCGCCACGACGACCCCGAAGAGCAGCGCCTTGCCCACGGTCCAGGGGTGGATGAAGTGCACCACGACGACGGCCATCAAGATGGCGGCGAGGCCGCCGCCGATCAGGCCCTCCCAGCTCTTGTTCGGGCTGATGGACGGCGCCAACTGGTGGCGACCCATGGCCGAGCCCACCAGCAGCGAGGCGACGTCATCGGTGACCGTCACGATGACGGCGGCCAGCACGAAGGCGATGCCGTGGCGGTCGGGGAACAAGTTCGGGTTCAGCAGCAGCGCAGCGAACGAGCCGAAGGCACCGATCCACACGAACACGAAGCTGGTCGACAAGAGACCCGGCACGGGGTCGGCCGCGGGTTCGACGCGGGCGAGATACCAGATGAACGATCCGGCGACAAGCAGGACGAGCACCAGCGGAAGCGCGGCGACGCCCTTGTTGTAGGTCTCGATCATCAAAGAGAGCACCGCGACGAGGCCGAGCAGGGTGGCGGGGTGGTAGTGGGCGCGCCGGAACGCGGCGTAGCCCTCGGCGGTCGCCAGCAGGACGACGAGGGTGACGAGGACCAGCGTGGCCACCGTCCCTGCAGCGAAGCAGATCAGCGCGACGGCGCCGAAGAGCACGCCGGTGCCGATGGCGATCCGCATGTCGCGTCCGGAGGTGCCCGCCGTGTTCACGTTGCCGGTTCGCGGTGGGCCGCCCGACCTCGACGTACGCGCGGCGCGCTGCGTGGGCTCGGGCGGGCTGGGCGGAGCGAGCCGCGACGCCGCGGCGGGCGAGGGGGTCGTGACCGTCGAGGGCGCCCGGGCTCCGACGCCGGCCGGCTCGTACTCCGGCTCGTCCTCGACGCGCGCCGGTTCCTCGGTGGGCTCGTGGAGGGACACCGTCTCGGAGACCAGGGGCTGCTCCCGCGGCGGCTCGGGCTCCAGCCCGGGCTCGGGCGGAATGACCAGGGTGTCGTCCGACTCGAAGTGCCAGGGCTGGCGATCGACGTCGACCACGTCCCGCCTCTCGCCGATGAGGGCGCCGACCGCGGGGAGCTCGTCGGAGAGCATCGCCGGCTCGAAGACCTCCTCTTGGGCCTCCCAGTCCGTGTCCTCCTCGCGCCAGGTGGGCGGCGCCAGCCCCTGCTCCTCACCGTCTCTGCGGTCGAGCACGGCGGGCACCTGGCCCGTCGGTGCGTCGTTCCAGTGCGGAAGCTCGGGATGCTCGCCCGACACCGGCCCGGTCGCCTCGCGGACGGTGTCGCCCGCCGGCTCGGCGCCGATGATGCGGACGCGCCCGGAGTGGTAGCTCGGCGGGTCCTCGACGTCCTGATCGCGTGCGGGGTCGCCGAGACCGGCGAGCGTCGACTCGAATTCGTCGAACTCGCTGAACTCGTTGAAATCGTCGGTTCCGTCAGACATCTCTCTCGCTGCTCCTCACACCTGCAGCAGTTCTTGTTCTTTGTGCGCGAGCACCTGGTCGATCACGGCGACCTGCTCGTGCGTGATCTTCTCCAGCTCCTTCTCGACCCGCTCCAGTTCGTCGGTCGAGAGCTCTCCGTCTTTCTGCAAGGCCTCGAGTTCGTGGCGCCCCGCCCGGCGCAGGTTCCGTACCGCCACGCGACCCTCCTCCGCTTTGTGCCGCACGACCTTGACCAGCTCCTTGCGGCGCTCCTCGGTCAACGGCGGGAAGGCCAGTCGGATCACGACGCCGTCGTTGGCGGGGTTGATACCCAAGTCCGAGGCCATGATGGCCTTCTCGATCTCCTTGAGGGACCCCTTGTCGTAGGGCGAGATCACCAGCAGCATGGCGTCGGGCACGCTGAAGCCGGCGAGTTGACGCAATGGCGTCGGCGTGCCGTAGTAATCGACGAGCAGTGGCTCCACCAACGCCGAGGAGGCGCGCCCGGTGCGCACGCTGCCCATCTCGTGCCGGACGTGATCGATGGCCTTGCCCATCTTCTCCTTGGTGTCGTCCTTGACCAGGGTGGCGAGGTCGTCATCCATCAAGGGACCAGCGTACCGAGCGACGGGCGAGGGTTCCGATCTTTCATCGGCCAGCGTTTCTTCAATGGACCAGCGTTCCGATCTTCTCCCCGTTGAGCGCCCTGCCGATGTTGCCCGGGATCATGAGGTCGAAGATCCTGATGGGCAGGTTGTTGTCCTTGCAGAAGGTGATGGCGGTGAGGTCCATGATCCGCAGGTCACGGTTGATCACGTCCATGAAGGAGATCTCGTCGTAGCGGGTCGCCGTGGGGTCGACCTTGGGGTCGGCGGTGTACACGCCGTCGACACCCGAGTGGGTCCCCTTGCACAGCAGCTCCGCGCCGATCTCGGCCGCCCGGAGTGCAGCGGGGGTGTCGGTGGTGAAGAACGGATTGCCCATGCCGGCGGCGAAGATGACGATGCGTCCCTTCTCCAGGTGCCGGATGGCCCGTCGACGGATGTACGGCTCGGCCACCTCCGCCATGGCGAGCGCGGTCAACACCCGGGTGGGCTGGTCCTGCTGCTCCAGCGCGTCCTGGAGCGCCAGCGCGTTGATCACCGTTCCCAACATCCCCATCGTGTCGGAGGTGGCGCGGTCCATGCCGCCACTCGCTCCAGTGGTGCCGCGCCAGATGTTCCCGCCGCCGACGACGACGGCCAGCTCGAGTCCGCCACCGTCCATGGCGCGCGCCATCTCCTTGGCCATGCGTTCGACGGTGGCGGCGTCGATGGTCTCGTCGGACGCAGCAGAGGCCAAGGCCTCTCCCGACATCTTGAGGACGATCCGGCGGGGTTCTCCCACGATCCTCAGCGCCTCAGGCGCCGATGACGACCTGCGCGAACGCGACGATTCGAGCCGAGCCGAGCATTTCGGCGATGGTCTTCTTGTCGTCGCGCACGTAGGGCTGGTCGAGCAGGACGCGCTCCTTGAACCAACCCGTCAATCGGCCTTCGACGATCTTTTGGAGCGCGGCCTCCGGCTTGCCCTCGTTGCGCGAGATCGTCTCGAGCGTGGCGCGCTCGGCCGCGACCTCGTCCGCGGGGACGTCGTCACGACTGAGGTAGGCCGGCTTGGTGAACGCGATGTGCACCGCGATGTCGTGCGCCAGGTCCTCCGACCCGCCGTCGAGCACGATTGCCACCGCGTTCACGCCCCGGTCGTTCTGGCGATGGACGTAGGTGTCGACAACCTGACCGGACTCGGCCACGAGCCGGCGCACCTCTCCCACCGAGATGTTCTCCTTCAGCGTGGTGCGCAGCCGGTCGATCTCCTCGTCGAGCTCGCCGACGGCCTCCTCGCCCTTGGCCGCGACCAGCGCCGCCAGCTCGTCGGCCAGGGCGACGAACTCCCCGGACTTGGCCACGAAGTCGGTCTCGCAGCGCAGCTCGACGACGGCGGCGGCGTCGCCCGAACGCACGGCGGCCACCGCGCCCTCGGAAGCGGCGCGGTCGCTCCGCTTCGCCACGCCGGCCTTGCCCTGCTCGCGGAGGAGCTGGGCGGCCTTCTCGATGTCGCCGTCGGTCTCCTCGAGGGCATTGCGGCAGTCGAGCAGTCCGGCGCCCGTGATCTGTCGCAGTGTGGCGACGTCCTTGGTGGTGTACTTGGCCATACTCACGCCACCTCGACCGGCTCTTGGGCAACCGGCTGCACCCGCCGGGGTCGCGGTGACGGCGTGGCGCCTTCCTCCGGGGCGGCTGGCGCCATCTGGCGCCGGTGCTCGGCGATGAAGCGGCCCTCGACGACGGCGTCCGCGATCACCCGGCACATCAGCGAGCCGGAGCGAATGGCGTCGTCGTTGCCGGGAATGACGTAGTCGATGACGTCGGGGTCGCAATTGGTGTCGACGACGGCCACCACGGGGAGCCCGAGCTTGCGCGCCTCGGTCACCGCGATGTGCTCCTTCTTGGTGTCGATCACGAACACGGCGTTGGGCAGCCGGTCGAGGCCGGCGATCCCACCCAGGTTGCGCGACAGCTTCTCGAGCTCGCGGGTGTGCTGCAGCGCCTCCCGCTTGGGCATGCCATCGAAGTCGCCGGCCGCCTGCATGGCCCGCAGCTCCTGCATGCGCTTCACTCGTCCCGCCACGGTGGCGAAGTTGGTCAGCATGCCGCCGAGCCAACGCTGGTTGACGTACGGCATGCCGCAGGCCTCGGCATACTCGGCCACCGGGCCCTGGGTCTGCTTCTTGGTCCCCACGAAGAGGATGGTGCCCCCGTCGGCGACCAGATCGCGGACGAAGGAGTACGCGGACTCGACGCCACTGAGCGTCTGCCGCAGGTCGATCAGATAGATCCCGTTGCGCTCACCAAGGATGAAGCGCTTCATCTTCGGGTTCCATCGGCGCGTCTGGTGGCCGAAATGGACTCCGGCCTCCAGCAGCTGTCGCATGGAAACGACGGCCATTGAGTTGTTCCTCCAATCGGTTGCTCCCCTGCCGCAGCGCCACCCATGGGCGGCGACCGTGGATCGCGACAGGTGATGAAGCTCGGGTGTTGACGCCCACCCCCTTGGTGGGCCGAACCATCTTAGCCGCCGCGAGGCCTCCGGGCCCTCCGAGGCCACGAACGGCGGTCAGGCCCTCGGGTGCGTGCCCCCGTAGACCGAGCGCAGCCGTTCCTTGCTGACGTGCGTGTACACCTGCGTCGTGGCCAGGCTCGCATGGCCCAGCAGCTCCTGGACGACCCGCAAGTCCGCGCCCCCGTCGAGTAGGTGTGTGGCGTAGGTGTGCCGGAGCGCGTGCGGGTGGGTCGGCGCCACGGCACGCCGGTCGAGGATCCGGCGCACGTCGCGGGGCCCCAGGCGTGCGCCGCGCTGGTTCACGAACGCCGCCTCGCGCGGCCCGTCCATTTCGTCCCGGCCACCGGAGAGCCAGGCGGCCAGCGCGGCCACGGCGCCGTCGTGGATCGGCAGGCGCCGCTGCTTGGAGCCCTTGCCGAGCACCGTCACGGTCCGGCCACGCAGGTCGACGTCGCCCCGGTCGAGCCCGCAGAGCTCCGACACGCGCAGCCCGGCGGCGTAGAGGAGCTCGAGTACCGCACGGTCGCGCCGGTCGATCCGCGTCTCGCCTCGCACCTCGAGGAGCGAGGCCATCTCGGCGTTGGAGAGCACGCGGGGGAGACGCCCACCGCCGGCCGGTGCGCGCAGGGACCGTGCCGGATCGGAGCCGAGGCGACCCTGCCGGACCTGCCAGGAGAAGTAGCAGCGCAGTGCAGCCGCCTTGCGGGCGATGGTGGCCCGGGCGAGCTTGCGCGTGCCCAGTGACGCCAGGTAGCGGCGCAGGTGGAGGCGATCGACGCCGTCGGGGCCGTCGACGTCGCTGCGCGCCATCCACTCGGCGAAAGAGGCCAGGTCGCTGGCGTACGCCTTCCGGGTGGCCGGCGCGCGACCGCTCAGCCAGGCAGAGAACCCGGGCAGGTCCCAGTCGTCCGGCACCCGGTCAACCGTAGTGCCCGCACTGCCGCAATCCCGGGCACTAGGGTTCCGCCCGCGAACCTTTCGGGGGGTCCGCTCGGTTCGTGACGAGGGAGGGACGATGGCCTCGAAATTCGATCGGCGAGCACTGCTCGCCGGCGGCGCGGCCGCCGCGGCCGGGTTTGCCGGGGCGTCCGCCCTCGGCCTCGGGTGGGACGACATCGCGGGCGCGGCCACGAACGGCCCGGGTCGCAACGGCGTGAGCACGAAGACGCCCAAGAAGGGCGGCTCGCTCGTCTTCGGCGTCGACGCCGAGGAGCAGGGCTTCGATCCGACCGTGGCGCGCTTCGACGAGGTCGGGGTCATGTACGCCCGCACGGTGTTCGACCCCCTCACCATCATCTTGAACAACGGCGACTGGGCGCCCTACCTCGCCCAGTCGGTGACGCCGAACTCGGACTACACGGCGTGGACCATCACCCTGCGGCCGAACCTGGTGTTCCACGACAACACGCCCTGCGACGGCGCGGCGCTCGTCACCAACCTGCAGGCGCAGGCCAAGTCGCTGCTGACCGGCATCGTCGTCAGCCCGACCCTGGTGTCGATCACCCAGGCCGGCCCGCTCGCGGCCACCATCACCTTCAAGTCGCCCTGGGTCCCCTTCCCGTATTACCTGGCCGGCGGCATCGGCGGCCAGATCGCCTACGTGGTGGCGCCCTCCATGTTGGCCAACCCGAACGGGACGTCGCACCCGGTGGGCACCGGGCCCTTCGTGTTCAAGGAGTGGGTCCCCAACGACCACTTCACCGCCACGGCGAACCCGAACTACTGGCGCAAGGGCATGCCGTACCTCTCGCAGATCACCTACAAGCCGATCCCCGACGAAGACTCGCGCGCCGAGGCGTTGAAGTCCGGCACCATCGACCTCATGATCACGGACACGCCGCAGATCATCCTCCAGTTCCGGGGCAACAAGAACTACTCCTACATCGACGACAGTACCCACGTCGCCGGCGAGCCGGACATGAACTGCGTCCAGCTCAACTGCCTGGCCAAGCCGTTCAACGACCCCAACATCCGGCTGGCCGCCGCGCAGGCGGTCAACCGCAACCAGTACGCCAAGGTCATCGACGACGGGGTCCTCGCCGTGAGCAACGGCGTATTCGTGCCCGGGTCGCCCTACTATTCGTCGAACGTCCCGTACCCGTCCTACAACCCGTCCAACGCGGCGAAGCTGGTCAAGGCGGCGGCGAAGGCCAACGGCGGGCCCATCACGTTCACCTACGGCTCGACCAACTCGCCGGCCGCGTTGCGGGCCGCGCAGTACCTGGAGCAGGCGTGGCAGGCCGTCGGGTTCAAGGTCTCGACGAACATCGTCCAGCAGAACCAGACCATCAACAACGCGCTGGCCGGCAAGTACGAGGCGCTCGGTTGGCGCCAGTTCGGTGCGGTCGAACCCGACCTCAACTACATCTTCTGGAGCACCACCACGGTCAGCTCGGGGGCGCTCTCCATCAACATGGCCCGCAACTCCGACCCCACGATCGAGGCCGCGCTGCTGAGCGGACGCCAGACCAGCGAGCAGAGCGTGCGCCAGGCCGCCTACAAGACGGTGAACAGGCGCTTCGCCCACGACCTGCCCTATCTGTGGACCGACCGCGCCGTGTGGTCCGTCATCGGGAACCCCACGGTGCAGAACTTCAACAACCCGACCTCGCCACAGGGCCAGCAAGCCTTTGGCATGATCGGTGGATCTATCTGGCCCACCCAGATCTGGATCAGCTGAGTTGGAGGTCCGTGAGCAGTCGCATCCTGGTCGTCGAGGACGATGAGCGCATCAGGTCGTCCATGCGGCTCGCCCTGGAAGGCGAGGGGTACGAGGTAAAGGACGCCGCCAGCGGCGAGGAGGGCCTCGACTTGTTCGCCGAAGCTCCAACTGACGTTGCACTCATCGACCTGATGCTGCCGGGTATGGACGGCTTCGAGTGCTGCCGGGCCCTGCGCCGCAGCAGCGCCGTGCCGATCATCGTCGTGACGGCCCGCTCGGACACGCACGACGTGGTGGCCGGCCTGGAGGCCGGCGCCGACGACTACGTCACCAAGCCGTTCGTGGCCAAGGAGCTGGCGGCTCGCATCCGCGCCCTGTTGCGCCGGGCGAGGCCGGCCGAGGAGGAGCCGGGAGCGCTCACCTTCGGCGACCTCCAGCTCCTCCCCGAACAAGGGGTCCTGCGCCGGCTCAACGGCGAGGAGGTCCACTGCACGCGCACCGAGTTCCGCCTGCTCTGCGAGCTGGCCGCGAGCCCGAACAAGGTGCTCAGCCGCGAGCAGCTGCTCGACCGCGTCTGGGGCTACGACTACTTCGGCGACGGCCGTCTCGTCGACGTCCACATACGGCGGCTGCGCACCAAAGTGGAGCCGGACCCGGCGGTGCCCCAGCACATACTCACCGTGAGGGGCATGGGCTACAAGCTGGTGCCTTGACGTGAAGCTGGGCATCGGTGCCCGCATCACCGCCGTCTTCGGCCTCGCGGCACTGGTGCTCTCGATCCTGATGGGCGGGCTGTCCTACTTCACGACGCGCCACTTCCTCCTGGGCGGGCGCGAGACGGCGGCCCAACAGCAGGCCTTCTCCAACGCCTCCCTTGTCCGCAGCGCGCTCCAGTCCGGCGACACGCAGTACGTCGGACTGCTGGCGCAGATCGACGCGGGGACCGACGCCCACTCGGTGCTGTACCACCGGTCCCAGTCGTATGCCTCCTCGCTGTCGGTGAACGCGTCATCGATCCCGGCGCGCCTGCGCAAGACGGTCCTCGGCGGCACCGCAGCCACCCAGACCTACCGGACGGCGGCGGGCACGGCCGAGATCGCAGTCGGCGTGCCGGTCCCCGCCGTCCACGCGTCCTACTTCGAGGTGTTCGACCTCTCCGACCTCGACCACACCCTCAGCGTGCTCGGGCTGACCCTCTTCGTGACCGGGGCCGTGACCACGATCCTCGGCATCGCTCTCGGGCGCTTCGCCGCGTCGCGGTCCCTGCGGCCGCTGGCCGACGTCTCCCGGGCCGCCGTGGCCATCGCGGGCGGCGAGCTCGACACCCGGCTCGACGAGGAGGCCGCCGACCCCGACCTCGAGGGCCTCACGCTCTCGTTCAACGCCATGGTGGACCAGCTCCAGGAGCGGATCGAGCGCGAGGCCCGGTTCAACTCGGACGTCAGCCACGAGCTGCGCTCGCCGCTCACGACGCTGGCCGCCTCGCTCGAGGTCCTCGAGGCCGACCGGGGCAAGCTCCCGGCCCGCTCCCAACGCGCCCTGCAGCTGCTCGCCGACGACCTGCACCGCTTCCAGCGGATGGTGGCCGACCTGCTCGAGATGTCGCGGGCCGACGCCGGCTCGGTCGACGTCTTCCTCGAGGACGTCAACGTCGGCGAGCTGGTGGAGCGCTCGGTCGAGACCGGACTCGGCCACATGGACGGGAAGAGCAACGGCACGGCGCCCTCCGTGCTGGTCGACCCGGCGGTCCGATTGTGGCGGGTGGGTGCCGACAAGCGGCGCTTCGAGCGCGTCATGGTCAACCTCATGGAGAACGCGGCGAACTACGGCGGCGGCGTGACCGAGATCGGCGTAGGCCCCGGTGCGGGCGACTGGGTGGAGGTCACGGTCGACGACAGTGGCCCGGGCATCGACCCCGCGGAGCGCACGAAGGTGTTCGAGCGCTTCTACCGAGGGTCGGCGTCCGGACGACGGGGCACGGGGACCGGGACCGGGCTCGGGTTGGCGCTCGTCGCCGAGCACATGCACGTGATGCGCGGCACCGCGCGCGTCGAGTCCTCGCCGGACGGCGGCGCGCGCATCGTGTTGTCCCTGCCGGTGCTCGACGACGAGGACGGAGGGCTCGAGTGAAGCGGCGACGACGCGCGGGCGTCGTCGCACCGGTCGTCGCGGTGCTGGCGCTCCTCGTCGCGAGCTGTTCCATCCCCACCCAGAGCGGGCCCAGCGCCATCGCGTCGTCGCGCGTCCCGTTCCACCTCCTCGACCCGCACCTGCCGACCACCACGACGACGCAGCCGAAGCCGGCATCCTTGGTGCCGGTCAAGGTCTTCTACCTGAACGCCGACGCCAACGACCAGCTGGCCGCCCCCGTCGTTCGTTACGTGAGTGCCCCGGCGCCACTGACCTCGATCATCAACGCGCTGTTGGCCGGGCCGTCGAGCGGCGAAGCGGCCGCGGGGCTCACCACGGCGATCCCCACCGACGTGACGGTGTTGTCGGCTGCGTCGACCGCGCCGAACATCGTCACGGTCAACTTCAACGGCGCCTTCGGGCAGATCACCGGCACGGCCACGGAGCAGGCGGTGGCCCAGGTGGTGGCCACCGTGGTGACCGAGACCGGGCTCGGCACCGGGGTCGTCTTCCAGATCCAGGGCCAGCGCACCAGCGTGCCGATCGCCAACGGCTCGGAGGTGACGGGCCCGGTCTACCTGATCCAGTTCCTCAACGTCGCGCCCTGAGTCGCCGCCGCCCCAGGGCGCCGATCAACCGGCGTTCTCGACGTCACGCCGCCAGGGCACCCGGGGGGCGCCCGACCACAGGTGCTCGAGGTCGTAGTAGTCGCGCGTCTCCTGCAAGAACACGTGGACGATGAAGTCCCCGTAGTCCATGAGCACCCAGGTGGCGTCGCCTCGGCCCTCGATGCGCACCGGGCCGACGCCGTGCGCGTCTTTGACGCCGCGTTCGATCTCCTCGACGAGAGTGCGCACGTGCCGCGTGTTCTGTGCGCTCGTGATGACGAAGGCGTCCACGACGCCGAAGAGCTCGCCCATCGCGAGCACCACCGTGTCGCGCCCGAGCTTGGCGTCGGCCGACTCCGCCGCGGTCGCGGCAGCCGGCGGCTGGACTCCGACGTCCAACCGCGGGGTCAATGGAGCACGTCCAGGATCCCTACCGTCAGTCCGAAGGCGACCGCAAGAATGAGGCAGCCGGCGATCGCCCAACGCCGACGCGCGCGCCGTGCCACCTTCTGCTCCGCGCGGCGGTCGGCCCGGCGCTGGGCCGGTTCGGACGGCGCCCCCACGTGGGGAGGCTCCGACAGTTCCGTCCACCCGGCCGGCATGGCGCTCATCTAGGCACAGCGTACATATCGCGGCGGCGAATGCAACGGATGACCTCCGCCGGCACCAGGTCGTCCACCTTCTTGCCGGCGGCGAGCAGATCGCGGACCTCCGAGCTCGACGCCGCCACCTGCGGCCCGTCGACTACGACGGCGCGCCACCCGGCCGGCGCCAGTGCGACGGGGCTGGCCGGCCTCGAGACGACGGCCAGGGTGACGAGGCGCCGCAGATCGCCGGCGCGGTGCCAGGTGCCGAGCTCGGGCACCAGGTCGGCTCCCACCACGAGGAACAGTTCGAGCGGGCGGCCACCGGCCTGGGCCAGGACCTCCTCGGCCGTGTCGACCGAGTAGCTGGCGCCGCCCCGGTCGATCTCGAGCCGGCTGGCCTCGGCGCCGGGGATCTCCGCCGCCAGGGCCTCGGTCAGCGCGTAGCGGTCCTCGGCGGGCGAGATGGCGCGATGGCCCGACTTCTGCCACGGATCGTTGGCCACCACGAGGAGCAGGCGGTCGAGGCCCAGCGCCTCGATCACGGCGCGGCCGGCCGCGACGTGCCCGGCGTGTGGGGGATCGAAGGTGCCCCCGAGGATCCCGACGCGCGCGGCGCGCTCAGGTCCCGGCAAGCTCGGCGATCACCGGTGCCAGCGCGTCCATCTCGCCCTCGTGCACGACGATGTAGCTGAAGCCGAGCTCCTCGCGGCGCTTGCGCAGCGTCTCGATGATCTCGCTGACCGAGCCGATCAACGCCAGGGGCGCAGCACTGAGCTGGTCGGGCGTCAGGTTGAAGAGCGGCGCGAGGGACTCGACGACCTCGCGCGCGTTCGGCACGACCTGCACGTTCACCGTCCAGCACTGCAGCTCGAGATCGGCGTCACGCTCTCCCGCCGCCTCGCGGGCCCACCGCACGCGCTCGGCGTACTTCTCCACCACCGCCTCGGCGGCCACCTCCGCGCCGATGTGGCCCGCCGTGAGGCTCGGTACGACGCTGACGATGTCGGCGCACTGCCCGGCGAGCGTCAGGATGCGCCTGCTTCCGCCGCCGATGACGAGGGGCGGACCGCCCGGCGTCACCGGCTGGGGCGTCCCGGGCGCGGCCGTCACGCGGTAGTGCTCGCCCTCCAACGTCGCGCTCCCGTCGCGCCACATGGCCTTCATGATCTCGAGGCTCTCGCGCAGGCGGTCCACCCGCACCGAGGGCCGGTCCATGGAAATGCCCGAGTACTCGTAGTCGAGCGTCGCCCACCCCGCGCCCATGCCGAACTCGAAGCGGCCCTCGGTGACCACGTCGAGCGTCGCCGCCTCCTTGGCCAGGACGACGGGATGGCGAAAGTCGTTGTCGAGGACGAGGGTCCCCACCCGCAGCGTCGTCGTGGCCTCGGCGGCCACCGTCACCGCGACCATCGGCGCCCACTGGTCGTCGAGGTGGTCCGGCACGTAGAGCGTCGAGAAGCCGAGGTCCTCGCTCTTGCGGGCCAGGTCGCGCCACGCAGCCGGGGATGCGGCACTCGATGCCTGCAAGGCGAAGCGGAATGCGCCCATGGGGGGCGATCCTACGGCGTTAACCTGTCGGGGTGACGAGCCGCCCCGAGTCTTCCTCCTGGAGCGCCGCGTCCTGGCGACGGTACCCGGCGGCGCAGCAACCGCCCTGGCCCGACGCCGACGCGCTCAAGAAGGCCGAGGCGCGCCTGTCGACGCTGCCGCCGCTCGTCTTCGCCGGCGAGGCGCGCCACCTCACGCGCGCGTTGGGCGAGGTGGCCAACGGTCAGGCCTTCCTGCTCCAGGCGGGCGACTGCGCCGAGTCGTTCGCGGACTTCAGCGCGGACTCCATCCGGGACAAGCTCAAGATCATCCTCCAGATGGCCGTCGCCCTCACCTATGCGGCGGGCGTCCCGGTGGTAAAAGTGGGCCGCATCGCCGGGCAGTTCGCCAAGCCGCGCTCGACGGACACCGAGACCCTCGGCGACCTGGAGCTGCAGTCGTTCCGCGGCCACATGGTGAACGACGAGGCCTTCGAGGCCGAGGCGCGCACGCCCGACCCGGAGCGGCTCGTGGCCGCGTACCAGCAGTCCGCCTCGACCCTCAATCTGCTGCGCGCGTTCACCAAGGGCGGCTTCGCCGACCTGTCGCAGGTCCACCTGTGGAACCAGCAGTTCGTGTCGTCGTCGGCCGAGGGACAGCGCTACGAGCGCATCGCGTCCGAGATCGACCGCGCGCTGCGCTTCATGGCGGCGTGCGGCATCGACCTCGCGGCCGAGGAGGGGCTGCACCAGGTCGACTTCTGGACCAGCCACGAGGCGCTCATCCTCAACTACGAGGAGTGCCTCACCCGCATGGACTCGCTCACCGGGGACTGGTACGACTGCTCGGCCCACATGGTCTGGGTCGGCGACCGTACGCGCCAGCTCGACGGCGCCCATGTCGAATTCTTCTCCGGCATCTGCAACCCGGTCGGCTGCAAGGTCGGCCCCTCGTGCACGCCGGAGGAGGTCGTGGCGCTCTGCGAGCGCCTGAACCCCGACCGGATGCCCGGACGCCTGACCCTGGTCACGCGGCTCGGCGGGGACAAGATCCGCGACCTGCTGCCCCCCCTGGTCCGGGCCGTCGAGGCAGGGGGCCATCCGGTCGTCTGGGCCTGCGACCCCATGCACGGCAACACCTTCACCACCGGCGGGCGCAAGACGCGCCGTTTCGACGACATCCTCTCGGAGCTGCGCTCGTTCTTCGACGTCCACCGCGAGGAGGGCACCTGGCCGGGCGGCCTCCACGTCGAGCTCACCGGCGACGACGTCACCGAGTGCCTCGGCGGGGCCGAGGAGGTCCTCGAGGGTGACCTCGACGCGCGCTACACCACCACGTGCGACCCGAGGCTCAACGCCCGCCAGTCGCTCGACCTCGCCTTCCGAGTGGCGGAGTTCCTTCGGAGCTGATGCGCCGCGTCCTCCTCGCCGTGCTCGCGACGGCGCTGCCTCTGATCGCGCTCGTGAGCGCCGAGGTCGCCACGACCACGCGACCGGCGGCGGCCAGCTCCGACCTCCCGGCCTACTGGCTGGTGGCGTCCGACGGCGGGATCTTCAGCTTCGGGGGCGCCCCGTTCTACGGGTCCACCGGCGGCATCGCGCTCAACCGGCCGGTGGTCGGCATGGCGTCGACGCCCGGCGGGGGCGGCTACTGGGAGGTGGCGTCCGACGGGGGCATCTTCTCCTACGGCAACGCGCACTTCTTTGGCAGCACCGGCGCCCTCGTGCTGAACCAGCCGGTCGTCGGCATGGCCACGACGCCCAACGGCGGGGGCTACTGGCTCGTCGCGTCCGACGGCGGCATCTTCGCCTTCGGCAACGCGCAGTTCTACGGCAGCACCGGCGCCATCCACCTGAACCAGCCCGTGGTGGGGATGGCGGCGACGCCCGACGGCAAGGGCTACTGGCTCGTCGCGGCCGACGGCGGGATCTTCGCCTTCGGCGACGCGAATTTCTTCGGCAGCACGGGCGCCATCCACCTGAACGAGCCGATCGTGGGCATGATCGCCGGCCCGGCCGGGGCCGGGTACTTCCTGGTGGCGTCCGACGGCGGAATCTTCAGCTTCGGCTCGGCGCCGTTCTTCGGCTCGCTCGGCGGCGTGCCGCTCCGGAACCCCATCGTGGCCGCGGCGACAACACCGACCGACAGCGGGTACTGGTTCACCGACTCGGCGGGGCTGGTGTCGAACTTCGGCGCCGCGCAGTACTTCGGGTCCGCCCCGTCGCCGCTGAACCGGCCGATCGTGGGGATGGCCGAGGCCCCGGGCCACGGCGGCTTCTTCGGCGGGACGTTCCCCTCGGGCTCGCGCGGCTTCGACATCAGCACCTTCCAGTGCGGCAACTTCCCGACGGTCGACCACACCATCGGCATCGTGCAGGTAGACGGCGCCTCGAACGGCCCCATCAACTCGTGCCTCGGGGGAGAGGCGGCGTGGGCCGGGGGCGGGCTCAACCTCTACACCTTCCTGACCTACTACACCTCGGGCATCAACGAGCCCGGATGCAACGGCGACCAGTCCTGCAACGCGGGCTATCAGGCCGGCATCCATGCGTACACGGATGCGGCGAGCACCCCCGGGGTGGACGCGCAGGTGCCGTGGTGGCTCGACGTGGAGAACAATTCGATCGCCCCGTGGTCGGGCAGCACCCAGGAGAACGCGCTGTTCGTGCAGGGTGCCCTTAACGCGGTGCACGAGACCGAGGGCGTGGCCGACGTCGGCATCTACGCCAGCCCGGACGTGTGGAACACGATCGTCGGCAACTTCACGCCGTCCGTCCCCTACTGGATGGCCGACTACCTGGCCTCGCCGAGCGGCCCGGGCTCGTGTTCCGACTACGCCAACCGGGTGGCGGCGGGCGACCGGCTCCCCGGCCCGCCCGAGATCGTGCAGTACTTCAGCGGCCCGGTGCCGGGCAGCCCGGGCGACTACGACGACGACTACGCCTGCTAGTCCGGCCCGCGAGCCCCGCCTGCTGGTCCTGAGCCGGCGCGGGCCCGAGCCACTCCGTCGGCGCGGAGGGGCGCTCGTCAAGCCGCCGGCTTCTCCCAGACCGACACGTGCTTCATGCTCTCGCCGGTGAAGGGCTCGCGTCCCCAGTCGGACCAGCGCTCCCGGAGGCGCAGCCCGGCAATCCGCGCCATCAGGTCGAACTCCGCCGGCCACGCGAAGCGCCACGGCATGGAGAAGTGTCGCGGCTCGTCGCCGAGCCAGATGTGGTGCGACACGCCGAGTTGGTTGGCCACGTCGAGCTCGTCGAAGCCGACCCGCGTCGGCGTGAACGCGAACACCTGGACCTTCTCGCCCCGCGGCAACCGCTGCAGCCCCGGGATGCCCACCTCGATCACGAAACACCCACCGGGCTCGAGGTGCGCGGCCGCGTTGCAAAAGGTCTCGACCTGCGCGTCCTGGGTGGTGACGTTCTGGATCGTGTTGTACACGAGGTAGACGAGCCGGAACTCCCCTTCGACGCGCGTGGAGGTGAAGTCGCCCTGGGTGACGCCGATCTTCTCGGCACCCGGCTTCGCGGCGAGCTGGGCGAGCATGTCGGGCGACAGGTCGATCCCCTGCACCGGCACGCCGCGGGCACTGAGCGGTAGCGCGACGCGTCCGGTACCGATGGCGAACTCGAGCGCGGCGCCGTCCCCGGCCAGGGCGGCCAGGAAGTCCGCCGTCTTACCGATGGCCGCCGGGTCGAACATGTCCGTGCTGTCGCGGTCGTAATTCTTCGCGATGCGCTCGCCGAAGTAGTTCGGGCGAGACGGTTCGGCCATGCCGCTGTTGGAGCGTACGACTAGTCGGTCTTGACGATGAGCACGGCACACTCCGCGCCGTGCGCCACCGAGTTGGGCACGCTGCCGAGATACCGGCGGGCGCCGCGCATGCCCTTGCTCCCGACGACGATCAGGTCCGCGCCGACCTGGGCCGCCGTCTCGAGGATGACGTCGTCGGCGTTGCCTTGGGCGGCATGGGCCTCGACCTTCAGGCCGGAACCATGGGACGAGACGGCCTGTTCACCGACGTTCTTGCCGACCTCCTCGGCGAGCGCCGCGCCGGCGCCCGAGTCGACGAGGGGCGCTCCACTGGCCGATGCCATGCCAGAGCGCGGCGACCGCACCGCCGTGACGATGTGCAGCTCCGATCCCCATGAACGAGCCAGGTCCGCCGCCGCCTCGACGGCGCGGTCCGCCGTCGGGGAGCCGTCCGTGCCTACGACCACGATCCTGTACATGAGTGCGCCCCCTTTGCGCCGGAGCGATCAGCGTAGCTGGCACCCGACGCAGGCGCCCCGTGCACGCGCCGCGCGCCGATCTGATGCAAGAGTGACGGGAGCATGTCGGCAGGAGGGGGTTTTGCGGTGGATCGGCGACGAAGGGGGCGCATCGGGGTGCGCTCCATCGCCCTCGTGGGGGCGGCCAGCGCAGCGGCGGCCGGGTTGCTGGCCGGGTGCGGCACGCCCGGCGCGCCGAGCCCGACCGGAACGCTGCAGGAGTACCTCTCCTCTTGGTCCCACCAGGACTACGCCTCAATGGCGCACCTCGTCGCGAGCCCGCCCACAGACTTCGTCTCCTTCAACCGGTCGGTGGCGAGCAGCCTGGGACTCACCGCTGCCACCTATCACCTGGGCGCGGTGAGCACCAGCGGCTCGGACGCGACGGCGGCGGTGCAGAGCCACCTGGTGCTCGGACCGGTGGGTACGCTCCGCGTCCGCAGCACGCTGCATCTCATCGACGCGTCGGGGAGCTGGAAGGTCCAGTGGTCGCCGCGTTCGATCTTCCCCTCGCTCGGACCGGGCGACACAGTCTCGACCAGCGTCACCTGGCCGGCCCGGGCGGCCATCCTCGGCGCCGGCGGCGCCCCCCTGACCACCGAGGTCCCGATGGTCTCGGTGGGTATCGAGGGGTCACGCGTCACGGATGCGACCGCGTTGACGGCGGCGCTGTTGCACACCGGCGCCACCGCGGCGCAGATCCAGGCCGACGAGACGACCGCCACGGCGCATCCCACCTGGTTCGTGCCGGTGATCTCGCTCCCCATGCCCACCTACCAACAGCTCAAGCCGGTGATCTACCCGGTGTCGGGCACCGTGTTCCAGACCGGCGCCGCACGCGGTCCTCTCACCCCCGAGCTCGGCGCGCACCTCGTGGGCACGGTCGGCCCCATCACGGCGCAGGAGCTCCAGCAGCTGGGTCCGCCGTACGCCTCGGGCGACACGGTCGGCCAGACCGGGATCGAGGAGGCCGACGAGCGCCAGCTCGCGGGCACGCCCGGCGCCACGGTCACCGTCACCGGGCACGACGGCGCCACCATCGCCACCCTGGCGCGCTTCGGGTCGCACGCCGGCACGCCGGTGCAGACGGGCATCGACCCACCGATCCAACAGGCGGCCGAGTCCGCCCTGAGCGGCGAGACGCTGCCGGCCGACCTGGTGGCGATACAGGCCTCGACGGGCGAGGTCCTGGCAACGGTGAGCGTCCCGGACTCCCAGGAGGTGAACGACGCCCTCGACGGCGCGTACCCGCCGGGCTCCACGTTCAAGGTGATCACCTCCACCGACCTCATCGAGCACGGCCTGACGCCGTCCAGCCCCGCGTCGTGTCCCCCGACGATCACCGTCGACGGCGAGGTCTTCCACAACTTCGAGGGCGAGACCACGCCGTCGCTCTCCATGCTCCAGGCCTTCGCCATGTCCTGCAACACGGCGTTCATCGGGATGTCGAGTTCGCTCCCGGCCGAAAGCTATGCGCCGGCGGCGGCCCAGTACGGGATCGGCGCGACCTACAAGCTCGGGTTGACCGCCTTCAGCGGCAAGGTGCCCACTCCGACGTCCACCTCGGATGCGGCGGCCACGGCGATCGGGCAAGCGCAGGTGGAGGTCTCCCCGCTCGCCATGGCGACCGTGGCTGCCTCCGTGGACTCGGGGGGCCTGCGGCTCCCTCGCCTGGTGGCGGGATCGGGTGACGACACGGCACCCGTGCAAGCGCTCGACCCCAACGTCGTCTCCGATCTGCGCTCCATGATGCAGGCCGTCGTCACCACCCCGCAGGGCACGGCCGCCGGCGCCGGCCTTCCCGCGGGCACGTTCGGCAAGACGGGCACGGCCGAATTCGGCTCGGCCAATCCGCCCCGGACCGACGCGTGGTTCATCGGCTACCGGGGGGACCTCGCCTTCGCCGTCCTCGTCGTCGGGGGCGGGGTCGGCGGGCAGGTCGCCGCGCCGATCGGCACCAAGTTCCTCGACGCGGCAGCGGCGACGCCTCTGCCCTAGCCACGCTGTTCAACTCAAACGAGTGGCCCGCACTGAGATTCCAGAGACTCAAGATGTTGTGGCGAGGGTCGCCCACGCCACCGCCAAGGGCTTCTTGCCCCTAGTCAGTCGGATCGACGCTTCTTCTGGCTGTTGCGAGCCGCTTCGCCACCTGCTCCTCGGCCGCCGCCAGCGGAGTGATGCCGCACAGCTCGGCGCGCTCGAGCACCGCGGTCGTCGTGTCCCGGATCTGACCGACAGCCCGCACCGCACGCGCTCGGTCGTAACCATGGGACTCTTCGGCGATGTTGATGATGCCACCTGCGTTGGCCAGAAAGTCAGGGACATAGAGAATGCCGGCCGCCGCGAGCGAGTCCGCCACCCGGGCACGATCCAGTTGATTGTTTGCCGCTCCAACGATGACGGCGAAGGAAAGGTCGGGCACGACCTCTTCGCTGAGCAGGCCGCCCAACGCACACGGGCAGAAGATGTCGGCGGTGACACCCAACGCATCGGCCGGGTCGACGAGGCGGGCGGCGCCGAGGCGCAAGGCACGCTCGGCCCTGGTGTGATCCACGTCCGAGGCGATGACGACGGCCTGTCGCCGCACGAGAAGCCGAATGACCTCTGCGCCCACCTTGCCGGCGCCGAGAACACACACGGTCCTGTCCTCGAGGTCGTCACCCCACCGGCGAGCGGCCGCGGCCTCCATCGCCACCACCACCCCGAGCGCCGTGGCGCAACTGGGATCGCCCGATCCGCCGCGCCCGGTGGCGGTGCCCGCCACGAACCGAGTCGTCTCTCGAAGGAGATCCATGTCGTCTTGGGTCGTCCCGACGTCTTCTGCGGTGACGTAGCGGCCTTGAAGGACGTCGACCGCCGCGGCGAAGTCACGGAGCAGCGCGGGCGTCTTTATGAGGCGCGGATCGCCGATGATGACCGCTTTGCCCCCTCCTTGTCTCAGTCCGGCCAACGCCGCCTTGTGCGTCATGGCTCTCGAAAGGCGAAGGACATCATCGAGAGCACGTGCCTCGTCCTCGTAGGGATAGAACCGGGCCCCGCCCAGGGAGGGACCGAGGAGCGTCGAGTGCACGGCGATGATGGCTCGAAGACCGCTCTCGGGGCGTCGAACCGCGACGATGTCCTCGTGTTCGGACCCGGACAGACCCTCGAGCACTTCGTCCGGCTCGGTCGCGGACAGGCTGCTCACGACGAAATTCTATGGGGATCGAGTCCGAGAAGCGCTCGGAGAGACCGTCTACCCGGCGGTTCCAGACCGGTTCGGGGCGAGATCAGGCTGAGTCGGCACCTCGCCCAGAACGCAGAACCAAGACGCTTATGGGTGGCTCTAGGTCGCCGAGAGAATCTTGGCCTTCTGCGCCTCGAACTCGGCATCGGTGATGACACCCTGGGACTGGAGGTCGGCCAGCTGGCTCAACTGTGACGCCACGTCACCACCGGATGTCCCGGCGGCCTGTCGGACCGCTTGGTCCATGGCCTTCTGCTGCTGCGCCACGTCTTGCACCCTCCTCTCCTGCATCTTGCCGCCTCGGGCGATCAGGTACACGAAGACCCCGAGGAAGGGCACGATGATCACGAAGATGCACCACAACGCCTTCACCCAGCCGTTCAGGTCACCGCTGCGGAAGATGTCGATGAGGACGGTGAAGAGGATCCAGATCCAGATGAAGAACAAGAAGAAGTACAGCATCGAGAGGAACACCCCGCCGAGGGGGTAGTCGTACGCGAGCATTCTCAGGGCCTCCTAGAGGACGGGTCTGGGTTCGGGTGGCCTAGTTCTAGCCTCGACTGGCATGAGGGGCAACGACCTACCGCTCCTACACCGAGCCGCTTCACGTGCCATGTCTGCAACTCCTCGATGACGCAGGAATAGCCTCACGTCGTGGAAGAGCAACAAGCTGGAATCAAGCATGGAATAGCGGGATCTCCTGCAAAACCACGTCGACTTGTTGGTTGGTGGCGTGACCGCTACGAAGGATCAGCCGCACAGGACCTGATCAAGGGTCTCGGCGAAGTGGAGTTCGGGAACTGGATCATCCTGTTCGGTGCCTCGTTCCTGCTCTCGGTCCTGCCGCTGATCATCCTGCTCAGTGCATTCGCCAACAGCCGGGTGGACGGCAACATCGACATCCGTCTGGGACTGAATCACAAAGACACGCACGTCGTCGATGCCCTCTTCAAGTCTGCGCATGCCGGCTGGGGCTTCGGCGTCGTGCTCGCCCTGATCCTCTCCCTGGCCGGAACGGTGGCAGTTGCGCGCGAGATTCAAAAGCTGTACCGACGGATCTTCGGCCACCCCGACGTTCGGGGGTGGTTGAACGTGCTTCGGTGCTTGGTCTGGGCCGTCGCGGTTGCACTCGAGGTCTACGTCGATGCGCGGATTAGTCCTCCACTGCGGAGCCTCCCCGCCGGCCGAGTGTTCTTGGGCTTGGGCAACCTGGTCATCGCAACGGCGCTCTTCTGGTTTGGCCTCTACTGGCTGCTGGGGGGAAAGGAGTCCTGGCGAAGACTCTTTCCTGCCGGGCTAGCCACGGGACTCTTCTGGGTCGGCCTTGGTGCGTTCGCGTCGATCTATTTCGGTTCGGCCCTGGTTTCGGACAGTCACCTCTATGGTGCAATCGGGGTGGTCTTCAACCTTGTGACGTGGTTCGTCGCAATGGGCGCTGTGATCACCTTGGGTGCACTGGTGGGACACATCTTCGTCACCCGGAGAGCCTCACCAGCGAAGACTGGACCTATGCCGGCCGATTGAGAAGGCCCGGGGCGTCACCGACCGCCGGTTCTTCGCGAGGGCATTGCCTCGGCAAGTGTGGGCCGCCAGGCCAAGCACGACGACCGACGACCGGTGGCCACGAAATGGAGACGTGAGCGGACTCAGCCGTTGAGTCCCGTCAAGGTCGGCGCCAGTCAGTCTCGGAGCGCCGCGTACACCGCGTCCCAGAAGTCGACGAACAGCGGCGGCGGCTCGGGCGACATCATGGCCCGCTGGGTGAGCAGGATGCCGGTGAGGCCACGCGTGGGATCGCTCGTCCAGACCGTGCCCGTCCCGCCGTTCCAGCCGAATCCGTACGGGACGGCCTGCCCGGCTGCGCCCGGGACCGGTGCCGCCATGCAATAGCCCCATCCCGTGGCCGCGTCGAGGAACGGCGCCGCGGACGCGCGCTGCGCGGCGGTGAGGTGGTCGCGCGTCATGGCGGCCACCGAGTCCGGCGCCAGGACCTGCTCCCCCCCGTGGCGCCCGCCGGCCAGGAGCATGGCGACGAAGGCCCAGTAGTCGTCGAGGGTGGAGACGAGCATGCCCGCGGCGTTCCCCATGGCCGGCGGCTCGTCCCACCAGCCGCCGGCGGGCGGGTCGAGCAGCGTGAGCGCGCCGCTGGCCGGGTCGGGGAAGTACGCGGTGGTGAAGCGATGCCGCTTCTCCTCCGGCACGCTGAACGAGGTGTCCGCCATCCCCAACGGCCCGAACAGCCGCGTCCGCAGGAAGTCCTCGAGCGCCTGCCCGCTGGCGCGCTCGAGCAGGACACCGAGCACCTGCGCGCCCGTGTTGTAACGCCACACGGTGCCGGGCTGGTCCATCAGGGGCAGCGACGCGAACCGCGCGACCCACTCGTCGGAGCCGAACGGCGGCGGCGGCCACGGTGGCCCGAGGGTCGTGAGGCCGAGCTCCGCCTCGGCCTCTTGGATCGGGTAGGTGCCCGGTGCGGCCATGATCGCCCCGAATCCCAGCCGGAACGTCAGCAGGTCATCGACCGTGATGGAGCGCTCCGCGGCGACCGTGTCGTCGAGCGCGCTCTCCAGGCTGCGCAGCACCCGCCGGCCGGCCAGCTCGGGCAGGAACCTCTCGACCGGGTCGGCGACCGACAGCACACCGTCGTCGACGAGGGCCATGGCGCCGGCGCCGGCGATCGGCTTGGACAGCGACGCGATGCGAAAGATGGCGTCGCGCCGCAACGGCGAAGGGTCGTCCAGCGCCGGAGAACCGAGCACCTCGACGTGCACGTCGTTCCCGCACGCCGCGAGCGCGGCCAGCCCGGGCACCTCCCGGCGCTCGACGTGCGCGGCGAGTCGGTCGTGGAGTCGCGCGAGGCCGGCGGCATCGAGACCGGTGGCGGTCGGTGTCATCGGGGTTCACACGAAGTTGCGGCCATCGACGGCGACGCTAGCGGTAGGGTGCCGCCGTGGTGACCCTCGACGAGGCCGAGCGCATGATCACCGCGCTGCCGGAGGTGACGGAGGGCGAGCGCCACCACAACCGGACCTGGTTCGTCGCAGGCAAGGCCTTCGCCTGGGAACGTCCGTTCTCCAAGGCGGACCTCAAGCGGTTCGGCGACGAGGAGCCGCCGGCGGGGACGATCCTCGCGCTGCGCACGGCGGACCTGGAGGACAAGGAGGCGGTGCTGGCGACGGCTGCTAAGGGGATCTTCACCATCCCGCACTTCGACGGCTTCGCCGCCGTGCTCGTCCAGCTGCGCGTCGTCACGAAGAAGCCGTTGCGCGAGGCCGTCCTCGACGCCTGGCTCGCCTGCGCACCCCCGAAGCTCGCCTCGGAGTACCTGGCGTGAGGTGGGCGAGCGACCCGAGGCGCTCTCAGCTCACCGTGACCGTGACGGGTGTGCTGGTCGCCGTCCCGCCGCCGGACTGAGTGGCGATGCTCTCGATCGTGTAGCTCCCGGCGGGGACACCGCTGAGGCTCCAGAGGGCGAGCCAACCGTAGATCGTCGCGACCGCGGGCCCCATCGCCTCATAGGAGCTGGACACGCCGTTGATGACGAACTGGACCCCGGTGACGTCGCTCGTCCCCGACGCCGAGGCGTCGAGAACCGCCGAGGAGCCGCTCAAGGTGGCCCCGTTGGAAGGGACGAGGACCGCGGTCGCGAGCGGCTGGTTGGCGACCGTCACGGTGATCGGGGCGCTGGTCGTCGACTGCCCCAAGTTGTCGGTGGCCACGCTTTGGACCGTGTAGGTGCCGTTGGGCACGTCGGTGGTGTCCCAGGCGCCCAGCCACCCGTATCGCCAGCTGACCGCGGAGCTCAGCACCTGGTCGGTGATCGAACCCCCGCTCACCTCGAAGGTCACCAAAGCAATGCCCACGGGGCTCGACGCCACCGCGTTGAGAAAGATGTCACCACTGACCGTGGCACCGCTCGACGGAAGGAGCACGCTCGTGGTGGGCGCCGGGGCGGTGACGGTGAGCGTGGCCGCGTTCGTGGTCGCGGTGCCGACGGAGTTGGTGTACACGGCCCGGAACTCGAACCCATTGTCCGAAGCGGTCACGTCGCTGACACTTTCGGTGTCCGAGGTGGCGCCCGAGATGTCGATCCAGGTCGATCCCCCGTCAGGGGACAGCTGCCACTGCACGGTCGGGGGTGGCTCCCCGCTCGCCGCAGCGGAGAACGTGACGCCGGTGCCGACGGGGACGCTCTGGCTGCTCGGCTGGGTCGTGATCACCGGCGCGACCGTGGGGTTGACCGTGAGGGTCGCCGGATCGGTGGTGGCCGAACCGGTCCCGTTGGTGAAGACGGCGCGGAACTCGAACCCGTTGTCAGCGAGAGGCACGTCGTTGATGCTGTAGGTGTTCGAGGTGGCGCCGGGAACGTCGCTCCAGGTCGTTCCCCCGTCTGTGGACTGCTGCCACTGCACGGTCGGCTCGGGGAATCCGCTCGCGGCGGCTGAGAAGTTCACGTTCGTGCCTTCGAAGACGGACTGATCGCTCGGCTGCGTCGTGACACTCGGTGCGACGTCAGAGGCGCTCACGATCGCGTAGCCGGTGATGGCACCGGGCTCGGGCCCGAGCTTTTGCACGTTGCTTCCCGACGGCAGTGCCACCTTGACCGGGGTCGTCGCGTCGACGGTGGAGCCGTCTCCCAGTTCGCCCAAGCTGTTGGCACCCCAGGCGTAGAGGTTGCCGTCGGAACCGATTGCGAGGGCGAAACCTCCGCATGCGGATATCGTCGTGGGCGTCACGCCGGCGGGTAGCAACACCTGCACGGGCGTGGTGCTTTCGTTCGTGGTGCCGTTGCCGAGTTGTCCGTTGGTGTTCTGACCCCAGGCGTAGAGGTTGCCGTCGGAACCGATTGCGAGGGCGAAACCTCCGCCTGCCGAGATCGCGGTGGGCGTCACGCCGGGGAGCTCCACCTGCACGGGCGTGGTGCTTTGAGTCGTGGTGCCGTTGCCGAGTTGTCCGTCGGCGTTATCGCCCCAGGCGTAGAGGTTGCCGTCGGAACCGGTTGCGAGGGCGAAACCTCCGCCGGCGGAAATAGACGTCGGGGTCACGCCGGCGGGGAGCGACACCTCCACGGGCGTGGTGCTGCAGCCTACGGAGAAGCTGCTGCAAGTCTGGGGGCTGACGCCACCGTCTCCCAGCTCGTCGTAGAAGTTGTCTCCCCAGGCGTAGAGATGGCCGTCCGAGCCGATGGCGTATGCCGTTTCGAAACCGGCAGCGATAGAGGACGGAGTGACCCCGGCCGGGAACGAAACCTGCACGGGCGTGGTACTGCTCGTCGTCGTTCCGTCGCCGAGGATACCCAGAGTGTTGTCCCCCCACGCGTAGAGATGACCGTCGGAGCCGAGGACGAAGGCCGCGCTCTGACCTGCACTCACCGCTCTCGGCGTGACGCCACTCGGCAGCGAGATGACCACCGGCACGTCGCTCTCTCCAGCGGGCCCGGAGGTGTCGCCCCAGGCGTAGACGTTCCCGTCGGACCCGATGGCCAATCCGACGGGGCTCACACCGAAGGGGTCGGACGACGTGTTTGCAGCTGTGCTGTTGTCGCCGGCGATCGCGGTTGGGGTCACTCCCTGCGGGAGCAAGACCGACGCCGGTTGGTCACTCGACGTAGGGCTCAAAGACCCGTTGCCGAGCTCGCCGACGCTGTTGTCGCCCCAAGAGAAGACGGCGACCGAAGTTCCAGCCGCTGCGGCGGGCATCGGGCCGATCTGCTGAACCCCGAAGGTGGTTCCGAGAACAACGAGCGCGGCAACGCTCCCGATTGCGGCCAAGGGCTTGAAGGAGAAAGAAGAGGTCATCATCTTGCTTGCTTTCCTTCCCGACAGAGCAATGAAAGAAGCCCTAGAGGCAGCCTTTCACCTCCAGATCACCGCGTCGAATGTGGCGATCCGTGTCCGATCACCTCGACGACAACACGGGATGCGGGGGGTACGGGACGCAGCGCCCGGACCGCTCAGGCCTGCGGCACGCCGCACGAGTCGTTGAAGCGCATCAGGATCCACCGGTCTTCGTGCGGAACCCACGCCCACTCCGTGATCGACGCGTGCGCGATGTGCACCCAGCCCCGGCGATAGGTCTCGGGCGGCACGCCGAGGAACGAGATCATGGTGGCCTCGATCACCCCGGCGTGGACGGCCGCCACCACCAGCTCGCCGGGGTGACGCCGGGCCAAGGAACGCACCGCGTCGGAGGCCCGGACGATGAAGCTCGACCAGCTCTCGCCCCCCGGTGCGATGGGCGCATCGGGGTCGCGGTCCCAATCGGGCACCCCGAGCGTCTCGACCACCTCGTCCCACGACATGCCGTCGCCCTCACCCGGGTGGAGCTCGCAGAGGTCGCATTGCTGCACCACGGGGCCCAGCGCGCCGGGGCCCGGCCCTACGACCGGGCGCAACCGCTCCGCGGTCTGCACCGCGCGGGGCAAGACGGAGGAGTACAGCGTCGTCGCGTCGCGGAGTTCGCCTGACTCGAACAGCCGGTCGGCCAGGTCCGCCACCTGGCGGCGCCCCAGCGGGCTCAGCCCGGTGCAGCCCTTGATACCGCCCACGACGCGGTTGACGTTGCACTCGGCCTGGCCGTGCCGGATGAGCACGACGCGGGTCGATCCGGGCACGGGCGGGAAGACCCGCAGCACCCCCGCGTGCGACAGGTCCGGCTCGGGTCGGGTCGTCCCCGCGCCGTCCGGCCCCTGGGCGGTCGCCGCACCATCCGGGCGCGTCTTCGGTTCGTCGAACGCCTTGAAGCTGAAGAGCCGGCCGAGCCGGCTCACGCCAGGTTCCCGACGAAGCGCTCCAGCTGGCGCAGCGTCCGGCACTCCACCACGTCGTCGCAGTGGGCGGCGTACTCGCCCACGATCGAGTCGCCCGAGCCCCAGTAGTCGCGGGGCTCGGGGTTGAGCCAGAACACATGCCGGGCCCGGGCCTGCAGGTCCTCGAGGACCCACGACCCGGAGGCGTGGTAGTTGTTGCGCGCGTCGCCCAGGATGATGATCGAGGACCTGGAGTTGACCTGGTCGCCCCAACGCCGGTGGAACTCGGTGAGCGCGTGCCCGTAGTCGGAGTGCCCGTCCACCCAGATCACGTCCGCCTCGGTGTTGATGCGGGCCACTGCCTCCGCCGGGTCGACCACTCCCTCGAAGAAGCGGGTCACCTCGTCGATCCCGTCCACGAAGACGAAGGAGCGCACCTTGGAGAACTGCGACGAGATGGCGTACACCAGGTGCAGGGTGAAGCGGGCGAAGCTGGCCACCGACCCCGAGATGTCCGCGATCACGAAGATCTCCGGCTTGGCCGGCCGCGGGTGCCGAAAGCGCGGCTCGACCGGCACGCCGCCCGTCGACAGCGAGCGGCGCATGGTGGCTCGGAAGTCGAGCGGCCCCTTGCGGCCGTGCCGACGCTTGCGGGCGAGCCGCACCGCGAGCTTGCGCGACAGCGGGTGCAGGACCCGATGCAGCATGGCCAGCTCGTCACGCGTCGCGTGCATGACGTCGATGTCCTCGGGCAACGGTTTGCGCACGGAGCGGGCCAGCGCCTCGGCGCCGCGGTCCTCGACCAACCGGCGCCGGATCTCGGTCTCGACGGCCCGGCGGAACTTGTCGATGCGGGCCTTGTACTCGTCGGCGGCCAGCCGCTCCTCCAGCTCGGTGAGCCCGCCGCCTGCGGCGCCGGCCTCGGCCTGGTCCATCAGCCGTTCGAGGACGCCGTCGAGGTCCAGGTTCCGCAGCGTGCGGTACAGGTAATAGGTGCCGCCGACCGGGCGCCCTGGTTCCATGCCGGCGTAGCGGTCCACGGCGTTGCGCGCGACGACGTTCATCAGCCCCTGGTCCGCCGAGAGCAGGGACTTGAACAGGAGCTCGGCCAGCTCCTCGGGGGTCATGCCTTCGCCCCCGCCGCCTCCCTTCCACGAGCGCCCCTGACCCGGCATGCGGCCCTGGTCGCCCCGCGCCCCCTCGGCCTCGGTGTCGGCGTCCTCCCCGTCGGTGTCGTCGCCCTCCGCCTCGGTGCCACCCGTCCGTACGGCGAAGAACACCTCGAACGCCGTCTCGAAGGCGCGCCAGTGCGAGGACGACTTCACGAGCGTCGCCGCCAGCGCGTACTTGAGCCCGTCTCGGTCCTCGAGCGGGATGTGCTTGACCGCCTCCGCCGCGTCGAGGTGCTCGGTCAGCGAGACGGGCAGCCCGGAGCGGCGGAGCTCGGTGACGAAGCCGGAGAGGAGGTCGAGCACGCGCGCAGCGACGGGGTTCAGCCCGACGAGGACGAGGCCGACAGCAGCTCCTTGGTTGCTCGCTCGATGTCGGCCTGGTACTTCAACAGGATGTGCAGCGTGTCCTTCGCCTCTGCGGCGTCGATCGTCTCCACGCCCAACAGCACGAGCGTGCGTGCCCAGTCAAGCGTCTCGGACACCGAGGGCAGCTTGCGCAGCTCCAGGGTGCGCAGCGAACGCACGATGCGCGCCACCTGGTCGGCCAGCTCCTCGCTGATGCCGGGCACCTTGGCCCGTACGATCTCGCGCTCGCGCTCGAGATCGGGGTAGTCGATGTGCAGGTACAGGCACCGGCGCTTGAGCGCCTCGGAGAGCTCGCGCGTGTTGTTCGACGTGAGGAACACCATGGGCAGCTGTGAGGCGCGCACCGTGCCGAGCTCGGGGATGGACACCTGGTACTCGGAGAGGATCTCGAGCAATAGCGCCTCGGTCTCGAGTTCGACGCGGTCCACCTCGTCGACGAGCAGCACCACGGGCTCGGTGGCTCGGATCGCCTCGAGCAACGGCCGCGTCAAAAGGAACTCCTCGGAGAAGATGTCCTCCTCCAGCTCCTGCCACGACGGGCCCTCGGTCTCGCCCTGGCCGTGCTCGCCCGCCTGGATCCGCAGCAGCTGCTTGCGGTAGTTCCACTCGTAGAGGGCCTTGGACTCGTCGAGCCCCTCGTAGCACTGCAGCCGGATGAGGCGCGCTCCGATCAGCTCGGCCACCGACTTGGCCAACTGCGTCTTGCCCGTGCCCGCCGGCCCCTCGACCAGCACCGGCTTGGACAGCCGGTCGGCCAGGTAGACGACGCCGCTGATCGACTCGTCGGCCAAGTAGCCGACCTGGGCCAGGCCAGCGCGCACCGCGTGCAGCGACTCGAAGCGGGGGGGACCAGCGTCGGGCAACCCGAGCCGCCCGTTCGTCGTCTCGCTCACCGCCGCACCTGCCCGTCGCCGCGCACGACCCACTTCACCGTCGTCAACTCCTTCACTCCCATGGGGCCGCGGGCGTGCAGCTTCTGGGTCGAGATGCCCACCTCCGCGCCCAGGCCGAGCTCTTCACCGTCGACGAAGCGCGTCGACGCGTTCACCAGCACCGCGGCGCCGTCGACCTCGGCCACGAAGCGGTCGGCCACCGCCACGTCCGAGGTCACGATGGCCTCGGAGTGCCCCGAGCTGTAGCGGGCGATGTGCTCGATCGCCTCACCCACGTCGTCGACCATCCCGATGGCCACCACAGGCGCCAGGAACTCGGTGGCGAAGTCCTGCTCGGTCGCCGGCACGGCGTCGGGCACGAAGGCACGCACGCGCTCGTCGGCCCGGATCTCGACGCCCGCCGCCACCAGGGACTCGGCCAGGCGGGGCAGGAACCGGGCCGCCACGCGCGAGTGCACGAGGATGGTCTCCACCGCGTTACAGACCCCGAAGCGATGCGTCTTCGCATTGACGGCGAGCTCGTGCGCCATGGTGAGGTCGGCCGCACCGTCGACATAGAGGTGACAGTTGCCGTCACCGTCGAGGACGTAGGGCACCGTGGCGTGCTCCACCAGCGACGCGATCAGCGAAGGGCCGCCCCGCGGGATCAGGCAGTCGATGAACCCGCGCAGCTGCATGAACTCGACCGCCGCCTCGTGCGAGCCGTCCTCCACCAGGGCCACCGCGTCCTCGGGCAGTCCCGCCTTGACCACGGCGCGCCGCAGCAGCGCCACCACGGCCCGGTTCGACGCCAGCGCGGACGAAGAGCCGCGGAGGAACGCCGCGTTGCCGGCCTTGAGGCACAGCCCGGCGGCGTCGCTCGTCACGTTGGGCCGGTTCTCGTAGATCACCCCGACGACGCCCAGGGGCACCCGGACCCGGGTCACCCGCAGGCCATTGGGCCGGACCCAGCCCTCGAGTACCTCGCCCACCGGGTCGGGCAGCGCGGCCACCGTGCGCAGGCCCGCCGTCATGCCGCGGACGCGCTCGGAGGTCAGGCGCAGGCGGTCCCGCGCCGCTTCCGTCATCCCGGCCGCCTCCGCCGCCTCGAGGTCCCGCCGGTTCGCCTCGACCAGCGCCGGCCACTCCTCGTCGAGGAGGTCGGCGGCATGACGCAGGGCGTCGTCGCGCACCAAGCTCGAGGACCGGGCCACGACACGCGCCGCCCCCCGGACGCGGCCCGCGAGCTGCTCCAATGCGGGTGCGGTCACCAGTTCAGCGTACAAGCACCAGGTCGTCCCTGTGGACGACGACCTGGCTGCGCCGGCCCATCCACTCGCCGGCCCGCTCCGCCGGCAGCCGGACCAGGCCCTTGGCGAACACCTGGCCGTCCGGCCCGGCGATCTCGACCGCGTCCTCGGGGACGAAGCCGCCGCTCACTCCGACGACCCCGGCCGCCAGCAGCGAGCGCCCCCGCTCGGTCAGCGCCGTGCGCGCCCCCTCGTCCACGGTCAAGCTTCCCGCCGAGCCGAGCGCGAACGCGATCCACAGCTTGCGAGCGGACAGGCGGCTCTCGCGGGCGCGGAACACCGTGCCGGCGCCCGCCTCGCCGGCCAGCGCGGCCGTCAACACGCCCGGGCGCGCCGCGTCGGCGATCACGGTGCGCACCCCCGACCACGTCGCGATCTTCGCGGCCGCGAGCTTCGAGACCATGCCGCCGCTCCCCATCCCACTGCCCGGTCCACCGGCGAGCCGCTCGAGCTCGTGGTCGATCTCGACGACCTCCTCGATGAGCGAGGCCTCCCGGTCACGCCGTGGGTCGGCCGTGAGAAGGCCGGGCGCGTCCGTCAGCAGCACGAGCAGCTGCGCCCCGACCAGGTGTGCCACGAGCGCGGCGAGGCGGTCGTTGTCGCCGAAGCGGATCTCCTCGTCGGCCACCGCGTCGTTCTCGTTGACCACCGGCACCACGCCGAGGCCGAGCAGGCGCTGCAGTGTCCCGCGCGCGTGGACGTACTGGGTGCGGTGGACGAAGTCGAGCGGCGCCAGGAGCACCTGCCCGGCCAGCAGCCCGTGGGGCTCCAGCCCGTCCTGCCACAGGCGCATCAGCCGGTGCTGCCCGACCGCGGACACCGCTTGGAGGACGGCCGGGTCGCCGGGTCGCTGTTCGCCGCGCTCGAGGGCGGCCCAGCCGGCGGCGATGGCGCCCGAGGTGACGACGACGACCGTGTGCCCGTCCCGGCGGGTCCTTGCGATCTCGGTGCACAGCCGCGCCACCGTGTCCGCCGTCACCGACGAGGAGCCCACCTTCACGACCGCGATCACGTGTCCTCACCCCAGGTGAACGTCATGGCACCCACCGTGATCTCGTCGCCGTCGCGGGCCCCGGCCCGGGCCAGCGCCCGGTCGACCCCGAGGCGCCGCAGACGCCGCACCGCCTCGGCCTGCGCCCCGGGGTTCTCCAGATCGGACAGGGCCACGGCCCGCTCGGCCGCGCGGCCCACGACGAGCCAAGCCCCGGCGCCGGCGCGCCGCACGTCGACGCCTTCGGGTGCCGGCCGGTGCACCACCACCTCGCCGGCGTCCGCCACGGCCGCCTCCGCCCGCGCCGCCCGTACGACGACGCCCAGCCGCTCGACCAGCGCGGGAACCCCGCTCCCGGTGGCGGCCGAGAGCACGAGGTCGCACACCCCGTCCTCGTCGGCGGCCAGATCGCCCTTGCTCCCCACGACGACCCGCGGGCGCGCGAGGAGCTCGGGCCGGTACGCCCCGAGCTCGGTGAGCAGGATGCTCCGCTGGGTTACCGGCGTCTCGCCGCCCGCCAGGGGCGCCCCGAGGTCGAGCAGCACGACGAGCACGCGCGCGCGTTCGACGTGGCGCAGAAATTTGTGTCCCAGGCCCTTGCCGCCGGCGGCGCCCTCGACCAGGCCCGGGATATCGGCCATGACGAAGTCCGTGCCGTCGCGCACCCCGCCCACCCGGACGACGCCGAGGTGTGGCTCCAGGGTCGTGAAGGGGTAGTCCGCGATCTTCGGCTTGGCCGCCGACACCGTGGAGATGAGCGTGGACTTGCCCGCGTTGGGAAAGCCGACCAACGCCACGTCCGCCATGAGCTTGAGCTCCATGTCGAGCCACCGCTCCTGCCCCCGCTCGGCCTGCTCGGCGAACGCCGGCGCCCTCCGCCGGTTCGAGAGGAAGCGCGCGTTTCCCCGGCCGCCCTGGCCACCCTCTGCGACGAGATACCGCGTCCCCGCCTCGGCCAGGTCGACCACGACCGCCCCGTCCCGGTCGCGCACGACCGTGCCCACGGGCACCGGCACCTCGAGGTCCTTGCCCCGCGCCCCGTGGCGTTTCTGCCCCGAGCCGTGGGCGCCGTTGGTCGCGCGCCGGAAGGGGTGGTCCCGGAAGCCGAGCAGCGAGGACTCGTTCTGCGACGCGACGAGCCAGACGTCGCCGCCGTGGCCCCCGTCGCCGCCGTCGGGCCCGCCCCGGTCCACGTGGGCCTCGCGCCGCCACGACACGGCGCCGGCCCCGCCGTCGCCGGCGCGCGCGTGCAGCTGGGCCTGATCGACGAAGCCGGGCATGGGGACAAAGCTTAAGGTTCCAAATCCGACTACAGAGGCAGGAGGTGCAACGAGATGGAGCTGCTCGTCGTCCCGGTCGACAAGCCCGAGGGCCTCAACGTCATCCTCGGCCAGTCCCACTTCATCAAGACGGTGGAGGACATCCACGAAGCGCTCGTCGGGACCGGTCCCCACCTGCGCTTCGGCCTGGCGTTCTGCGAGGCCTCCGGCCCGTGCCTCGTGCGACGGTCCGGCAACGACGACGAGCTCACTGCGCTCGCCGTGCGCAACGCCCAGTCGATCGGGGCGGGCCACAGCTTCGTCGTGTTCCTGCGCGACGGCTTTCCGGTGAACGTCATGAACGCGCTGAAGGCGGTCCCCGAGGTGTGCACGATCTTCTGCGCCACCGCCAACGAGCTGGAGGTCGTCGTCGCCGCGACGGACCAGGGCCGGGGCATCGTCGGCGTCGTGGACGGGTTCCCGCCGCTCGGCGTCGAGACGGACGAGGACGTCGCGGCGCGCCGGTCCCTCCTGCGGACGATCGGCTACAAGCTCTAGATTCGCCGAGCGCGGTTCGCCTAGCGCGAGCCCAGCAAGCGGCGGGCGCGCGTGGCCACCTCGGTCCGGGCTTTCTCCGCGTCGATCGTGGTGTGCCGGCCGCCTTCGAGCACGGGCGCGCCACCGACCCACACGTCGGTGACGAGATACCCCGCGCCCGCCCAGACCAGGTGCCCGAGCAGCTCCGCGTCGGTCACCGACGGCGTGAAGCGAGCGTCGTCGGCGCGGAGGCGGATGAGGTCCGCCGGCCGCCCGGCCTCGAGCGCGCCGACCGGGAGGCCGAGCGCCGCGCCGCCACCCTGGGTGGCCAACCGCAGTGCGGTCGCCGTCGTGACCGCGCCCGGGTCGCCCGCCGTCGCCCGGGCCAGCAGCGGCGCGAGCCGCATCTCGTCCCACAGGTGGAGGTCGTCGTTGGAGGCCGGCCCGTCGGTGCCGAGCCCGACCCGCACGCCACCGTCGAGCAGCGCGCGCAGCGGGGCCACGCCCGACCCGAGCTTCCCGTTGGACCCCGGGCAGTGCGCCACCGCGACGTCGTGCTCGACCAGCAGCGCGAGGTCGTCGTCGTCCAGCCACACGGCGTGCGCCGCCAGGACCCGGCCCTCCAGCGCGCCCTCGGCGGCGAGCAGCGCCGGCGCGCTCATCCCCCGCTCCTCGAGGACGAGCTTGCACTCGGCCGCCGTCTCGGAGAGATGGATCTGCATGAGGGCGTCGCGGCGCTGCGCCTCCGCGGCGATCTCGCGCAGGCCCTCGGGCGGGACCGTGTAGGCGGCGTGGGGACCGAAGCCGAGCTGCAGACGAGCGTCGCGGCCGTGCATGGTGTCGTGCAGCTGGCACGCCTCCGCCAGCAGCTCCTGCCAGGAGTGTCCCGGTCCCGAGCCGGGCACGTCGAAGATGCCCGGGGTGAACACGGTGCGGATGCCGGCGTCGAGCGCGGCCTCGACCACCGGGGCCGGATGGCGGTACATCTCGCACGTCGTGGTGACGCCGTTGCCCAGGAGCTCGGCGGCACCGAGCGTCATGCCCCAGTACACGTCCTCGTCGCTCAGCCGTGCCTCGCGCGGCCACACCGACTCGCTCAGCCAGCGGTCGAGCGGCAGCCCGTCGCCCGCGCTGCGCACGAGGGTCATCGGCGAGTGCCCGTGGCAGTTCACCAGTCCCGGCATCAGCAGGCCGCCGAGCTCGCGCACCTCGGTCCCGGTCGCGGGTGGGACCTGCCAGGGGTCACCCACCCACGAGATCAGCCCGTCGGTCACCTCGACGGCGCCGGGCGCGAACACGGAGTCGTCCGCGTCGACGGTGAAGACGGCCTCGGCCACCAGTCGCAGGGTCATGGTGTGCCGACGAACAACCGATCCGAGAGGTCGCGCGAGACCCGGATCGCCTCTGCGCCGCCCTCCACCGTCACCTCCACCGTGCCGTCGGTGTCGCGGCCGCCGACGCGCGCCACGGCGCCGGGAATGAAACCGCCCTCGTCGAGGAGGGTGAGCGAGCCCAGGTTGAGCTCCACCTCCTCGCTGATGCGCAGCAGGCGCACCCGCTCACCGACCTCCACGTCGGCCAGCGGCTGGGTCTCGGTGACGGGCGCAGGCGAGTGCGAGCCCGGGATCGGGTTGCCGTGCGGGCAGGTGGCTGGGTCGCCGAGGAGCTCGACCAGCCGGGCCTCGACGTCGTCCGAGATCACGTGCTCCCAGCGACCAGCCTCCCGATGCACCTTGTGCCACTCCAGCCCGATCACGTCCACGAGCAGCCGCTCGGCCAGGCGGTGCTTGCGCACGACCTTCTCCGCCAGGGAGCGGCCGCTCTCGGTCAGCGAGAGCAGGCGGCCCTCCCGGCTCACGTAGCCGTCCTCGGTCAAGCGGTCGAGCATCTCGGACACCGACGGCGCGGAGCGTCCAAGCCGCTCGGCGATGCGCGCCTGGATGACGGGCACGCCCTCCTCGCCCAGCCCGAGGATGGTCTCGAGGTACTCCTCGACCGGCGGGTGGTACTCCTGGGGACCGTGCGCGTGGGCCCCGTGCTCAGCCATGACAGTGGTCGCCCGAGGGCGGCACGTCGAGGGCAGGGTTGCGGTCGAAGAAGCCGAACGGGACCAGCGTGAAGCCGGTGTACTCCACGGGCATCACGGGCCAGTCCTCGGGACGGGGGATGTGGGTGACCCCGAACGAGTGCCACAGGACGACGTCGGTGTCGACGATGGGGCGGTCGTGCGCGGTCCACGCCGGAAGACCGTCTCCCCCTGCGTGCTGGTTGGGGTAGTCCCCCGCGGCGCGCCGCTCGTCCGGGTCGAACGGCGTGACCCACAGATTGTGCGAGGCGAAGGCGGCACGGCGGCCCACGCTCGAATCGGGGTGCGCCAAGAGCGTCGGCGTGGCGCCCGGCAGCAGCTTGTACGCGGTCGGCTCCCCCACCCCGTTGCGCGCCGAGCGGTTGGCGATGCGCCAGGTCCGGCTGCGACCCGGATCGACGTCGCGCCGGGCAGCCAGCTCCGTCGCGAGCAGCGTCGACGTGGTGCCGAACACGTTCCCCCAGGGGTTCTCGGGGGTCCCGGGCTCGCCGCTTCCGGAGGCGTCCACCTCGTAGACGGCGTTCTCCGGCCCGTCCACCTCGATGTCGAGCCGCACGTTGAAGAGGTGCTGGTGGTAGGGCGCAGCCAGCCCGGGGGCGACCATCTTGGCGTGCTCGCCGGCGTCCCCGTTGGCCACGGCCATCGTCGACATGATCCCGCTGAGCTTCACCTCGAGCTGCATGGTGCCGTCGAGGTAGAAGTACCAGTAGAACCCGTACTCGTAGTTGCCCACCGTGGCGATCGAGCTCACGACCAGGCGGCGCGACCGGCGCACCTCCGTCCGCCCCGAGACCATGTCGACGTGCTTCCAGAGGATGCCGTAATCCTCCTCGTGCATACAGATGGCGTTGTGCCGCGTGTGCGGCTTGCCGCGCTCGTCCGCCCACACGTCGTCGAAGTAGTAGATCTCGCCGAGGCAGTCGCACCCGAGCGTCAGCGAGTTGGCCATCCTCCCGAGCCCCCACTCGCCGGCGTCGAACGCGCTCTTCCACGCGTGCATGGCCCCCGGGTGGCCGTAGGGCACCACCATCTCGCTCACCGAAGCCCGGTAGAGCACGGGCCGCACGCGGCCGCCGTCTTCGTACCCGACCGTGTGCAGGACGAGGCCCTCCAGCGGGTCCATGCCGACCCGCAACGACCACCTCTGCCAGCGCACGAGGTTGCCCTCCACCTCGAAGCTCGGGCCTTCGGGCTGGGTGATCTCGAGCGGTTTGAGGTCGGTGCGCGCCGGGCCGTTGTCCTCCGGGTAGTAGCTGCCGGACTTGGGAGGGAAGGGCACCACCCCGAGGTCCACCACCTCGAGCACCTCGCCCCGTCCCATGTCCACGTACGCAAGCAGCCCCTCGAGCGGGCGCGCGTACCCGTTGTCCTCGGGGGACTCGCGCAGGAAGGCCAGGCAGCGCGCGATGCGCCGGTTCTCCTCGTGGTCCAGCCCGAAGGTGCCGGCGGGCCACGGGTCGACCTGGACCAGCGACCGGTCCACGATTCCCCGGCGGTCCAGAGCGGCGTTCCACTCCGGGTGCTCGTGGAGCGCGGCCAGCACGAGGATCGACTCCTCGATCTGCAGCGGCGGGCGCACGCCGCGCACCACCTCCCAGCGGTCGACCTCGCCGCGGGTCACCGATACGACCGCCTCGACCACGTCGGCCTCAGGCCCCTCCAGGAGCACCATGCGCACCCGGCGGTCGACCGTCACGTCCTCGCCGCGATCGAAAGCGCGCACGGCGTCCTTGGGTGGCTCGCAGAGGGCGAGGTAGGCGAACCGGAGCGCGCCGACGGGCACCCGGGCCCGCCCGCTCGCGAAGACGATCTCGCGGGCGGCCTTGATCTCCTCGCCGGAGAGCGGCGAGAGGGGGTGCGGGGCTGGAGGAGCTGGTGTGGAGGGCATGCCTGGTCGATGTTACGCGGCGATGGCCGCGCGACCCTCTACCATCCAGCCATGGACGACGCTGCCGACCGGGCAGCGCGCAGCGCCCGGGAGCTGGCCCGCCGCATCGGCGTGGACCATCACGACGTGCTCGTCGTCCTCGGCAGCGGGCTCTCGGGGGTGGCCGAGATCCTCGGGGCCGATGAGGACTGGGTGCCGCTGGACACCCTGCCGTACTTCCCGCACTACACGGTGGCAGGGCACCGGAGCCACGGCTGGTCCGTCGACGTGGGTGGCCGGCGTGTCCTCGTCCTGGGTGGCCGTTGTCACCTCTACGAGGGCATCACCGCCGCCGAGGCGGTGCACCCGTTGCGCACGGGCATCGCGGCCGGGTGCGGCACCGTGATCCTGACCTCCGCCGCCGGTGGCATCCGCGAGGACCTGCGCACCGGGCAGGTCGTCGTGATCGAGGACCACCTCAACCTCACCGGGCGCAGCCCGTTGGTCGGTCCCGACTTCGTCGACCTCGTCGGGGCGTACTCGGAGGCGTTGCGCAAGGCGGCGCTGACGACGCCCGATCCGGCCGCCGAGGTCCTGGCGCCGGAGTCCGGCGTCTACGCCCAGCTGGCGGGGCCCCAGTTCGAGACTCCGGCCGAGATCGGCATGCTGCGGACGATCGGCGCCGACGTGGTGGGCATGTCGATGGCGCTCGAGGCGATCGCGGCCCGCGCCGCCGGCGTGGACGTCTTGGGGCTGGCGGTGGTGACGAATCTGGCCGCCGCCGACCACGTTCCGATGAGCGAGGTCGCAGCCATCGCCGGGGTCGGCGCCGCGTCCACCCCGGCCGTGGCCGCCATCGTCCGCCACGCCATAGGCTCGCTCCCATGAGCGTCGCCCCGAGCGGAGTGGACCATGTGGCTATCAACGTTTCGGACGTGCCCGGCGGGATCGCGTTCTACACCGAGACGATCGGGCTGGTGCAGAACCACACCCGGCCCGACTTCGGCTTCCCCGGTGCCTGGCTCGACACGGCCAACGGGCAACAGATCCACTTGATCGAGGCGGAGGTCCCCAAGAACGTCGGCCAGCACTTCGCCTTGGTCTTCGACGACCTCCCGGCGACGGTCGAGGCGTTGCGCGCTCGAGGTCTTCGGGTCAGCGACCCGGTCGACGTCGGGACGACCGGGCGCAAACAGGCCTTTACCATGGACCCTTGGGGCAACGGCATCGAGCTGCACGAGCGCCCATCCTCCTGAGCGGTCGCACGCCCGGGCACGACGCTCGGCCCTCTCGTCGGTGCCGGCGGCCATCCGCCGACGAACGGCGAGGCACGGACAGGCCCTCCGCCGCAGCGGTTCGCCCGCACGTGACGTCCGGGACAAGGTCTGCGCGCGCCACCGTCAGTCGCAGCTTCGAGACTCAGCGTGGGCGGGTACCGTGAAATCCTCCCCAAGCCCAGCCACGAGAAAAGGACGAATCCGATGGCCGCATACCTTGCCCTGACGCAGCATGTCGCGGACGTCGACAGGTACCTCGGCGAATACGTACCTCCTGTGGTGCGACTCTTCGAGAAGTACGGCGTCGAGATTCTGGCCGCCCAGTTCGGTGCAAGTGCGATCGAGGGGAGCGCGAACAGCGTCATCATTCTCCGGGCCGAGTCGGAAGACGTGTTCCGTGACTTGTACGACGATCCCGACTACGCGGCCTCGAAGGCGCTTCGCCACTCGATCACTTCAAACCCGAACTTGCTCGTGGCGCCGGAGTTCAAGCCACCGGGCTGACCGTTGCTGCACTGGTGCACCTGGTTCTGAGGTGTCGTTCGGGTACGCCGCGTACGGGGCAGACCCGGCGATGTTGGGCGTCTTGGCGTCAGGGCAATGCAGCGTCTCGAACCAGATACACAACCTCGCCACGGTCGTCCGAGATCTCGTGGTCTCGTCGAAATCCGATCCTGTCGAGCACGCGTAAGGAAGGTGCGTTCCAACTCCCGACCGTGGCCCAGAGTCGTCTCCTCCCAGTAGCAAACGCGGCTTCGGCGACGGCGGCAGCAGCCTCAGTAGCGAAACCGAACCCATGGAAGCGACGGAGGAGTTCGTAGGCGATCTCTGGTTCGTCGAGGGTGCCCCGACCCACAATCAGTCCGCAGTACCCGATGGGGTCGCCCTCGCCTTGTCGCCGAATCGTAAGAAGGCCAATGCCGATTCGGCGTGCCGTCTCGTTCTGTTCGGCAAGGCGTTGTTCGGCTTCGGCGATCGTCATCGTCGTACCTCCCTCGTGCTCGGCGAGGAGCTCGAGGTTCCAAGAAGCGTCGCCGCGTACGCGCAGCCGCATCGCGAGTCGATCCGTGTCGATGGAGAAGGCCATCGGTTTGTAGCGATCCATCGCCAAGGAGGCTATTGGCCAGCGCTGGAGACCTCTCTTGATGTGTCGAGCACTGGTGATTGAGGACAGGTGTGCCGTCCACCCGGCCGCTGATCTGGGCACCGGAGTCAATCTGGGGATCGCCGCGCCAGCCGAGGCCTCCCTCGCCGGGGCTGCTGACTCGCGCATGGTCAAAAGGGCCTTCGGCGAGCAGTGGGTCGAGACGCGGAGTCAGCCGCCGTCAGAACCCGATCCCGTCGATGCCGGCCCAGCCACAGAAGCCCCCGGCGTCCTCGACGACAGGTTGTAACTGAGTCTGGGGTCGAGGTGCGGCTCCTGGAGCAACCGTGGCAGCAGGACGGATTCGGCTGACTCTCGATCGACCCGAAACTTCATGTATCGAAACATTGCTTCGTCGGACTCGAGTGCGAGGAACCGGTCCCGGTCGTCTGGGAGGAAGTCCCGAAGCACGATCCGGTCCCCCTCGAGCCTCGGCATCGGGACCGACGGTAGGCGTCCAACGAAACAACGTCCCACCGAGCCGGGGCGTACCGAGACGCCTCCTCGCGCGGGTGGGAAACTCTCGCCGTGCCTTCGATCTCCGGTCGGGTGGAAGTCAATCTGACGGTCAGCGACCCGGGAACCAGTGCTTCGTGGTACTCGCAACTCTTGGGCCTGGAGCAGCTGTACGACTACACCGGAGCCGACGCCCGCATGCGGTATATCGCACTGTGTGAACCAAGGAGTCAGCTCGTCCTCTGCCTCGTCGGACACGTTGAGAATCAGGCCGAGCGCTTCAGCGAGTTCCGAACCGGCCTCGATCACCTGGAGTTCTTGGTCGACCACCGAGAGGACCTCGATGAGTGGGCGGCGAGGCTCGACCAGTTGAGGATCGAGCACTCGGGGGTCAAAGCGCCCGAGTACACGAAGAACGCCATGCTCACCTTCCGGGATCCGGACGGCATCCAGCTCGAGTTCTTTTGGCGGGCACCTGCCCCTTGAAATGTCCCACAGACCCGCCGCGGTCTGAGGTGCCTGTCGGCTCAGGGCCTGTCGCCCGGGACGCTCATCCGTCCGCTCGCCTGCGGACGTCGGCTCGGGAAGCTACCCGGTGACGACGCTCACATGCCGGCGGCCGCGCCGCTCGCCGAACTTCACGACACCGTCCGCCGTGGCGAAGAGCGTGTCGTCACCGCCGCGCCCGACGTTGGCGCCCGGGTACACCTTCGTGCCGCGCTGGCGCACGATGATGGCTCCCGCGCTCACGGCGGACCCGTCGAACTTCTTCACCCCGAGGCGTTGCGCCGCCGAGTCGCGGCCGTTGCGGGTGGACCCGCCACCCTTGGTCTTGGACATATCGGGGCTCCGAACTCCTAACGGGGGCCTACGTGGCCACGTGGCTACGTGACTACTTGGCCGTGATGGCCGTGATCTCCAGCGTGGCGTAGTGCTGGCGGTGGCCCCACCGGCGACGCTGGTTCGACTTGGACTTGTAGGTCATGGCGTTGATCTTGGGGCCCTTCTCGGATCCCACCACCTTGGCCGTGACCTGGGCACCGGCCAGCTGCTCGGGCGTCGACAGCACGGTGGTGCCGTCGACCACCAGGACGGGCTCCAGCGAGACCTCGGCGCCGACCGGCTGGCCCAGCAGCTCCACGCGGACGCGCTCGCCCTCGGCGACGCGCTCCTGCTTCCCTCCGGACCTGATCACGGCATACATAAGCCACGAATCCTAGCGGATCAGCGCAGCACGGAGTCTTCAAGGGTGAAGCCCCGGCCCCCGCACACCATGCACTCGGTCGAGAGCGTCTCGAGCAGGCCCTCCGAGACCCGCTTGCGGGTCATCTCGACCAGCCCGAGCTCCGAGATGTCGAAGACCTGGGTCCTGGTCTTGTCCCGGGCCAGGGCGTTGCGCAGCGCCGCGGCCACCTTGTCCCGGTTCTCCCTGACCTCCATGTCGATGAAGTCGATGACGATGATCCCCCCGATGTCGCGCAGGCGCAGCTGGCGCGCCACCTCCTCGGCGGCCTCGAGGTTGTTCCGGAAGACGGTCTCCTCCAGGTTGGTCTTGCCGACGTTCTTGCCCGTGTTGACGTCGATCACCGTCAACGCCTCGGTCCGCTCGATGATGAGCGAGCCCCCCGACGGCAGCCACACCTTGCGGTCGAGCGCCTTGTGCAGCTGCTCGTGCACGTGGTACCGCTCGAAGATGGGGAGCCCCTCCTCCTCGGTGTCGTAGTACTCGACACGGTCGGCCAGCTCGGGGCTGACCGCCTGCACGTAGTCGCGCACCTGCTCGAACAGAGCGAGGTCGTCGATGACGACGCCCCGGTACTCCGCGTTCAGCTCCTCACGCAGGATGCGCACCGCCAGCGCGGGCTCGCGGTAGAGCAGCGCCGGCTGGTCGGACCGCTTGGCCTCCGCCTCGATCACGTTCCACTGCTCGACCAGCGTGGTGACGTCGCGCTGGAGCTCGTCCGCCGAAGCCCCCTCGGCGGCGGTGCGCACGATCATGCCGTGGCCCGCCGGCTTCACCTCGTCGATGATGCGGCGCAGCCGCCGGCGCTCGTTGTCGCCCAGGCGCTTGGAGATCCCGAACGCACTCGAGTTGGGCACGAGCACGGCGAAGCGTCCGGGCAGCGACACCTCCTGGGTCAGGCGGGCGCCCTTGGCCCCGATGGGGTTCTTGGTCACCTGGCACAGGATCACCTGGCCCGCCTTCAGCACGTCCTCGATCCGGGGCTGCTGGGACGCCCCGGCCTCGATGTCGTCCTTGTCGTAGCGGACGTCGCCCCGGTAGAGGACGGCGTTCTTGGGGATGCCGATGTCGACGAACGCCGCCTCCATGCCGGGCAGGACGTTCTGGACCCGGCCCCGGTAGACGTTGCCGTCGATCTGGGTCGTGTCGTCGGCCGCCCTCGACACGTAGTGCTCGACCAGGGAGCGTCCCTCGAGCACGGCGATCTGGGTCATATGGGGCTGCACGTGCACGCAGACCAGGTAGCGGCCGACCTGCTTGTTCCGGCGGTCGCGCCCCGACCGGCGCCGGCTCCGGGTGCGCCGCGCCCCCACGCCGCTCCCGGCCTCCTCGGCTGGCCCTTCGGGCTCCGCCACGTCGGTCTCCCCCACGTCGGGCGCGGTGGCCCCGGGCCGTAGCAACGGGACGACCGGGGCGGGCACCTCCTTGACCTCGCTCTGCTGCGGCGGCACGGCCGGCGCGGGGCGGGTGTCGCCGATCTTTGGTTTGCGCTGGGGTGGCGCCGCGGGGCGCGGCGGGGCCGGGGGGCTAGCGCCCCCGGTCGCCCCCGGAGCCAGGCCCTCCGCGGGAGGACCCTCCGGGGTGTGACCCTCCGGGGTCGGGCTGATATTCGTCTCGGACATGAGGGAGGTCCCTCCTTGCGTGCTGTGCTGCGTCGGCGCTGGTCCTGAGCCCGCTCAGCGGGAGCGGCTCGAACCTCGCGCCATCGCGCTCGATCCATTGATGCGTCCTGCAGGCCCGTCCGGGCGCCGCATCGGCGCCCAAGGCCGTGATGAGGTCGGCCGGGCGGACGCCACGCGGGTGCGTGGCCAGCTCCGCCCTCACCTTTCCATGGGGGCCGGTCACCGACAGCGCCAGGATGGCCGGGCGGACGTCGTCGTCGACCTCACGACCCTTCCGCTGCCGCCTCACCATGAGGACCGGGGCGGTGAGCAGCTTCGCCACCCGCTCCCGCAGATCCTCACCTGGCACGCCGAGCACCTCCAGCTCCCAATCACACGATGCTACCTCCTGCTGGAGCGACCCCTCCGCCTCTTCGACCACTGCGGCGGCCTGCACCTCGATACCCTCGGGCAACAGGGGGGTCAGCGCCGCCGCCAGCTCCTCGATCGGCGTCTCTCCCGTTCGCGGCGCCCCGAGCCGCACCTCGAGGTACTCCCCGCGGGACTCACAGCCCGTGGGGAGGGCCAGCCCGAAGCTCACCAGCGGGTGTGGGACGAACCCTTGGGAGTACGCGACGGGCAGCCCGCTGCGCCGCAGGGCCCGTTCCCACATCCGCGCCACGTCGCGGTGGCTCGTGAAACGAATCTTGCCGGCCTTCGAGAAACGCAGGCGCAGGCGGCGTTGCTCGTCGGGAGGCACGACGTCGGTCAAGAGCCACGACTGACCAGGCGGACCGGGATGCGTCCGCCGTCGTGCAGATCCTGTCCGGTGCCCTGGCTGCCCCCGGCCGGCGGGACCGGGGAGGCCACGACGTGCTCGAGCCCGAATCCCGTGCACGCGCCGCAGTCGTAACAGGGCGTCCAGCGGCAGTCCTCGACGGAGGCCCCGGCCAGGGTGTCCTGCCAGTCCCCCCACAAGAAGTCTGGGTGCAGCCCCGCCGAGATGTGGCCCCAGGGCAACGCCTCGTCGGCCTCCCGGTCCCGGTGGCACACCTCCTCGAGGCTCAGCCCTTCCGCTTCGAGGGCGGACGTCCACAGCGTGAGGTCGAAGCGCTCGGACCACTCCTGGAAAGTGCCGCCGGCACGCCAGACGCGCTCGATCACCGCGCCCATCCGGCGGTCCCCCCGGCTGGCCAGTCCCTCGACCACCGAGGCCGCCGGGTCGTGCCAGCGGATGGTGAGGCCACGGGTGCGCTTGGCCTCGTTCCGCAGCAGCGCGACCTTGCGCTCGAGCTCGGCCACGGTGTCCTGCCCGAACCACTGGAACGGCGTGTGGGCCTTGGGGACGAACCCCCCCACCGAGGCCACGACCGTGACCGACGGCTGGGAGCGCCGGCCGATCTCGACACAGCGCGCTCCGAGCTCGGCGATCCCCAGCACGTCCTCGTCGCGTTCGGTCGGCAGCCCGATCAGGAAGTAGAGCTTCACCCGGCGCCACCCCTGGCTGAAGGCGGCGTCGACGGCACCGTAGAGGTCCTCCTCGGTGATCAACTTGTTGATCACCGTCCGCATCCGCCACGTGCCGCCCTCCGGGGCGAAGGTGAGGCCGGTGCGGCGGACCTTCTGGATTTCGGCCGCCGTGCCCACTGTGAACGCGTCCACTCGCAGGGAGGGCAGGCTGACCGACACCTGGCCTCCGTAGGCCGGGTCCTCGACGATGTCGCGCACTGTGTCCTCGATCCCCGAGAAGTCGGCCGTGGACAGCGAGGTCAGCGTCACCTCCTCGTGGCCGCTCCACTCGAGACCCGCCCGCACCAACTCGCGCACCTGCGCGGCGGGCCGCTCGCGCACGGGGCGGGTGATCATGCCCGCCTGGCAGAAGCGACAGCCGCGGGTGCAGCCGCGGAACACCTCGACGTTGAGCCGGTCGTGCACCACCTCGGTCAGCGGGACGAGCGGGCGGGTGGGATAGGGCCAGTCGGCCAGGTCGCTGATGGTGCGCTTCGTGACCTCTGCCGGCACCGCGGCGTCCCGCGGGTCGGTGGCGGCCAGGCGGCCGTCGCGATAGGTCGCCACGTAGAGCGCGGGCACGTAGACGCCCTCGACCCCCGCCAGGCCCCGCAGCAGCGCGTCGCGGTCCCGCTCGCCGGCCGGGGCCGACGCGCGCCACGCGACGATCGCGTCGTTGACCTCGCCGACGACCTCCTCGCCGTCGCCCAGCACGAAGGCGTCGACGAAGTCGGCCAGTGGCTCGGGGTTGAAGGCGCAGTGCCCGCCGGCCACGACCAGCGCGTCGTCGGCGCCACGGTCCGCGCCCCGGAGCGGCATCCCGGCCAGGTCGACGAGGTTGAGGACGTTGGTGTACACCAGCTCGGCCGACAGGTTGAACGCGAGCACGTCGAACGCGGTCGCCGGCAGGTGCTGCTCCACGCTGAAGAGCGGCACGCCGGCGGCCCGCATGGCCGCCTCCATGTCGACCCAGGGCGCATAGGAGCGCTCCGCCAGCGCGTCGGGCCGTTCGTTGAGGATCTCGTAGAGGATCTGCAGGCCCTGGTTGGGCAACCCGATCTCGTAGGTGTCGGGGTACACGAGCAGCCACGCGACCTTCTCGGGCCCGTGTTGGGGAGAGCGCGCCCCCTGCTCGCCGCCGATGTAGCGCGCCGGCTTCGCGACCCGGGGCAGAAGTGGCTCTATCTGCGGCCAGAGGGACTGCATCACCCCAACCCTACGAGACGCTCAGCCTCCCGCCGTCGTCGTGGCGGTCGTCGACGGCGTCGTCGCTTGGCCCGGCACCGTGGTGGTGGTCGTCGGCGTCCCCAACGGCGGACTGCTCGCGGGCACCGCGTTGCTGGCCGGAGCGGCCGGCGTCGGCGTCTTCACCGCGCCCGCGACCTGGTCCTGATTGGAGTAGATGTAGTCGAAGATGTTGCGAACCAGCGGCGCAGCCGCCTGGGCGCCGTAGCCGCCCTGGTCGATCACGGCGAGCACGAGGTACTGGGGGTTGGGGTTCGGGCCAAAGGCAACGAACCAGCTGTTCGGCTCCTGGCCCGCCTGGTTCGACGCGGTGCCCGTCTTGCCCGCCAGGTTCCAGTTGGCGGGGAAGCCCTGGAAGGCCCCCGCCCCGGTGCCGCTGGTGATCACGCCCTCGAGGCCCGTCAGGATGGCCTGGTAGTTCGTCGGCGAGATGCTCACGTGGCCGGTCACCTTGGGCTGGATCTGCTGGATCACCTTGCCGGTGAGCGGGTCGACGATCTGGTTCGCCACCTCGGGGGCGTAGCGTGTCCCGCTCTGGGTGGTCGGCGACCAGTTGGCGAAGGTCGAGTAGGTCACCGCCTGCTCGAGTGGCGTCAGCACCGTCTCGCCCTGGCCGAAGGCCATCTCGATGTTGTCTCCCGTGAACCACGACGCCGCGTAAGGGAACCCCTTCGGCGCCTCGGCGTGCAGCTTGGCCCGCTCCAGCTTGCTGTCGACGCGGCCCTGCGCCTCACCCGGCAAGTCGATGCCGGTGACGGTCCCCTCGCCGTAGGCAGTCGCCTGGTTCTGGATCGGGGTGGTGCCGTACTGCCCACGGTCCTCCCAGAACATTTGGCCGAGGTTGTAGAAGAACGAGTCGCTCGACACCGTGAGCGCGCCGGAGATGTTGTAGGTGCCGCCGCTGTCGCCGGGGTCGTCGTGGAGGATGCACCCGGTGTCGTTGTTGACACCCGGCGCCGGGCAGCCGACGATGTGGAACGTGCCCGTGTCGGTGTAGTACTGCGACGGGCTCCAGAGGCCGTCCTGCAGCGCCGCGGTCGCCGTCACCAGCTTGAAGGTCGATCCCGGCGTGTAGAGCCCCTCGATGGCGTAGTTGTTCTCGGCGCCGCTCTGTTGCAACGCCTGGAAGTTGGCGTCGGAGATCCCCCCGACCCACTCGTCGAGGTCGTAGGACGGCCACGAGGCCATCGCGAGCACCTGCCCGTTCTGCGGGTCCATGACGATGGCGGCGCCGTTCGGAGGGTTCGGGTAGCGCCCGTCGACGCTGTCGAGGGTGTTGTGATCCGTCGTGATCTGCTGCTGGAGGTCGTTCTGGACGACCTGCTGGAGCCCGGTGTCGATGTTGAGCACGACGCTGTCGCCGACCTGGGGGGCGGTGGTGCTGAGGGTCCCGACGACGTTGCCCTGGGCATCCACCGAGAGGGCCTGGCGTCCGGCGACGCCGCGCAGGTACGGCTCGTACTGCGCCTCGATGCCCGTCACGCCGACCTTGCTGCCCTGGATGTAGCCCTGGTTCGGGTGCGAGGCCAGGTAGCTCGCCGTGATGTCCCCGCTGTACCCGAGGATCTGGGTCCCGGTCGCCCCGCCCTGGGGGTAGGTGCGCTGGGCGATCGTCTGCACGCTCACCCCCGGGTACTCGGACTGGTGAGTCTGGAGGAATTGCACCGTGGAGGTCGAGACCCCGGTGGCCACGGGCACGGGCTCGTAGGGGCTGTACCGATTGTTGTTGACGGATGCCTGCACCTGCTTCGGCGTCTCGCCGACCAGCGCCGCCACCATCCCGATGATCTGGGGGTTCTGGGCCGCCTCCGCCCGCGACAGCAGCATCTCCTCTTCGGGCGTGTTGGACACGAGCACGGAGCCGTTGCGATCGACGATCTCCCCGCGGGGGGCCGGGATGCTGACGACGCGCACCTGGTTGCGCGTGACCGCGGCCGCAAAACTCTTTCCTTGGACGACTTGGAGCGTCCACAGGCGCAGGACCAGCACTCCGAACAGGATCAGCACGATGACCCCGACGATCCGCAGCCGGAGGTTCGGCCGCGATTCCTCTTCCTCGGGCGAGCCGACCATCGCTGCGACGGGATTGACGCTCTTGCGCGGACGCATGCGCAACTGGTGGGTGTTGTCGCGCCAGGAGCGCCGCCTCCGTGCCGGGCGCGTCGAGGGCTTGGGGTGGAGATGGTCGCCCCGGATGGGATGGCGGAGGGTCCGCTTCACCAGACCCTGCTCCCACCCTGCGCCGAAACCAGCGAACGCCGGTGGTTCTCGCCGGCCAGAGCCCAGCGCATCAGCCGGTTGACCGGCAGCACCAGAACGACGCTCGAGATCCCCACCACGACGAACAGGGTCAGGAAGTCGATCTGCACCATCTGCTGTTGGCCGAAGACCGCGCCGAGCACGGCGAACAGCATGTCCGCTGCGACGCTGCCCGTCAGCGCGGCCACCGGCTTGAGCCAGGTCGCCCGGGGGTCGACCGCCCCCGTGAGCGAGCCGGTCGCGAAGCCGAGCAGACACCCGACCAGGGCGGACAGCCCGAAGGGCGTCGGGAGCACCAGGTCGAAGGCGATGCCGGCCCAAAATCCGACGATGGCCCCCGTCTCGGGCCCGTCGAGCAGCGCCGCGGTGATTGGCAGCAACCACAGAAGATCGGGATGCGCACCCCCGACGCGAAGAGACACCATGATCGTCTGTTGGACCATCAGGACCAAGAAGATCACGAGGGCGATCCGGACGATGGACCGCGGGGTCACGTCGGTGGCACCCACTGCACGACGTCGACGTAGGCGAGCTGGTTGAGGTTCGCCGCCGAATCGACCTCGATCGCCTCCTGGCTGGCGCCGGCCGAGGTGTGGAAGGAGCGCACGGTCGCCACAGGGATGCCGGCGGGGAAGGCTGCCGACTGGAGGCCGCTCGTGTACATGACCTCGCCCTTCTGCAGCGGCGTGTGCGGCGCCACGAGGTCGGCGGTCAACGAGTTGGCTGGGCCCTGGCCGTCGACGATGCCCGTGTACTGGCTCCCGAAGGTGACGCCGACCTTGGATTGGCCGTCGGTGATGAGGCGCACCACCGAGGTGTGATGGAACGACTGGATCACCTGCCCCACCAGCCCACCGGCTCCGACGACCGGGAACCCAACGTCCACCCCGTCGTCCCGCCCCTTGTCGAGGGTGATCGTTGCCGTGAAGTTCGACGAGTATTCGTCGATCGTCTGGGACGTCACCACATTGAGCGACTGCAGGAAGGGCAGGTTCTGCAGGGCGGTCAACTGACGCGCCTGTTGGTTCTCGAACCCGCGTTCGGCCTCGGCCGCCCGCAATTGCCCGATCGTCTTCTGGAGCTGTGCGTTGTCCGCCTGGACGGCGCCGTAGTTGAACGCGCCCGCAAAGAAGCTTCCGATCGGGTCGATGATGTCCGCGACGCCCTGGCGCAGCGGCGCGTAGATGTCGTTGGCCACCGACTTCAGGCCGGAAGTCAAGCTGTGTGTGCGCCCGTTGAGGTCGAGCGAGATCAAAGAGAGCGAGACGACGACGAGGACGATGACCGTCAGCGTGCGGCGCGACCGCCGGGACCGGGCCACCCAGGAGAAACCCGATAGGTCAGCGCGTGGAGGTGGTGATGAGCACCCGCTTCAGCGCATCGAACTCTTCCAGGCACTGCCCGCTGCCCACGGCGACGCAGTTCAACGGGTCTCGGGCCACCACGATCGGCATCCCGGTCTCGTGCTGGAGGCGTGACTCGAGCCCGTGCAGCAGGGCCCCTCCGCCCGTCAACACGATCCCCTGCTCCATGATGTCGGCGGCCAGTTCGGGCGGTGTCCGGTCCAGCGTCACCTTGACCGCGTCGATGATGGCGGACACCGGCTCCTCGATCGAGCGGCGGATCTCCTCGGTCGACACGACGATCGTCTTGGGAAGGCCGCTCACGAGGTCGCGGCCGCGGATCTCGGCGTGCAGCTCCTGCTCGAGCGCGTAAGCCGAGCCGAGTGTGATCTTGATCTCCTCCGCCGTCCTCTCGCCGAGGGCCAGGCTGAACTCCTTCTTCACGAAGGAGACGATCGCGTCGTCCAGCTCGTCGCCGCCGATCCGCACCGACTGGCTCGTGACGATTCCACCGAGCGAGATGACGGCGACCTCGGTGGTGCCGCCACCGATGTCGACCACCATGTTGCCGGTCGGCTCGTGCACCGGCAGGCCCGCGCCGATCGCGGCTGCCATCGGCTCTTCGATGATGTAGGCCCGGCGCGCCCCGCGTACTCGGCCGCCTCCATGACGGCACGCCGCTCCACGCCTGTGATGCCCGAGGGCACGCAGATGACCATCCGAGGCTTGGCGAAGCGCCGCTGGTGCACCCGATGGATGAAATAGCGGAGCATCTTCTCGCAGATCTCGAAGTCGGCGATCACACCGTCCTTCAGGGGGCGAATGGCCTGGATGTTCGAGGGTGTACGCCCGATCATGCGCTTGGCCTCGGCCCCGACCGCCAGCGGACGGCCGTCCTTGATGTCGACCGCGACCACCGAGGGCTCGTTGAGGACGATGCCACGGCCGCGGACGTACACCAGCGTGTTGGCGGTTCCGAGGTCGACGGCCATGTCACGGCCAAGCAAGGAAAGGCGATTTTCTGCCATAGCTGAAACTCTCCCGGAGGAATGCCGGCAGGCGCCGGAGAGACCGGCGCCCGTGGGGTGCGCCCACAGGCTATGGGACAGCGTCCACCTTCTCAAGGCGGCCGTGCGCCCGCACGGGTGTTACCTGCGTTTACGAGCGCATCTCCCGGTGTGCTCGCGTCGGCGACCTACGACGGGGCGAGACCCGGAAAGAACAATGCGATCTCGCGCGCCGCCGACTCGGGCGAGTCGGACCCGTGGACGAGGTTCTCGGTCGTCTCGATCCCGAGGTCGCCCCGGATCGTGCCGGGCGCCGCCTCGGCGGGGTTGGTCGCGCCCATCATGAGACGCACCACGGCGTAGGTGTCCTTCGGGCCCTCGACGACCATGATCAGCGAAGGCGACCGCGTGATGAAGGTCACCAGGTCACTGAAGAAGGGGCGCTCGGCGTGCTCGGCGTAGTGGGTATGGGCCACCTCTTTGGCGATACTCCGGAGCTCGGCCGCCACCAGCCGCAGCTTCTTGCGCTCGAGGCGGGCGAGGATCTCGCCGGCCAGGCCTCGCTCGACGGCGTCGGGCTTCACGATGACAAGGGTGCGGTCCACGAAGCGTCGACACTACACAACGCGCGCCCGTCTCTCGTCAGCGCCCGGCGTCCTCCCAGGGGACGACGGACGCCAGCGCGTCGGCACGCGCGGTGCCGACGACGTAGAGGGACCCGGCGACGAGCACCAGCCCGTCGACGTCGACCATGCCGCGCGCAACACGGAGCGCGTCGCGCACGTCGGGCTCCTCGTAGGACGCGAGGCCGAGTGCGCGCCCAGCCTCGGCCACGACAGCCGCCGGCATGGCGCGCGGAGTAATGGGCTCGCACGCGACGATCGCGGAGACGCCGGCAGCCACGAGTGGCGCGAGCATGGCCGACGGGTCGCGGCCAACGAGCATCCCGACAACGGCCACGGTCCTGCCTTCGACGGCGAACTCCTCGGTCAGTGCCGCGCCGAGCGCGGCCATGCCTGCCGCGTTGTGCGCGCCGTCGAGGAGGAGCAGGGGGCGGCGCCCCATCACCTCGAGCCGGCCGGGCACCCGCACCGCCGCAAAGCCGTCGTCGACCACGTCGGGCGCCAGCGCGTCGCCGAAGAAGGCCTCCACCGCCGCCAGCGCCACCGCTGCGTTCTTGCCTTGGTGGGCACCATGGAGGGGCACCAGCACGTCCTCGTACCGGCCGCCGGGGGTCCACAGCGAGACCAGCCGGCCGCCGACGGCGACCTGGTTGGCTTCGAGACCGAAATCACGGCCGTAGACCCACACCGACGCCGCCCCGACCGCCTCGGCCCGCTCGTTGACGATGTCGAGCAGCCCAGCTGCCAGATCCCCCACCACGACCCGGCTCCCCGGCTCGATGATGCCCGCCTTGTCAGCCGCGATGCCCTCCAGCGTCGGGCCGAGGACATCGGTGTGGTCGAAGCTCACGTTCGTCAAGACCGCGACATCCCCCCGGACGACGTTCGTGCAGTCCCACGTGCCTCCGAGTCCGACCTCCACCACCATTGCATCGACCGCCTCGGTGGCGAACCACGACAGGGCTGCGGCTGTCAGCAGCTCGAAGCGCGTCGGCCGCTCGTCCAACAGCGATTCCAGCAGGGCGAGCTCGGTCACGATCTCGGTCAGCGCCTCCTCGTCGATGGCTTCGCCGTTGCGAGCCAGACGCTCGGCGACGACGTGGAGGTTGGGGCTGGTGTACGTCCCGACGCTCAACCCCTTGGCCATGAGCAGCATCGTCGCCATGGCCGTCGTCGATCCCTTGCCGTTGGTCCCGGTGATGTGGATGGAGGGAATGGAGTTCTGGGGCTCACCGAGTAGCGAGGTGAGCGCCCGCATGCGGTCCAGTGACGGCAGGGCCCTTCGCCGCGGCATGTTGGCCTCGAAGTCGATGTGGGCGTCGAGCCAGGCCACTGCGTCGTCGACGCTCTCGAACGGGAGAGACGCCGACTGCTCCACTGCGCCCGGCTCTCGGTACGACTCGGTCAGGACGCGGCGCGGCGAGAGCGCGTCGACTTGACCGGCGCACCCCCGAGCGGCACCAGCGTCGGCGCCACCCGGTCCAGCACCACCGAGCGATCCACAACACATTTGCCCACGTCGGTGCGGCTGGGCAGGTCGTACATCACGTCGAGCAACACCTCTTCGAGGATGGCGCGCAGGCCGCGGGCACCGGTCCCTCGTAGCAGCGCCTGCTCGGCCACAGCCTCGAGAGCGTCGGGCGTGAACTCGAGCTCGACGTTGTCGAGGGCGAAGACCCGCTCGTACTGCTTGGTCAACGCGTTCTTCGGCTCGACGAGGATCTGGACCAGCGCGTCCTTGAACAGTGGCGACACCGCACTCACGACGGGGAGCCGACCGATGAACTCGGGGATCAGGCCGAACTTGATGAGATCCTCGGGCAGCACGTGGCGCAGGATCTCGCCGTCCTCGCGATCCTTGCGGTGGACCTCTGCCCGGAAGCCGATCCCCCGCTTGCCGATACGGCTCTCGATCAACTTGTCCAGGCCCGCGAACGCCCCCCCGCAGATGAAGAGGATGTTCGTGGTGTCGATCTGGATGAATTCCTGGTGCGGGTGCTTCCGCCCGCCCTGCGGCGGCACCGATGCCGTGGTCCCCTCGAGGATCTTCAGCAGCGCCTGCTGCACTCCCTCACCCGATACGTCACGCGTGATCGACGGGTTCTCGCTCTTGCGAGCGATCTTGTCGATCTCGTCGATGTAGATGATCCCGGTCTCGGCCCGCTTCACGTCGTAGTCGGCCGCCTGGATCAGCTTGAGGAGGATGTTCTCGACGTCCTCGCCCACGTAGCCCGCCTCGGTCAGCGCCGTGGCGTCGGCGATGGCGAAGGGCACGTTCAACATGCGAGCGAGGGTCTGGGCCAGGAGCGTCTTGCCGCAGCCTGTCGGACCGAGCAGGAGAATGTTCGACTTGGCGAGCTCGACGCCGTCCTCCTGGACGGGCGGCCCCGCCTGCACACGCTTGTAGTGGTTGTAGACCGCAACCGAGAGAATCTTCTTGGCGTATTCCTGGCCGACGACGTAGTCGTTGAGAAAGTCGAAGATCTCCCGCGGCTTGGGGAGGTCCTCGAAGCTCAGCTCGGTGGACTCGTCACGCTCCTCGGCGATGATGTCGTTGCACAGGTCAATGCACTCGTCACAGATGTAGACGCCGGGGCCCGCGATGAGCTTCTTGACCTGCTTCTGCGTCTTGCCACAGAAGCTGCACTTGACGAGGTCCCCTCCCTCACCGAACTTGGCCACCTGATAGTTCTCCCGTCCCCGACTTCCGAACTGTCCGAACCGTAGTCCTACGCGGCGCCGATGGCCTCGAGCGGGGCCATCGTGCGAGCGGTAATGACCTCGTCGATGACGCCGTAGGTCACAGCTTCCTCGGCCGTCATGATGAAGTCGCGGTCGGTGTCCTGGGCCACTTTCTCCTGCGTTTGACCCGTGTCCTCGGCGAGCATGTGCGAGAGAAGGTCCCGCATGCGGATGATCTCCTTGGCCTGCAGCTCGATGTCGCTGGCCTGACCCTCGACGCCGCCCCACGGCTGATGCAGCAGGATCCGTGCATGGGGCAGGGCGAATCGCTTCCCCTTGGCGCCGGCGGCGAGCAGGACCGCCGCCGCGGACGCCGCTTGGCCGAAGCAGAAAGTGGAGACGTCGGCCTTGATGAACTTCAACGTGTCGTAGATGGCGAACAGGGCGGTGATCTCACCACCGGGCGAGTTGATGTAGAGGTGGATGTCCTTGTCCGGCTCCTCCGACTCCAAGAAGAGCATCTGCGCGCAGGTCAGATTGGCCACGGCGTCATCGACCGGGGTGCCCAGAAAGATGATGCGCTCCCGCAGCAGCCGAGAGTAGAGGTCGTAGGCCCGCTCGCCGCGGTTGGACGATTCGATCACGGTCGGCACGAGATAGTTGTAGGCCCTCATTCGCTCACTCGGACTCTGCATCGTCACTCGTCTCCTCGTCCTGCTCGGCCTCGCTGTCCTTCGAAGCATCCGCCTCGAGGTCGTCCCGTGACATCGGGTTGCCCTCCTCGTCGACGAGATCTACGTGGTCCAGTAGCCACTCCAACGCCTTGCGCTTGCGCAACTCCGAGCGTACCGCGCCGGTCCGGCCGGCCGTGTCGAGCTGGCGGCGCAGCTCGGCAGGGGTGGTGCCCATGCGCTCGGCCATGGATGCAGCCTCGGCGTCCAGCTCGTCGTCGTTGAGTGTCAGCTCCTCGGCCTCCACGACGGCCCGCAGCCCCAGGTCGGCCTTTACCGCCGCCTGGGCGTCGCCCCGGACCGACTGGAGCAGGTCGTCAGGGGACGTGCCCGTGGCCTGGAAGTATTCCGCCAGACCGACCTTCTGGGCCTCCAACCGGTGCTGAAGGTCGTGGATCCGCTCGTTGACCTCGGCGTCCACGAGGACGTCGGGCACATCCTCGTCGGTAACGAGACCGGCCAGCGCCTCGATCGTCTTCTGGCGGAACGCCATCTGGTTCTGCATCAGCTTCACGCGGCTGATGCGGTCCTCGATGTCGCCCCGCAGCTCGGCCACCGTCTCGAACTCGGAGCTCTCCGCCACCCACTCGTCGGTCACCTCGGGCAACTTCTTGACCTTGACCTCCTTGACCAGCACCCGGAAGCCGACCTGCTGATCCGGCTCGCTGGGGTTGGGCGCGTCGAAGGCGAGAATGGCGCCGGCCTTGGCACCATGCAACTGCGCGTCGAGCTCGGGCACCACCGAGCCACTGCCCACCTCGTAGAGATAGTCATCGACCCCCACCACCTCTGCGCCCGACGAGTCGTTGCCGTGCAGGTCGATCGTCACGAGGTCGCCGTCGATCGCCGGGCGCTCGACCGTGTCCAGCTCGGCGTCGTTCTCGCGGAGACGGTCGAGCTGGTGCTGCACCTCCTCCTCGCTGACGCCAAGGCCGGGCAGGGTCACCTGCAGCCCGTCATAGCCCGGGACGGACACCAGGGGGCGGACCTGAACCACCGCGTCGAAGGACACGGCCCCCTCGTCCTCGCCGGATTTAATGTCGATCTCGGGCTGCGCGATCGGATCGATCTCGGTGTCGACAATGGCGCGGGCATAGAAGTCAGGCAGCGACTCGCGCAACGCTTCGGCGCGCAATGCGCCTGCACCGCCCATGCGCGCCTCGAGCACCTTGCGCGGCACCTTGCCCGGGCGGAACCCTGGCACGCGCACCTGCCGGGCCAGTGTGCGCACGACATCTCCCAGGGCACGGTCGAACTCGGGCTCGTCGATCTCGACACTGAGACGGACGAGGTTGCCCTCCATTGGTTCGGCGGTCGCGCGCATCACGAGCCGACTACTCTACTGGTCAGCGCCGTCGCTCCGGTTTCCGGGACGCCGGCGGCGGCCTCGCTTCGGACGGCGACGACGCCAGGACCGTCCCTTCCGTCAGAACATGAAGTTCATGGCGCCGAGCACGTGCCGGCCTACGGAAGAGTCCCCCTGAACTTCGACGCCGCCCGCTGCTTCCACCTCGTCGGCGCCGGCGCGGCCGCACCCGAGCCGGACGAAGTCGATGCTCGACATCGAGAGCGTGGCCGTCGGCGTCACCTCGTCGTCCACCGGGCGGGCCCGTCCCCCCTCCACGGCAACCGTGAAGGTGCGGGCGTCGTCGCCCGGTCCGTCGACGGCGAAGCGCACGACGGTGCCGTCGGGGCAGGCGGCCTTCTTCCCGACGACGAAGGGCATGGCCCCCTGCACCCGTCCCAGGGAAATCGCCGAGGCCCGGTTGCCGGAGCCGCCCGGGCGGTCGAGCGCACGGCGGACGTCTTGCTCGTGCACCCAGCTGTCGTACACCCGCACCTCCATGAAGACCGCGTAGGGAACCTCGCCCACCGGGCTCCAGCCCACGCGCGCCCATTCCTCCTCGGTCAGCGTCGCCAACTCGGCGAGCCGGGCCGCGGTGACCTCGACGAACTCGGACCGCACGACAGCGCCGGCGAAGGGGCGGCGGACGGCGATCCAGGGCTCGTTCGAGGCGGCGAACTCGTTCTTCACGTGCGCGCCGAGGGGTCCGTCCCACACCGGCGTCGCCTCACCCATGAGTGAGCGCTCGATCCCGACGAGGTGGGAGAGCTGGTCCTTGACGTCCCATCCCGGACACTCGGTGGGAAGGGCCCATTGGGTCGAAGACAGCTCGTCACACGCCTCGGCCAGGCCCTCCCACGTCTCGGCGAGTGCGGCGCGGACATCTCGCCCTCTTAGTCGCCAACCACCGCCTTGACCTGCGCCGTTGTCCGTCATAGGGCCGACCCTACCCCGACAGAATGCCCAGAGGCCGTGTGACCATCCCCCCCTTTTTGTAAGCCTCCCGCTACGTTCGACACCCGTCCAGAGGGGATCACGACAGGTGGACGACACCCAGAGACCAGAGGAGCAGTCATGGCGAACTACGAGGGGTACTGCGTGAAGTGCCGGGAGAAGCGGGAGTTCGACGGCCAGGAAGTGGAGCTGGCCAACGGGCGCCGGGCCGCCCAGGGCTCCTGCCCGGTCTGCGGCACCAAGATGAACCGCATCTTGGGCAAGGCGAAGGTCTGAGCCTCACAGCCCGGATCCGACCCTCCCGCAGGGTCTGATCCCAGCGCCGGTCCGGCGGGCGTGTGGCCGGCCGGCGTGAGACGATGCAGCGCATGCACGACCTCATCATCAAGGGCGGGACCCTTGTCGACGGGACCGGCGCGGCGGCGCGCACGGCCGACGTCGCAGTCGATTCCGGCCGCATCAGCGACGTGGGGCAGGTCGCGGGCGGTGCGACCCGAATCGTCGAGGCCGACGGACTGCTGGTGACTCCGGGGTGGGTCGACATCCACACGCACTACGACGGGCAGGCCACCTGGGACCCCGAGCTCGCGCCGTCGTCGTGGCACGGTGTGACGACGCTCGTCATGGGCAACTGCGGCGTCGGGTTCGCCCCCGCTGCGCCCGACCGCCACGAATGGCTCATCGGCCTCATGGAGGGCGTGGAGGACATCCCGGGCACCGCGCTCGCCGAGGGGATCGAGTGGGAGTGGGAGACGTTCCCCGAGTATCTCGATGCGCTGGAGCGGCGGCGCTGGACCGTCGACGTGGGCACCCAGATCCCCCACGGCGCCGTGCGGGCGTACGTCATGGGCGAGCGCGGCGCCAAGAACGAGGCGGCGACGGCCGAGGACATCGAGGCCATGCGCGAGATCGTGTTGGACGCGCTGCGGGCGGGCGCGCTCGGGTTCTCGACGTCGCGCACCCTCGGCCACCGGGCCAACGACGGCGAACCGGTCCCCGGCACGTACGCCGCCGAGGACGAACTCTTCGGGATCGGCGCCGCGCTGGCGGATGCCGGTACCGGCGTGTTCGAGCTGGCGCCCTTCGGCGCCGCCGGCGAACACCTCAACGACGCGTGGCAGGAGGTCGACTGGATGCGACGCCTGTCGACGGCCACCGGCCGACCCGTGTCGTTCGCGCTGTTGCAGGTGGACGACGACCCCGAGTTGTGGCGCAAGCAGATGGACGCCTCGTTGACGGCCTGCGCCGAGGGCGCCGCGCTGTACCCGCAGGTGGCCGGGCGACCCACGGGCCTGTTGACGGGGCACTACGCCACGTACTGCCTGTTCTCCGAGATCCCTGCGTACCGGGATCTCCGGCAGCGCCACCTGCCACCGGACGAGTTCGCCGCCGCGCTGGCCGACCCCGAGGTACGGCGCTCGATCATCTCGTGGACACCCTCGTCGCCGGCCCAGGCGGAGGCCATGGACAAGGCGTACCACCGCACGTTCGTGCTCGGTGACCCACCCGACTACGAGCCGGGGCCAGAGCGCTCACTCGCCGGGCTCGCCGCCGCTCAGGATGTCTCTCCGCTCGAGGTGGCCTACGACGAGATGGCGCGGGGCGGGGGCAGGGGGCTGCTCTATCTGCCGATCCTGAACTACGCGACCGGCGACCTCGACCACGTCTACGACATGCTGCAGCATCCGCGCGGGCTGCTCGGGCTGGGCGACGGTGGCGCGCACACCGGGACGATCTGCGACGGCTCCATGCCCACGTTCATGCTGACGCACTGGACGCGTGACCGTTCCCGCGGCGAGACGCTGCCCGTCGAGTACATCGTGAAGAAGCAGACGCACGACACGGCCCGCTTGTACGGCCTGTCGGACCGCGGCACGGTGGAACCGGGAGCGATGGCCGACTTCAACCTCATCGACTATCAGGGACTCGCCCTCGAGGCGCCGTTCGTGACGGCGGACCTGCCCGCCGGCGGGCGTCGCCTGCTCCAGCGGGCGCGTGGGTACAGGGCCACGATCAAGAAGGGCGTCGTCACCTTCCAAGACGGCGAGCCCACCGGGGAGCTGCCGGGCCGGCTGGTGCGTGGCGCGCGCTGAACCGGCGGTGCGCCGGGTAGACCCCCAAGCCGCACGGCTGCGCCACTGACCCGTACGAAGCGCGCGGTTAGGACATCGGGCACCACGGCCGGCGCGGCGGTGACATCCCACGCCTGGGGCTCGGGCATCGTCTTCGACGGAACACATCGTCTTCGACGAGGGGGCGGCACAACCTCAAGCGCGTCCCTGAGGAATGGGGTGTTGGCGATCGAGCGTGCCCGACGACGTCAGCTTCGACGCGATGCCAAGATCGAGCGCAGCCGGCTTTCGAGGCGGGCCGAGAGGCGCCTCTCGGACATGGCCAGCCGCGCCTTCAGCCACCCGACCTCCTCGGACAGACGCTCGATCTCGGATTCGAGGTCGGCGATCCTGACCTCCCCCGCCCGCTGAAGCCGCTCGACGCCGTCCATGACGGTGTTCTCCCGGATGCTGGTGTTCACCCCGCTCAGCGCGCCCTCGAAGAACCAGTCGAACGCCTGAAGGAACGGGCCGACAGCATCGTCGCGGTCGTAGTCGACGCAGGTCACAGCGGACTCGCCGAACACGTCGACGAAGGAACGCGTGATCACCCCGCGGTCGAAGCAGTAGCTGTTCCCCTTGATCGTGACCTTGCCCTCTTCGGCCGCGCGGCGGGTGAACTCTTCGTAGGCGAGCTCGAGCCCGTGGGCAAGCAAGGTCACGAACAGCGTGTCTGCGCACTCTGCCATGTCGCGGAACACGAGCCCGATCCGCGGCGCGAAGCCGGCGTCCTCGAAGGATGCCTTCAGCTGGAGCAGGCGGGCCGGCTTGTCAAACAGTCGAGCGAATTCCTCCGAGGAGAGCAACACCCTCTCGCAATCGGACGATGCGACCTCTGCGATGAGCCCGTCGAGGGTGCCCAACGCGGGCTCGTAGGAGTTGTGCCCCATGAGCTCCCACGCGATACCGGTCTGGCTGTCGATCCCGGTGCCGTTGGGCAGCACCCCCGTGATCGGGTACAGAATCCCGTGCTGGCGCAACGCATTCCGCTGAGAGGTGAACAGCGCCTGGAGTGAGGTGGTCCCTGTCTTGTGGGACCCGGCATGAATGAGCACGTGACGTGTCGCGTCGTCACCAGATCGGCTCTCCGCATCCCTCCCCACCCGCGCGCCCCCACGGCAATCCGACGAATCCAAGGCTTACCCGTGAACCCTCTCTTGGGGCGCGGACCCTACCAGAGCCGACCTGATGCGGCTTCGGCGACCACATGGCAGGAGCTCGCGGTCGGGCAGGCTCAACGACCTCAACCCGGGCGGACCGGCGACACCCTCGAGGCCGCGGCGATCTCCGCCAGGGCGCCGAGCTCGTCCCAGTATTGGCGGAATGCGCAGACCTGTTCGCCGCTGAACTCGGCGACGGTGGCCCCGTGCACCGTGACCCAGGCGCCGGTCGGCTCGATCACGCTCCCGTCGGCGAGCTCGAGCTTCCCGCTATGGGTGAGGGTGACGCTCCACTCGGCACAGGCGAAGTCCCCGCCCACGTCGAGCGGCACGACTTCGGCGTCGGCACTGGAGAAGGCCCGCTCGCGGCGGCCCAGCTGGTCCACGAGCTCGTCACGGGAGGTGATGGACCGGTCGGGCGTCCAGGCCTTGACGTCTTCGGTGCAGAGCCGGGCGATCGCCTGGGCGTCCCCCTCCAGGGAGGCCCGCAGGACCTCCTCGAGCACGGCGGCCCGCCGCGCGTTGGACGTCATCGGGGGTCGGGGCCGGAGAGCAGTTTCGCCTTGGCCGTCTCGAACTCCTCGTCACTGAGCGCGCCCGACTCGTGCAGCGCGCCGAGGTCTTTCAAGGCGGCCACCAGGTCGCGCGGGGTAGCCGCTGCGGCCGGGTCGGGGCTCGGCGTCGCCGGGGCGACCCGCCGTGTCGATGAGTACGCCTCCTGGAGCTGGTCACCGCGTGCGTCGCTGCTCGGCGGGTCCCGCGGGAGCCAGTACGGCATGTAGGTCTGCGGGGGCCGCAGCAGGAACAACATCTCGAGGTCGGGGTCCCGCGTCGCGGTCAGGAGTTCAGGATCTTCGCCTTCTGGGCGTCGAACTCCTCTTGGGTCAGGATCCCCTGGTCCTTGAGCTCCGCCAGCTGCTTGAGCTGCGCGATCGAATCTTGACTTGGCCCGGCCGGGGCCGGGGCCGGTGCGGGTGGGGGTGCCGGCTGCGCGTTCTGCTGCTGCTGGGCGTACTGCTGCTCTTCCTGCTGGGACCAACGGTTGGCCTGCCGGCGGGAGACCCGGTTGGAGACGGCGGTTGCGGTGCCCGCGATGGCGGCGGTGCGGGCGACGCCGCGGAGGAGTCCCATGTTTGTGTCCTTTCTATCGCGTCTATTGCGTCTATTGCGTCTATTGCGTCTTGTCGTGCGTTCTCGGCTGCTGGCTCTTCTCGGCGGCCGGTCAGGCCCCGAGGGAGTCCAGCGCAGCCGCCAGGTCGTCTTGGGTGACGTAGCCGGCCCCAACCAGTTCGGCACCGCCGCGGCGGAGCGCCTGAACGAAGGGCGTGGCCCACCGGTTCTCGAAGAGCAGGATCCCCGCCGACGAGCCGGGCTCGATGGCGTTCGAGGCCTCGGCAATGTCGCTCTCCCCGATCAGGCCGGACGACACCCCGTCGAACACCGCCAGATCGACCTCCAAGTTCCCGTCGCGGTCGAGGTCGCTCAGCTCGAGGACCGCAGTCGAACCGTCCTCGGCCCGAGTGACGAAGACGAGGTCGAGGATCCTGATCACCCCCTGGTCGACCAGGTCGACCAGGATCGGAAGTCCCTCACCGGTCATCTTGTTGCCCGGGAACTGCGCGATCACGTAGCTGATCGGGCCCATCACATCGTCTTCGGCCACCCAACACCCTCCCCTGATTCGTGTTTGCTGTCGACCTGAGCGTATCGTCATGCGGGCGGTGCGAACACGGGGTGTCACCGCCGGAGCGGACGGTGGCCGTACGGTTGCACCATGGTCGGGCATGACGACCGGACGCAGAAGGGTCCGATCCACGCACGGGGACGCACACTCCCGAAGGGGAACGAGGAGCGCCTGGCCCAACTCGCCACGCGCCTTCCACCGCCCACTGCCGACGAACTCGACATCATCAAGGCGCTGCGCGCCGAACGGCGACGCCGGCACCTGATCGGATGGGTTGTGGCGCTCGTCGTGATCGTTCTGATCGCCGGGGGGATCGCACAGTGGGTCCGGCCACTCCCCCACCCCACCCTGGCGGCAGCGGGAGTGCGGCTTCCCGGGACACCGCCCGCCTTGGCCTGGCCGAGCACGGGCCAGGCGGCGGTCAGCGTCGCCGGCGTGGGCCCCCTCGGTGAGCGGGGCGGCAACCAACGCGTCCCCGTCGCCGGGCTGGCCCAGGTCCTCGCGGCCTACGTGGTGCTTTCTGACCACCATCTGGCTCCGGGTGCCGACGGACCGGCGATCCCGGTGGACGCGACCACGCTTGCCGCCGATCAGAGCGGGCAGGCGGGTCAGGAATCCGAGATCCCCGTCACCGCCGGGGAGACGCTCAGCGAACTCCAAGCCCTCGAAGGCTTGTTGGTCGACGCGGGAGCAGACATGGCGACGCTGCTCGCCGACTGGGACGCGGGGAGCGTCAGCGCCTTCGTCGCCAAGATGAACGCGACGGCCGCCAAGCTCGGGATGTCCTCGACGCACATCACCGACCCGAGCGGGGCGGATCCGGGCACGACGAGTACGGCCGAAGACCTCGTCAAGCTCGGCGAGGCGGCCATGTCGATCCCGGTCCTGCAACAGATCGTGTCGCTGGGCCAGACCAGCGTGCTCATTCCCAATCAGACGGGCGTCGTCTACAACCTCAACTTCGATCTCGGCGTCGACGGGATCATCGGCATCAAGACCGGCTCCGACTCGAATGCCCAAGGCTGCTACCTCTTCGCCGCGCGCCAGAGCGTCGGCGGCAAGACCGTCACCGTCGTCGGTGCCGTCCTTGGGCAGCCCGGCGGGTCCCTCGGCCCGAACACGGCCGCGGTCGACGCCGGCGATGCGCTGGTCAAGAGCGCCTTCGGTTCACTCCACAGTTACACCGTCTTCACGCCGGGCCAGAAGGCGGGTCAGGTCACGGCCCCCTGGGGTGCGTCGGCGCCCGTGACCGTCGCGCAGCCGGTCACGGTGATCGGGTGGCCCGGTCTGGCGTTGTCGGTGGCGGCGCATGCCCACGCCTTGCGTGCGCCCCTCCGCGCGGGGACGACTGTCGGCACCCTGCAGACCGAAGCGGGCAGCACCTCGGTCCAAGCCGAGTTGCGAACCACCAGCCCGCTGGCCGAGCCCGGTATCTTCTGGCGCTTGACGCGTTGAGGCCCGGATGAGCAGGCCCGCCGCTGGTTTCAGGCGAGGGCCGGTGACGTCACGGCAGCGACGTCAGGGCAGCGACGTCAGGGCAGTGACGTCAGGGCAGCGACGTCAGGGTACCGACGTCAGGGCACCATGGCCCAGACGAGCCGAACGTGGTCGACCTCGCCCGCCTTCAGGGTGACGTTCACCGGCTTCCCGCACAGGCCGGTGCCGCCACTCGAAGACGAAGGCCCGCACCCGATCAGGGTGTAGTTGCCGGGACCGAGTGGGATGCGGAAGTGACCAGTGGCGCGGACGTGCTTCAACAGGACCAGCGGGGGATTGGTGAATTCGACCTCGACGGTTCCCGAGGTCGGATGGAAAAAACCGGGAAGCGCGCCGCCTTCGTAGCCCAGGACCCCGACGATGGCGGACTGTGTGGCGGGGGTGTCGGCGCCGGCGAGGGCCGGCCCGGCCTGTAGGCCGAGAGCGGCCACAACGCCCAGCGAGACGGCCACCCCGGCAATCGACTTTCGTGACATGCCTGGCCCTCCTTCCTTTCTTCGGGGCCGGACATGATCCGATCCGACCGCACTGGAATTGGGCATGAATTGCATCGTAACGACGAGCTTCCCGCGATCCAAGGTGTAAATCGGTTCTGTCGCCGACGCGTTCGGTGTCCGACGGGCACCGTTCGCGTAGACGTCACGACGTCGCCAGTTCTTCGGGCCTGGGTGGGACACGCGGGGGGATTTCTTTTTGAGAGGACGCCCGGTTGCCAGAAAGACCCAGGCTCTGGCACCACAATGCGGATCGAGCCCCGACCAACCGGCCACGACCCGTACTGTTCAGGGCCTAGAATTTCTAGGAACCGGAAGATTCAGCACCACGGGTTCATCACCACGGGATGTAGCGCAGCTTGGTTAGCGCGCCTGCTTTGGGAGCAGGAGGTCCGGGGTTCAAATCCCCGCATCCCGACTGCGCTTGACCCACCGTCGTCGCCTTGCCGCGGTCGCCGAGGGAGGCGTCGCCAAGACGACGGTTCTGGCGGGCGCGTTCGTCAGTCGCGCCGGAGAGAGACACTGCACCAGGCGCGCACGCGGCACGAGGGGCACCTCATCCGGCGGTCGAAGCGGCCCCGGGGCAACCAGAAACCGACCGGGAGTTGGAAGATCAACAGGTCGAGCACGCCGACATGGCACGCCTGATGGCAGCGTTCGCATTCGACCGTGAAGATGCCGCGCTCGGTGACCGGATTGCCCGAAGTCGCCAAGAGGCTGTCGCGTTGCGGCCGGGCGCCCGAGAACAGGGCCCGCTTGCCGACCGGCAGCGCGACGGCGGCCTCCGACGCATCGGGCGATGCTTGAGGCTCGCCGGCCGACGGCACCCAGAACAGCGCCCTCTTGCCGAGCGGGTCGGGCGCCTTGTCGCGGCGGGAGGCTGCCACCTCAGGCGCTCTGCATGGCGTCGTAGACGGTCGTCGAGAGCGTGCGGTAGGCCACCGCTCCCGGTGACGTCGGCGCGTGCTGCAACACGGAGATCCCGAGGCCCGGTGCCTCGGCGAAGCGCACCGACTTAGGGATCGGCGGGGTGAACAGCGGAAGACCGTACCGTTCCTCCACCTCGGAGAGCACCTGGCGCGCGTGGGTCGTCCGAGCGTCGAACATCGTCGGGATGACACCGAGGACGCGCAGCTTCTCGTTCGCGAATTGGCGCACGTCCTCGATCGTCTCGAGCAGCTGCCCGACGCCACGATGGCTGAGCGCTTCGCACTGCAGCGGCACGATGACGGCTTCCGCCGCGGTGAGGCCGTTGATGGTGAGCACACCGAGTGACGGCGGACAGTCGATCATCACCACGTCGTAGCCGGCGACCACCGGGAGCAGCGCTTGTGCCAACACGTGTTCGCGGCCCGTACGGCTCAAGAGGTGCACCTCTGCCCCCGCCAGGTCGATCGTCGCCGGCACGAGGTCGACACCGTTCGTCCCGACCACCGGTTGCACGACGTCAGAGAGCCGGGCGCGTCGCACGAGGACGTCGTGCAGGGAGACATCCAGCTCGTCGGGATCGAGCCCGAACGAGAAGGTGAGGCACGCCTGCGGGTCGAGATCCACTGCAAGGACGCGCAATCCCTGCTGCGCCATCGCCACACCGAGGGACTGCACCGTGGTGGTCTTGGCCACGCCGCCCTTCTGGTTGGCGACAGCGACGACTTTGACCATGTCAGCGGAGTCTAGGGCCGCCGCTTGGCAGGTCCCCAGGGGCAAGATGCTCGGCCGGGGCCGTCATGCGGCACGCCGGGTGTCAGCGGTAGGCCGCTTCCTCCGTGGCGACGTCGCTCACGAGGTTGCCGAGCGCCAGGTTCACGTCATCGAGGTGATACCCCCACAGCGGGCCCAAGACCGCCTTGACGGTCGGGCGAGGATCCCCGGGAGCGGTGGCGGCGCTCACCTGCAGCCAGGTAGCGCCTCCCTGTTGCTCGCATTGCGCCGTGTAGAGACCGGGGAACGACACCCAAGGGGTGGTCACCGTGACCCCGCGCACCGGCTGTCCAGACGTCGGGAACAGCGGAGTGAGCCCGCCGGCGGACGAGGAGAAGGTCACGGGGTTGACGCAGGCCACGGACTGTCCCGCCTGGTCGGTTTGCCCCGAGAGGAAGCTGACGCCGCGTCCGGGGCGGCCGAACAACGAGGCAGCAACGGGAGGGGAGCCAAACGAGGAATAGGCGATGACGCAGCCGGTCTTCGACGCCGACGAACAGGTCGGGATGTGCTCGAAGGTCCCGCCGTCAGCGCTTCCAGCCGCCACCTGCACGTTGCCCCCCAAGATGATCGCCGACACCATGCGCTTACGCAGCTGGGCCGACGGGTCGACCTGGGAGCGCAACAACTTGATCAGCATGGCAGCACCCTGCGAGTGCCCGATGAAGACGACCGGATGACCGTGGTTGTCGTGCGCCAGATAGTCCTTCCATGCTGAAAGCAAGCTGTCGTAGGCAGTCGAGAGCGCGGGCGCTTGCAACCCAGCACCGCTGGCGAGTGCCGCCGTCGTCACCTGGCGGTACATGGGCGCCCATACATTGCACACCCTCGAGAATTGTGACACCTGCGCGATCGCGGTGTCGATCTCGGCCTTCTGGATGCTGAGGTCCGCGTTAGGGCCTGGTTCGGTGGATACGGTCGGATAGACGTAGAAGCAGTCGAACTTCTTCTTCGTCGGGGAGTTGGCGTTTTCGGGAGGGCTGGTGGCGCCGCTCGCATTCACGTTGGTGGTCACCGGGCTGGCAGTGCAGGGGTCGTTCGCCTGGCCCGGGCGGCAGAGCCAGACGGTTGAGGTAGCCGCAGCAAGAGGACGCGTCGCCGCGCCGCTCGAGGTTGCCGGCGCCGACACCGCCATCGCGCCGAGACCCGCCAGCAGGCTCGCGGCCAGCCCGCCGCCCCATCGCCATCCTCTCCGGCCGCGCCCGAACGGCGCGGCACTCGTCGTGACCATGCAAACCGTCCTCTCCGGCCTGGGTGTCGATCGCCAATGGCGCCGCCAGGCTATGGGGCGGGGCCCGGGCGATGGTCGCGGGCCGCCCGCCGCGAGAAGGCCCGGCGGAACCGGGCGGCGGGAGACAAGAGGCGCAGCGAATAGGCTGATCGAGGAGCCGAGCTGGCTGATGCCGGTGTCTCGCGACCTCGTCACCGCTCCTCCACCGTCATTTCGGTATAGGAAGGGCAACGCGGTGGCACCCCGCCTCAGCCAAAAGGTCGTCGTCGGCGCCGTCTTCGTGTCGGCGATGTTCATGAACATCATGGACATCACCATCGTGAATGTCGCCTTGCCCACGATCGGGCGCGACTTCCACATCGCGCCGACTGCGGTGGACGGCGTGGTCATCGCGTATCTCGTCAGCTTGGCCGTGTTCATCCCGGCGTCGGGCTGGCTCGGCGACCGGTACGGCGGCAAGAAGGTGTTGCTGATCGCCATTGCGGTCTTCACGGTGGGTTCGGTCCTCTGCGGGTTCGCCCAGGACATGACGCAGCTCGTGGCCTTCCGCGTCCTCCAGGGCGCGGGCGGCGGGATGATGGCGCCGGTCGGCATGGCCATGCTGTACCGGGTGTTCCCACCGGCGGAGCGGGTCCGTGCCGCCAGCATCCTCACCATTCCGACCACCATGGCGCCCGCCCTCGGTCCTGTGGTGGGCGGGCTCCTGGTCACGAGCCTCTCGTGGCGCTGGGTGTTCTTCGTCAACCTGCCGCTCGGGATCGCGGCGATCGCTTTCGGCGCGCTGTTCCTCGAGCGCATGGGCACGCACGATCCCGGCCGGCTCGACCTCCCCGGGTGGGTGCTGGGCGGGACCGGACTCGGCCTCCTGATGTACGGCGTCTCCGAAGGACCGCTCAAGTCGTGGTCCTCTCTCGACGTCATCGCGACCTGTGTGGGCGGAGCCGTCCTGCTCGTCGTCTTCGTGCTGGTCGAGCTGCGGACGGCCCGCCCCATGGTCGACCTGCGCCTGCTTTCGGGCCGGCTGTTCCGGTCGACCAACGTGGTGATGTTCCTGGCGGCGGCCGCGTTCTTGGGGCTGCTGTATCTGATCCCGCTCTACTTCCAGGACGCCCGGGGTCTCTCCGCGCTGCAGTCGGGACTGTCGACCTTCCCCGAGGCGTTCGGCGTCATGATCGGCGCGCAGTTCGCCAGTCGGATCATCTATCCGCGCATCGGACCGCGGCGCCACATCACGGGCGGCCTGTTGGGCCTCGCGGTGTGCATGCTCGCGCTGACCCAGGTGACGGTCACGACCAACCTGTGGCTGATCCGTGGCCTGATGTTCGTCCTCGGCTGGATGATGGCCCAGGTGATGGTCCCCAACCAGGCGGCCTCCTTCGCCATGATCACGCCCGAGTCCATGGGTCGCGCGTCGACCTTCTTCAACACGATGCGCCAGGTGGGCAGCGCGACCGGCGTCGCCGTCCTCTCGACCGTGCTCATCGGTGTCGGGTCGGCCAACGCGGCCGGGGCCACGGGCGTGGCGCCGGACATCACGGCCTACCACCTCGCCTTCCTGACGGCAGCCGCCTTCGCGCTCGTCGGCGCGGTGTTCTCCCTCACCATCCACGACAGCGATGCGGCCGAGACGGTGGTCCGTCCCCGCAAGCGCGCCCCGCGTGCCCCACGGCCGGAGGTCCCGGTGCCCGAGGGCAGCGTGGTGTGAGCCCGGTCAACACGGTCTGCGTGTTCTGCGGCTCGAGCCCCGGGGCCAACCCGGCCTTCACCGCGGCCGCTGCCGCCATCGGCGCGGGGCTGGCCCAGCGGGGTCTCGGGCTCGTCTACGGTGGCGCCTCCGTCGGCCTCATGGGCGTGATGGCCGACGCCGCCATCGCCGCGGGAGGTCGTGCCACCGGAGTCCTGACCGAGGCGCTCGCCGGCCACGAGATCGCGCACGCCGGGCTCGCCGACCTCCGGGTGGTGGGGTCGATGCACGAGCGCAAGGCGCTGATGGTGTCGATGTCGGACGCCTTCGTCATGTTGCCGGGCGGATTCGGCACGTTGGAGGAGTTCATGGAGTCCGTGACGTGGGCGCAGCTGGGCCTGCACGACAAGCGCTGCGGCATCTTGAACGTCGAGGGCTACTTCGACGATCTGCTGGGGTTCCTCGGCCATGCCGTGGCCCTGGGTTTCATCAAGGAGCGGCAGCTCGCGGGCTTGATCGTCGAGGGCGACGTCGATGCGCTGCTCGACGCCGTCGTCGGGGCCCCGTCCGGCGGGCGACAGGTGGCGACGTTGTAGCGTCCTGCGCGCTCAGTTCGCGGCCGACCACTCGATGACCGGGGGCCGCACGGCGGCGCACACCGGCCATCCTTTCGCGTCGGTCAGGCCGAGTCGCCCGACGAGCGTCCCGCTCAGGCGCGCCTGGCGCAACACATCCGGCGGAACGGCGTCCAGCCAGAGCTTCGCCCGCCGGAACATGGTGAAGCCCCCGGCCTCGTCGACGACGCCCCAGGAGAGGTAGACGAAGCGGCCTCCGGCCGGGCCCTGGATGTAGGGGCCCTTGAGATCGACGCCGTCGGACGTGTCGGTGTCGGTGCACTCGAGCGTCCACGTCGCGCCGGATGCGTCCCCGCGCACGAGGGCGAGCAGTTCGTGCGGCCTGCCCCGGCGCTGCACCGCGACGTGCACGTTGGCGTGCCCGTCGGGAAAATCGGGCCCGGACCGCACGAGCGGCCGGGCAGATCGTGTCCAACGATGCGGATCCTCACGGCGACCAACGGTAGGGGTTGGATGGGTGCGCCCGTTCAGCGTGGACCGGGCAGGAGCAAGACGTCACGCAGTGCGTCGGTCTCGCCCCAGTCGGCGAGCAGGTCGGCCACTGTGGCGTAGGACTTCTCGGTGCCGGTGTCCTTCTCGAGGAGCGCCGGGGTGTAGCCGAGCCCTTCGAAGTACGAGAGGTACTCCCCCACGGAGGTCCCTGACACGCGCCGGAGCATCTCCTCCTTGAGCTCGGTGGTGACGACGGGTCGGTCCCGCTCGATGAGGCGCGTCGCCCCGCGGACGACCCTGCCTTCCGCACCCTCCACGTCCATCTTCAACAGCCCGACGGGCCCGGCGACGAGGTCATCGAGCCGGAAGGTCGGCACGACGACGCCCGGGAGCGCCAGGAGGTCCTCGGAGCCGATCAGGCCGCCGTTCGAGCCGACGTGGGTCGAGTAGTAGGCCCAGCCCTGCTCCACGTCCGCCGCCACCGGGAGCAGCTCTACGTTGCTGAGTCCGTTCTTGCGCAACGACGCCAGCAAGAGCCGGCAGTTCTCGGAATTCGGCTCGAGCGCGACCACCCGTCCTTGCGGCCCGACCAGGCGCGCCGCAAGGAGGGAGTAGTAACCCACGTTCGCCCCGACGTCGACGACGGTCATGCCCGGCGAGCAGTAGCGCTCGAACACGGCGGTGAGGTGCGGTTCGTACTCGCCCGAGCGCAGTCCGGGCGTGACCGCGGCGTCGGCGACGTCACAAAAGAGCTCGACGTCGCCCACTGTGGTGGCCAGTGCGTCCTGCGTCGTCAGCTGGACCGAGAACGCGGTGGGGGCGCGTTGGTGCTCGATCGTGGCGAGCATCCGGCGAATGGTGGAGACGTCGGTGAGCTCGCCTCCCGCCGCCCTGTCGAGCTCGGGACGCAGGTCGTCGGGCAGCGTCGGGTACACGAGGTGCACCAGCTCCTCGTACGTCAGGCCGCGTTCTTGCGGCTCAGGCGGCCCGGGAATCGTCCCGTCCAGCCGGTGCACGAGGCGGTCGCGCAAGGACCGCAGCGCGTCCTTGACCGGGCGTCGCCGGCGCTGGTCCTGCTCGTCCATGCCGGGCCAACGGTACCCGCGGTCGGGGCTCGTACCTGGTCTCGTACCTGGCTGCGCGTGCGCAACGCCGTGCGAGACGATGAGCTGGCCGCCGAGCCCTGGCCCACAAGGCGCCCCGGGCAGGATTCGAACCTGCGTGAGTTGGATTAGAAGTTCGTCCTCTTCGTTTGGTCCCGTTGGGTCCTTTGATGTTCTGCCAGGTGGCTTGGGGTTTCAGCGACCCTCTAGTGGGGTCCCGTTGGGTCCCGTTTGGTGGCTTGTAGCCGAGTCACGTTGACAAAACCGTTGACAAGCTCAGGCCGGTTGGCGCGTCTTCGCCGGCAGCGCAGGCTTGGTCGTGCCCTAAGTGCTCGCCGCGGCGCTGACGAACCCATGTCCCCGATCCGGTGTGATAGGTGACACCCTTACAAGGCGTCATCCGCCGGGTTCTGCCGGATTAGAATTGGATCCAGAGAGTGGTGCCTGACAGCTGCGATATTCTGCGCTAGCGACTGCCTCGTTCCCACGGCGACCGGGAGTACCGGTACGTGCAGGTCCGACGGACGGCTACCACCACGGGAGGGCCGGATATGGATGACGCGACCATGCTCGCCGAACTCCAACCGACCGTCGAACGCTTGGTCGACCGCCATCTGGGCATGGCCAAAGAGTGGTTTCCCCATGACCTCGTCGAGTGGCGGCCGCCACCAGAGGTGGCATACGCCGAACCCCTGCCCGATGGTGTGGCCAGTGCCGTGTTCGTCAACGTGCTGACCGAGGACAACCTGCCGTACTACTTCGCTTCGATCGACAATCTCTTCGGCCGGGATGGCGCCTGGGGCTATTGGACCCGGCGGTGGACGGCTGAAGAGGGGCGACACTCGATCGTCCTACGGGACTACTTGATCATGAGCGGGCACATCGACCCCGTCAGCCTAGAGCGAGCCCGGATGGCCCAGGTCACCGGCGGCGTTTCCCCTCAGGCCGTGACCGTTGCCGACGCGTTCGTCTATCTCGCCCTCCAAGAGTTGGCGACCCGAATCGCCCACCACAACACCGGGAAGGCGTTGCCCGACGCCGAGGGCTACGCGGTCATGAAACGAGTGGCGGCAGATGAGAACTTGCACTACCTCTTCTATCGAGATCTGGTGTCGGCCGCGCTAGAGATCGATCCCTCGGGAATGATGGAGGCCATCAAGCGTCAAGTGCTGAGGTTCGAGATGCCCGGTACCGGCATCGAGGACTTCGCCCATCACGCGAAGGCCATTGCCCGAGCTGGGATCTACGACCTAGGCGTGCACCACGGCGCCATCCTGCGGCCGGTGGTTCTGGGCCATTGGGACGTGGCCGGCAGGCAGGGTCTGACCCCGTCGGCCGAGGCCGCCCGGAACCGACTATTGCAGTTCATCACCCGGTTGGGCCGGGCGTCCGCCCGAGTCAAAGAGCCGCGAGTCGCGTTGGGTAGCAGCTAACGCGACCCAGTCCCGGCAATCGGGGACAGCCCTATGAAGACCTCGGCTTCGGGTCAAGTCCACACAGACCGGCGGCGTTGGATGTCAGTCCTCCCACTCCCGGCCGGGGAGACGCGTCGTGATCTCTTGGAACTGCCACTCATTGCCGTCTGGATCGTTGAACGCCGCATACGTTTGGTAGGACCGGCGTTCGGGGTCCGGACCGGGAACGCGCCCTCCAGCCAAGTGGTACACCTCGCTGACCTCGACGCCGCGGTCAATGAGATCGGCTCGCGCGGCGTCGATGTCGCTGACGACCAGTAGCAGGCGCCGAGCGGAGCCCGGCTCGGCCGTGGTGAGGCCCCTCCCGAACGCAACCGAGCACGACGAATGGCGAGGTGTCACTTGGACCACTCGAAAGGCGTCGCCGGCCACGATGTCCGCGTCTACCCGCCATCCCAACCGCTGGTAAAAGTTCTTTGCGCGGTCGACGTCTGAGACCGGCACTGTCACCACTTCAAGCTTCATGTCTATCGTCCCCGGCCGAGAGTTCTCGGTCGAGGTACCAGTCGCGCTGCTGCTCATATTGACCTCCTTCGGCCGCTGAACGATTCGGGCGTTATTTGACTTCGTCAATGAGTGATCGCGAGACCAGGACCGTCTCGGGCCGTACCTACTGGAACGCCCATGGACTTCCGGGGATCAGAATGTTACCGTCCCTTCACGGGCCGAGGAAGGTCTGCTGAGCTGGTTGTCTAAAGCGTCGGCTCTCCTCCGGTCTGAGCTTTTACTTGCAACGACAAGGAGAACCACAACCATGCCCACTCCCTCGAATATCGTTCTGGTGCACGGCGCCTGGGCGGATGGATCGTCCTGGGCAGGCGTCATTGAGCGCCTTCAAGCCCGCGGATACCACGTCACGGCGCCGCAGTTCCCGGAGACCTCTTTAGCCGACGACGTGGCTCGCTTGCGCCATGTGCTCGATCTCCAAGATGGGCCGACGATCGTCGCTGGGCATTCATACGGCGGCCAGATCATGACCGCCTTGGGTACCGACGCCCCGAACGTTGTAGGTCTTGTATATATCGCGGCCTTCGGACTTGATCAGGGCGAATCGATCGGAACGCTTGCAGCGCAGGGTCCTCCGACTGCGGCTCTCGCTCACCTAGTTATCGACAAGAAAGCCTTCGCGTGGCTACCCGAGGACGATTTCGTCAACCACTTCGCGGCCGATGTTGATGCCGCAAAGGCAAAGGTCATGTTCGCCGTGCAACAACCATTGGCCGCGTCCGCTCTTGAAGACGTGATGGGTGTGCCGGCTTGGAAATCCCTCCCCACCTGGTTCTTGGTAGCGGAGAACGATGAAGCCATTCCACCCGACGCAGAGCGTTTATTCGCTAAGCGCATGGGCGCCACCACTATCGAGATCCCGAGCAGCCATGTTGCGATGGTGTCTCATCCCGACGATGTGACAGGGCTCATTGAAGAAGCCATGAAAGCAGCCTGACCAACCTCTTGGCGCTGGAGATCAAATCGCATGGCGACATGGCGTCTGTCCTCTGACTTGCCCAAGGCGCCTAATGCAAGCCGGGGTTTCTATCGACGTGAATGCCGATCAGACACGACCTGCTCCCGCAGCCGGGCACAACTGCGCCTCATCCGCGAAAGGAAGCCTGATGCTAGACAGCCCGCAATCTTCGGAAGGGGTCATCACCAAACCCAGCAGCAAGTCTGTCCCACAGACCATCGACGGACTGAGGAGTCTGATGGCGGATCGGGGCTTCACGGTGTTCAACGTCATCGATCACAGCGGCGTAGCCGAACGAGCTGGTGTACAGATGCCCAACTCGAAACTCGTCATGTTTGGAAAGCCGAGTGTCGGCGCAGCGGTGATGCTCGCGGCGCCGCTTGCTGCGTTGGATATTCCACTCAAGGTGTTGGTCTGGGAGGACAGGAACGGAGCGGTATCAGTGAGTTACAACTCACCGGGGTTTCTGTCTGAGCGGCACCACCTCGAGGGTGCACTGCGTGCGCCCTTCGACGCAGTTGAGTCGATCGTTGTGGCACTACTTGGTGCATAGTTGCGCTGATCCGAGCGGGCGACAGCCGCTCATAGATCGGCGCGCCATATCTGCCGATCTACGCCTCGATCCCCAACACCACGCGGTCCCACGGTCTACAGGTGGGAGCACGGCCTGAGTCCTTCCCAACATGGCCGAGGAAGCTGGCGCTGCGCTCTCGGCGAGTCTGGGCGGTTGACGCGGGGAAGCGTTGACAAACCGTTGACAAACAGGACCCCGAGACTGCACCCCGCCGACGTTTCTCCAGTCTAATCGGCGCCCCGGGCAGGATTCGAACCTGCGTGAGATGGATTAGAAGTCCATTGCCTAAGTCCGCTCGGCCACCGGGGCGTGCAGGCGATTCGCCAGCACGACACAGCCTGACATAGCCCGGGGAACGGGAATACGACACCGTGCCGGTCGCCGCACGTGCGCGCACGCGCCGTGCGTCCGACCTCAGGGGCGTGTGCCACACTTGTGCCCCTCGGTGGGCGTAGCTCAGTTGGTTAGAGCGCCAGGTTGTGGTCCTGGAGGTCGGGGGTTCGAGACCCCTCGCTCACCCCGAAGCCGCCGGGCGCCGGCCCGGTACGGCATGTGCATGGCGGCAACGGGGAGGCCGGACGATGATGGATGCACGGGCGCACGGACGGACGGTCCTGGTGACTGGCGCGTCGTCGGGCATCGGCGCCGCCCTCGCTCGCGAGCTGGCGCGTCGCGGCGAAACGGTCGCGCTGGTGGCGCGCCGCGCCGCGCGCCTCGACGCGGTCCTCGAGGAATGCCGCACCTCCTCGCCGGCGTCGGCGCGCTGGGCGGCTGACCTCTCGGACCCGGGGACGGCCGCCGACCTCGCGCTCGAGATCTGGGACCACTTCGGCGGCCTGGACGTCGTCGTCAACAACGCAGCCGCGCCGATGCGGCGACACCTGACCCGCCTGACCATGCCCGAGGTCGAGCGGACCATGCGCATCAACTACCTGTCGCCCGTGGCCGTCGCCCTGGCTGTCCTACCCCGCATGCTGGAGCGGAAGTCGGGCACGATCGTCAACGTGTCGAGCCTCGGGGGCCGCCTCGGCATCACGGCGGAGGCCGCCTATTCGGGCTCGAAGTTCGCGCTGGCCGGCTGGAGCGAGTCGGCGGCGATCGACCTCGACGGAACCGGGGTGAAGGTCAAACTCATTCTGCCGGGCGCGATCGACACGGAGATCTGGGACCAGCCCGACAACGACGCCCCCCTTTACGACGGCCCCAAGGAACCGCCCGAATCGATCGCCGGCGCGCTGGTTGATGCGATCGACAGCGACCGCTTCGAGCACTACCTCCCCGACATGAAGGCGGTCATCGAGGCCAAGACGGCGGACATCGACTCCTTCATGGCGGGGATGCGCGCGCTGAGCCGGCAGGCCGACTCATGAAGGCGCTGCTCTTCGGAGCATCTCCGGCCGAGGACGAGGTCCGTCCGACACCGGAGGACGAGCTGGAGGAGAAACTCGCGGACATCCCCTTCGGGCTCCACGAGATCGACGACGCGCGCATCGTGCGGCCGGACTGGGTGGTCACCCGCCCCATCCTCTCGGGCATCTGCGGCTCGGACGCCAAGCTCGTGCTGGGCGACTTCAACACGGGCGACATCGACAACCCGATGGCCGCCTTCTCCTCGCTCCCGCACGTGCCGGGCCACGAGGTCGTGGCCGAGGTGGTTGCGCTCGGGCCCGCTGCGCGCGGGCTCGACGTCGGCCAGCGCGTGGTGCTCAACCCCTGGCTGACTTGCGCGCCGCGCGGCATCGATCCGGTCTGCCCGCCCTGCGCGGCCGGCGACCTGAGCCTGTGTTGGAGCTTCACCAAGGGCGATCTCGGGCCGGGTGTCCATGTGGGCGTGATCACGGGCGCCCCGGGTGCGTGGGCGGAGCAACTCGCTGCGCACGACTCGATGCTGATCCCGGTGCCTGATCGCATGTCCAACGAGGCCGCCGTGCTGGCCGACCCCTTCTCCGTCTCGTTCCACGCCATCGTGCGCCACCCCCCGCCTCCGTCGGGCCGGGTGCTCGTGTACGGGGCTGGGGCGCTGGGGCTGACCAGCGTGGCCATCCTGCGCTCGTTGTATCCGGACGTCGAGGTCGGCGTGGTGGCGCGCTTCGAGGCGCAACGCGAGATGGCGCGGCGCTTCGGGGCCTCCGCCGTCTTCACGCACGAGCCCCGCCTCGCGCTGGTCGAGGCCCTGGCCGAGTGGTCAGGGGCCGTGCTGCACGCCCCGCTCGACGGCCTTCCGGTCACCCACCCGGGCCACATCGACGTCGTCTACGACACCATCGCCAAGGCCGAGACGCTGGAGGTCGGCGTACGCGTGCTCGCCGAGCGCGGCCGACTCGTCTACACCGGCGTGGCCACGCCTGAGCGTTGGGAGTCCACGCCGATCTACTTCAAGGAGATCACGCTCGCCGGCAGCAACGCGTTCGGCCTCGAGGATTTCGAGGGAAGGCGCCTGCACGCCATCGCGCACTACCTGGCGCTGGTGGACGAGGGCAGGCTCGACATCACCCCCATGCTCACCCACCGCTTCGCCCTCGAGGAATGGTGGCCCGCGCTCAAGGCGCTGGCGCGCCAGGACCGGAGCGGGGCTCTCAAGGTCGCGTTCACCCCAAACGGTTAGGCCGAGACCCCGAGGGGTCCCGGCCAAACGCTCAGTCGCGCTGCTCAGAAGGCGACGCGCCCGTGCCGAGCTCGCTGAACTTCTCGTACCGCGCCTCAGCGGCGCGCACCCAGGCGGGGTCCGGCTCCACCCGGCGCCCCACCGCCGCCCAGCGCCTCGAGTCGTCGAGGGACGTCTCCAGGCCGGCCGCCATACGGGCGAAGTAGGCGGCGCCGAGGGCCGCGCCCTCCGGGACGGCGACGGCGTCCACCGGGAGGTTGGTGGCGTCGGCCACGGCGGCCATCCACGCCGTCACGCGCGAGCCACCGCCGCTGGCGACGATCCGCGTGGCTTTCACGCCGCACCGGTCGAGCATCCGCCGGACGACGAAGCCGCTGGCCTCGTAGGCCGCGCGCTCGAGCGACTCGGCGTTCGATCCGATGTCGAGCCCGTAGACGTTCGAGCGCAACGAGTGGTCCTCGAAAGGGGTGCGCTCGCCGCGCACGTAGGGCAGCCAGACCGGGACCCGTGCCGGGTCGCCGAGGCGGGCGGCGAGGCGCTCGCGCTCGGGCCCCGGCCGCGGGGTGCCGCGCAGCAGCCGGCGCGCCCAGTCGACGAACAGGGCCCCCGCGTTGGAAGGCCCGCCGATCAAGTACCGCTCGGGCGTCGTATGCGGATAGCTGATCAGCCCGGGGGCCACGACCCATTCGTCGCACACGGCCCACACGATGAGAGTGGCCCCGAAGATCACCAGCACATCGCCGGGCTCTGTCGCGCCTGACACGATCTGGTCGCAGAGCGCGTCGATGGTGCCCCCCGTGATCACGGCGTCGCTCTCGGGCACCGTGCCAGCCGCCTGGCCCATGTTCACGACGACCGGAAGCTGCGACTCCCTCACCCCGAGCGTGGCCAAGAGGTCTTCGTTCCACCCGCCGCGGGCGTGCAGCGCGCCCAGCGACGCGGTCACCCCGGTGTCGATGGCCGGCGTGCCGGCGAGCGCGTAGGTAGCGACGGCCTGGCACGGCCAGTAGCCGGTGGCGTCGGGGACCGTCGACGCCGCCCAGGCCAAGAAGCCCTCGGCGTCCGGCATGGTGCCCGGCAACAGCGTGGCGTCGGGCGAGGCCGCGCTCTTGACTCTGCCCTCCCGGTCCCCGTAGAGCAGGCCCGGCAGCTGGGGTACCCCCAGGCGGTTCACTGCGGTCAGCGACGGCACCATGGAGGCCACGGCCACCCCGGCCAGCCGGTGGGCGCCGTCGCCCCGCTCCGCCAGCTGCGCGGTGACATCGGCGAACGCCCGTCGAGGACCGGAACGCCACGCCCGCTTCGCGTCGTGGCGCAGGATGTCCGGCTCGGGCGCCACCACGCTGTGCGCCACGCGGCTACGGGCGACGACCGTCCCCTCCTCGTCGACGGCCAGCGCCTTCACCGACGTCGTCCCGACGTCGACCCCGACGGTGACCGGGCGCGCAGGGCTGCTCACGAATCTGAAAGGCGTGTCACGACCACGTCGTGAGCCCAAGTACCCGAGGGGCGCATTGTTGGGAAGTGTACAGGTGCGCTGACTAGCGGTTTCTCGAATGAGGTCGGCGTGCGGTCCTGCTCGTTTTCTGCAAGATATGGCCTAGGATCTGCGCCGGTCTGCGCCGGTCTGCGCCGGTCTGCGCCGGTCTGCGCCGGTCTGCGCCGACTCGCGTGCGTAACGACGTTATGTACGCGGGCCATCGCCCAGCTGCTGACGGGATTGGTGAACAACACCCGCACGCGCGAGATCCTGGCCCTCTGCGCTCTATCGAGCCCGTCTTGTAGGTTCTTCGGCGATGCACAGTTTCAGAAACGATCACTTCCTCATGGACGACGCCCGCGAAAGGAGAAGTCACCCATGACACCCGCCCGGCCGAGGGCCCTGGTGACCGCGGCGGTGAGCGGGCCCGGGCTGGACCTGCTCCACCAGCTGGCCGATCTCGTGCTCGACTCGTGGCTGGACCAGCCCACCCTGCGCATCTACAACGCAAGCCAGCTGGCCGAACGGGTGCAGGCGGAGGGGGCCTCCATCGTGGTCGTCGAGAGCGACGTCTGCGGCGCCGAGCTCTACGAGCAGCCCATCATCGCCGTGTGCAGCTGCCGCGGCGACCCGACCAACGTCGACGTGCCGGCGGCCACCGCGGCCGGCGTCCCCGTACTGCGCGCGCCCGGCCGCAACGCAGACGCCGTCGCCGAGCTCGCGATCGCCCTCCTCTTCGCGGCCACCCGCGGCGTCGTGCCGGCCGACCGCGACGTGCGCGAGGGCCAGATCTTCCGCGACGGGAAGATCCCCTACCAGCGCTACCGGGCCTGGGAGCTGGCCGGCAAGACGGTGGGGCTCGTGGGGCTCGGCGCGGTGGGCCGCGCTCTGCGTTGGCGCCTGCGGGGCCTCGGCATGGAGGTTCTGGCGTACGACCCGTACGCCCCAGACGCCACCAGCAGCTTCGACGACCTGCTGGCGCGCTCGGACGTGATCTCGATCCACGTACCGGTGACGGTGGAGACGACCGGCATGATCGACGCCGACGCCTTCGCCAAGATGCGCGACGGCGTCGTCTACCTCAACACCGCGCGGGCGAAGATCCACGACACCGACGCACTCGTCGCGGCGCTGGCGTCGGGCAAGGTGGGCGCCGCCGGACTCGACCACTTCGAGGGCGAGCACCTGCCGACGGACCACCCGCTCACGACGTTCACGAACGTGGTCCTCACGCCGCACATCGGGGGCGCGACCTACGACACCGAGTCGAACCACACGCGCACCATCGCCGAAGACCTGTGCCGGCTCATGGCCGGGGCGCGGCCGCTGCACATCGTGAACCCCGAGGTCCTCCCCGGCTGACGTGGCGGCTCGCAGACCGACCATCATCGCCACCTCGATCGGGTTCCAGCCCGAGGGCCCTGACCCGGCCAACATCCGGCCCGGCCCCTCCTACCGGCTGGCCGCCGAACTGGCTCGCGCCGGCGACCACCCGCGGCTGTGCGTCATCGACACGGCAACGGGCGACGACGCGCTGCGGCTGGCGGCGGCGCACAACGCGTTCGCCAAGATCGGCTTTGTCAGCTCGCACCTGACGCTCTTCCCGATGCCGAACTACCCGGACGTGCGCGCCCACCTGCTGGCGCAGGACATCATCTGGGTCGGCGGGGGGAGCACGGCCAACCTCCTCGCGCTGTGGCGCCTGCACGGGCTCGACGAGATCCTGCGGGAGTGCTGGGAGGCGGGCGTCGTCCTCAAGGGCGTGTCGGCCGGATCGCTCTGCTGGCACGTGGGCGGGACGACCGACTCGTTCGGGCCCGAGCTGCGCGCGGTGACCAACGGCCTGGCCTTCCTGCCCTACTCGAACAGCCCGCACCACGACGCCGAGGAACAGCGCCGCCCCCTCATCCACCGCCTCATCGCCGAGGGCACGCTCCCCGACGGCTACGCGACGGAGAACGGGACGGGCCTCGTCTTCGAGGGAACCGAGCTCTACGTCGCCTTCACCGAAGAGGAGGGCAAGGTGGCCTACTCGCTCACCAAGGAAGGAGACACCACTCGCGAGGTCGCGCTGCCGACCCGGGTCCTCTGAGACCGGCAGCCTTCACTCTCACACGCGAGCGCCACCGGGAGCCGTCGCCTCAGGCCGTGGCCTCCGACCAGTCCGAACCCGCGTGCACGGTGTCGGTGTCGCGTCCCGAGCGCAGGACGCTGCCCGGGGTCGCACCGGTGAACTCGCCGTCGCGGGCGATCTCGGTCCCGTTGACGAGGACGTGACGGATGCCCGTCGCCTCGGCGTAGAGGCGGCTCGCGCCGCCGGGCAGGTCGTCCCGGGTTCGCACGGCCGCATGGCCGATGGTGGTCGGGTCGAAGACGACGACGTCGGCAAAGGCCCCGGGGACCAGGCGGCCCCGGTCGCGGAGCCCGTAGAGGCGGGCCGGGATGTCGGTGAGCTGGCGGACCGCCTGCTCCCAGCTGAGCAGCCCGCGGGCGCGCACGGCGTCGCCCAGCATGGACGTCGAGTAGACGGCGCCGCACATGGTGTCGAGGTGCGCCCCGGCGTCCGAGCCGCCGACGATGGCGCGCGGGTCCTGCCAGGCCTCGGCCCGCAGCACCCAGTCCTGCTCGGTCTCGCCGATGGGCGGCCGCAGGCCGGTGCGCAGCTCGTCGGCCAGCACCACGTCGAGCAGCGCGTCGAAGGGTGCGACCCCGCGCTCGCGCGCCACCTCGCCCACGGTCCGTCCCTCGACCGCCTTGTTCTCGGGCGCGAAGGTCTCCTCGAAGATCAGGCGCTCCCACACCGCGAGGTGTCGCAGGATGCCGGCCTCCTCCGAGTGCGCCCCGGCGTCGAGCCGGCGACGCGTCTCGGGGTCGGAGAACGCGGCGATGCGGTCCTCGTACGGGAGGGCGAACACTTCGCGCCAGCCGGGGAGGCCGTCGAGGATGGCGCCGTGCTCGAAGCTCAGGCGCACCTGCATCGTGTGCGGCAGCGTCAGCGCCACCACGGTGGCCCCCCGTTCGGCGGCAGCCGTCCCCGCTGCCAGCTGGCTCCAGGCCCCGTCGGGGTTCATGGCCGAGACGCCGAGCACGTTCCAGTTGACGGGGCGGTCGGCCAGCAGCGACATGGTCGACATGAAGTCGATGTCCTCGTCGGTGAACCCGTTCAGGCAGCCCGCCACGATGAGCTCGACCGTGGTGCCCTCGTGCGGGCGCACGGCCGCGGCGAGGCGCTCCATCTCGGCCCGGCTGGCCGAGCGCGACGGAACCGGGTTGCCGTCCCCGTCGTTGTGCGTGTGGACCTGAGAAGTGGAGAAACCGAGTGCGCCCTCGCCGAGCGCGGCGTGCAGCGCGGCCTCCATGGCGTCGAGATCCTCAGGGCTCGCCGCGCCGCCGACGGCGCGCTCGCCCATCACGAGCCGGCGGATCGTCGAGTGGCCGACCAGGAAGCCCGCGTTCACCGCGATGCGGCCGTCGAGCCGGCCGAGCCATTCCCCGAACGAACCCCAGTCCCAGGGCACTCCAGCCTGCAGCGCGGCGAGCGGCATGCCCTCCACCCGCGCCATCATCCGGCTGATGTAGTCGGCTCCCGCAGCGTCGAGGGGCGCCAGCGAGAAGCCACAATTGCCACCGAACACCGTGGTCACCCCGTGCAGCGGCGACGGGCTGGCATTTGGGTCCCAGAAGAGCTGCGCGTCGTAGTGCGTGTGCAGATCGACGAAGCCCGGCGCGACGAGCAGTCCGGTGGCGTCGATGACGGTCTCCGCGCCGGCGCCGGCCCCCTTGCCGTTGGCGGCCACCATGGACCCAACGCGCTCGCCTTCGAGCACCACGTCGGCCCGGTAGGGCGCGGCGCCGGTACCGTCGACGACCGTCCCGCCCCGGATAGCGACCGTCATGGTTTGACCTCCTGATCGTCGGATTCCTGGTGGACCGCCGGCCCGGGCCGGACCACGGTGACGCGCTGCCGGGCGAACGCCTGCATGCCCTCGGTGCCGAGCTCGACACCGAAACCCGACTGCTTCCACCCGCCCATCGGCGCGTACATGTCGATGGAGGAGATGCCGTGCGTATTCACGAACACCGTCCCTGCCGCGAGGCGGCCGGTCACGCCGGCCGCCACCGCCTCGTCGTTGGTCCAGACCGAGGCGCAGAGCCCGAACTCGGTGTCGTTCGCCGCCCGTACCGCCTCGTCGAGGTCGTCGTAGGGGATCACCGGCAGCGCGGGCGCGAATTGCTCCTGGCGCACGATGCTCGTCCCAGTCGGCGGCGCCACGACGAGCGCAGGCGAGACGAAGTAGCCGCCCGTCCCCTCGTCCTCGCTCCGGACGCGGCCCGGGCGCAGCACCGTGGCGCCGGCCGACTCCGCCTCGGCCACCATGCCCTCCACGCGGTCGCGCGCGCTCTTCGTGTGTACGGGGCCCATTGTCACGACCTCGGCGAGCCCGTCGCCCACGACCTCGTTCGAGATGCGGTCGGCCAGCGCGGCCACCGTCTCGTCCACGCGGTCGCGGTGCACGTACAGCCGCTTGATCGCCATGCACACCTGTCCCGAGGTGACGAAGGCGGCATCGAAGATGCGGTCCGCAAGGGCGCGGTCCCCCACCACGTCGGGGGCGAGGATGGCGGGGTCGTTGCCGCCCAGCTCCAGGACGACCGGACGCGTGGTCGCTGCGGCGGCCGCCATGACCGCCTGGCCCGTCCCGACCCCTCCGGTGAACGACACCATGTCGACCCCGGGATGGCCGACGAGCGCAGCGCCCAGGGCGGCGCCGGGGCCGTTGACCACGTTGAGCACGCCCGCCGGAAGCTTCTCGGCCATGGCGGCCGCCACGAGCAACACGGTGGCCGGGCAGGAGGGCGGTGCCTTGACGACGACTGTGTCGCCCGCCAGCAGCGCCGGCAGAATCTTGTTGGCCATAACCGAGACCGGCCAGTTGAACGGCAGGATCGCCGCCACCACGCCGTGGGGCACCCACTCGACGCGGGTGGCGCCGCCGCTCAGCGCCCGCGCCGCCAACGCATCCGCCACCACCGGCGCGAACGCCGCCGCCATGCCGCCCATGGTGGCGGTGTCGAAGATGGCCTCGAGGTGCGTCTTGCCGTGCTCGCGCGTGAGCAGTCGCGCCAGGTCGTTCGCCTCGACGAGGGCCACCCCCGCCTCGGCGGCCGCCACGACCGTCGCCGCCCGGTCCTCCATGGCGCGCGCCGCCCAGGCCGGCTGGGCGCCCCGGGCCGCTGCCACCGCCCGGTCGAGCTGCTGGGGCGAGGTCGACGGCGCCTCGAGCACGACCTCGGCCGGGCGGGCCGGGTTGGTGACCGGGTAGCTGCCCGCGCCCCCGGCCTCGACGTCACCGCCGATGAGCAGCCCGACGCCGGTCGTGACGTCCGTCGTGTCTGTGGTCATGCGCACCCCCGGGGACCCAAAGAGTTCCCTGACGATAATGTCAGCTTCCCGTGGGACCCGTCGAGACGGAGGACACCATGCCGGAAGTCACCATGCCGAGCGTCACCCTGCTGCCCGACCCGGACCCGCGACCCGTGCGGGTGCCGGTGATCTCGGTCGACGACCACCTGATCGAGCCGCGCGACCTCTTCGAGGGGCGCCTTCCCGCCGCGCTCCAAGACGGCGCGCCGAAGGTCGTCGAGCTCGAGGGTGGTGCGGAGGCGTGGGTCTTCGAGGGCAACCTCTACCCGAACGTCGGGCTGAACGCGGTGGTCGGGCGGCCCAAGGAGGAGTGGAGCATGGACCCGGCCCGCTTCGACCAGATGCGCCCGGGCTGCTTCGACATCGCCGCGCGCGTCGCGGACATGGACCGGGCGGGCATCTGGGCCAGTCTGTGCTTCCCTTCGCTCGTGTCGGGGTTCTGCGGCGCCGTCTACTCGCGCGCTGAGGACAAGGACCTCGGGCTGGCGTGCATGCGCGCGTTCAACGACTGGCAGCTCGACGTGTGGGCGGCCTACGCGCCCGAGCGCATGATCCCACTGCAGCTGCCCTGGCTGAAGGACGTCGCGGTCGCAGCCGCGGAGATCGAGGCCAACGCCGCACGCGGCTTCAAGGCCGTCAGCTTCCCCGAATTCCCGGCGCGCCTGAACCTGCCCTCCATCTTCACCGGCGCCTGGGACCCCTTTCTCGCCGCGTGCGAGGAGACCGAGACGGTGGTGTGTCTCCACACCGGCTCGGCCGGGTGGGCGCCGCTTCCCTCGCACGACGGGCCCTTCGAGCTGTGGCCCACGTTCTTCCCGGTGAACGCGCTGCTCACCGCCGGCGAGTGGCTGTGGTCGGGCGTGGCCCTGCGCTTTCCGAAGCTCAACATCGCCATGTCCGAAGGCGGGATCGGCTGGGTCACGATGCTGATGGACCGTTCCGACTACGTGCTCACGCACTCGGCCTCGGGCGCCGAGAGCCACTCGTGGCCGAGCGACATGCTCCCGAGCGAGGTGCTGCGGCGGAACTTCTGGTTCTGCTCCATTGACGACCCGTCCGCCGTCGGACAGCGGCACAAGATCGGGGTCGACCACATCATGGTGGAGAGCGACTACCCCCACGCCGACTCGTCGTGGCCCGACACCCAGAAGGTCCTCGTCGAGAACTGGGGCTCGCTGCCCGACGACGAGTTGCGCGCCGTCGCGGCGGGAAACGCAGCGCGTCTCTTCCGGCACCCGCTCCCCCCGGTGGACGACTGGCGCCCGCTGACGCCGGGGTCATGACGCCGGCCGGCGGGGGCGCGGCCAGCGGGACGGATACGGGGGGCGCAGCGGGACCGGCAGACCCGGCGTTCCTGCCCCCCTGCGCCGGCCCCGTCGTCGACGCCGACGGCCACGTGGTGGAGCCGCTCACGGCCTGGACACGGCTGCCCGACGCGCACCGCCCACGCATCACGCGCGACGCGGGAGGCTTCGAGCACGTCGTGGTCGACGACACCGAGATCCTGGCCGTGCCCCTCGGCAACCTCGCCACGCCCGGCTCCAGGTTCGACGACCCGTCGACCTTCCGCCCACTGGCCGACGCGCTGCCCGGGGGCTGGGACCCGGTTCAGCGGCTGGCCGACATGGACGCGGAGGGCATCGACCAGGCGGTCCTCTACCCGACGATCGGGCTGTACTTCTCCGTCGTGGAGGACCTGGCGGCGGCGGTCGAGCTCGCGGTCGCCTACGACGACTGGCTCGCCGGCTACTGCGCGGCGGACGGGACTCGATTGTTCGGCGCGGCCATGCTCCCGCTGCAGGACCCGGCGGCGGCGGCACACGAACTGCGGCGCGCCGTGACCGAGCTCGGCTTCGTGGCGGGCTTCGTCCGCCCCAACCCGTGTCTCGGGCGCTCGCTGTCCGACCGCGCCTACGACGTCGTGTGGGAGGCGGCCGTCGAGCTCGACGTACCCATCGCCCTCCACGAGGGCAGCTCGGTCATCGTGCCGACGCTCGGGTCGGACCGCCCGTTCAACCCGCTGATTCTGCACGCGGTGTCGCACTCGTTCGAGCAGATGCTGGCGTGCGCGCAGCTCATTGCGTTCGGGGTGCTCGAGCGCCATCGGGGCCTGCGGCTCGTGTTCCTCGAGTCGTCCGGCGGCTGGGGCCCGTTCTGGCTCGAGCGCCTCGACGAGCAGGCCGAGTCGTTCGGCGGCTTCTGCCCCGACCTGAAGCTGCGCCCCTCGGAGTACTTCGCCCGCCAGTGCGCGATCAGCTTCGAGGTCGACGAGCGCACGCTGCCAGCGCTGGCACCGTTCGTCGGACCCGAGCGCATCGTCTGGGGCAGCGACTACCCGCACCACGACGCCACCTTCCCCGGCGCGGTCGACGCGCTGCGCGCCACCGTCGCCCCCTGCCCCCCGGCCACGCAGGCCAAGGTGCTCGGCTTGAACGCCCGGGGCCTCTACCGCCTCCCCCGGCGCCACGACGGCGCGGCGGGCCTCATCGGTGACTATTTCGCAGCCGTCACGTCGCAGGACCCCGGCCTGCTGCGCCGGGTCTTCGCACCCGACGCCACCTTCGACGTGGACGGCGACCGCCGCCGGGGACACGACGACATCGTGCGCTACTACACCGAGCAGACCTTCACCTTCCCCGACTTCCGGCCAGCCCCGCGCCCCCTGCAGGTCGACGGCTCGACGGTGACGGTCGACATCGACGTGCACATCGGCGGCGCCGACTCCACGGTGCGCGATGTCTTCGAGATCGAAGACGGGCGCATCGCGTCGCTGAGCGTGCGCGGGTTCGCGAACGCCCTCGCGGCCACGAGTCACGACTGACTTCGCCAGGGCCCACGAAGGCTTCACAGGGCAGGCGCCGGGGCGGCTCTGGGACTCGTCCGACCACCCGCACCCGTGGTCCACACGCACGGGATGGGATGGCACAGACGAGTCACCACGCCCGCTCTGTTTGCCATCGTGACTGACGCAGAGCAGGAGCAGAGTGAGCTACCCCGGATGACAAAGGGGCAAACCAACCCTGACCACCTTCGTCGCATTGTGCGCATCTGTCCGAACGTCTGCCGTTTTTCGCGTCATTCCTCGCATGCACGAGGTCATTTGCAGCGGCGTCTCGACGTACGTCGCCCGGGATGACGAGATCTTGCGCGAATGACGCAGTTGCAGTTCTTGCTTCATGCAAATCACCCGTTCGGGTGGTTTTGCTCGGATGCGCCGGGGTAGATCCAGCGGGCTACCTCCGATGCAAAGGAAGGGAGAACTCCATGATTGGAGCTGGTGGACTCGTAGTGAGCATCATTGCGTTTGCGGTCGGGGCGATTCTCGATTGGGCGGTGACGGAGCCCTACCAACACGGCTTCAACGTCAACAAGGTCGGCTGGATCCTGATGATCGTCGGCGTCGTCGGCGCCGTGTTGTCGGTCATCGTGATGGTGGCCGGGAACACGCGACGGCAGCGGACCGTCGTGGACGACGGGCACGGGAACGTCACCCGCCGGGTCGACTCCACGTACTAAGCGCAGTCTCGTCGCTCAACCATTCCAACGTCGCTCAGAAAGGGGCCTCGTGCTGCTCGTTCTCGCGCTTCTTCTGGTGTTGATCCTCTTCGGAGCCGGGTTCGCGCTCCATCTCCTCTGGATCGCCGCCGTCATATGCCTGGTTCTCTGGCTCGTCGGATTTGCCATAGGCCGAGGCGAGAACGCCGGCGCCCATCGGTTTTATCGGTGGTAGGCGCTATGAGGCGCCGAGTTCTGCTTCGCCGGACACGTCGACGTCGTCCGGGCTCGTTCTGACCACGACATCACCGAGGATGCCCTGGGCGGCCAAAGAGGCAGCCTGGGCACGGTTGCGCACCCCAAGTTTGATGTATAGGCCGCGCAATTGGGTCTTGATCGTGTTCTCGCTCACGTAGAGGGTGTTGGCGAGCTCTCGGTTGGTCATCCCGGTCGGCAGCAACGAGAGCAGCTCGCTTTCGCGCCCAGTGAGGTAGAGGTCCCGCCCCGGCCACCGGAGCACGTCATCGATTGCATGTTGGGACCTCCGAGTGAGCACGACGCGATCGCCGTCTGCGACGGCCTTGATCCCGTCGATGATCTGCTGCCGTGGCACCGCCTTCGAGATGAAACCCTGTGCACCGGCACGCATGGCTCGCCGCACCAGCTGCGGCTGATCGGAGAAACTGAAAATGACGACTGCTCCGTTGGTGGGGTCGGCGCGGAGCGAGCGCACTCTCTCGCCGACGTTTCCGAGTTCTCCGTACGTGTCGAACAGGGTAACGTCGACCCCTCGTCTCGGCTCCTTCCGGACGTCCATCTCGACGACCCGGATCTCGGGTTCGCTGAACCTGAGAAGGCCGCGCAGGCCCTCGAGGACGATCATGTAGTCGTTGACGAGCGCCACCCGGATCGATGTGGGCACGTGTTCACTCTACGACCGAGCGCTTCCCTCACAATCACCCGATCGGGTGATTGAACGACCATGCGGTTTCAAGCACGATGTCGGTGCGCGGATCCCAGCCTGACCAACAAGACCAACAGCTGTCCAGCAAGACCAACAGCCCGACCAACAAGAACAGTCGTGGGCGGAGCGACTGGAGGTACCCGAGTGGTGGAGCCCTTTGTCGTCGGCACGCACGAGTTCGACGGAGTCCGGGTCATCGCTCTGCGGGGAGAGCTGGACGCCTGTACCTGTCGGGGGCTCGCCGAACAGTTGGGCGGGCCTCCGGGGTCGTTGATCGTCGTCGACCTCGCCCAACTCACCTTCCTCGACTCCTCCGGACTGGGCCTGCTTCACGAAGCCCGGCGGACGGCGATCGAGGACGGGGGAAACCTCGTCGTCTGCAATCCCGCTCCCGTGGTCGAGCGAGTGTTGGAGATCACTGGTCTCGACCTGTGGATCGCGGATTGGGAACCGGCGTGGTCGAACGATTCAACGATGGGAACTTCCCCCTAGGCCGGCTCAGGCTGTGGGAGACGGCGGTGGCTGCGGGCCCCGCACGAGCCGGCCGGGCCGCTCCCCCGACGCTTCGCCGTGCTCGCGCACCACGACGCCGGACTTGACGGTCGCTACGTACCCCCGGGCGCGCTGGACCAGCCGCTTGCCCGACGCCGGTAGGTCGTAGACCATCTCGGGCGGCTCGAGCGCGAGGGCGTCGTGGTCGATCACGTTCAGGTCGGCCAGGTACCCCGGGGCCAGCAGGCCCCGGTCGCGGAAGCCGTAGAGCTCGGCGGTGCGCCGCGTCTGCAGATGCACCACCGTCTCGAGGGGGACTTTCTCGCCCCGACTGCGATCCCGCGCCCAGTGGGTGAGCATGAAAGTGGGCATGCTCGCGTCGCACAGCACGCCGCAGTGGGCACCGCCGTCGCCCAGCCCGAGGACGGTGGCCGGGTGCACGAGCATCTCGCGCACGGCGTCGAGGTTGCACGCCGAGTAGTCGAGCAGCGGGAGATACAGCAGCTCGCGCCCGTCGCGCTGGAGCATCAAGTCGTAGAGGACCTCGTCCGTCGTCCTGCCCTGCGCGGCCGCGAGCGCCGTGATCGTGCGGTCGGGCGGCGGCTCGTAATCGGGCGGATCGCCGAGAGGGAACAGCTTGTGGAGGTTGGCCCGCAGCAGCTGCACAAAGCCTCCCGCTTCGGGCTCCTCGCCCAAAATGGCGGCGCGCACCTCCGGCGTGCGCATGCGGACGACGCGCTCGTCGAGAGGCAGGCCGGCGATGGCCTGGTAGGCCCGGTGGTGGGCGAACGGGTGGGTGGTCGACTGGAAACCGACCATGAGCGACGTCGGCTTGCCCGCGACCTGGGGCACGAGCCAAGCGCCGCGCCGATTGGCGGCCACGCCCCGGTCGATCCACTCGCGCCAGAGCTCGGGGTTGAAGTCCGCCTGCAGCACTTGGTACGTGACGGGCACGCCGGCCCGGAAGGAGATCTCCGACATCCAGGCGAACTCGTGGTCGAGGTCCCAGAGGTCGCTCGCCACCGAGAAGACGCGGTGCCCGGCCTTGCCGAGGGCCTCGCCGATCGCGATCAACTCGTCCGCCGGCGCCGTGGTGCCCGCGGCCAGCTCGCCGTCCTTGGCCCGGTGCAGCACGGTGCGCGTCGTCGAAGCGCCGATGGCACCTGCCTGGACCGCCTCGCGCACGATGGCCGCCATCTCGGCGATCTCCTCGCCCGTGGCGGTGTCGTTGGCCCGGCCCTCGCCCAGCACGTACGCGCGGAGGGCACCGTGTGGCACCAGCGCGGCGACGTCCAACACGCGTGCTGTCCGCTCGAGCTCGTCGAGATACTCGCCGAACGTCTCCCAGTTCCAGTTCATGCCCTCCGCCAGCGCAGTGCCGGGGATGTCCTCGACGCCCTCCATCAGCCCGATGAGCCACTCGCGGTCGGCGCGGCGAGCAGGCGCAAAGCCGACGCCGCAGTTGCCCATGACGACGGTCGTGACCCCGTGCCAGCCCGACGGGGACACCTCGGGGTCCCAGGTGGCCTGCCCGTCGTAGTGGGTGTGGATGTCGACCCAGCCCGGCGTGACGAGCAGCCCGTCGGCGTCGACCTCGCGGCGGGCGGGGCCGTCTACCCGGCCCACCGCCGTGATGACGCTGCCGTCGACGGCGACGTCGCCGGTGCGGGTAGGCCCGCCCGAGCCGTCGGCGATGGTGCCGTTGCGGATGATCAGGTCGTGCACGTCACACCCAGCTTCGCAGTTTTTCGATCATTGCGACCGGGTCCGCTCCGACGGGGTTCACGTTGAGATGGGTGACACCCGCCTCGGCCAGCCCGGCGACGCGCTCCTTGATGTAGGACTCGGGGCCACAGAGCGACGTCGCTTCGAGCAGCTCGGCGGGCACCAGCGCCGCCGCCTCGGTCTTCTTCCCCAACAGATAGAGCTCCTGGATCTCCTCCGCCTCCTTCTCGAAGCCGTAGCGCCGGGCCAGCGTGTTGTAGAAGTTCTGGCCCTTGGCGCCCATACCGCCGATGTAGAGGGCCGCGGCGCCCCGGCCGAGCTCGCGGATCGGAGCCACCTCGTCCTCCTCACCGATGGCCAGGATGCCGCCGGCCGCGATCTGCAGCGGGCCGAGCGCGGCGTCGCGCTTGGCCGTGCCCTCCGCGAGCGACGGCCCGAAGACCTCCTTCGCCTTCTCGGGCATGAAGAAGATCGGGAGCCAGCCGTCCGCCACCTGGGCCGTCATGGCGACGTTCTTCTCCCCGAGCGCGGCGACCCAGATCGGGATGTTCGGGCGCACGGGGTGGTTGATGATCTTGAGCGCCTTGCCCAGCCCCGTGCCCTGTCCCTCGGGCAGCGGGATGTGGTACGCCGGACCGTCGTGGGTGAGCGGCACCTCCCGGGCCCACACCTTGCGGCAGACGTCGATGATCTCGCGGGTGCGGGTGAGCGGGCGGTCGTAGGGTACGCCGTGGAAGCCCTCGATCACCTGCGGCCCCGACGCGCCGAGCCCGAGGACGGCGCGGCCGCCCGAGAGGGCGTCGAGGCCGGCGGCCGTCATCGCAATCAGCGTCGGCGTGCGGCTGTAGATGGGCAGGATGGCGCTGCCGATCTCGACGCGCTCGGTCTTGGCGGCGAGGTAGCCCATGAAGGTGGGGGCGTCGAAGCTGTAGGCCTCGGCAACCCACACGGTGTCGAGGCCTACCTTCTCGAGCTCGCCGGCCTGCTTGGCCGACTGCTCGTGGCCTCCCGCATAGTTCAGGGTCATGGAGATTTTCATGGGGGTAGCTTCGCGTAGGTGGCGGCCCGGGTGCCGTTGCGGCCGATGCGCATGCTGCCCGCCAGCCAATGCGCATGCTGCCCGCCAGCCGGTGCGCCCGGTGCCGGGCGACCCGCCGAAGATCCCGTACCACAATGAGCGGACATCTCGTGCCAGACGCAGGTGACGGGCACCTTGGAGCAGAACAATACAATCGGGGTACCCTGTCTCATCTGCGCCGGGGCGGTGGCGCGCGAAAGAGGTGATCGCGTGCAGTTCGTGCCGAGGAGGGTGATGTTCGTTCCCGTGGCGGCCCTTGCGTTCTTCGGTGTGATCGGAGCCGTGCCGGCAGGTGTCGGGGCTAGCGCGGCCGCGCCCAACACCGCCCTCGCGATTCCTGCCAACGACAACTGGCCGATGTTCGGTCACGACGCGCTGCACAGTGAGATCTCTTCCGACACGAAGCTGACCGCCACCAACGCGCCGGACCTGACCGAGCAGTGGAATGTCAACGTGAGCGGCGCTACCAAGACGAACTTCTCTATCTTCGCCTCACCGGTGGTGGCCTACGACGCGGCGCTCGGCGAGCCGGTCGTGTACGTCATCAGCAGCGACGGCAACCTCGACGCCATCGACGGCACGCCCGGCCAGTCGCCCACGGTGATCTGGTCAACGCACGTCAAAGGATCGCTCGAGGCGACGCCGGCGGTATTCGACGGCACGGTGTACATCGGCACCAGCGCAGGCTTCGTCGAGGCCTTCAACGCCACCACCGGCGCCGTCGAGTGCGCGTTCGACCTGCCGGTGGTACCCCCTCAAACGAAGCCGGGGCGGGTGCTCTCCGCCCCCACTGTTGGGGTCGTGAACTCGAGCGGCCCCATGGTCTTCTTCGGCGATACGGGAACGGCCGAGCAGACAAACGCGGGGCACGCGTGGGCGGTGACGGGGGTGGGGAACACGGCGGGCGGTTGTCATAAGGTGTGGTCGTTCAACGGGTTTGGCAACAAGGGGACGGGCGACACCCGGACCGGCTCCTACTCGCAGCCCGGCCTGGTGGAAGACAGCCAAGGCAACTGGCTCGTGGTCTTCGGCAGCACCAATCCCGATGACGCGATCTACGCCGTCAACGCGCAGACCGGTGCCGAGGTCTGGCGGTTCCAGACCGCCATCACCGCATCGGACGAGGACGTCGGGGCGGGCCCGACCATTAGTCCGCCGGGGACCAACGGGGTCGCCGACGGCGTCGTCTACGAGATCGGCAAGGACAAGATCCTGTATGCGCTGGACCTGCTGACCGGCAAGGAGCTGTGGTCGTTCGACTTCGCCACCGCCAACGGTGTCCAGTCCAACGCGGAATCCGTCCCCGCCCTGGACGGCCGCGTCCTCCTCGAGACTGAGGGCGGGTTCCTCTACGCGCTCAACGCCGTTACCGGCGCAGTCAAGTGGCAGTCGAGTACGTCCATCGGGGAGATCCTCGGGTCACCCAGCGTCTCAGGGCCGGACGGGAACCGGGTGGTGTTCATCGGATCCCTGACCGCCAACTTCGTCGCCTTCTCCGCCAAGAACGGGGCCGTCCTCTGGTCCACCACCCTGCCCACCGGAGGGGACTTCGTGGACTCGCCCATCTCGGACGGGGTCGTGTACACCGCGGGCACCACCACGCTCTATGCGTTCACCCCGGGCTCCACTGCGGGTACCAGTGGGAGCACCGGTGGCGGCTGAGCCGCCCGTGGACGTCGTGCTCTTCGACCTGGGTGGCGTCCTGGTCGACCCCGGAGGCGTCGCGGAGATGCGGGAGCTGAGCGGCATCGACAGCGACGAGGAGCTGTGGCGGCGCTGGCTGTCGTGTCCGTGGGTACAGCGCTTCGAGGCCGGGCGCTGCACGGACGAGGAGTTCGCGGCGGGCGTGGTGGAGGACTGGGAGCTGGCGCTCTCGCCGGACGCGTTCCTGGCCGCGTTCGCGAGCTGGCACGGGGGCCCCTACCCGGGCTCGGACCAGTTGGTTGCCGAGGTGCACGAGGTGGCGTCGGTCGGGTACCTGAGCAACACGAACTCGGCGCAGTGGTCTGCGAATCTTGCCGGCTCCCCGCTCGTGGGTGGTTTCGACTTCGGCTTCGTGTCGTTCGAACTCGGACTCGTGAAGCCCGACCGTGCCATCTTCGAGGCAGTAGCGAGCCGCCTGCCGGTTTCCGCGGATGGGGTGGGGCGGGTGCTGTTCCTCGACGACAACCTGGTGAACGTGGAGGGCGCTCGTGCGTCCGGCTTCGTGGCGCAGCACGTGCGCGGCGTGGACGAGGCGCGGCGGGCGTTGGTGGCGGAGGGCGTGCTGCCGGGCTGAGCGGCTCGGCCGAGCCGGCCGGGCACGAATGGTGGAGCCCGCCGGGAGGGCCCGGCGGCCGAAGCGGGCGGCCGTTCATCCCAAAAGGGCGGGCTCGATCGCCAACGGGCGCTCTCCGCGGTGCGTGTGCCAACATGCCGCCCATGGTCGCCGACGGTCCAATGCTGCGTCTCCTGCCGCGCCTGAGCGACGACGCCGCGTTCTACTGGACGTCGGGCGCGGACGGCGTGCTCCGCCTGCTGCGCTGCCACACGTGCGGATTCTTCATCCACCCGCCGGGCCCGGTCTGCCCGCGGTGCCTGTCACGTGACCTGGGGCCGGAGGAGGTGAGCGGGCGGGGACACGTCGAGACGTTCACCGTGAACTACCAGCAGTGGATCCCCGGCAGCGACCCCTACATCATCGCCTGGGTCTCCATCGACGAGCAGCCCGACGTACGGCTGACGACGAACCTGGTCGGGATCGAGCCCGAGGACGTGCGCGTGGGGCTGCCCGTGCGCGTCGTGTTCGAGCACAACGACGACGTCTGGATCCCGCTCTTCACCCCCGAGGGCGCGTCGTGAGCCCCGCCGTGACGGAGGAGCCCCTCGAGCGGAGGGCCATCATCTCGGGCATCGGGCAGTCCGAGATCGGGCGCCGGCTCGGGCGCTCGGACCTCGACCTCACCGTGGAGGCGGCCGAGGTCGCCATCGCCGACGCGGGGCTGACGCGGGACGACATCGACGGGCTCTCGACCTATCCCGGCATGGGGGCCGGGACCGGGGGCTTCGCCGGGCCGAGCAGCCCCGAGGTGCAGGACGCGATGGGGTTGTCGCTGAACTGGCACGACGGTGGCGGGGAGGGCGCGGGGCAGATGCGGGCGGTGATCTCGGCGGCGCTGGCGGTGGCGGCGGGCCTGGCGCGCCACGTCCTCGTGTACCGGACCGTGACCGAGGGGTCGGCGCAAGGCACGGGCGGCCGTCAGGGCATCGGGGGGTCCGGCGACGGCGGCGGCATGCCACGGTTCGGCGGCTTCATGCAGTGGTCCCTCCCCTATGGCGCCGTGTCCGCGGCCAACTGGCTGGCCATGGTGGCACAGCGCCGCATGCACGAGTTCGGCCTCACCCGCGAGCAGCTCGGCGCCATCCCGATCAACAACCGGGCCAACGCGGGCCTGAACCCAAAGGCGATCTACCGGGACCCGATGACGATGGAGGACTATCTCGCGGCGCGCATGATCACGACGCCTCTGTGTCTGTACGACTGCGACGCGCCGTGCGACGGTTCGACGGTCGTCATCGTGTCGCACCGCGACTTCGCCGCCGACCTGGACCACCCAGCCGTGCAGGTCAACGCGGTGGGGACCGCCTTGCGTGGCCGGCCGAGCTGGGACCAGTTCGACGACATGACGACGATGGCGGCGCGCGACGCCGGGGCCTCCATGTGGGAGCGGACGGAGCTGAAGCCGTCGGACGTGGATACGGCGCAGCTCTACGACGGGTTCTCCATCTTGGCGATCACTTGGATCGAAGCGCTCGGATTCTGCGGGCGCGGCGAGAGCGGCCCGTTCGTCGAGGGCGGTGGGGCGATTGCGCGGGACGGGCTCTTGCCGTTGAACACGGCCGGCGGCCAGCTCTCGGGCGGGCGCCTCCACGGCTTCGGCCTGATCCACGAGGCGTGCGTGCAGCTGCGCGGCGAGGGCGGGCGGCGCCAGGTCGTGCGGCCCGGCGGGCGCGACGTCGAGGTGGCGGCGGTGGCGAACGGCGGCGGGCCGATCGCCGGCGCCATGCTGCTGACGCGGGGGGTTCGCTAGCTCGCCGACCCGGACGTCACCCGGACGGACAACGACAGCAGGCTTCTCAGCTCTCCCGCGAGTCGCAGCTCGCGCACGCGTGCGATACCTAGAAAGAATCACTCCGAACCGGCCGGGCACATGGGTCGATCGCGTGATGGGGTCGCCTCAACGCCCGGGTGAAGACGACGACCCGCGCGTGTCGAGCCAGATGGGTCAGTTGTGGCCGGTGAGTGGTTCGAGCCGGTCTGATGCCGTTCTTCTGGTCGAACGCAGTTGACACCGGGAATGCTTTGGTCTATTCGTCTCGGTGAAATGTGGGCGGTTTCATACAGCTGCCCGGGATCGGGGGCAGAGATGCGTGTTCGTCGGATATTCGGTTCCGCTCTGGTCTTGGCGACGATCGGCGTCCTCGCGCCGCTCGCATCGAGTACGGCCTCCTCTGCCAATCCCACGCCAGTACAAGCGGCGTTCGCGTCGTTTCAATCGGCGGTTGCGACTGCCACGGCCAGCGCCCAGGCACAGCCCAATGCTGCCGGTGCACAGAATCAGGAATTTGCAGCCGCATTCGTCCAGGAGCTCGCTCAATTCGACCTCGACAACCAGCTCTTGGCTCTCGACCCGGACAACCCGATCCTCTATCGCAATCCAGATCCCTTTTCGGTTCCCGGCCTCGATCCCCCGAACCCTTCGGGGATCTGGAACCCCGACAACCTCAACTACATCGCGGTGATCTCTGGAGCTGGCACGTACCAGCTCAGCGGGATCCGCGGGAACTCTGTGGACCTGAGCTTTCAGGCGATCACCGGATTCCCCGGTGACGACACCACAGGCACGCCCACGGCCACCCTCTCCCTCCCTCAGATAAGCGTGAACCCGAATGGGAGCTACACGATCAACATCGGGCAGGCAGCACAGAGTGGGAACTGGTTGCCCACTACGGCTCAGACGACGGTGCTGTCGATCCGCGAGACGTTCAACAATTGGGGGACGGCAGTGCCAGATCAACTGCATCTCGTCCGGGTCGACCAGACGGGCCCACCGCTGGTGCACCTTTCGTCGGATCAGATCGTGTCGGCACTGAACGCTGCGAGCGGGCAGGTCGTCGAAGAGAGCGCGTTCTGGGACGCGTACTGGACGGCTCTGCTCGCCCGGCTGCCGGCGAATTTCGTGATCCCAGCTTCTGCCACCGTCGGTGGACTGCCCACGCAGATTTCGTCCCTTGACCACTTCGATCTCGCGCCGGGTCAGGCACTGGTCATCGACGTGCCCCCCGATCAGTACTCCGCCTATCAGGGCCTGGAGGTGGCGGACGTGTGGGGGCAGACGCTCCCGTACGCGACGCACGAGTCAAGCCTCAACGCATCGCAGGCGTACCTCGGCAGCGATGGGCTGTATCACTTCGTGATTTCGGCGACGGATCCCGGCGTACCCAACTGGATCGATACTGACGGACACAGTGAGGGCTTCGTCTTCCTTCGCTGGCAGGCCAATACCGGCCCGTTCACGTCTGCCGACAACCCGACCGGGGGTCCTGTGTCCTTGTCAAACCTGGCGAGCGTGTTGCCAGGGGGGACACCGAAGGTCACTCCCGTTCAGCGAACGATCCAGCTCTTCCTTCGTGACCTCAGCGTCGCCAAGCGGGTCGTTCTCTCCTCGGATCCCGCGCGGCCGGTCCTCACGAACTACCTGGGCCAGATCGAGGTCCAGGTGGGATCCCTGGCCCTCCACGCCATTTACCCACTGAACGTGCCGTAGACGAATCGAGGTGGACGTCTCGCTGTTTCGTTACGCCAGGGAGCTCGTGATTCCGGCTTTTGAGGAACGGCCAAGTTAACGGGCGTCGCATCGTCGCGAGGAAAGGAGCCCGGGGGTTGCTATGGCTTTCGTCCAACTGATCGAGTTCCAAACCGACCGGATCGACGAGTTCAACGAGGTCGTTGACGAGTGGATTCGACAATCCGAGGCGTAGCCAGCTCCTTTGATCGTTGCCGAGCGCGTCGTCGAGGACTGGCTCGGAGTTCCTCCCCTGAGAATCTCAAGAGCGCAAAGCTGACGGGGGCCAACCTCGCCGGCACCACCGTCACCGTCGACACCAACTTCACCGGTGTTACGTGGAGTAATACCGCCTGTCCCGACGGTACGAACAGCAACAACGACGGCGGGACCTGTATAGCTCATCTGTCAGCGGTTGACGGTGCCGCTGCAGAGCACGGGAGCGGCTGGTCGTTCGGCGGACCTAGCGTGTTGTTATGCGCTTCGCGTTCAAGACCTCGCCGCAGGATACGACCTGGACGGACATGCTCGCCGTGTGGAAGGTGGCCGACGACATCGACTTGTTCGAGTCGGGCTGGACCTTCGACCACTTCTATCCGATCTTTTCCGACAGCACCGGACCTTGCATGGAGGGCTGGATCACCCTGACGGCCCTGGCGCAGGCGACGACGCGCCTGCGCATGGGGACTCTCGTCACCGGCATCCATTATCGACACCCGGCGATTCTCGCCAACATGGCGACGACCCTCGACATCCTTTCTGGCGGGCGTCTGGAACTCGGGATCGGGGCCGGGTGGAACGAGGAGGAGTCAGGGGCCTACGGGATCGAGTTGGGGACGCCGGCACAGCGCAGCGACCGCTTGGAGGAGGCTTGTGAAGTGATCGTCGGACTCTTGACGCAGGAGACGACGACCTTCAAGGGCCGGTACTACCAACTCAGCGAGGCACGCAACGAGCCCAAGCCGGTCCAGCGGCCCCACCCGCCGATCTGCATCGGCGGCAGCGGCGAGAGAAGGACGTTACGCACTGCGGCCCGATTTGCCCAGCACTGGAACTTCGTGGGTGGCTCACCGGAGGAATTCGCCCGGAAGCGTGACGTCCTCTACGAGCACTGCGAGGAACTCGGACGCGATCCGAAAGAGATCTTGCTCTCGAGCCACCTCATATTCGCCGGCGACCCGAAGGCCACCGCCGAACAAGCCGCCGCCCTGGCCGAGGTCGGAGCCGGGCTGGGCATTGTCTACCTCCGACCGCCCCTGGATCCCGCGGTGCTCGAGCCGGTGGCCACCGCATTGCGGGAGCTCTGAAGAAGCGGCGATTCCTCATCGAGGCCGAGCTCCGAGCCCGTCGCTGATATCCGCAGGTTCACCTCACCCGGTCGCTCCCCGACGCCGGGTCACCCCTGCCGCACCATGCCCGGCTCGGTGCCAATTGCGCCCTTTCTCGGTCCGATCGCGGCCCACCTGCTCGGGGTCCCGGCAAGGTACGGTCAGCTCGTGGCCGACTTGGACCCCATCGAGTTGCTGGGCGTCGAGCAGCTCACGCCTCGTCTGTCCGAGCTCCACGTTCACAGTGTCGCCCTTGGGCGGGAGACAAAGATTCGGGTGTTGACCCCGTCATCCCCTTCCGACGCCGATGCCAACGGACTACCCGTCCTGTTTCTCCTTCATGGCGGCGGCAGCGAGAGTGACCAGTCCAACTGGACCGAGCAGGGGTCGGCGGAGGCATTGACCGAGGCGCTGAGGCTACTGGTCGTGATGCCCGACGGTGGCAGAGGCGGCTGGTACAGCGACTGGCTCCGTCCGAACACCGCCCAGGGGACCGAACGATGGGAGCAGTACCACATCACAGAGCTGTTGCCTTTTATCCGGTCCCGTTTCGGGACGAGGACGGACCGGGCGGGCACGGCGGTGGCCGGCCTGTCGATGGGCGGTTTCGGCGCCGTGCACTACGCCGCGCGCCACCCGGACCTCTTCGGTTTCGCCGGCTCGTTCTCCGGCGCCGTCGACATCCGCCATCCGGGCGTCGGCCGCGTGGTCAAGGTTTCGCCGGAGATCATGGGTGGAAGGCGGGGCGACATCTTCGGCGACCACGTCGCCGACGAGCTGGTGTGGCGCGCGGCGAACCCCGTCGATCTGGCGGCCAACCTGGCCACCGTCGAAGTGGAGTTGCGCACCGGCAACGGCCGACCAGGGGGCCCCTACGGTGACGGCCCCGAGCGCGACACCCAGGAGCTCGGGGTCAGCCAGGCGACCGCAAACCTGCACCGCCGACTCGAAGAGCTGGGTGTCGCCCACCTGTACGACGACTACGGCCCGGGTGCCCATACCTGGCCGTACTGGGACGCCGCCCTGGCCGCTTCACTCGAGCGGATCGTGGGCCTGGCCCGTGAGCGGCCGCCGCAGCCCACAACGGTGGAGCACCTTGCCTACGAGTCCAGCTTCACCGTCTGGGGTCACGAAGTTGTCCTCGAACGGGACGAACTGGCGCCGACCGTGCTGGCGATCGGGCCCGCTGTGTGTACGCTCCGCGCCGAGTTGGGCGGCCGTGGTCGGATCACGTTGCCCGGTGGCGAGGTTCGGGAGGTGGAGGTCACCGCCGAGCTCGCGCGTCCCATGCCTTGAAGCCCAACGGCGAGCAGTGCTGGATGCGCAGGCGGTGCCACTGTCGTTCCCACCACGTTGGCCCGGTTGCGAAGTCAAGAGCCCCATCGCTTGTGAGCGCTTGCGGACCCTTCGACGTGACGAATCGGACTTGAAACCCCGAACCACCTCTTGACCGACACGCGACGTCCTCGAGGCGCAATCTGGTCGGTGTTCGTGGTGCCGCGGCCCTTTGACGAAGGAGCCCCTCCGCCATAGTTTGACGTGACGGTAGTGCGCCCGAGGTCACATATCAGGAGGGACACATGAAGCCACACAGCATGGCTATTCCGACTCGCATTGCAGTTGCGGGAATGATGATGTTGTCCGTCCTGGTCGTTGTGCTCTCGACGAGTGTCTCGAGCGCGTCGGCGCACGGTACGGCGGCGGACCCAACGGTCAGCGGGCCGATACTCCCGAGCAGCGGAATCGAACCCACCACGCTCGGGACGACGTTTCCCCTGTCACAGGTGGGCTACGAGCAGTCGGAGTACTTCGTCTCGGGCACGGCCACGAGCTACGTTCCGACCAGTCCGTTGACGACGGACGGACGGTGGTCCGTGACGCCGCAATCGACGGCGCCGTACGAGACCCGCGTCGTGGTGTACCGCCCGACCGACCCGAGGAAGTTCAATGGCACGGTCATAGTCGAGTGGCTCAACGTCACCGGCGGCCTTGACGACGCACCCGATTGGGTGCTGACCCACAATGAGCTGATCCGAGATGGCTTTGCCTGGGTCGGAGTCTCGGCGCAGGCAGTCGGGGTCGACGCGCTCATATCCAGCGATCCGGCCCGCTACGGGTCACTTGCACACCCCGGGGACAGCTATTCCTATGACATGTTCTCCCAGGCCGGACAGGCAGTCTGGGACCACTCGGCGAAACTGTTGGGCGGGCTCACGCCACGGCACGTCATCGCGACGGGCGAGTCGCAGTCCGCAGACCGTCTGACCACCTACATCGACGCCCTGGCGCCAGTGGCCAACGTGTACAACGGATACCTCGTCCACAGCCGGATTGGGTCGCCCGCACCGCTCTCCCAACCTCCCTTGGCCACGGTCAACGTCCCGACGTCGGTCCAGTTTCGCACCGACATCAGCACCCCGGTCTTCGAGTTCGAGACCGAAACCGACGTGGCGGCCACCACGCTCTACGATCGACAACCCAATACGAACCAATTCCGCCTCTGGGAGGTGGCAGGGGGTTCGCACTTCGACTACTACGGCCTTTTCATTGGGCCAGGCGACACCGGAAACGGCCAGGGCGCTATCTTGAACCTGGCAGCGGAGCAGAACCCACCGACCTCCGTTCCAGAGTTGGGTACTTGCACCGACCCGATCAACACTTCTGGCACCCACTGGATCTTGAACGCGGCCATCTGGTGGCTCGACCAGTGGGTGGTCCAAGGCTCCGCGCCTCCCATCCCTCCGCTCCTGCGGGTCTCAACGACGCCTGGTGAGCCAGTCGTCTTCGTCACTGACGCCAATGGCAACGTCGTTGGTGGTGTCCGTTCACCGCAGGTTGATGCGCCGATCGCGACCTTGAGCGGCGTTGGGAACAGCGGCGGGCTCGGCGGTTTCTGCGCGATCTTCGGTCGCACCATTCCCTTCAGTCCCAGCCAGCTCGCCGGCCTGTACAAGAACCACGGCCAGTTTGTGTCCCAATGGGTCCATGCCACGCAGAACGACGTAAAGGCCGGTTATCTGCTCCCAGCGGACGCGCCGGAGTTGAAAGTATCTGCCGCCACCTCGCAGATCGGAAAGTAGAGCAGGGAGGCGCACAGCAGGGCAGGAGCAACTCGACTCTGAGCGCCCGTCGCTCTCAGCCGGGCAAGTCTTCGGGTCGCTTCTTGGCGAGCTCCCCCCGGAGGACCCCGGTGGCCTGGCCGACTTCGATCAGGTAACCGTCGGGGTCTCTCATGTAGCAGCGGATCTCCGCACCCCGATCGATCGGCGGGGTGACGAACTCGGCCCCCTTTGCGCTCCACTGCTCATAACACGCCCCGATGTCGGCGACGCGTAGGTTCATGAAGCTCGAGACCGTGCTCTTGGGCTCGTAGTTCACCAGCGAGATCTCGGGCTTGTCGGGGGTGGGCGGCCCGCCCGGGTTCATGAGCACCCATGAGTTGGCGAGTTTGACGATGCACGGGTTCTCCTCCAGCACGACCTGGCCGCCGAGGACCCCCGAGTAGAAGGCGCGGGACCGAGCAACGCTTCGGACGGTAATGAAATGGGTGACGAGAATCCCCTCCGCCGGTGCGGGCAGGTTGTCGTAGTCGATAAACGGCCCATCCCCGGGTGCTGCGGTGGCGCTCATGGTTCCCTCCTCGTTGCGTGTAGAAGACCTCGGTCGGTCTTCGTGGTGATGTCATCAAGAGTGATCGGCGTGCCTGCCCGTCGCCCCGATTTAGCGTCCCGGTGCAAGTCCCGGGGTGCGGGGTCTTGGGGTCACGAGTCCACGAGTGGCTGACCCCAGAGCGGCGGGGCTGTGACCAGTCCCTGCACTGCCTCCCGTCCCCTTCACGTAGATGAAGCCTCGAAGATGGTGGCAATCGACGAGTTCAGAGCCGCGTCGAAGTCCTCGTCGCTCTGGTCTATTGAAAGTCCCTCCGTGAGTGCCCGGGAGAAGCTCGCGATCACGCCGTGGTTGCGGGCCAGACGTGCGTCAGCCTCTTCATGGCTGTAACCGCCAGAAAGAGCGAGAACACGGAGCACGCTCGGATGGCTCCTCAGGTCCGCATAGAAATTGTCGATCTCGGGGAGCGAGATCTTCAACATCACGAACTGATCTCGATCGAGTCGATCCAGATGCCTTATGAGCGCCTCCTTGAGCAAGGCCTCGGCCTGCGCCTTCTCTGGACTGTGGATGTCGATTTCGGGCTCGATGATCGGCACCAGCCGGCTGCCGAGGACCTGGCCGGCTACACCAAACTGCTGGTCCACGACGGCGTGCACACCAGCGGGGTTGGCAAACTTTATGAAAGACCGCATCTTCGTGCCGAAGACATCCTGGGTCCTGGCCCGGGACAGCAACGCATCGAGGCCAGGAATGGGCCGCATGATTTGGACACCATCTGTCTCACCGGCCAGTCCCTTGTCGATCTTCAGGAACGGGACTACACCCTTTACGTTCCATAAGTAGTCGACTGAGCCGCGGCCTTCGATCGTTCGATCCATCGTGTCCTCGAACAAGATGGCGCCAAGGATCCGGTCACCGCTGAAAGAGGGGCTGACGATGATGCGGCTCCGCATCTCATGCATCAGCGCGAACATCTCGTCGTCGTCCGCGTAAGCGCTCTCCGGCACACCGTAGAGCTCCAGGGCCCTCGGGGTGCTGCCCCCGCTCTGGTCCAGAGCAGCGATGAAGCCGGAGCCCGACGCGATTTTCCGAAGCTGTTCGTCGTTCATGGGGCCTCCCGGCCCAGCAGGTCGAATCGTCCCTAGCAGGCTAGAACCTGCCTCCCATCGCCGGAATGTCGCCAGGTTGAACCCACCCGTCGTGACCTGGAATCATCGAATCAGTGGGCGATACGGCCGGTGAGCTGACTTTGGTGGCCGCACTTCGAGAACATCTCCTTCGTAGTCGATTGCCTGCAGACGGTGGGGACACGGAACCGTTCGCCGTCGTGAAGCTGCTCGGCCGCATTCCCTACCCGGTCCCCAACAGGCACGCAAGCGAGCCGTCAAGATCCACGACCTCGACCACCTTGTGACCGGCTACCTGACCGATCGAAAGGGGGAGCTGCAGATCAGCGCCTGGGAACTCGCCAGCGGTGGATGCCAGAGCTATGCCGCAGCCTGGACCCTGGACCTTGTCAGCCTGTTCGCGGGGTTCTTCATTTGCCCTCGCCTAAGGGTTCAAGCCTTTCTCGTTGGTAGGAAGCAACAGAATCTCTATCGATACTCTCTCTGACCTCTTGGCAGTTCCCTTGGCGGACGCCCGATCGCTGGTCTCTGGAGGCCCCGCCGTCCGCCGACATCGCGTTCCCGCCGTCATCCACCTGGTGGGCCTCGGACTGGTGGCACTGCCACTCGCGGCTGCCATGACCGTGATGTGGTACATCGTCACCCCGATCTGGCTCATCGACAAAGGTCGAGCCCGCTTCTCCAGGAGGCCGAGCGACTCAGACTGAGTGTCGCTCCTCGGGATACTGGCTCGCCCGTGATCACCGGAACCACGCCGACCTTCCCATACCATTTTGGCGTGCGAGTGGAGTTCTACAAGTTGGAGTCGCACGGACGCCAACATTCCGCCTGGCAGGCCATCAGAGGGAAACGCACGAGGATCCCCGGAACCGTGATGGCCGAAGGGAAAGGGATCCCTCACGATCTCGCGCAGTACGTCATAGAGGCAGCGACGGGTTACCGAGGTGGGTTCTGGGAGCTTGTTTCGAAAGGAGCGACGTTCAAAAGCACTGGTCGCAGGAGGACGAAGCCGGGCCGCACGGTCATTGCTGAACATCGACATGAACTTGGCGGGGCCGAAAGACTGGCGGGTGAGCATCGACAACGTTGGAAGTCTGGAGAGGCGTCCCCAGTCGCGGACGCTCTGAGCCGAGCTCTCGATCAGTGGAGCGGGCTGTCGTCAACTGAATGCCTGACCTTCGAGTGGCCTTCGGCGAGCGGAACAGTGGGTCCAAGAGACCACGAAGGCTGACGGCCCGGGTGTCACCGATCATCGGGCTCGGTGGGACATTTCAAGCAGACTCTTCGGGCACTCGGATCTGAGATGGGCCACCCGTATCAGGCACTTTGCGTTCTTTGAGGCCCCTTTCCACGGAGCCTGCTGAAATGGTCACATGGGTGGAGTACCCGAGACCCATTACGCCAAGGCCGACGATGGCGTCCACATCGCATACCAGGTCTTCGGTGGCGGACCCTTCGACCTCGTGGTGATTCCCGGCTTCATCTCGCATGTCGAGCTGGCATGGGAGGACGATTCCATAGCTCGTGGGCTCCGCCGGCTTGGATCAGTGTGTCGCGTCATCATGTTTGACAAGCGCGGTACGGGGATGTCGGACCGGACCGAGCGATTGCCCGACATCGACCGCCGAATGCTCGACATCGAGGCGGTCATGCACGCGGTCTCCTCGGAGCAAGCGGCCTTCTTCGCTGTTTCGGAAGGGGGACCCATGGCCATATTGTTCTCGGCTGCCCACCCCGAGCGGACGCGAGGGCTGGTGCTTGTGGCGACCTACGCTCGGATTACCGCGTGTACCGATTACCCGATCGGGGTGCCGACTGAACAACTCTACGAATCGGTGCGATACCTCGAGCCTGGATGGGGAACCGGTGTCGGGCTGGGCGGCTGGGCTCCGAGCGTGGCGAAGGACCCCGCGTCACGGGAGTTCTTTGCACGCTTGCAACGCCTCGGCGCGAGCCCGGGAGCGGCCATGGCCCTTATGAGCTCATACATGGACATCGACGTCCGACCGGCACTTCCTTTGGTTCACGCACCGACGCTCGTTCTGCACCGAAGCGGGGATCGAATGGTGCCAGTGTCCCTTGGCCGATACTTGGCCGAGCACATCGATGGCGCCCGCCTGGTCGAGCTCCCAGGTACCGATCATTTCTGGTGGACCGAAGACGCCGAACAGATCGTCGGGGAGACCGAGGAGTTCCTCACCGGCGCCCGCGCCGTACTCGAAGCGGACCGCGTGCTGGCGAGCGTGCTTTTCACCGATATCGTCGACTCCACTCGTCGAGCCGTCGAGCTGGGCGACCGAGAGTGGAGATCGTTGCTCAATCGACATGATTCGTTGTCCGAGCGTGAGGTCACGCGGTACGGCGGTCGACTGATAAAGACGACCGGCGATGGCGTACTGGCCACGTTCGATGGCCCTGCCCGTTCCGTTCGGTGCGCCCAATCCCTCAACGATGGTGCCAAAGCGTTGGGAATCGTGCTGCGGGCGGGAGTGCACACGGGGGAGGTCGAGTTGCGCGGGGATGACATCGCCGGACTCGGGGTCAATATCGCCTCGCGGATCGAAGCGCTGGCCCAGCCCGGCGAGATCCTCGTCTCCAGGACGGTGACGGATCTCGTCGCAGGCTCGGGACTGGACTTTGACGATCGGGGAAAGCATGACCTCAAGGGCGTGCCGGGCCGCTGGCAGCTCTACGCCGCGAGGCCCTAGCAATCGAACCACCTTCGGCGATATTGACCGAGCCTGACTGCTCCCGAACACCGGGACCGAGTCGCATTGCTACTTGCGAACCTCGGCCGCAAGGGCTTGATAGGTGGGAATAAGGTCATCCCATCGAGCTTTGGATTCGCCAGGTTCACGCCCTTCGAGGTACGCGGCGAGCTTCTCCATGTGGATCTGCCATCCGACTCCGAAGAAGGCGATCGGCTCGAGGGGCAACCCCCGGATCTCAGCGACCAAGATGGTCTGGTTGCCGTCGGCGGTTAGCGTGGCCTCGAAGGTCTCGTCGAACGGCGGCATCCCTTGACCCTTGCGCCAGGACTCCTCAGACTCCCCCATCGTCACCACCAGCCGCCGGGGTGGCTCGCAAGCTTCCACGCGTCCGGTGCCTTCCCAATCGTCTGCTTCGACGTAGCGTCGGAACGCTCCTCCGGGGCGAAGGTCCCCCTCCACCCGGGCGTGCCATTGGCCCAGGCGGCCAGGATCGGTCATCGCCGACCACAGGTCGTCGATGCCGGTGTCGAAGAGGCCTTCGAGGTGCACCACCCCCCTCCCATCGACTGATCGCAGGGTTCCGCGGATGCTGTCACCATCAGTTGCGTCCTCGCTCACTTGTCCTCCTTCGTTCGGGTTCAGCCGCCCCGGCCGCCGTTCTATCTTGGGCCAGCCTTCCCAAGCGGAGGATTTGTCCTCACGCGTGTCTCACGCCACCAATGGGTAGGGGTGCGTCCTCGCCCACCCGGTATCCAGCAATATATGTGCTGGTGCCGGATGAGGGCTTCACGGAGTCTCGAAATGTAGGGGACATCCCGCTCCGGGTCTCTGTCGGACGACGAGTCATCGTCACTGGATTGGCCGGGGCGGGCAAGAGCACGTTCTCGCGAGCGTTGGCGGCGAAGACTGGACTTCCGGTCATCCATCTCGACATTCACTTCTGGAAACCGGGCTGGGTGGAGCCATCCGAGGACGAGTGGCGCGAGAACCAGCTCGGCCTGCTCGCTGGCGACGAGTGGATCGTCGACGGCAACTACCACGCCACACTCGACCTTCGGCTCGAGCGCGCAGACGCGGTCGTTTTCCTCGACACGCCATGGTGGGTCTGTGCAGGGCGGGCGTTCGTCCGCGGGATTCGCAAGCGTCCGGTTGGCTTCGAGCTGCCCAACGGCTGCGACGAGTCAGCTTTGCGACGGTTGCACGAAGAATGGTCGCTGGTCTGGCGCATCTGGCGAGTCCGCCGATCTGAGCGCGAACTGGAGCTCCGGATCCTGTCGCGGAACGGGAACCATGCGGCGCTCTACGTTCTGCGCTCTAAGAGCGCTGCCCGTGAGTTCCTCAACGCCTAATTGCCGTTATCGGTCGATGAAGGGTGCCCAGTTCACCGGGACGGGACATACTGGTCGGCATCTTCCCGGATGCCGAAACACCCCTCCGCTACCGTGCGTGGCGACCACGATCTCGTCGATGGAAAGGAGTCCGGATGGCGACGTGGGCCGACTTCCAGCGTGCTGCGCCTCAGCTGGCGACAAAGGGCAGGGAGCTCCTCTACCAGTACGGACCGCCGCTGGGATACCTCGCAACGGTGCGAGCCGACGGTGGTCCCAGACTCCATCCCTTCTGCCCAATCATTGCTGAGGGTGGGCTCTGGGCCTACATCTTGCGACATTCACCCAAAGGAGCAGATCTCCGGCGCGATCCCCGTTTCGCTCTTCACGCCCTCAGCCCCACTGACGTCGACGATGAGTTCTTCGTTCGGGGCCGCGCTGAACCTACAGAGCCGGAGGCTGATCTAAAGGCGGCGATTATTGGGGCCGCCGTTCCCGCGACCGTGGGCGCCGCAGAGGAACAGCTCTTTCAGCTCCACATTGACCGTGTCTTGGTGGCCACCTACACCCACAGGGGCCAGTGGCCGCCGTCATATGAACGGTGGTCGGCGTCTGACAACTGAGGCGTCCCAGACCCGGGGGCTCTGCGACACAGGCCCAACCAGCTCGGCATCCAACAATCCCGATCGGATCGGAGATGGCGGAGTTGTTGGCCGGGTTCGCTGGTCGAGTGGTTACGGCTTACTGGCTTTGGCCGCCCAACCAAAGTCGTTCTTCTTGACCTCGACGTCCCGGAATCCGACTGACACAAGGCGGTCCGGCAGCTGCACAGGGTCGATCGGGTTGTAAGTATCGCCCTCGTGATGTGCAGCAAGCTCGGGACTGTGCAGGCTGTCTGCTGCCACCAAGACGCCGCCCGGCCGGAGAACTCGAAGCACCTCGGAGAACAGACGGTCCTGCAACTGGTTGGTCGTCACGTGGTGCAGCATGGTGAAGGATGCTGCGCCGCTGAACCGGTCGTCCGGGAAGTCGAGGGCGGTGGCGTCGCCCCTGACGATGTTCACGGAAGTATTGGCCGCGAACCTTGCCCTCAGCATGACCTCGAGCTGCTCGTCTATCTCGACTGCCGTCAGTCTCGGCAGGCGCTCGCCCAACACATCCGTGGTGGCCCCGTAGCCGGGTCCAACCTCCAGCACGTCGTCGCCGAGATCAACATCGTCTAGCGCCCACGGGAGGATGGCGTTACGCACCACCGCCCGCCACTCATCGCTCCCGCACTGCTTATGGTTCTCGTTCACGGGCCAAGTCTGCCCGAGTCCACCCCAGTGTGCGCCTGTAGCTCGGTTCGAAACGTCCCCGAACCGGCACGGGCTCGGGGGCCATCTGCGTTGGCACCGATACCGACTCCGTGAAGCAGCGGCCCATGCGGAGCAGCCTGGTCGAGTTGTGTCAAGAGCCCGTAACCTCTTCGTAAGGAGGCCCGCTATGGAAGACGTGACCGAGTTGATCTCAAGGGTGAGTCAGGAGCTGGGTTCCGATGCCTCGGATGAGGAGATCAGTGAGAAGGTGCTCGAGGTCATCGAGGCACTCCCAGAATCGGAGCGAGCGCAGGTGCTGGAACAACTGGTGAAGGGGGTCAGTTCGGGCCAGCTTCGCCATCTCGGCGCGGAAATGAACGCTGACCGCCAAGCGGACGACAACAAAGGCGTAGGGAATACCGAGACCTCCCCATAATCGGTCCGGCGGACTCCAATGATCCACCAAGATGTAATGACTGCACTCTTGGAGGCCTCTGCAACCCTGGCCGGTCTATTACTGGTATTCCTCGGATTCATACTTACCGCCTCCGGCACGCTCGACGCCGATGTGCCCGTTACCGTCCACAAATCGCTCAGGACAGTTTCATTGGTTCTCCTGATCGCCTTCACCATCGGACTTTCGAGTGTCGCCGTCTCGGCCGCCTGGCTTGTCACCGCGCCCGGTGGCAACGCGCTCTATGACACTGCATTGAGCCTCTTTGCTCTGCAGATAGCGGGTCTCGCAGCGGCGACCGGCTGGACGGTCCGAGGACTCTTGTGGGCAGGGCGACACAAAAGAGCGATGCCAAAGAGCCGGAGTTGAACAAGAGAACCGGGTGCCCCCTGCCACCGGGAGCGGGACGCCATGGACCTCCGTCGTATGGAAGAGTCGGCGGCGTGCAACTACCTGATTTGCGCGACCGGCGGGCCTGCTCTCCAGGTTTCGGGGAGCCCGTGGCCCACCTCAGGGAAGCTCTGTTGGGAACATGGCCCGACGTGGAAAAGTGGGCTCTCGCGGCGGGCGGGCTCAAGTGAGCGAAGCCTCAGATCCGGAGCCCCCGGAAACGGAGATGGGCACCAGTCGGCTGGAGGCCTTCAGTGACGGGGTTATGGCCGTCATCATCACCATCACCGCACTGAGCCTCAAGGCACCTCTCAGCGGGTCGTTCACCGCATTGAGCCGGCGCCTGCCAGAGCTGCTCGTCTACGTCCTGAGCTTCACCTTCATCGGGATCTACTGGAACAACCACCATCAACTATTTCGTGTGACGCGAAACATCAGCGGTAGCGTCATGTGGGCGAACCTCCATCTGCTCTTCTGGCTCTCGCTCATCCCAGTCGTGACGGAATGGGTCGGCAGCTTCTACGGGGACCACTGGCCCGCCGCGACATACGGCATCGTCGCCTTAGGTGCGGCGATCGCCTTCTCGATCCTCGTGGTCGCAATCATCCGGGCAAACGGCCGGGACTCCGCGGTCGGTCGCGCCGTCGGGTCAGATCTCAAGGGAAATGTCTCGATTGCCGTGTATGCGTGCGCTATTGGGCTGGCGTTCCTCAGCCCTTACGTGGCGTACGCCTTGTATGCCCTCGTCGCCGTCATCTGGTTTGTCCCAGATCGGCGCTTCCAGCGGCCGGGAGTAACACCTATCTGAGATTGAGACGCCAGCGGCCGAGCTACGTCGTCGTCAGATACCAGCGAGTGCCCCGATCACACGGGCTCGAGGACGATCATGATGGTGGCGAATGGCAAGCTGGCCAAGCTGCGGATCTGCGCTGCCGGAGATCCAGGGTGATCGTCCCAACCTGAGACAACTCAACCAGTGCCTCTGGCGGTGTCGAAGATCGGCCAGCCGATCTCGGTCCTCCATGTCGATTCGTCGTCGGCGTCAGGGGGTCCGACCAAGTAGTACTCGCGGATCAGACCGTCCACCGCGAGGGCGTGCTCGCTCACGTACGTAGCCAGCGCCCCGTAGGATCGGTCCACGTCGTCGTGGGAGCCGTTGTGGACGATGACGGCCAGCTCTGCCCCCGGCACCCAGATAGGTCCGACACGCCCCACCGGCCGGACCTCGCCCGTTGCGGGGAAGAAAAGAGTGGCGTCACCGCGTTCCTCGGTGAACAGCTCGTTGGCGTAGATCCCACCAGGAGGCCCCGAGGCAACGATGCCCTGCGCCGAGAGGGTCCCCTGAATCTCACCGATTGCCCCGTGATACCAGGCCGGCAAATCCCCGACCTCCACCGTAGACGTGATGGCGGCGGTCTTGGTCGCTGGTATCCGACGGTGCTCGATCACCGCGGACAGGGAGGGGTGTTCGAGCAGCTCGCGCAGGGAGGCAACGGCGCGCTGCGTCTCGACCAGGGTCTGCTCCAAGCGAGTGAGGTGGGCGGCGATGAGCTCGGACCGAGTCGTCTGATCGGGTGCCCGGAGCACGGAGCCGATGTCATCGAGCGGCATGCCGAGATCCCGGAACCGTCGGATCACCTGCGCAACCGGGATCTGGACGCTCGTGTATCGGCGGTAGCCGGTGACAGGGGTCGACGTCTGCGGGTTCGAGCAAGCCGACCTGGTGGTAGTGGCGCAGGGTCTTCACGCTGAGGAAGGTGACCCGGGAGAAGTCGCCGATCGTCAACGAGCCAGCCATGTCAACAGTCTCGACCCTCCAGTAGGGGGAGAGTCAACCGGCAAGGGACTCCTTGACTCTCCCCTGACGGCATCGTCCAACGTGGCCTTATCGGCCATAGGAGGCTGATAAGAACAAGGGAGAAAGCCATGCCTGTTGCCACCCAACTCCGAGGAGTAGTCGCCGAGTTCGTCGCGGCCGTAAACGATTTCGACCTCGACCGGATCGTGGCCACGCTCACCCCAGACGCCTACGTCAACGACGTCAGTCGTGAAATGTGGGGCACCAATGCGATCCGTGCCTTCATGGCGAAGGAGATGGTCGGGGACCACGTCACGATGGAGGTGCGTGAGGTCCTCGACCACTACGGCGACATCATTGTTCGTGCCCGCATCGACGGGACCTACGACAAGACGAATCTGCCCGACGAGCTGGTCCTGACCAGTTACTTCGGGATCTGTGATGACAAGATCACGAGCCTCACGATTATCGCCAATCAGCCGAGTCCGTACTGACCGCGGCCTTGCATGGAATGAACCCGCCACTGCCCCCGATCGCCGGGTCGGGTGCCTCCGTGCAAGCAGGCACCTTAGGGGCAGGGAATGCATGGCGGCGGGCCGCCCAATGTCCGGCATTTATCGGCCGACTCCGATGCCTTCCGAACGTAATCACCAGTGCATCCGTCGAAGGTGCCCAATACGCCACGACCAGGGTTCGCTGAGGCGTTGGCGATGTCATGGGACGGACCCACGATCATCGGTCGTTGTCAAAAGGGCATCCGCTATTGGGCCAACAATGCTTCCAGATGCTCCACGGCCTGCGAGCCATGGCCCGCGTTCGCGATGATCGTCGCGAATGATCGCGCCGATTCCGTGAAGGACGAGTTCTCCAGCACGGCCTGGATCGCTCCGGCGATGACCTCTGACTGTGCATCTTGAGGAACGCTGACACCTACGCCACAACTTTGCACCCTGTCGGTATTGAAGCTCTGATCTCGGCCCTGGGGGATACAGACGAGCGGAACTCCGTGGGCCAGCGCGGCCATAACCGTGCTCAGCCCACCATGGCTGATCACCAACGAAGTGTGGCCAAGAACGACCGCGTGTGGCAAGTAGTCGACGACCGCCACATTGGGTGGAACGACTAACGCGTCCTTGATGATCACGTTTCCGAGGGTCAGCAACGCCCGCACTGGCAGATCCCGCAGCGCTTCCATGATGGGCGGAAGGGCCCGATCCTGGCCCTGAAGCGTTGAGCTGAGGCTGACGAGCACGAGGGGCCGTTCGTCGTCAGGATCCCATGGTTGGGCCCAAGGTTCTCCGCCGGTGCCCGGATCAAAGATCGGGCCTACATAGTGAGTCGTTGCCGTCAAGGGCGCTCCTGGAAAATCGAACTCGGCAGGGGTGCAAATGAGGGTCAGTGAGGCCCGGGCCAGAACGTCGTCCATTGTGGGCTTCTCATCGAGAACAGGCAGTCCTAAGGCTGCGCGGGCTTTGCTCTCGTCAAGGAGGAACTGGCCCCAAACGGTGACGAACGGCTGGAACAGCACGTGTACCAGCAAAACCAGGGGAATATCGACGAACTCAGCAGCGGCAAATGCCGCTCCCATCATGCAATCGGCTACCAGCACGTCGGGGGGATCCGCCTTGACGGCATTCACGATGTCTTGTGCGACCTCGGGGCCGTTCAGCATGGCCTCGAAGCGGGCGCCATCGTCGTCCATGGCCACCCCTTTGGGCCATGTTGGAACCGAATCAAAGCCACTGAATATCAATCCGGCGGCCAGCGCCCTTGGCTCGATGGAGCGCGTTCCCAGTAGCCGTGCGCGGTGACCAGCACCTACCAGCCGCGCTCCAAGAGCCAGAGCCGGAGGTACGTTTCCTCCGCCATCCCAGGTGACAATGAGGACACTGCCAGTCGGCATCACCAACCTCCTCGCCAAGGGAATTCTTACTCCACGGCCGCCACCGTCAGACGGCTCAGACCACGTGCCTGCCGCACAACCTCGGCAGCTCTGCATCATTTCCGAGCTCTTCGCTCCTCCGGCATAACGGAGGGACGGGACCATCATCCTGTAAGTGCCGACGCGGGTGCCGGGTATACCCGTCCGCCGGGACAGGGTGCCACCTTGCGCCACCACTGGGCTACCCCATCAGCTCCAACGAAGGCAAGATTGTTCAATGACCAGTGATGAGTTTGCCGCCCTGGCGGACTTCTCAATAGACGCACTGACAGAGGTCGTGGACGCCGACTGGACAACGAGGGCCGGGGTGCTGGAATGGAGCTGTTGGCGGACGGTCGATCACATGGTCGACTGCGTCTTTTCGTACGCTATGCAGATCGGTGCGCGAGCGCAGTCCGGATACCTCCCGTTTGAGGAACTGCACGCAAAGCCGGAAGCGACGCCACTCGACCTCGTAGCCGGTCTACGGTCAGTAACCTCCCTGCTCGTCGCTGTCGTGCGAGATTCACCTGGGACGGTAACGGCCTCAGACGGCGTTCTCGAGTTGAGCCTTTCTGACTGGTGCGCCCGGGCCGCATATGAGCTTGTGCTCCATACCCATGACGTTGTGTCGGGACTTGGCAGCGACCTCGATCCACCGTTGGAACTGTGCAGAGTGATCCTGGGATCCGATGCGCTGTGGATGCTGGACAGCGAACAAGCAAAACGGGGATCCGACCCGTGGGCGGCTCTCCTCTTGGGCTCTGGGAGGCCTGAGACCTTTGCCTGACTAGGACCGACAAGAACCGCCCACGTGCGACCCTGGGAGCACTCTTCCCAACCTTGGCCCGGAACTGAGCAATACGCTGATTTCAATGCCGGATCTGGTGTTGCTTGCAGAGGGACGGGAGGCGGAGGTCTTTCTACGAAGTGACGGGTCCGTGCTGAAACTGCTTCGTGAATCAACGAACGCAGCAAGGGCTGAACGTGAAGCGGCAGCGCTTCGCAGTTTGAATGCTGATGGGTACTCGGCTCCCAAACTCCTCGACCTTGTAACCGTCAACGGGCGTCGCGGAATAGTCACCGAACGAATTGACGGCGAGAATCTGCTCGTCCTTCTCGGTCGCAACCCTCTTTCCATCTTTTGGGCTGGTCGAACGATCGGCCGAGCACATGCCGAAATGCACCAGCTTCAAGCACCGCAGGACCTCCCCGATCTCAACAATGATCTCCGACGGCGAATCGACCTTGCACCTCATCTCCCCGACAATCTGCGCGACTTTGCACTGAGTGTCCTTGCGGATCTGCCGCACGGCAATCGTCTCTGCCATGGCGACTTTCACCTCGGCAATCTCCTGGGCTCTTGGTCGACGCCATTCGTTATCGATTGGGGAGATGCATCACGGGGTGATCCGATTGCTGACGTGGCTCGGATAGATCTTCTGCAGCGTCTAGGCGAGCTTCCTCCTGGCGCACCAGCCCTTGCGAAGTTCCTGGCACCAGTCGGTCGGAAGCTCCTCGCTGACCGTTATCTCGCCACCTACCGAAGGCGTCACCCCGTGGATCCGGAACGATCTTGGGCGCTGGAAAGTGGTTTGGGCTGCGGCCCGACTTCTCGAACCGATTCCCGCGGAGCATCCCAAACTGATCCGATTCCTTGAACAACGATCGTCACCGAGCACCAGGTGAAGGGGTAGCCCAATACGCCAATGATGTTGTGAAGCTTCCGTGAGGATCCACCGCAGCAAGGTTGGTCGTCAGTTAGTTTCGGGAGCACCGGAGCTGCCGGTCTGACTCCAGATCACGTTGGGCATGTCTTGGTGTCCACAACCCGTCGACCGGAGCTCCGGGCACATGCATCGAGGCGCGGCGCGCCCCGTTCCAGAGGGGTGAGTGGCCGGTCTGTTCACAGCAGATCGACCTCCACCGTCACTCCTTCTCGGGACGGCCGTGCCACCCCTCAACCGAGTTAAGGAAAGGAAGGGATGGCATGACCATCGTAGAAGCCGCGCGCGCCGTCACCGGTGGCATCGACACCCACGGCGAGGTCCACGTGGCCGCTGCTCTCGACGAGGTCGGAGGCCTGCTCGGCACCCGGTCCTTCGGGGCCGATCCCGACGGGCACTCGGCCCTGCTCACCTGGCTTCAGTCGTTCGGTTACATCGGAAAGGTCGGCGTCGAGGGGACAGGTTCCTATGGGGCCGGCATCGCCCGCTTCCTCACCCGAGCAGGGGTCCACGTCGTCGAGGTGGACCGCCAGAACCGCCAGGCCCGGCGACAGGCCGGCAAGTCCGATCCCCTCGACGCGCTCGAAGCCGCCCGGGCGGCGCAGTCGGGTCGAGCCCACGGAACGGCGAAAAGTAGAGACGGCAGCGTCGAGGCCATCCGGGTCCTCGTCGTCGCCAAGCGTTCGGCCCGCGGAGCCCGCGTCAAGGCGCTCGGCCAGATGCGCCAGCTCACCTTCAGCGCCCCTGACCAGCTCCAGAGCAAACTCAAGGGCCTGCCCATCGCGGCCTTCGTCGCGGCCGCACAAGGACTGCGCCCGACTCGTTCGCCCGACGTGGTCATCGCGGCCACCAAGGCCGCGCTCTCCTCACTGGCCCATCGCGTCGCCGACCTCGAAGAGGAAATCTCCGACCTCGACGCCATGATCACGCCGCTCCTCGAGCAGACCGCGCCTGAGCTGCTCGCCGTCTATGGCGTCGGCATCGACACCGCGGCCGCATTGCTCGTCGCCGCCGGCGACAACCCTGAGCGCCTGCACTCAGAGGCCGCCTGGGCCCACCTGTGCGGCGTCTCCCCACTCGAGGCCTCCTCGGGCAAGGTCACGCGTCACCGGCTCAACCGCGGCGGGGACCGGCAGGCCAACCGGGCGCTGTGGCACATCGTGATCACCCGGCTGGCTTCTGACCCGAGGACCCAGGCCTACATGGAACGCCGGGTCAAAGACGGTCGCTCCAAGAGCGAGGGCATCCGCATGCTCAAGCGCTACGTCGCCCGCGAGGTGTACCGCTTCTTGCCTCGCGCTTAGGTCCTCGGGCCGTGGACTTGGCTCACAATACGCCTGTCGTCCCGCGGGACTGACCTGTAACCGATATGCCGGCCCGCGACCCGGGTTCACCGATCTCTCGAAGACGCGTGACCTGATAAGAGCTTGCCCTCTTCAACGAGTGGCCCATCATTGGTCTGTCCGCTCTCTTCACACCCGAAAATTCCCTCGAAAGGACTTGACATCATCCATAGGAGCATCGGGCCGGAGACGCTCTCGACTACTAGTCCTGGCGATGCATATCCGCCAGGTGTGCCTCGCTGAGTCTTATCCGCGACGACCTTTGCGGCCCTGTGCTAGTCAGCTGACCCTGAATACGCGGTACTCGACGCCGCCCGCCAATCGACGGCCCTCAGCAAGAAAGAGACTCGTGGTCATCCAGCTGTACCGCTCGTCTCCGGTTTCAAATCGTGGCGTGGTACGGAAGTATTGGTCATTCCAGTCGGTCGCGGTACCGCTTGCAGTCGCGTTTATGACTTTGTCGTTCAGCTCAAGCAATCCCGTGTAATGGGCATAGATGTAAGCATCATCGTCGGTCACCATCTGGCCCCGCACGTCAATCTGTCCCCACCCGTCGGAGCCCAAGGTGATCCAGTCCCCGCCACCTGACAGAAGAGTGCCGTTCAGTCGCTCCCCGCTCACCTTCCCTTCGGCTATCTCCAAGAACATTCGATTCCCGAACGTCACGGCTGGTTTTAAACTGGCGGAAAGATCAAATTCGTGAACGAGTTCCACGGACACCTCCTCGTCTCGCAAATGCGAGCGTACGGCGGGTTCCGTATCCCCAGCAAGACATCACTTTTTCGCCCGAATGTTCCACGAGGAAACGTTCCGGATCAGGTGAATACGGGCACCTTCCGGAAGGTGTCGCTACCTCGCCCCCGCTGTTCACGCTAGCGGGGGTAGCAGACGTCCGAATTTGGTTTGGCCAAGCCTGTGTCCTGCCTCGGTTCCACATCAACTCCGGGTAAGGGAGCCACTCGGACCCCTGTTCTACGAGTCGATTCTCTGAACGATTCGGAGGGAGCTGTGGGGACTCGTCATAGTCTTTCTATTGCGGGCAACCTTCGAACGCGCCGGGCACGGGCTCTGGCGCTAGCCCGATGTTAATTCCGTCGCTTTTAGTTAGCCGGATGAGGCTCGCGAAGCGAGGCACGCTCGGCGTCGCGGACGTAACTAGCGGGATCCCGGTCTACTGGCAGCACTCTCTCGTAGTTGCGCGCCTCGAACCCGATAAACTTGACCGCTAGATCATGGCGCAGCTGGAGGCTGGCCGTTTGACGAAAGTCGGTGAGGCCTTCGCGTTCTTCCTCGGCCATGTGGTCGCCGTTGGCCAGGTTGACAGCGGCGACCGCGTTGTGCCAGCCGGGAGTGCCCACTTCGTGTCGGGTCACCTCTGTGATGGCGTCGCGGATCTCGTTATGGTCCTTGATGGCGTCGAGGGTCTCCCCTTCGACGCCTTTAGCGTGGCCGCTCCGGAGACCGGCCGAGCAGCGCCGGGTAGAAGATCTCCTCCTCGGTTGCTGCGTGTAGCTCGAGGAAGCCCGACAGCCGCAACCAGACATCGCCAAGCGTCACGCTGTCTTTGCTGGCAACCTGTTCCAGGATCGCGAACAGGCGACGCTGCTCGTGGTGATCGTCAAGGATTAGTTGGGTAATGTCCATTGGGCCTCCAGTGTGCTCTCTGGTTGTTGTGGTTGTCTGCCCTTCTCGTATCCTCGGCCATAGCGACGTCTTGATGACCCGGCCCGCTCCTCAGGCTACGCACTGCCCCCTACCTACCTGCCGGCTCGGCGACATTCGCGAAGCGTCCCCGACCCGGCGCTCATGGGCTAGGCGACGCGCGGCGTATTTGGTACGAGGCTCCGCAGAGGCCGCGGGTCGGAATATCAGTGTTGACTTCTCAGTTGTAACGACAAACTCAGGGTGATGTCAGGCCATTCCAAGTTTCGCCATCTCACGATCTTGATCCTTAGCGGGACCTGAGCGCCGTGCTCCAGTTCGTCGGCCTGAGTGCAACTGACCGGGGACAGGGCTGAGCGGCCTGAGCCCCTCGCCTGCCGATCGCGATGAGCAGGCGATAGGCAGTCCTTCTACGCTCTACTCGGAGCAGAGAGGAGTTCCTCATGGCATTTGTCCAGATAATCGAGTTCCGGACTTCTAAGGTCGCCGAGATGCGGGCGGTGGCGGACGAATGGGAGAAGGCAACTGAAGGGAAGCGCAAGGCAGGCAGACGGGTGCTGTGCCAAGACCGGGACAATCCAGGACGCTACTTCAATGTCGTCTTTTTCGGTTCCTACGAGGACGCGATGGAGAACTCAGCCCTTCCTGAGACCGATTCGTTCTCGAAGAAGATGATGAGCTACGCCGACGGCGCGCCTACCTTCTACAACCTCGACGTCGTGGAAGATAGACAGTAGATCAATTAGAAGAACCAACACATGTACGGGCGAAGCCCATAACACCACCATCGGATATGTGAGCCACAGTTTGCGCACCCGCTGGGCGCTCGGCACATCGGCCTTCGGCACAGCAGGGGCTTGGTTCAATTGGTGAGTATGCAAGGGCGATGCGGCAAGCCGACCGAACAGGCAGGAGGGGTAGCGCAACGGTTACCCCGCATCAAACGGCACGAGGGAGGAGAACGATGGGCGACACCTCACATCCCAATCAAGTGCGGACGCAGGAGACGTGGGACGCCATCGCCAGAGGCGAACTCGCGGGTCTCGACGACCAAGCCGACAACATCATCGTCGAGAATGGCCCTGGGGCGGGACCTTGGCGAGTTGTCGAGGGCAAGGAGGCATTCCTCACCTTCGCTATGCAGTTCATACCCTTCTTCGAGGGAAGTTGGCACCAGGATGGACAATGCATCTACGCCGATGACCGATGCACCATCTCGCTGGTGCATGAGACAGGGACCGGTCCAGAGGGAGACAAGTTCGACAACATGGCGATCTGGATCAGCCGCATCGACGCTGAGGGCAAGACCGACCGGCTCTGGACGGTGGACCTCGATCAAGAGGACGTGACCGCGTTTTGGGATCGAAACGAAGCCACACTGAAAGAGACGCCGTCCACGTAGCGCCAAATGCGCGAGTGCTGGATCGCTGTATCCCCGACCGTCAGTTCGGGGCGAGGTCTCCGGGCGCAGTCATGCGGAACCTCAGCGCGGGTCAGACGGCTGCCAGCTTGTGCTCGTGGAACCTCAGCCCGACCCCTCTTTTCTGCATGTACGGCGCTCGGGCGGGTACGCGCACGCCCCCGGGGCTCCGGCAGTTCGACGAGGCGAGCCGCTACGCCGCCGAGGTCGCCGGCAGCAGCCGGCCCAGGTCCTCTGGCGCCATCACCAGCGCCTCGACGTCGGTGACGGCGACGACGTTTCCCGCCACTCGGTTGTACCGGTGCGCCTGCTGGCCGAAGTAGTCGCCGGGCTCGAGCTTGATCGACAGGCCGGGGCTGACGCGCAACAGCGCCGACCCCGAGATCAGGACGAAGAGCTTGCGGTCCTGTGGCAGGCCACAGAGGACCTCCCCCGCCCCACAGCGCGCCCGCGTCGCGTCAGTGACCACCAAGGCTTCGAGGTCCTCCCGGGTGCAGCCGGAAAAGGGAGGGAGTCCCTCCAGCAATCCGACGTCGTCGACTCGCTCCGCCGTGAGCATGACCGCCTCCTCTGGAGTCAGTCCCGGGCGCTGGCCGTCCGGGCCCGCTCAAGTGTGCTGAAGGGACCAGCCTTCTCCGCCTCGGTTGCGCGCCGGGTCGCCTGATGGTTGCAATCCGGGGGCGGCGACGGCGGGTCGGTCGGCCCGGATCAGCCGGAGTGGGCGGCCGCCTCGCCGGCGTTCTCGCTGACCGCCTCGCCGACGCCGACGGGCGTTCCCGGTTTCGTGTCCGCCAGGTGGTGGGCCGCCCGCGCCGCCAGCGCGACCAGCGTCAGCGTCGGCCCGTAGCCGCTGGCGGTGGGGAACACGGACGAGTCGGCGATCACGACGTTGTCGAGCTCGTGCACCCGCCCCCAGCGGTCACACACCGCGGTGTCGGGGTTGTCACCCATGCGCGCCGTGCCGATCACGTGGCGGCTCTCGGGAATCGGCGTCGTGCCGATGCCGTGGTAGGAGACGCCCGGCGAGGAGGTGTGGATCACGTACTCGGCGCCCATCTCCTCGAGCACCCGCTGCAGGATCTTGCCGTGGTACTTCGACGCCGCCAGCTCGTGCGCGCCGGGCTCGTAGGTGACGCGGGCCACGGGGTAGCCGCGCGCGTCGCGGATCGAGGGGCTGAGGTCGACCGCATTGGTGGAGTACGGCAGGTCCTCGCCCTGCATGATGAAGGCCCACATGTGGTCACGCAGGTCGCCGGCGAGCATGGCCTGCGCGTGACCGCGGCCCCAGGGCGTGTGGCGGGCCGCCATGATCGTGTGCCCGCCGCCGCTGTGCTCGACGAGCCCGCCGCGGAACCACGGCAGCCCCGCCTCCTTGGCCGCGGCCCGGGCGGCGTCGTCCTGCACCATCGCGTCGTCGTGCACGTGGGTGACCGAGCGGCCCTTCTGCGGGTGGAGGCTCAGGTTCGGGAAATGCCCGACCACGATCGTCTGGAAGTGCACCATCAGGTGGCGGCCGAGCGCCGGGTGTTCGAGGCCCGAGAGCAGCAGCAGGCGCGGCGTCTCGATCGCTCCGCCGGCCACCACGACCAACCCCGCCTCCAAGGTGTGGGTGGCTCCCCCGGCGTCGACGTACTCGACCCCGGTCGCCCGCCGTCCGTTGGTGAGGATCCGGCTCACGAACGTCTCGGCCATCAGCTGCGCCCGCCCCGTCGCCATGGCCTTGGTGAGGAGCGCGACCGGGTCGCCCTTGGCGTGGATCGGGCAGCCGAAGAAGGCACAGAAGCCGCAGTTGTTGCAGGCGGCCCGCCCGTCGTAGGCGATGCTGTTCGCTGCGGTCGGCGCCTCGTAGGGGTGCAGGCCGACCCTCTCGGCGGCGGCTGACGACAGGACCGCGCCGTACATCGGCGCGCCCGGCGGCATGGGATACGGCCCGGACCGCCACGCCGCGAACGGGTTGGCGCCGGCGCGGCCCGCCACCCCGATGGCCTGCTCGACCTCCGCGTAGTAGGGCTCGAGCTCGGCGTACTCGATCGGCCAGTCCTCCACGTCCGCGCCCGGCTGTGGCCCGAGGATCGAGTGGAGCCGGAAGTCCTCCTCGCGAAAGCGCGGCACCTTGCCGTCGGCGTGGGTGCCGCCGCCGCCGACGCTCGTCGGAATGGAGTTCACCTCGCCGACGTGCGTGTGCTCGCCTTCGCCGGCGTTCCGGCGGAAGGCCCGCGGCTCGATCAGAGGGTCCGGGCCGAGGAAGAAGCGCTCGATGAACTTGATCTCGTCGTTCGAGTAGTCGCCCGACGGCCTGGTCATGTCGTTGGGGTCGAGCAGGTGGTTGCGGCCCTTCTCCATGATGACGACCGACCAGCCGGCGCGCGTGAGCACCTCGGCCACGGTGGCGCCGCCGGGACCCGAGCCGATGATGACGGCGTCCGCCGCTCCGCTCACGGCTCCGATACCTCGGCGTCGGTGTAACCCCGCGGCTGCACGTCGCCCTCCACGCCGATGTACGACCACCCGATGCCGTTGCGGTTGCCGCCGTACTCGGGTGCGCCGTACATGCCCTCACAACAGTGCTCCCACAACAGCTCGAGGAACTCGTCGTCGGCCCGCAGCCGACGGCGCTGCTCCTTGCCGTCCACGTCGACGAAGTCGGCGCCGAGCGCGGCCAGGCCCCCGCGGTAGCGCTGCTGCAGCCCGACCACGGGGCCGTTGAACTCCCGCTCCGGGATGCCCAGCGACCCCTCGATACGCATGCGCCACCCGAGCTCGTCCAGCTGCGACAGCGGCATGAAGTCTCCAAAGCGTGCCTCTCCGCCCTTGCGGCCCGAGGAAGGACCGCCGGCCCAGATGCGGGGCGGGTCGAAGCTGAAGGCGCCGAGGAGGGCGTCGATGTAGTCGGCGACGCCGGCCTCGTCGGCTCCGGGCCCACCGAATCCGGAGGGCATCATCTGTTGGCATGCCGCGCGCAACGTCGCGTACTCCTGCTCGCTCAGCCAGACAGGCACCGGGCAAAGGTAGCCCGCCCCCGCTCCGTTTGCTGACACGGATGTCAGGTCCGAGAACGGCCCGTTGACCTGCGCATTACGTCCTGTCCCCCGTCGTCACGTTGCCGTGCTCCGCGTCGGTCCTTCGTCCAGTGCCCGGTGCACCGCACGAGCCACGACCCGTCCCCCCTGGTCGAGCACCTCGGAGACCAGGTTGCCCGTCTCCGAGGCACCGAACTCGATGAGGCGGGTGGCGTTGACGAGCACCCGGAAGCCGGGGCCGCGGTAATGGCGCCCCGTGGCGCGGAGGGGGACGACCGGGAGGCGGAGGCACCAGGACACGACACCGCCGGCGACCTCGGCCAGGCTCGAGCGGTGGTCCTCGAGGTCGGCATAGCGACCCAACACGACGTCGACCGTGTTCTGCAGCGCCTCTGAACCGGGTTCGAAGTACTCGGAATGCGCATGCACCAGGGCATGATCGGGCGCATTGGTGCTCAGCCGCCGGCCTCCGAACGTCGGCGAGGTGGGCGACGAGCCGAAGATGCCGAGCTCGGCGACCGCATCGCCGGGTGCCTGCTCCGTGAAGAAGTGCGACTGGTCGACGTGGAGCTGACGCAGCTCGTCGACGGTCATCCCCGGGCTCCCGGCGACGACGACATCGGTGCACTGCAGGCCGCAGTCCGCCAGGGCAGCGCCCGTCACGATGGAGCCGAAGCTGTGGGCCACGACGGTCAGGGTCTGGTCGTGCCGCAATGACAGTTGCCCGACGAACTCGGTAAGGTCGGTCGCGGCGGTCACCAGGACGTCGTTGCACTCGATCGAGCCGGCCGCCGCGGCCAGGAGGCCGGCCGGGTTGTCATAACCCTTCCAGAGGATCACCGCCGCCACCTCGGCGGCTTCGTAGAGGTTCTTGGCCCCCGGGATCCAATCCCCGCACAAGTTCGTCCCGTCACCGACGCCGGGCACCACCACCGCGACATGGGGCGCCGTGCCGACGTCGCCGAAGAGCACGGCGTAGTGCTCGAGCTGCGGGCGGTACACGACGATGTGACCACCGCAACGGATCAGCGTACGCAGCAACGCGGCGCGGGCTTCGTTCGCTTCGATGAGCGCCTCGACAAGATCCTGCTGCGCCATCGCCCGATTGGCGGCCGCCTGTCTCCCCAGCGATTCACTTCCGTGCACGGGCGGCAGTGTATGCCGCGCCGCCGCGCATCTCTCTGCCTAACCTGGCTCGCGTGGGTGAGCTGCTGGCCGTCGTGGCTTCGGTCCTGTTCGCCCTCGGGACCGTCCTCCAGCAGAAGGGGACGATGAGCACGGAGGCGGGCGAGAACGACCCTCGCTTCCTCGTACAAGTCCTCCGCCATCCCGTCTGGATCGCCGGCGCCGCGCTCATGGCCTTTGGATGGGTGGTGCAGGCTACGGCGCTCGACCACGCGGCGCTCGTCGTCGTGCAGTCGCTCACCGCGCTGCAGCTCGTCATCGCGCTGCCGCTGGGGGCGTTGCTGACGGACCAGCGCATCGGCAAGCGCGAGATCTCCGGCGCCGGGCTCACGTTGGTCGGCATCGTCGTCTTCATCGCCGCCGGTCAGCCGCAGGGCGGCACGACCCACCCCAGCGCGACGGCGTGGTGGGTGGCCTGCCTCGTCATCTTCGGCCTGGTCGCGGCGCTCTGCCTCGTCGGCGTCCGGTTCAGCGGCGCCGCCAAGGCGCTCACGCTCGGTGCAGCCGCCGGACTGGGCTTCGGCCTCCAGGCGGCGGTGACCAAGACCTTCGTCACCGAGGTCGGCGGGGGCGTCCTCTCGTTGCTCACCAGCTGGTCGGTGTGGGTCCTGATCGTCTCCGCACTGACCGGGTTCGCACTGCAGCAGACGGCGCTGAAGACCGGTGTGCTGGCGCCCGCCATGGCCTCGGCCAGCTCGGTGACCTTGTTCACGAGCGTCGTCCTGGGCATCGCCGTGTACGGCGAGACCATTTCGAAGAGCGGCGCGCCGCACACTGGCTCGGCCTACGCCGGCCTCTTGATCGCGATCGCCGGGATCGCTCTGCTCGCCGGGTCCGCCGCGCCCGAGCAGGCCAGGCCCGGAGCCGCCGACCGGTCACCCGCGACATGACGATCGCCGACGCGCGCCTCGGGGCCAAGAGCGCCTCTTGCCGGCCGTAGCGGCTGGGGTCGTGCACCTCCTCGCCACCACCTCGTTCGCCGACAACTGGTGGGAGTACGCGCTCCTTTTCGTCGCGGTGGCGGCGTCGTGGGCCGGCGTTCCCTTCATCGGGGCCTCCGCGTTGACCGCGGCGGGCGTGGCCGCAAGCCAGGACAACCTGAGCTTGTTCCTGGTCGTCGTCGTGGCGACGGCCGCGGGCGAGGTCGGCGGGCTGATCGGCTATGCGGTAGGCAACCGCTGGGGCCGAGTGCTCTTGGAGCGCCCCGGCAAGCATCAGGCCGGCCGCCAGCACATGGTCGAGAAGGGCGAGCAGGCTTATTCGAATTGGGGTCGCCTGGCCGTCTTCTTCACGCCGGCGATCGTTTCGGGCACAGCCAAGATGAAGCACGGCCAATTCGTCCTCTGGAACCTGATCGCCTCACTCGCCTTTGCGATCTCGGTGGCGGCCAGCTCCTACGGCGTCGGCCGTCTGGTCACCGGCCACATTGCCCCGAGGGACTTCGTCACGCTGCTCGTCGGCCTCACCGTGGGTGCACTCGTCATGGTCTGGTTCGTGCGACACCGGCGCCGGGTGGCGGCGCGCCGGGCAGAGACCTGAGCACACGAAGAACGAGCTGGCGGGTCCCCGCCCCAGCCCGTCCCGTTGCGTGGCCTCTCATGAGTGGGCAGGACACCTCATCAATTGCTCACCGTGACGGTGACGGTCAATTGCTCACCGTGACGGTGATGGGCTGGCTCGTGCCAGAGACGCCGCCGGCGTACGAAGCGACGCTTTGCAGGTCGTAGGTGCCATCCGCGACGCCGGCCGTGCTCCACTGGGCGAGCCAGCCGTAGAGCGTGGCGGTGCCCGTCGCGACGACGTCGTCCGTCAGGCCGTTGCCGCTGAGCTCGTACTGGACCCGCGTGACCCCGGGCGAGGCAGCGGCGTCGAGGTCCTGCAGGCCCGACACCGTGGTGCCGCCGGAGGGAAACACCACACTCGTGGCCGGCGCCGCATTGTCCACAGTCACGGTGACGGCCGAACTGGTGCCGGTGAGCCCATTCAGGGTGGCGACGCTCTGGAGGTCGTAGGTCCCGTTCGGCACGGTCGTCGTGTCGAACTTGGCGAGCCAGCCGTAAAGCGTGGCGGTGCCCGTCGCGACGACGTCGTCGGTCAGGCCGTTGCCGCTGAGCTCGTACTGGACCCGCGTGACCCCGGGCGAGGCGGCGGCGTCGAGGTCCTGCACGCCCGACGCGGTGGTGCCGGCCGAGGGAAACACCACGCTGGTCGCCGGCGGGAGCACGGTGATCGTGGCGGGAATCGTGGCGGCCGAACCCAAGTGGTTCGTGAACACGGCCCGGACCTCCCAACCGTTTTCGAACGCGTTCAACTGAGTGGCCGTGAGGCTGGCTGTGGAGGGCCCACCAATGTCGAGCCAGGTGGAGCCACCGTTGACCGAGAGCTGCCACTGCACCGTCGGGGTCGTGATGTCGGCTGCGGCGGTGAAGGTCAGCGTTCCGCCGGTCGCCACCGACTGGCTCTGCGGATCGGTCGTGATTGTTGGCGCCTCGTCGGGCTGGAAGACGTCCTGGCCGAAGGGTGTCAGCCCGGCCGCGGCAGCGAAGCCGAGGTGTCCCTCGCCGTCCGCCCCACCACTGACCAGGCCCAGCAGGTCCTCGTAGCTGCGCAGCGCCGAGTAATGGTTGTAGTACCCGGTGGTGTCGACGGTCCCGGGCGCGATGTAGCGGTTGTTGAGCAGCAGCGCGCCCACCCTCCCACCTCCGGTGATGGAGGAGTCGTTCGGACCGGACTGCTCACCGCAGCATGGGCTCGAGTCGGTCAACGCGCCCTCGTCCGACGTGATGACCACCAGCATCTGCCCGGATTGATAGGCGGGTGACGCCATGATCAGCGGCATGTAGTGCTGGAGCCATAGGTCGGCGCCGGCCAGGCCTCCCGTCTTCCCACCCACGATGTTCGTGCCGGCGCAGGTGGCGTCGTGCCCATCGTCGCAGAGGTTCGGAGTGATGAAGCCGAACTTGGGTGTGGTGCTGACGCTCGACAGGTCGTTCGCCAGGTGCCCGGTGAAAGTGTCAGGAAGCGATACCCCGTTGACCGTGCTCGGCGTGCCCACGGCGACCGTTCCGAGCGGCACGACGTTGGCATCGCACTCGGCCGTGTTGTCGATGATGGAGTGAAAGTAGATGAAGGGGTTGTGTCGGTCGGTGTACTGGTCCCCTGCTTGGGCGATCTCGGTGTTGTCGGTGCCGTTGATGGCTGGGTGCGCGCAGTCGGTGCCACCAAGCTGATCGGTCACCCCGCCGTCCCGGCTCGGGACGTTCCCCATGTCTTCCGCGTATTCGCGCCACGACGCCACGTTCGTGGTCGGATTGGGAGGTTGGACGGCGTCGAGCTGGTTGGCGATCGTCTGCACCTGCGCCGGGTAGACGCACCCCGTACCGTCGACCTGTCCCGGTTCGGTGGACGCGTTCAGGTCGTTGGTCCCCGGCGAGACGTTGGTGTACGAGCCGAAGCAGTCCGCGGCCGTTTGTGGCGTCGGAGCCTGGCCCGACACCTCGGCGATGTAGTTGTCCAGGCTGACATGACCGATGGCGTAGTAGTTGTCCAGCAGCTCGCCTTGGGGCACGAGCGTGTCGTTGAGGTACGTCGCCGGCGAACCCGCTCCGAAGGTGGACGAGGCGTCCTCGTTTTCGAGCTCGATCACGAGAATGTTGTTGATCGAACCCGGTGCGAGGGCGGCACGGACGACCGCGGCTTGCGCGGTCGCCCCCGCGCTCACTAAGGGGGCGAGCATGACGGCGCCGAGTGCCACGCCGAGAGCGCCGACCGCGATCGCGCGCCTTCTCGCTCTTCCTCGTTGCCGCGTCATCGAGACCTCCGTTCACTTCGACGTCGCGCGAATCTCACGTCGGCGGGAGGCGTCTCAGCCCCCCCAGATGCACGACTCGCCCGTTGGTGCAAAGGAGAACATTCGACCTGGGCCACGACAAGCACCTATTCAGGCATGACACCTATGCTCTCCGGGCATGAACGTCCAGCAGCTGCGCTACCTGGTCGCGGTCAGCGACCTCGGCTCCGTGAGCGCCGCAGCGCGGTCGCTGCACGTGACACAGCCCGTCATTTCACGCTCTATCCGCTCGTTCGAGGTCGAGCACCAGGTCACGGTCTTTCGGCTCTCCGGCCGGCGGCTCGTCCCCACGAAGGCCGGCCGCAGCATCATCGATGCCGCACGACGCGCCCTGGCCGCCGTCGACGAGGTCGGGCACGAGGCGCGGGCCGCCGGTGGCCTCGCCGAGCTGGTCATCGCAACGACACCGACGAACGGGCTGCTCCTCTCTTCAGCCTTGAGCGAGCTCGGCCGCGAGGAGCCAAACCTCCAGATCAAGGTGCAGCGCTCCGGCGACTCCGAAGAGGTGATGCGGATGGTCCGAGAGCAGCAGGCCGAGATCGGATTTCGCGAGCTGATCGCCGGGGGCGGGGAGGTCGAGTTGGTCTCGACACCAGTCGCCGAGATGGAGGTCGTGCTCGTCTCCCCGAGGGACTCCGAGCTGCCGGTCGCGGTCTCGTGGGACGACGTGGTGCGGCAACGGCTGATCTTGCCCCCATCCGGATCCGGACGACGGCAGCTGATCGACGACCAGATCGCGCGCTCGACGGGAGACGGGCCCCAGGTGTCGCTGGTCACGGAGGACCGGGGATCTTGGGTCGCGGCCGCGCAGGCCGGAATGGGCTCGTTCCTCTCGTATCGGTGTCTGGTGGCCGGACTGGATGGTCTCGAGATCAGGCCGTTCGATCCTCCCCAGGCGGTCGCTGTGGGATTCGTTCACCGCTCCGGCCCGGTGTCGAAACCAGCGAGGCGGCTCATGGAGCTCGCGCCGAAGTCGAAGGGGCTGGTGTCCAGCGCGCTGGCGTAGGGGTGCCCTCCGCGCGGCGTATCCCTGACCGCGCCCGAGGCGCTCAGCGCGGCAGGCCCAGGATCCTCCCGGCGATGATGTCGCGCTGCACCTGCGAGGTCCCGCCGGCGATGCTGGCGGCCTTGCTCCACAACCACTGGCGCGCCCACGGGCCCGCCTCGGCCGAGGTGGGGTCACGACCCGTGACGAGTAGACCTGCGTCCGCCATGCCCTGCGTCATGGTCGTCCACTGCAGCTTGACCCAGCTCGACTCCGGCCCGGGCTCGTCGCCGCGGCCCAATCTCGTCAGGGTGCGCAGGTTGTGCAGACGGAGCACCCCGAGCTCCACGTAGGCGGAGGCCAGGGCGTCCGAGACCAGTGGGTCCTCGAGCGCGCCGCTGGCCAGCGCCTCGTCGTAGAGCCGGGCGAGATACGTCTCGTGGACGACCTGCTCCTTGAACGGGAAATTCGTCCCGCGTTCGTGCGCCAGCGTCGACCCGGCGACGGCCCAACCATGGCCCTCGGTCCCGACCACGTTCTCGGCAGGTACGAAGGCATCGGTGAGGAAGACCTCGTTGAACTCGGTGTCCCCCGTCATCTGCACGAGAGGGCGGACGTCGACGCCGGGATCGGACATGTCGACGATCAGGGCCGTGATGCCCTGCTGAGGGCGCGCCGCATCGGGCTCCGTCCGCGCCAGGCACAGGCCCCACGTCGCGAACTGCGCGTAGGAAGTCCATACCTTCCGTCCGGTCACGACGTAGCCGCCTTCGACAGCCGTCGCCCGGGTTGAGAGCGACGCAAGGTCGCTCCCGGCGTCCGGTTCGCTGAAGAGCTGGCACCAGATCTCCTCGGCCGAGAGGATCCGTGGCAGGAAGCGCAACCGCTGGTCCTCGGTGCCGTGGGCCAGCAGCGTCGGCCCGACCAGGTTGATGCCCACCCGGTTCACGGGTTGAGGCGCCTGTGAGCGCGCGTATTCGCTCTGGTACAGCGCGACCTGCACCGGCGTCGCGCTACGCCCGCCGTAGGCGGCCGGCCAGTGGACGCCCACCCAACGGTCCGCCGCGAGGGTGGCCTGCCACTCCCGGCCCCAGGCCACTTCGTCGGCCAGGTCGACGAAGGCCGGCGGGCGATGGTCGTGGCCCGCCAGCCAGTCGCGGAACGACAGGGCGAACTCCTCGTCCTCGGGCCTCAGCGACAGGTCCATCCCGGCCTCGTTGTCGAGCCTGACATCGGCGTCACGCTAGTGGGGCCCGGGTATCGTGCCCTGCCGTGACCGCCCGCCTGCGACCGACCTGGACGCCGTCCCAGGCCCGCGCCTACCGGCGGCCGGGAGGGCCCTGGGACGTGCCGACGCTGGACGCCCTGATCTCCGCCCATGGGGGCGAGATCCTCGACGGCGACACCAGGCTCTCCGCGGCGCAGGTCGACGCGCTCGTCGCCACCGTGGCGGGCGGCCTCAAGGCGCGGGGCGTGGCGAGAGGTGCGGCCGTCGCCTGGCAGGTGCCCAACAGCCTGGCGGCCGCAGTCTTGACCCGCGCCTGCTGGCGTATCGGCGCCGTGGCCGCACCGATCCTCCACTCATTCGGCGCGGCCGAGGTGGACAGCGTGCTCGCCCAAATCGATCCGGCGCTCGTGGTCGAACCGCGGACCGACGAGATCTCCGACGCCGTCGCCCTCGCCGACGCCTTCGGGGGGTCACCCGTCGCCGCCGGCAGCTGCCCGAGTTCGCCCTCGGACGTGGCGCTCGTCCTCTTTACCTCTGGATCCACGGGACGACCCAAGGCCGTATTGCACACGCACCGGGGCCTCAGCTGGAAGGCGGTACTCATGGCCCGGGTCCACGGCCTCGGGTCGAGCGACGCCGTCTTGATGCCGGCCCCGATGGCCCACATCTCGGGCATGCTCAACGGGGTCCTGGTGCCCGGCGCCGCCGGCCTGCGGTCCGTCCTGGTCCGGCGCTTCGATCCCGAAGCGGCTCTGGCCCTCGTGGCGCGCGAACACATCTCCTTCCTCGCCGGCCCGCCCACCTTCTTCATCGCGATGGCCTCCGCGCTGACCGGCTCGAAGGGCGGCGGTACCCAGGGGATCGACGTGTCGTCGGTCCGCCTCATCTCGAGCGGGGGGGCGTCGGTCACGCCGGCCTTCATCGAGGACACCTCTCGGATCTTCGATTGCCGAGTGAAGCGAACCTACGGCTCGACCGAAGCCCCGACGGTCACGACGAGCACGAACGACGACCCCTTCGAGCGGGCCCGGGACACCGATGGTCGCGCTGTCGGGTACGTCGAGCTGCGCGTGTCCGACCCGGGGACCGGCACCCGCGTGGCGCCGGGATCGCCGGGCGAGCTGTGGGTGCGCGGGCCAGAGATGTTCGCCGGTTACGCCGACACCGAGCAGACGGCGTCGGTCATCGCCCATGGTGGGTGGTTCCGCACAGGCGATCTGGCGACGATCGACGACGAGGGCTGGCTGCGAATCGTGGGACGCCTGAAGGACGTGATCATCCGCGGGGGCGAGAACATCTCGGCCTCGGAAGTAGAGGCCGCCCTGGAGGCCCACCCGGAAATCCGCCACGCCGTCGCCGTGGGCTATCCCGATCCCCTCATGGGCGAACGGGTGGCCGCGTTCGTGGAGTCCACCGCGCCCTTCGACCTCGAGGAATGTCGCCAATGGTTCGCCTCCCGAGGGATCGCGAAATTCAAGACGCCCGAGAAGGTGGTGCGACTCGACGAGCTCCCTCTGCTCGGCTCTGGGAAGGCCGACCGCTCCGCCCTCCAGCGTCTGGCCGCCACGGCGTGAGCGCAGACGAGCGGGCGGTCCAGAACCTCCACGCACGCTCCCTCGACACTCCACCGGCACCGGACACGGGATCGGCCCGTGGCCTGGGAACTAGCGTCTGAAATATGTCCCGGCGCACCTTGATCCCACTGAGCCTGCTCGCCATCCTGGTCGTGCTGGCCGCCGTGTTCGCGGTGATCGGAGCGTCGTCATCGCCGAGTGCGGAGACGGTGACGGTGCAAAATGCGTCGACCCGGACGTTTGGAACCCCCACCGGTTCAGTCTCGTTCCTCGCTGGCTTGACCGACACCGCGTCCGGCCCCAGTGTCCCGCGGGGCGCGTCGCAACAACGCATCATCCAATACGCCGCGCCGATGAACCGGATCGCCGTGTACCAGGTGACGAGCTCCGGATCCACCCAACCCCTCGGCGTGGTCCACGGAACGAGCGTTTCCTGCGCGCTGAGCTCGTTTTCCACCATCGTCGGCGGGTCGACCGCGTGGGCGGCGGCCGGTGGTGGCAACTACACCCGTAGCGAGAGCCTGGCCGACTTCTCGGCTCGCGTGCCCGACACATCGAGCCGGACGTGTGAGTCCCAGCAGAGCCGCACCCAGGGACAGGTCACCGAGCGCGCGCTCGTCAAGTCGGACTATCTCGTTGCACTGCGCGTCACCATCGTGGTGCGCGTGCAGTCCCAGGGACGTTCGGCCGGGCCCATCGTGCAGGGACAGCAGCTGGTGATGATCCAGATCGGCAAGACGCCCGTCCGGACCCTGTCGTAGCGGCGGCAGCCGCCGCTCAAGAGAGCGACTGGCCCGACTCGATTCGCTCCCGCAGGATGCCGGCGATGCGATCCCGGTGGAGCGAAGCGTCGCCGAAGCTCACCTGATCGAGCTGCGCCCGCTTCACGTAGAGGTGCATGTCGTGCTCCCACGTGAAGCCGATGCCTCCGTGCACCTGGAGGCCGACTCCCATCACCCGACGTGACGCGTCCGAACACCACGCTTTGGCCATGCTGGCGGACAACGAGCGTTCCCGATCGCCAGCGGCCGCGCACCACGCGGCGTAGTAGACCGTCGAGCGCATCCCCTCGACGTCCACCAGCGCGTCGGCCAGCATGTGCTTGACCGCTTGGAACGAACCAATGGGCTTCGCGAACTGGACCCTGTCCTTGGCGTAGTCGACCGACATCGACAACACACGATCGGCGGCGCCCAGCATCTCCGCGGATGCGAGGGTGGCGGCGCGGTCGAGCACCAGTGAGGCGGCGTCGGCGTCCCCGATGCGGAGGGCGGGCGTCCGATCGAAGGACAAGACGCCCAGTTCGCGAGTCCGATCCATCGCCGGGAGGGGGGCAGGACGACCAACGGCGCCGAGATCGACCGCGTACACGCCGGATCGCGTGGCGACCACGGCCACGTCCGCCGAGGGCGCATAGAGCGTAGGCGGCGATTCCCCGCTCAGGCGGGCCTCGCCGTCTGATCCGGGGGCAGTGGCGGTCACCCGTCCGTCGGGCCCCATGACGACACAACCCACCGCAGTCCCTTGACTGAGGGCTTCGCGCCACTCCTTGGCGCCGGCGATCGCCCGAGCATCGGGCCCGCACAGCGCGCCGAGCGCGACCACCGAGGGCAGGAACGGCGCCGCCACGAGTCGCCGTCCCAATTCTTCGCAGAGCACCGCCACCTCGACCATGCCCAGTCCCAGGCCACCTTCGTCCTCCGGGATCTCAATCGCCAACCAGCCCTGTTCCGTCATGGCCGACCACACCGACGTGTCGTAGCCATGCGGCGCGTCCGCGGCGGGTGTGCCGTCTGGTACGGCCGGCGCCGTTGCTTCGCCGGCACCCGGGAGCGTGCCGACGATCGCGCCCGTTCCCACCCGCGCTCGAAGCGCGTCGTGCCCCGCTCGGCCGTCGAGCAAGGTGACAGCGGCCTCGCGCAGGGCCTGTTGATCGCCGGAGAGGTCGAAGTCCACGGCGGCGCAGTCTACGATGCTCCCTGACGCGGGTGTCACGTACCGCGGCCCCTGTGCCATGCTGCGACCGATGGATCTGCGCACCACGGCCGAGCAGGAGAAACTGCGCGACGAGTTCAGGGCGTGGCTCATGGAGCACCTGCCTTGGCCCTACGGCGTCGGGCTTCCTCCCCGATTCGACGACCTCGCCGAGACCGTTGCGTTCGGCCGCCGCTGGCAAGCCGACCTGGCCGCGGCGCGCTGGGTGGGGATCACCTGGCCCGAGAAGTACGGCGGGCGCGGCCTCGGGGCCCTGGAGAACTATGTCGTCATCGAGGAGCTGGCCCGCGCCCGGGCGCCCGAGCTGGTTGGCCGCATCGGCATCAACTTGGTCGGGCCGACGCTCATGGCCCATGGCACGGCCGAGCAGCAGGCGCGCTATCTCCCTCGGATCCTGTCGGCGCAAGAGATGTGGTGCCAGCTGTTCAGCGAGCCCGACGCCGGCAGCGACCTGGCGTCGCTCACCACCCGCGCCGTCCCGGTCGACGGCGGGTACCGGGTGACGGGCCGGAAAGTGTGGACGTCCTACGCCCAGTTCGCCGACTGGGGGCTCTGCCTGACCCGGTCCGACCCCGACGCGCCGAAACGTCAGCTGGGGATCACCGCCTTGATCGTGGACATGCATTCCGACGGCGTCACCGTGCACCCGCTCGTGCAGTCGACCGGAGAGGCCGAGTTCAACGAGGTCGAGCTGGACGACGTCTTCGTCCCGGTGGAAGGCCGCGTGGGCAACGAGGGCGAGGGCTGGACGGTTGCCGGCTCGACCCTGGCGCATGAGCGCGGGATCAACCCTCGCCAGCTCGTCATCCACTCCCAGCTCATCGAAGAGCTCCTCCGGCTGGCGGAGGCCAACGGCAGCTTCGAGAACTGGCGCCTCCGCCAGGAGCTCGCCCAGGCGGCCACCGAAGTCCGCCTGTTCCAGTTGCACAACTGGCGCTCTCTGACCCGCCTGTCGAAGGGCGAGGCACCCGGCCCCGAGGGCAGCGCACTCAAGCTCTACTGGAGCGAGATGTCCAAGCGGCTCCATCGAACGGCCCTCGAGGTGCTCGGCGAGGCGTCGCCGCTCTGGGAGGGTGCGCCGGGCAACCCGGCCGACGGGGCGTGGCAGAGGTCGTGGCTGTACTACCAGGCCTCGTCCATCTTCGCCGGCACCAACGAGATCCAGCGGACTCTCGTCGGCGAGCGCGTCCTCGGACTGCCCCGCGGCTGAGCGGCCGAGGTCGGTCGGGCGACGCGTCAGGATGGTGGAAGGAAAGATGGGTGACATGGCAGAGACGTTCGAGACGATCCGCTACGAGATCGACGGTCCGGTGGCGACGATCACTATGAACCGCCCCGACACGGCCAACGCGCAGAACTCCACCCTGATCGACGAGATCGACGCGGCCCTCGACCTGGCCGACCAGGACGATGACGTGCGCGTGGTGATCCTGGCCGGGGCCGGGAAGCACTTCTCGTCCGGGCACGACCTCAAGGCGCTCGTCAACGACGACGGAGCCGACCCGTGGGTGGCCCTCCGCGAGACCCCGGAGGGCAAGTTCCATCACGAGAAGACGATGTACTTCGACCGGTGCATGCGCATCCACGACTTCCGCAAGCCGACGATCGCCGCCGTGCAGGGCAGCTGTGTCGCCGCCGGCCTCATGCTGGCCGCCATGTGCGACCTCATCGTGGCCGCCGACGACGCGGTGTTCTCCAACCCGGTCCTGCGCCTGACGGGCGCCGGAGTGGAGCTGCTCGTCGAGCCCTGGGAGCTCGGGATCCGCAAGGCGAAGGAGTTCTTGCTGACCGGCGACACCATCGACGCCCAAGAGGCCTGGCGACTGGGTCTCGTCAACCGGGTCGTCCCGCGGGCGGAGCTCGAGGCGCGCACACACGAACTGGCCGAACGAGTCGCGCTCGTCCCGCCGGTCACGGCGCAGACGGTCAAGGACACCATCAACCAGACGGGGACCCTGATGGGTAAGCGCGACGCGCTGAAGTATCACTTCATGGCGCACCACTGGGTCCACAACACGGCGACCGCGCTCGATGCGCTCGCCGCCCGCAAGACCAAGGGCTCCATGAAGGAGATCATCGCCGAGCGCGACGAAGGCCAGCGACAGCCGGGCGCATGACCGACGCAGCGCGGGGACCGCTCAGCGGCATCCGGGTGATCGACGTGGGCACCCGCATCTCGGCGCCGTTCTGCGCGGGGTTGCTCGGAGAGCTCGGTGCGGACGTGATCAAGGTCGAGCTGCCGGGCCAAGGCGACTTCATGCGCTCGATGGGCCCGTTCGTGCCGGTGGAGGACGGACCTGACTACTCGCTGTCGTGGGCGGTCGAGGGACGGGGCCGGCGCGGGGTGACCTGCGACCTCCGCCAGCAGGAAGGAAAGGAGCTCTTCAAGCGGCTCGTCGCGACGGCCGACGTCCTGTGCGAGAACTTCCGCCCCGGAACGATGGAGCGCTGGGGGCTCGGCCCCGACGACCTGTCACCCGAGCTCGTCTACGTCCGCATCAGCGCCTTCGGACAGACCGGCCCCTACGCGCCCCGGCCCGGGCTCGATCGTCTGGGCATCGCCTTCGGCGGACTCCTCAATCTCACCGGCGACCCCGACCGGCCGCCGGTGCGCTCCGGAGTCAACATCTCCGACTACCTCACCGGGACCTTCGCGGCCTGCGCGGCGGTCGCCGCGCTCTACGGGCGCGACGCCCGTGCCGGCGCGCGCGGTGGCCCAGGCCCGGATCGTGGGGCGCAGGAGGGGGACGGGAAAGGGGAGGTGATCGACGCGGCGCTGTACGGGTCGATGCTGCGCATCCTCGAGTGGACGCTGGCCGGCTACGACCGACTGGGCATCGTCCGCCAGCGCGAGGGGAACCGGCTCTCCACCTCGGCCCCGCTGGACAACTACCCCACCGCCGACGGGTCCTACGTGTGCATCGTGGCGGGTTCCGACGCCAACTTCTCCCGGCTCTGCGCAGCCATGGGCCGACCCGAGCTGACCCGCGACCCGCGGTTCGCCACGTTGGCGGAGCGGGCCGCGCACGGTGACGAGATCAACGGCATGGTGGCGGCGTGGACGTCCGGAATGACCGCCGAGGAGGTCTCGGCCCGCTGTGTCGAGCACGACGTGCCCGTCGGCACGGCGTACAGCGCGGCCGACATCTTCGTCGACCCGCACATGGCCGCACGCGGCGACCTCGTGGCGGTCGACGACCCGGTCATCGGCGCCGTGCGCCAACAGGCGCCGTTCCCCCGTCTGCGCCGCCACCCGACCGCCGTCCCCTCGGGTGCCCCGCGTCTCGGTCAGCACAACCAAGAGGTGTGGGGTGACGTGGTCGGACTCAGCGATGCGGAGCTCGAGGACCTGACCGCCCGCGGCGTCGTGTGACTCCCGGCGAGCCGTCCCTCCTTACGACATACGAGAATCGGCGGCTGAAGCGAGCGATCAGCTTCGCGGCAGGCCGAGCAGTCGCTCGGCCACGATGTTGCGTTGGATCTCCGACGTCCCGCCCGCGATCGTGTGGGAGAACGAACGCAGGTACTGGGTCGCCCAGTCGCCGTCGTGGGCCGACCCGGTGGAACTGGACGGGACCGGATCAGGCTCGAAGCGGGCGAGGTCCCACTCGGTGAACTTGTTGGGCCCGGGCCCGTCGAGGTCGATCCCCTCCAGGCCCAGCACCTCTTGCGCCAGCATGCACGCGCGCTGCTCGGTCTCGCTGGTGAAGAGTTTGAGGATGAGGTGCTCGGGCGACATCTCGCCGCGAACCGCCTTCGCGAAGCCGCGGTAGCCGAGGCAGCGCATGGCGGTGACGTCGGTGGCCAGGCGGCCGATGGCCTCCGCGAGCCGGGAGTCGTCGCCGAGCTTGCCGCCGCGGGTATCGGGACGTGCGGCGACGCGCTGGAGTCCCTTCAACGTGTGCTCGATCTTCGACACGTTCATGATCCACAGCATCCCGCGCTCGTGACGCAGCGACCCCTGGGTGATCATCCAGCCGTTGTTCAGCTCGCCGAGTAGGTTGTCCTCGGGCACTTCGACGTCAGTGAAGAACACTTCGTTGAAGTCGGCATGGTGCGGGTCCGTGAGCTCCGGCAAGGGCCGACAGGTGATCCCGGGCGTGCGCATGTCGATGATGAGCGCACTGATACCCCGGTGCTTGGGTGCCTCCGGGTCGGTGCGCACGAAACACATGCAGTAGTCCGCCTCGTGCGCTCCCGAAGTCCACACCTTCTGCCCGTTGACGACGAAGTGGCCGTCGCGCTTCTCGGCCTTCGTGGTCAGTGACGCAAGGTCGCTCCCGGCATTGGGCTCGCTCATGCCGAGGCACCACGTGATCTCGCCCTTCAGCGTGGGCAGGACGTAGCGATCTCTCTGTTCGTCGTTGCCGAATTCCACGATGGAGGCGGCGCAGATGGAGAGGCCTTGCGGGTTGAGGGAGCGAGGCACCATGCGCTCGGCGACCACCTCGAAGTACACCATCTGTTCTTCGGGCGTGGCGTTGCGGCCACCGAGCTCGGGCGGCCAGCCGGGCACGAGGTACCCGGCGTCGAAGAGCTCTCGCTGGAAGGTGCGCGCCCAGGCCGGCAGGTGTGCCGAGGAACGACGGAAGTCCCCGGCGATCTCCTCGGCCGTGGGCTGATGCTGGTCCAGCCAGGCCTCGAACTCGCGGCGGAACTCGATGAGCGACTCGTCTCGGGTGAGGCGCATGGCCAACTATGACACGGGCTGGGGAGGTTCTCCGGTGGTCTTGCTCAGGCGCCGGGCTCGGGATCCTTGGGCTGGCCGAGGATCCGCTCGGCGATGACGTTGCGCTGGACCTCGCTCGTCCCCCCGGCGATGGTGAGGCAACGGGTCGAAAGGAACCCCTCCTCCCAGCGTTGGGCCTTGCCGTCGAGCACGGCGCCGTCGGCGCCGTAGAGGGCCATCCCCATCTCCTGCACGCGCTGCTCGTGCTCGACCCCGAGCAGCTTGCGCACGCTCGACCCGCTGCCCGGGTCCACGCCGGAGAGGGTGCGCAGAGTGGACCGGTGACCGAGCAACGCCACCGACTGCGCCTCGGCGATCAAGTGACCCAGTGCGCCCTCGAGGCTCGCCGGCACCGTTCCCCCACGCTCCGCCCGGCGTGCCACCGTCCGGATGAGCGACTCCACGCCATTGCCGAACGAGGCGCCCGAGGACATGGAGACGCGCTCGTTGGCGAGCGTCGTCCGTCCGATCCGCCACCCGTCACCCGGCGCGCCGACGACGCACTCGTCGGGCACGAAGACGTCGTTGAAGAAGACCTCGTTGAACATGGCCGCACCGGTGAGCTCGCGCAGCGGGCGGATATCGATCCCCTCGCTGTGCATGTCGATGATGAAGTAGGTGATCCCCGCATGCTTGGACGCGTCGGGGTCGGTGCGCGCCAGGCAGATCCCGAAGTCGGCGGTCTGGGCCAGCGACGTCCACACCTTCTGGCCGTTGAGGACGTAGCCGCCCTCGACACGCTCGGCCTTCGTGCTCAGCGAGGCCAGGTCGGAGCCGGCACCGGGCTCGCTGAACAGTTGGCACCAGTTCATGTGCCCGAGGAGGGTCGGGCGTACCCAGCGCTCCTGTTGCTCCTCGGTCCCGTACGCGATCAAGGTGGGGAGAGCCCAGGCACCCACGGCGAGGTGGGGGCGGAGCAGCCCGGCTGCGGCCAGCTCCTCGTCGATGACCAACTGCTCGAGGGGCGACGCGCCCCGTCCCCAGGGCGGCGGCCAGTGCGCCATGATCACGCCCGCCTCGGCCATGGCGGCCCGCCGGGCCATGCCGCTCGGGTCGTCGCCGCCGGCCGCGGCCACCCGGGCGACGAGCTCGCGGATCTCGGCGCGCAGGGACTCGGCCTCAGCTGGAAGATCGGCGGCCAGGTTGCGGCGCGCGCCCGCCACGGCCAGCGCCGCGACATCGAGCTCGAGTGAACCCACGTCCCCGCCGGCCACCAACTGGAGGTTGGCCATGGCTCGCTTGAGGTAGAGGTGGGCGTCGTGCTCCCAGGTGAAGCCGATGCCGCCAAGGGTCTGGATGCACTGCTTGGCGCAATGCGCGGCCGCCTCGAGACCGATGGCGCCGGCGATGCGCGCGCTCAAGTCGATCTCGCGGCCGTCGTCGTGTGTGGCTCCGTTGGCCGCCTCACTCCAGGCCGACGCCGCATCCCACGCGACGGCAGCGCACTGCTCGACCGAGACGAGCATGTCAGCCAGCGCGTGCTTGACGGCCTGAAACTGGCCGATGGGCCGTCCGAATTGCACCCGCACCTTGGCGTACTCGGACGCGGTCTCGAGGCACCAGCGGGCGAGCCCTGCGCTCTCTGCCGCGGCGAGTACGAACGCGAGACCGCGCACCTCGGCGTCGGGAACCCGGACGTCGTGCTCCTTCGGCACGACGAGACCGCCGCTCGGGCACTCGAGGAGGCCGACGGGCCGGGTGGCATCGAGCGCCGGCAGCGCGCTCACCATGGGGCGGTCTCCGACGATGTCGCGGTCGAGCAGGCACCATTCGGGGGCGGCGTCGTGTCGGGCGACCGGCACGAGGACGAGGCGGGCCGCCGGCAACCCGAGCACCGGCCGGGCCGTGCCCCGCAGGACGAGGCTGCCGTCGGCACTGACCGTGCATTCCAGCGGGGACGCACCGAGGGCGACGGCAGCGGTGACGGAGCCGTCGGCCAAGGCGGGTAGGAGGTCGGCGACGATTCCCGCCGCCGCGCCGGTGCGGTGCCGGACCAGGGCGGCCGAGACCAAAAGGGTCGGCAGGACGGGGCCGGGGACCAGCGCATGCCCGAGTTCCTCGAGGACGACTGCCACCTCGGCCAGCGTGAAGCCTTGGCCACCAAGGTGCTCGGGGACGTGCAGCCCGAGCCACCCCTGCGCGGCCATCTTCTCCCAAACGGCCGGCAACTCATCGGAGGGCGGCAGCGAAGACGGCGTGGACGGCGCCTCGGCCGCGGCCCGGGGCTCCGGCGGAGGGCAATGGGTCTCGAGCCAGCGCTGCGCGGTGCGGCGAAGGTCCTCGTGCTCCTCGGTCACGGCAATCGGCATCAGCGGCCCTCCTCCAAGGGGAGCTCGGCGCCGTTCCGCCACAGCGAGATCGCTCCGACCGGGCAGCCCTGCGCGGCGACGCGCAACCGCTCCTCGTCCGTCGCCGCGGCGTCGATCACGACGGCGTGGCCGTCCTCGCTCAGGTCGAACGTATCGGGGGCCCAGAACGTGCAGTTGCCCGAGCCCATGCACACGTCCCAGTCGATCTTGACATCCAGCGGCGCGTCCTCGGCCATCGCCTCGAAACTACCTTCCGCTCAGCGTCGTCGTCGGAGGCCTGGACGGGCGCCGACGGGCCCGGCAGGGCGACGGCATCACCGGGCCTGGAACACCACCGGCAGCGACAGCGGCGACCGGAAGGCCAGCCCCTCGATGTGCGGGGCCTCCGCGGCCGGATCGAGCGTGAACGGGCCGAGGCGGTCGAAGAGCGTGTTGATGGCGACGCGCGATTCCATCCGCGCGAGGTGCATGCCCAGGCACACGTGGACCCCGAACCCGAAACCGACATGCTGGCGCTGCGCACGGAACATGTCGTAGCGGTCGGGGTCGGCGTACTTCCGCTCGTCATGGTTGGCCGAGCCGATCATGAGGGCGATGTCCGCGCCCGCTTCGATCTTCACGCCGGCCAGTTCCGTGTCCCGGGCGGCGCGGCGCAGGATCACCGTCACCGGCGGCTCCCAGCGCACCACCTCCTCGAAGGCCTGCGGGTAGAGCGAGCGGTCCGCGTAAAGGGCGTCGAACTGCGCGCGGTCGTTGAGGAGTGCGAACAACAAGCTGCCCGAGGCCCGGTACGTCGTCTCGACGCCGGCCGGCAGCAGTAGGCGCAGGAAGGAGCAGATCTCCTCGTCGCTCAGGTGCTCGCCGTTCACCTCGGCCCGGACCAGGTCGCTGATGAGGTCGTCGCCGGGTTTGGCCCGGCGATCCTCCATCACGTCGACGAGGTAGTCGCGCAGGGCGGCCGAGGCCGCCATGCCCCGCTCCCAGTTGGCGGCGACGCTGGTCACCTCGAGCGCCCACCGTTGGAAGCGCGGGTAGTCCGATCGAGGCAGCCCCAGGATGCGCGCGATCACCTGCACGGGGAAGTTGAAGGTCACCGTGCGCACGAGGTCGGTGTGACCGTCGCCGATGAACGTGTCGACGAGCTCGTTGACCACGACGGCCACGAGGTTCTCCTCCCAGCGGGCCAGCATCTTGGAGCGGAAGCTCGACGCCACCAGATCCCTGATCGCCTTGTGCTCGGGCTCGTCCATCTGCAGGATGGTCCGGCCCATGACCGTCCCCACCACGTCCTCGTACACGCAGGAGGAATAGGTCTCGTTGTCGCGCAGCACCTGGACGACCTCGTCGAAGCCGAAGATCGTCACTGGCGGCGGCTTGGTCGGGTCCCAGTGATCCTGGTCCTCCTCGCCGAAGTCGATCGTCCCCGTGTGGACGGGCGACTCCCGGAGCAGCTGGTGGAGCTTCGGATACGGGTCGCGGACAGAGCCCCCGACCACGTCCTTCAACTCGAAGGGGTCGAACGGAATGACCGCGGCACCGGCTGCTGTCTCAATTCCTGGCATGTGGTCCTCTAACCCCCTACGTTTATTGTTGCGTCGGGCATTGCCTGACGCGCGTGTCATATATATCAAACAAACGTTGGGGATGCCGAGCATCTTGGGGGCGGGTGCTAGACACACTCAGCGCAGCGTCAGTTCGCACGTCACGCGTGGCATGTGACATGTGGCAGGTCACAGGTCACAGGTCACAGGTCACAGGTCACAGGTCACAGGTCACAAGTCACAGGTCGCACGTCACGCGCGGAAGATCACCAAATCGTGGGGCAACAAACGGAGAAAGGCATGAACATGACGGTCGACTCCCAGGCGCAGGGTGCCGATCATGACGGGCCGGGTGGTGGCGGTCCGACACGGCCCTCGGGTCACACAGAGGTGCAGACGGGCTCGCCGACGCGCGGCAGGATCCTGCACATCGCGCTGACCCTGATGGCGCAACGGGGTGTGGACGGGACGAGCATGCGGGACCTGGCGTCCGCGGCCGGCCTCAACGTCGCGTCGCTGTATCACTACTTCCCCAGCAAGCGCGAGCTCCTCGAGGCGGTCCTCGTCGAGCACGGTTTCCTTCCCATCCAGGCGCCACGACCCGAGCCCCATGCCTTCACCGAGGACATCAACTCGCCACTCGCACAGCTGCTGGCCGACACCTTGGTGTCGATGTTCGAGGTGGAGGACTTCGTCCGCCTGATGGTGGGCGAGGCCATCCGGGGAGAGTCCACCGCCCGAGCCGTCGGCTTCGACCTGTTCAGCACGTTCCAGAGCTCCATCGAGGAGTGGGTGACCACGCATCGGCCCGACCTCTGCAATGACGGCGACGGCGGCGGAGTGGCCCGGCTCTTGAGCGCCATGGTCGTGGGAACCTTCGTCCAATACGCCGCCGGCGCGATCCCCGACGGCGGCGGCGAAGACCTGGTCGCGCTGTCTCTCCGGCGAGCCCGCGAGACGGCCGACGTCCTGCGAGTGCAGTCCCCCGAGTAGGGGGGTTGCACTCGGACGGGTCCGGCGGGCAGGGTGGCGCCTGTGCCCACACCCGACCTTGCGCCAACCGCCGTCGCCACCGCGACGTTCGCCCCACCGGTCCTCGCCCGCGACGTCTGGCTCTATCGCCTCGACTTCACCAACCTCCCGGAGTACAACCCTGATGTCTCCGGTGTCGAGCGGGTGCGCGCCGGCACCGGTACGACGTCCGACGGTGCAGGCGGAATCCTAGGGCCGGGGGCGCGCTACACGTTCGGGCTCGCCGACGCCGCTCAGGCCGGGGGCAGCCATCCGGTGGAGCTGTGGGTGGTCGAGGCCGTGGAGCCGACGCTGGTCGCAGCCGGGATGGACGGTGGCACCGGGGCCTACGAGGAGTTCGTCGTGCGGGATCTGGATGGGGGTGGTTGCGAGGCGACGCTGTCCCTGTGGGTCACGCTGCCCGACGGTTTGGCCGACGACGTCCTCGCGGCTGCGGCCGGCGGAAGCCTCGAACAGATCCGCAAAGAGGTCCGCCTCATGAAAGCGGTGCTCGAGGCGAGGGCCGGCGTGGCGACCGGCGGCTGAACAGGAGGCCCGGAATCCCGGCGTGAGCCCGCCGGGATGCGGTCCGGAAGTGTCCGCCCGGTCGTGGACCTGTTTCCCGGGCGGTTGCGTCGTCAGTCCATGGCGCCCTCGCCCTGGTCGTTCTCCCTGTGGTCGTCGCCGTCGGGATCGTTCGTGCAGCCGCAGGAGAGCAGCTGCGCCTCACAGGCGGGGCACTGCTCGAGATCGCAGCCGTGGTGGTGGACCGCTCCCTTGGGCACCCCGCAGTCTCCGCACCGCTCCGTCACCTCGGCGAACCGGTAGCCCGTCTCCTCCCCACAGCGGACCGGTGGGTAGTCGAGGCCGCCGATTCGGATCGAGGCCTCGGTGCAGCTGGTGCCGTAGATCATGTCGTTCCCGCAGTAGATGCAGATGGCCACCGCGGCCAGCCTCCGTCTCGTTCTGTCGTGTGTCGTCGTCTCATGAGTTGTTGTGTCGTGCGTCATGTCATGCTCCTCGTGGGAGAACGGTCGGCGTCGGTGCTGTGTGGTGTGGACTGTTTTTGACAATTTTTTGCTTCTCGCATCGACGTCGTTTGGGGCCCTGTCACGTCACAACCGTGTGGTTCGATGAGGTTGTGACGGGGATCGAGGCGCTGACCCAAGCCATCGACGATCTGTTGGCCGAGGGCGCCGAGGGACACTGCGACGCCACGTCGGTCAAAGAGTTGGTGTGCCAGCACTCCCGGTTGGAGTCGGTGGTCTCGAGCGCGGTGGGCGCCTACGACACCTCGGGCGACTGGGCGATCGACGGGGCGCGCACCGCCCAGGCCTGGCTGGCCCGGTCGTGCCGCCTGCCCAAGGCGACGGCGCGCCGTCTGGTGCGCCGGGGCCGCCAGCTGCGCCACCTCCCCGTCGTGGCCCAAGCCTTCGAAGACGGGGCGATCAACGCGGCGCACGTCGACGCGGTGGCGGCGGTGCGCCGCGACGGGACCGAGGCCGCCCTCGAACGCGACGAGCCCTTGTTGGTCAAACAAGCCAAGCGGCTGCGCTTCGAGCACTTCGCCAAGGCGGTCGCCTACTGGGACCAGCTGGCCGATCCCGA
>CAVXPD010000022.1:0-60443 GCA_963763575.1 uncultured Acidimicrobiaceae bacterium
GTGCGCTGCTCTACCGACTGAGCTACCCAGGCAGCCGCGCCGGCGGGTCAGTGAAAGAGGCCCACCGGCCCCGACGACGGTGAGTCAGTGTAGGCCAGGGGCGCTCGGCCGAATATCAGCAACGTCGTGCTCAGAGGGTGCGTCCGAACCCCGGACGCGGGGTGCAACGACCCTGCAACACCCCTGCAAGGCCTCTGGTCCACAGTGGCCGGTACCGGCGGGGGTTTTGGCCCTGAACCGGGGCGGTGTCGGGTCAGGAGGGACGTGTGCCATGGAGTCCAGGCCGGGTAGGGAGGCAACCGTCGACCGGCTGGAGGCCATCCAACGCTCACGAGCTGCCCCGGGTCCCAGCTCGAGCCGGTGGCTCGGCCGGCGGAGCGGCTCCTGTTCTCGCGGAGAGGTGCCGGTCCGCCCAGGGGGGCTCGGCCGGGGGTCCTTCCTCGTCTTGTCGAGCACCCTCGCCACCGTGGCTGACATCTTCGGGTTCCGAATCGCTCCCGTCCAAGGTGACAAGCCGTCACAGGCAAGACGCCGGCAGGCGGATCGAAGAGGAGAGGGGCGCGGCAAAGCACACCCATGCCGACGCCGCCGGCGGTGGCAACCGAGTTAGCCTGACCAGGACGGGTAGAATTGGGGCGTTGATGAGCGTGTTGAGCAAGAGTAAGGATCAGAACCTCCTGGCTCGCCTGCACGGTGTTCCATGGTTTGCCGCGTGCACGGACGAGCAGCTGGCCGAGGTGGCACGCCTCGCCGAACGTCTGCACATCGACGAGGGAGAGGTCATCCTGCGCGAAGGCCGCCTGGGTCGCGAGCTCTTTGTGATCCTGGAGGGGACGGTGGTCGCGACTCGAGCAGGACGCGTCGTGAACCAATTGAGCGCGGGCGATCATTTCGGAGAACTGGCCGCGATTGAAGGGGCGCCTCGCAGCGCCTCGATCACCGCGACGACAGACGTCGACGTGCTCATCGTCGGTCCTCGGGAATTCGACGCCATGATGGAGATCCCTGGCGTCCGCAACGCGCTCCTGGTGGGTATGGCGCGCCGCATCCGCGAGGCTGACGACAAGTTGGCCGCCTACGAGGATGGTGAAGTCAGCGCGGACCGGTGACCACAAGAGGCACCGCCACCTTCTGACCCACTGGCCTGAGCCGCGATCAGTCGGGCTCGGCTGCCCTCCGCGCCAACCTGTGCAGCCCCATTTCGAGGGCTGACTCCTCGGCGCTGCGCAACAGCACCGCCACCCGCTCTTGCTCGTCTTCGCGACCGCGCTGACGCAATGTTCGTGCCAACTCCACCTCGGCCGCCACGACGAAAGGTGCCGACGCCATACGGCGGGCCAGCCGCAGGGACGCTTCGAAGTGCACCTCGGCCAAGGCAAGATCGCCGATCGACGAGGCGACGACGCCCAGGTACTGGTCCGCCGGTCCGAGGCAGGCCGCCGCCGGTGCACGGATAACCACCGCAGTGCCGCCGTAGGGCCGGAGGTGTTCGTACACCGGCACGGAATACTCGCGAGCTCGAGCGCCCAACGCGCCGCAGGCCGCGGCGCTCAGCGCGAGAGCCACACCCTGGGTCTGGTCGTCGGCCACCGCCTCCCACCCGATGGCCGCGAGCCCTCGCAGGCCGGCCAGCGCCTCGTCCGCCTCACCTGCCTCGGCGTGCGCCAAGGCGAACGCCGACTGCACCATCGGGTGGTCGGCCGGAGCCTGTGAGACCACTTCGAGGAACGTGTTCGCCAGTGCAGCGAGCTCACCGCGTTGCCACCACGTCCAGATCATGAGTGCGCCGTAGAAGTTCAGCGCCATCTCGCTGTACCCCGCCGCCGCGGCGATCGCCTGTTGGCCCATCCACTCGGCCCGGTCGAAGTCACCGGAGACAGCCGCCATCATCGCTCCGACGTTGAAGCCGTACGGCGCAGCCAAGGGGTGCGCCGGACCAGTGTCGCGGGCGGCGAACCGCGCCAACTCGTCGTTTACGGCATCCACGTCGCCCTGGGCCAGGAGTTCGCGGATGCGCCACATGTGCCCGTGCAACGCCAACAGCTCGTCACCGGCGTCCGCGGCGATCTCGCCCAGCTCCGTCCCCGTCGCCAGTCTTTCGGGGGCCGGCTCGATTCCCCAGAGGGCGTGCATCCGCGCGTTCAGCGCGTAGCCGAGCGCGATGCGATCGTCCAGGCGCCGCGCCATGGCGACGGCTTCGGACGTGAGGGCGAGTGACCGCTGGCGCACGCCGGGGGCGGGCACGCCGGCCGAGTGCAGGATGACGAGCCCGAGGCGGGCCGACACCATGGCTCGGAGGTGGGAGTCCGCGTCGGGAAGCGTCGACCGGGCCTCCTCCAGCAGGAGGACCTGTCCCTCGGTCGCGGCGACGACCCCGAGAGGGCTCACCGAACCCGCCCTGAGTGCGGCCGCGGCCAGGCGTTCGTCATCACCGAGGTCGCGTGCGATCGCCGCGGCGCGCTCGAAGTAGGCGTCGCCCTGGCTGGAGTCTCCGGCACGGTGCAGCGCTTCGGCGAGTGCCATCAGGGTCTCGCAGTAGGTCGTCTGATCCTGCGGACCGTACTGCTCGGCCACCTCGAGGCTGCGGGTGAGGTGACCGACCGCCTCCTCGAACGCCAGAAGGCGCAGGGCCTGTTCCCCCGCGGCCATGCAGTAATGAATCGCTTTGTCCGCATCGGCCAGCGCCGCCCCCAGATAGTAGTGATGGGCTAGTTCGTTCACGAAGGCGTCGAGCGAGTCCGCGTGCGCCCGCTCGGTCGCAACGGCGATCTTGTGGTGGTAGCGCACCCGGCGACCGCGCAGAAGCTCGCCGTAGATCGCATCCCGCACCAGAGCATGCGTGAACGCGTAGCGGTCGCGGACGTCGCCGCCGATGCGGCGAAGGACGCGGGACTCCTCGGCACGGTCCAAGGCATCGAGCCGCTGGTCCGGTGTGAGCTCGGCCGCCTCGGCGACGAGGTTCGCTTCGAACTCGAGGCCGGCCACGGCGGCCGCGTGCAAGAGGTAGATGACGTCTTGGGGCAGCCGCGAGACGCGGCGCGCCACCAGCTCGCGGATTGCGTCGGGCGGGCTCAGATCCGGGGGCATGGAATCGTCACCCTCGGGCTTGGACTCCTCGACGCGCTCGCTCAGCTGGCGCAGCATCTCGTCGAGGAACAAGGGGTTGCCGTCGGTCAGCTTGAAGAGCTGGGGGGCCAGACCCTGCGCAGTCTTGGGCCAACACGCGACGAGCTCTTCGACCCCCTCTTCGCTCAGGCCCCCGAGGTGCACCGTCTCGAGCCGGGACTCCACCCGAAGATCGGCCAGCAGCGAGCGGAGCCGGTGTTCGGCTCCGACCTCGTTGTCGATGTACATCCCGACCACACCGAGTCGGGAAGGTTCCGTGCTCCTCAGCACATGACGCAGGAGCAGCAGCGTCGGCAGATCTGCCCAATGCAGGTCGTCGACGACCAGCAACACCGTCCCGGTCGCCGAGAGCTCATCGAGCGTGGCCGTCACCGCCTCGAAGAACCGGAACCGCGCACTGTCCGGGTCAGCGGGCTCCTCCACGAAGGACGGGACGTGCTCGCGCAGCCGCAGGACGAGCCGCGACATCTCGGTCAGTTGCCACTCGGGCATTTGTGCGATCTGGTCGGCGGAGACCGCCTGGAAGTAGTGCCCGAGTGCTTCTGCGAAGGGCTCGAATGGCGCGACCGGTTCCTCGTCGCACCGGCCCCAGAGCACGAGGGACCCGTCCGCGTCGACTGTTCGCACCAGGTCGGCGACGAGGCGCGTCTTCCCGATCCCCGACTCGCCGTCCACCAGGAGGAACCGGCTTTCGCCCCTCCGGACCGACGACCACCAATCTCGGAGCAGCGCGGTCTCGCGGTCGCGTCCGATGAGCGCTCCTTCCGCTGAGGTGGTCGGCACCCGGACGCGGTAGGCCGAACGTGAGTCGGTCGCAGGGGTCTCGTCGGCGAGCTCGTCCGCGTCGAGTGACTCCTCGGGCACCGGGAAGTCGAGCGCTGGATCTTGGTTGAGGATGGCATGCTCGAGAAAGGCCACGTCGTGTCCCGGCTCGATCCCGAGCTCGGCGACGAGGATCGACCGCAGATCTTGGTAGACGCGCAGGGCCTCGCCCTGGCGCCCCGAGCGGTAGAGCGCCAGCATGCGCTGCGACCACAGCCGCTCCCGCAGTGGGTGAGCATTCGTCAGTGTCTCCAGCTCTCCGACGAGGGCGGCGTGGTGGCCCATCGTCAATTCCGCGTCTATCCGCGTCTCGATCACTGTGAGCAGGAGCTCCTCCAGCCGTCGGGCCTCCGCCCGCGCGAATGGCTCGTCTCGGACTTCGCTGTATGCCGTGCCGCGCCAGAGATCCTGGGCTTCCATGAGCAATCGCTGCGACTCCGCTGGACGACGTCGCGCCAGCTGCTGGCGTCCTGCCGCCAGGAGCTGTTCGAACACGAAGACGTCGGTGGCGCCGGCGGGAATGTCGAGGAGATATCCAGGCGCACGTGTGACGATCAGCTCTCGCGTGACCCCGGCCGCACGGAGTCGCTTGCGCAACCGCGAGATGGTCGATCGGAGAGCGATCTCGCCCCCTTGCCCGTCGCCGTCGGCCCAGAGGGCGTCAACGAGCCGGTCGACCGAGACGACGACCCCTCGATCGACCAGGAGTCGCGCCATGAGGGCGCGAGCCTTCACACCGCCCAGGTCGGCGACTCTCCCCTCGCAGACCACCTCGACCGGTCCGAGGACGCGGATCTCGACCCGGGGCGCGTCAGCACCGCGAGGACTCGTGTCCTCGGCATCGTTCCCCGACAACTGGTCAGTCACGATCTCTGTCGTGACTGGAATGCTATGCCGCCGCGCGCAATGTTCGTTGGAAAAGGCGCTGGACTCCGGGCGCGCTCATGGCTGAGCGGCCAAGGCAGCCAGCCGCGAGAACAGAGACTGCAACAACAAGGCCTCGTTCGGGTTGCGGGGCAGCGACTCGGCGACCTCGGTAATGAGCCGGACTGCCGTCGCAGCCGCCTGCACCTCCCGGTCGCTCAGCGCCAAGGCGCCCGGGCCGTCATGCGCACTGGCGGCGGGCCTCGCCGAGACCGCCCTCACGACGCGGGTCCGGTAGGTTCGGGCCAGCACGCCCAAGCCGGCCCGGAGGGCGTCGGTGCGAAAACGGCGCTCCTCGCGTTGGTGCTGCTCCACGATCTCCTTGCGCCCAGGAAGTCCCCGCTCGCCCATCTCCTTGGCCGCCTCGGTGAGCGTCTCGATCTCCCGTGCGTGGACAGTCCGCAGCGGCTCGACGGCGCGTTCGGACGACTCGAGCACCCGACGCGTGAGGTTCGCCACGCTCATGCCGGAGGGGCCGAGCTCGTCCGGCACCGACGCCCACAGGTCCACGCGCGCGGCGACGTCTGGATCCTCGAGCATCACCCGCGCTCGTTCCACGTTGCCTCCGCTGCTCTCGGCCACCACGACAGCCATGTCGGCCGCCACACCCGACTCGGTGAGCCACTGCGCCACCACCTCGCGGGGGACCGGGGGAAACGGGATCACGACGCTCCGGCTGGCGATCGTCGTGAGGTCCGGGGTCACCTCGTCGGCGAGGAGGATGAACACCGTGTCACCCGGCGGTTCCTCCAGCGTCTTGAGCAGCACCGGCGCGCGGTCCAGCACGAGGTGCATCTCGACCACGACGATGACCTGACGCGCGGCCGCCAAGGGCCGGCGTTGGGCCAGCGACACGACCTGGCGCAACGTTTCCTTCGTCAAGGACGCACCGGAACGGCGGACGACGTGCAGGTCGGGATCGGTGCCGGCCAGAGCCGCCCGGCACGTCGCACACACCCCGCAGCCGCCATCGGGACAGAGCAACGCCGCGGCGAAGCCGAACGCCGCGGCCAGCCCGCCATTGCCTTCGGGCCCGAGGAGCATGTACGCGTGCACGGGGTTGCCCGCGGCCGCCCGCAGGGCGGCCACCGCGTCCTCTTGCCCCACGACGCCGGCGAAGAGCTCGGGAACGGGCCGCCCCGAGTCTGCGGATCTTTCGGAGTTCACCGCGCCGCGCCCACGCTCCCGGGCGCCTCACCCAATCGGTCGTACACCAGGTCGACGATATGCGCCGTGATCGCATCCACCGAGCGTGACCCGTCGACCACCACCCAATGCTCGGGGTCCCCGGCCGCCTGCGCCAGGAATCCTTCGCGCACCCTTGTCGCGAACTCCGCGCCGAGTCGCTCCATCCGGTCCGCCCCGCCGGGCGAACCCGCAAGCCTGGCCGCGGCGACCTCGACCCCCACGTCGACGAGCACCGAGAGATCGGCCGCGACGCCTCCGCTGGCCCACGCGCTGAGCTGCGCCAGCTCGACCACGGGCAGGTCCCGGCCGTAGCCCTGGTACGCGATGGTGGACCCCGCGTAGCGGTCGGTCACCACCCACTCGCCGGCGGCCAGAGCCGGCTCGACCACCAGGACCACGTGCTCGGCCCGGTCCGCAGCCATCAGGAGCGCCTCGGCGCGGGGCGAGGGGGGCGGCGCGTCGGGCGCCAGGAGCAGCTCACGCAGAGACGCCCCGAGCGGCGTGGCTCCGGGCTCGTGGGTCAGGCGGGCACCGAGCGCAGCGGCAAGCGCCCGGGCCTGGGTCGATTTGCCGCAGCCGTCGATGCCCTCGAGCGCGACGAGTCGGCCGCGGGCCGCCATGTCAGAAAGGCTCGGTCGACGCGGCCCTCATGGCGGGATCGGCTGGATCGGCGGCTTGAACTGCCTCGGACCCCGCAGCCTTCTTCGCCGGCACCTTCTTCGCCGCCGCCTTCTTCTTGGCCGGAGCCTTTTTCGCCGCCGACTTCTTCTTGGCCGGAGCCTTCTTCGCCGCCCCCTTCTTCTTGCTGGTCGACGGCCCCGCAGCCCGGCGATCGGCCAGGAGCTCGGACGCCCGCTCGATGTCGATGGACTCGACGGCGTCGCCCTTGCGCAGGCTGGCATTGGTCGTGCCGTCGGTTACGTAGGGGCCGAAACGCCCGTCCTTGACGACAACCGGAAGTTTCGTCGAGGGGTCGGGCCCGAGGTCGCGCAGCGGGGGCGCGGCCGTGCGGCCGCGGCGCTGCTTGGGCTGCGCGAAGAAGGCCCGCGCCTCGTCCAACGTCACCGTGAGGAGCTGTTCCTCACTGGTCAGGCTGCGGGTGTCGGAGCCGCGCTTGAGATAGGGGCCGAAGCGGCCGTTGTGGGCGACGATCTCCTCCCCCGTCTCGGGGTCGGTACCGATGGTCCGCGGGATGCGCAGGAGTTGCAGCGCCTCCTCGAGGGTCAGCGTGGTCGGCTCCATGGAGGCGAACAGCGACGCCGTGCGCGGCTTCTCGCCACCCTCGGTGGGCTCGCCCACCTGGATGTAGGGACCGAAGCGGCCGGCCCTCAGCTGGACCTCGAGCCCGCTCTCGGGGTGGGTGCCCAGAACCCGGTCGTTGGAGGGCGCGGCGAGGATCTCCTCGGCGCGGGCGATCGTGAGCTCGTCGGGTGCAAGGTCATCAGGGATCGACGCGCGGGCCTCGCCCTTCTGGAGGTAGGGCCCGTAGCGCCCGACGCGGGCGACGATCGGCTCGCCGTCGCTCCCCTCACCGAGCGGGATGGAGTTCACCTCCCGGGCGTCGATCTCGGCCAGGTGCGCGGCCACCGTCGCCTTGAGGCCGAGCGTGTCGACCTCGGTGCCGTCGCTCGGCATCGCACCAGGAGCTTCGCTGCCGAAGTAGAAGCGCGTGAGCCACGGCAGTACCTCCTCGCTCCCCGCGGCGATCTCGTCGAGGTCGTCCTCCATGGCCGCCGTGAACCCGTAGTCGACCAGGTTGCCGAAGTAGCGCTCGAGCAGGCCCACTACGGCGAAGGCCGTGAAGCTCGGCACGAGTGCCGTCCCCTTCTTCCAGACGTAGCCGCGGTCGAGGATGGTGGCGATGACGCTGGCGTAGGTCGATGGGCGGCCCACGCCGAGCTCCTCCATGGCCTTCACCAGGGAGGCCTCGGTGTAGCGGGCGGGTGGCTGGGTCGTGTGCGAGCCGGGCTCGAACGCGGTCCCCTCGACCCGGTCGCCCTCGGCCAGCGCCGGCAGGACCATCTCCTCGGGGCTCTCCGCGTCGGGGTCGTCCTCGTCCCGGCCTTCCTGGTACGCGCGCAGGAACCCGGAGAAGGTGATGACCCGCCCGCTGGCCGAGAACTCCGCCTCCTGCCCCGCTGCCGGTCCCGAGGCTACGTCCGCCACCAACCGCACCTGCGCGCTCGTCCCGGTGGCGTCGTTCATCTGCGAGGCCACGGTGCGCATCCAGATCATCTCGTAGAGGCGCAGCTCGTCCCCCGACAGCTGGCGCCCCACCTGCTCCGGCGTGCGGAAGGTCTCGCCCGACGGCCGGATCGCCTCGTGCGCCTCCTGCGCGTTCTTCACCTTGCGCTCGTAGCGCCGGGGTGCGTCGGGCACGAAGTCGGCGCCGAACATCTCCCGGGCCTGGTTGCGCGCGGCCGTGAGCGCCTCGTCGGACAGCGTCGTCGAGTCGGTGCGCATGTACGTGATGTAGCCCTGCTCGTAGAGACGCTGGGCCACTTGCATGGCGCGCTGGGCGCTGAAGCGCAACTTGCGACCGGCCTCTTGCTGCAGCGTGGACGTCATGAACGGCGCGGCGGGCGACCGCCGGAACGGTCGCTCCGTGACCGACTTCACCGTGAAGGTCTGCCCGGTCAGGGCGCCCGCGACCGAGGTCGCCTCCTCCTCGCCCAGCACGCGCACCTCGCCGCTGGCGCGCCGTTGGCCCTGCTCGTCGAAGTCCCTGCCGGTGGCGACCGCCGTCCCGGCCAGGCTGACCAGCGAGGCACCGAAACCGTTCGGGGCGGCCGCGTTGGTGAAGGTCCCGTCGATTCCCCACCAGGTGGCGGCGCGGAAGCGCATGCGCGCCCGCTCGCGCTCGACGACCATCCGGGTGGCGACGCTCTGGACCCGGCCCGCCGAGAGCCTCGGCATCACCTTTCGCCACAGCACGGGCGACACCTCGTAGCCGTAGAGTCGGTCGAGGATGCGACGCGCCTCTTGCGCGTCCACCAGGCGTCGGTCGAGCTCGCGCCAGTCGTCGACGGCTCGCGCGATCGCCGCCGGCGTGATCTCGTGGAACACCATCCGCTTGACCGGGACCGTCGGCGAAAGCACCTCGGAGAGATGCCAGGCGATGGACTCGCCCTCTCGGTCCTCGTCCGTGGCGAGGTAGAGCTCGTCGGCTGTCTTGAGCAACTTCTTGAGGTTCGCCACGACCGACTTCTTGGGCGACGAGATCACGTAGAGCGGCTTGAAGCCGTTGTCCACGTCGACACCGAGGCGCGACCACGACTCCCCCTTGTACGCGGCGGGCACCTCGTCCGCCCCGCGCGGCAGGTCGCGGATGTGGCCGACGGATGACTCGACGATGAAGTCGGGCCCGAGCATGCTGCTGATGGTGCGCGCCTTGGCCGGCGACTCGACGATGACGAGCGCCTTACCCACGTCGCACCCCACGGGGCACGTGCCGGGACGAGGTCAAAGAGGGCATGGTCAATCAGAGTGAGGGTCCGCCGACCCGCCTGTCAAGAGCACGGCGACGCCCGCGCACCGCCAAGGAACGGTCGGCTACGGCGCTGACCAGGTCAATCGGCGGAGGCGACGGCCGCTTCGGCCGGCGTGGAATCCGTCGCCCCGGTATCGGCGTCCGCGTCCATCGGCTCGCCCTCCCGCTTCGAGAACGCCAGGGCGGCCAGCAGGACCACGAGCGCCACCCCCGCGATGGCGAGGCGGGCGCCGGTGTGGTTCCGCAACGAGATCACGGCGGGCAGGATCAGCAACGACACCAGGTTCATCACCTTGATCATGGGGTTCAACGCCGGACCGGCCGTGTCCTTGAAGGGGTCACCGACCGTGTCGCCGATCACCGCGGCCTTGTGCGCGTCGGAGCCCTTGCCTCCCTCGTGGCCGTCCTCGATGTACTTCTTCGCGTTGTCCCACGCACCACCCGAGTTCGACAGCGTGTTGGCCAGCAGCTGTCCGGTCAGGATGGTGCCGGCCAGGAAGGCGCCCAGAGCGAAGTAGTTGATGCCGAAGCCGACGATGACCGGGGCCAAAATGGCCAACAGCGCCGGCGTGGCCAACTCGCGCTGGGCCGCCGCCGTGCAGATGCTGATGACGCGGCCGTACTCGGGCTTCTCCGTGTAATTCATGATGCCCGGATGCTCGCGGAACTGACGCCGCACCTCGAGCACCACCGTTCCCGCCGAGCGCCCGACGGCGCGGATGGCGAGGGACGAGAACAAGAACCCGATGGAGCCCCCGATCAGCAGGCCGATGAAGGTCTTCGGGTTGGACACGTTGATCTGGGTGAACGGCGACGCCAGCAGCTCGTTCGCTCTCAGGTGCAGGTTGAGCTGTGAGTTGATCGTCTCGATGAACGCGGAGAACAGCGCCACGGCGGCGATCACGGCCGAGCCGATCGCCACACCCTTGGTGATGGCCTTGGTCGTGTTCCCCACCGCGTCGAGGCTGACCATGACGCGCTCCGCCTCGCCGGTGAACTCGCCCGACATCTCGGCGATCCCGGCCGCGTTGTCCGACACCGGCCCGAAGCTGTCCTCGGAGACGACCATGCCGGTCGTGGCCAACAGGCCGATGCCGATGAGGGCGATGAGGTAGAAGGTGAGCTCGATGTTCCCGTCGCCCAGCCCGATGGCCACGCCGATAGCGATCGCGATGGCGATAATGGCCCACACCGAGGACTCGAGGCCGATGGAGACGCCCGAGAGCACGGTCGTGGCCGGACCGGTGCGCGCCGACGCCGCGATCTCCCTCACCGGCCCGCGTTCGGTGGAGGTGAACTGCTCGGTGATCTGGCTGACCACCAACGAGAGCACGACCCCGGTGAGCACGGCCCAGAACACCTTGAGGTCGTGCACGTAGTACTGCGCCACCAGGAGGGCGCCGACGACCGTGATGCCCGCCGCCAGCCAGAAGCCGCGGTTGATGGCGGGCAGGGCGTTGCGGTCGCCCTTGCGGGCCCGCACGGCGAGCACGCCGATGACCGAGGCGAAGATCCCGATGGCCGGCACGATCAGCGGGAACAGCACGGCCGGGGTCGGGTTCTTGTGGATCGAGATAAAGGCCGAGTAGCCCAGGATCAGCGACGAGATGATGGTGATCTCGTAGGACTCGAACAGGTCTGCCGCCATGCCGGCGCAGTCGCCGACGTTGTCGCCCACGTTGTCCGCGATGGTCGCCGCGTTGCGAGGGTCGTCTTCGGGGATACCGGCCTCGACCTTGCCGACCAGGTCGGCGCCGACGTCGGCCGCCTTGGTGAAGATGCCGCCACCGACCCGCATGAAGAGGGCGAGGAGCGAGGCGCCGAAGGCGAAGCCGATCAACACGGCGGTGGCGGAGTTCTGGAAGATGAGCACGATGGAGGTGGCGCCCAACAGCCCGAGGCCCACGCAGAGCATCCCGGTCACGGCGCCGGTGCGGAAGGCCACGTTGAGCGCAGCCGCCATGCCCCCGCCCTTGGACGCCGCGGCCGCGGTGCGCACGTTCCCCCGCACCGCGATGCTCATGCCGATGAAGCCGGTCAGGCCCGAGAAGGCGGCGCCCCACAGGAAGCAAACGACCCGGTACAGGCCGTCCTGCTGGAAGGAGAGGGCGATCCCGCCGTCCGGCTTCACCACCTTGGTCGCGGTGAAGAAGATGAGGATGGCCAGGGGGAGGATGATCATCACGATCGCCCGGAACTGGCGGGCCAGGAACGCCTGGGCCCCCTCCTGGATCGCCTGCGCGATCTCCTTCATCTTCACCGTGCCCTGGTCGGCCGCGAGCACGTTGCGGGCGAGCAATACACCGGCGCCGATGCCGACGAGGCCGGCGATCAGGCAGATGTACAGCCAGGTCCTGTCCGCCCCGCCGAGGTGAAAGGCCTGGTAGCCGCCCTCGGCTGCGAGGAGATTGATCATTCCCGGTGTGCCCTTTCTGTTCCCGTGCGTCGAGCGGTGAGGAGGCGGAGGCGCCCTCGTCCGTTGCGGTGCACAGCGCACAGCACCGCCGCGGTCGTTGTCGTGATCCCGGTGGGAGGGCGCGCCGGGAAGGTCGCACCCGACTCCGGGCCGTCGGGGACCCTAGCCAGTGGCGCCCCGGCGAGCAATTTCGGCGCCGTCTTCTGCGCCGTGGACAGGGGCGATGCTCAGGCGTCCGTCGGATCGCCCATGGCGCCCTGCACCAGCTCGAACGAAGGGTTGAGCAGGGCCGGCCGGCGGCCCCACGTTCCGACCATCCCCTCGGCCACGAGCCTGGCCCCGGGCTCGATGCCCGCGATTTTCGGCCGCCCCACAAAGACGAGGAGGAGGCCGCCGGTCCCATCGCTGAGCACGCACTCCAGGTTCTGTGTCCCTGCTCGTGGCTGGACACGCACCGACTTCACGCGGCCAGCCACCCGGACCCGCTGGCGGGGCTGCACCCGGGCGATGGGCGTCGTGGCGCCGGCGCGCCGGGCCAGGGTCTCGTCGGCTGCCAGCACGGCCCCGGGGCGCCGCGGCCCGTCCTTGCGGCTCCCGCGGTCGACGCCGGAGAGACCATCGGAGCCCACCGACGCGTCCCCATCGTCGACCGCCGACCCCCTCCGGGCGCGCTGCACGGAGCGTCCGTAGGAGCGGGCCCGCTCGACCAACCGGCCCCCGCCTACCGCGTAGGGAACGATGGTGGCGCTCACGTGGGGGACCTGGCCCAGCACCGCCGCGATCTTGTCGGCGGTGCGATCGTGGAGGAACCGTTCCCAGACCCGGGCATAGCTGCGGCGTGGCAGGAGCACCGTGCACTCGGTGTCGCCGTCGGCCGTCGCGTCGGCCACAAGCTCGATGGCGGCCCGCCCCAGCCGGCGGTCCGGGACCTCGATGATGTCGAGGGGCAGCCGGGCCAGGCCGAGGCGGCTCCACTCCGCCTCGAGTGCGCGGGCCTCCTTGGTGTCGATGTCGAAGTGCACGGCACGGAGGTCGTCAGGCGCCAGGGTGCGCGCGTACTGAATGGCCCGGGCCGTGGCCATGTCGAGGCGGTCGACCAGGACGACCACGACGTGGCGCCGCAGGACAGGGTCTTCGCAGGCCTCCGCCGCCCCCGTCTCGAGTTGGTGCTCCTCGTCCGCGTACTGGTGATGCAGCCGCAGGAGAACGAAGACGCCGAGAGGCAGGATGATCAGAATGACCCAGGCGCCCTGGCTGAACTTGGCCACCGCGATGATCACGAGCACGATGAACGAGAGCACCGAGGCGGTCCCGTTAATGGCCAGTCGCCGTCGCCAATGGTCCTCCCGGTGCGTCAGGTGGTACTTCGCCATCCCCGCCCCGGCCATGGTGAAGCCGGTGAACACGCCGAGGGCATAGAGCGGGATCAGGCTGTCCACTCGAGCGCGCGTGATGAGGAGCAGGACCACGGACACCACGGTGAGCACGATGATGCCGGTCGAGAACACCAGACGGTGGCCCCGCTTCGTCAACTGTCGGGGCAAATAGGAGTCCTCGGCCGCGAAGCTGGCCAGGAAAGGAAATCCGGTGAAGCTCGTGTTGGCGGCCAGGATGAGGATCAGGGTCGTCCCGATCTGGAGCATGGCGTAGAGCACCCCGCCCAGTCCGTGGGTCCCGTAGACGTACTTGGCGATCTGGGAGATCACCGTCGGCGTGCCCGACACATAGGGGACGGGGTGCGTGACCGACGCCAGCGCGGAGACGCCGAGGACGAGTGACCCGAGAATCGTGGCCATCAAGACCAGGGTGGTCCGGGCGTTGCGCGACTCGGGCTTGCGGAAGACGCTCACCCCGTTGGAGATGGCCTCGGTTCCCGTCAAGGCGGAGCCTCCCGATGCGAACGCCTTGAGCAACACGAACACGGTGGCTCCGTAGAGAAGACCGCTTCCCGCCGACCCGATCGGCACCGAGCCCGTGTGCCCGACGATCGCATGGGCGTGGAGGGATCCGACGGCTGTCTTGTAGATCCCCAAGGCGATGAGCACCACCATGTTGGCGATGAAGAAGTAGGTCGGGACGGCGAACGTGCGACCGGCCTCCCGGATGCCCCGGAGGTTCCCATAAGCCAGGAGGATGACCAGGCTGATGGCGATCCAGGTCGTATAGGGGGTGAGGCTCGGGATGACCGACGTGACCGCGGCGACGCCCGCCGCCACCGACACCGCCACCGTCAAGGTGTAGTCGATGAGCAGCGACATGGCCGCCACCTGGGCCACGTTGAGCCCGAAGTTCTCGCGGCTCACCACGTAGGCTCCCCCCGCCTTGGTGTACACCTTGACCACCTCGAGGTAGGAGAGAGTCACGAAGAGAAGGACGAAGATCACGGCGATGCTGATGGGTACGACCAACGAGAAGGCGGCGACACCGATGATCGGGATCAGGGGAATGAGCATCTGCTCGGTGGCATACGCGGACGACGAGATGACGTCGGAGGACAAGACCGCCAGGGCCGTGGGCTTGCCCAGACGCTCGGTTGATTGGCGCTCGGTGGCGATGGGAGGCCCGAGCAGTCGGTTCTTGATGCGGTAGCGGAGCGTCTCGGGGAGGTCGAGCTCCGGCAGTGCGGAAGCGGCGGGTTTCATGCGCGCGTCTGCGAGGGGCGTCACCGACGCATTCCGGGCGCCCATACCCGTCCCGGGTGATTCCACCAGACCACCCTTACCGCCGGCTCCCGCTTGCTCCACCCGCTCAGTCAATCATGGGCTGCGGCGCGTCCTCGGCGGTCGGCCGCCCACCATGACCAGCGGGATCGGGGCCGGGAGACGGGCACAGGTTCCGGCAGGCCAACTTTTGCACGGCCGGACCGGGCGTGTTGCACTGTGGCGTGCACGTCATCGTCGTCGGGTGTGGCCGCGTCGGCTCCGGCCTCGCCGTGTCCCTGAGCGCAGAGGGCCACTCGGTCGCCGTGCTCGACAAGGCGCCCCGCGCCTTCAGGCGGCTCAAGGACTGGGACGGCCCCTGCATCGTCGGCTCCGGGTTCGACCGCGACGATCTCGAGAAGGCCGGCGCGCTCGACGCCGATGCGCTGGCTGCGGTGACCAGCGGTGACAACACCAACATCCTCACCGCTCGCATCGCCCGCGAGACCTACAAGATCCCCAACGTGGTGGCCCGGATCTACGACCCCCGCCGCGCCGAGGTCTACCAGCGCCTCGGGATCCCGACCGTCGCCACCGTCACCTGGACCATCGACCAGGTGCGCCGCCGGCTCCTGTCCGACGAGGACGTGCGGGAGTGGGCCGATCCGACCGGGCGGCTCGCGCTGGTCGACCGCTCGCTCCCCGACTCGTGGGCCGGCCGTCCCCTCGGCGAGCTCGAGCGGCCGGGGCGACTCATCGTCGTCGCCGTGAGCCGCGCCGGCGAGCCTCGCCTCGATGCGCGTCATCTCGTCGGTCAGGAAGGCGACGTGTTGCACCTCGCCGTGCTCGACGACGCGCTGCGCGAGCTCGACCAGTCGCGGCAGCCGGGCGGCGGCGACGCCGGATCGTGAGGGTCGCCATCGCCGGTGCCGGGAGCGTCGGGACCGCCATCGCATCGGATCTCCACGCCAACGGTCACGACGTGCTCGTGATCGAGAGGGACCCCGACCTCGTAGAGCGGCTGCGGCCCACCATCGACGTCACCTGGGTGGCGGCAGACGCCTGCGAGGTGTCGTCGCTCGACGCGGCCGGGCTCGCGACCGTCGAGGTCGTCGTGGCGGCAACCGGTGACGACGAGGACAACCTCGTGATCTCGTTGCTGGCCAAGCAGGAGTTCGCCGTGCCCCGCGTCGTGGCCCGGGTCAACCACCCCAAGAATCAGTGGCTCTTCAACGAGAGCTGGGGGGTCGACGTCTCGGTGTCGACGCCCCAGCTCCTGACCGCGCTGGTGGAGGAGGCGGTCTCGGTCGGCTCCCTCGTCCGGCTGCTCCAGTTCCACGGCGGGGCCGCCCACCTCGTCGAGATCACGCTCGCCGAAGACTCGCCCGCCAACGACATCGCCATCGCCGACCTGGCGTTCCCACGTGACGCCGTGGTCGTCGCCGTGGTGCGGGCGGATCGCCTCATCGTGCCTCGAGGGGACACCGTGCTGCAGGTTGGTGACGAGGTGCTCGTGCTCGTGACGGCCGAGGCCGAGGATGCCGTGCACGCGCTGTTCATCGCGGCCCACGCGGTGTGAGCCAGAGGCCCATGGGCGTGCAACCGAACCGCAACCCGGGGCTCACCCGTTCGCAGTGCCTGGTCGGCGCCCCCGGAATTTCGCGGCCCGATCCTTGATTTGTCACAGTTGCCCCAGGTGGAGGCCGGAGCACCCGTACCATAAGAGCCATGGAGGCGGCCTTCTTCGACCTCGATAAGACGGTCATCGATCGCGCGTCGATCGCCGCCTTCGGCCGGCCGTTTCTCAGGGGCGGGCTCATCAACCGCCGCCTCGTCGCACGCGCCGCCATCTCGCAGCTGATCTATCTCTACTTCGGGGCCGACGAGGAGCGCCTGGCCCGGGTGCGCGAGTCGATGCTGGCGGTGACCAAGGGGTGGGACCGGGCCCAGGTCCGCCAGATCGTGCGCGAGACCATGCTCCAGACGATCGAGCCGATCATGTACGCCGAGGCCCTCGAGCTCATGGAGCTGCACCGGGCGGCCGGGCACCGCGTCTACCTCGTCTCCGCCTCACCGGAGGAGATCGTCCTGCCGCTGGCCGACCTGCTGGGCGTCGACGGCGCCGTCTGCTCGCGTGGCGAAGTCGACGAGCAGGGTTGTTACACCGGGCGCATGGCCTTCTACGCCTACGGTGAGTCGAAGGCGATCGCGATGCGCGAACTGGCGGCGCGCACCGGCATCGACCTCGAGGCGAGCAGCGCGTACTCCGATTCGGCCACCGACCTCCCGATGCTCGAAGCGGTCGGCCGCCCCGTCGCAGTCAACCCGGACCGTCCGCTGGCCAAGATCGCACGCGAGCGCGGCTGGGAGGTGCGGAACTTCACCAAGCCCATTCGCCTGCGCGACCGGGTCGGGCGCACGACTCCGGTCGTGACCACGAGCCTCGCGGTGGCGGGTGCCGCCCTCATCTTGTGGCGGCGCGGCGTCCGCTCGCGCCACGCGCACGGACCCTCCGGACGGCGCGCCGCCTGAAGGACCGAAACGCCGGCGCCGAAGAAGCCGCTCGGTTACGCGTCGCGCAAGCGACGGGCGGCGATAACGCCGATGGCGACCAGGATTGCGAGGATGAGGAGCTTCTTCATGGCAGCGATCCTAGGCCGAGGCCGCGACGGCGCCTAATCGCCCGGCGCCAACCAAACGTCGGTTCAGACGGTGAGCAGGTCGCGGGCGCCGGTGTCCGACGACGGGTGGCGGAGTTTCGACATGGCCCGCGCCTCGATCTGACGGATGCGCTCACGGGTCAGATTGAAGTGCTCGCCGACTTCTTCGAGCGTGCGCGGCTCGCCGCGGTCGAGGCCGAAGCGCAGCCGCAGGATCTCGCGCTCGCGCTCGTCGAGCGGCGAGAGCAGGCGCCCGATCTCGTCGGGCAGCAGCGACACCGCCGCCACCTCGAAGGGTGACTCGGCGGAGCGGTCCTCGACGACGTCGCCCAGCTCGGCGTCGCCGTCCTCACGCAGCGGCTCGGACAACGACAGCGGCTCGGCTCTAAAGCGCAGCGCCTCGACGAGCTTGTCCTCCGGCATCTCGACTTCGATCCCGAGCTCGGCCAGGGTCGCCGGCCGCCCGAGCTTGAGCTCGAGTCGGGCCTGCGCCTTCTGGACCCGGGCCAGGGTGTCGCCCGCATGCACCGGCAGGCGGATGGTGCGGCCGGTGTTGGCGATCCCACGCGTGATCGCCTGGCGGATCCACCACGTGGCGTAGGTGGAGAACTTGAAGCCCTTGCGCCAGTCGAACTTCTCGACGGCGTGCATCAGGCCGAGATTGCCCTCCTGGATGAGGTCGAGCAGCGGCAGTCCCGAGGCTTGATACTTCTTGGCGATCGATACGACGAGGCGCAGGTTCGACTGCACGAACGTCTGCTGGGCCTGCTCCCCTTCCATGACCGCACGGCGCAGCTCTCGCTTCTTCGCGGTGGTGAGGCCCTTGGGTGCCTTGGCCACCTCGGCCTCGGCGGCGCGGCCACCCTCGATGGCCTGGGCGAGGCGGACCTCGTCGTCCTTGGTCAGCAAGGGGTACTGGCCGATATCTGTCAGGTAGAGCCTTACGAGGTCTTCGTCGTCACGCTCAATTCGTTCTTTTGCCAAGATCTTCGCCGAACCTTCCCTCAATCGACCTCGGCTGTGACTTCCTCGCCGGGCACTTCTTCCACACAGCCGGCGCCCGTTCCTGGCGCACGTGGGCTGCCCAGACAGTGTAAAGGCGCTGTCAAGATGGCCGTACAGCAGGAAATATGTCCGATCCGGCAAACGCCCGTTCGGAAACCTGCTGCCGGTGACGGGACGGTTTCACCCCGTCGGAAAACCGCTGCCATAGGGATTGACCGCTCCGCAACTCCCCGGCGACCGCGTAGCGGCCTTCCACGAGAATCTCCATGACCGGCGCCTCACTGACCGGGCTGGCCCGCTCCAGGTGGGCGGTGTACACACCACCCAGCCAAGGGAGCACGGTCCCGACCAGGAGGCCGAAACCCGGAAGTGCCTCGGCCACCGCCAACTCCTCGAGCGAGGGGGCCAGCGGCCCGTCGGGGGGGACCACCAGCGACGTCGCATCGACGCCGGCGCGCACGGGGAGCCGCTCGGCCCAACGGCCGGCCAGCGCGCCATGGCGCCGCGAGGCGGCGGCACACCAGACGCGGCACTCGGCCGCGGCCGCCTCGGGGCCGTCGTGGTCAGCCCCGCCGGCGGCCCAACCGCCGGTCAGCTCGAAGAGCCGGCGCTCCAACCAGGTGTAGGCGCCCACCAACGCGGCCAGCTCCTCGATGGTCCGCCACGCCACCACCGCCGACGGCACCGCGTCGCGCGCGGGCTCACCCACCCCCCGACTCCTCGAGGGCCCAGGAGCGGTAAAGGTTCGTGATCGGCATACGCCGGTCCTTGCCGAAGGCCTTGGTGGTGATGCGCACGCCGGGTGGCATCTGGCGCCGCTTGTACTCGGCCCCGTCCACTAGTCGCACCACCCGGTCGACCACGGCAGGGTCGAACCCCTCGGCGACGAGCTCGGCGGCCGTGCGGTCGCGCTCGACGTAGCCCTGAAGCACCGGGTCGAGCTCCTCGTAGGGGGGCAGGGACTGGTCGTCGCGCTGGTCGGGCCGCAGCTCGGCCGAGGGTGGCTTGTCCAGCACGCTGTCGGGGACCGGCCCCGGCAGGCCTTCGAGGACGGCCTGGGTGTTGCGGTACCGGCAGAGGTCGTACACCAAGGTCTTGGGCACGTCCTTGATCACGGCGAAGCCGCCCGCCGAGTCGCCGTAGAGGGTGGAGTAGCCCGTGGCCATCTCGCTCTTGTTGCCCGTGGTGAGCACGATCCACCCCCGCGCGTTGGACACCGCCATAAGAAGTACGCCGCGCAGGCGCGACTGGAGGTTCTCGTCGGTCAGGCCGAACGGCTCGCGCCCGAGCAGAGGGGCGAGCATGGAGGCGAACGCGACGTGCGCCTCCTCGATGGGCACCACGTTCAGACCGATGCCCAGACGCTCGGCGAGCTTCGCGGCGTCGTCAAGCGAGCCGCTGCTCGAGTAGCGGGAGGGCATGGAGAGGCCGTGCACCCGGTCCGCGCCGAGCGCGTCCACGGCGATCGTCGCCACCAGCGACGAATCGATGCCGCCTGAGAGCCCGATGACGGCCTCGGCAAAGCCGTTCTTGGCCAGGTAGTCCCGCGTACCGAGCACGAGCGCTTCGTAGACCTCGCCGTGATCGCTCAGCGGCGCTCGGGGAGGGGCCGCCTGCAGTGGCGGGCGGTCCCCTTGGCGCGGCTCGGTCACCACGACTCTCGGGACCAACTCGGTCACGGCCTGGGGCCGGTGCGGGCCGACCGGCAGGTCGACGACCACCAGGTCCGTCCCGAATTGCCTGCCCGACGCGACAAGGGTGCCGTCGGCGGCCACGACGAGCGAGTCCCCGTCGAAGACCAGTTCGTCCTGACCGCCCACCTGGTTGACGTAGGCGATGGGGCAGCCGGCCTCGGCCACGCGGCGGCGCAGCACGGCAAGCCGCGCGTTCCTCCGGCCGCGGTTGTACGGGGAGGAATTGAGGTTCACCACGACGTCCGCGCCGGCGCGGCCCTCGTGAGCCGCCGGCCCCCCGTCGAACCACACGTCCTCGCAGATGGACACGCCCACCCACGCGCCCCCGATGCCGTAGAGCTCCGGGGTCTCGGTGCTCGGCACGAACCACCGCTGCTCGTCGAACACTCCGTAGTTGGGGAGAAAGCGCTTGCGGTACACGCCGGCCACCCGGCCTCCGGCGCACACCGCGGCCGCGTTGGCGAGGCCGAAGCCGCCCGGTGCGGCCCCGACGAAGCCGACCACGACCGCGCACCGGCGGGTCGCCGCGGCCACCTTCTCGAGCGCGGTCAGGTTGTCGGCGACGAATCCGGGCTTGAGGAGCAGGTCCTCGGGCGGGTAGCCCGGGATGGCGAGCTCGGGCACGATGCAGAGGTCGGCGCCGGCCGACTCCGCCGCGCTCAACGCGCCGAGGATGCGTCTCGACGTTGCCCGAGAGGTCGCCGACCACGGTGTTGAGCTGCGCGGCGGCCAGGCGCAAGTGCTGCATGAGTGAAGCCTACCGGCGGCCAATCGCAGGTCAGGGCGCCATTCACCGCGGCAGCCTTGACTCCGGACCACGGTACGGGCCGTACCGTCACGATGAGCCCTCACGGGCTGCCCGATCGACCAGCAAAGGAGTCGTCATGACCGCAGTCGCCGCCGAACTCTCCCCCGCCACCTTCGACGAGGACGTCGCGGCGTCACCCGTGCCCGTGTTGGTCGAGTTCTGGGCGGAGTGGTGCCCACCCTGCAAGGTCCTGGCGCCGATCCTCGACGAGCTGGCCTCCGAACACGGTGAGGCGCTGCGCGTGCGCAAGGTCAACTCCGACGAGCACCCCCAGCTGTCCGCTCGCTTCGAGGTGCTGGCGGTCCCGACGATCTTGCTCTTCGTCGAGGGCGAGGTGCGTCAGAGGCTGGTCGGTGCGCGGAGCAAGGCACGGCTGGCCGAAGAGCTGGCCCAGGCGCTCAGTCGGTGACTCGCAGGGCGGCGCAGTCGTCGCTCCGGGGGTCGGCGCAAATGTCGAGGAGCTGAGACAGCCGCGCCCGGACGTCGGTCAGCTCCCGCTGGCGCTCCTCGAGCGCGGTCGCCTTGCGGCGGGCGAGGACGCGGACCGCCTCGGGGTCACCGACGGCGCCGTCCGCCAGCAGCTCTCCCACCTCGGCCAGCGTGAAGCCGAGCGCCTTGGCCCGCCCGATGAGTTGGAGCCGCCAGACGTCGTCTGCCCCGTACTGGCGATAGCCGCCCGGGCTGCGGGGCGGCTCGCGCAGGAGCCCCCGACGCTCGTAGTAGCGGATCGTCTCCCGGTGCACGCCGGCCACCTCGGCCAGCCGTCCGATCGTGAGAACCCCAGTCGCCTCCATCGAAAACGAGGGTAAAGGCTGTACCCCGCTCCGGGGTCAACCCCACCGGAACGCTGTCCGGGTGGACGACCGGGGGCGGGGCCGAGTCACCTGACTGTCCACCGGACGACCGATCCGGCCCGTATTGACGGGGCCACATCCGGCAATGCCAAGCTGGGAGCGTGCAAAGCCAGCGCGACTACGTACTCCGGACGGTGGAGGAGCGGGGCATTCGCTTCGTCCAGTTGTGGTTCACCGACGTGCTCGGGACACCCAAGGGGTTCAACATCACCCCGGCCGAACTGGAGAACGCCATCGACGAGGGAATGACCTTCGACGGGTCGGCCATCGACGGGTTCAGCCGGGTGCAGGAGGCGGACGTCCTGGCCCGGCCCGATCCCACCACCTTCCAGCTCCTGCCGTGGCACCACGACGACGCGCAGGTGGCCCGCGTCTTCTGCGACATCGCCAACCTGGACGGCACTCCCTTCGAGGGTGATCCGCGCCACGCGCTGCGCCGCACCCTCGAGCGCGCCAGCGCCGCCGGCTACACGTTCTTCGCGTCGCCCGAGGTCGAGTACTTCTATTTTGCCGACGCCAACGCTGATCCGGTACCGAAGCCCCTCGACTCGGGCTCCTACTTCGACCTGACCGTTGCGGACCTCACGAGCGACCTCCGCCGCCGGTCCGTCCTTGTCCTCGAGGAGATGGGGATCCCCGTCGAGCACACCCAGCACGAGGACGCACACAGCCAGCACGAGATCGATCTGCGTTACACCGACGCCATGACCATGGCCGACACGGTCATGACCACGCGGATGGTCATCAAAGAGACGGCGCGCCAGGAGGGTGTCTACGCCTCGTTCATGCCGAAGCCGATGGCCGGCGTGCAGGGCTCGGGCATGCATACGCACGTCTCGTTGTGGGAGGGCGAGCGCAACGCGTTCTTCGATCAGAACGACCGTTACGGGCTCTCCGACGTGGCCCGGCGCTTCATCGCCGGACTGCTCCACCACGCCCGGGAGATCACTGCCGTCACCAACCAGTGGGTCAACTCCTACAAGCGCCTCATCGGAGGCTACGAGGCGCCGGTCCACGTCAGCTGGGCGCGTAACAACCGCTCGGCGTTGGTGCGCGTCCCGGTGGTGAAGATGGGTAAGACGGATTCGACGCGTGTCGAGTACCGCGCGCCGGACAGCGCCTGCAATCCCTACCTCGCCTTCGCCGTCATCCTGGCCGCCGGGCTCCGCGGCATCGCCGAGGACTACCCGCTGCCGCCCGAGGCCGATGAGAACCTCTTTGCGCTCTCCCCTAAGGAGCTCGCGAAGAAGGGGATCGAACCACTGCCCTCGAGCCTGCACGACGCCGTAAACGAGATGGAGGGCTCCGAACTACTGGCGGAGACGCTCGGTGATCACGTCTTCGAGTGGTTCATCCGCAACAAGCGCGAGGAGTGGGGCGCCTTCCAGGCACAGGTCACCGAGTTCGAATTGGACCGCTACCTACCCCTCCTCTGACGCCCGATGGACCCGCTGCTCTGTTTTCCTGACGACCTGCCCGCCGAGGTGACGCTCGCGCTGCAAAGCGCGGGACTCGGTCACCAGGGCGTGAGGGGCCCAGACGAGCTCGCCGCCAGCAGCCCCGACGGGCGGATCCAGGGATATGCGGGCGCACTGGTGGTCGCCGGTGGCGACATGACCGCGGCGGTCGCCTTCTGCCGGCACCTCCGCATGCGCGAAGTGCCCATGACCCCGTTGCTGCTCGCCATCGGCGTCGACCAGGTCGGGGATCTCCTCCTGCGCGACGACCTCTACGACGACTTCTGCGTGTTGCCCGCCCGACCCGAAGAGCTCGTCGCCCGCCTCCAGCACCTGTTCTGGCGGACCGGCCAGAGCATGCGTCCGGACATCATCGAGTACGGACCCCTGATGCTCAACCTCGAGACCTATCAGGCCGCCGTGTCGGGCCGCGTCCTGGACCTCACCTACATGGAATACGAGCTGTTGCGCTTTCTAGCTGGACACCCCGCCAAGGTGTTCACCCGCGAGACGTTGCTCAGCCGGGTCTGGGGGTACGAGTACTACGGCGGCGCGAGGACGGTCGACGTTCACATCCGGCGGCTGCGCGCCAAGCTCGGAGAGGAGCACGCCCATCTGATCCAGACCGTGCGCTCGGTCGGCTATCGATTCGGCCAGGTGACGTGGCACCCTGGCCTGGCTCAGCGCAACGGAGCGTCCTCACCGCAGGCGTCCCAGCCCGGCGAGGCACCGGCACCCGGCGCCCCAACGGCTCAGGCCACGGGCGCGTAGGCCCAGGCCTCGACTTCGATCCGGGCTCCGATCGGCAGCGCCGCCACGGCGACGGCAGACCGCGTCGGCCGGTCGTCGGTGAAGTACTCGACCCACACCTCGTTCACCGCGGCGAACTCGGTCATGTCGACGAGGTAGAGCGTGGTCTTGACCACGTCGGGGAGCGTCGCGCCTTCGACGGCGAGCAGTTCGGCCACGTTCTTCAGCGCCTGGCGAAGCTCAGGCAGCGTGCCTCCCGGTACCAGTTCCGCGGCTCCCGTGTCGTCAGTGGCCAAGCCGACCTGGCCGGACGTGATCACCCAGTCGCCGGCACGGCGAACGGGTGCGTACGGTCCGACGGCTTTGCTCATCGCTGCTCCTCTCGACCGCTCGATGCTGCCATGTCCCGGAACGGGGCGCGCACGGCGGTCCGGCGCGTCGGCCAACGCGGCGGCAGCCCCTCGCCGACCCACGCGGCGGCGAGCGTCGCCACGAACACGGCGTCGGACCCGTTGACGGGCCACCCGTCCTCTTCGTGCAGGCGCACCGTGACCTCGGGCATGTCGCGTGCCGTGAGGATGCCGAACGACCGGATAGTGAGGTCAACCGGCTCACCGGCGTCGTCGACCGCGATGCCCTCGCTCCAGACGAGGCCGAGCGCCTGGTGCACCGCGCCGAACGCATAGGAGCGCAGCGTCACCGGGCACAGGATCTCGCCGGCCCACAGGTCGACCGCGACCCGGCCACGATCGCCGTCATGGAGCCGCAGCTCCACCGTCGCCGCGTCCGGCGCCCGGCACACGCACGTCGGCGCGACCGGTCCCCTCCGCTTCGAGGCCCGCGCCGAGCGCGCGGAGCGCGCCGAGGGCGGCAAGCACCTCCGCCCACCCGGCACCGCGCAGTTCCGGGGCGACTGGAGGACCCGCGACAACCTTCTGCTCGACCCTCAGCCCCGGTGCGAGACCCCGCAGGCGGCTCAGAAGAGGTCCGAGGTCGGGGGAGCCCGCCGTCGTGCCGACCCGCACGACCCCGTTGCCGTCCGCGTCGAGGGCGATGGAGAGAGGAGGGCGCTTCGGGCCGCGACGGACGACGTCCTCGCGTCGCCAGAGGACTCGGACCGCCTCGCCGGCCTCGTCGGCCAGCGCCAGTGCACGGGCGGGGACCGGACTGGATCGTTTCCCACCGAAGGCGCCGCCGTTGGCCAGCGGCGATGCCGTCGGCCCACCGGGGCGGCTCCAGCTGGCGTCGGGCTCGACGTACGCGGGCTCGACCCAGGTCGTCTGGAGCGTGAGGGCCCACGCCCCGTCCGGTACGTCAACCGGATGGCTCAAGGGCACGGTGCTGTTACGACCCTGCACGCGGCCCGTTCCCGCGCGCGGCGCGGAGTCCGCGGACGAGCGGCTGATCCGCCCCGAGTTGGACCAGCGCATCGGGCGGCGCGGTGTCATCGGCGAACCCGCCGCCCCCGAGGACGACGTCGGCACCCGAGCTCTGGAAGGCCGGTCCCTCGAGTTGGGCGCGCCACCCGGCCAGCACGGGATTGCGGGCTGGTTGCACCGACGACCCGCCGACGGGTCCCAGCGCGTCCTGCGCGGCCTCGACGATCGACTGCCAGCCGGTGCAGCGGCACAGATGGGCGCGTAGGCTGGACTCGACGTCCCGGCGCGACGTGCCGCGTCGCGCTCCGGCCTCGTCCAGCGCCGCCAGTCGCATGACGATGCCGGGCGTGCAGAACCCGCACTGGCTGGCGCCCCGCGCCACGAACGCAGCGGCCCAGCGCGCCCGTTGATCGGCGGAGAACCCCTCGAGGGTGGTGACCCGGCGGCCGGCCACGCGACGCACGGGTGTCACGCACGCGACCCGGGCTGCGCCATCGACCCAGACGGTGCAGCAGCCGCACTGCCCCTGGGGGCTGCAGCCATCCTTCACGGAGCGGCAGCCGAGCTCCTCGCGCAAGGCGTCGAGCAGAGAGATCCCATCGGTGACCGTGACCTCCTCGCCGTTGAGCGCGAAGGACACCGCCGGCGAGGGGCCCAGATCCGTGGGCGCAGCCGCGGCGCCGCCCCGGTCCGGCGTGGTGCTCAGGGACCCGGGCGGGCGGGGGGAGGGAGGCTCAGCTGAAGGAGGAGCCACAGCCGCACGTGCGGGTGGCGTTCGGGTTGGTGATGTGGAAGCCGGCGCCCTGCAACCCGTCGCTGTAGTCGAGGGTGGACCCCGTCAACAGATCGGCGCTCGCCGCGTCCACGACGACCCTCACCGTGCCGAACTCGCGCACGACGTCGTCGGACATGACCTCGGTGTCAAAGAACATCTCGTAGCTGTAGCCCGAGCAACCGCCCGGCTTCACGGCCACCCGCAGGGCCAGGTCGTCGCCCTCTTCCTGGGCAAGCAGCTCTGCGACCTTGCCCGTGGCCGCCTCGCTCAGGGTCACCGGTGCGGGCTTCTTCGCGATGTTGACGGAAGTGGAGATGGTCGTCACAGGTCCTCCTCGTTGCCGTGCTCCCATGGCGACGGCCGTTCGCGGCGCACCCTGCCCGCCCCATCAATGCTATCGGGGCGGCCGCAGGGGACGCACCCCGCCGCGCTCAGACGGGAAACCGGGGTCACGCAGGTAGAATTCCACTCCGTGAGCCCTGGACCCGAGACCACGATGCCACCGGAGGAGTCTCGCCCGGCCGGGCGGGTCGAGGAGGTGCGCGACTGCCTGCGGTCGGTGGTCGACCCCGAACTGGGCGACACCATCGTGGACCTCGGGATGGTCCGGAACATCTCGGTGGACGGCGACCGCGTCACCGTGGACGTGGCGTTGACCATCGCTGCTTGCCCGCTGCGGGCCCAGATCGAACGCGACGTCGAGGGGCACGTGCGGTCGCTGGACTGGGTGCGCTCCGTCGAAGTGCGCGTGGCCGCGATGGACGCCGACGAGCGGGCCGCCGTAATGGCCCGGGCCCGCTGGAAGGCCCGGGAGGACGCGCCGGACACCGCCGTGCCGGCGCGGACGCGGGTCCTCGCCATCGCCTCGGGGAAGGGCGGCGTGGGCAAGTCGTCGGTCACGGTGAACCTGGCCGTCGCACTGGCGGCCCGCGGCCTCGTGGTGGGGATCCTCGACGCCGACATCTGGGGCTTTTCGGTGCCCCGGCTGCTGGGCATGGAGGGCGACGTGGAAGCCCGGCAGGGAAAGATGGTCCCGCTGGAACGCCCGATCGGGACGGGGACCCTGCGCGTGCTCTCCATGGGTTTCCTGGCCGACGAGGAGCAGGCGATCATGTGGCGCGGGCTCGTGTTGAACCGGGCCGTCCAGCAGTTCCTGCAGGACGCGCACTGGGGCGACCTCGACTACCTGCTGATCGACCTCCCGCCGGGTACCGGCGACATCCAGATGGGGCTGGCGCGGTTGCTCCCCCGCACGGAGCTGCTGGTCGTGACGACCCCGCCCGTCGCGGCGCAGAAGGTGGCGGCCCGGGCGGCCGACATGGCCCGCCGGGGCTACCTGCGCGTCGCAGGCGTCATCGAGAACATGAGCGACTTCACCTGCGAGCACGGGACGACGTACGCCCTCTTCGGATCCGGCGGCGGTGAGCGCCTGGCCCATGCGCTCGGAGTGCCGCTCGTGGGGTCCATCCCGCTGCACCCCGACCTGTCCGCCGCGGGCGACGCCGGCACGCCCGTCGCGCTCGAGGACGGAGGCGAGCTCGCCGCTGTGTTCAGCGAGATGGGCCGTGTCATCGCTGAAGACGTGTCGCCGCTGGTCGACGCCGACGGTTGCACCGCCCGCCTGCTCGAGCACGTCGAGGCGGCCGTGGCCCAAGGAGAGGCGCGGGCGGGCTGAGCCGTCGCCGGCGAGGCAGGCTCAGAGAGCGGCCCAGCGGTTCTCGATCGAATCCTCGTCCTGTTCCTCTGCGCCTTGCGCCGCACCCACCAGGGCGGCCCGGCCCTCTTGGGCCAGCGCGCGCAGGTGGGCCCACAGGGAGAAGCGAGCGACCGGCAGCTGGCGCTCGGTGACGTCGCCGTAGACGTCGGCCAACAGTTCGTCGACAGTGCCGTCACGGTGTTGCGCCAGGACGGCTGCCACCCGCTCGTGCCGCCCGAGGCGATGGGCAATGAGGGCGTCGATCTCTTCGGCGACGTGGTCGATGAGCCGGCCGTGGCCGGGCGCGAGCCACCGGATGGGCGGGTCGGCATCGCGCACCCGGGCCAGGCTCGCCAGGTACTGCTGCAGGTCGCCGTCCGGCGGGCGGATCACGACCGTCGAGCCGTGCATGACGTGGTCGCCCGTGAGCAAGAGGGCGTGCTCCTCGACCAACCAGCACAGATGGTTCGACGCGTGCCCGGGGGTGTGGAGGGCGCGCAGGGTGAGGGCGTCGGCCCCGCCGGACGCGGGCACGCGCAGGGTCCATCCCTCGCCGACCCGTTCGTCGGGTTCGAAGCCGTCGGCCGGACCCAAACCGAGGACCCGAGCGCCGGTCGTCGCGGCGAGGGCAGCCGCGCCGGGAGCATGGTCGACGTGGGTGTGCGTGACGAGGATCGTGCCGATCGGCCCCAGCGCCGCAGCGGCGGCCACGATGGCGCCCGTGTGCGACTCGTCCGCCGGCCCGGGATCGACGACCACCGGCGCGGCCTCACCGACGAGGTAGGTGTTCGTGCCGGGACCGGTCATCAGCCCGGGGTTGGGAGCCGTCAGACGCCGGACCCCCGGTGCCACCTCGTCCAGGCGACCCGGCTCGGGCGCGGGGCCGAGGCCGAAGTCGGGGACGGCCGGGATCACAGACCGGCAGATCCCGCCGGACGCGGACCGGGAGCCCTGTCCGGGCCCTCCTCGTTCGCCCTCATGGACACGGCGCGCACCGCATCGTTGAAATCACCGAGCGAGTCGCTTCCCCCGGGGTCGGGGACGGGGGCCCGCTCGTAGGCCGGGTCGCCGGGCAGGACGATGCGCATGCCATTGCCGTCGGGGACGACCCGGGGCTCAATGGCGGGGACCGAGCTGGAGGCCGCGGCCGCCGCGTCGAGCAGCTCGGTGCTGGACGCGAAGCGACCGATCACCTGAAGGTTGCGGATGGTCGGGAAGATGATCTCGATCTCGCCGGCGCGGTGGCGGGCCAACGCGTCGTGCGGCGTGATCCAGAGCTCGGCGATCGTCTCGCCTGCATCGTGCGCCGCGATCTGTCCCGGGGGCGCCGCGGCCACGAAGAAACGCGTGTCGTAGCGCCGCGGCGCGCCGCGCGGAGTGATCCAATGGGCGAAGTAGTGGATGTCGCCGACCGAGAGGCGGAGGTTCTCGCCGCGGCACAGGTCGAGGAAGCGGCGCGTGCCGCCGTTGACGGCTTTGCGCTCCGCGGCGAAGCGCGCCTCCTCCCCGGCGTCGCCCGCCAGGAGGTCCGGACCGCCGGCGCGCCGGGCCAGCAGGAGTCCTGCCTCTTCGAATGTCTCGCGCACGACGGCGACCCAGTAGGCGAGGCCGCCGCTCCCGACGCCCAGCAGTGCGCTGGCTTCGGCGTCGCTGCGCCCGGAGCACAACGCCTCTGCCTCGGTCCCGCCGTCGAGCGGGTCGACCGCGCCGCCCGGGAAGACGTATGCGCCACCGACGAAGTCGGAACGCAGGTTCCGTCGCACCATGAGCACCTCGAGCCGCGTGAGCCCGGACGGCCCCGGCGCGTCGCGCACGAGCATGACGGTTGCCGCGGGGCGGACGGCGACGGCGGCCGCGTCGCCGGAGGGGTCGGAACGCGGTGGTGGAGCCGATGGAGGCACGCCATGAGGGTATCGGCAGGAGGAGGCGGCGCCCCCGGAACGGGGGGGACCCTTCGCTAACCTGACCCAACTCATGAGCCGCACCGACCAGAAGGCCGCGTCGGCGCATTCCCTGCGCCAGCTGCCGCGCCGCTACATCGCTCTCGGGCTCATCGTCGTCGCGATCGTCTTGTTGGGTTCGCTCGTGCTGGTGCGCGACAACTTCTCGCCGACCAGCTCGCCCACCACCGAGACGTTCAACCCGGCGCCCTCTTCGCTCGTCAGCACGCTCGCGTCGGTACCGCCGTCGGTCTACGACACGGTGGGGGTCAGCTCGCCCACCGTGCCGGTCACGCCCTTGCGGCGGACGACCGGCGGTGGCGACGCACCCTTGTGGCTCGCGGCGGTCAACGGCGGACCACCCGAGCCGGTCGTCTTCTTCTACGGCGCGGAGTTCGCGCCATACGCCGCCGCCGAACGCTGGCCGCTCGTCCTCGCGCTCTCGCGCTTCGGCACGTTCCACCAGCTCGGCCTGATGCAGTCGAGCGCCACGACCGCGTTCGCGGACCTCTCGACCTTTACCTTCTACGACACCGACTACACGAGCAAGCACGTGATCTTGGAGTCGGTGGAGCGCTACAGCTCGTTGAACCCGACCGGCGCCCGGTACCTCAGCCTCCAGGTCCCCGACGCGCGCCAGTCCGCGGCGGTCGCCAACTTCGGATCCGGAGCGAACACCTTCCCACTGCTCGACGTCGCGAACCGCTACGTGCTCGACGGCGCCGCCTTCACCCCGGGCGCCCTGATCGGGCTCTCGCAGGACCAGGTCGCCGGGGTCCTCACCTCGCCGGCCAGCCCCCTGACGCAGGCCGTGGTGTCGGCCGCGAACCAGATCACCGCGAGCATCTGCGCCGTGGACGGACAGAAGCCGGTGAACGTGTGCCAGAGCCGCGGCGTCGAGGCGGCCAACGACGCGCTCAACATCACGCAGTCGTAGGCGGGCCTGCCCGCTGGTCCAAGCCCGCCGATCTGGCCCGGGTCAGCTGGTCAGCTGGCGCGCCGGTCGAGCACCATCTTGCGCTCGACCTCGTTGAGCCCACCCCAGATGCCGTGGGGCTCCCGGATCCGGATCGCGTAGTCGAGGCACTCTCCTCGCACCCGGCATTCTTCGCAGATCGCCTTTGCCCTGATCTCCCGGGAAGCCTTCTCTTCCTTCCGCTCCGCGTGTGACGGGGGGAAGAACACCGCTGCCTGCGGCCCCCGGCACGCTGCCTTCAACTGCCACGTCTCTGATCCCTGGCGCATCAAACCCCCCGACGAGTGGCCACCTCTGAACCCCCAGCGGTCAAGATATCGCCGGGGTTTCCCGCTGACAAGGGTCGTGACCAGCGTTTTTGAGGGGCCTTCGATCTCAGCTGCAAACACGGCAACTACGCTCGACCCCAGCATGGACGTGGAAGCCTTCTGCGCACAGAGCCACGTCCTCGTCATCGCGGGCAAGGGGGGCGTCGGCAAGACCACGATGAGCGCAGCGGTGGCGCGGATGGCGGCCGCGGCCGGAAAATCGGTGCTGATCGTGGAGCTCGAGGGCAAGTCGGGCATCGCGACCGCGTTCGGGCGGCCGGACGACCTGGACTACGAGGAAGAGGAGCTCTGGCCGGCGACGGGGCCATCCGCAGGCGGCGCCGGGTCGGCCTCGATCCGGGCGCGGCGGCTCACCCCGGACGACGCGCTGATCGAGTATCTGGAGGACCACGGCCTCAGACGAGTGTCCAAGCGGCTGGCTCGCTCGGGGCTGCTCGACGTGGTGGCGACCGCCATCCCGGGCATCCGGGACGTCCTGGTGCTGGGCAAGGTCAAACAGCTGGAGCGGGCCGAAGTGGCCGACCTGATCGTGGTCGACGCCCCCGCCACCGGCCACGCCGTCACCTTTCTCACCTCGGCCAGCGGGATGCTCGACGCGGCCCGGGGCGGCCCGCTGCGAACCCAGGCCCAAGACGTCGTCGAGCTCCTCACCGACCCGGCCCGGTGCCGGGTCCTCTTGGTCACGTTGCCCGAGGAGCTTCCGGTGTCCGAGACGATCGAGACGGCCTACACGCTCGAGGACAAGGCGGGCATCCAGCTCGGGCCCGTCATCGTGAACGCATGCGACCCGGAGCCGGTCGGCCTGCACCGCCCCGTATGGGAGGTGGTTGCGGCGGCGGAGGACCGGGCGGCGGGGACGAACGTGGCGGCCGGAGTCAGGCCGGTGCCGGCCGAGCACCTGGCGGCGCTCGAGGAGGCGCGGTTGTTCCGGCTGGCGCGCCACGCAGTGTCGGCGGAACAAGTCGACCGCCTGCTCCGTGAGCTGCCGTTGCCGCACCTGCTCGTGCCTGCGCTCGACGCCCCGAGCATCGGTCCCGCCGAGACGGCGTTGCTGGCCGACGCGTTGGCGAGCGCCGTCGGAGAGCTCGTGGCCGAGGGCGCGCGGTGAGCCCGACGGCCAGAGGGAAACCGGCGGACGAGGGGCTGAACGGCGCGGAAGCGTTCGGCGAGGCCGGGTACGGAGAGGCGGATGAAAACGGCGGGGTGGGTCCGACCATTGGCCGTGCCGTCCCGATTGACCGGGTGGCCTCGTCGCTCTCCGAGCTGGTGTCCGAGCGCTCGGTCATCGTCTGCTGCGGATCGGGCGGGGTCGGCAAGACGACAGTCTCGGCGACCTTCGCGCTGGCGGCGGCCCGGATGGGCCGGCGCTCGTGCGTGGTGACGGTCGACCCGGCGCGACGGCTGGCCGACGCCCTGGGTGTCGAGTCGCTGCCGAACACACCCACCGAGGTGGGGGGCGCGTGGCCCGGACGGCTCCACGCCCTCATGCTCGATTCGAAGGGCACGTTCGACGACCTGGTCGAGCGCTACGCGCGAACGCCCGACCAGGCGGAGTCGATCCTGGCCAACCGGCTCTACCAGAATCTCGCCGGCGCCCTCTCGGGAACCCAGGAGTACATGGCCATGGAGAAGCTCTACGAGCTGGTCAACTGCAAGGAGTTCGACATCGTGGTCGTCGACACCCCGCCGACCCGCAACGCGCTGGATCTGCTCGACGCGCCGCGACGCCTGACCCGCTTCCTGGAGAACCGCCTGTTCCGAGCGCTGCTCGTGCCCACCCGGATGTCATTGCGTGCGGTCGGTGTGGCGACCCAGGCGCTGTTGCGCACCCTGGCCAAGGTGGCCGGAGCCGAGATCGTCCAGGACGCCGTCGCGTTCTTCCAGGCCTTCGAGGGAATGGAGGACGGGTTCCGCACGCGGGCCTCCGCCGTCCACGAGTTGCTGGCCGATCCCGAGACCGCCTACGTCTTGGTGACGTCCGCCCGGCCCGAAGCGGTCAGCGAGGCGAGCTTCTTCGCCGAGAAGCTGAACGAACGCGACGTCGCGGTGTCGGCTCTCGTGGTGAACCGGCTGGCACCATCGTTCGGCGACGGCCACTCGTCGTCGCAGGGACCCGACGCGGAGCTCGTTCCCGGGCTCGAGGTGCTGGAAGCCAACATGGCCGAACTCAACGCGGTGGCGGCCTTTGAGGAGTCCGCGTACACAGGGTTGGCGGCGCAGGTGGCTCCGGCTCCGGTGGGGCGAATTCCTCTATTCGGGCAGGACGTCCACGACTTGGGCGGTCTGCAGCGGGCGGCGGACTGCCTCTTCTCGTGACGCGCGGCGAAGGCGTCACCGATCCGGGTTACCGACCCGCCAGGCAGGTCCGGTAGTGTCCGGTCGGTGCAGACCATCCTGGTCGCGAGCGACGCACCCACGCTCCGCGACGACGTCGAGGCCGTCATCAGCGGGCCCGACCTCGAGGTCCGGGCCGTCACGTCGGGGCCCGAAGTCGTGGCGTTCGTGGCGGAGGAGTCCCCGGATCTCGTCATCGTCGACATGCAGATGGGCAACATGGGCGGCATGGCCGTGTGCCTGGAGCTCCGGCTGGAGGAGTCGTACGACGCCGTGGACCACATCCCGGTGCTGATGCTCTTGGACCGGCGTCCCGACGTCTTCCTCGCCCGCCGCTCGGGCGCCGAGGGATGGCTGGTGAAGCCGCTCGACCCGCTTCGGCTCAGACGCGCCGTCGCGGCGCTTCTCGACGACGGCACCTACGAGGACGACTCGTTCACTCCCGTGCCCGTGCTGGTGGGCGACGGACCCCAGCTGCAAGCGGGACCCGTCACCAGACCCTGACCCGGCGTCGTCGTGTCGCAACGCCACGAGCCGTCTGACGCCGAGCCCCCACGACGGTCTCGCCGGTGGTGGCGCCGCTCGGACCACGATGCCGACGGCGCGGCGGGTGGCCGTTCCGCTTCAGGCGAGGAGTCGGAGCAGGAGCGGATCATCATCGACGCGCTGGCCGACCTGAGAGACATGGACGTCCGCGAGGTCATGACGCCGAGGGTCGACGTCACCTACCTCACCATCCCGGTCCACGCCGAGGACGTCGCCCAGGCAGTGCGGACGACGGGGCACAGCTGCTTCCCGGTCGTCCACGACGACCTCGACGACCTGATCGGCATCCTGTTCGTGGTCGACATCTTCCGGACCGGGAATCGACCGGGCACGAACCGCGATGGGATGGGCGACGAGCCCGCCGATCACGATGCGACCGAGCCCAGCCCCCTGGAGATCTCGCGCAAGGTCCGCCCGCCCTACCTGCTGCCCGAGTCGCTCGGCGTCCTCGAGGCGTTGGCCGACATGCGCAAGCACCGTCGGGCGGTGGCCGTGGTGGTCGACGAGTACGGCGGTGTGGCCGGCCTGCTCACGGTCAAGGACCTGTTGGAACCGCTCGTCGGCGACCTGCACGACGAATTCGACGAGGACGAGGAGTCGCCCATCGTCCGGGTGGACAACACGAGGTGGCTGCTCGACGGGCAGACCAACGTCGACGACGTGCGGGAGCGGTTGGGCATCGACATCCCCGACGGCGAATACGTGACGCTGGGCGGCCTCCTCTTCGAACGGTTCGGCCACATCCCGGCGGAGGGCGAGCAAGTGCGTGTGGGCGACTGGGACCTCCGGGTGGTCGAGATGGACAAGCGGCGGGTGGCCCAGGTGGTGGCCACCCGCGCCGGGGGTGCACAAAGGGCATCGGGATCCGGCGGCACCCCTACGACTGACGGGGGCGGGGGGCCCGAGGCGAACGGCAGCGGGGGAGCGACCGGCTGAGGCCGCGGTAGGGTTCGTCCCTGCTCCCCTGGGAGCGGACGGGCTGTGGCGCAGCTTGGTTAGCGCGCTGCGTTCGGGACGCAGAGGTCCCCGGTTCAAATCCGGGCAGCCCGACTCCGAAGAGATCCTGCTCAGAATGGTCGGGGCGGCCAGATCGAGAGGCGCTCCTCCCACTGGCGCGCAAATGGCGCGGAACTCAGTTCGAGTCGCCGTCGAGTCGCCGCGGTTTCGTTTCGTCTCCGCTTTCGTGGATCATCGTCGGCGGCTGCAATGGACCGGTAGAACCGCCCTATGGCCTTCGTACTCACCGACCGGATCGAGCACCACTTGAGAGAGGACCTGGTCGCCTGGCTGACCACGGTGACTCCGTCCGGCCGGCCGATGCCACGCGTGGTGTGGTTCGCTTGGAATGGCACCCAGATCGTCGTGTACAGCCAGAACGACTCGGCCAAATTGCGGCACATCGAGGCGAACGACCAAGTCACCTTCAGCTTCAACTGCTCAGCGGAGGGGACCGACGTCGTCGTGATCGGTGGTCGCGCAGAAATGCTGCCGGACGCGCCTCCGCCCTCGCAGTATCCCGGGCTCATCGACAAGTACGCAGCCCGGATCGAACGGATGGGACAGAGCCAGGAGTGGTACGACCGCAACTACCGGGTCGCGCTCAGGATCGTCCCGGAGCGGTCCTGGACCATCCCCCGCTGAACCTGCGGGGTCGGTCCGTCCGAGCCACCTCTCATGGTCAACCCGGCTCGTCGCCGAGCGCCTCGAGCAGGCGGTCGAGAAACGGAACCTGGCCCTTGAGCAGCTTCGTGCGCGCGACGGCGACGGCGACCCAGTCCAGACGATCGACCTCGGGGAACGACCGCATGGCGCCCGAGCCCGGGGGCCACTCCATCTCGAAGGTGTTGCTCGTCGCACGGGTCGTGTCCAGATCGCCCTCGAGCGCCCACACCGTGACCCACTTGCCGCTCGGCTGGCGGAGCTCGCCGAGCGGGATCGGTGCACCGGCCGGAGGGTCGTGGCCCGTCTCCTCGCGAAATTCGCGATAGGCGGTGGCGAGGGCATCATCGTCCGGTTCATATTCGCCTTTGGGCACCGACCACGCCCCTGCGTCCTTGCGCGCCCAGTACGGGCCTCCGGGATGGGCAACGAGCACCTCGACCATGCCCGCCTGACCGAGGCGGTACAGCAGCAATCCTGCACTCCTCGCGGGCACGGCTCAGCTCGTACCGTTGAGGGTCGCGATCGACGCCCGCGACGTCGTGGGGTGGGTCGACACGGGACGCGGTCCGCAGTCAGTCCTCGGCCGCCGTCATGCCGTAGTCCCGCCTGAAGCCGGACGGCAACAGCAGCTCGAGCACGTCGTCGACGGTGATCACGCCGAGGATGGTGTGCTGGTCAGGATCGAGCACCGGCACGACGGTGAGGTTGAAGTCAGACATCTTGCGCACCGTTGCACCCAGGTCCGAGTCGGGGCGCACGTACACCAGCTCCGACGTGGCGACCGCTGACAGCGGGATGTCCCGTGGACACTGGATCAACTGGACCGCCGGCGCCGACCCGGCGACACGGCCCTTCTCGTCCGAGACGAAGACGACGGACAACGCCTCCCGAGGCACGGCGCTCGTCCGGATAGCCGCCAGGGCCGCCTCCACGGTGGTCGTGCCGGGAAGCAACAAGAAATCAGGGCTCATGAGGCCGCCCGCCGTCTCGGGGTTGTACCGAAGCAGGGAGCGGACCTTGCGCTGCTGCGGCTCGGGCAGCAACTCCAGGATCGGGGCACGGCGGTCCTGATCCATCTCGGAGATGAGATCGGCCGCATCGTCCGCCGCCATGGAACCGAGCAGTTGTGCGGCATCGGCGTCCGAACGCGCCTCGACGAACTCGATCTGATGCTCGGGATCGAGCTCCTCGAAGACGTCGGCCTCGAGCGCGGGGTCCTGCCCGACCGCCTCGATGATCTCCTCGCCCTCCTCGTGCGACGCCGCCTCGACCAGGTCGGCGATTCGCGCTGGGTGCATCTTCGCCAGCTTGCGATAGGGGATGCGCAGCCTGGCCGTCGGCACGTGCGAGACGAACGGTTGGATGCTGCCCCAGTCCACGATGGTCCGAGCGTCCGATTTCTGGCCCAGCCGTCCCGGCAACAGGCGGCGCAACCACCCTCGCGCCGTCGGGTCCACCCCCACGACCTCCCACCCACCGGCGCCCCTGGTCAGCTCGATCTCGTTGGCCCTGATGAGCCGGCCCCCGACGAGGTTGATGAGATGCCGTGCCATGAGGTCTCGAGCGAGGAGCAGCTCGCCCTCCCGCCGCTCGAAGCGGCGCAAGTCGACCTGGGCCCCGTTGAAAGTGACGCGTCGCCCCGGCTCGATAGCGGCGATGTTGCGCGCCGGCACGAACAGGTCGCGCCCGCCGATCTTGACGACGAGCCCGGTCACGGGTGGGTGCGGACTGTCCCCCACGCGCACGATGAGGTCCCGGACGCGACCCAGCCGGTCACCGGTCTTGGTGTCGACCAACGGCCGGTTGATGATTCCCGAGAGGTGAGTGAGCTCAGTCGCCATGCGGACCACCTGGGGTCGTGCTGCATCGGGAGGCACCCACCCGGGGATTCCCGCCCGGCCGGCGCCCGGTTCCGCATGGTACCCGGACCCCTTCGGCGCTTTTCGGACTCGACGGGTCCGGGACCGTCGCGCCAGCCCCGTCGGGTTGCTGGAGTCATGACTGCCATTTCGCGGCCCCTCTGGCTAGGCTGACGAGCCGTTCCGGCCGCCCTGACCGGAGCCGTCTCAGGGGCGGCGTCGACCAGATGCAGGGGTCGATCGTCATAGTGAACACCCGACCATGAGCCCCTCGAATTCCGACAATGATCCGGTCCACCAGGGCCTCCACGAGTTGGGCCGCCAGGTCGACCGGACGGCGGACGCGGGCGACGAGGGTGCGGGCGACGAGGGTGCGGGCGACGAGGGTGCGGGCGGCGACGAGGGGCTGACCGGGTCCCCACCACCCCCCGAGGCTTCGCCTGCTGCCGAACCGAACTCTCCCGCGGAGCCGCCCGGCGGTGAGGCCGCGGGCTCGGCCGCGGCGTCCGCATCCCCGGTCGAACCGGCGGACAACCCGGTGGAGCGGGGCCTGCACGAGCTCGGGCGCCAGATCGACGAGGCCGAACAAAGCCCGCCGGGAACGCGGCGGGGCCGAAAGGGGGCCCACGCCGCCTCCAAGAAGAAGCGTTCGGCGAAGCGGACCGCCGCCTGGGTGGGCGGGACGGTGGCGCTCGTGATCGTCCTGATCGCGGGCGCTGCCGCGGGCTACGCCTGGTACCTCAACCACGAGATCCACCGCATCGACCTGCGCAACTTGACCTCTGCGCCCGCCAAGGGCGCCGACGCGGGCACCGAGAACATCCTGATGATCGGCTCCACCTCGCGCTGCGCGCTCAAGGTGCAGAACCCCGCCTACGGGCTGTGCTCCCAGGGCGTGAACGGCGTGAACAGCGACGTCGTCATGATCTTGCACCTGAACCCGGCGAACAGCACCCTGTCGATCCTGTCGATCCCGCGGGACCTCTTCGTCCCCAACGCCCGATCCGACGGGGCCAACAAGATCGACGCCGCGCTCTATCAGGGACCGGATCAACTGATCGCAGCGATCGAGGAGGACTTCGGGATCCCGATCCAGCACTTCGTGGAGCTCAACTTCGACAGCTTCATCAACGTCGTCAACGCGCTCGGCGGTATCAAGATGTATTTCCCCGAGCCGGTGTACGACGCCTATTCGGGCCTCAACATCCAGACCACCGGCTGCATCTCGCTCAACGGGACACAGGCCCTCCAGGTGGTGCGCGCCCGCCACCTCCAGTACAAGGGACCCGGCGTCACGACGGACGACCCCGCCTACTGGCCCCAGGAAGCGCAGAGCGACCTGGCCCGCATCCGCCGGGACCACGAGTTCCTGCGCGTCCTCGCCACTGCGGTGAAGGCGAAGGGCTTGAGCAACCCGCTCACGGACCAGCAACTGATTGCGGGCGTCGTCGGGGACCTCACGGTGGATTCGGGTTTCTCGGCCAGCGACATGATCGGCCTGGTGCTCAACTATCACAGCGTCAACGTGAACTCGGCTCCGCAGCTGACCCTGCCGGTGGAGGTCGACCAGTTCGGCAGCTACACCTACCAGGGAGGCAGCTACGGGGACATCGAGTTTCCCTCTGAGCCGCAAGACCGCGCCGCGGTGGACCAGTTCCTGGGCCTCAAGTCCAACGCCGACACCTATTCGGGCGGCGCACTGCCGGCCCCCTCGACGGTGACGGTCTCGGTCATGAACGGATCCGGGGCCTACAACCAGGCCACCGACACCTCACAAAGCCTGAAGGCGCTGGGGTTCAATATCGGGACCATCGGCGACACCGCGCCCGTCGGCCAGGAGGCCGAGACGGTCGTCTACTACTCGTCCAAGACACCCGCCGAATTGGCGGCGGCGCAGACCGTGGCCGACTCAATGTCCGGTTCGGTCATCATGGCCGAGGACCCGAGTCAGGTGAGTCCAGGCTCACAGGTGACCGTGGTCACGGGGACCCAGTTCAGCGTCAACCCGCCGGCGGCGGCACCGACGTCGACACCGACGTCCGCGGCGACCGGTGGCACAAGTACGACGGGCTCGACCGGTGCGGGCGCGACCGGGAACTCGGGCTCTTCGTCGAGCAACGGCGCCTTCGCGGCGCCCAACACTTCGGTCACGCCACTGGCACCCTGGGACCCCCGCTCGTGCACCCCCAGCGGGGGCGAGGGCACGTGACCACTCCGACGCGCCCCTGAGCCGTTAGGCGAAAATCTCGCCGCCGTTGGTGTCGAGCGCCTGACCTGTCATGGCGCGGGACAGGTCGGACGCCAAGTAGACGATCGACCCGGCGACGTCCTCGTCGCTCGGGATGCGGCCGAGCGGGACCCGTGCGTTCAGCTCGTCGACGACGACCTGGGCCGGCACGCCACGGCCCGACGAGGTCATCTCGATGTAGATGTCCACCGACGGCCCCGCCATCCATCCGGGGACCACCGCGTTCACGCGGACGTTCGACCCACCCAGCTCGTCGGCGAGGACGCGGGTCGCTGTCAGCAGCGCCCCCTTGGATATGGCGTAGCCCCCCTGTCCCGGCTGTGGTTGGCGCGCCACCATCGAGGCCACGATGACCACCGAACCGGCACCGCGCTCGCGCATGAATGGCAGCGCGGCGCGGGTCATCTGCAAGGTGCCGAAGACGTTGACGTCCATGATCTTGCGCCAGACGGTGAGGTCGACGTCCTCGAAGCTCTGGAAGACGTCGGGCCGGAACGCGTTGTTGACGAGCACGTCGACCCCCCCGAACTCCGTTGCTGCGGCTTTCATGAGTTGCGTGCACGCGTCGTGGTCCACGATGTTCGTCGGCACCGCGATGGCCCGGGCGCCGAGGTCCGTCACCTCGCCCAGCACCTGGTCCAGGTTGGCCTGGCGACGCGCGGCCAGCACCAGGTCGGCTCCGTGTGCGGCCAGGGCCCGCGCGGCCTGCCGCCCGAGGCCCGGGCCCACCCCCGACACCACGCACACCTTGCCGGCCAGCAGCCCAACCCCCGTAGGCGGGCTTCCCGGCTGCCTCTCCTCGCTCCCCGCAGTGGTCATGGGGCGCAGCGTAGGACACCGCCGCGCCGAACCGGCCCCGGTCATCCGCGTCGGCGTCGCGACGGCCTGAGATGATCGGCCTCAGGGACGAGCAAAGGAGGGTCATGGCGATCTGCTCGCACTGCGGCGGCGAAATGACCGAGGCCATCAGCTGCCTCACCGACCCCATCGTCATCGGCGGTAGGCCGTACGCCCGTATCCGGTGGGGCCAGGAGCCCCGGCCACGACACCGCTACGAGCCCGAGGAGTGCCGGGACTGCAGCACGCCGCTCGGCGGGGTGCACCACCTCGGGTGCTGCGTGGAGCGCTGCCCGGCGTGCCGCGGCCAGGCCATCAGCTGCGGGTGCTTCGACGAGCCCGAATGCACATACTCAAGCTCGCGCCTGGTGCGGTGCCGTTCGCACGAACTCCGGCGCGTGGGCTGGCGCTAGGTAGTCGTCTCTCCTGGCCGTCGCCAGGCCCACACGCATTGGACGGGATCAGTGCTGCGCCAACCTCCCCGCGGCCACCACGAGAGCGCCGCACTGCAAGACCTTGCCGACGACGCCGCTCACCGGGTGATCGTCGAAGGCGGCCGCTTCGAGCGCCCCCTTGATCTGGCCCACCACCTGATCCCGCCGCTGGTCGAGCTCGGTGAGCGCCCGCTCGGTGTCGGTGTACTCGTGGTCGTCCGGGCTCGTGCTCTCGATCCCGGCGGTCGACGCCTCAAGCGTGGCCGTCCCGAAGATCCCGACGCTCGAGTTCAGTTGCTTGTAGCACGCGCCGAGCAGCTCGGCGCCGGCTGCAGACAGCGCGGCGTTGGGCCGGCTCAGGATCTCGCTGATGACGCGGCCGTCGTGCTCGTAGTCGTCCTTCAGGCCGGTCAGGTACATCAGCGTCGGCCGTATGTCGCTCTCGTCGACCCAGGTGCCCTTGGTGCCGCTCTGCGGGACCGCCACCTGGCCGCTGTTGGGACCGGCCGAGTTGGGTCCGGCGTCGGGCGCCGAGCCGTCGAGGCCCAGGTTCTTGACGCCGGGTCCGACGAAGCCGGCGTAGTTGGTGTCGATCTCCGCCGCGTAGTCACCGTGGTCCCACGCGAAGCCCGTGTTCTGCTCCACGCAAGAGCCCGAACAGCTCGTGCCCCCGTCGAACAGGTAGTAGTCGGGCTTGGCGAACACAGCGAGCGTCGGTGTCCGCGCCGGGTCCGCGTTGACCATGTGCAGGATCGCCTCTTCTGCCGGGTCGGCCAGGTAATTGACGATCTTCTCGTCCGGGTTGCCCGAGTACGGGTTGTCCGCGGTCAGCCCCGCCACATCGTGACCGAGCGTGCGCACCTCCGTTGACGAGGCTGACGGGTCGCCCGTCACGTACAGCTCGGGCGCCGTGTCGTTCTCCATGCTGAGCGGCGTCGTGTCGTTTTTCTCAGTGGCGAGGAGACCCGTCAGGTTCCCGTCGAGCTCGCCGAAGCTGCCCGCGGGGTAGGTGCAGTAGACGTCCGGGGTCACCGTCGACCCCGAGACCGTGGCTCCATCGCAGTTGGCCGGGGTCGGCTGCACGGCTCGGCCGACGTTGGCGCCGGCCTCGTGGTCGCCTTCGTCCGAGCTGATGATGAACTCGGTGTTCTGCGGGGTGATCCCGTCGGCCGCCAGGCGCTGGAGGAACGTCCCGAAGGCGGCGTTGTAGTACGCGGCCTGCTCGATGTAGCACTGCGATCCACTCCCCAATGCGTCGGGAGCGTTGTTGCACGCCGACAGCCCAGGGATGTGCTCGTTGCCGTGGATGTCAGAGATGTACGCGTAGGTCACGGGCACACCGGACTCCTGCATGTCGGCCACGTAGGCGAGGCTCTGCGCCGCGTTGATGCTGCCGAAGCCTGGGAATCCGGGGTGGTCGGTGAGGAACGCGCCGTTGAGCTGGTTCCCGTCGAGGTCGACCAGGTTGCCTGCAGCGTTGGTGATCTCGGAACCGTTGCGGGTCAGGCTGGGCGTTCCTGCGCCGAGCTGAGGCGCCACGTAGCGGTGGCCGAACAGCGCCTCAAACCCGTTGTAGCCGCCCGGCTCATTGGGCAGCAGGTCAGCGACCGCCGTGTGCGACGGCGTGGTCTGGCCGAACTTCACGGCCTGGGCCGACGAGCAGAACGCACTCGTTTGCGTGCAGTGGACCGCGACGCCGACGTAGTCGGCCGTCTCGGGGTCTTTGAAGGAGTCGGGGTCGGCCGCCAGCTGTTGCGCCTCGGGCGAGTTGGCGCCGAAGACCTGCGGGATATCAAAGGAAGGGTTCTCCAGCTCGAGGTTGGCCGTGGCCACGCCGCCGACGTTGCAGCCGGCCCGGGTGAAGGGCACCCACGGTGCCGGCGTCGTGACATCAGGCTTGGGCTTGGGGTTCGTGGTCGCCGGCGGGGTCGGCGAGTAGACCATGTTCGGGTTGGTGTCGTGACCAGGGTTCGGCGACGACGCGGTGTCGAAGATCGGGTCGGTCCAGTAGGTGAAGGCGGTGGCGGGGTCGGCCGTGCCGTCGGAGTTGTACGACTGATAGTCGTTGCCGATCGGCGCTCCCTGCCGGTCGCCGTAGAGACCGGTGAGCGTGGTGAGAATGTCGTCGGACGTGTGGGCGATGAGGGGCGTATGGTTGTTCGAGAGCATCGTGCCGTTCTGCTCGATGAAGTTGAGGAGGTTCGGCATCATCTCGAGGTCCGACGGCACGTTGGGGTTGTCGCGAAAGAAGTGGATGTTGTCGAAGGAGATCTCGATCACGTGCTTGACGCCGTTCCCGAGCCGGCAGCTCGTGGGGGCGGCAGCGCCCGAACCGGTGCTCCCACTGTTGCCGGTGTTGCCCAGAACGATCTGTTGAGTCTGCGGGGTGGTCGCGTTCGCCGCGCGCACAGCGGCGCCGGCGGCGCTCCCGCCCAGGGCGACCGACGTCACCAGGGGCAGGGTGCCGAGGGCCAGAAGCCCCGAAACGACATGACGCCAACGTGTACGCGTACGCTGCATTTGACCTCCCGGTCCGTCGGCACGGGTCTGCGCCGTCTGGGGTGGGGAGCGGCCGGCACGTGCACCGGTGCTTCTCGACCCCGGCGTCACCTAAATACGTTTTCCTTACAGACAGGTGACGCTGCCGTGACGCAGCAATTAACTCTTCGCGTCGGGACGGGGTAGGAGGCGGCACAGCTTGGACCCGCCGGGTGCCGGGCGAGCGAAAGGCATTTCGCGTTTGCGTTTCTGGACCGTCCCGCTTGACCGCCGAGCGGCGGTTGACCAGTGTGAGGCCCCGTGACACCTCCCTCCGCCGAGACCGCCGGCTGACCGGGGCTCGCTGATGGGACCTCTTGATGGCGTCCGCGTGGTCGAAGCCGGCCTCCTCGTCCAGGGCCCGCAGGCTTCCCTGACCATGCTCGAGTGGGGGGCTGACGTGGTCAAGGTCGAGTTGCCGAACTTCGGTGACCAGGCCCGCTGGCTGCCGGTCAGCCGTGAGGATCGCCGGTCCCCGTGGTTCACTGCCTACAACCGGGGCAAGCGCAGCGTGACGATCGACCTGCGCACGCCGGCGGGACGCGAGGTCTTCTTGCGGCTGGCCGAACGTAGCGACGTCGTGATCACGAACTTCAAGCCCGGGACGATGGAGGGTTGGGGACTCGGATACGACGACATTGCCCGGCGCAACGAACGCATCGTGTATGCCACGAGCTCGTCCTTCGGGCGCGAGGGACCGGACGCGGCGCGTGAGGGCGCCGATCTCAGCGGCCAGGCGGCGGGAGGGCTCATCAGCACCATCGGCGGGAAGGACACCGACCCGAGCCCCGTCGGTGCCACGATCGCCGACCACATCGCGGGTCAGAACCTCCTCGCGGGCGTCCTGGCCGCGCTCTACGCCCGAGAGCGCACCGGCAAGGGCCAGCTCGTGGAGACCTCGCTGCTGGGTGGCCAGATCTGGGCACAGGCGGGCGAGTACACCAAGTACCTCATGTCGGGCGAAATGTCCGGTCCGAGCGCCGGTGGTCATCCGATGGTCCCCGGGCTCTACGGCATCTTCCCGACCGCCGACGGATGGATCGCCATCGTCGGCGTCGCGGGCGCCCTGCGCGATCGCTTCTACGAGACCATCGGGCGCCCAGACCTGATCGATCGCTTCAAGCAGCTCCTCTACTTCGAAGAAGAGAAGGAGGCGCTCAGGCCCATCCTCGAGGAGGCCTTCGGGACCAGGACGACCGCCGAGTGGTGTGACGTGCTCGGCGCCGCCGGGCTTCGCTTTGCCCCGGTTCGGGACCACGCCCAAGTAGCGGACGATCCCGGCGTGCGCGCCAACGGCTACATCGCGACGGTGCCGGACCCCGACCGGCCGGGATCCGACCTCACGCTGGTCCGTGTACCGGTTACGTTCTCCGGCCCGCTGGCCGAGGCGCCGGTCCGCCTGCCCGAGCTCGGACAGCACACAGAAGAGGTCCTGCTCGAGGCCGGCTACAGCTGGGACGACATCGCGGGCCTCTCGGCGGAGGGCGCTCTCTGATCCACCCTCGGATCGGCCGACTCCTTCAGGCCTCGAGCTCCACCTCGCCCGTCCAGGCCTGGATGACGGGGGGCCGTTCTCGAGGCGAGCACCTCGAGGCGCGCTCCGCCTGGGCCCCCGTGTCGAATCGGACGACGCAGGTCCCCGTCCCCTGCCCGTCGCTGAGCCACATCCCGGACTTGAACCCGGGCAGAGCACTGCCCGCCGGGACGACGAACTGGGTAAGGACGGAGCGCCGATGCTCGGCGTCGGAGCCGGGCTCGATCTTCACCTGCACCATGGCCGCGTGGGCCATCGCTCCTCCTGTTTGGCGGGTTATTTCGCGGCCGGGTGATCCACGGGTCCGATCTTGGGGGTCGCCTGCGCTCACGGCCCGGGATCGGGCTCAGAACTCGAGCAGAAGTCGGATGGAAATTCATATGTCTTCCGGCACGTGCTGCGACGACCCGCGAAACGCGGCACACGAGTCGCACCTCCCGTCGTCGAGGCGCCCACGCGGGTTGGCGTTGACCGGACCGTCCTGGCAGCCTCTCGGCATGGCCCGTCTGTCTGTCCCCTTGTCGGTGCTCGATCTTTGCCCGGTACCAACGGGATCGTCGGTCGGCGAGACCATTCGACGGAGCGTCGACCTCGCTGGTCATGTCGAGCGATGGGGGTATCGACGGTACTGGGTCGCAGAGCATCACAACATTCCTGGCATCGCCAGCTCGGCTCCCGCAGTACTGGTGGGACAGATCGCGTCGGCGACCTCGACCATCCGGGTCGGTTCGGGTGGGGTAATGCTCCCGAACCATGCGGCGCTCATCATCGCCGAACAGTTCGGCACACTCGAAGCGCTGCACCCGGGACGGATCGATCTGGGGATCGGGCGGGCGCCGGGGGCGGACCGCTTGACTGCGGCGGCACTGCGGACCAGCCGTGGTGGCCAGCCAGACTTCGCGGATCAGCTGGCGGAGTTGCAGGGGTACTTCGCCGAGGAGGGCCACCGGCCCGCAGAGATCGGACATGGCCACATCCGGGCTATCCCGGCAGAGGGCAACAGGCCGGTCGTGTGGTTGCTCGGCTCTACCGGTTGCAGCGCCCAACTCGCAGGCGAGCTGGGCTTGCCGTTCGCGTTCGCCCACCATTTCAGCCCCGCCAATACCAAACCCGCACTCGCCCTGTACCGCCGAACGTTTCGAGCCTCCGAAGTGCTCGCTGAACCGTACGATCTGATCAGCGTCTCGGTGTTGTGCGCGCCGGACACGGCGCGGGCCCAGTGGCTGCACGGCTCGTCACGCCTGTCGATGCTGCGGCTTCGAACCGGCCGTCCGGCGACGCTGCCGAGTCCGGAAGAAGCCGACGAGTATCCCTATTCGTCGGCGGAGCAGGCGGTCATGGCCGAGGCGACCGGCTCAGAGGTGGTGGGGGATCCAACGACGGTCGTCGAACAGCTCGAGCAGCTGGTGGCAGCGATCGGCGTCGACGAACTCATGGTGACCACCAGGACCTTCACCCACGCCGACCGGCTCGCCAGCTACGAGCTGCTCGCCGGATCAGGCAGCGAGACATGAAGCCCGTGAGTGATCTCTTCGGGCGTCAGCCCTGCCGCGCTTCGTTGGCCCGGTAGGTTCTCCACAGGTCGGCCATGCCGGCCGTCCCCGTCAGGCCGGGGATCCCACCGAATTCCGGGTGTCGCGGCCGCGGGTTGACCGGCGCGGGTGACACTGACTGCACGCTGTCGGCCGAGCAGACGGCGGCCGGGTCGTAGGCGGCGGTGCCGGTGAGCACCTGGAGCAGCGACTCCGACGGTGGGCTGATCGCCGGGCCGATCACGTCCGAGCTGGTCGGGATCGACGAAGGCGGCACGGCCAAGGCAGCGGGCACTGGGAAGGGGAGCAGGATCTCCTGGAGGTTCTGGGCGAACCGGTCCCGAGCGGTCAGTGGTCTCAAACCGAAGGTCGACTCGATCAGCGCAAGACTCGAGCAGTGCTCGAACGGGCCACGGTGCACGACTCGGTGCGGGATGGCCAAGTTGGTCACCACAATGGCGGGGACCCGGAAGCCGAGTTGTCGGTAGTTCGGAACGAGCTGGCCATCGGTCGGGGTGGTGCTGTCGCCTGCGTGCATGACGTCGGCCGGGTTCGTCTCGTCGATGACCTGTGGCGGCGGCACATGGTCGTAGAAGCCGCCCCACTCGTCGAAGGTCACGATGAACACCGTGTCGTCGAGGTAGCCGTTGTCGGCGAGAGCGTGGTAGGCGTCAGCGATGAACCGTTCGCCGAGCCGGATGTCACCGAGCGGATGGTCGTCGCCCGACGTCCCAGTACCCTCGTTGTCGAAGGCAGGGTCGATGTAAGAGACGTTGGGCAGCGTGCCGTTCTCGCAGGCCGTCACGAACGACGTGCCGGCCGAGAGTATGGCGGTGGAGGCGTCGGCGTCGGAGAAGGGATGGAAGAACGCCTGATACTTGAGCGTCGGGCTGGACCAGAGGGCTAGGAACGGGGAGTCGCGGTAGTAGTAGCCGCCCGTCGGGACGCCCTGTGAGTTGGGGATCGGGGAGAGTTGGTCCCAGATGGTTGGCAAGGTGGAGGCCACCTCGGAGTTGTGGTCCCGGTCGGTTTGACCGGCGTGCTGGTAGAAGCGGTTGGGGAAAGTTTCCCCGGCGAACGCGCAGAAGTATCGATCGAGCGTCGTGTACCGCTGGGCGAGCGCGCCGATCACCGGCAGGTCCGGAAGGGCTTTGGGCGTCCTGTCAGGATTGAGATTGGTGTAGTAGCCGATCGGGAAGGTGTTCGCGGCGGCCTGAGTCACGCCTGAGTTGTTCGCTGGGGTCGTCGGCCGCTGGAGGAAGCCGTCCATTCTTCCGAAGTTGTGCTCGACGAGCCAGCCTTCCCAGCTGTGATCAGGGTCGCTGTACCCGCAGCCCTGGAAGTCCGGTGCCAGCGGGTAGTTCGGGTAGGTGTTGCCGTCGGCTGCCGACACGAACGTCAGGTCGTGGCGGCCGTCGGCACCGGGCAACCAGCCGAGGAAGTGGTCGAACGACCGGTTTTCCATCATGAGGATGACGACGTGGCGGATGCCGCCCGAACCGTTGGGCCGCATCACATTGGAGGCATTGGCGGCGGCCTCATTCAAGAGGTCCGTGCCAGTGATGGCAAGACCGCCAGCGGCGGCAGCAATCTGGAGGAACTTCCGGCGGGAGAGCATCGCCGGAACCTAGGTCGTGCCGATAAAGGGGTCAAGAACCAAGCGTCGTGTACATCGGCGGGGTCGGCGATCGGCGGGGTCGCCTCGTTGATGCGGTCGCATCTCTTCGCGTCGTTATCACGACGCGATCTACGACGTTGGGTCATCGCACTTCCGTCACGTTTCCGGTTGGGACGGACCGGCCAGCACGCCGCCCGACGTGATGCCGCGCTCTTCCTCGACGAGTGCCAGAACTCTCTTGACCTGCCTGGCTCGATCGCCGGCATCGTCGACGCGCGCGAAATACGATCCGCCCTCGAACTGCTCTGTTCTACTAGGGAGTTCGAGCGGTGCGCATTTTGGTGGAGGTGAAGGGACTCGAACCCTCGACCTACGGCTTGCAAAGCCGTTGCTCTTCCAGCTGAGCTACACCCCCGCGATTGGCGGCACCTCATCGACTCGACGACGGATTGCCGAGAGACTCAATTGTAAACAATCGCGCTCCCTCACGGTGATTCGGCGTGCGCCCATGGAAAAGCGGAGGGGAGGACGCTGCCTCGAGCCCAGGCCGCCACCTGCCGAACCGATCGCGTCCGTCGTTTGTCGGGACAAGGCCCTGACTGAAGTTTATGGGGCTGATGACCACTCCCTGTAGCGTGCGGCCCCGTGGACGCACGAACCTTCTTGGGCATGACACCGGAAGATGACGAGCTGCACTGGACTATGAAGGTCACTCCTCAACTCACGACACCGGGCAATTTCCTCTTCGGCGGGTGCGGCCTCGGCGCGGCGCTCGTCGCCCTCGAGGTTGCGTCTGGTCGGCCGACCGTGTGGGCGACCGCGCATTATCTGTCCTATGCGCTCACTGGGTCCGATCTGAAGTGGGAAATTACGCTCGCCGCCGTCGGAGGTCACGTGACCCAAGCCCGGGCCGCCGGCCGCGTCGACGGGCGGGAGATCTTGACTGTCAATGCTGCCCTCGGCCGGGACGAGCTCACCGTGGACGGCGTGTGGGAGGTGCCGCCTACGGTCCCTCCGCCGGACGAGTGTCCGCCGCGGTTCCTGCCCGCGTTCTTCCGCAACACCATCATGGACAGCGTGGAGGTCAGGACCGCTCGCGGACGGAGCTTCGAAGAGATGGACGGCACCCCGGGCAGCCCGGAATCGGCACTGTGGGCAAGAGTACCTGGTCATTTGACTCCCTCCGCGGCGACCCTGGCGATCTTCGGTGACTACGTCTCCGGGGCGGTTTCTCAACCAATCGGTCGGCGCGCCATGGGACGGAGCCTGGACAACACGCTCCGCATGGTGCAGCTCAAGCCGACCGAGTGGGTCTTGTGCGACATTCGAATCCATGCGCTGGTGGGTGGCTACGCACAGGGCACGGCCTTCTTATGGTCCGAAGGAGGCGAGCTTCTCGCGACGGCGAGCCAGTCGATCGCCGTGCGACTGTGGCCAGAGGACGCGCCGCTGCCTGAGTAACGGCGACCCCGCCTCGGCCGAAAAAGCCACCAAACTGGGGGCCGGATGCCAGACTCCGACTCGCCAACGCCCGCGCCGCGGCCCCTGTGGCGACTTGTCTTCGCTGACCTCGCGCTGCTCCTGGCGTTGGCGGGGATCAGCGCGCCTCTTTTGGCAGAGAACGGCGTGACCGCTCCAACAGGGTTATCCGCCGCTGGTGTCCCGTTCTTGCCACGCGACGCGAGAACGACGACGACGGCACCTGCGGCCACGACGACGACGGCACCTGCGCCCACGAGGACCACGGCCCCCACCCTCCCACCACCGGCGCCAGGCTTCGAACCGGGTCACGTGACGGCAGTGGGCGACTCCGTGATGATCGATTACGAGGGACCGCTCAAGGCCGACGTCCCCGGAGTCGCGGTGTACGCCGGTGTCAGTCGCCAATGGAGTGACGGTGAGAACATCTTGAGTTTGCTCAAGGCGAGCGGCACGCTGGGTGCCGAGGTCATCGTCGCTCTTGGGACCAACGGTCCGATCTCCGACAACGACTTCGACACCATGATGTCCATCCTGAGCGGCGCATCACGAGTGGTCTTCGTGAACACGCACGTCAACCGGCCCTGGCAGGACCCAAACAACGCGGTCATCACTGAAGGCGCGACCAAGTACCCGAACGTTGTCGTAGCGGATTGGGCGAGCCTCGCTGCTCAGAACCCGGGGTGGTTCGGGCCGGACGGGACCCACCTGGCGATCGGCGGGCCAGGCGCAGTCGCACTGGCCAACCTGGTGGCCTCGGACCTCGCTCCAAAATGATGCTCTGACCTATAGGTCGATGCGGGTGGCGGCCTCACTGCCGCCGCATCCGGATTGACTTCGAGAGCGGAAGGAGGATCCAATGATCGATCTCGGTCTGGCCGGAAAGGGGGCCGTGGTGTCGGGTGCGGGCTACATCCGTACACGGGCCGGCCACGGTCGCATCTGCGCGCTGAAGCTCGCGGAAGCGGGCGCGGGCGTCGCGTGCGTCGACATCGACAAGAGCCGGGGCGAGGAAATCGCCGCAGAGATCCAAGAGAACGGAGGTACCGCGTTCCCCATCGTCGCCGACATGACCGTCCCGGCGGACGTGCAACGAGCCGTGGACGAGGCCTCAGCTGGACTCGGCTCGATCGACGTTTGTGTCGACATCATCGGCGGCGCCCGATGGGACCGGGCAGAGTCTTTCTCCCTCGAGGACTGGCAATGGACCATCCTGAACAACGTGACCCAGGTCTTCTACCTCTTCCAGGTCGTCGGCCGTCAGATGATCAGGCAAGGCACCGGTGGCTCGATGGTCGCGCTGGCATCAGTCGACGGGATCGCCGCAGCTGCCATGCACGCCCCATACGGAGCAGCCAAAGCAGGCGTCATGTCCCTGGCAAAGAGCTTCGCCCAGGAGATGGGACGCTACGGAGTCCGGGTCAACACCGTGGCGCCCGGCAACGTCGGCACGGGAAACGAGGACTGGCCCGAAGGGCGCTGGGCCGTGAACCCGGTCAATCCCCTCGCTCCCCCACGGACCCGCGACATCGGCAACGCCGTCCTCTTCTTGTGTTCGGCACTCGCCGAACGGATCACGGGGCAGACCCTCGTCGTGGACGGTGGGGCCACGATCAGAGAACTGTGGGGCATGACAGAGGAGGTGCTCCCCCGGTTCCAATCCGGGAACTACGGATGACCGGATGGGCGTGCGCGTCGTTGGAATGCGGTGGCGCCGCAGGCGCGGCAACGAGAGGACCGGGTTCTGTCGCGTTCCCCACTGATCGAAACTGCACCGGATTCGTGCGTAGTCACAGCGGTGTAACACACGACAGAACTTTCAACCCGGCTTGCCAGCACCCGAACCCATAGACGGACGAAGAGTCGCTCGTTACTGTCGCCCAAAAGGAACCGGAGCCCCGAGGAGGTGCGCCGGCACGACATAGGGAGAAGGTGGGTTCGTTGGAGCGACGATCGATTCTTCTGAGGCTGGGTGCAGCGACCTTGTTCGGGACCGTCGGACTTGCCTCGCTGGCCACCACCAACAGCGCGGGCGCGTCCACGACGGGCAGCGCCGTGGTCAGCGGGACGGCGTCCCCGGCGGCAGCCAAGACGCCGGCCATCGCGTCCGTTCCCGCCAGCACGGCTATCAGTTTTGAGATCTCGCTCAACATGCGCGACACCGCGGGCGCGCAAGCACTGGCAGAAGCGGTCTCCACTCCGGGCAAGGCTCAGTACCGTGACTACCTGACCCCGGCGCAGTGGGAGGCGCAGTACTCGCCGGCGTCGGCCGAGGTGGCGCAGGTCACCTCGTGGCTCAGCCAAGAAGGACTGCGGGTGGGTTCGGTTTCCGCTGACCGGTTGCGCATCGACGTGAGCGGTACGGCCGCCCAGATCGAGCAGGCATTCTCGACGTCGCTCTCTTACCACAGCGTGCAGGGCAGGACGCTGCGCCTCCTTGACGATGACCTGACCGTTCCGAGCTCGCTATCGGGCATCGTGAGTGGTGCGCTGGGGCTCAGCGAGACCGTCGCCACGCCGGACGTCAGCTCGGGCGCGTCGTCCAGCACCGCCCCGAGCGCCACCATCCCCAACGACGACAATGCCGCCTCGGCCACGGGACGCGGACCGTCGCCCTACCCACCCCCGTCCGGCTTCGTCCCGGCGCCCCCGTGCGGCAGCTACTACAACCAGAAGTTTGCGAACGCACTCCCCGCCTATGGGCACGGCTTCCCTTCGCCCTCGCCCTGGGAGAGCTGCGGGTACTCGCCTGCGCAGTTCCGGTCCGCTTACGGGGTGGCCAACCAGGTCGCCGCGGGTCACTCCGGACAGGGGGTGACCGTGGCGATCGTCGACGCCTACGCCTCGCCCACGCTGCTCTCCGACGTGCAGACCTATTACGCGAAAGCCGACCCGTCGCACCCGCTGAACTCCGGCCAGTTCACCGCGTTGTACCCGCCTGAGTACAACCACGCCACGCTGTGCGCGGCCAACGGCTGGTACACCGAGCAAACGATCGACGTCACGGCTGCCCACGCCATGGCACCGGGCGCCAACATCTTGTACGTGGGCGCCGCCAGCTGCCTGGACAACGCCCTGCTCGACGGCGTCGCGAGGGTGGTCGACAACCACATGGCGGAGGTGATCACCGACTCTTGGGGTGACACCGGCGGCGACTTGCTCGACGCACCATCAACCCGCGCGGCCTACGACAGCCTGTTCACGATGGCGGCCGGGACCGGGGTAAGCGTCCTGTTCTCCTCTGGTGACGACGGAGACAACTTCCCGGTCCTCGGGGTAACCGCCCCCGACTACCCGGCCTCGAGCCCCTACGCCACCAGCATCGGGGGGACCACCTTGCAGGTCGGATCCATGGGCCAGCGGATCGGCGAGCTCGGATGGTCGACGTACCACAGCTATCTGTGCACCGCAGCACTCTTCGGCTCTCCGGGCTGTTCGAGGGCCACCAAAAACACCTGGCTGCCGCCCACCTTCGACGGCGCGGCCGGAGGAGGCACGAGCTACGTCTATCCGCAGCCGTACTACCAGACGGGGATCGTGCCGACCTCCATGTCGGAAGAGAACTCCCCGATCCTCGGGCCGGTGCCGACGCGAGTGGTGCCTGACTTCTCCATGGACGCCGACCCTTCCACCGGCCTCCTGATGGGCCAGACGCAGACCTTCCCCAACGGGACGTACTGGAAGACCACCCGCTACGGCGGAACCAGCCTGGCCTCGCCTCTCTTCGCCGGCGTGGTCGCCTTGGCGGACCAGGCCTCGGGGATCTCATTGGGATTCCTGAACCCCGTTCTTTACAAGCTCGAGACAAGCGACTCCTCGGCCATCAACGACGTGGTACCGGGTGGCAAGCAGACGCAAGCACGGGTCGACTACGCGAACCTGTTCGACAACAGCGCTGGGCTCCTGTACCAGACGCGGATCATCACCTACGAAGGTACAGAGACCTATTGCAATGGATCGGGCAACTGCGCCGCCCGGGACAACACGTTGGTGACCGCGCCCGGGTACGACAACATGACCGGGCTCGGGACGCCGGGCACCGGATTCGTCACGGCGCTATCCAAGATGTAGAGGTGTTCGGCACGGTGTAGCGGGCTTGGGCGCCGGGTGGTGGGCCGGGCAAGCAAGCCCGCCTACGTCGCGCCTAAATCGGACGTCGATGCCAATCAGATAAGGACCTACCGGCGTTCAGCGGTCGCTGCGCTCGCGTCGTTGACTTCGTATGCTCCGGCGCTCGACGATGTCGCGAGAGGCGCCCGCTCGCCAAACCGAGGCGGTCGTGATGGCCGTGGTCCCGAGGTTCCGGCGATCGAGGGTGCGTACCGGCCCCCGTTCTGTCCTCATTGCTAGTTGGCATCGAACGGGAGTTGTCGAGCCGAGGGGACGAGTTGTAGCTGTTGTCGGTGGGCCAGCTCGAATCGAACCAGCGACCGTTTTAGCCCATAGCGCGGGACGGTGTTCCACTCGCGGGGGCGCCTGCGTTTGCCAGTGCTGCACGCACGCGAGGCCTATGTCTGAGGCTCGCCAAGTTCTTACCTCAATGATCGTGTGCGTCCCTCGACGACTGCAGTGCCACCCTCCCGGACGGAAACCATTCGGAGATGTGGATCTCTCGCTCGTTGCAGTGTGAACACGGCCGTATTGTCCGCTGAAATTCACCTATTGGACATGTGCGGGTCACCGAATGGTGGGGCGCTGTTTGAACTCGGTCCCTACGCTCCAGCGGATCGAGGGGAGCGAGTCCAACAGAGGGAGCGAACATGAGATTGAGAACGAAACCCGTAATGGCGGGAGTCGCTGCGTTTGCGCTAGCGGCCGCGACGCCGTTGGCGGTGTCGTCCTCCAGCGCCACAGCGTCCGTCCACGATCAGATCCAGCACGTTCTCCTGATCTCGGTCGACGGCATGCACCAGTCCGATCTGGAGTGGTACGTCGCCAACCATCCCAACTCGGAGCTTGCGCGGCTGGCCACCGGGGGCGCTGAATACACCAACGCGCAAACCCCCGTCCCGTCGGACTCCGATCCGGGCGGCACGGCGCTGATGACCGGCGCCGACCCGAAGACCCTCGGTATCTACTACGACGACGAGTACAGCCATGGGGTCTTCCCGCCGGGGACGACGAACTGCTCCGGGCCGGTCCCGGGGGGCAATGTGATCTACGACTCGCCCGATGACAACCTTGCCAACGTGCCGGACCTGCTGAACAACGGGAGCGGCAACACCTTCCCCGCGTTCGATGAGGGCGGCTCGATCTACCCGGGCGGCATCGACAAGAACCCGGCTTTGATCATGAACTTGAGTCCGCACCCGCAGTCAGGTCTGAACCCGGCGACGTACCCGGTCGACCCGAAGACCTGCAAGCCGATTCAGCCGTGGAACTACCTGGAGGTCAACACGATCTTCCAGGTGATCCACGACGCCGGCATGCGAACGGCGTGGTCCGACAAGCACGCTGTGTACACGTCCTACAACGGCCCGGGCTCGGCTGGCAGGAGCATCGACGACTTCTTCGGGCCGGAAATCGACTCGCAGGCCGTAGAGCCGAACGGCGTGCCGTACCCGGTCGACGGCGCGTGGACGGCCGACAACGCCGCGACCAAGCAGTACGACTCCTACAAGGTCCAAGCAGTCCTCAATTGGATCAACGGCTCCGGGCACTCCGGCACCGGGCCGAAGGTGGGCACGCCGGCGATCTACGGGATGAACTTCCAAACCGTCTCGACCGCCGAGAAGCTGAAGAGCTCCCCGGCGGTACGAATTGGCCCGAACGCGCAGGGCGACTACACCGAGGGCCCGTCGCTGCCCGGCGGATACGTGACGGTGGACGGCCAACAGGTGCCGGGCCCACTGCTCCAGAAAGCGCTTGACTACGTCAACAACGCCCTGGACCAGATGGCCGACGCGATCCGGGCCGACGGCGAGGCTGGTTCCACGGCCATCATCCTGACGGCCAAGCACGGCCAGTCGCCGCTGAACAACAACCAGCTCCAGCGGATCGACGACGGTCCGATCATTGCCGGCGTCAACACTGCCTGGGCCGCGCTGCATCCGAGCAACCCGACGCTGGTCGTCCAAGAGGCCGACGATGACGGACTGCTGTGGTGGCTGTCGGACCGCTCGCAGGCGGCGGCTGACTTCGTCAAGAACTACCTGTGGACGCACAGCGCCCCGGCGGTCAACTACGCCGGCCAGACGATCACGGTCCAGCACTCCGGCCTGGCGGAGATCTTCGCCGGCCAGCAGTCGGCGCAGTACTTCGGCGTCTCGACGTTCGAAAACCGCCACCCAGACGTGTTCGGGATCTCGCAGGTCGGCACGATCTACACGACCGGCTCGAAGATTGCCGAACACGGCGGCGCCAACCCGGGTGATCGGGACGTTCCGCTCGTGGTCTACGCGCCAGGCACCGTCCGGGCGGGCCAGTCCAGCAACCCGGTGGAAACGACCCAGGTGGCTCCGACGATCTTGAGGCTGCTCGGACTCAACCCGATCTCGCTTCGGGCCGTCCAGGAGGAGGGCACGCAAGTCCTACCCGGCCTCCTCGGCAACGGGTACTAAGCGCTCCATCTGATCGGCTGCGGGGCGGTTCCGAGCCGCCCCGCAGCCCGGCAGCTTTCGTCCCAGCGGATCCGCGAGGCTCAAGCAGGTGGTTGGTGGGTGTCTCGGCGCATAGCCGGTCCACGACCCGACGCATCTCGTCGTCGAGCGGGTCTGCAAAGGGCTCTTCCCTCCAAGCACGCGGCATTCGTTACTGCAGGGCTTACAGCGGGATCGGAGAATCCGTAGGGGGGGAGCTCATCTTTGGCGTCCTGTCTGGTGCAACCCTACGGCGGAGGGACAAGGTAGTTTCCGTCCCAGGTGTACCCGAACTGATCGAGTTGCTCCAACTCCCTGCTGCTTTACAGCTGACCTCGCACGACCCAACCCGTCGTAGTGGCAACTGTAGGATCACCGGTCGCTCGTTGGTGGAGGTTGGGTCATAGGTCGTTGGGTCGCCGGTTCGTCGTGGTGATGCCGTCCGATTCACCTCGATGCGCCGTACCACGACCGTGACGAGGAGGCGATGCAGTGACGAGAGGGATCGGGGCCACGGCACACCAACTTCGCCGCGCTGGCGTGCAACCTAGATTCTGGGTGGCGGGAATGGCGATTGCCTTAACCCTGGCCCTGGTTTTCGCCGGTGGAGCCGATCGTCCTTCGCTGAGCGCTCCGGTTCAATGGTTGCAGGGCTCGCCGGCAGCGGCCGCGCCTGTCTGTCAGCCTCAGAGCGGATGGCAGTCCACCAAGGCAGTGGCGGCGCCCGGCGTCCCGTCCGACTTCGATCTCACGTCGTTCGACGGCACGGTCATCCGTATCCACTGGTTCCCCGACCCATCGGCGGATGGCCGTGTCCGTCCGACCGTACTCATGGGCCCGGGCTGGGGTCAGTCCGGGGACACCGACACATCGCAGGCTGGAATCCAAGGTGCGCTGAGCATCGCCCAACTCTGGCAAGGCGGATTTAACGTGCTGACCTGGGATCCCCGGGGCTTCGGTCACTCCACCGGAGAGGCCGAGGTCGATAGCCCGAACTACGAAGGCCGGGACGTGTCGGCCATGATCAACTGGGTGGCGCAGCAGCCTGGCGTCGAACTGGATCGATCGGGTGTGCCTCGGGTGGGCATGGTTGGTGAGTCTTACGGTGGCGGCGTCCAGTTCGCGGCAGCCGAACGAGACTGCCGGATCGATGCCATCGCCCCCACCATTGCCTGGCACGCACTTGGGAGCAGTCTCGACAAGAACCAGACCCCGAAGGCAGGGTGGGCGAACATCCTCGATTCCGTCGCCTCAACTGCCAAGCTCGATCCTGAGATCAAAGCAGCCGACCATGAGATGAACACGACCGGTGTGATCGATTCCCGAGCTGTGTCGTTTTTTGAGAACCGCGGACCGGCCCAGTTTCTTTCTGGAGTGAGAGTGCCGACGTTGATCCTCCAGGGCACCGTCGATGACTTGTTCCCGCTCGACGAGGGCGTCGCAAACTACGAGAGCCTTCACCGCCAGGGAACCACGGTCTCCATGGCGTGGTTCTGCGGAGGACACGGGGCCTGTCTGACAGATCCGGGCTCAGCCATTGAAGTAGGCCCCCTCTCGCTCGCCTGGATGCAGCGGTTCGTAGCGCGCGACACCTCGGTGCGCGTGCTCAAGGGATTCGCCTTCGTCGATCAGAAAGGCACGACGTACGCTGCGCCCGGCTATCCGCTCCCCCCGGGAGCTCCGATCTTGGCCACGGGTTCGGGAAAGCTCGCACTGGAGGCAGGCGGTGGGTCAGGACCGCCCTCCGTCGCGATCAATCCCCTGGCAGCCAACGCGGTTGATGCCGTCGCCTACTCCGTCACTCCCGGCCCGGCGGCCAACGCCCTGAACATCACCGTGCCGATCGCCCACGCAGCAGTGATCGTCGGCCCACCGAAGCTGACACTGACCTACTCGGGTACCGCGGCACCAAGCGCGCGACCTTCCCGGGTGTTCGCCCAGTTAGTCGACCCAACTACCGGGATCGTCGTCAACAACCAGATCACACCCATTCCGGTCACACTGGATGGAAAATTCCATACCATCACAGTCCCACTCGAAACCGTTGGCTACACCGCGGAGGCGGGCACCTCACTCGAGCTCCAATTGGTAGCCAAGACCGTGGCTTACGTCACCCCGCGGCTCGGTGGGACGATCAATTTCGGCAGGGTTACTGTGGTCCTCCCGACGGTGAATGGCCTCAGCGTTCTCCAGGGAAGTTGATCGTCTTCGGCCGCGAATTGACTCGTCGTTGTTCGAATGTGTGGCTAGCTGGAATCGATCGCCCGACCCTCTGCAACTTCAGAGAGATAGGGTTCTCGCCACGTCCCAGATGGTCCCGTCGAGTCCCAGTCCCTTTGGTCACCGTGCGGATCACAATCGGACTGAGACTCAGCGGGACGCACCTGGCCCGATTATCGGAACAGAGTTTGGAACAGACGGCATTGAAGAGCTCACTCGAGCAAGTTCAGTCCGTAATTTTCTGCAAAGGGTTCACACACGAGGCGCGCTCTTTGTTTCGAGATGCGCGGGCCGCTTCTGCACTGGCTTCTGGACGACTGTCCTATGTCCGGAGCGGCGTTCGTTCACCGACGTCGAGTCTTGAGCCTACTTTTCGCTCCGCCCGCCCCTTACATCGTTGAGGGGATCCCGATTGTTGATCCACCCGCTATGCGAGTGTGAGCTGTTGTCGGTGGAGCCAGGCCTCGACGAACTCGACCGGGGTGAGCCAGCCGTGTGCGCTATGTGGCCTGTTGATGTTGTAGTCGATCCGCCAGTCCTCGAGGAGGACTTGGGCCTCGAGCAGCGAGTCGAAGCGCTGGCCGTTCAAGAGCTCGTCGCGGAGGCGACCGTTGAACGACTCGATCCAGGCGTTTTGCCACGGGCTGCCCGGATCGATGAACACGGTGCCGGTGCCATTGAAACGGCACCAGTCGGCCACGGCGTAGGCGATGAACTCGGGCCCGTGGTCAAAGCGGACGTAGGCCGGTGCGCCGCGCTGGCTGGCCAGGCGTTCGAGGCAGGACGCCACGCCGTCGGCGTCGATGGAGCGTTCGACGTCGATGGCCAGAGCCTCTCGGGTGTACTCGTCGATGACGTTCAAGAGCTTGAGGATCCTCCCGTCAGATGTCTGGTCGAACTGGAAGTCGAGGGCCCACACCACGTTGGGCCTGATGGGACAGAACGCCCCAACCGCGACCCCGATACCGCGCAGCGGGCGCTTCTTCTTGCGATAGGGCACACGCAGCCTTCAGCACGCCAGAGCCGGTGGATCCGCTTGTCGTTGGCGCGCCAGCCGGCGTCTCGAGCGGCCCGGGCCGCCCGCCGCCAGCCCCAGCGGGGCCGTCGCCGCGAGAAGTCACGCAAGAAGGCCCGCAGGGCGAGCTCCTCGTCGGGCGGGACCGGCGCGGTCAGGCGTTGGGTTGAGCGGGGCTGGCTCACGACCGCGCAGGCCCGGCGCTGGGAGACCCCGAACTGGGCCTGGAGGGCGATGACCGCGCGCCGGCGACAGTCCGGGGTCAGAAGTTTCCCGGGTTCAGCTCCTTCAACATGTCGATGTCGAGGGCCTGGTCGGCCACGATCTTCTTCAAGCGCTGGTTCTCGCGCTCGAGCTCTTTGAGTCGCCTGGCGTCGTCGGCCTTCATGCCGCCGTACTGATTGCGCCAGCGGTGCCAGGTCGACTCGGTGATCTCGAGGTGCCGGCACACCTCTTCGATGCTCTTGTCTTGGGCCAAGAGCTTCTCGCCCTCGGCCAGCTTGCGGATCACCTGCTCGGGCGTGTGGTGACGTCCCTTCATCTGTGCTTGTCCTCCTTGCCCCATCTTGGGGCATCGGACTCGCACGGCGTGTGGATCAGTTCACGGGGACCCGGTCATCATCGATACTGACCCCGTGCCGAGTTCTATCCATTGCGCATGGCTGCCACCGGCGACACAGCACTACTCTCGCCTCCTCGCACGCGAACGCTCCAGGGTTCCGACGCGCTGGACCCCGTTCGCCGTCATTGCCCGGACCCGATAGTCGGGGTTGACCGGCACCGTGCCACCGTTCAACACGACAATCCACTCCCAGTCCTGTCAACTCTGGTGAGGGAGGCCAGGAGGGATAGCAGGCCAGTCACGCATCGGTGGCTTGTCGGCCAGAAGGAGCCCACTGGTGCGGGAGGTTCCGCCCCGCCGCGGCGGCCGCCAGCGGGTTTGATTGACGTGCCCTGCCCGCTGTTGGGCGATAGGGGACGCTCGCAGCGAGGAAAGGGCCGTGGTGTAGCCTCAATCTTCCTCGTGCCGAGGGGTTTGCTCGCCCGGGGCTATAGCTCAGTCGGTTAGAGCGCAGCACTG
>CAVXPD010000023.1:0-37338 GCA_963763575.1 uncultured Acidimicrobiaceae bacterium
CGGTCCTCGCTGGTTTGTTCCACTGGCGGCCTCCTTTCAGCCCTACTTGCCCCAGCCCGAAGGGCGCTGCGTTGATCCTGGGCCGCGGTCTCGATTGCAAGTATGTCGATCTTCGTCATCGTCATCATCGCATCCATAGCCCGCTTTGCAGCGGCCTCGTCATGGCTATTCATCGCCTCCAGCAAGGCTCGAGGCGTGATTTGCCAGGAGAAACCCCACCGGTCTCTACACCAGCCACACGCGCTCTCCTCTCCGCCGTTGTCGACGATCGCGTTCCAATACCGGTCGGTCTCGGCCTGGTCGTCGGTCAACACCATGAAGCTGACGGCCTCGTTCGGGACGAAGTTCGGTCCACCATTGAGACCCACGAATGATCGGCCGAGCACGGTGAATTCGACCGTAAGCTCGTTCCCGGCCGATCCGTCGGGGTAATCCGACGGAGCTAGGTGGATCGCGTCAACGTGGCTGTTGGGAAAGGTCGTAGCGTAGAACTCGGCTGCCTTGCGGGCGTCACCGTGATCGAACCACAAGCAGGTTGTCAGTTTGTCGGACATCCAAATCCTCGCTTCATTCTCCGGTGCCGTGAACGCCTTCTCGGACTGCTCCGTTACGTCCTATTCATTCCCCGCAACAACTTGTTCATTCCCCGCAACAACGTGGCCATTCCATCCCACGGTATCGTTGCTTGGCGCCTTCAACAGCGTCACCGACCCATGGCGTACGGGGTCAAACTTGGCGCCGGAGCGACGGCCAAACACCTCGCTCTCCCCGCATATGTCAACCTGGGGCCATGAACAACAGTGATGAGATTCCAAGACCGATCGCATCGCCCTGGTCACCGGAGCCAATCAAGGCGTCGGTCTCCAGGTAGCAAAGGAACTCGTTGCAAACGGTCTCACCGTTTTGGTGGGGTCGCGGAACTTCGAGCGTGGTGATGTCGCGGCGAAGGAGATTGGTCCGGGCGCCATCGCCCTTCAGATCGACGTGACGGATCAGGCTTCCATCACCGCTGCGGCAGAGCGTATCCAGGAGGAGTTTGGCCGCCTCGACCTCCTGGTCAATAACGCTGGAATCTCGAACACGAAAAAGGGCAAGCTGTCACTCGAAGAGTACAGAAAGCTGTCGAAAGCGAGCAACGCGTCCCTCGACGAAGTACGGGCGGTGTGGGAGACCAATGTGTTCGGCGTCCTCGCCGTCTATCAGGCGATGTTGCCGCTCATTCGCGAGTCATCGGATGGCCGCATCGTCAACGTGTCGAGCGGAGTCGGTTCGCTGACCTCAAACGCAGACCCGTCGTCCCCCTACCACGCGACGTTCGGCCCGGTCTACCCAGCATCCAAGGCGGCTCTCAACGCCATCACGCTCGCCATGATGATCGAGTTGGAGTCGACCGATATCAAGATCAACTTGGTTTCGCCAGCCTTCACGAGCACGAACCTCAACGGATACGCGGGCACCGAGTCCGTCGAGGACGGCTCCCGCGAGGTTGTGCGCGTTGCGCTGCTCGGTCCGGACGGCCCGACAGGCACCTTCACGAGATGGGAGAACGAAAGCATTCCTTGGTGACCCGCTGGTCCCAGGGTGCTTCATCGCGAATAAAGGATACCAATAATGGACGGGTATACCCCCGCCAGAGCCGGGCGGGTATTCAAACTGCTCGTGGCCAGGCGTCAACGAATAGTCGGGCAGCCGCCGGTGTCACTCAGTTAGGGTGACTGGCGGCTCTCTGCGGGCGAGGTGCGAACCCAGGCAACTGTGCACGCCGCCGCCGAACGCGATGTGGCGATTTGAGCCGCGATCGAAACGCACATCGAAGGGCTCAAGACACTGGCTCATCGACGTTGGCAGCTCCACGCACGACCAGCACAGCTGTTCCCTGTTCTCTCTCCTCGTCCAGCCCGTCTGTTGAGTTAGGCAAAATACGGCTCCATAGTTGGACACAAATGGATCGGCAACGTGACAGCGCTTCTCGGACCGGCGCCGCCGGCGCGAGTCCACGGTCACCGGCGAGATCCGACGTGTTGGTTCGGAGTCGAAAGTATTCCGCCGGCCTTCTGCTCCATTGCGCAGCGGTCCGGGTCGTTACTCCTCAGCTCTTCCTCATTTGATACGAGCGGTACCTCACGACACACATTGGTAGTTACAGACTCTCCCAGCCGGGGCTGGTCACCGGAGTTGGTATGGCAGAGTCGTCAATCGCAGCCCCGTCCGCATCGCTTCCCTGTGGTTGTGGATCGTCGGACCGACGAGTGGCGACGAACGCAGTCGTGCGCAGCGGGATCTCCTTGATGAGCCAGCTCAGGACAAAGCCAAGGACGACAAAGGGCACGGCGACAAAGAAGGCCGTCTCGACCGAGTGACTGAAGGCACTGACGACGAAGGCGCGCTGGGCGGCCGGAAGATGCTCGATCTGGGCCGGGTTGGCCGTCACATTCGAACCGCTGACCAACTTCAACTCGGCCGCGCTGGCGTGCAGCTTGAGTTGTGAGACCAAGCGGTTGGCGAAGACGGCACCGAGGACGGCCACCCCGAAGGCCCCCCCGATGGTCCGGAAGAACGTCGCCGTGGCCGTGGCCACTCCCAGCGCGGAGTACGGCACCGCGTTCTGCACGGCGACGACCAGCACCTGCATGACCAGGCCGATGCCGAGCCCGGTGATGAACATGAAGACTGCGACTTCACCGTAAGTGGTATGCGGTCCGAGCTCGGTGAGCGAGAGTAGGCCGACTGTGAGAACACCCGTGCCCACGATCGGGAACACCTTGTAGCGCCCGGTGCGAGTGACGATGCGCCCGCTCGTGATGAAAGTGATCAGCATCCCGCCGATCAGGGGCAAGAGCTCGAGGCCCGAAAGGGTCGGCGAAGCTCCGTGAACGACCTGGAGGTACAGGGGCAGGTAGATAACGGCTCCGAACATGGCGAAGCCGATGATGAACCCGACGCCCGAGGTGGCGGTGAAGGTGCGGTTCTTGAAGAGCCAGAGCGGGATGATCGGCTCCGACGCCCTTGTCTCGATGAAGCAGAACGCGCCCAGCGTCACGAGGGCGAGGAGCCCGGTGCCGATGATGACGGGCGAACCCCAGGCATATTCGGAGCCGGCCCAGGTCGTGAGCAAGATGATGCACGTGACGCCGACCGAGAGGAAGGCCGTGCCGGCCCAGTCGATCTTGTGCGGCACCCGCTTGACCGGGAGATGCAGAACTGCGGCCACGACGAACAGGGCCACGATGCCGAGCGGCAGGTTGATGTAGAAGATCCAGCGCCATGACAGGTGCTCGGTGAAGAAGCCGCCGAGCAGCGGGCCCGCCACGTTGGTGACGCCGAAGACGACGCCGAAGTAACCCATGTACTTGCCCCGCTGCCGGGCCGACACGACGTCGCCCATAATGGACTGCGAGCCGACCATCAGCCCGCCGGCCCCGATCCCCTGGATCGCCCGGAACGCGATGAGTTCGGCCATGGACTGGGACAGCCCGGACAGCACGGAGCCGACCAGGAAGATCACGATGGCCAGCTGGAAGAGTGCTTTCCGGCCGTAGAGGTCGCCCAGCTTTCCCCACAGCGGCGTGGAGATGCAGGTGGTCAGGAGGTAGGCCGTCACCACCCACGACAGGTGGTTGAGACCGTGCAGGTCGCCGGCGATCGTGGGGAGTGCCGTGGCCACGATGGTCTGATCGAGCGCGGCCAGGGCCATCCCCATCATGAGCGCGCCGAGGATCACCAAGATCCGGCGGTGCTCGGCACTGGCGGCCTCTTGTTCGGCTTGATCTGCCGGGGCCGTCGTCAGCTCAGTCACGCGCGTCGTCCAGGTCTCGCTCGAGATCCTCCGCGAAACGAGCGAGCAGGTTGGCCAAGGCAGACAGGTCGTCGTCTTCCCAATCCTGCAAGACGTGTTCGAGCCAAGCCCGCCGGGCCCGCCGCACCCGTTCGATGCTCCGGCGACCGGCCGGAGTGAGGCGGATCCTCGAGGCTCGGCGGTCGTCGGGGTCGGTGTGGCGAATGACCATCCCGTCGCGCTCGAGCTGCTGGACCTTACGGGTCACCGTCGGGGTGTCGACTCCCAGTATCTCGGCGAGGTCCGTGACTCGGAGCGAGTCGCCCTTTGCTGAGAGCTTGAAGAGCAGGGTGGCGCCGGCCCGATCGAGCCGGACGCCAGCCAAGCGCAGGAGCCGCTCGTGCAGGCGGACCTGGGTGATGGAGCGGGCGACGGTTTGCAACGCCTCGTCGAACCGGTCGACGTGAAGGGCCGCCGGGCCCGACGCGGGATCAGGCTCGATAGTTGCTTTCAGCACATAAATATCGTACCAGCCGCCCTCGGCCCACTTTCAATGGCCCGGACGCCGCTGGCAGGCAACGCTGATCCTCCTCGGGGGCAACGCCCCCTCGACGTCGGTCCGCAGCCCAACTATGTCGGAGATGACCTCGATGCGATCGCCCATCAGCTCATTGAGCGAACCGCCGGGTAGAGGTGGTTCGGGTCTTTGAGCTACGTACATGGACACTGATCGAGTCGACTGAAACACCGACATACCGCAAAGGAGGATCCACACAATGGTGTCCTGGAGCCAAGTGACCCATGCGGACGTGGTACGAGCACTTCGCGAGTACGACCGGCTCGGCCCGGAGCAATTCTTTGCCGAACACGGCTTTAGTCGTACCCTGAGTTACGACCTCATTTGGGAGAAGCGCTCATATCCACCCAAGGCGATACTCGGAACGGCGTACGAGTTCGCCACGGGCAAGCGTCTTGCCTCAAATGACTTCGAGGGCGGCAAGGCTGGCGCCGTCCGGATTCTCGGGAACCTTGGGTTCGACATCCAGCCACGCAAACCCGCAAGGTAACTCTCATGGGCTCTGGGTGAATCGCTGCCACTGCCAAGAGGGACGGGGGTCAGGCTTGCCCCAGCGGCGTCGTCGCAGCTGAACGGCCGGTTGTTCCGTGACTCTCACAGTACGATCCGGTGATACAACTTCATTTCGGGGCGCCGGGAAGCCTGGTCGGCACCATGCTTGCGTTCCTGGTTCCCTCGAAGGCCACCCTGTGGCTCGACCTCGTCGGGCTATTCGGGAGCCTGGTTGTGCTCGCCATCAGCGGCGATCAGTTCGTGATCGCCCTGGCACGTATCTCTGCCTCGGTGCCTGTCCGCCCGACGGTTGCCGCCGCACTGGTCGGCGGCCTCGGCACCAGCATCGCGGAGCTCATCGTTGCGGGTGTCGCCGCTGCCAAGTCACCCAGCCTGGCCATTGGGAGCCTGGTGGGATCGATCGTTGCCAACGTCTGTCTGGCCTTGGCGGTGGGGGCACTGATCGTCCCCTTGAAGGTCGACTCGGCAACTGTCCGGAGGGAGGCGCCGATCAGCGTCGCGTCAGTCGTGTTGCTCGCCCTCCTCGCCATTGGGGGTATCACGATGGTCAAGGGCGCGATCATGCTGGTCGCGCTCGGCGTCGCAATAGCGGCGTTGCTGCTCGGACAAGGACACCGAAGGGAGGATCCGCTCGGATCCGAGATGGCCGAGTTCGCTTCCACCAAGACACGACACTCGCCTATCGAGTCGGTTCGGGCGATCTGCATGCTCGTCTTCATGCTCGGCGGCGCCGAGGTCATGGTGACCTCCTCGCTCGGCGTCGCGAGACATCTCGGGTTCTCCGCCGGGTTGGCTGGGCTCACCCTGGTCGGCATCGGCACCTCGGCGCCCCTCATTGCCGCCTCGATCCAAGCAGCACGTAAGGGCGAACACGACCTCGTCGTCGGAAACGTCCTCGGTGGCAACCTTTTCATCGCCCTCGGCGGTGGTGCCGTCGTCGGATTCCTCGCGTCGGGGAACTCGGCGCATGTCGCAAATGTCGCGCTCGTGCTCATGACTCTGGTTGTCGCGGCGTCGTGGCTCGCCATGGCGAGGGGGGCGACGCTCCGACGCTCGGAAGCGATCGTCCTGGTGCTCGCGTACGCCGCCTGCCTTCCCCTCGTCAATCGCTGATGACCGAGTGCGCCCCTCGGGATGAACCCGTGTCGCCACCCTGAGAGAGCGGGTAGCTCCGCTGGGTGCTGATCGGTAGCGTTCTGCCAGGTCAGCACTTCGGCCTCGTCCAACCCGTCTGCCAAGTTGGACCAAATATGGCTCCACAGTTGGGCATTCGGATGGCCAAGTGGAAGCTCGGAGGAGGCTCTTCTCCTGCCTCCCGTTCGTCTCGATGCAACACCGTGAGAATCCTCAAGTCGTCAGTCGGCCGAACTGCGCCTCTCCCGAGCGAGCTCGCGTGCCGGACCATGATCTGCAAGGCCTTTGCTTTCAAGTCCACTGGCGGCTGTGGGAGCACGACTGGACCGTGCTCCCACTTGGCAGCAGCACAGTGGCGCTGCCGGAGCGGTCACGGTGCCGCGCAGGATGGTCGCACGGAAGTCGATATCCACGTAGCAACGATCGTCTTCGACCCGCTTCCGAGTTACCTCGCCGGTGATGACGTTCGTGTCCCGGTTGTAGTTGAACTTGCGCATCTCGTCGTGTTGGCGAAAGACCTGGAGTCAGCAGATGCGCGGCAGCGGGTCCCCCACGAGCATATCGACGATGCGGGTCCCGCCGAATGCGGTCCGGAGGACGACGATGCCGGGCGGATCGGCGCGAATCTCTCCGATGACCGTCGCCTCGGAACCCGCAGGATGTGCGCGGAGCGCGGCCAGAGCGAGCTCCTGCTCCTCGGCTGCCACGATGGCCACGAACTGTCCTTCGTTCGCGACGTAGAGGGGGTCGATGCCCAGCAGTTCGCAGGCGGCGGCCACGGCGGAGCGAACCGGGAGTGCTGTCTCGTCGAGGACCACCGTGACGTCGGCGTCCTTTGCCAGCTCGTTGCAGACGGTGCCCACGCCGCCCCGGGTGGCGTCGCGCAGCCACCGGGTGGCCGGAGCAGCGCCGAGCAGCGCCTCCATGAGGTCGTGCAACGGGGCGGTATCCGAGCGGATGTCGGCTTCGAGGGCGAGGTCGCCGCGGGCCAGCATGACCGCCGTGCCGTGGTCGCCCATCGTCCCCGACGCGATCACGACGTCGCCGGGCGTCACCCGGGCTGCCGAGAGGTCCCTGCCCGCTGGGATGAGGCCGACACCCGCGGTGGTGATGTACATGCCGTCGGCCGCATGCCGGTCCACCACCTTGGTGTCACCCGTCACGATGGCGACGCCGGCCGACGCGGCAGCCTCTGCCATGTCCGCCACGATCTCTCGCAGGGAGTCGATCGGGAAGCCCTCCTCGAGCACGAAGGCGGCGGAGAGGGCCAGGGGCCGGGCTCCCATCATGGCCAGGTCGTTGACCGTGCCGTGCACGGCCAGGTGACCGGCCGATCCGCCGGGGAACCTGAGCGGCTTCACGACGTACGAGTCCGTGCTGAAGGCCAGCCGCTCGCCGCTTGGCAACGGCACGACGGCGGCATCGGTGGCCGCGGTGCGTGCTTCACCGGCGAACGCGGGGAGGAACACAGCGTCCAGGAGGGCGGCCGAAGCCTTGCCCCCGGCCCCGTGGGCCAGGGTCACCACGTCGTCGAGCAAGCGTGGGCGTCGACGCCGGAAAGCCTCAATGCGATCGAAGACGGCCGCTTCGCGGCCGGGGGCTGCGGCGTCGTGTGCCGTGTCGGTCATGGGCGCTCCTCGGCACGGAGGTGCCGCTGCACGATCATCCAGAGCCGGAGCAACAGCGCATCCTGGGCCTCCTGGATGCGGTGGACACTCTCGCTCTGGACCACCACACAGTGGTTGACGGCGTCGCTGCCCGCCATCGCCGATCCTTCGTAACCGCATAGGCCGACCGTGAGCAGCCCGCGAGGCTGCCTCGTTGAAGGCGCGGAGAAGGTTCGGCGAGTCCCCGCTCGTCGAGAAGCCCAGCGCGATGTCGCGCTGGCGGCCGTAAGCGATGATCTGCCTCGAGAACACCAACTCGAAACCGACGTCATTGGCGAGCGCGGTGAGCACGGCGGTATTGCTCGCCAAGGAGAGTGCGGGAAGCGGGCGCCCCGAAGTCGGTCGGCTGAAGAGGTCGACCGCCCCGTCCGCATCAGTCGCGCTCCCGCCGTTGCCGAAGGCCAGCAGGCGGGCGCCCCGTTCGAACCGGATGGCCATCTCCGACCCGGCTGCCTCCAGCTGTTCCCCGCACCGATCCACGCTCGTCAGGCGCAACTGGCGGCTGTCAGCCATCTTGTTCCGCGCCGATTGTGATAGGTCGTCCAGCAAGGCTGGCGCATCGCGCTCCTCGGCCTCGATGAACGGGTAGAGGAACCCGGTTGGCTCGCTTGTCATCGTTCTTCCGCCGTCAGTGTGGTCAGGGCCACGCCGGCGTGTACCAGGAGGAGATCGCCCGGTCCTACCGGCGCGACCAGGCTGGCGTTGACCGTCTCACGGCGACCGGCTGCGAGTACCTCAACGAGGCCGTCCCCAGCCACCTGTGTCACCTCGGTCACCCGGCCTTCGTCGGAACACGTGATGCACACGTCGTCGGTGCACGGAGCTTCCTCCTCGAGCAGTCCCCCGTGCTCGAGGACAACATGAGTCAGCTCCCAGAGCAGGTGGTAGAGCAGCACCAGGTCGCCCGATCGGCTGCTCAGCCCGGGATCGGCGTCGGTCAGCCACACCAGGTGGTCGGCGCGCCGCCCGACTGGCCTCGGCCCGGCGCCGAGCCAGATGCTGGTCAGGCCCCAGGCCTCTGACCGCATCAGCAGGTCGCACACGGCGGGGTCGTCGGACCGGCTCACGACGAGCAGGAGGTCACCGGGCCTCGCCGCCCCCCGAAGCATCGTGACGGCCCGTCCGGCCTCGAGGCTCACGGTCGGCAGCGCCGGTTTTCCGACGATCACCGGATGGACGAACTCCACGGCGACGTGTCGTCCGTGGTGGGGCCATTCCGGGCAGGTGCACCACATGGTGGCGCCGGCAGCGAACCGTCGCGCCAGGGTCAGGGCGGCCTGCGCCAGGTCGACTGCCGGCTCCTCAGACGAGAGTGGAAGGGTCGGCATCTCGACGCGGCCCGTCATGAGTCTGGTGTGCGGAGCGTGCGGGCGGCCGCTGCCACTGCCTGTCCCAACGCCAGGCCCCCGTCGTTCGGTGGGACGGTCCCATGGGTCAAAACCTCGAAGCCGTTGCGGGCCAGCCCCTCGCGGGCTAGGTGGAGCAGCCTGAGGTTCTGGAACACGCCTCCGCTCAGGGCGACCGTCCTGATGCCACTGTCCCGGCGTAGTCGCGTGGCCTCCTGCACGAGCATGTCGCCGACCGCGGCGTGGAAGCCGGCCGCGATGTCCGCCGGGGCAACGCCGCGGTCGAGATCCGCCACGATGGCGGCGAGGACAGGTGCGGGATCGATTCCATCGGGGCAGATGCCGAAGGCATAGGCGGGTGTGCCGACAGCCGCGTCGGCCAACCACTCGAGCTCCATGGCAGCTTGCGCCTCGTAGGAGGCGACCTGCCGTATGCCGAGCAGGGAGCTGACCGCGTCGAAGAGCCTGCCCATGCTCGACGAGGGCACACAACCGAACCCTCGCTCGAGCTGGCGGGCAAGCACGGCCAGCTCCGTGGGCCGGGCCGCCGTGACCGGTGCAAGGTGGTCGGACCAGTCGATCTTGGCTGCCCACAGGTGCGCCAAGGCAACCCGGTAAGGACGTTGGATCGAGGTATCGCCTCCGGGGAGCGGCACCGCGCGGAGGTGACCCACCCGATCGAAGCCGCGGTAGCTCGTCAGCAGGATCTCACCACCCCAGATCGACCTATCAGACCCAAAGCCAGTGCCGTCGAACGCGAACCCGATGACCAATTGGTCCAAGGGGAGCCCGTGCTCGGCCATCAGCGAGGCGATGTGCGCGTGATGGTGCTGAATGAACGTGGGGGTCAGTGTGAGTCTTCGCCTCAGCCCATTGGCGCGTGTGGTAGCCGGGGTGCGGGTCGGCGGCGACCACGGTAGGCGTGATTTCGTAGATGTCCTCGAACTGGGCGACGGAGCGTTCGAATGCGCCGAGTGACTCGAGGCTGCCCATGTCGCCGAGGTGCTGGCTGATGAAGGCCTCGCGGCCGGACACCAGACAGAACGTGTTCTTCAGCTCGCCCCCGACCGCCAACGTGTCGGGTGCCGCGAACGGCAATGTGACCGGCAATGGGGCATAGCCTCGCGACCGCCGCACGGGGAGTTCCCGGCCATCGGCCACGAGGACGACCGAATCGTCACAAGGGACGTGGATGGGTCGGTCGTGGGTGAGCCACGCATCGGCGATGTCCCCGAGGCGCTGGCGGGCGTCGTCATCCGCGAAGCAGATGGGCTCGTCGGTCAGGTTGCCGCTCGTCAGGACGAGGTAATCGGGGACGGGGGACGCATGGCCGGGGATCGGTGCGAAGAGCAGGTGGTGCAGGGGCGTGTAGGGGAGGAACACGCCGAGCCGCGGGTTCCCGGGGGCCACCAACTCCGACAGCGGTCCCCCGGTCCGTCGACGCAACAGCACGATCGGGCGCTGGGGGCTGGACAGCAGTGCGACTTCGAGGTCATCGAGGTCGGCCAACCGAGCTGCCGAGGCCACGTCCCGGGCCATCACGGCGAACGGCTTCTCCATGCGGCCCTTGCGCCGCCGTAGCAACCCCACGGCAGTGTCGGAGCACGCATCAGCCGCCAGATGGAAGCCGCCGATGCCCTTGACCGCCACGACAAGTTCCTGCGAGAGCGTCAGCTGGGCCCGGGCCAATGCTGCGTCTGTGCCACCGACCAGGGCCCCGTCCCGTTCGAACCACACACGCGGACCACACGCCTCGCAGGCCACCGGCTGGGCGTGGAATCGGCGGTCCGAGGGGTCGTGGTACTCGGCTGCACACGACTGGCACAAGGAGAACCCCGCCATGGTGGTGTTGGGCCGGTCATAGGGGACACGCCGTGTGATGGTGAAACGCGGCCCGCAGTTGGTGCAGTTGATGAAGGGATAGCGGTAGCGCCGATCAAGCGGATCATGGAGTTCGGACAAGCACTCGTCGCAGACCGCCACGTCGGGCGACACGAACGTGCGCACGGGACCGTCGGCCCGGCTCGGCACGATGTGGAACCCTTCGTCGTGGCACAGCGTCAGCGCACGAGAGTCGATGCGGAAGATCCGGGCGAGCGGCGGAGCGTCTTCGGCCAGCCGCTGGAGGAATCGGTTGAGTGAAGATAGTGGACCTTCTGCCTCGATGAAGACGCCGTCGGTGTCGTTGCCGACGAAGCCGCAAATGCCGACTTCGTTGGCCAGCCTGAGCACGAAGGGGCGGAAGCCCACCCCTTGCACGACACCGACCACGCGGATCACGCGGCGTTCGGGCGTGCCGGTGACGACGAAGGTCATGACGTCAGCTGGTCGCGCCGCCCCAGGGTCACCGCGACCTCGCGGTGCATCCGGCCGAAGTTGTAGTAGGCGGCACAGGCACCCTCCGAGGACACCATGCAGGTGCCGATGGGCGTCTCGGGCGTGCAAGCCGTCCCGAAGACTTTGCACTCCCAGGGCTTGATCACGCCCTTGAGGACTTCGCCGCACTGGCACGCCTTGGGATCAGCGACGCGGACACCCGGAATCTCGAACTTGCGTTCGGCATCGAAGGCAGCGAATTCGGGTCGCAGCATGAGGCCGCTCTGCGAGATGAAGCCCAGCCCGCGCCACTCGAAGTGCGGACGCAACTCGAACACCTCCTGTAGCACGGCGAGGGCGCGGGGGTTTCCTTCTTCGCGCACCACGCGGGAGTACTGGTTCTCGACCTCGCAACGACCCTCGCGGATTTGGGTCAGGAGCATCGAGATGGCGTGGAGGATGTCGAGAGGCTCGAACCCTGCTGTGACCAGTGGCAGGTGGTATTCGGCAGGGACGAACCGGTACGGCCGTTGGCCGACCACGGTTGACACGTGCCCGGGGCCGAGAAAGCCGCTCAGTCGCAGGTCGGGGGACTCGAGGATGGCCCGCAGCGGCGGGACGATCGTGACATGGTTCGAGAAGACGCTGAAGTTGGCCACACCGTGTTGACGCGCCTGGAGCAGCGTGAGCGCGGTCGATGGTGCGGTGGTTTCGAACCCGACGGCGAAGAAGACAACCTCTTTCTCGGGATGATCGGCCGCGATCTTCGAGCGCGTCGAGTGGTGAGTAGACGAAGCGGACATCGGCGCCGACCGCCTTGGCATTGAGCAGGTTTCCCTGGCTGCCGGGCACTCGCATCATGTCTCCGAACGAGGTGAAGATCACCCCGGGCTCGGTGGCTACGGCGATGGCATCGTCGACGCGGCCCATGGGGATGACGCACACCGGACAGCCCGGACCGTGCACCAGCTCGACGCTTGGCGGTAGAACATGCTCAATACCATGGCGGTAGATGGTGTGCGTGTGCCCGCCGCACACCTCCATGAACTTGAAGTCGTCGTCACCCGCCAGCGCCGTGATTTGGGCAACCAGCGCCCGCGCTGCGGTCGGGTCCCTGTACTCGTCGACGAAGCGCATCGGTCCTCAGGCGGCTTGGCGGAACTTGTCCAGCTCGTCGGAAAGCCCGAGCACGCCGACAATGACGTCGGCCCGCCGGGTCACCATGTCCTTGGCCATTGAGATCCCACCAGACACGAGATCCTTCACCTCGTCCGACGTGGCGATCGTCCTCCACGCCTCTTCGATCTCGGGCCACGACTGGGAACCGGCCTTGCTACCCATCATGTAGCCGACCAGAACCCCGATCACCACGCCCATCTCATGCTCCTCCTGTTGGTTGACCTGTAACTTCCGATGACCAGAACGCCTCGAGCTCGTCGTCGTAGGCACGCCCCATCAGCTGCAAGGACGCCAGGGCCAACTCCGCCTCCCTCTCGTCGATCTTCGACATGGCGAACCCGACGTGGATGAGCACCCAGTCCCCCGGTGCCAGCGGCTCGTCCTCGAGCAGCCCGATGTTGACGACACGGGTGACGCCGGACACATCGGCCCGAGCCAGGTGCTCGTTGCGTTCGGAGATCTCTGTGAGCTGACCGGGAATGCCCAGGCACATGGCCTACGCCTCCTTCCCTTCCTCGACGGCGAGGATCTCGACTCGGATGTCGACTTCGGGTTCCACCTTGAACATCAAGATCCGGGGTGGCTCCATCCCGAACTCCCGGATGTCGAAGCGGGAGGATCCGTCGAGCTGGATGGTCCGCTCGTCGATCCCCCTGATGTGCATGACGTCCTCATGCGGCCGCGAGACACCCCTGAACGTGATGTTGCCGCTCACGCTGAAGTGGTCCTCGGTCCCGTCGGCCGTCATCGATGCCAGCTCGCCCTGAATGGTTGGATAGCGACGAGCATCGATTCGCTTGAGCATCTCCCTGTCCCCCATACGGTTGCCCGACGACAGGAGTTCGACGGCGAGTGACACCGTCCCCGACGGCATGACCGAGAGATCAAGTTTGCCGTCCTTGAGCTCAAGATCGACGAAACCCGTGAGCCCATCGGTGGACGAGTGGATGGGATGTACGTTCGATCGAGCGTCGACCCACACCTGGGAGCGCGCGGGAGCGAAGACATAGCGGGTCACCGTGCCTACGTTTTCCTGATTCGTTGGTGGCGCGAGAGGTCGGGGACGGACCGTAGGGTGAGCAGGACCGCCCGCAACACGCCAAGCGCGATCAGTCCGAGAGACCCGTAACCCACGATCTGCACCTACATCTCCCTCATCTTCAGGTACCGCGCGATGTCGGGCAGCGACCGCAGGACAAGGCCGGTCAGTGCGGCGAGGATGAGTGCGGCGATGAGGCGGCGGATCATGACAGGTTCCCCTTTCCTACGGGTTCGGCAATGGCGACGGCGAGGAGTTCGAGGCACAGGTCGACGGCGCCATCGACGGCGGCCTCCACCGCGGGGGTCAACCCCATGCCCTCGCGCAGGTCGGCGGGTTGGCAGCCGACCACGTAGACGCGCTCCAGCGAGCCCCCGAGCCGGGACAGGATGGCCAGCACCACGTCGGGGCTCATCGTGTGGGCGTCAAGCGCGGGCGTGCCCCCGGACGGGTCGGAGATCGGCTCGACCTGGGGCTCAATGACGGCCAACGTCCCCGGCGGCTCGCCCATGGGCACGGCGTCGACGAGCACAAGAGCCCGGTAACCCTCCAGGAGCTCATAGGCGAGGTGGACCCCGCGGATCCCGAAGTCCGACACTTGCGTCCCCGGCGGGACGTCGCCTGCCGCCAGCCGCTGGGCCACCTCGACCCCGAAAGCGTCGTCGCGCTGGAAGACGTTGCCGATGCCGGCCACCAGGACGTCGCTCACTGCGTCGCCCCTGGGCCCGACAACGGTTCGACCTCGTCGGAACGGAAGAACAGGTACCGTCCCTGCCACTGGAGCTCTGCGGTTGCGGGGTCGTCGTCGAGCGACACCGCCACGTGGGTGTCGCCGTCGACATCGTGAAAGACCCCGGCCACGGTCGCCGTGAGTCCGTCGACGAACATGTCTTGGGCATCGGCGCGCTCGAGACGGGTGCAGCCGGACCGCTACGCCCTCGCGCACCTCGGCGTGCCCGATCCACACCGAATCGCTCCAGGGGTCGACCGAGGCATCCGAGGCCGGGTCCCACCAGGGGACGGCGCCTTCCTCTTCGCGCCGGGGAGCCGAGAACCCCTCGACCGGGCGCATTTGACCGTGGAGGCGCCCCATCGTCTCGGACGAGAGCGCGTCGCAGCGATCGATGATGGCGGCCGCACGCAGATCGGTGCTCCTCGCCTCGGCCTTCTCCTCGTCTGTCATGGTCATGACGCGGAGCGCCAGGATCTCGTCGATCTCGAGCGAGTCGTAGAGGTCGCCTGGACTCTGGGCCGCCACCTCTGGGTGGTCGTAGAGGATGATCGGTGACGCCAGCACGACGTCTTCGTCGCCGATGAGGATCGGGTAGCAGCCCTCACTCCGGCATGAGGCGGCGGCCTCGGCGGCTGCCACCCCGGGGTCCAGAAGGGAGACGAATCGCCCGCCGTCGACGGCGAGCATCGTGTGCACGGCCACCAGGCTGTGGGGCATGGCATCGCCGCGCGGACCGGGGGTGGCCGTCGGCGTGGTGTTCCGGACCTCGACGCACACCTTCAGGTACGGCGCGCCGGACACGGCTCGAGCCGACGCCGTATTCACGACGCCGTGGAGGACCTCGCGGCGCCGGACGAAGCGGCCGACGGTGGCGCCGCCGGCATCGACCAGCGCCTCGGTGGTGACCCCGCCCGCAACCGTGAAGGTCGTCTCACCCACTTCGCCCCCATTCCGGCCGATTGCCCCGGCCTCGACGTCCACGACGTGCTCGATCGCCTCGTCCCACTCCACCAGGAGTGTCCCGTCGACCTCGAGGAAAGGCACCGCGACGAAGTCCCCCGCGGGGGTCACCGTCTCGACCCGCCGGCGCTGGGTCTGCAGGAAGCGAACCCGGATCGAGAGGACAGGGGTCACGTCGGGCGCGACGAGGCACTCGGTGCGCGTTGAGCTTCGCTCCGACGGGTCTGAGGCGCTCACCGCGGGAGGCATCAGCACACCCCACTGGAAGCGCACCTGGTTCTTTCGCGACGAGGCTCGGTATGGGTAGAGCACATATCCCTCGTAGAGGGTGGCGTCGGCGACGGCGCGGGCCGCCTCGAAGCGATCCACCGGGACGGTCATCTGTCCTCACCCGCCTCTTTCAGGAGACGCTCGAATGCCTGATCCCAGGTCGGGAGGCCGCGCGACGAGCGGAAGTGCCGGAGCGCGTCGAAGGTGTCACGGTCTACCCGTACCCACGCGCTGTGAGGGAAGTAATGGTCCATGGTGGCGCGGTAAACCGCCACCGGGAGCCGGTAGGCCGCCTCACACGACCACGAGAGGGGCTCCGCCGCGAAACCCACGGTCCCCTTGGTGAACACAGTGCCGGAGAAGAGCAGGATGAGTGGGATGTCACCGTCGCCCACCGAGTCCAGGTACTTGGCGCCGGCCACCTCGAAGTCATAGGTGCAAGCGACCGGCAGCTCGAACTCGGTCGAGCCGTCGAATCCCCCGATCGTTGTAGCGACATGGGTCCAAAGGAATGGTCGCAAGGAGTCGGCCCATTGCGGCGTCTCACCGAAGAGCTCGTAGAGGCGCTCCTCTTCCTCAGCCGAGTACGTGCGACGTTGCGGTTCGATACGGATCTGGCAGCGCAAAGCCAGGGCGTGGACGCTGAAGCCGTCCGTCTCGGTGGCCCTGATCCCGAGCACCAGGGTGGGGACGGCCGCGTGGGATTCGCTCCGCGCCCCGGTGACCTCGAAGGTGAGCGAGGTCATCGCGCCCGTGACCTCACATCATCGAAGAAGGCGTCGATCTTTGCGTTGGCCTCCTGGCCACCGTCGAAACCGCGCCAGAGGCGGCGAAGGTGCCCGACGAGCTCGTAGCACGCATCGATCGGGACGATGAAGCACTCCACGCCACTGCGGCGCGGCTTGGCGCGGACGAGGAAGGCTTCGACGTCGGGCTCCAAGGTGGCCAGATCCACATTGGTTCCGACGATCTGGTCCCACGTATCGATGGGGAGCTCGGACTCGGTGGCGCCCGCCGGCCCCGGGTAGAAGGCGGCCATGCGCCCCAACTTGGAGTTGAGGAAAAAGAAGGCGACGCTGACCGGGATCTGGAGGCTGTCCCACTGCTGAGGGGAAAGTGTGAGGACGTCGAACGCGAGATAGCGGTCCGGGACACTGCGGAAGTGCCTGCCGCCGGCACCGTCGGGAACGAAGAGCAGATAGCACCCACGGCAGACGCACATAAGGTTGCGTGCCTCGAGGTCGACCATGTGCCCGTGCGTGTCCGCAATGGGCTTCGCGCAGAGCTCGCAGACTTCCCCTCTGGCCGGGATCTCCCGCGGCCTGGTGTTGCGGATCCGCTGGAGGACCGACAGCGGATCCGTCATCCGTGTGCCACCTCGGCCGGGCATTCGTCGTACGCCGGCTTGCGGCTCAGCGTGACGGGAATGGTCGAGGCGGCAGGGGTCGGCTCCTCGACCACGATCCGCGTCACCTCGGGGGCCGCCTCGAGGATCGCCGTCTCCACGGCGCCCTTCAGGGTCAGAGCCGACGAGGGGCATCCGTCACAACTTCCGAGCAGTCGGAGCTTGACGGCACCCAGCTCGTCGTCGATCCCCAGCAGCTCGACGCCGCCGCCGTGTTGGGCCAGAAAGGGCCGCACGGAATCGAGCGCCCGTCCGACCCGGAGGTCGATCGAGTCGGGGTGCAGACCGTGCACGAGGAGGAGGCTGGCGACCAGCTCGTCGCCGAGCAACGCACCCATGAGAGTAGGTGAGGTGTCGTGGGCGATCTCAACGACTCGGGAGAGGCCGGCGCTGTAGAGGTCGGACACGAGGCGCAGCAACTCCTCCGCCAGGTTGAGGAGTTGCGCGTCGGCGCGTCCCTCTAACTCGGAGAGTGCCTGCTCGATCCTCTCACCGGTTGCCCGGAGGTTCTGGGGCTCAGGCATCTCCGCCGCGATTCAGAACGCCAGGTCTTCGGGGTTCGCCACCTGCGTCGGGGAGTGCAGGCGCTTCAACACCTTGCCTTTGCCGAGGTACATGTGCACCCCGCAGGGCAGACAGGGGTCGAAGCTGCGGACCGCCCGCATGATGTCGATGCCCTTGAAGTTCTCCTGGCTGTTCTCCTCGAAGATTGGGGTGTTCTGCACCGCGTCCTCGTAGGGCCCTGGCGTTCCGTAGATGTCTCGTGGATTGGCATTCCATGGCGTCGGTGGATACGGGTGGTAGTTGGCGATCTTGCCGCCCTTGATCACCATGTGATGCGACAGCACGCCCCGGACCGCCTCGGTGAAGCCACATCCGATGGCCTCGTCGGGCACTTCGAAAGGGCTCCAGGTGTCTGTCTTCCCCGCCCGCACGTCTTCGAGGGCGAGCTCGATGGAATCGAGGGCGGCCGCCGCGGCGTACGCCTGGAAGTACGTGCGTGCCCTGTCCCGCTCGATGGCGTTTGACCATTGGGGGATCTTCCACTCGAGGTCGACTGGGCCCTTCAGCGCGGTCTTGGGCAGGTGGATCAGCACGCTGGTGCCCGTCGCCTTCAAGTGATTGGTGTTCACCAGTTCCGAGAGCGCCGTGGACCACAGCCGTGCGATCGGCCCGCCGCCAGTGTCGAGGGCGAGGTGGTCCTTGCCGTCGAACCACCGAGGCGACATCACCCAGCTGTAGTTCCCATCGAAATCGCGTTTCTGCGGCTGCGGGTTCGTGTGCTGGTTCCATGGGTGATGCTTGTCAACAGGATTGCCCAGTGGGTCCTTGGTGACGAACATCTCTTGGTCGTCCCAGTCGTCGTAGAAGGAGTGCCCGAGCAGGATCCTGATGCCGAGGTTGATCTCGACGAGATCGTTGGTAATCAGCTTCCCGTCGACTACCACGCCCGGAGTCACGCCCATGGCACGGCCCCAGGTGGTCATGTCCTTGTATTCGAAGTTGCAGACCCTTGGGTCCTGGAAAGCACCCCAGCAGTTGAGCAGCACACGCCGGCGCCCGACTTCCTCGTAGCCAGGAAGGGCCTCGTAGAAGAAGTCGAAAAGGTCGTCGTGCAGCGGTACCACGCGCTTCATGAACTCGACGTAGCGCATCAGGCGCGAGTAGTAGTCGGTGAAGAGTTGTACGGTCGCCGTCGTCCCGACGCCACCGGGGTAGAGCGTCGAAGGGTGCACGTGGCGCCCTTCCATGAGGCAGAACATCTCCCTGGTGTACCGACTGACCTGGAGTGCCTCGCGGTAGAACTCTCCAGAGAAGGGGTTGAGCGCCCGCATGATGTCGCCGATGTACTTGTAGCCGTGCTCCGCGGCGTGCGGGGCCTCGGTGCGGTTCGCCCGCTCGAGGACCCCCGGGTTGGTCTCCGCCACCATCTTCTCGCAGAAGTCGACTCCGACGAGGTTCTCTTGGAAGATGTTGTGGTCGAACATGTACTCGGCGGCCTCACCGAGGTTGACGATCTGCTCGCCGAGCGCGGGCGGCACCACGCCGTAAGCCATGTTCTGCGTGTAGCAGGAGCAGGTGGCGTGGTTGTCACCGCAGATACCGCAGATCCGGCTCGTGATGAAGTGGGCGTCCCGCGGATCCTTGCCTTTCATGAAGATGCTGTAGCCCCGGAAGATCGAGGAAGTGCTGTGGCACTCCGCGACCTTCCCCTTGCCGAAGTCGATCTTGGTGTAGATCCCGAGGCTGCCGACGATGCGCGTGATGGGGTCCCACGACATCTCGACCAGGCCGTCTTTGCCCTCCTTGAACGTTTTGGTGGCCATCGCCCTACCTCCAGATCTTCCTGTAGCCGGTTGTCAGTTCGGTGCCCGGCGAACGCCACTTGGGCTCGTCGTCCAGCGTGTGCTGGGTGATCCGGCGCAACCCGCGGATGGCACCGCCGTAGAGGCCGCTGGCCATGGTCGAGACCCGCGCCCCAGGGGGCTCGTCCATAAAGGGCATGAACTTGTCGGGGAAACCCGGCATCGTGCAGCCGATGCAGATACCCCCTACGTTCGGACATCCGCCCACCCCGTTGATCCATCCGCGCTTGGGCACGTTGCACTTGACCACGGGACCCCAGCAACCGAGCTTCACGATGCATTTGGGCGACCCGTACTCCTTGGCAAAGTCGCCTTGCTCGTAGTAACCCGCACGGTCGCACCCCTCGTGCACGGTGCTGCCGAAGAGCCACTGGGGCCTGAGGGCGTCGTCCAGCGGGATCATCGGCGCCTGCCCCGTCGCCTGGTAAAGCAGGTAGAGGATGGTCTCGGAGAGATTGTCAGGATGGGTCGGGCACCCCGGCACGCACACGATCGGGATGCCGGCCTTCGACTTCCAGCCCCACCCGAGGTAGTCGGGGACGCCCATCGCGCCGGTCGGGTTGCCAGCCATTGCGTGGATGCCGCCGTAGCAGGAACACGTTCCGGCGCACAGGACCACGAGCGCCTTGGGGGTGAGCCGGTCGAGCCATTCGCTTGTCGTCATCGGCTGGTCGGTGTCGGGGTTGTTGCCGAACCCGCACCAGTAGCCCTCCTGCTTGATGGCTTCATTGGGGATCGACCCCTCTACGACGAGCACGAAGGGGTCAAGCTCGCCTCGGTCAGCCTTGAAGAACCACTCGAGGAAGTCGTCCGCGCCGCCTGCCGGGCCGCACTCGAAGTCGATCAGCGGCCAGTGCACGGCGATCTTGGGCAACCCGGGCAGGGCGCCGAGGGCGATCTCCTCGATGGTGGGCTGCGTGGCCGCCGTCAGCGCGACGGAGTCACCGTCACAGCCGAGACCGGCGTTGATCCACAAGACATGGACGACTGCCTCGTCTGCAGGAGCTTCGGTAGGCGTCAAGGAACCACCCCCCAACTATGGCCGCGCCAAATGACGCGGATGCTGCTCCAGTGATACAGCGCTCGAGCCGGTCGGTAAATGAGTGTCTTTTGCACCCCTCTTCTGCACCCTCTTCACGGGCATCCGCGCGGTTGACACCTCGTCTATCGACGGCAAGGATGCGCCAACGCCCACGAAGACCAGCACGCCGTCTGCAACAGCAGAGGGGGCATCGCGGTTTGAGCTCGCTCCCCCCCGACGATTCATCTTGCCTGCGATCCTCCTGTTGCTGGTAGAGCGCCCGGGCTATGGATACGGACTGGTGCCTCGCCTTGAAGGTTTGGGGTTCGGGCATGTCGACAGGCCCGCCGTCTACCGCGCACTGGCGTTGCTCGAGCAGGACGGCCTCATCACGTGCATTGACCAGAACTCGGCGGCGGGGCAGGCACGGCGGGTCTATTCGGTCACTGGGCAGGGCGAGCGGGTGCTGCGCGTCTGGGTGGGGGTCGTCATGGAAGAGCACGAACGACTGGGCCACGTGGTCCGCCGCTACCAGGCGACCGGGACGGCGGACGCGGTACTGGCTGAGGTCGAAGGGGATTGGACGAACGCGCTGGGCGTGGGATGGTCACCAATCTCTCCGATCTCGTCTGGTCGCCGACTGATCGCCTCCGTCGAGTCGGACCCTGCTGGCGTAGGGACACCGGGGCGCGAGGACGAACCGGACGGCTCGGAGCAGCGCACGTCGACCGGGCGTTTCCGTCTCGACCCCGAACGCTCCGCTGTCCTCATCGACGTCCGCTCCACCGTTGGTCCGATCAGTTTCGGGACGATGGGTGTGCACGGGACCGTGGAAGCATCCGTGGCCAGCGGCTCGGTGAACACCCAAGTCGCTCCCACCGGCACCATCACATTCGACGTGCGCGACCTGCACTCGGGCAACCGCCTCTACGACGCCGAGCTCCTCCGGCGAATCGACGCCCGCCGCTTTCCTACGGTCACGGTCGAGCTCGAGGGGTGCGAATGCGTCGGGCCAGGGGCGCGCTACTCCCTGACGGGCAACGTGGAGTTCCACGGCCTGCGCCGGCATGCGGAGGGATCGGTCAAGGTCAATGCCCTGTCCGCCACCAGGCTCGCCGTCACTGGTGAGCAGACGTTCGACATCCGCGATTACGCCCTCCCATCGCCGACCGTCCTGATGCTGCGGATCTACCCCGACATCCGAGTGCGCCTCCACGTCGAGGCCGAATTGGAGGAGGCCAGATGAAGAACGTCCTCATCGCCCTGGCCGTCGGCTACGTCCTCGGCGCGAAGACTGCCGGAAGAGAGTTCGAGCAGCTCAACCAGTCATTGGCAGCCCTTTTCGGGACGGACGAGTTCGGCGAGGTGGTCGCCTCAGCGCGTGCGCAGGTGGGTGGCACCCTGCGTGAACTGGCATCGATGGTAGAGGGAAGCCAGGCCGGGTTCGGGGCGAATCACGACATCGTGGAGCGGGTGCGGGGTTTGGTCGGAGACGACTGAGCGGGTCAAGTCGTCGGCTGCGTGACCTCGCTGCCAATGCCGCGCAGCCCGATGGTCGTGCCGGCAGAATCGACGGTGGGGCGGGCCCGGACCTGTACAGAAGCCCCCGCCGTGGCTGGGTCGGCGATCCGGTAGCTCATGTCGAACGACGTGCCGGTCCGTACGGCAGCCTTCATCGCGGAGCGCATGGCGTCCCGGTCAGCCTTGTCCACCACATCGAGGTAGGACTCGAGCGTGCCGGCGAACTCCAAGGGATCCACGCCGTGCATCCGGTAGAACTCGGCGCTCCACTGGACTGCGCCCGTGCGTACGTCCCACATCCAGCTTCCGACGTGTGCTAAGGCCTCGCTGTCCTCCACGCGGGCATCGACTTCGGCCAGGGTCGCCTGTGCCAGAACCTGTTCGGTGACGTCCCTGGCGATCAGGACAGAGCCGATGAATTCACCTCGCTCATCAACGATCCGAGAGAGCGAAAGCGAGACGGGCAGCGGCATCCCGTCGGGTCGCAAGACCTCGGTCTCGAAGCGCCGGATCCGCTCGCCCGCCATGGAGAAGTTCACGAGAGTACGGATTTCCTGCTGAAGGTGCTCGGCGAAAAGGGACTCGACCTGCGCACCGATTGCCCGCGACGCGTGGTACCCGCAGAGGCGCTCGGCTGTAGCGCCCCACGACGTGATCCGGCCGGTCTTGTCGCATGTGAAGATGGCGTCACCGGACAACTCGATGATGGCGTCGAGCAACGATCGCTGGGCACCCCGCCCCGCGGTGATCCTCTGGTCTGTCCGATCGACAGCAACCATCGCACAGTCCCCGATCTCGCTCGCGGAACAAGCCGGCTCCCTTGGCTGAGATAGAGCGTAGGCCCTAACGCGGTCGTCGTCACTCGCGCCGGGTGCAAGAGTGTGCGGGTGCACGAGCTTTCTCTCGGCGAGGCGATCCTGCACAAAGTCGAGGCGCATGCCGAGGGGCGCACGGTGACCGTCGTGTCCGTCCGGATCGGGCACCTGCGTCAGGTCGTACCCGACGCATTGCTCTTCAGCTGGGAGATCGTGACTGAGTTCACAAGCGCCAAGGGAGCCAGACTGCTAATCGAACAGGTGCCGGCGGTCGTCGAGTGTGCGTCCTGTCGCCAGCAGACACTGCTCGACATGCCGGTACTGTGCTGTGGCGTGTGTGAGAGTTTCGACGTCACGTTGGTGAGCGGAGAAGAACTCGAGCTCGTCTCGATGGACGTCGCTGACGACTAGCGATGGGTCGATTCCATGTACACGCGGATGGGATCCGGCACGTCCATCCCGACGATGACCACCTCGACCCCGGCCATCGCGAGTCGCGCGATGTCGGCGATCATTCGGGATATGCGGACACCGGGACTGCACGGGTCGAGATCCTGGAGAACCTGCTGTCCGAGAACGACCGGGTGGCCGATGAGAACCGCGCCCATCTGGTCCGCAGCGGGGTCCGGGCCGTCAACCTCATGTCGTCGCCTGGGGCGGGCAAGACCACGCTGCTCAGGCAGACTCTGCAACGGATCGCGCAGGACGTCCGAGTCGGCATCCTGGAAGGTGACATCGACACCAGCCTCGATGCTGACATGCTCGAGGGCGCGGGAGCCACGGCCATCTCGCTGGTCAACACCAGCGCGGGGTTCGGTGGGGAGTGCCATCTCGATGCCGTCATGGTGCGATCGGGCCTGGGTCGGCTCCCGCTCAATGATCTCGACCTCTTGATCATCGAGAATGTCGGCAACCTTGTGTGTCCCGCTGAGTTCAGGGTCGGTGAGCACGTCCGCGCCATGGTGTATGCCATTACGGAAGGTGAGGAGAAGCCGTTCAAATACCCAGTGATGTTCAGGGCAGCCGACGTGATCGTCGTCAACAAGATGGATCTTTTACCCCACCTCGACTTCGACCTCGACCTCTTCATGTCGAACGTGAGGGCCGTGAACCCGGCGGCCACAGTGATCCAGGCCAGTGCCCGTACTGGTCAGGGCATCGGCCAGTGGTGCGCCTGGCTCACCCAGGGATAAGGGGCCGCTTCCACCTCGACTCGATCTTGGCGGAGTGCCAGATCGCGATCAGCCAGGTGCGACGAAGACGCCGACGATCGGGAAGCCAGCCGAGTTGTTGATGTTGAACCTCGCCATGGTCGTTCAGAAGCTGCCGCCGAGAAATGACCGCTCTACGATCTCTTGAGAGAACACTCTCCGGTCACTTGAGAGAGCACATTGCAGCCCCAACACACAGCAGCCCCAACACGGATTCGAACCCGTGTCGCCATCTTGAGACAGCAGCCAGGACTGTCCAGTGGGTGCCGTCCAGTGCCATCGTCCCTGGTTGTTGCGATACATGCGTCCAGGGGTTCTGCCCGTGTCCCGACAATTGGATGGAATAGATGGGCAAACAGATGGGCGGTTGGATCCAGAGAATCCACACCGTCTACGGAGAGAGCTCGGGCGAATCCTCTATCTTCACCCTGCTCCCGCCTCGCGCCTTCCTGTCGAGCGGAAAACCCAGCGAGACATACGCCGGGAGACGCTTCGCCTGCATGCGGGCCAACACGGGAACATTGATGTCGACGTAGTCGTGTACCTCGATTCGCGATTTTCCCGGCGTAGGCCGAAGTACTCGGCCCACGTACTGAACGATGCGGCCCTTGAATGCCAAGGGAAACGCCAGGAACAGCGTGTCGAGCTGGGGAAGGTCGAATCCCTCCCCGAGGAAGCTTCCAGTCGCCAGTAGAGCGAGGCCGCCAAGAGACGACCGCGCCTCCATCTCGGCCGAGGCGCTCGCACGTGCCTTCTTGCCCATTCCGCCTCGCATCACGATCGCTTCGATCCCGAGCCCTCGGAGTTCCCCGCAAAGTGCCTCGAGGTGCTCGGTCCATTGCGTGAGCACGAGACAGTTTCGCCCGGCCTCAATGGCTGCAGCGATGTCACCGCAAATCTGCCGCGAGCGCTCCTCATCTTCGACGATTGCCCGGAATACGGCTTGAATGCCCAGCTCCTCGTCACCGGACTGTTCATGGCAGGTGGTGTGCGTCACAAGAACCCGCTCAACCCGGAGGTGCTCATCGTGGTCCGGCGTCATCCGGTATCGCTCCGCTCCGCAATACATCGTGATGAGCTTTTCGAGATGATCCCGGCGGTAGGGAGTCGCTGTCAGACCGAGCCAGAGTCGAACTGGCATATCACGCACAACGCGCTCGAAGGTAACCGCGGGAACGTGATGGCATTCGTCTACAACAACGAGCCCGTACGCCTTGGCGATCTCGCCCAGATCGTCCCGACGAGCGAGGCTTTGTGCCATCGCGATGTCGATGGCGCCCTTCGCCTTGTTTCGGCCGCCGCCAAGTTGACCAATCTCTTTGGTGGCGATCCCGAGGTGTTCGACAATACGTTCTCGCCATTGCTCGACGAGGGGCTGCCGATCGACCACTATGAGCGTGGGGAGGCGGCGGTGGGCGATAACTCCGCAGGCGATCACCGTCTTGCCCGAACCTGGAGGCGCCACAAGTACACCGAGATGATGTGGAACCAGCGCATCCAGCGCACTCTGTTGACGGTGCGTGAGAGAGGCCCGCAACGAGATGTCGATTGACGCGGGAGACGAGCATGCGTCGGTTACTTCGAGATTGCTACCGGCCTCGCTGACCATGCGGGCGGCTTGGTCAGCAATTCCGCGTGGGAGCAGGAGCTGATCGATCGTCTCTCGGTAGCATCGTAGAAAGCGCGGCGTGTTCCACGTGGAGAAGCGCAGCCGTTCCTTTTCGTAGTACTCCGGGTTGTGCAAAGAGGCCAGATGCTTGAGCGAGGCCACCAGCGCCGGGGGCATGCCAATGCGGTCAATGGCCAACATGGCGCCTGAAACGGCCCGGATCACCTCCGGCGGCTTCTGATGCGCTCCGCCCAGTGGCCGTCGGTACAGGGTGTCATCTGGTCCGGCTACAACGGGTGCCAGCATCTTCTCCAGCGCATCCACAGCCTCGGGAGACATGCAAGGAATCGACGCCAGGAACGCCCACTGGTCCTCGTGGGGCTCGAGACTGGCAGGGTCGAGAAAGACGGTGTTCCCTTGTCGCCGGCACGCTCCCTGGAGCGGGAGGGCGATCAGGTTCCCGAAGCTTCCCTTTGGGACGAAGTCCTGGGTGGGGAAGAGTCGGTCGTAGCTCGAGAGATCGAGTTCGGCTCGGACCTCCATTGCCCGGCGGAGGATGTGCACTCCCAAACGTCGTGCCGTAGCGGCGAGTATGGGACCGGAGAAGAACGTCCAGGTGTGCGCGCCTTCGCCAGAACGTGATCGCTCGAGCGCGACAGGAACACCTATGGCGGCGGCGGCATCGAGATAGGCCAGTGCGTCGAGTACCCAACCCGTTCCGTCGAAGTCACAAGCCAAGAGTCGACATTCGTCGCTTCGCCGCAGCGGGTAGAGCCCGAGGTGACTCTCACCAGCGAGGTGCGATTCCACAACTCCTTCATCGAGCGGCAGGTACGTGCGACCCGGTTTCTTCGCGTTCGCCCAGCCACCCTCGACAGCCGGGCTCCAGCCCCTCTTCCCCGTCCTCGCGCTCTCCCCATCGGAGGGCGTACACGTCCTCGCGTCCCGCGAATCGAGAGCGGAAGAGGGCGATCTTGGCTTCAGCCCGTGAGTCCCCGTTGATTTCGCCTGTGAGCTCCACATGATCCGAGTCGGCGAACAGCGTCGGTTCCCAAGGTTGGATGACCTGGTGGCGGCTCGCTTGGTCAAGGCCGAGCAGCGATCTCAGGCGCTCGTTTTCAGATCGGAGCGCATGGATCTCGTCGATGAGTGCATCGTTTCCAGGAGGTTCCAGGTCGTGCATCGACAGCTGCTCCTGGGCGGTCAGCTGGGCTCTTGAGGCGGCTGATCCAGCCGCCGGAATGCGGTCCCAAGTACCAGGGCCGACGTGATTTCGTAGCGTGTGCGATATTTCATACGAGGTGCGCTATAGTGTACGACGTGCGATATTTCACAGATGGGGACGCAGGACCTCATGGACGTCAGTAGTCCCATTTCTAGCGTGATACCCAGCCTCGACGGCCACGTCTACGCCGCCTTGAGCTCGACCAACAGCCCAATGACATTGGGAGCGGTGCATCGACTCACTGAAGGGGCCTCCAAGAGTGGCGTCCGGACCGTATTGCTGCGAATGGTCGCCTCGGGACTCGTAGACCTCGTCCCTGGCGGCTATCGGCTGAACCGAGAACATCTTGCAGCCGGACCTATCGAGGCCCTCGCATCCCTCTATGGCGAGTTGAACAGGCGCATTCGGGCCGAGGTCGACTCTTGGCAACCGAAGCCGCTACTGGTCGGCCTCTACGGATCGGCGGCGCGCCGGGACGGAGATGAGGCGAGCGACATCGACCTACTGATCGTCGGAGATGTCGAGAACCTTGGCGATTCAGCAATGCACCTCGCCCACCTCATCGGACGTTGGACCGGGAATCGGGCTCAGGTTGTCCTTAAGAGCCCAGCAGAGATCGGGCGTTTGCGACGCGCCGAGGAGCCAATCGTAAGGAGCTGGGAGCAGGACCTCGTGGAGATCAGCGGGAACCGCTCAGCACTGGCAAGGGCATCGTGACCCCTCGAACACAAACGTGCGGTAGGCCAGAGGGGCAGACCCGACTCGAGCAAGCCGAGGCCTTCGTACTCGCGGCCGAGCTCGTTCTTGAGGACACATCGGCAGTGGCTAATTCCGGCGTGGCAGCCGCCCTGGCGATCCTGGCCGGCATTGCAGCATCAGACGCTGCATGCTGCGCCCGCCTTCGCAAACGAGCGCGTGGACAAGCTCACGACGAAGCCGTCGCTCTTCTGGAGACCGTGGAGCCGGGCGGGGTGGAAATGGCAAAAGACCTCAAGAGACTGCTGCAGAAGAAAGACTCGGCGAGTTATGGCGTCTCGTTTTTCGCTCTTGGAGAGGCGCGGGATCTCGTTGAATGGGCCAAGAGGTTGATCGGGCGTGCGCGAACGGCTGTAGAGGCCTAACCGTTGCTGAACTGCGGATCCCGACCGCGACTGTCGCAGATTTCGCCACCTTTCTGGGTAGCGACGCACGTCTTGGCATCGTGCATGTCATCAGCGGCTGACGACATGCCTTGCCCAGCAACTCAGGGCTAAGAAGGACAACTTCGATGGGCATCGTCGAACCAAGCCAAGAGTTCCAACACGCTGACCAGGAATTCTGATGGCCTTGTTGATGAAGCAGCCCCAACGGGATTCGAACCCGTGTCGCCACCTTGAGAGGGTGGATGCAGGGTGCACCGCGACCTGCAGCTTTCCCCCGACACCATTGACTAGTAGGACTTTTAGGACAGATTGGGACAAACGAAGTAACGCCAAGTAACGGGATTAAAGGAGCAACCAAGGAGCAAAGGCCGGGGGTTGGATGGCATCAGAAACGATCGCTCGTCGGCTCCTCTGGCGTGCCCGGAGTCGGGGCCATCATCTGGGTCAGCAGCTCGCCGAACGGGTCCGGTCCGTCCGGCTCGGGGGTCTCCGCCAGGGCCTTCAGAACGAATAGATGCGCCCGCGCCAGCCGGTCAACGACATAGTGCCGCTCCCCGCTTGCCACAACCTCGTCGAGGCTCCGGGCTGTCGTGAGCGCCAACTGTGCCAACGCGATATTCGCTTCGGTGATCCGCTCAGACCGCCGGAGGGCCTTGATCGTGCGCCGGGTGCTGGAGAGGTTTGAAGCCGCAGGCATCGCTTCAAATTCTGGCGCTTTCCAGGCGTTCCGGGGCGAACCGGCTTCGCCCTGAGCAAATCGGAAGAAAATGATCACTGCGTACGGGATGGACGGGGTGGTCGCCGCCAAAAACGTGCCCCCGGTCCCTGGGAGGAACACGCGCCCGCCCTGTGTACCCCCCAGAGTGCCGCCGTCCGCCCCCGTCCCCTGTTCCCCCGGTTCCTCCCCCGTCATCGCCTCGTCTCACCGAGGTCGCGTGTCCCAGTCCCGGAGTATGGGGACTGGCATTGGATTGGCCCTAGCCGTCGGAATTGGCCCGGCGGCCGGGTACCTCATGGATCAGATGGCCTCGCCATCGGTCGCCATATTTGGACGCTCCCTCATCGTTGAGCAGTGCCCACTGCTCGTCATGCGGACCGTTCAGGATGTCCAGCCGCAACGGGTGGATGGCATATGGATTGTGCAGCACAATCAGGCGAGTAATCCGAGCGGTCGGGTCGTACACTCCCGATCGACGAACTGTTCTTCGATCTCACATGCAGCGCGAGCGATCGCAGTCTGAATCTCGTTCCGTTGCTTCGCAGTCATGCCCGCGTGCCACTTGGGTAGAGAGGCTGTGCGGACTCTCAGTTCCTCTTCCGGACGCCAAGCTGTTGGATTGAATGCTCTGATGATCGCGACGGCACTGACACCTCGCATCTGCCCTGGTTGTACGCGGCCGCCCTTACCGAAGGTCGTTGTCGTCCGACTCGGATCAAAGCTCTCGCCGTCAGGACCAATGAGCATAACGATGGTCAGGTCGCCAAACATTGCCCCGGCGACCAGATCCGGACTGAAGTCGATGTCGGCTTTGGTGCGAGCCAGCACGCCAACGAAAGGCAGCCCGGTATTCTTGGCGGCCCGGATCTGCTTCTTCTTGTTGTTCTTGAACATCCCTCGAAGGCTGTCGTATGACGAGAAGGAACCACCACCTTCAGGAAGTCGGATCTCAGGTTCGTACACCTCAAATCCAAAAGACTGAGAAGGGTGGTCTACGGACCAATCAAGCCTCTTTCCGCCCGCCGGGCGGTGGCGCTCTGCAAATCGATCAAATCGCCGCTGCCGTAGGTAGGCAGCAGCGAGCTGTTCGCCAGCGGTATCTCTTCCCATCTACGCATGTTTGCCTGATCGAAGGGAGACGTGTCCCACTCCCGGCGTACTGGGCTACTCGCCGAGCTGGCTTAGTCGGGGGTTTCGGACCGTGCATCAGTTCAGGAAGGCCAGAGTGGCACCCTCCACTGACGCAGCCGACTTCAGGTGATGCGGTAAACCCGGTAGTCGACAGCGCCACCTTCCTTGTGACGGCCCTCGGCAACGAAGAGGCTAGTGGTTAACCACCTGTTTCGTTCGTCGCCCGTTTCGAATCGGGGCGTAGTCCGGAAGTACTGGTCGGCCTGGGGCCACCGACCCGGCGAGGTGGGACCGTCCTGGCCCGCCCGGTATCGGCACATCCCGAGCATTCAGCTCGTGAGTCTCCGACTTCAGTTCTCAATTTCCATGTACCGAACAAGTTCGCCGAGAAAGGTGAACACGTGGCGAACCTCTCGGTCCGATAGGACTGTCCCCGCCCGATCGCGAACGACTTGGTGCACCCTTACCTCGATCGAGCCGTCAGGGCGCTCCAAGATGTCAATCGGCTCAACAGTCGGGTTTATTGCCGACCACTGGCGCAACCAATAGTCACGGACATTGTCGCAACCGATCACTCGACCGCCCTCCCAGCCGTTCGGCCAGTCGATGTCGGATGTCACTTTGGCGAGGAGGCCATCGAGGTCCCTGGCATTGAAGGCGAAGTAGAGCGATCGCAAATCCTCCTCCCGTCGCATGGATGTACCGTACGCTGCCCGATCCCCTTTGGCGATCTCGTAGGCCATCCGCAATTGCCGGTTATCGAACGGAACCCGCTTAGGTTCCAGGACTATCCCGAAGGTGCCGAACCGTCCCGCCAACTCGGCGGTCGGGGGCGCGTTGAACCGGACCTCACTGGTCAATCAATTCATTCCTTGGATAATCCTCGTTCCGTATCGCCTCAGCCTGGTGTGATCCGACAAGCGGTAGCTGATCGGCGTCAAGCACGCCAAGCTGGGTCAGCATCGAGCCTTGATCCCAGTAGATGCGTTCAAATGCGATCTTTCCATTCTCAAATCCAACGACTGCGACATGTGGCAGCTCGACACGCCGACCGGTTGGAGCAAGTCCAGGAAGGATCGTGTCCATGACCCGGTCGTGCGTGAACCGCACGATGAACTCATCAATGACCATGTCCTCAGAGGTCGTTCGCGAGATCCGCTCGACCGTGAGGTCGGGCGGCCACTTCCCCACAAAGTGGTCCCTGTAGAAATCACGGAGGGCACCCTTGCCTTTTGCACCGGTGATTACGGGCACATGAGTCAGACTCGGCGAATCGGTCATCGTCTCCATCGCCTTGTCGGCGTCCCGCAATTCAAACTCTGCCGACATGTGGGCGTCGAAGACAGCCCCGAGATCCGTTTCAGCATCTGCGTTCATACTGGCCTCCCATCGCATGAAAAGGCTCGTGAACCTGGATCACGTTGACGTTATCGCCGCTCGGTCGATTGCGAATAGCCTCCTCCCGGCGGTAGGGGGCATTCAGCACGGTGAGCCGATGAACGTTATGGGACACTTGCAGCTTCCTGGATCCGTCGAAGAGGCGCGACAGAGATTAGGTTTGCCATCACAACCATTGGCCGTTCCAGACGAATGGATATGGTGTGCGTGTCGATGGTCTGTTCAGTTGAAGAGCTGGGCCACCGTGGTGGCGGCGGCTCGACCGACGGTTCGGCCAGCTCGGGCGGCTGGGGCGCGGGTGTCGATAGCGAGCGGATTGCCGACCGCTTTCATGGAGTCCTGGTCGGCATAGACGATCTCAACGTCTGCGTTGCTCAGCGTGTCGAGTTCGGCTCGCAGATCGCCCCCGAGACTCGGAGCGGGTGTGTCAGCCAGGGTGGGGGTGATGAGCAGGATCTGATCGGCATCGGCTGCCAGGTCGACGTTGGTACTGGAACGGACACCGCCGTCGACGTAGCGGCGGTCGCCGACACTGGCTGGGGGCCAGATGCCGGGAACGGCGCAACTGGCGGCCACCGCATCAACCAACGAGACGCCGCTGTCGCGGGTGAAGATCGACGACCTCGCCAGTGATGGCGTCGACGGCGGGGATTCGCAGGTCTCGCTCGGGCCAGTTGGCGGCTGGCAGCCGCGCGGCAATCACCGCAAGTCGTTGGCTCTCAGATACCGTGGACGCAGCTAACGCGAAGGCGCCCACGCGTCGACGCCGGTCCGTCTCATCGACCGCACCGGCGATCGCAGCGCCGAAACGGCTCACGAACTCGTTGAGGTCGAGCTGCAGGTCGATTTCGGCGGTTGCAGTGGCAAGCTGCGCTTCATACAAGCTCGTCCAGTGGTGTGCCACTGGTGATCTGGGCGGCCACGCTGGAGCCACCAGAGGTGCCGATCACGGTGTCTGCGCTTATGACCTTCTGGGCCAGTTCGGCGTCCACATCGGCCAGTCCGCGCAGCACTCCGAGCTCCCACGCGATAGCGGCGGGACCGCCTCCGGCCAGAACAAGGGTCGTACTCAATCGGGGCACTCCTTCGATTAGATGAATTCAACATCTGATGATCAGGGCAGCTTGCCAGAACTTGCGTGTGGATCTGGACTCGCGTCACCGAGGACAAAGAATGCCCCAGCGAGCGTGGGGCTGTTGGCCCCCGACGGCAGCGCGCTCGGCGCGAGAACACCGTCCCACCGACGATCAGGGCCCTACGGTGAGGTCGTCAGAGCGTCCGGCTTCGAGGCGCGACCACTGGGCGATGGGGCGTCCGCCCGGCCACTCTGGTTGCCAAGTGGGCGAGCCGCTGCGGTCCGCGTGTAGGTGCACTGTTGCGGCCAGCCGGGGGGCGAGTCCTCCCACGGCTCCTGGCGTCCGTAGACGGTGAGGTCCATGAGCGCGTAGTTGTAGTCCACTGCCTCCACGCCGCGGCCGGTCGTCCAGTAGGTCTCGAAGACCCGGTCGCCGTCCCGTAGATAGCACACGAGGTGCATCATGCCGATCTTGGCGCCCGACCAGGAGCGGGTCGAGGGAGGCCAGTGCCGAGTACCACGGCATGTCCCAGCCCATGAAGTCGTGGTAGCGGATGCTCTCGTCGTAGGGACCCTGGCAGAAGACCGCGTAGGTGATGTCGCGAGAATGAAGGTAGGACAGCTCGGCTGACCTGGGTGTTAACCCACGTGCAGCCTTCGCACTGCTCGGCCGCCGGGTGGCCGGGGTGCCACATGAAGTAGTAGGCGATGAGCTGTCGGCGCCCTTCGAACGCGTCGAGCAGGGTGAGCGGCCCCTCGGGCCCGATCAGCTCGGTGTCTGGCGTCCACCTCGACCATGGGCAGCCGCCGTCGGGCCGCGGCGATCGCGTCGCCTTCCCGGGTGTGCGCCTTTTCCCGAACCCGCAGCCTGTCCAGTTCGGCCTCGAAAGAAGAGCGGTCGACCGACTCGGGCAGTGCCGATGTGTCGGTAGCGCCGCCGAACAATCTGAGGTTCTTCGGATCACCATTCATGTCGCCTCCTTGCTTCATTGCTCGCTTGCCCGCGTTGTCAACCACTCTATTTATGCCAACGGCAGTGCGGTTCCTGTCGCCAATAGATTCGGCGAGCTGCGCCTGGTTGGGTGTCCCATAACTAGCGCTTCAGTACGGCCGAAGGTGCCCCCAGGGTGCCGCATGGTGGACCCACTCCCAGCATCGAACGGGGGCGGTCGCCGCGAACCGATCTGAACGGTCCTGAGTCACACTGTGGGTATGGGTTTCCCTGTCGGGCTTCGGCTTCCGGTCGCTGCCCACTCTCACACTCACCGTTGTCGGGGGTTGCCTCGCCAACGACGGCGACAGCGGCCGCAAAAACTGGTCATGCGGCCTCCATTCCTCATGGATGGAGGTCCTACAGCTATGGGGGTGCGAGGGTTTCGGTTCCAAATACCTGGGCTGTCGTCCGCGGCGGCAACTGCCTGAATCGCTCCACGCCGGGCACCTTGTATCTAGGAATGCCAACACAGCCTTTGCTCTGCTCCTCGGTGCTGGCCAACGCCAATACTGTGACTCTCTCTTCGCTCCCAGGAAGAGTTGATCCCTTCCTAGATTCGTGTCCACGAATCCAGGTCCACGACCTGAATGTCATGGTTGGCCCATGTACCAGCAGCAACGCCGCTGGCATTGTCTTATATCTGATTCCTGCTCTCCGATTAGAGGCCGAAGGAACTGGAATTTCCTGGTGAAAACGTGACCGGACCTGGAGCGAACACCATCGTTGGCCGAGTCCTCCATACGCTTCGCTCTGCCTGACGTCTGCCTGCGCAGTCACGGGCACCAGAACAAGAGGGTCTCTACCCCGGCGGATGGGGCAACCGGCCTCATCTCACATTTGTTGGTCTACCCGTCAGCGTCACCGGCCTTCTGCGCAGCAGAGAGCTGAGAGGGTTTGGGTGTTCCGGTGAGGGTGGTCTTCGGGTGGACTGCGAGCACCACGGGTGCCCGCGGAGATTGATCGAAGTCAAAGTCATTCACGAGATTCCCAAGGACCTTCTCGTTCTCCCGCACGTCGGGCCGAGGGTCAGGTCGGCCGTCGGTAGCGGGGTCGATGCGCTGTCCATTGAGGAAATCATCTTCGCGGAACGTGGCGGCCTCGGGGTAGTCGTCGATCAGGCGACGGACCCGGCGGCGGAGCCACTCCCTGCGCTCGGTGTCGGCGGCGACACGGAACCCACGCTTGCGGTGCTCGCGGACGGCGTAAGCCAGTTCGACGCCGAGCCACCCGGTGACCAGGTCGACTTGGATCAGTTCGCACGTGGCCTTGCCCGCTGGAAGGTGGACGATGATCCCGAGCTCCGCGAAACAGGGACCATCGGTCGGTGTGTGTCGTCGTCGGAGAAGATCGTCTCCGCGTGGGAGTAGGCGGCGAGTTGGGCCGCCATGGCCGGCCACCCGTACTCGAGCGACCCCGTCTTCAGATCGCCGACGAAGCGCTCCTCTCCCCGGCGCAGGACACGGTCGAGTGTTCCGGCAATCGTGTAGTCGGGCAACACCACCACCTGCTCGACCAGCTCGACGCTGTACCCGTTTTGCGCCAGCGTCTCCCGGTACGCCCGGACATCACGGCACCAGGGCTCGGGAACGTCGCCCAGGTCGATCTCGTCCCGGTCGAGCTGCTCGCAGAACTTGTGGACGGCCGAGCCGATGTTGGCCGACGACGAAGCGCCGGCCGCTTCCTTCGCCTGTTCGCACAGGGCGTCGAGAAGCCCCTTGTCCTCACGAGCTGCAGCCGCTCCGGCCAGCAGGTCGTTGCGCTTGGCGAGTCCGATGGCGAGCTGGCGCTCACGCCAGCGCTGCAGGCCGTACTCGTCCTCGAGCTCCTTGACGACCGTCGTGACCCTGCTGTGTGGTACGGGCTTCCCACCTTCGGGCGGAACGACGAGATATCTGTTGTACCGGTCGAGTCCTGCCATACTGGAGCTCTCCTTTCAACCTTGGAGTGGTGGACGGCGTGGGAGTCGAACCCACCGGGCCTGGTTTGCGAAACCCCTCACCGGATACCGATCGCCGCCCTTGAGTAACCGCCCCCGGATCACTCCGGGGGGCGGTGTTATTTCGGCGGCGAACTAAGGAGGCTCCGGCCGGGACAAACGGCAGTCCGAGCGATTCCCGCAACTTGACAGTCAGGACCGCCCAGCTGTGTCCGACTCGGAAGACCTCACAGGGGAACTTCTTTTGCTGGGCCAACGCGTACGCCTTCTTGGCCGGGCCATACCGAACACGTCCCGGGCAACATCAGGCCACAACGGGAGCACCGGCCGGTCCTCGGGCCAGGGGATGCGCTGCTCGTCCTTGGCGGTCGGCTCTGCCGTCTTCTCCACTCGTCCAGTGTTGTCCGCTTTTGTCTGAAAAGTTCAACAACTTTTCTTTCTGGAGAAAACGCGGACAGAATCGGAGGGATTATTCGGATAGTCTGATTTCCGTGCCCGAGAACGAGGACCTGGTTCGGATCGACGGGCCCGGCGACTGGAAAGTCTGCGCCCGTTGGAGCACCACGGCGTTCCGGCTCCTCATGGGTGACGAATCTCTATGCCTGGGGCGGAGGTCAGTGCCGATATCGAGATGGAAGACGGCGTTCCCCGGATCACGAACCTGCGCGTCGAAGGATTCCGGCCCGGCACGGTCTATGCCAAAGACTTGGCAAAAGTCGATTGGGTACGCAGCCTTGATGAAGAAGTTTTGATCGAAGCCGCCACGCAGCGCCTTAAGTCGTACGGTCCGCGAGAACGGCTCGAATGGAACAAAGTGTTCGAACGCTCCACAGGAGAGTGGACGCAGCAGATAAGCCAACGTGACGACGAGATCCGGCGCACGCTGCGGACAGCGCGTCGTAAGAACGGTGTGACTGCCGAGCGCCTCGAGGACGTCCTCAGGCTCTACGACGAAGGCGGGATCGAAGCCGTGCAGAAGAAAGCGAAGAAGGGCCAGGAGCTCAGCCGCTCGTATGCGTACCAGCTACTCAACCGCGGCCGAAAGGAGATCCAGAAGTGACCACCAACCGCCGGCCGTTCGGCACCATCCGCAAGGAGAAGTCCGGCCGCCACAGCGCCCGCTACCGCTACGAGGGGAGCTACAAGTTGATCAAGGGCACGTTTCCCACCCGTAAGAGGGCCGGCGAGGAGCTGGCCAAGATCCAAGCAGAGATCCTCCTCGACACCCACGTCGACCCGGAACGGGCGAGGGGGACGGTCGGAGAATGGTGGGTCGAGTACCGGACCACGAAGCACAACTGGCGGGCCCGGACAAGGCGCAATCGAGAGAGCGTCTGGAAGCTGCACGTCGGGCCGACCTTCGACGCCAAGCCGTTCAACAAGCTGACGAAGACCCAAGTCCGATCGTGGTACTCGGCCCTCTACGCCACGCACTCGGCGACGGCGAACAGCGCCTATCGACTGCTCCGACAGGTGCTCTTGGCCGCCATCGACGACGGACGCATGTCGGCTGCTCAGAATCCGTGCAAGATCGAAGGTGCCGGGATCGACAAATCACCCGAGCGCCAGATAGCGACAGTCCAAGAGGTCGAGGCCATCGTGGCGGCTATCGCTGAGCGGTTCTGGCTGATCGTGCTCCTGGCCACCTATGCCGGGCTGCGCCGGAGCGAGACCCTCGGGCTCCGCCGGCGGGACTTCGACCTGGTACACCTGACCGTCACGGTGGCCCGAAGCGTCGACCACGGCGGGCGAAACGAGGACGGCGGCCCACTCGTCGAGGACCCGAAGACGAACGCCGGGAAGCGCACCATTCATTTCCCCGACAGCATCAAGAGCAACGTCGAGCACCACCTCGACACCTTTGTCGATGCCGCTCCGAGCGCTTGGGTCTTCGCCGGAGAACGTTCCGGCGAGGCACTGCGTCCCCATGTCTTCGCCAAGGCGTTTCGCAAGGCTCGACTGGCTGCCGGTCGGCCTGCGCTGACGCTGCACGATCTCCGACACACGGCCGACACCTTGGCCGCCGCCACCGGAGCAACGCTGCCCGAACTCATGCACCGCATGGGGCACGCCACACCGCACTCGGCACTTCGCTATCTGCACGCCACCAGGGACCGGGACAAGGTGATCTCCGAAGCCCTATCCGAGCTTCGGCCGGGAGCCGAGATCATCGAGCTCGGCAGCGGCCGGGCCGAGATCTAAGGAGCACGTAAGGAGCAAAATCTGCAGGCGAACGCAAAAACCCAGCAGCCCCAACGGGAT
>CAVXPD010000024.1:0-34974 GCA_963763575.1 uncultured Acidimicrobiaceae bacterium
TGGCGGAGGCCCTCGTCGGGACCATGTCGAGCTGGCACGACCAGATGGAGCTCCAGGACCCCATGGTCGTGGAGCGGACCATGTTCGTCGACAACCTCGGGATCAAGTCGACCGACTTCGACATCGACAAGGGCACGCAGTCGAAGCTCTTCGAAAGCGGGCGGTCTGCGGCCGAGCGGTTCATGAAGGACCAGTTGCCACAGGCACTCGCCAGCTGACCTGGCTCGGGTCGAGTCACGAGACGTCTGCGGTCTGTCTCGAGACGACGATCAGGAGTCGGTGCGTGCGACGTCGGGAGTGACGTCCACGTACTGCTCGACAGGAAGGAGCGGCACGCCCGCCGGCGCAGACGCTTGACCGAGGAGGCGGGCCAGATCGGGATCGTTCATGACTTCGTCTGTCTGTCGGAGGTGTTCCGAGTCGGCGAAGTAGTCGCGCAGCCAACGCTCGAGGAGATCGCCGCGGAGGGCGGGAACCGGACCCTCGGCCAGCCCGGCGGCGTCGACGTCGAAGGCCAGCAGGAGCATCCCGCGTGCCGCGACGCCCGCCGCGGATGAGGCTCGGTTGGAAATAAGGAAGATCGAGCACTCGGGCACCTAATCGCCGGTAGAAAGCGAGCCGCGCGGCGGGGTCCCCGACCAAGCCCTCGGCGTCATGGCACCTCGGATCATCGACCTCGGCGAGGGTCACGAGTGCTCCGCGCGCGCGTGCCCACACCGGCAGATGGTGCATCAGTCCCGTGCCCACGCCCTGGCTCCGCAGTCCCGGTCGAGCCGCCAGATACGACAGCAGGTACACCCTGCTCGAGGGCCTCCACTCGCAGATCATGGCGCCCACGATCTCCCCTGCCGTGTCACGTGCAGCGGCGATGTCGACCAGCCGAGGATCCTCGCCGAACGCAGCGGCGATGACCCTGAGGGGATCGAGCTCCTCACGACGGAACGAGGGGACGAGAATGTCGTGGTAGAGCCGGTGCAGGAGATCATCAGCATCGGTGCGACCAGCCAAGTCGAGCACGGTGGTGCTCACCAGGTTGCTCCGCCCGCATCGGTCAACGTCGTGGTCCCTCCCACTGCTGAAATCTCATCTGTTCGTCTAAGACTTCCTCCGCGAACCCAAGATCCCTCTGATGCGATGCACAAGCCATGTCGCGCCAACAAAGGGCGCCAGGAAGGTCTTCCTGAATAGCTCCGGTGCGCCACGGAGGTTCGCGAGAGCGAAAGCGCAGACCAAGAAGATCAAGATCAAGAAGGCTGCCTCACCGGTTTCGTCGTGACCCTTCCAACGCTGGCCGTCGTCGAGGAGCTGCAGAAGCCCGGCAAGTGAAGGGACGCCAACAAGTACTGCGCCGGCGCCAAACCAGAAGGCCGCCTTGTCCTGTCGCTCGTTCTCCTTGCGTTCCGCCATTGCAGAGAGCGTGTTCAGGTGCGCGTCCAGGACGTTGAAGTGGGATTGGAGCTCAGCTTCGAGTCGCTCGATGCCGGCGATCTGGAGAATCTGGTCGAGGTATTTGCGATGGACCGCCGTCAGGCACAAATCCGGCGAGTGGATCTGCGCGATGACCGACGTGGCCGTCGTCAGGATCCTGCGCAGCTGCAATTGCCGGATGTTGATCTCCACCGGCGAATCATCCTCTGTGGGCTCCTCGAGACTCTTGTCGGCGCGTTCGCGGATCCTGCTCATCCAGCTCTCGAGGAGAACGGGCAAAGACGCGACGAATTCGGCGGCTTCCTCGTGCTCCATGATGAGGTACTCGGGCGTGCCCCGTAACAGGCCAAAGGTCGTGTTGGTCGTCCTGTACGCAAAGTTTCCCGCGAACGACATCGGCTGCATCATGTTGCCTTCGTCGAAGCGCGGCAGGCTGTAGCGGGACCACTCCTCGAGAACCGCAGCTGCGTACGGCACAGGGTGTACGACAAGCGCCGCTCCCTTTGCCACGTCCAACAACTGGTCCTTGGCCAGATCACTGTCCTCTGGGCTGTGCTTCCCGTTCCCATCGTCGTCGATCCGCCGCTCGAGAGAAAGCTTGCGAGCTGTGACGATCACGTGGGGATACGCCTTTCGCGTCAATTGCGCAGCCTTCTTCTTGGACTTGGCATCCTCGATGGGACCGTCGATGCGCTCGCTGGCGTCCCCAGTGGGCGCGGCAGAGTGTTTCGACTGCTTGTCGACCGCTTTGGCCTGCTGCTTCGGGTTACTCGACTGCTGAGGATGTCGATCGACTCCGACTTCGTCCTTCAGCACGTACGGCTCCAGGTTCATCACGACCCAGTTGATGAGATCGTGCGCGAGGTCGAATAGGCGGGGCCATTCGTGCGCTCCGAAGAGAACCGTCTCGTCCCCCATCTGCTGCATGGCCCTGCGCATCGCCTGGTTGAGATCGTGGATCGAGGCGTCCTTGAGACGCTGCTGGAGCCTTAAATAGTGGTTTCCGAGGCGACTCAGACGAATCTCGATCGAGAAGAGCTCATCGGGGATGTGCTCGTCAGGTAACACTTTCTGTGCCGGCGTCTTGACCCGGGGGTCATGGTCCGCTCCGAACGTGAGCGTGACACCCGAGAAGAGGCCCTCCCCGTCTGCGTCCGAGACGTCTGACCTCTCCCACATGTCGGTGAGCACCATGTCATCGACGCTCGCAGTGAGGCCGGCAAATCTCCCGGGGATCGTTCCGTCGAACGACTTGACCGTTTCGATGAGACTCGACGGGTCCGCCCAAGGGACTGCAAACGGGTAGCAGTAGATGACGTTGGCCAGGTCCACATGGAGGCGAGGCCAGGCGACGCTTAGACTTTCGAGCCCGAGGCGATGGCTGCGAAGCTCGCTCTCGTAGACGTCGCCCTTGATTCGCTCCTCCACGTTGCTGACGTGGCTAGTGACATCGCGCAGCTTCGTCGAAAGGTCCACCGTGTTTTCGATGTAATCGCAGACCGCGTCGCCGACTTGGGCTACGGCACTGAAATAGTGCAGGTCGATCGAGGCGCGCGCGTGCACAAACCCCGCGCGACCTTCGTGAGGCCCACTGCCAACTCGCTCCAAGACGCCCTGAGCCTTCGCTGCGACCCTTTCTGCGGCATCCTTCATGGTCACTGGGCAAGAACAGTTGAGCCCGCTCTCCACCTCCATGGCCTGATCGATCGCCTCGATGAGGTCCAGGACGCTGCGGACGATCGCAGCCGCCCCAGCGTCACGCTCCTCGAGCGCGTCGATGGGCGAATCACCCTTCGGGGACTTCAGCGCGCTTTTCGTCGCTTCTATCAGCCGCCGGATGCCTGGCCAGTCAGACGTGTCTTCCCAGAGTTTCAAGTACCGGGCGTACAGGTACGTCGTGAGGACGATGGCGTACGACGGCCATTTGACTGCGACCTTGAAGAATTCCGCCAGCCCTTCCTGATCTTCGTCGTCCTCGACTTTCTCGCCTGTCTTGGCGCCCTCGTCGTTCTTCTCGTTCTCCAAAATGGCGTCGATCGCGTCGTCGAGTTTCCGGACGTCGACCGCATCGTGGTGCTTCCTCTCGAAGGCTCGGAGCGAATCTTGCAGCGTGTCGAACTCTCGGTCGAGCAGCTCGTCGGCGATGGCGTCCCACGTTCTCGGATCGTCGAGATCGATCTTCGTTCCCTGCCCGTTTGTGACCGCAGGTCCGACATCGGCATCGACACCGGCACCGGCACCCGCGCCGGGCGCAGGAATGGTCAGAGTCCGTGGTTGTCGCGGCGCCTCGTGATCTTCTGGGCCCACCGGGATCTCCTCGCCCGTCCTCGCCGTCGAATCGGCCGGTGCCAGCCGGCCTCTCCGCCTGATGGTGCAACGCTAGTGTGAATTGCGTTCTGGTGCTCGCGGAGCGAAAAAGCGAAGGATCTGTCCGAGGTTCGCCGAAGAGGCGTACGCCGGCGACCCTTCGGCCGTGAACAGAACAGCAGGCGCGCCAGCGTTGCGTGACGACGCGCACCAAGCACCGAGCTCGCACCCCGAGCCTGAGCAGGCAGGCGGCTCCGCCCGCGCCGAGTACGAGCGCCTGAACGCCCGCGACGCTGCACGCCGCCACGCCCGGTTCGGGCTGCTGGCTCCGGTCGTGTAGATCCTCGCCAGGCCGAGAGCGTCGACCGAAGCCTGGGCGCGAGGTGCGGGGGGAGAGGAGCTTGTCGGCGTGCACCCGTGTGCCCCGAGAGTTCGCCCGCAAGGTCTGATCAGATATTGAGATCCACCCGACCGGTAGCCAGCCATCGGAGTGGATCACGGGACGGTGACCTGAAGTGACGACGCGGTTATTCCGCTCGGGTAGGACCAAGACCCGCGATCCGAAGCGATCCTGACCCCGGCGGGCGCACTTACTGACGCTGATCTTGACTGGGGTCTAGCATCGGGGGCTGCATGACCAGCAAGCAGACCGTGACTGTCGTGTTCACCGATATCGTCGCGTCCACCGAGCTCTCGTCTCATCTCGGACCCGACGATGCCGATCGGCTCCGCCAGTCTTATTTCTCCTTGATGCGCCAGGCGTTGGCGGCCGGAGATGGGACCGAGGTGAAGAACCTGGGTGACGGTCTGATGGCCGTGTTCGGCAGTCCCTCTGGAGCAACCGCCTGTGCCGTGGCCATGCAGCAGGCCATCGAGCAGGACAACCGGCGCTCGTCCCAACCGCTCGGGCTTCGGGTGGGGATGAGCTGTGGAGAGACCACCTTCGACGACGGCGACTACTTCGGTGATCCCGTGGTGGAAGCAGCGCGGATTTGTGCGCTCTGCGAGGGGAGTCAGATCCTCGCCTCCGAGTCTGTCAGGACCATGGCCGGGAGGCGCTGCCTCCATCCGTTCACCGTGATCGGGGACCGCGAGCTGAAGGGTCTCCCCGATCCGGTCACGTTGTGCGAAGTGGTATGGGCGCCGGCGACCACCACCGTTGGGATCCCTTTGCCCGACCGAATGGAGTCGACGACCGAATCGCTGTTCGGGTTCTTCGGGCGCCAACCCGAGATTGAGCGCCTCATTGAGGCGGTGAAGAACACCGCCGAAGGAACGCACTCGGTGGTGCTTCTCTCCGGCGAGCCGGGCATCGGCAAGACCTCGTTGTGCAAGGAGGTGGCGAGAGCGGCAAACGACCTCGGCGTCCATGTCCTTTACGGACGCTGCGACGAAGACCTCGTGGTGAGCTATCAACCCTTCGCGGAGGCCCTCGCTCACCTTGTGATCCACGCCGAGGACTCCCTGCTCAGCAAACACGTCGCCGAGAGCGGCGGAGCGCTGTTGAGCATGGTGCCGGCACTGGCCAAACGATTGCCAGAGGTGCCAGGGACACAAAACGCCGATCTGGACTCCGAACGCCTTCGACTCTTCGGTGCGGTCGTGAACCTCCTCTCGATAGCGTCGGCAGATCGAGGTCTTCTCTTGGTCCTCGACGACCTGCACTGGGCAGACAAGGCGAGCCTTCAACTGCTGCGCCACGTGGCGTCATCGACGCAACTCCCTCAGGTGATGGTGATCGGGATGTATCGCCCATCGGATTTGCACTCGGGAAGTCTCCTCTCCGACACCCTGGCCAGCCTGCGGCGGGAAGCCAGTGCTGAGCGCGTCAACCTCGCCGGGCTCGAGGACTTCGAGATTATCGAGATGATGGAGCGTGTCGCCGGACACGAGATGGACCAAGACGGTGTCGACCTCGCCCATGCCGTGCGCGAAGAGACCGAGGGCAACCCGTTTTTCGCCACTGAGTTGCTGCGTCACTTAGGCGAGACGGGCCTCGTCTACCAAGACGAAACCGGGCAATGGGTCGCCAGCGAGGATCTCTACGAAAGGGGCTTGCCCCAAAGCGTCCGCGAGGTGGTGGGCCAGCGGGTGGACCGCCTCGGTGGAGCGATGCGCCGCGTGCTCTCCCAGGCGGCAGTGATCGGACGGAACTTCGACATCGAGGTGCTCGCCGCGATTGTGGACATCGACGAGGACGCCCTGCTCGACATCATCGACAACGGAGTGCAAGCGGGGCTTCTCGTTGAGGTTGAGGGAACCGTCGAACGTTTCAGCTTCGCCCACGCCCTCACCCAGCACACTCTCTACGAGGACCAGAGTGCCACCCGCCGGGCGCGGGCGCATCTCAAGGTGGCCCAGGTGCTCGAAGAGGTCTCTGGCGCCACCCCCGAGGCAAGGGCAGCCGAGCTGGCACGACACTTCGTGGCCGCCACCAAGACCGCCGATGCCACGAAAGCGCTCACCTACTCAAAGCTTGCCGGTGAACAAGCCCTCACACAGCTGGCGCCGGCCGATGCACTGGGCTGGTTCGGCCAAGCCCTTGAACTCTGTCGCCAGGTGCCCCCCGATGAGACCCTTCGCTGTGACCTGCTCATCGGGCTCGGCACCGCCCAACGCCGCACAGGTGATCCTGCGCACCGCCGGACTCTCCTCGATGCCGCCGCCATCGCCAGCTTCCTCGGCGACGGTAGTCGGCTCGTAGACGCCGCGCTCGCAAACAGTCGGGGCGGGGCCAGCGCGTCCGGTCAGGTCGATCACGAGAAGGCGACCGTGGTGGAGCAAGCCCTTGACGCGGTGGGGTCAGGCGACAGCCCCGAGCGGGCACGTCTCCTCGCCATCTTGGGGGCCGAGTTGGCTTATGGAGCGGACCGAGACCGGTGGTCATCCCTCGTCGCGGAGGCGCTCGCCATGGCCCGGCGCCTCGACGATCCGCGATGCCTGCTTGCACGTCATAGGGGACGTGTACGGCAGCGATCTTTCGCCCGACACCGTCGAGAATCGGCTCGTTGATCTCGGCCTGGCCGTTTCGCTCGCCGAAGAGGTCGGGGATCTCAAAGCCGGATTCGACGCGAACTACTACCGTGCGAGTGCCTGCTTGCAGGCCACCGACCGTGAGGGATTCGATCTTCATCTCGAGGCTGCCGCTGCCATGGCCGTACGCTTGGGCGAGGCATTCGAAACTTGGCGAGCTATGACCATGCGATCGATGCACTCACTTCTCGTCGGCGACGTCGATCGCTCGGCACACGAAGCCGAGACCGCACTAGCCCTGGCGGGACAGAGCGTGCCTGAGGCGATGTCCGCATACGGCGCGCAGCTCCTGGCGGTTTACCGGATACGAGGCGAATGGACCGCGCTGGCCGAGATGGCCGAGTTGATTGCTGCCGCCGCTTCTGACAATCCTGGGCTGCCCGTTCTGCGAACCACTCTGGCCCGGTCTTATTGCGACCTGGGCCGCGACGAAGCGGCAAAAGCGGTCATCGACGACGACATCTCCAACGGTTTCGCGCAGTTTCCTTACGACGCCGCATGGATATCGTCCATGACGACTTTGTGCGAGATCTGCGTGCATCTCCGGCGCTCCGACGGTGCCACGATTCTTTACGACTGGTTGCGTCCATGGGATGCGCAGGTGTCGGTCTCAAATGTCACCTCACAGGGACCTGTCGCCTTCCATTTGGGCTGCTTGGCCACTTTGCTGGGCCGGCTCGGCGAAGCCGAAGATCATTTCACCGAGGCTCTCGATGTCAGTCAGAAGATGGGCCTCCCCTATTGGATTGCACGAATACAGATCGCGGAGGCGCGTCTCCTTCGAGAAATGGACCAACAAGCCGACAGGGCGGAAAGCTTGCTTGCGGACGCCCTCGACTCATCTCGGCAGCACGGCTTCGGCACGCTCGTAGAACAGGTCGCGGCGCTGGCCTAATGCCGGCGCATCCGTCGCTCAAACAGTCTGCGCGTCAGGTTCATGCCTTGCTCCAGCGGTAGCGCTGTCCGGTGCTGTCTGGTTTACACGTCATGGGTGTGCCATTCGAGGTAACCCCCACTCCAGGAGGCGTGCAAAAGGCTCCCGGATGGACGATGGGCAGATTCGGGGGTGTCGTGCTGGGGACTGGTGCGGCCGTAGCAGGCGGAGCAGAAGTCGGGAGCGGACCAGCGGACGGCGGAGCCGTCGTAGGGCTGGCTGCGCCAGGGGGGCCGCCAGTGGGCAGCGGCTGGGTTGGGCAGGTGGCAAGCACCCCTTCTATGGCTTGGTGCTCGGCCGGAGTGACCCACAGGTGGTAGCGGATCTTTACGGCGACCTGGATCGCCACGTAAGAACAGCGGAAGACCTTGTTGGGTGGCAGCCAGCTGGCCGCGTCGGCGTCGCCCTTCTGCTCGTTGGTCGGCCCAGATACAGCCAGCAGTTCGAGTGGGTCGTTGGCCATATTGGTGCGGACGGCCAAGCTCAACTGCTGCGCCCCGGTCTGCCAGGCGTCGCCGAGGGCGACGACATGGTCGATCTGGACGGCTGCGCTTGTGTTCTCGCCCCTGGTGAAGGTGATGACTGTGTTCGTGTAGGGGTCGTGCAGCACCCCGCTAGCCACGGTGCAGCCGTGGGTGCCGGGCTTGATGACTACGTCGGTAAGGTCTCGGCGCAGGATGTCGTTTCGGGTATCACAGCCGTTGTGGCCGTCGGCCACCGTGACATCGTCGGTCCAAGCCGGGCCGAACTGGGTACGGCTGTAGCCGGTAAGGGGCGCCCGTCCCTTGACTGGCAGGGTGGCCAACCCTGAAAGTGCGGTGGTTGTTGGGGGTGACGCTGGGGCGGTCGTTGGCGGGATCGTTGGCGGGATCGTTGGCGGTGGCACGACCTGCGCCGCAGCCGTGGTTGAGGTGGAGCCGGTCCCGCTCGGCGCGGTGGTACGGGAGGACGACGACGACGAGGACGACGCAGAAGAGCTGCACGCCACAAGGGCCAGTGCGCTGGCGACGAGGAGCCCGAACAGCCGAAATCGCCGACCCCAAGAGCCCCCACCGCCCAACCCGAACCTGGTGCGCATCGTCGCGCCTCCTGCCTCGGCTTGCCCGAACGAACGTAGCCGCCAGCTAGCCATGGTCATTCTTTCCGGCCCCTGCCGCGGCGGCATCAACTTTGTCGATGGGCTCGAGGTGTAGGAACGGTGCTCTGACCGCATGGGGACGTGAACGATCCCGGTCGTACGTTCGAGAGGCCGCCAGCAACCTCGTTCCGCTCGGCGGTCCGGCGCTGGTCCTCTTGTGCCCGTGACGTAGTACTCGCTTTTGAGCTTGACACCGTCCCGACGGGCCGGTCGGCGAATCTCCGGGTGCGGGTACCGAAGTCGAAGTGCTCTACCGAGGATGTCGGACAGGGACAGATCGATCGGTCAGTGTCCGTGAGCCCCGCGAGTGATTGCGATTTTTGAATCTCCCCACTCCCGATCACTGAAATTCCCCACCTGTCCCGGTGAACTGAACCGTCCACCCGCGGAGGTAGGCCCCCTTCGAAGCTGACAGCGACCAAGCAACCGGCTCGAAGGGAGACCCGGTCCGCATGCTCACACATGGGGAAGACGTGGAAGCACATGCACTGAGGAGCAGGGGCTGGACGATCTCGGCGATCGCGCAGCATCTCGGCCCGGACCGCAAGACGTCCGGGCCTACATCAATGGCGAGCGGGTCCCAGCGGTGCGGGCCCGCTCGGTTTCCCGACCCGCTCGAGCCGTGAGCCTCCGATTCGAGTAATCAGGTCAAAACATACTTGACCGAGTACTCTGAATGGAGTATTCTGACGAAATGCCGAGATGGGCCCGCTCGAATCCCCTGGCCCTGGCGGTTCTGGTCTCCCTGTACGAGAAGCCGATGCACCCCTACGAGGTGGCGCAGACGCTGCGCACCCGGGCCAAGCAGGAGAGCGTCCGCCTCAATTACGGCTCGCTCTATGCCGTCGTCGACTCGCTCGAGCGAAAGGGCTACATCAAGGCGACGGGCACCGTGCGGGAGGGCAAGCGCCCCGAGCGGACCGTGTACGAGATCACCGACGACGGCACCCGGGAGATGAACGAGTGGATGACCGAGCTCATCAGCACGCCGGCCAAGGAGTACCCCGCGTTCATGGCCGGGCTCTCCTTCCTCGCCTCGCTCCCGCCGGACGAGGCGCTCGCCGCCCTGCGTTCCCGCAGGGAGGCGCTGAAAGTCAGGCTCGCCGGCATGCGCGGCACGATGAAGGCGGCGCACGAGGCCGGGTTGCCCCGGATCTTCGAGCTCGAGACCGAATACGAGGAGCAGCAGCTGCGCTCGGAGCTGAAGTTCGTCACCGGTCTCGTCGACGACATGACCTCTGGCTCGCTCGAAGGGCTCGACATGTGGGGCGTCTTCCACACCGAAGGCTTCAACGCCGAGGAGGTGGAATTCACGTTCGACTTCCCCGAGGAATGACCCACCGCCCCGGACTGAAACACGGTCCGGAATGAAGCACCGTCGGGAATGAACACCTGACAGAAACGAGCCGAGGCCGCGTGTTGCACCACGCGGCCCCGGGCCCACACACCACGAGCCCGATCCGCAGAGGGATCCTTCGCCCGAGGCAGCACTCAAGAGCGTAGGCGACCTCCGTCGAGCGGGCTTGGCAGCTGGACAAGCACAACGCACGACGAAAGGAGGCGCGCATGGACGCGCTCATCGAGGCCCGCGGCCTCAGCAAGAAGTTCGGGAAGGTGACGGCCCTCGCGGACCTGAGCCTGGAACTGCCCGCCGGCCAGCCCGTGGCCATCCTCGGGCCCAACGGCGCCGGCAAGACCACCTTCATCCGCATGGTGGCCACGCTGATCCGGCCCGACACGGGGACGCTGCGAGTCGGCGGCAAAGACGTCGTCCGCGAGCCGATGGCGGTCCGCCGCATGATCGGCCTCGCCGGGCAGTCGGCCGCCGTCGAGGAGATGATGACGGGCCGGGAGAACCTGGTCATGGTGGCCCGCCTGTACGGCCAGGGCCGGGCCGAGGCGGTCGCCTCCACGCAGCGGATCCTCCAGCTGATGGAGCTCGAGGACGCGGCGGACCGTCGGGTGAAGACGTACTCGGGCGGCATGCGCCGCCGGCTCGACCTCGGTGCCAGCTTGGCCGGCGCGCCGCAGCTGCTGCTGCTCGACGAGCCGACGACCGGGCTCGACCCGGGGAGCCGCAACGAGGTGTGGGACGCCGTGCGCGAGATGAGCTGGGGCGGGACCGACATCCTGCTCACGACGCAGTATCTCGACGAGGCCGACCACCTGGCGGCGCACATCGTCATCATCGACGGCGGCCGGGTCATCGCCCAGGGCACGCCCGACGAGCTCAAGTCGCGGGTGGGCGCCGACATGATCGAGCTGCACACGCTCGACGTGCCGACGCTGCAGCGGGCGGCCGAGGTGCTCGGCGCGCTCGGACTGGCCGAGCCGGCCACCGACCCGTCGACGCGGCGGGCTTCCATCGCCGCGCCGGCCGGGGCACGGCTCCTTCCGATCGTCGTCCGCGCGCTGGACGACGCGGCGGTGCCGGTCGAGGACATCTCGCTGCGGCGCCCGACCCTCGACGAGGTCTTCTTGGCCCTGACCGGGCGCACCACGACCGACCACGCACTTACGAACGACAAGGAGGACGCAGCATGACCATGGACATCACACTCGAGGCGCCGCCCGGACCGGCCAGCAAGGCGGGGACGGCGGCGCACACGGGGGCGTCGTATCTCGTCGCCTCCGGCCAGGTGGCAGCCCGCACGCTCAAGAAGTTCGTGCGCACCCCGGCACTGATCATCGCGGGAACCGCACAGGGCGCGCTGTTCCTGCTCATCTTCCGCTACGTCTTCGGGGGCGCGGTCGCGCACACGGGGACGCTGAACTACGTCGACTTCCTGGTGCCGGGCTTCGTCGTCACGGGCGTGCTCTTCCAGGGCATGAGCGCGAGCAGCGGCGTGGCCGAGGACCTGCAGGGCGGGTTGTTCGACCGGCTGCGCAGCCTGCCCATCCGGCTGCTCTCGATCGTCACCGGACGGGTGAGCGCGGACAGCGCGCTCGTGGCGTGGGGCGCGTTCGTCATGACCCTGATCGGCTTCGCGGTCGGCTTCCGCCTCGGCGGCAGCGCGCTCGACGGGCTGGCCGCGTTCGGCCTGACCGTGCTCTACGGGTTTGCGTTCGTGTGGCTCTTCATCGCCATGGGTCTCGTGGCGGGCAGCCCGCAGGCGGCGCAGAGCCTCTCGTTCCTTGTCTTCCCGCTGAGCTTCGTCTCGTCCGCCTACGTGCCGGTGTCGACCATGCCGGGATGGATGCAGGGCTTCGCCAACAACCAGCCGTTGACGTGGATGGTCAACACGGTGCGGGCGTTGACCGGCGGGCCGCAGGCCACCGACCTGCTCGGGCACCCCGTGTCCTATTACCTGTGGCCCTCGCTGCTGTGGTCGCTGGGGCTGGTCGTGGTGTTCGCGCCGCTGGCGGTGTGGAAGCTGAAGACGTCGTAGTGGCCCAGAGCGGTGGGGGTCGACGCATGGAGCGTCGACTTCCGTTACGGGGTGCGCCTGCATACACGGAGCGCTCGCCCAGTGTCCTGAGTCGGAGGCTCGCTCAGATATAGGGGATTTTCTTCCTGTCCCGTGCGTTCTTCTTCTCGTCAACGACGATGGGAGGCGACCATGGCAGAGCGAGGCAGACCCAAAGTGGGGCTGGTGCTCAGCGACGACGAGCGCGACACGGTGTCGCGTTGGGCACGTCGGCCAAAGAGCGCGCAGGCGCTGGCCCTCCGCCGTCGCCGCAGGCGCCTGGTGCTCTGCGTGGACAAGAAGACCCAGGTGCAGGCGCTTGACCGCACCGCCCGATCCTGTCGCTGCGGCTCAGGGCTCCGCGAGCGCCGAACCCACGACTACGTGCGGGGCGGCACCACGAGCCTCTACGCTGCCCTCGACATCGCCTCGGGCGAGGTGATCGCAGACATGACCGAGCGTCATCGCGCCCTCGAGTTCAGATGCTTCTTGAACCTCATCAACCGATCCGTCCCCGAGGACCTCGACGTCCACGTCGTCGTCGCGTTCGGTGCGCGGGTGGACGGTGCACACTAAAGCGACAGGCCGCTTCCCATTGCGAGTGGAGCAGAACACAGCATCTTGTGGCTCCCGCAGTAAAAGCGAAAGCCCTTTACCCGAGGATCGAGTCGACGGCCTGTTCGAGATCGGTCCGCCAAGTGTAGGACCCGTTCAGCCGAGTGACCGTGAGTGGCGCCGGTGCAGTCAGAACGGGAAGCGAGGTCAGGCGGGTAGTGCGCTCACGAACCCGGGCCGAGAAGAGGCGAGCGAGTCTTCGGTTGCGGTTTGATCCGAGCACGATCGCGCCAGCGGCACGCTCGTGGGCGGTGGCCACGATGCGGTCGGGTACGTGCCGGTACGACGCCACGCAAACCGAGCCATCGGCGCGCACGCCGGCGTCCTTCAGCTGCTCGACGGCGCCGGTCACCAGGTCGGTGGCCTCGGTGCGGGACCTGAGGGTGACTCCGTGGCCGCCCACGAGGCGCTCGTTGACATGCAGGACGTGCACCGACGCGCCGGTACGCCGCGCCAGGGCGCCGGCAAAGACATTGGCCATCTCGCCGGCGGCAGAGTCGTCAAGCGCCAGCAGTATGCGATCGAACATCCAGTCACTCCGGGTAGGACACCGGGTTTGTTTCAAGCATGTTAACGCAGACTGCCGGCGCCCGGGCAACTATCGTTCGTCGCTGCACGCCCGAAGCCGGCAGGGAGGAAGGGCATGCGGGTCGAACTTCCCCATGGCTCCATGTCCGGCAGCATGACGAACTGTCTCGTGGTTCAACACGTCGAGTCCGAGCCCCCATGGGCGATCGGCGCCGCCCTGTTTCGTGCGGGGATCAGTGTCGATGTTCGTCGTGTCTTCGCCGGTGAACCGCTGCCCCTCGACATGGCAGGCCACGATGGCATCGTCGTCATGGGCGGCCCAATGTCGGCCTGCTCAGACGAGCGCTTCGCGACCCGGCGGGCCGAGATCGCGCTGCTCGGCGACGCGTTGGCGGGCGCGGTCCCAACGCTGGGCGTGTGTCTTGGTGCGCAGCTCCTCGCGCTGGCGGCCGGTGGGTCGGTCTACCCGGGGGCGAACGGATCCGAGATCGGTTGGTCGACGGTCGATCTGTCACCTGCCCGCGTCGACGACGCCCTTCTCACCGGGCTCCCGGCGCGCGTGGGTGTATTGCACTGGCACAGCGACACCTTCGACCTGCCCCCGGGAGCCGAGCACCTCGCGCACAGCAACCGCTACCCCAACCAGGCCTTCCGGGTCGCCGGCGCGGCGTGGGGCCTGCAGTTCCACCTGGAGGTCACGCCGGAAGCGGTGGACAGCCTGCTCCATGCATTCGCCGCGGACGCCGCCCGCGTCTGGGGCGGCGCCGAGGCCATCCGCCGCGCCAGTCCGTCCGCGCTGGCCTCGTTAGCGCCATGGCGTGAACTGGTTTTTGACCGCTTCGCGGCCCTCGTCAGCGCGCGCGACGGCGCGTCGGCGCAGACGGATCTCGCCACCGTTTCGCCGACATTTCTTACTCATGAACTCTGACAAAGTCTCTTGCCTCTGAGACAAGTCCCGCCCACAATCGGGCGATGGAACTCAGTGAAGCCCTCGCATCGCTCGCCGACAGTCTGCGCGAGGAACGCACCCGGGCCGGTCTGACACTGGAGCAGCTGGCCCAGCGCGCCGAGCTGTCCACCGCTCACCTGTCCCGGCTTGAATCGGGCGAGCGCCAACCATCGGTGGCGGCGTTGATTTCGCTCTCGAGGGCGCTCGGGGTGTCGATGAGCTCGCTGCTCGGTGAGCGGCGGGGAACGCCGGCCGTGGCGACCTACCCTGCCGGCGCCCGCGCGCACGAGGCCAACGGCCTCACCATCACCCCATGCAGCGGCTTCCCCGGTTCGAGCACCCTCGAGGCCCTACAAATCAGGATCAGCCCCGACCGGATACCACCCGAGCCGGCCCGCCACCGTGGCGAGGAGTGGATCTACGTGGTGGCAGGGCGCTTGCGGCTCGAGTTCGACGGCCAGGTCCACCTCCTCGAGGCTGGGTCCACAGCGCACTTCGACGCCAACCGGCCCCACCGCCTCGGCGCGGAGGGGGGCGCCGCCGAGGTGTTCGTGGTGGCGGCCGACGCGCCCAACGACTTTCGCAACCACCCCCTGTTCAGCACATCAATCACCGACCACTGAGGAGAGGAGACCACCGTGACGATGCTGACCGAGCTCGAGGGAACCGGGGAGAAGTTTTCTGTCGACAGCCTGATGGAAGTGCGGGCGCGCACCCGCAAGGCGGTGCACCTGATTGCCGAGCGGGTGCAGCCCGGCATGGCCGAGGAGCAGGCCAAGGCGATCGCCCGCGACATCCTCGGGGGCATGGGGATGCGGCGGGGTTGGCACCACATCATCGTCCGCTGCGGCCGGAACACGACAAAGGACTTCATGGAGCGCTCCGAGCCCGGCGTGGTGCTCGGAGAGAGCGACATCTTTTTCGTTGATATCGGACCCGTCTACGAAGGCACCGAGGGCGATGCCGGCGAGACGTTCGTCTTCGGCGACGATCCCGACCACCTCCGCGCCAAGAAGGAGGTGCGCCTGATCTGGGACGAGGTGCGCGACACCTGGTTCGCCGAGCGCGTCACCGGCAAGGAGCTCTACGACCACGCCATCGAGGTCGCCGCGGGATATGGCTGGAAGCTGAACATGGACCTCTCGGGCCACCGCCTCTCGGAGTTTCCCCACTCGGCCCACTACGACGGGCCGCTGGCCGAGGTCCCCTTCCGCCCGAACCCCAACTTGTGGGTGCTCGAGATCGCCATTGCACACCCCGAGCGGACGTTCGGCGCCTTCTACGAGGACCTCCTGCTCGAGGACCAGTCCTTTCCCGCCTGAGCACGGCCGATCGACAACGACCCATTCGTTCGAGGACCAAGACAAGGAGCAACGATGACAACGACTGCCGGTACGAAGGACGCCTCGGCCATGACGAAGATCCACGGGCTTCGCACCAATGTCCTGGGCTTGCCCTCGCTCTTCGCCCAGTCGGTCGCTCTGATCTCACCGACCATGACGGCGGTGCTCATCATCCCGCTCGCCTTCGCCAGCGCCGGCCAAGGCACGTGGCTCGCCTATGCCTTCGGGACCGTCATGTTGCTCTTCGTCGTGTTCTGCCTGAACCAGTTCGCCAAGCGGTCGGCCTTCGCCGGTTCCATGTACGCCTACACGGCCAAGGGCCTCGGACCCAGTGCCGGCGTCTTCTCCGGCTGGACGCTCATCTGGTCCTACTTCTTCATTGCCGTCGCGGGGATGTGCGGGTTCGCCGTATTCTGCGCCCAGTTGCTCTCGGCGCTCGGGTATCACGGGTCGGTGCATCCGATCATCTTCTTCGCCATCAGCGCGGTGGCCTGCTGGGTCATCGCCTACAAGGACATCAGGGTCTCTACCGTCCTCACCTTGGTCCTCGAGTGCGCCTCAGTGGCTTGCATCACCGCCCTGGCCTGCGTGATCCTGTTCAAGCACGGCTTTCACGTGGACACGAATGAGCTGTCGTTGAGTGGGGTCAACGTGCGGGGCATGGGCCTGGCGGTTGTGGCCTGCATCTTCTCCCTGGTTGGCTTTGAGGCGGCGACGACCATGGGCTCCGAAGCCAAGAACCCTAGGAAGAATCTGCCCCGGGCCGTGATCGCCAGCCTGCTCATCACCGGGGCCTTCATGGTCTTCATGGCCTACGTCGAGGTCTCGGGCACTTCCAACTACGGCGCCGCCTGGACCTCGGCCCCGCTCAACTTCTTGGCGCAGGCCTATGGGGTGAGCTGGTTCAGGATCCCGGTCTCCATCGGCGCGATGGTGAGCTTCTTCTCCTTGTCGCTCTCGTGTCTGAACGCGGGCTCGCGCATCATGTACCCCATGGCCCGACACGGCATCTTCTCGGGGCACTTGGGCCGGGCGCATGCGACCAACCGCACGCCGCACGTGGCCGTGACTGTCTACATCGCAATGATCTTCGCCCTGCCGGCCTTCCTCATGATCTTCACCAACCCGCTGACCGCTTTCGGCGACGCCGGCACGCTGGCCGCCTTCGGTTTCCTGGTGGCGTACTACCTGATCACGGTGGCGGCACCGATGTATCTCAAGAAGCTGGGCGAGTTGAACCGGCGCAACGTGGTCCTGGCTTGCATCGCGGTCTTGTGCCTGATGGTGCCGACCATCGGCAGCTTCTACCCGCAGCCAGCGTGGCCGGTGAACCTGTTCCCCTACATCTACCTGGCGTGGATGGCCGTTGGGGGCGGCTGGCTCTTCATCGTCAACCGCCGTCAGCCAGGCATCCTGGCCGACATCGAGGCGGACCTGGAGCGGGCGCCCGAGCTCATCGAGGGAGACAGCATCGAGATCCCGGAGGGTTCGCCGCAGCCGGCAATGGCCTAATGCACTCATGCGGCAGCGGGTCTGGAGGAGGCGGGCGCGCACGACCCGCCCGTTAGGCCGGGGCAACCAACCGGATGGGCCGTCTGCCGAGGAGGGGTCCTTAGACCGGCACCGTCCAAGGAGTTACGGTCCAACAGTTGACGATCCGAGGTCACGCATGGCCCGAAGTGAACACCTCCCACAACGCAGCCAGGTGCTACAGCGTGGACTCGATCTCTCGATCGATTGGTCGATTGGTTCGATCTCTGCGCCAGCGACGGATTCCCTGACCGTCGCTGATACGAGAACGTTCGCCGGGGCGAGGGTAAGTGTCCCGGTGCTTTGTTCACTCTCGGCTCGGGGGCCGTAGTCCGCGTGGTCCAAACCAGTTGACATCTCCGCACCTTGGGTCCACAGTCGATGCAGAAGCCCGGCGTTGGCGCGTGCTGCGCCAGCTACGTAGGAGGAAGAACCGTGAGCTCCACAGCCAGCCTGATTACAGTGATTGCTGCATGGGCGTTCGCCCTCATTGTCATCGCTATCGCCGTCCGGGTGGGACCAGAGCGGTTCAACAAGGTCGACTAAGACCCTTGGACAGCCGGTTTGCCAACCAGCGACCACATCGCCACCCTGCCACTCAGCCCCGTATCCGATCGGTTTTGTGCGCCAGACCGAGACGGTCCGATTGCCCCCTATGAGTAGCCGGACGGCGGGCAGTCGATGGCTACCGCGTGGAAAGCACTGTCCGGAACTCATCAGCAAGGCGAGCCGCCTTGCTGCGTAGACGATTGACCTCTGGGCCGTCAACGAGCAGCGATCGAGATGCGCTCGGCATGACGCGTTCAGGGCAGTCGGCGAAGACCTGGGCGACGTCGCTTGGAGTGGCCCCCTGCATGCCGACGCCCGGAGCCAGAAAGAGGCCCCCGGCGACCACAAGGTCGAGCGGCGGAACCATGTGGGTGGGTCCGACGACTGCTCCAATCGGTCCGATCTCGCCGGGTGCCAGTTGGGCATTCATCGCACCAATTGCCACCAGAAGCGCTTCTTCGACGGCACGTCCATCGTGATCTCGAGAGGACTGGACCGCCCGGCCCTCGGGATTTGAAGAGCGCGTCACCACGAGCACGCAGCTCCCCGCCTCGTGGGCCCGGGAAATGAAGGCACCCATGGCACCGAGACCGAGGTAGGGGTGGACGGTGAGGGCGTCGGCTCCGAGCGGGGCGTCCGTCCCCAGATACGCCTCCGCGTATGCGAGGTTGGTGCTCCCGACGTCGCCGCGTTTGGCGTCCACAATGACCAGCAACCCGGCGCTTCGTGCCTCGGCGATGAGGCGCTGAAGAATCCTGAAACCCCTCCAGCCGTGCCGCTCGTAGAAGGCCGTTTGGAGCTTCACCAGACCCACCGTTCCGGTGGCAGCCTCGAGCACGATATCGGCAAAACGGTCCAATCCCTCTGGGGTGTCCCCGAGGCCCCAAGCATCCAGGAGCGAGCCAGCAGGATCTAGACCCCAGACCAGCGGTCCGAATCGAGACCGCACTGCTGCGAACCGCGTGGCGAACGCGTCGGCCATGGCCACATTCTTGTCCATCAGAACGGCCTGACGAGAGATATCGGAGGGAACCACCGGGTCACAATCGCGCCGCAACGGAGGGGGTAGCCGGGTGTGTCCGAGGCGTCGTCGACGAGTCCCGTCAATTCAGCGATCGGGTCGTCCATATCTGCTTCCAGCGGACGCCGGCGCCGTCACGTTCTGAGGGAGCTGATCCAACGCGGCCTCAACTCCGACGTGTGCAATTAACGATCCCCGGTACCCGCAAATGAGGTGACTCAGCATCGCTCAAAGAGCTCGAGGCGTCCATCAACGAATGGTTCGACAGGTGGAACGACGACCCGACACCATTCGTCTGGCACAAGAATGCCGACGCGACCCTCGACACCCTGGCACAATCGCGCGAAATCTCTGACTGAGCCCACTAGTCCTTCGCCCCATATGCCCGGCGTTTGGTCACTGTCGACGCGTGGTAAGCACGATGGCCGTGCACGGAATCATGCGGCCGCTGCGCCAGTTCCTCACGTTGGCCAAGCCGTGGCAGCGCGTGGTCGCCGGCGTCGTGCTCGCCGTCGTCGGCGCGCTGCTCGGGATCTACATCGTCTCGGCGATCGGAGTGGTGCTGGTGATCCTGGTCGTGGCGGGGTGGTTCCGCCGCCGACGTGGAGGGGGCGGTCCGGCGAGTGGGGAGGCAGCCGGGCCGGAGGCGGGGACGGCGGCGGACGCTCCGAGCGACGCCGGGGAGTCCTGAGCCCGGAGCGTGGAGGGTCCGGCTGGATCCGTCTGCATAATGGAGAAGCATCGTCAACGCCGGAGCGAAGGAGGGTGAGCGATGAGCGTGCTCCTGAACCACACCATCGTGTCGTGCCGCGACAAGCAGGCGTCAGCCCGCTACCTGACCGACACGCTGGGTCTTCCCGAGGCCAAGCCGTTCGGGCCGTTCATGGTGGTCGAGATGAGCAACGGAGTTTCGCTCGACTACCACGACGTCTTCCCCGACGACGCCGAGATCGCGTCCCAGCACTACGCGTTCTTGGTCTCAGAGACGGAGTTCGGCGAGATCTTCTCGCGCCTCGAACAGGCCGGCCAGGATTACTGGGCTGATCCGGGCCTCAGTCGCAAAGGGGAGATCAACCACCGGGACGGCGGTCGCGGGGTCTACTTCGGGGACCCCGACGGGCACGTCCTCGAGATCCTCACGCGCCCCTACGGGTCGGGCCAGGCGGGCTGAGTTTCGTCACTCTCAGGCCGGTTTGCCGCCGACGCACCACGCGTTGGCCGGCACCCCCTGGCAGGGGTTGGGCATGGTCGGAAGGTTCGTAGGGACCGACGTCAGGATCGGAGGGGTCGTCGGTTTCGGGTAGTTGGCCCCGGTGCAGTCAACCCCGAGGGTGGCGGCGAATCCGGTGGCGCACAGCACCTGGGTGAAGAGCGGGCCCCCCGTGTTGCCGGCGGTGGTCGTCACGCCACAGGTACCCGGGGGTTGGGTCTGTTCGAGGTCGGAGGGCGTGAAGCCGGCGGGGGCGGTGTTGCCGCCGTAGCAGTTCTGCCCTTCTCCACCGGAGAGGGTGATCTGCCCGAAGTCACCGTTGGTGGGGTTGCCGTAGCCCCCGTTGCCCGAGTACGTGTTGTTCAGCAGCGCGTCACTCTGCGGGTCATAGATGCAGAACCCCGGTAACACGTCGAGGTGGCCGCCCGATCCCGTACACACCCCGGTCGCGCCGGGAACGTCGGGATAGGGGACGATCAGGGTGCCCCAGGCGTCGTTGTTGGCAAAGGTGTTGTCCATGACCGTGTCGTTGGTGGCGCCCGACACGGTCATCCCGGTCCCGGGCGGCTCGCCGGACAACCCGGCGCCCGGAACCCGGACGTTGTTGTTGTCGTGGGAGAAGTTGTCCATGAAGACCCAGCAGGAGCGGGTGCCGGTGAAGCCGCTGGTTCCGCTGAATGGGCAGGCCCCGTTCTGGGGCGGCGGCGGGTCGCCGGCGCTCTGGGTGTTGGTGTCGAGCCCGTCCATGTTGTTGTCGAACTGCGAGTGGTCGATGACGAGCGTGCCGCCCGAGTTCGTGCCCGAATAGCCGAGAGCGTCGTTCTCCATCCAGGCGTTGTTGACCCACGCGTCGCAGGCCTGCTGACAGGCTCCGATGTACATGCCCGAGTCGGCCATGTTGTTCCCGTAGACCTGGTTCCAGACCCCGGGGCCCTGAGATCCCGAGGAGAACTCCCCGTAGTTGCCGTAGGCCGATCCCCCGGTGACGGCGCCGTTGAACGTGTCGGTCGCCGTGAGGTAGCTGCCGGAGTAGCCCTGGAGCCCGATCTTGCCGGTCCCGTCACCGCCGTCCCACCAGATCTCGTTGCCAGCGTTGCCCGCCTGGTTCCCGCCGGTGTCCTCGGCGAGCTGGAAATTGCACACGGTGAGGTTGTCGACCGAGACGCCGTTGGACCAGATGTCGATCCCGTTGCGGCCGAGCGGGACGTTGCTCGAGTTCAGGGCGCCGAGATCCTGGTCGGCGGAGTCGCTGCTGCACTGAGCCGCGCCGGGCTTGGTGCCGTCGACCACGACCGAGTTGCGGTCCATGCCGCGCAGGTGGATGTCGTTGGTGTGGATCTCGACGCCGCCGTACCACCCGAGCGACACGTCGGTCGGGGACGGAGGAGTGATGTGGTCGGCCTGCTCGTGGTAGTCGCCCGGGGCGACGAGGATCCAGTCGCCGGGCTGCGCGGCGTTCACGGCCTGCTGGATGGTCTGGTACTGCCCCGGGATCCCGTTGAAGGTCCCGACCAACAGGGCGTGGCCGCCGATTGCCGCCCCGACCGTGGCCATGGCGACGACGGGTTTGTTGAGCGTCAACGAGCCGAGCGACCCACTGAACGGGGCGGTCCCGAAGCTGAAGACCCCGCCGTCGGCCGCCGCCAGCCAGTAGCCGGTGCCGTCCCCGGTGGCCGCCATGCCTACCACCGGCTTGCTCAGCGGGGTGCCCCCCATGGACCCCGAGAACGTTGCGGACCCGAAGGCGAAGACGCCGCCGTCGGACGCGACGAGCCGGTACCCGTCGCCGATCGGCGTGCCGCTCATCCCCACGATCGGCTTGTTCAGGGTGGTCCCGCCGAGCGAACCCTGGAACGTCGCGTCACCGAAGTTGAAGACCCCACCGTCGGCCGCCACCAACCAGTACCCGTTGCCGGTCGGCGTCGCCGCCATGCTGACGACCGGCGCGTTGAGGTGCGTGCCGCCCATCGAGCCCTGGAACGTCGCGTCGCCGAAGCTGAAGACGCCGCCGTCGGCGGCGACGAGCCAATAGCCGCCGCCGTCGGGCGTGGCTGCCATGCCGACGATGGGAGCGTTGAGGGGTTGGCCGCCCATGGAGCCGAAGAACGTCGCGTCACCGAAGCTGAAGACGCCGCCGTCGGACGCGACGAGCCAGTAGCCGGTGCTCGAGGGCGTGACGGCCATCCCCACGATGGGGGCGTTCAACGGTTTGCCACCCATGGAGCCTTCGAACGGAGCGGCACCGAACGCGAAGACACCACCGTCGGAGGCCGCCATGAAGTAGCCGGCGGGATCGCTCGAGGTGTGGGCCGCCTCGGGTGACGCCGCCGCGGGGTTCGCGGTCGCCGCCAGCGCGGTCACCCCGACCAGTGTGCCCAGCACCAGGGCCATCGCCGCCACCATGTGCGCCGGCGGGGACGCCCCGCGACGTCTCGCGTGCTTCATCTGCTCCCCTCGGAGGGGCCGCGGCGACTCGTGGACGCCGACATCCTCAACTGGTGACCGCACTGTACGCGGACGGCGGCCGACGTGCTCGGGGCCCATCCGTGGATCGCACAGGGGGGTCGCTTGACGGATATGGTCAATCAAGTAGACTGTCTACCAAGATGACTAGTTCGACGAGTGGAACGAGGGGTCAGGGCCCGAGGGACGGCGCGGCTCCGCTGCCCCTGCCCTGGCTCCTGCGGCGCGTGAATCAGCGGTACCGCGCCGGGATTGCCGAGCGTCTGGCCGCCGCCGACCTCGGCGACCTGCCCCAGCCCGGCACCTGGGCGCTCATGGCGATCGCGCGTGGAGAAGGCGAGCCCATCCAGCTCGGGACCCGGATGGGGGTCTCGAAGCAGGCGGTCTCGAAACTGGTGGACCGGCTGGTGGCAGGCGACTTCGTCGAGCGGACACCCAACCGCACCGATCGACGGCGGACCGACCTCACGCTCACCACCAAGGGGCGCAAGGCGGTGCGGGTCATCACTGCGGCGGTGAACGCGACCGAGCATGCGATCGTCACCGAGCTGGGTGCCGAGCCCTTCGCCGACCTGACCCGGATGCTGGCGCAGCTGGCCGGAGAGGAGCCCTGATGGCCTACGGCACCGGTCCACTCCTCCGGCAGGCGCTCCTGCGCGCCAAGCCCTGGCAGCGCTACCTCATCGCCGTGGCGATGATCGCGGGCGGGGTGGTGCTCGTGCTGCTGGGCCGCGTCACGGGCGGTCTGCTCTCGGTAGCCGGGGTCTTCCTGCTCGGGCAAATGATCCGATACCGGTTCGCCCGCGGCCATGCGTCCTCTCCGCACGCTGCGGAGGAGGGGCAGGCATGACGTCCGGTACCCGGAGCGCCCGCCGGTCCGCGACGGCTCGCCGCGTGCGCCGATGGCCGGTCTTCGCCGCGGCGCTCGTCCTTGCGGCAGCGGGTGCGCTGGCCGCGGGCGCGGTGCCGAGCGGGGCGTCCGGAAGCGGCGGCGTCTATCGCTGGGGCGTGGTCGGCAACGCGGGCAAGATCGCCTCGCTGGAGGTCACCACGCCGACGGCCATCGCAGGCGTGAGTGGGCGGGTCGTACAGATCGCGACCTCCAATTCCGACGGCTACGCCCTGACCTCCGCCGGTCAGGTCTTCGGCTGGGGGGTGAACAGCGACGGAGAGTTGGGTGACGGGCAGCAGACCCCGTACGAGACACGCGCCGTCAAGGTCGCGTTCCCGCCGGGTGTCAGGATCGTCTCGCTCCCCAACCCGATGCCGTTCGACGCCGGTCTGGCGATCGACTCGACCGGTCACGCGTGGGGCTGGGGACTCAACGGCGCCGGCGACCTCTGTCTCCCGGGGCTGGTGGAGTCAACGCCGCAGCAATTGCCGCTCTCCGGAGTGACGCTGGCCACGGGCGCCCGCACGCACGCGGTCTTCGATTCGAACGGGACGGTCTATGCCTGTGGCAGCGGCGACGCCGGGGAGTTGGGCAACGGATCGACCGCGTCGAGCAGCCAGCCGACGCCGGTGCTCGGGCTGCCCCGGGATGTCAAGGCCGTGGCGCTCACCTCCTCGTGGGAGGGCTCGGGCGCGTTGCTCGCCAACGGCGCGTATTACAACTGGGGCTACAACGCCGCCGGGCAGTTGGGCGACGGCACGACCCAGAACAGCGCCGTTCCGGTCAAGGTCGCGCTCCCGGCCGCCGTCGTCCAGGTGTTCCAGGGAGGGAGCGGCGCAGGCAACGGCCAGACGGTCGCCATCTTGACGAACCGCGCGGTCTGGTCGTGGGGCAACAACACGCGGGGACAGCTGGGCAACGGGACGCGGACCAATTCGCCGGTGCCGGTACGGGTGAGGGTGCCGAGGGGAGTGGTGTTCGCGAGGGTGAACTCGGGCGGCTATACCAGCTACGCCATCGACACGAGAGGGCGGCTGTGGGCGTGGGGCGGCAACCAGAACGGCCAGCTCGGCACGGGCTCGGCCCGAGGGGTGGCGAGGCTGCCGGTGAGGGTGGGCATCCGTCTCAGCCAAGTGTCCTCGACCGCCAGCAACGTGGCCGGGTTCGCACGGACGTCGGCCTGACCTCCCTGCCACGGATGGGTCAGCGGCGGCTCCAGTCGTCGCCGGCGGGCGCCGCCCCCCTGGCTCGGCGCTCATGGTCCAGCGGAGCCGTTCCTGCGAACTGTCCATCCAGTCGAGGCACCAATCGTGCGTCTCGACCCGGCTGACCTCGCCCTCGGTCTTGTGGCCGATGCAGAAGGCCGCCTGATCCGGCAGGTTCTATCTCGCGCACACGTCGCCCCACCGGTGGACTCTCTCCTCCCGGTGGGCTTCGTCCTTTAGCGGTGGGCCGCCGCGTCCCAGAGCCGAAGGCGCTCACCGCTGATCCCGTCGGTCCACCACCGACGGTGCGCCAGCCCTCTTTCAGAACGTGTTCTCAGTTCGAGTCGGAATGAAAGATCCCCTTCAGGTCTGCTCGAGACGCTCATCTGCCATTTTTCGGGCGCCGAGCTCGCACACGAGCGAGCGGCGAGACGTGAGCGTGCCATTTCGACTGTCTGCACGACATGGGCGATCCTGTGGGTGCCGCTCACCGTGCCCGTGAATCGCTCAAGGACGATGGACACTGGTTGCTCGTCGAGCCGTTCGCCAACGACGAGCTCGTCGACAACCTCAATCCGATCGGCCGGGTGTTCTATTCGGTGTCGACACTCGTCTGCACGCCGGCCTCCTTGTCACAAGAGGTAGGTGCCGGGCTCGGCGCCCAGGCGGGCGAGGGCAGACTCACGGAGGTGGCGAAGAAGGCCGGCTTCTCCCGGTTTCATCGTGCGACCGAAACACCATTCAATCTGGTACTGGAGGGCCGTCCCTAGTGGTTTCGATTGCCGACCAGGGTAAGGGTTCCGGACGCGGTGCTCTGCCTCAACGCGTGTCCCGATCACTCAGAAGAGTGACGGCGACGGACCGGAGACCGGAGCGTCACGCTTCCGGCTCGGGGACACCGGCAATGGATTCGAGGCGAACGCGATCCTTGGACGACCGACGAGCTCGATGGGTCAGTCGGGAGCGCCGCCGATGCGCAGGGGGACGTCACCGAAGGGGTCGAGGTGGTAGGCCAGGGAGACCCGGTGGTACCCGTCGGCTATGTCACCGCCTTCCTCACCCAGCGACACGACGAGCACCGGACTCAGCCGTTTTCCGGAGACGGCGTTGAGCAGGTCACGTCGCACACCGGGGTCGTCCAAAGGCAGTGCGGCAAGGCTACAAGCGCGCAAGATGTCGTTGGCCCGGCGACGGGTGATCTTGGCCTTGCGAAGACGTCCGACGGCCTCAGCAGCCTGCTTGTCATCGAGTTTCAATGACAGATACGCCAGCGCCGCGTCGAAGTCGTGGGCGACCACGTCTTTGAGCCACCGCAAACCGAGCTCTTCGCTACCGGCGGGGGTTGTGCTGCCCTTCACCTTTTTTGAATCGTCCTTTGCCATCTGCCTTCTCCTTTCTCGAGCTGGGACTTCATGTGGATTCGGCCCACGTTGGACGGGCCACGACTCCGCTGCGCTACCTATCCTTACCAACGCACGGGAATCGGTCCCTTTTCGAATAGGGGTCAGGGTTCAAATGCCAGTACCAGTGGACCAGCCTCGGCGACACCCGCCCCGGGCCCAATGAATGGAGGAGACCATGTCGAACACCGACACCGTCATGCTGAGTCCCCAACTCGTCGGCCAACTCGAGAAGCACCACGGCGCCATCCTCAGGAACAAGGTCCTCGCCGGGACCTCCCTCGACCAGGAGCAGTGGATCACTCTGCAGATCGCCTCCGGCGCCGTCGATGGCATCGGCCACCGGGAACTGGTCGAGCGGGTGTCGAGCCTGGCGGCGTACGAGCCCGCCACGGTCGAGACCGCGATCATCGGACTGGTGAAGGCCTCCCTCGTTGAAGAAGGTAGAGGCCCCGACGGTCGGCTCACCGTGACGCCTCGAGGGCGCGACCTCGTGTCGGCGCTTCGGGCCAAGGCTCAAGACATCATCGGTCCCGTCTACGGGTCGATCCCTTCGGACGATCTGGCCACGGCCGGAAGGGTCCTACGTGCGATCACGGATCGTCTGTCGGAAGTGCTGAACCAGTCCTGAGACGCCGCGAGGCTGCGGAGCCTCGGCGGGTCCGAAAGATGACATGTGAAGGGGCCCCCTCGGTACACGGCGAGCTTTGATGGGCTCGCCAGATCAGGAACACGAGGAGGCCCCAATGGGAATCGTAGGTGGTTTTGACGTGCATCGAGCTCAGATCACATTCGACGAGGTGGACATCGAGACCGGTGAAATCCGCACGGGCCAGGTCTGTCCCGCCACGAGGGCGAACCTGCGCAAGTGGCTCGAACCGCTGGCCGACCGAGCCGATGTGGCGTTCGCGTTGGAGGGGTGCACGGGCTGGAGGTTCGTGGCCGAAGAGCTGACCCGGGCCGGTGTGGAGGTGCATCTCGCCGAGCCGGCGGACACCGCCACGTTGCGGGGCAAGAAGAAGCGGGCCAAGACCGACCGGGCGGACGCGCGTCACCTGCGCGAGCTGCTGAGCCAGAACCGGATACCCGAGTCGTGGGTGGCGCCCGACCACGTCTTGGAGATCAGGGCCTTGGGCCGACTTTATGTGGGGTTGATGGACGAGCGACGCCAGTGGCAACAGCGCATCCACGCCCAGTTGTTCCACCAAGGCGCCCCTCCGATCAAGCACCTCTTGACCGAGGCGGGCCGCGAGGCCCTCGAGGACGCTGCGCTCTCAGCGGCGGGCCATCGGGTCGTCGAGACCGCGCTCTCGGTCATCGACCATCTCTCCACACAGATCGACCCGTTGCGAAGCGAACTGGCCGACCTGGGCCGTCACCGGACCGGTTCCCGGGCGTTGATGTCGCACTACGGGATCGGCACGCTGACCGCCCCGATCATCTGGGCCGAGATGGGCGACTGCCGCCGGTTCTCTTCGTCGGACAAGGCCGTCCGTCACACCGGGCTCGACATCACGGTGTGGTCGTCGGACAACAAGCGGTCGGGCCCCGGTCACCTGGCCCGCCAAGGACCGCCGGCGTTGCGTTGGGCCCTGGTCGAAGCCGCCCAGTGTGCGGCCCGCCCCTCGTCACCCGACCACGGCTACTACCTCGAGGTCAAGGCCCGGGCCGGGGCCAACCGCGCTGCCTTGTCGGTGGCGCGCAAGCTGGCCCGACGAGTCCATCATCACCTTCGCTCCTTGGGCGACACGGCCTGGGCCGAGGCGGCCTGAGCGTGGCCACCGTGCGCGTCATGCCCAAGGTTCAACTGATGTCCTGTGGTCAGCTCCCGCAATCCTCCTGTCGCCAGCAGTCGCTGGTCGGCCCTGAAAGAGCGAGCGGCCGCAGAACAGCACCGGGGTTCACCCCATCGATCATCACGTCGCCGGACGGCAGTCCGAGCACCGAGATAAGGCTGGGCGTCCCGGCGCGCACTCCAACGCCATCCCATCACCGACCACAGGAGACAAGACCGAGCTAATCCATCCGATCACCGCTGGCCGCCACCACCATGCGGCCGTCCTCACCGGTGTCAAGGTCGTACGTCCTCGCTTCGCTGCGGGCGCTCCACCTTTGACACCGCTTCCGGGCGACCGCGCCCCGCCAACAAGCCAGCACCGATCAGGACAACGCAACCAACCAAAACGCCCCCCCTTTACACGGGGGCCGACAAGATAAGGAGGAACGGCGAGATGTCGTCCACCGAGCACGACACAGGGAGCCGCCCCACGCTCGGGGCCCCGAGGGCCGACGCCCGCGCCGCGGCCGACGCCTTTGCCGCCGGCCTCGAGTCCGGACACGCAAGGCATGACGCCGACATGCTGAACCGCCAATTCGCGGCGGACGTCATATGGGGCAGCCCGTACGGGGCGCTCGTCGACGGCTACGACCAGCTCCACCCCATCCACGTCGCCTTCCAGCAACAAGCAAGCGACGAGCCGCTCTTCCGCTACGACGTCCGGCACGTCCTCTCGGTCAGCGACGACGTCGTCGTCGCCCATGTTGCCCGGCTCGTCCTCGACGACGACGGCGAACCGATGCCCCCGAGCAACGATCCCGGGCCCTTCTCCGAAATGGTGATGTTCGTCTTGGTCCGCCGCGACGGCGACTGGTGGCTCGCCGCCGGACAGAACACCCCGATCCGGCCGGGCGGAGCGGTCACCGCAACCACCTGAGACGCCGTTCGTCCTTACTCGCCAAAGGCGAGCTCAGAGAGAAGCGATCGAGCGGAGACGAATCAGACCGGCGCCCCCGGCGCCACCAGCGGCCACGGCCGCTCCAGCTCCACCACCCGGGCCAGGTCGAGCAGCAACTGTTCGGCGTGGCGTCGCCCGATCACCTGCATGGACACCGGCAGGCCGTCGACGAGTCCGACCGGGATGGCCACCGCCGGGTTCCCGGTCGTGTTGGCCGGGATGGTCAGCGCGCCGTTGTTGCCGAGGGCGGCCTCGAAGCCGAGCTCGGAGATGAGGTCCCGCCCGTCGATCGTCGTGGGCATCGGCCCCTGGGCGCCGAAGGCGACGTCGGGGTTGGTGGCGCAGATGACGAAGTCGACCTGCTCGAAGACGTCCGCCACGGCCACGATCACCTGGCGGCGGAACGCCTCGATGTTCTTCGCCGTCTCGATGGTGAAGTGGTTGGTCGCGATGTTGGCGGCCAGCATGATCTCGGGGGTGAGCTCGGGCTCGCAGGCCGGGTAGAGGTCGCCGAGCCCGACCAGCAGGCTCGCCGTCCCCGCCATGGCCCACTCCAGTCCACCGCGCGGCAGCTCGATGGGCACGTCGACCCGTTCGAGGCCGGCGTCCTTGACCAGTAGGTCCGCCGCCTCCTCGACCTTCTCGCGGACCGCCGAAGCCACCACCGCCGCGCCGAGGTCGATCGACACGGCGACGCGTCGCCCCCGGACCTCCTGCTTGCCGAGGCCGGCCTCCCAACCCGAGACGCGGGGGAGCGAAAACGGGTCGTACTCGTCGTAGCCGTTGCAGGCGTCGAACCAGCGCGCCGTGTCGCGGACGGACCGGGAGACGCACCCGAGCACCGCGGTCAAGGGCTCGATCTCGGTGCGGGGGCCCTTGGGGATGCGGCCGAAGGTCGACTTGAGCCCGAACAGGCCGGTGAAGCCGGCCGGGATGCGGATCGACCCACCCCCGTCGCCACCGGTACAGAGCGGGAACAAGCCACCGGACACCGACGCCGCGGAGCCGCCCGAGGACCCGCCGGGCGTCCGCTCCAGGTCGTACGGGTTCGACGTCGCCCCGTGCAGCCGCGTGTAGGTGCAGTTGATCCCACCGAACTCCGACGCCGTCGTCTGGGCGGCGAGCACGGCCCCCGCCGCCCTCAGGCGGGCCGTCATCGTGCCGTCGTACTCGGCGATCCGGTCCTTGAAGACGAGAGACGCCTCGGTCTGCGGCCACCCCTTCACCGGGTCGAGCTCCTTGACCCCGATGGGCACGCCGCCCAACGGCAGGTTGACGTCGGCCGATGCCGCCGCCTCCCGCGCCCGCTCCTCGTCGACGAAACACACGGCGTTGAGCTTCGACGCCTTTACTGCCCCCAGCGAGCCTTCGAGGGCCTCGGTCGGTGAGATCGTGCCCGTCCGAAAGGCGTCGACGAGGGAGCAGGCGTCTCCCATCCATGGTTCTCCCGTCACGGGGTCGCAGGCTAGCGAATCGCGCATCTCGACGAGGTGTACGAGTCGTGCCCCGATCTTGCCCGCGTATAGGCCCGGGGCCTATGCGATCGCGACCCACGAATGACTAGAGCTGACCCGTATCCACATGGATCGTGTACCCGGGGACAGCGCCTCCGTGGGCGAAGCGGGCCGAGCCCCGACTACGACGCCGGGGGAACGACCGGCGCCGGCGGCTGCGCGGCCTCGATCTGCGCCAGTTCGGTGCGGACCTGGGAGACGAACTCGTCGAGGGTCCCCTTGTAGTGCGCAAGCGCCAGTTCCAGCCGGAAGTCGAAGTTGCCCGCCAACTCCGGTCCGTAGTGGATCGTCGTCGGCTTCTGACGGTTCGAGACCGAGATGGTCGTCTCTCCGCCCGCATCGTCGTGGGTCACGCCGATCAGCTTGGCGAAAAGGCACTCGCGTGTCTGCTTGGCACCCTCGAAGATCACCCGCTGGTTCGTGATGAACGTCGTCCCGGCGTCGACGCCGGTCATGATCGGAGCACCCTGCACGAAGGTCCCCCGGCTCGCTCCGATGTGGTAGCGCAGCGCGTGGCCACCGATCGTGGCGACAGGGATCGAAAACCCCGAAGATCGTCCCTGGTAGTGCCCCGGGCCTGTCCGCTCCTCGATCAACGAGGTGTTGGTGACCTTGTAGAAGAGAGCCTCGCCGGGCTTGACCATGATCTCGTCGGTCGCCTCCCCCTGGAACTGCTGGGCGACTTCGAGCAGATTGGAGTAGCCGTCGCGAAGCGTCTGCCACTGCGCCAGGGCTTCTCGATACTGCTCGGCCGCCTTCTTTGCCTTGTGCTTCTCGAACATGGGCCCGACCTCGCGTCAGGCCGCCACGCTACCGCCGAGAGCGACCGAGGGACCCGACCCGCTACTCCGTCACGACACGACGGACTCGTACGCGGGCACGCGGCGGCACATGACGACGCCGCCCTACTCCGTCGTCCGCAGCTTGAAGAAGTGCGCCGCCAGCGGCGCGGCCACGGCGATGATCGCGACCGACCAGATCAAGGCGGCCCACACCGGGTGCTCCATCGGCCAGTAGTGGATGGTCCCCGACGGGTTCGGGTTGTCCCACAGCGTGCGGGCGCCGGCCACCACCGCACTGACCGGGTTCCAGGTGGCGATCGCCTGCATCCAGCCGGGCATGTGCTGGGTCGGCACCATGGAGTTGGAGATGAAGACCAACGGAAAGAGGACGATGAAGCCGAACGAGGCGGCGGTCTCGGGACTCTTCGAGTTGAGGCCCGCGCACGCAGAGACCCACGAGATCGCGTACGCGAAGAAGATCACCAGCAGGAACCCGCCGGCGATCGAGATGTAGTTCGACCCGGGCCGCCAGCCCACGGCCAGCCCGGTGAGCGCGACGATGAGCGCGCAGAGGCACGACGTCAACAGGTCGGCCATCGAGCGCCCGACCAGGACGGCCGAACGCCACATGGGCAGGGCGCGGAAGCGGTCGATCATCCCCTCGTGCAGGTCGGTCGACAGCCCCACCGCCGTGCCCATGGTCGAGGTGACCATGTTCAGGGCGAGGATGCCGGCCAGAAGGAAGTCGACGTAGCTCCCGCCACCAGGGATCGGGATGGCACCCCCGAAGATGTAGACGAAGAGGAACGTGAACAGCAGCGGCTGGATCGTGACGTCGGACAGCTGCATGGGCTCACGCGAGATGTGCACCAGGTTCCGACGGGTCATCGCCCAGATGTCCGAGAGCCGGCCGACGAAGGCCTCGGAGCCCAGCCGGCCGGGACCGCCGCGCACGTCGACTGTGACCGGCCGCAACGTGGTCGTCGTCATGCCTGCACCTCCTCGAGCTCGACGCGCACCTTGCCGTTCACCGCACCAGCACCACGAGCGCCGTCCGCATCAGTCCGACCACCTCCGTCCGCCGACGAGCCGTCGGGTTGACCCTCGACCTCGTCCTCCCCCTCGACCTCGATGTGCCCACCCGTCAACGAGAAGAACACGTCGTCGAGCGACGGCTGGCGCACCTCGATGTTGTCCACGAGCACTCCCGCGGCATCGAGCGCCCGCACCACCGAGGTCGCCAGCCCCGTCGACGCGTCGACACCCGCCCACAGGCGACGTCCGTCGTCGCTGACGCCGACCTTGCCCGCGACGAGCGGTTGCAGGGCCGCCACAGCCTCGCTCACTGCGTCGAACGACGCGTCGGCCAACGTGACCTCCAGGTGCGCGGACCGCGACGCCTCCTTCAGTTCCAGCGGCGTCCCCTCGGCGATCACCATGCCGTGGTCCACCACAACGATGCGGTGCGCCAGCGCGTCGGCCTCGTCGAGATACTGCGTCGTCAGCAACACGGTGACCCCGTCGCCCAACAGCTCCCGGATGGCCTCCCACACCCGCTGGCGGCTCACCGGGTCGAGCCCCGTCGTGGGCTCGTCCAAGAACAAAACCGGCGGCCGCGTCATGAACGCCGACGCCAGGTCGAGCCGGCGCCGCATGCCACCGGAGTAGCCCTTGACCACCCGGTCCGCCGCGAACCCCAGCTCGAACTGCTCGAGCAGCTCGGCCGCCCGCCGCTTGGACGCCGCCCGCCCCATGTCCGACAGCTCGCCCACCAACGCCAGGTTCTGGCGTCCCGTCAGCAACGGGTCCAGCGTCGCGTCCTGGGCGGCCACGCCAATATGGCGCCGCACCTCGCCGGGGTGTGCGATGACGTCGATCCCGGCCACCGTCGCCCGCCCGGCGTCGGGCCGAGCAAGCGTGGTCAAAACACGGACGGCCGTCGTCTTGCCGGCGCCGTTGGGCCCGAGCAACCCCAAAATCGTCCCGGCCGGCACGGAGAAGTCGACGCCGGCCAGGGCCTGGGTCGACCCGTACGCCTTCTTCAGTCCCTCCGCCTGGATCATCAGCTCAGCAGCCATGGACGTCCTTACCTGTCGTTAAGTAAACTTCCCCCTCGAGAGCAGGGTAAGGGATCCACTTACCTGCCGTCAAGTAAACTCTTGCTGAAATGTCACAGATCGCCCCACCAGACCAAGACCCCGCCGCCGCCCACGGCCTCGCCCCCGACGACGACCCCGAACCCGCCGACGAACCTACCCTTCCCCCGGCCGCGGCGAAGGCCGACACCAGGGAACGGATCCTCGATGTGGCTCTCGATCTCTTCGCCCGCCAGGGCTTCGACCGGACCAGCCTGCGGCAGATCGCCGAAAGCTTGGGCCTCACCAAGGCGGCCCTCTACTACCACTTCGAATCCAAGGACGACATCCTCCTCGCGCTGCACATGCGCCTGCACGAGTTCGGCCGGGTGGCCCTGCTCAAGATGGAGGAGGGGCCCGGGCCCGTCACGCTCCAGCAATGGGGCGAGCTGCTCGATGAGGTCGTCGACGCCCTCCTGGCCCAGCGCCCACTGTTCCTCATGCACGAGCGCAACCAGGCCGCGCTCGAGAAGCTGCACCGCGAGGAGCACGACGCCGAGCACGAAGACCTGCAGAACCAGTTCCGCCTGGTGCTGGCCGACACGAGGATCCCGATCGAGGATCGGGTGCGCATGTCGGCGTCCTTCGGCGTGCTGTTCTCGGGCCTCTTCCTCGCCGGCGACGCCTTCTCGTCGATGTCGGACGAGGAATTGGGCAACCTGCTCCGCCGGATCCTCCACGACGTCCTCGGCGGATGACGGGACCGGTCCCGCCGGACCTCCCCTCTCCTCTCGCCTCACGCCCCCTTCGCTAACCTCGCCCTCAGTGGCCGCCCCACCTCCCACCGCCGCCGGCTCGACTCCCCCCTCCACCGCCGACGCGCACGAGCACCCCTGGACCCTCTCCTTCGACATCGGCGGCACCGGCCTCAAGGCGAACATCCTCGACGCAAAAGGCGGCTTCGTCGCCGACCGCGTCCGGGTTCCCACCACCTACCCGATGTCTCCCGACCTCATGGTGGAGAAGCTCACCGGCCTGGCCAAGAAGCTGCCCGAAGCCGACCGGGTCTCAGCCGGCTTCCCGGGCATCGTCCGTCGCGGCCTCGTTCTCAGCGCCCCCCACTTCGTCACGAAGAAGGGCCCGGGCACCGAGGTCGACCCCAAGTTGGCGAAGGCGTGGTCCAATTTCGACCTCGAGACTGCGCTCAGCAAGGCCTTGGGCAAGCCCACTCGGGTGGCCAACGACGCCGACGTGCAGGGCCTCGCGGTGATCAAGGGTCACCGCTTCGAGGTGGTGGTGACGCTCGGCACCGGTTTCGGCACGGCGTTCTTTCTCTCGGGGCGGCTGCTGCCGCATATGGAGTTCGCACACGTCGATTTCCGCAAGGATGCGACCTTCAACGATCAGCTGGGCGAACCCGCCCGAAAGCGGATCGGCGACAAGAAATGGAACAAGCGTGTCCGGGAGATGATCGCCTATCTCGATACCCTCACGCTGTTCGACCATCTCTACATCGGAGGCGGTAACGGGCCACGGGTCAACCGCCGCGAGCTCGGCGAGGTCCTCAAGCGCATCTCGGTGGTCGACAACTCTGCCGGCATCATGGGCGGGATCGCGCTGTGGTCGGACCTCCACGTCGGAGTGAGGGGGCATCATCCACATGACCACCACTAGTGCTGACGCCGAGGCTGAGCCGCTCGCCTGGGACCCGCTGAACGAGAAGTACAAGGCGGACCCGCACCCCATCTGGAAGCGCCTACGCGACGAGGCGCCGCTCTATTACAACGAGCAGTTCGACTTCTACGCCGTGAGCCGGTTCGCCGACGTCGACGCCTTTAGCCGGGACCCCAAGACGTTCTGCTCTTCGCACGGCACGGTGATGGAGATGATCACGGCTGACAAGAGTGACATCGAGA
>CAVXPD010000025.1:0-74627 GCA_963763575.1 uncultured Acidimicrobiaceae bacterium
GCAAAGGTTCGTTGAAGTGGCACTAGCTCCCCTCGGACTCCTGGTCTGCGCTGCGCACGTCGGGGCGCATCCGGTCGATCGCCCCGGCGAGGGCGAGGTCGAGCAGCGTGATGCCGCCCGAGTCGTGCGTCGTCAGCACGAGCCGGACCTTGTTCCAGCGGATGTCGATGTCGGGGTGGTGGTTGGCCGCCTCCGCCACCGCGCCCACCGCGTTGACGAAGTCCAGCGCGGCCGCGAAGTCGTGCAGCTTGACCGTGGTGGTGAGGACGTCGCCCTCGCGCGACCAGTTGAGGTGCTGCTCGTCGAGCGCGGCGTCGACGTCGGTCTCGGTCAGCACAGGCTCGCTCACGGGTGTGTCATGTCCTCGGGCCGCACCGCCGCGTCGAATTCCGCTCCGGTCAGGAGGCCGAGCTCGATGGCCGCCTCACGCAGGGTGGTGTGCTCCTGGTGCGCCTTCTTCGCCACCTTCGCCGCGTTGTCGTAGCCGATGTCCGGGGTGAGCGCCGTCACCAGCATCAGCGAACTCCGCAGGTGCCGCTCGATCTGCTCGTAGTCGGGCTCGAGGCCCTCGACCTCGAACTCCCGGAAGGCCCGGCAGGCGTCGGTCATCAACGCGATCGACTGCATCACGTTGTAGGCGATCACGGGTTTGGTGACGTTGAGCTCCAGGTTGCCCCGGCTCCCGCCGGTCATGACCGCGACGTCGTTCCCCATGACCTGGATCCCGACCATGATCATGGCCTCGCTCTGGGTCGGATTCACCTTGCCCGGCATGATGGACGACCCGGGCTCGTTCTCCGGGAGGCGCAGCTCGCCTAGGCCGCTGCGGGGACCCGAGCCCAGCCAGCGCAGGTCGTCGGCGATCTTCATCAGCGACACGGCGAGCGTGCGCAGCGCGCCGTGCGTGAACACCACCGCGTCGTGCGCCGCCAGGGCGGCGAACTTGTTCGGCGCCGTGACGAACGGGAGCCCGGTCACGTCCGCGATGGCCTTCGCCACCCGGTCGCCGAATTCCGGGTGGGTGTTGAGCCCCGTCCCCACGGCCGTGCCGCCCAACGCCAGCTCGTAGAGCCCGGGCAGGGTCAGCTCGATCCGCTCGATGTCCGCCGTCAGCTGCGCGACGTACCCGGAGAACTCCTGGCCGAGCGTGAGCGGCACGGCGTCCATGAGGTGGGTGCGCCCGATCTTCGTGACGTCGGCGAAGTCCACCTCCTTGACGTGCAGAGCGTCGCGCAGCGCCGCCACGGAGGGAAGAAGCCGGTGCACGATCTCCTCGACCGCCGCGATGTGCATTGCCGTGGGGAAGGTGTCGTTCGACGACTGCGACATGTTGACGTGGTCGTTGGGATGGATCGGGTCCTTCGATCCCATTACCCCGCCCGCGAGCTCGATGGCGCGGTTCGAGATGACTTCGTTGGCGTTCATGTTGGTCTGGGTGCCACTGCCCGTCTGCCAGATCCGCAACGGGAACTGGTCGTCGAGCGCACCCTTCACCACCTCGGCGGCCGCCTGTTCGATGAGGCTGGCCCGCCGCTCGTCGAGCTTGCCCAGGTCCCGGTTCACCGAAGCCGACGCGCCCTTGAGAAGGCCAAAGGCCCTGATCAACGGCTTGGGCATCGTCTCGCCGCCGATGTCGAAGTGGTGCAGCGAGCGCTGGGTCTGTGCTCCCCAGTAGCGATCGGCGGGGACCTCGATCTCCCCCATGCTGTCGCTTTCCATCCGTGTCTTCGTCACGGCGTCAGCTTAGGACGGGTGGTCGTCGGGGCACGCTCCGGGCGGGTCGTTGAAGTTGGGGTCCGAGACCCACGATCCCTGGGACCAGTCGGCACTGGCCGGGCTCAGCTTGAAGACCTCGGTCATGTCGGCCAGCAGGGCCGCCGCGTAGCGCGCGCTGCCCTCGGGGCATAGGTGCACCTTGTCCAGTTTGCGCACCCGGATCCACTCGCTGGCCGGTGCGCGTGGATGGCCCTCCGGCGGCAGCCACGCCGAGAACTTGCCGTCGAGCAGGACCGAGCTCGCCAGCGGGAAGTACATGACGCGGCCCGGGAAGACCTTGGACATGCTCTCGGCGATGCGGTTCCACGCCACCACTCCGTCCCGGCGCTCCTTGTTGTAGCTGGCCTGCACGGCCGGCGTGGCGGCGGGGATGACGCCCGACTGGGGGAACTCCGTGAAGATCACCCCCTCGACGCCGTCGCCCGGCGCCAGCATCGTGGCCACGGCACTCTCCAGGAGCTGCGAGTACTGCGCCGGCTGGTGCAGCGCGTTCGGTGTCGTCGGCCCGTACTGGTCCCAGCTCCACGAGGCGACGATCAGCTGGGGGTGGTTCTGCCGAATGAGCGAGGGCAGGGACGTGCGCCAATTCGTCGCCGTGGTGAGGCCGAAGCCGTCGATGGTGTTGGTCGACACCACGGCGTCGCCGGTCGACTGCGAGGGCCGCCGTGATCCCGAAGGAGGCGTCGTGCATCACCGAGTCGCCGAGTGCCATCACCCGCAACGGCTCGGCCGGCGAGGGCGCCTGCGAGAGCACGATGGGCTTCTGCCCCTCGAAGCCGCCGGCGCCGGGCACCGACGCCGCCTGCTCCACCGGCAGGCGCGTCGTGCGCACGACGACGGCCGGGTCGGCGACGGCGGGGAAGGTGGCCACGACGATCAGCACGGCGGTGAGCACCCCGGCGAGCGGAGCGCCCAGGTACCGCACCCACCCGTGCAACCGGGCCAGGCGGATCGGGCGCTCCACCCAGTAGTAGCTCGCCGTCGACAGGGCGACGGTCACCACGATCCGCAGCAGGTCCAACGGCCACGTCGACAGGCCCGTCCGCGACCCGTTGAGATAGACGATCACCGGCCAGTGCCACAGGTAGATGCCATAGGAGATCGTGCCGATGAAGTGCAGCGGCCCCCAGGCCAGGCCTCGGGCGAACCTCCCGGGCTCGGTGAGCCGCGCGTCGGCCACGACCAGACCCGCCAGCACCGCGCACAACAGGAACCCGCCCTCGAACATGAAGTTCGTCGGCAGGCCGCCCTCGGTGCCCGCGGTGATCCAAAAGACCAAGAGCACCACTCCGGCCGCCGGGCCGACGACGTGCAGCGTCCGGCGCGCCCGCGGGTTGGGCTGGGGCCGCGCCGCCGCGACGAAGGCGATGGTGGCGCCGGCCATGAGGTCGAAGAGCCGGGTGTCGGTGCCGTAGTAGACACGCGTGGGATCCCCACCCGGCGTGAAGAGCACCGCCATCAAGATGCTCGAGAGCACCCCCAATCCGACCGTCAGCGCCGCGCCGGCCCCGCGCCACGAGCGCCGCCCGTAGTGCAACAGCGCCAGCAGGACCAAGGGCCACACCAGGTAGAACTGCTCCTCGATCGCCAATGACCACGTGTGCTGCAGCGGCGACGGCGACGAGAACTGCGCGAAGTACGACTGGTGGGCGAAGATCGAGTGCCAGTTGTTGACGTAGAGCAGCGTCGAGATGGCGTCACCCCGCAACCCCGACAGGTCCACCAGCCCGTTGGCCCCCGGCCCGCCCCATCGCCCGTTCACCACCAGGTACAGCGCCAGCGCCGCCACGACCAAGAACAGCGCCGGCAGCAGCCGCCTCGCCCGCCGCCCCCAGAACGCCGCCAGGTCGATGCGCCCGCTCCCGGTCCACTCCTCGAGCAACAGCGTCGTGATGAGGAACCCCGACAGCACGAAGAACAGGTCCACCCCCAGGTACCCGCCCTTCGCCCAACCGAGCTGCAGGTGGTAGGCCACCACCCCGATCACCGCCGCCCCCCGCAACCCGTTGAGCGCCGGCAGATGCCGCCCCGTGACGGCCAGCTCGCCCGTCCCCACTCGCTCCGCTCGTCGCCGTGCCGCCCGCCCCTCGACCAGCGCGGTCTCGGTGTCGGTCACACCCGCTCCAGCCGGCACACCGCGTCGTCTCCCCCGTCCGCGCCCAGCACGACGAGGTCGGCCGACGCCGCCGCTCCGCCGGCCTCGTCCCGGGCGCCGGACCCCCGTAGGTCCACGGCGATCAACGGGCTCGCGTCACCGGCCGGCCTCGGCCGGTTCACCGCGCCCGGAACCGGGTAGACGGGCCCTTCGCTGGTCGCCGTCCCCTCGCGCCACATGGCGCGGCACAGCGAGATGGCCTCCTCCAGCCCTTCTCCGAACGGCGGCCCGATGCACAAGATCGTCCGCCCCCCGCACACCAGGTCCAGGCTCGTGGCTTCGCGCGCCAGCACGGCGGGGTGTCGCGCTTGCTCCGTTCCCGCCGACAACGTGACCCGTGCCCCGAGCCACAGCCCGGGCACGACGTCGCTCAGGCCCGCCAGCAGGACGAAGGGATCGCCCAGTGGGCCCCGCCCCAGGAGGACCGCATGCATTCCCTCCTGCTCCGCCCGGATTGCGTCGACCCGCAGCTCAGGCACCTCTTCGGCCTCGAGAAAGCGTCCGTCCACGGCCAGGCAGGTTACGGCCGCGGCGCCCCTCCCCGAAGTCGTCCCAGATCTCCCTTGCCCCGTCCCTAGATCCGCTCCCACCAGCCGCCGATGTCACGGGCGAGGCCGGCCTGAGCGAGACGCTCCAGACCGCCGCAAAGGGCAGCGAAATCGAGCCCGGTCGTACGGGCCAGCTCGTCCAGCGAGACGGGATCCGGCGAGAGGGCCTCGTAGAGCGCCTGCTCGCCCGCGGGCACGGGTCCTGCCGACTTCCCGCGTGCCTTCTCGTCTGCTGGAGGCAGCACGTCCGCGCCCCGCAGCGACAGTGACACCAAGATGTCGGCCGTCGAGCACACGGGGAAGGCGCCTTCCGACAGCAGCGCATTCGTCCCCTCGGACGTCGCGCTGCGGATGGAGCCGGGCACGGCGCCCACCGGGATCTGATGGTCGAGCGCCCAATCGACCGTGTGCCGGGAGCCTCCGCCGTGGCGGCTCTCGACCACGACGACCACGTCGCTCAGCGCCGCCAGCAACCGATTGCGCACAGGGAACCGCCACTTCTCCGTCCTCACGCCCGCGGGTGATTCCGAGACGATGACGCCGTGCTCCACCACCCGCTCCCACAGACGGGCGTGGCGACGGGGGTACGGCGCGTCGACGCCGCCGGCCACGACGCCGATCGGAGGTGCTCCCGCTCCGCACGCGCCCTCGTGGGCGGCGCCGTCGATACCGAGAGCCAAGCCGGAGACGACACTGACGCCCGCCGCCGACAGGTCGGCGGCGAACTGGGCCGCCACCCCGATGCCGTACCGGGTCGGCGTGCGCGTGCCGACGATGGCCGCGGTCGGCTTGTCCCCGAGTGCGACCGGATCACCGCGGCAGAAGAGCACGGCTGGTGCGAGCGGCACATCTCTGAGTCTCTTCGGATACCACGCGTGAGTGGGAACCAGGATGGTGATCCCGAGGTCGCAGTGCCGGCGCCACTGCCGAACCAGAAATCCACGCGCCTCGTTCGTGGCACCCGTGAACTGGGCCCACGCCACAGGAGGAGGGTCTGCCTCCAGCATCTCGCGCAGGGTGGCAGGGCCCACATCGGGCAGCATCGCCAACGCGAGGGCGTAGGCCTCGTCGGGCAGCTCCTCATTGACGTACTCGCTCACGCGACCACCACCGATCGCCCGGCCCGGAGAGAGAGCGCCTCGCAAACGTGTGCATGCGTGACGACGTCTTCACCGGCAAGGTCGGCAACCGTTTGCGCCACACCGGTGACCTTCTTCAGACCCCGGGCACTGAGCGCACCTTCGCGGAGCTTGAGGGCGAGCACGTCGTTCGCCTCGGTCGTGAGGACCGCCTCCCGTGCCCCGCGCGCAGCGGAGCGCTCTCGTGCCGCGGTCACGCGAACAGCGACGTCTGCGGAAGACTCGCCTGGGACCCCGGATATCAAATCGTCGGCGGTAGGCCGGGTCACCGGCACCACGAGGTCGAACCGGTCGAGAAACGGAGCCGAGATGCGTCGTCGATACCGCGCCCGCACGACCACGGAGCACGAGCACGCGCCCTCGTAGACGCCTTCACCGCAGGGACAGGGGTTCATGGCGGCCACGAGCAGAAACGAGGCCGGAAATTCCACGCTCGCGGCGGCACGATTGACCCGGATGACGCCTTCCTCCAGCGGTTGGCGCAACGATTCGAGTGCTGCCACGGGGAACTCGCCGAGCTCGTCCAGAAAGAGCACCCCGTGAGCGGCCAGGCTGGCCTCGCCGGGACGCGGGGATGCCCTCCCGCCGCCGACGAGGGAGATGATCGTCGCCTGGTGGTGAGGAGCGCGGAAGGGCGGTCGCTCGAGCAAGGCACCTGGGGGCAGAGACATTCCCGCACTCGAGTAGACGCGTGACACGGTCATGGCCTCTTGCTTCGTGAGTGGTGGGAGCAAGCCGGGTAGACGCTCTGCCAACATGGTCTTGCCCGAGCCGGGCGGCCCGATCAGGAGCAGGTGATGCCGTCCGGCGGCTGCGACTTCAAGCGCGCGTCGGCCCACCAACTGACCTCGGACATCAGCGAGATCGGGTCCGGGCGCGACCGCCTCGGGCGCGTCGGCTTTCGGGATGGTGGGCCATGGGGCCAGTCGACGCAGGACGGTTACCAGCTCGGCCAGGGTGGCGGCACCATGGACACCGTCTTCTCGCACGAGGGCCGCCTCGCCGACATCGCACAGTGGGACGACCAATTCCTTGGCTGTGCTGGCGTCGGCCAGGGCGATCATGCCGGGCACGTGGCGCAGCGAGCCATTCAGCCCGAGCTCACCGCAGAAGCCCAGGCCCTCCGTGCAATCGGGGGGAAGGTCTCCGGTCGCCACGAGCAGCCCGACGGCGATGGGCAGGTCGAGTCCGGCTCCACCTTTCCGAACGCCCGAAGGTGCAAGGTTCACGACCGCTCTCCGGAGCGGCCAGGAGAAGCCGCTGGACAACAGGGCGGCACGGACCCGGTCCCGGGCCTCGCGTACGGAGGCGTCGGGAAGTCCAACGATGGTGAATCCAGGGAGGCCGTGGGAAATGTGGACCTCGACGGAGACCGCGGTTCCCACGGCTCCGTTCAGCGTGGCGGAAGCGACAGATGTCTGCACAGCGAATGAACGGTCGGCGGAGGTTCTCGTTCGCCCGGAAATGAATACCGCCATCGGGCCGGGTTCGACCCGAGTCGGACAGATATGTCTCTCGACTAGTCGGCGCTTAGCCGAACAGGATCTGAGAGAACTCCGTAACCGTGTCGGTTCGTGCCCAGTCTCGTTGAAGCTCACAGATCAACTGGACCCAGCTCACAGGTTGCGCTCCTGCCTGCCTGACCCGGTCAAGCGCTGCTCGGTGAGCCTCGACCGATGTGCCGCCCACGGCGTCCACCACGGGATATATCTCGTAGCCTTCATGCATCGCGTCGAGCGTTGGGAAGGTGAGGCAGGCTTCGGTCCAGAGCGCCGTCATCACCAACTTCTTGCGGCCGGTTGCTGTGACTGCCCCACGGAACTCAACATCCTCCCACGCATTGATCGTCGTTCGGTCAAACGACTCAACGTGTGGCAACACTGTTTCGAGCTCGGGAATTGTCGGTTTGTTCCGCCCGCTCGTCACGTTGACCGTCGACAAGACGATGGGCACTTTGTACAGCACAGCCGTCTTGGCGACCCTCACGATGTGGTCGACAAGCTCGGCGCGATCCATCGAGCGGATCGAGTTGACCTGGGTTGGTTGATAGTCGATGATCACCAACGCGCAGTTCGCGGGTGTAAGAAGATTGTCCGTCAGCGGGTTGCGGATCGGCTCGCTCGTCATTGATTCGTCCCCACGGCCATCGGTTTCAATCAGGCGGCCTCTCTCGTCGACAGGTTTACAGGAGGAAGGTCCCTCGTGAGTCCTCGCTTTGCCACGGGGACCCTGAACGACACCAAGTGCGTTGGCCTGATCGCCGGGCCTGGGTCATTGGCAGCGGGTGTCTCCGTGGTTCGGTCAGTTGATCACCCTTAACTGCCGAGGGCCTCCCGTAGCTCGCTGGCGATCTCGTCGACCGAGGCATCGAGTGAGCGCTTTACGACTTTGGCAGTTCCCTTGATCGCCTCGTCGATTGCCTTTTCGATCGTCGGCTCCCCGACCACGATCAACCCTGCCTCGTCGGAGCTCAGCTCCTGAGCCGCGTCTTTGAGCTCCTTGCGAGGAAGCTTTCCGCCCCCGAAAGCCTCGGGGATGATCTCGATGCTCGGCCGATTCTTCCGCTTCGCGATATGAGGTTTGCCGCTCTTCTTGTCGATGACAGCTGCGTCGTATTTTCCGATCAACTTGTCCTTGTGCAGCTGCTCGATCGCGTCGAGGTCGGCCAGTGCGTCGGCGGTGCTGGAGTACACCGCCGTGTAAAGGGTGAGATTCTGATCGTCGGCCATGAAGCCTCCTTCGTCTCAAGTTGCGTGGAGCATGATCCCAGCATGCAGAACGGAAGGGATGCCCGCAACCAGAAATTCGAGATTCCTGGGCAGGGCACAGGCAGATCAAATGACGATCTCTCACACTTTCCGCCAGCGCACGAGAGGTGCCCCTCTCTCCCCGGTTGGATGAGTCCGGCCACCATTCTCCCTGGTAGCGACTTGGCTACCAATCTGCCGTGTGGAGGGCGCAGGGTTCACGACCGCTCCCCGGAGCGGCCAGGCGAAGCCGCTGGACGGCACGGACCCGGTCCCGGGCCTTGAATGCGAGCGTCGGGGAGTCGCACGATGGTGAATCCAGGGAGGCCGTGGGAGATGTGGACCTCGACCGCGACCGCGGTTCCCACGGCTCCGTTGAGCGTGGCGAAATCGATGGAAGTCTGCACGGCGAATGAACGGTCGGCGGCTCCTGAAGTTGGATAATCGCGGAGCTTGCGTGCGGTCGCTCGACGTGGCGCGCGAATTGGCCCCAGGCTCTGCAAAGCTCGACTCATGTCGGACCTGTGGACGCACGCTGCTGGGGCGTCAGCTCGCTTCGCCGCTCAGGCGGAGCAATACGACCGCTACCGCCCTCGCTATCCAGCCGAACTGTTCGTCACGTTGTTGAGGCAAGCAGAACTCGTCGAAGGCGACGTCGTCGTCGAGATCGGCGCGGGCACGGGACTCGCCACCCAGCCCCTCGCCGAAAATGGGCTCGCTGTCCACGCCATCGAACCTTCTCCAGAGCTGGCCGCATTGGCGGAAGAGAAGCTCCAAGAGCGGGCACAATTCATTCCCGGCCGTTTTGAGGACTGCCCGCTTCCGCCTCACGCACGCCTCGTTGCCGCATTCAACTCCTGGCACTGGGTCGAGCCGGCCGTCGGCCTGGACCGGGCCGCCGAACTGCTCCAACCCCGCGGTTTCCTTGCTCTCGTCTGGACAGAGGTGCGGAGCTGGGGTCCACCGCGGTTCGAGGAACGCCTGGCAGAGGTGCTCGGCGCTTCGTGGCCGAAAGTGGAGTCCCACGTCGACGGATCGCTCGAGCCGATTCGTGCCGACCAGCGCTTCGGCGAGCTTCGGCAGTTTCACCATCCCTTCGAGCGGACCCTCGATGGAGCCTCCTATGTCGCGGTCACGCAGACCTACGGGGGGCAACGCTCAGCCGAAGAGTACGAGGCGATGGAGCGGATGATCGGCGCGGAGTTCGGCGACGCCGTCGTGAAGAAGGAGGATGCCGTCCTCCATCTGTCACGACTGATCTGAAGTGTCATTACCCCGGGTAGGGAATGCACGGGAATGGCTCGTGCGCTTCATATGGCTGAGTCGGCGCCGCACAGACGAGTCGTAGCAGCTAACCGTGGGTGAGAGACACCCTGTTCCAACCTCGATCTCACATCAGTCGTCGCGATGGGTGACGGCCGCAGTGGGCAAGGAGCTTCTCTGGGCGGACGAGTCTGAAGCGACACGTACCTCAGGCTTGAGCACACCTTCGCTGGTCCCGCTCGGGCCAGCGGCCTTGAGTCAATGCAAAGTCCGTTTCAGGTAGACCCTCGGGCATCGTTGGGTCTTGTCCTGTAGAGACCGCCAAGTCCCAGCCGTGGATCAGCTGGTCGCCGAATATGTTTCCGAGAATTGTGCCCTTCTTCTCGATGACGCCGAGGCTGTCCAAAGGTGCGAAGCGTCTCGATGCGGGCCTGATCAAAGTCCGAGCGCGGATCGTCGCTGAGAAGATCTGGCGGGTGTGGCCAACAGGCATGTTCGGGACTTTCGATCTAGCCGTCGACCCGACGGCGCAAGACGCAGAACTCGTTTCCCTCGGGATCGGCCAGGACCTTCCACGGCGACTCGCCTTGGCCAACGTCTACCCGGCTCGCACCTAAGCCAATGATTCGCTCCACCTCGTCGTCCTGATCGCAGCCGATCGGACTCACGTCCAGATGGATACGGTCCTTGACCGTTTTGTTCTCCGGCACGGGTACGAACACGAGCAGCATGTCAGGGAACGGCTGCCCGGAAGCCGACATCCACAAGACGTCGCCATCCTCCTGCACTTCCCAGCCCAGGACCTGTCCCCAGAACTCGGCCACCCGATGGGGATCCGAACAATCGACGACGATCTCACGTAGCACCGCACCCATGTGCAGAGCCTAGGAGGTCCGCCGGGCTTGACGCCCGATCCGATGTGAGTGACCCCGACCACGAATGATTAGAGGCGCGAGGGCTCTACTGAGGCGGCACACCCAACGGCGCCGCTCAGTGTTGCCGAGCTCACTGACGCAAGCCGGTGAATGAACGGTCGCGGCGCATGTTGTCGTGCTTCCTAAATCTTGGTATCTCGGCGCCCTGTGACTGCGGCCGAGTCTTCCGCGGGGTCGTATGCGGGAACTCGGCCAACTTTCCCTCAGATGTATATGGGTCCTTCAACACGTTCAGACCCGCGTATACATCCGAATCAAACTCTCGGCATCTCGGCCCTATATAGCGGCGCGGAACCCACCCGATTCCGCGCGCATACAGCCACACAAGACGCCGAACACAAGACGCCGAACACAAGACGCCGGCGTTGGTGGCTTCTACGACATCACTCGAAAGATCACGAACCAACGATCGTGAACACCGCGCCCCCGACCTTGGCCCGGGCGCACTAATCGTCAGCCTTCCGGCGGCAGCTCCTTCGTCGAGCGCGCCGGCGTCGCGACCGCCGGGGGCGCCGCGCCGTTCGTGCTGGCGCTCAGGTCCTCGTTACGGAGCGACGACAAGAGCACCTCGGCCGCACCCATCAGGCTCGTCGCCTCGTAGGGCACGACCACCTTGCTGTTATCGGCGGCCGCGATGTCCTGAAGCGCACGCAGCTGCAACACGGCCAACGTGTGCGGGTTGATCTTCGCTCCATCGATCGCGGTGAGGCGAGCTGCCTCGCCGGCGCCCCGGAGCTCGAGCGCCTTCTTCTGACCTTCGGCCTGGAGCTCGAGCGTCTTCATGTCCCCCTCGGCGCGCAGAATGGCGGACTGCTTGGCTCCTTCGGCCTCCAGGACGGCGGATTGCTTGCGGCCGCCGGCCGAGTTGATGGCGGCCTGCTGATCACCCTCCGACTTGAGGATCGCTGCCCGCTTGTGCTGCTCGGCCTCCTTCTGCTCGGACATCGCCTGCACCACGTTCAGAGGCGGCGTGATGTCGAGGATCTCGATCCGGTTCAGCCGGACCCCCCACTTGGCCGTCGCGTCGGCCATGTGGTCCTGCATACGGCTGTTGATCATCTCGCGCTCACTCAGGGCCTGGTCGAGAGACAGTTCGCCGAAGACGGCCCGGAGGGCCGTGCGCGAGAGCTGGTCGACCGCCAGTTGGAAGTCGTTGATCTCGAACAGCGCGGACTTGACGTCGATCACCTGGCAGAAGATGGTGGCGCTCACCTGCAGGGACACGTTGTCCTTCGTGATGACGGCCTGCTGGTCGCCGGTCATCGGGAATTCGCGGACGTCGACCTTCTCCATTCTGTCGATGAAGGGGGTCAAGATGTGCAGGCCGGGCTGCCCGACCGACTTGAACTCGCCGAGGCGCTTGACGACCCCGACGCTCCCTTGCTGGACGATCTTGACGCACCGGCTGAACGCCCAGAGCCCGATGGCCAGCACGACGACTCCTGCGGCGACCCCGAGGGCGATCGCTCCGGCAGCGGAAGCAAGCAACATGGTGGTACTCCTTGTTAAGTGTCGACGGCGTAGACGACGAGCAGTCCTCGCTCGACGTCGGCGACGACGACGTTGGTCCCGACCGAGATGACTTCGTCAGGGTCGAGGGGTATAGCCAGCCACTCCTCGCCCCTGGCCTTGATCCGACCGGGGTGATGGGCACCGTCAATGGTCTTGGTCACCAACGCCGTGTCGCCGACCATGCCTTGAACGCCACTCAGCACGACACCAGCCTATTAGCGCCCGATGAATACCGGCGCCCGCTTCTCGGCGAAGGCGGCCATGGCCTCCGCCGTGTCCTTGGTCGAGAAGTTCAGCGCCTGAGAGCGGGCCTCGTCCTCCACAGCCTGCTCCATAGAGGCCATGGACGACGCGTGCAGCAGCGTCTTCGTCATGGATAAGGCCAACGGCGGGCCTTCTGCCAGCTTGGCCGCCCAGCCGTCGACGAACACGTCGAGCTCGTCTGCAGGCAGGACCCGGTTGACCAGCCCAATGGCCGCCGCCTCCTCCCCGCTCCACATGTCGCCGAACAGCGCCACCTCCTTCGCCCTCGCCATCCCGACGAGCCGCGGCAACAGCCACGAGGCGCCACCGTCGAGCGACAGGCTGCGCTTGGCGAAGATCATGGAGAGCCGGGCGCGGTCGCTGCAGACGATGAGGTCGCAGCCGAGCGCCAGGGAGAACCCGGCCCCGACGGCCACGCCGTCCACCTTGGCGATGGTTGGCTTTGTCACGTGGTGCAAAGCCAGGGCGACGTCGCCGAGCCGGCGCATGCGCGACAGGCCCGAACGGCTGGGGTCCGTGGCGGGCCCGTTGGGATCGGACAGGTCCGCGCCGGAGCAGAAGGCACCGCCGGCACCGGTCAGGACCATGGCCCGATCGTCGGGGTTGTCCTCGATCTCTTCGAACATCTGGCGAAGCTCGGCCAGCATCGTGCCATTGGCGGCGTTCTTGCGCTCGGGGCGGTTCATCGTAACGGTGACGACGCCGTCCTTACGCTCGACAATGAGGGTCTCCATGGGCTCGACCCTAGGCCGGGGACCTTTTAGAACGCACTTTCCACGACGTGGAGGGCCCGGCTCGTCACGCCCGCCACGTCAAAGCGCACGTGGTCGTACCGGACGTCCTGGCTCCGAAGGTAGGCGCTCGCCAGGCGCCGAAGCCGTCGCTGCTTGACGGGCGTCACCGCCTCGAGCGGGTGACCGAGCGAGTTCGACGTGCGTGCCTTGACCTCGCAGACGACGAGCACCGTGCACCCGGCCTCATCGACCGTTCCGCAGATGATGTCGATCTCACCCTCGGCGTTGCGCCAGTTGCGGGCCAGGATCTCGTAGCCGTTCTCCGCATACCACTCAGCAGCCCAGTCCTCACCCCGGTGCCCGAGTGCGATCCGGCGATTGCTCACGCCAGAGAACGGTCGCGAGGCGATCGCTCGCAGACGCTGGAGAACATCTAAACGATCCTGCTTAGAGCTATAGCTCCTGTTCGGGCAGCCGCTCGATGTTCACGTCCCGAAACGTGATCACCCGCACCTCGGGCACGAAACGCGCCGGCCGGTACATGTCCCACACCCACGCGTCGTTCAGCTCGAGCTCGATGCACGCCGGCGTCGTGTCGGACCGCACGTTCACCGAGACCTCGTTCGCAAGGTAGAAGCGCCGCTCCGTCTCGATCACGTAGGCGAAGACGGGAAGGACGGCTCGATATTCCTGGACGAGCCCGAGCTCGATCTCGGACTCGTAGCGCTCGAGGTCTTCCTCGCTCATGCGGCGCTGGTCCTGCTACGCGTCGGCGGCCTCCTCAGCAGCCTCGTCGTCGGCGGCCTCGACCGCCTCGTCCGCCTCGTCGGTCACCTCGGTCTCGTCGACCCCTTCGACCTCGTCCTCTTCGACCTCGTCCTCTTCGACCTCGTCCTCTTCGACCTCGTCCGCCCCGACCTCGTCCGTTTCGACCTCGTCCGTTTCGACCTCGTCCGTTTCGACCTCGTCCAAGTCCTCAGCCTCGACGGCCTCGTCCACCAAGTCCTCGTCCTCGACGTCCTCCACGTCCTCGACCACGGCCGCCGCCTTCGGGCTCCGGCCGCCACGGAGCTCCTTGATCTTGGCGGCCTTCCCGTGCCGGTCACGCAGGTAGTAGAGCTTGGCTCGCCGGACGTCGCCCAGCGTCGCCACCTCGATCTTTGCGATCGTCGGCGAGTGCACGCGGGAAGGTGCGCTCCACGCCCACCCCGAAGCTCACCTTGCGCACGGTGAAGGTCTCCTGGACCCCGCCGCCCTGGCGGCGCATGACTGCGCCCTGGAAGACCTGCACGCGCTCCCGGTTTCCCTCGACCACCCGGACGTGGACCTTGACGGTGTCGCCGGGGCGGAAGTCGGGGATGTCGTCGCGCAGGCTGTCGCGATCGATCGTTTCGGTGGGATGCATGAGGGAGTTCCTTCGGTCACGCCGACTCGGTGGGATCCAACCGCTCCAGGCCGGACGGAACATCGTAGCCGTGCTCGACCAGGTCACGCACGTCGTCGTCGCTCAGCGCGGACATCCTGAGCAGGCGCTCGATCAGGTCGGGACGCCGGGACGCGGTGCGGAGCAGGGCCCGGGTCCTTCTCCAGGAGGCCACCGCCCCGTGATCGCCGGAGCGCAGCACGGCGGGGACCTCCCAGCCCCGGAACTCGGCCGGCCGGGTGTACTGCGGGTACTCGAGGAAGCCCGCGGAGAAGCTCTCGTCGGCCGCCGAGTCCTCGTTCCCGAGGACGTCGGGTAGGAGCCGGGCCACCGCTTCGACCACCACCAGGGCGGCCAATTCCCCGCCCGCGAGGATGAAGTCGCCCACCGACAGCTCGCCGTCGACCAGGTGGTCCGCCACCCGCTGGTCCACCCCTTCGTAGCGCCCGCAGAGCAGCGAGAAGCCGCCGGACGGCCCTTCCGCCAGGGCGGCCAGCTCGCCGGCTACCGCCTGGTCGAAGCGCCGCCCGCTCGGCGCCAGCAGGTACAGCGGCCGCGGCAGGTCGGGCACCGCCTCGACAGCGCGGAACAAGGGCTCGGGCATGAGGACCATCCCGGCGCCGCCCCCGAATGGGCTGTCGTCGACCGAGCGACGGGGGTCGTCGGCGCCCTGGCGCAGGTCGTGCACCCGCACATCGAGCGCCCCCGCCTCGATCGCACGCCCAAGGATGGACGCGCCGCAGTAGCCGGCCACGACCTCGGGGAAGATCGAGAAGACGTCGACCCTCATCGGCACGTCATCGGCAGTGTCATCGGCACGTCATCGGCACGTCATCGGCACCGGCACGTCATCGCACGGCACGTCATCGGCACGTCACCTCACCGGGCCCTTCACACTTCGAGCAGCCCGTCGGGGATGTCCACGTCCACCATGTGGCCCGACGGGTCGTGCCCGGTCACGAAGCGGACCGGGATCAGGGCGCCCGACTCGAGCACCATAAGGTCGCTGGCTGGATTGGACTCGACGGCTACCACCCGCCCCAGCTCGCTGCCCGCGCCATCGCGCACGACGGAGCCCACCAGCTCGTGCACCCACAGCGTGCCCGGCGCGTCCGACGCGTCCAAGGGCGTGGCGGAGAGCTCGACGCCGTGCAGCGACTCGGCCGCCGTGCGGTCGCCCACGGACTCGAACCGGACGAGATACCGGTTCCGCGTCCCACCCCCCGAGCCACCGAAGGGTCGGGACGACACCACCTGCAGTGCGCCGTGCGGCGACACCAACGAGGATCCGGGCTCGAGCCGCTGGGTCTGGTCCGTCCAGAGCTCGACGACGACCTCACCGTGCAGCCCGTGCGCCTTGACCACCCGGCCCACTTCGAGCAGCGGAGGCGGACCCGACGAGTCCGATGACTCCGAGGACGAGCCGGAGGTCTCGGACCGCCCAGACTCAGGCTCAGGCTCGGGCTCAGACGTCGACGATGTCCACCGAGGCTTGGACGTCGTCCTTGACGCCAGCCACATTGACCAGGGTGCGGATCGCCTGCGCGGTGCGTCCCCGCCGGCCGATCACCCGGCCCATGTCCTCGGGCGCGACGTGCAGGTTGAGGCGCACGCCGTTGCGGCGCTCCTCGGTCTCGACCACGACGGCGTCGGGATCATTGGACAGCGCCTTCGCGAGATACGTGAGGACCGCCAGCGGCGTCCCCCCGTCCACCTCGTGACGCTCGTTGCCCTCGCCCGGCTCCCCTCCAGCATCGCCGGCGCCGGGGCCGGCGTCGTTCACGTCCCCGGCGACGTCGCCGGAATTGGTCTGATTGATGTCACCCGCCTCGTAGAGATCCGTCATCGGGCGCTCACTTCGACCGGGCGGCGGCGAACTCGTCCCACGCCCCGGAGGTCTTGAGGAGGCGTTCGACCCGCTCGGTCGGCTGGGCGCCGTTCACCAGCCACTTGACGGCCTTCTCGTTGTCGATCTTGACCACGGCGTCGGGCTCCGCAGTCGACGCGCCCCGGGGCGCGTAGGTCCCCAGGATCTCGAGGAACCGACCGTCGCGGGGCGACCGGCTGTCCGCGGCCACGACGCGGTACGTCGGCTGCTTCTTCTTACCCATCCGCACCAGGCGGAGTTTCACTGCCACGAACTGTCTCCTCCAACTTCGCAACTTCGGCGACTTCGGCGATTTCGACGACTTGCGGCGATCGGCCGCAACCCCACAACGGGGATTCGGCACATCGGCACCCCGGCCGACGCGCCCGGTCGCCCATTGTGCCAGATGGGGCAGGTGGCGGGCCCACCGGCCCTCCGGACCCGGCCTCCCGGCCCTCCGCCGCCGCCTAGCGGCCCTTGGGCGGGGTGACCCGCCCGCCCTTCTTCTTTTTCTTCGTGCCCTTGTTGGCGCTGACCACCGGCCGTGGCGCGGCTCCCGAACCGGGCCCCGCTCCCGCCCCGCCGGGGAGCCCCGGGAAGCCGGCCGGCAGCCCGCCGGCGCCCCCGTCGTCCCCCATCAGCTGGGAGAGCATGTCGAAGTCGGGCTCGCCGGGCCCGCCGCCGGCGCCCGGTCCGGCGGCACCGAGTCCGGCCGCCTGTTGGGCGAACTTGCGGGCGGCGCGGCCGGACATCCCGGCCATGTTGGGCATCCCGGGGAGGTTGGGCATGTTGCCCGACGCCATCCCCTTCATCATCTTCTGCATCTCCTTGAACTGCTTGAGGAGCGCGTTGACGTCCTGCACGGACGTGCCCGACCCCCGGGCCACCCGGCTGCGTCGCGAGCCGTCCATGATGGACGTGTCGTTGCGCTCGGCCGGTGTCATGGAGCAGACGATCGCCTCGACCTTGCCGACCTCGCCGTCGTCGATCTGGCCGGCGGCCTGACGCATCTCCTTGGACATGCCGGGCATGAGGCGCATCAGCCCGCCGAGCGAGCCCATCTTCTTCACCTGGCGCAGCTGCGAGAGGAAGTCCTCGAGCGTGAACTGGCCCTGCATGAGGCGGCTGGCGCTGCGCGCGACCTCGTCGCCGTCCATGGTGCGCTCGGCCTGCTCGATGAGGCTGAGCACGTCTCCCATCCCCAAGATCCGGTCCGCCATGCGGTCGGGGTGGAAGAGGTCGAAGTCGCCGAGCCGCTCGCCCGTGCTGGCGAACGCGATGGGCTTGCCGACGACACCCTTGACGGACAGGGCGGCGCCGCCGCGGGCGTCGCCATCGAGCTTGGTGAGGATGACGCCGTTCAGCTCGAGCGCGTCGTGGAACGCCTTGGCGGTGGCGACCGCGTCCTGACCGATCATGGCGTCGATCACCAGGAACGTGTAGTGCGGCTGCGTGGCGGCCGAGATGGCCTTGATCTGCTCCATCATCTCGGCGTCGATGGTGAGACGGCCGGCCGTGTCGATGATGCAGATGTCGCGGCCTAGCCGCCGCGCCTCTTCCAACCCGGCCTGCGCGCAGCGGACGGGATCGGTCGGCTCCGAGAAGACGGTCACGCCCGCCTGTTGGCCGAGGATCCGCAGCTGTTCGACCGCTGCGGGTCTTTGCAGGTCCGCACCGACGAGCAGCGGGTTGCGCCCCTGCTGCTTCCACCACATTGCGAGCTTGGCCGAGGTGGTCGTCTTGCCCGAGCCCTGCAGCCCGGCCATGAGCACGACCGTGGGCGGCCTGCTGGCGTACGTCAGCTTCAGGGACTCGCCACCGAGGACGTTGACCAACTCCTCGTGCACGGCCTTGATGACTTGCTGGCCCGGGGTCAGGCTCTTCGACAGCGCCTCCGCGCTGACCCGCAGCCGGATGCCGTCGATGAAGCGGCGGGCGACGGTGAGCTCGACGTCGGCATCGAGGAGCGCGGTCCTGATCTCGCCCAGGGCCTCGTCGAGATCTTCGTCGCTGATGCGCCCCTTGCCGCGCAGGCGCGTCGAGATCCGCTCGAGGCGATCGGAGAGGGCGTCGAACATGGGGTCTCAGGTTAGTGGGGGCACGTGCGGGGTCCGCGGCCGGTGGCTGTGCGCTGCGCCGGGGCGGCGCGGATGTTGCCGGAATGGTGCCAGGGAACGCTCAGACCGACGGGCTACCGTCGCGGCCCATGGCCCGCACCTTCCTCCGCCCGTGGTCCCTCGCCGCCCTCATCGGCGTGGCCGGAGCCCTGGGCCTCGCCGCCTGCAGCTCCTCCCCATCGAATGCGAACTCCAACTCGTCATCGGCGGACACGCACACATCGACGTCGACGTCGGTGCCCGGCGACAGCGCGCTCAACGCCATCGCGCCCATTCCGACCCAGGACCGGTCCCCGGCGGGCACGGCCGGCGCCCAGCCCACGGTCACCGTCCCCTCCGGCACCCCGCCCACCCAGATCGAGAGTGCGGACCTCATCACCGGCACCGGGCCTGCCGCCGCGGACGGCGACAACCTCACCGTGCAGTACGTCCTGGCCACCTACTCGAGCGGCAAGGTGGTCCAGTCGTCGTGGACCAGCCAGCCCTTCACCTTCACCCTCGGCCAGGGACAGGTGATCCCGGGCTGGGACAAGGGCGTGGTCGGGATGAAGGCGGGCGGCCGCCGCGAGCTGATCATCCCGCCGAGCCTCGGCTACGGCTCCCAGTCCCCCGGCCAGGGCATCGCTGCGAACGACACCCTGGTCTTCGTCATCGACCTGCAGAAGATCGGCTGAGCTCTCGCCCCGTCATGGTCCCCGTCGCGGGTCGTGGTCGGGGAGCCATCGGTAGCTGGAAGTGGCGGACGCCGCCGCCCTCGTCGTGGTGGTCGTCGCGTGCGCTGGCCGGTTCGGCATGTCGCGGGTCGTGCCGGTGATGCCGGTGGCCGCCCCAACGGCGACAAAGGCGGCCACGAACGCGACAGCGGCCCAGGTCAGCCACCGCCTGATGGCCGCCGGAGCTTGGGTGGGGGAGGATCCGCCCATGGTGTCTCCTATTCGCCAAAGCCTCGCCGAGGCGAGCAACTCCCATGGTACACCCGGAAGGTGGCAGTGGGACTGACTATTTCTCGGATCGGCTAAGACGGCGAGATGGACGTGGCCACCCATATCGAGGCTTTGCGGGCCGACGGCGACCGCATGGCCGCGGCGAGCCGGGCCGCCGATCCGGGCGCCCCGGTGCCGACCTGCCCCGAGTGGGCGGTACGCGACCTGGTGCGCCACATGGGCGGCGTGCACCGCTGGGCTACCGCCTACGTCGCCGAGGCGCGCCCCGAGTACTCGCCGATCGACCTCGAGGAGCTCGTCGGCGGCTGGCCCACCGACGCCGACCTGGCCGACTGGTTCGTGGCGGGCCACACCGCACTGGTCGGCGCGCTCACGGAGGCGCCGGCGGACCTCGAGTGCTGGAGCTTCCTGCCCGCTCCGTCGCCGCTGGCGATGTGGGCGCGTCGGCAGGCGCACGAGACGGCGATCCACCGGGTCGACGCCGAGCTCTCGGCGGGCATGGATCCGCACCCGTTCGTCCCGTCCTTCGCCGCCGACGGCGTCGACGAGCTGCTGACGTGTTTCGTGCCGCGCCGCTCGACGGGATTGCGCGCCGAGCGCCCGGCGACCCTCGCGGTCTCGTGTGCCGACGACGATGCCGCCTGGGTGCTCACGATCGGGCCCGACGGCGTCACGGCGTCTGCGGGCGCGGGCGCGGGCGACGGGCGCGGGCGCGGGCGATGCAGCGTGCACCGTGCGTGGTGCCGCCGCCGACCTCTACTTGGCGCTGTGGAACCGCGCGGGGAGCGAGCGACTCCAGCTCGAGGGTGACCGTGCCGTGCTCGACGCCTTCGGCGAGGCCGTGCAGGTGCGCTGGGCCTGAGGCTCGCGTCCGCCACACGGCGCTCGCCACCGGGCGCTCGCCACCGTGCGCAGCGACGCAACGAGAGGGTCAGCCCTTCACGCCTGCGATGCGACGATGCTGCGACCCGCCTGCCTCAGCGGCGGGCTTCTGCGTCCCTCACCAATTCGGCCACCACGTCCTCGGCAGGCGACACGCTGGTGATGAGGTCGATCGCCTGCTCGCCCAGACCGGCGCGATCGAGCGGCTTGCGTGCGAGCTCGCCGGCGAAATGCTCCAGGTACTCGCGGGCCACCGCGTCGTAGGACCCACCCACCGGCTCACGGTCAGGCGGCGCCATCACCGCTCGGAGTCCCGGCGATCAGACCCTTGATTAGTCAGGCCGCCGTTTCGACCACTTCGACGATTTCGAGTTCGGGCTGGCGGCGGCGCCCGAAGAGCCAGTAGGCAACCGACCCCGTGGTGTTCATCGTCGAGGCGACGCGCCACACGCGCTTCTTTCCGCGCACAGCGGAGGCGGGCCGTCGCCGCAGATCTCGCCAGGTGAGGTTCAGCACGATCACGTGGATCACCAAGACCACGATCAGGATCCGCTTCTGCTTCTCGTTCATGCCGGCTCCTCTGCCTGCCGCGCCAGGTCGTCCTGCGTCTCCGACCGTAGTGGGTCGCTGCGTCAATCGGAGTCGAGCAGTGCGTCGACGAACTCGTCCGGGTCGAAGTCAACCAGGTCGCCGAGCCCTTCACCGAGACCGACCAGCTTGACCGGGACGAACAGCTCGCGCTGGACCGCGATGACGATGCCGCCCTTGGCGGTGCCGTCCAGCTTCGTCAGGACGATGCCGGTCACTCCCACCGCATCGGCGAACTGGCGCGCCTGCGCCAGGCCGTTCTGCCCGGTGGTCGCATCGAGCACCAGGAGCACCTCCGTCACGTTGCCCGGGTCGCGGTCGGCCACCCGACGGATCTTCTTGAGCTCCTCGACCAGGTTCACCTTGGTGTGGAGGCGGCCCGCCGTGTCCGCGAGCACGAGGTCGTTGCCGCGGGCCGCCGCGCGCTGCACCGCGTCGAACACGATGGCACTCGGGTCCGCCCCTTCGGCGCCCTGGACGATGTCGGTGTCCGTGCGCTCGGCCCACGTCGCCAGCTGCTCCCCCGCCGCCGCTCGGAAGGTGTCGCCCGCCGCCAGGAGCACAGAGTGTCCGGCGGAGGACTGGCGCCGGGCCAGCTTGCCAATGGTCGTCGTCTTGCCCACGCCGTTGACCCCGACGAACAGCCAGACGTCGGGCTCGCCCTGCCGTCCCTCGAAGTGCAGCGTGCGAGAGCCCGCGCCCTCGAGCAGCTCGCGGACCGAGTGGCGCAGTCCCGCCAGCAGCTCGTCGCCGCCCTTGATCTCGCCCTTCTCGACCTTCTGGCGCAGCTGGTCGAGCAACGCGGTGGTGGTCGAGACCCCAACGTCCGCCCGGATGAGCGCTTCCTCCAGCGAGTCCCACGTCTCCTGGTCGATGCGCCCGGCTCGCAGCGCGGCGACCGCGCCGCTGAAGAGTCCGCGGACGCTGCCGAGACGGCTGCGGTAGGTGGCCGGCGGGGCCTCGGGTGCGACGGCGGTGTCGGCCGCCGGGGCCCCGGCTGGGGCCTCGGGTGCGACGGCGGTGTCGGCCGGCGGGGCTTCAGGAGCTGCCTCGGCGACCGGCGCGGGCGGCGGGGAGAGGGTGTCGGCCGGGGCCGCGGACGGCGCCGGCGCCGGCGCCTGCGGTGGTTTGGTCGGCGGCCGGGTGAGGGTGTCTGTCGCGGCGGTACCACGGCCACGCCGCCGCACGCGCGTGGCGGCAACCGACCCGGCGGCCACCGCCACGATGATCACGGCCACGGCGATGATGATGTACGTGCCCACGTCGCTGGCGATCATGCCGGCGCAGCCTCCTTGGCCTCTTCCTCTTGTTGCTTGCCCACCTTCTGGCTCACGACCTGTGACGAACCGCCCGGCGCCATCGTGACGCCGTAGAGCGCGTCACCCGTCTCCATGGTTCGCTTCTGGTGGCTCACGACGAGCAGCTGCGCCTCGTCGCGGAACTCGCGCACGAGCGCGAGGAACCGGCTCAGGTTGACGTCATCGAGCGCGGCCTCGACTTCGTCCATCATGTAGAAGGGCGACGGCCGGCTGCGGAACACGGCGAAGAGGAACGCCAGTGCGGCCATCGAGCGCTCGCCACCGGAGAGCAGCGAGATGCGGCGCACGTTGCGCCCGGCCGGACGCACCTCGATCTCGACGCCGGTGTTGAGGAGGTCGTCGGGCTCGTCGAGCGAAAGGCGGCCGGTGCCACCGGGGAACAGCATCGCAATGAGCGCGGAGAAGTGCTCGTTGACGTCGGCGGCGGCGGCGGCGAAGGACGTCATGATCTCGTGGTCGAGCGTCCGCACCACCTCGTGCAACTCGCGGCGCGCGCCGCGCACGTCGTCGACCTGCGCCTCGAGCTCCTTGTGCCGCTCTTCGAGTTGCGAGAGCTCCTCGAGCGCCAGCGGGTTGACCGGGCCGAGCGCGGCCAGCTTGCGCTCGAGCTCCTCGGCGTGCTGTTGCAGCGTCGTGTCCTCGGGCGCCTCGGGCTCGGGCAGGCCGACGAGGTCGTTCGGGGAGGAGTCGAGGTCGCGGTGGATGTGCTCGTGCAGCGCCTCGGTACGCAGGTCCACCTCGTTGGCCTCGAGGTCGAGGGCGCGGGTCCGGTTGCGCACCGCATCGAGGCGCTGCTCGGTTGTGTGGCGGTCCTGGCGCAGCCGCTCGAGCTTCTCGCCCCCGGCGCGTACCGCATCGATCTGGTCCTGGTAGTCGTGCCGCAGTTCGTCGAAGACCTGATCGAGAAGTTCGTGCTCGCGCTCGACGACTTGTTCGAGTCGCGACAGGGCGGTGGCCTCGGCCTCGAGCCGCTGGCGACGGGCGGCGGCGGAAGCCCGCTCCTCGGCGTGGCCGGCCAGGCGGCGTTCGACTTCGGCCTGGCGCTCGGCCAGCACGCGCCGTCGCTCGGCGATGCCGGCCACCCGCACCTCGAGGCCCTGGCGCCGTTTCTGGACCTCGGCGCGGCGGGCCTGCACGTCTCGCCAGGCGTCGAGGGCCTCGTCCAGCTCGGGCAGGGCGCGGTCCAGCTGCGCCTCCTCGGCCGTGACGTCGGCCAGGCGCTGGTGGGCCGCCGCGGCTGCCTCGCGGGCGTCGTCGAGCTCGGTCGCGCTGCGCTGCTGCTCCGCGGCGGCGCGGCCCACGTCGGCGTTGGCGCTGTCGCACGCAGTCGTGTGGCGGTCGAGGGCGCGCTCGGCGGCGGCGCGGGAGTCTCTCGTCCGCGCCAGGGCGATGCGCGCCTCGGTGAGGGTGGCCCGTGCCAGTTCGGCCGCGGCGGCGGCTTCGGCGGCCCGCTGGCGCGCCTCTTCGACGGCGGCGGCAGTGACCACGCCGGAGCCGGAACGCACACGCCAGCCGGTGGCGGCGAAGCGGTCGCCCTCGGGCGTGACGACGACGAGGTCGTCGCGGGCCAGCGAGAGGTCGATCGCCTCTTCCCATCCGTCGACGCGAACGGCCCGGCCGACGAGGGTGTCGAGCACCGACTCGGCGACGACGCCGCCCTGGCGCGCCCGCACGTGCCGTCGGACGGGCTCGGCGCTGGTGCCGTGCGGGAGCGCGTCCTGTTCGCCGGGTCTGCTTGTGCTCGTGGTGGCGCGGGGGGTGAGGACGGCGCCGGTGACCCCGCGCTCGCGCAGGGTGGCGAGCGCCGCCTGGGCGGAGTGCCGGCCGTCGACGACGACCGCGGCGACGCCGGCACCTGCCGCGGCCTCGAAGGCGGCCTCCCAGCCCCCGTCGATCTCGACCAGCTCGACCAGCGAGCCCACGACACCGTCGACGCCGCGTAAGAGCTCGCGGCCGCCCGCGCCCTGCAGGTCGGCCAACGCGCGCTCCAGCGCCTCGGCCCGGGCCGCGGTGCGGTGGCGCGCCTCCTCAGCACCGTCGGCGGCGGCTTGCGCGGACTCGGAGTCGTGCACGACCTCCTCGAGCTCGGCCGCGCGCGCCGTGAGGTCGGCCTCGAGCGTGGCCGTGGCGGCCTCGAGCTCCTGCGCCTGGCGGGCCAGCAGGTCGGCGCGCACGGCGGCGCCGGCCTGAGCCTGCTCGAGCCGGGCGACGCGCGTGCCGAGTGCATCGAGGTCCTGCTGCTCGCGGGCGGCCGAGCGCGTGATGAACTCGCGGCGAGTGCGAACCCGCGCCATGGCTTGGTCGGGCGCGTCACCGGCGAGGACGGCCTCGTGGCGCTGCCGCAACGTTACGTCCTCGGCGTCGAGTGCGGTGACCGTGTCGGCCAGCTCGCCCCGCTCGGGTGCTCCGCCCGCCGACTCCTCGGCCTCGGCGGTCTGCAGCTCGGCGGCGAGACGAGCGGCCTCGGCCTCGAGGGTGGAGACGACGTCGACGTCGGCGGCCGCGTCGAGCGCGGCGGCCGTGGCCCGGGCCCGCTCGCGGAGGACGCCTTGAAGGCCGCGGGCGCGCTCGACCAGGCCCTGCACGCGGCCGAGCGCGTTGGCCAGGTCGGCCTCTCTTCGAGACGAGAGCTCGGCGGTGGTCTCGGAGGCCTCGGCGTCGAGCTGCTCGAGGGCGGCGTGGAGCTCGCGCTCCTCGTCGCGGCACACGGTCAGGTGCTGGGCGGCGGTGCGTCGGCGAGCGGTGAGCTCGGTGAGCTCCGCGCCGGCCAGGTAGCGCCGCACGCGGAGCAGCTCGGAAGCCACGGTGTCGTGCGAACGCGCCGCGGCAGCCTGGCGCTCGAGGGGCCGGATCTGCCGCCGGACCTCGCGCACCAGGTCGCCCAGGCGCTCGAGGTTCTCGGCCGTGGCGGCGAGCCTGCGCTCGGCGCGCTCGCGGCGCCTCCGGTGCTTGAGCACGCCGGCCGCCTCCTCGATGATGGCCCGGCGGTCCTCGGGACGGGCGTTGAGGACGGTGTCGAGCTGGCCCTGGCCGATGATCATGTGCTGCTGACGCCCCACGCCCGAGTCGGAGAGCAGCTCTTGGATGTCGAGCAGGCGGCAGGGCGCACCGTTGATGGCGTACTCGCTGTCGCCCGAGCGGAACAGCGTGCGGGTGATGGTGACCTCGGCCAGGTCGATCGGCAGCTTGCCCGACGAGTTGTCGATGGTGAGGGAAACTTCGGCGCGACCGAGCTGAGGACGTGACGACGTCCCCGCAAAGATGACGTCCTCCATCTTGGCGGAGCGGAGCGAGCGCGGTCCCTGGGCGCCCAGGACCCAGGTCACGGCGTCGACGACGTTGGACTTGCCGCTCCCGTTGGGGCCGACGACGACGGTGATCCCGGGCTCGAACTCCAGCACGGTCGGGTCGGCGAAGGACTTGAAACCCTTCATGCTGAGCGACTTCAGGAACATCCGGAGCGACCCTATCGGGTCAGGGTGGGGCGGCTGGGTGACTTCGGCGCTACACCTGGCAGTGCTCGCAGAAGAACGTCGAGCGCCCGCCGGCCTTGACCCGAACGATGTTGTTGCGGCAGCGCGGGCAGGGCTTCCCCTCGCGGTCGTAAACCTGGTGCGAGCTCTGGAAGTCCCCGATCTCCCCGAACAAATCGCGGTACTGCTCGTCGGCCAGCGACGACCCTCGGTGCTTGATCGCGTCGGCCAGCGTCTCGACGATGGCGCGGTAGAGGCGCCGGACCTCGGTGGCGGTCAGCGAGTTCGCGGTCCGGTCGTAGCGCAGGCCCGCCTGGTAGAGCATCTCGTCGGAGTAGAGGTTGCCGATACCGGCGGTGAAGCTCTGGTCCATCAGCAGGGCCTTGATGGCTCCCGTGTGCTGATGCAGCATCACGCCGAAGCGGTCCCAGCTCATCAGGTCCTCAATGGGGTCGAACCCGAGATGGGCCAGCTCGGGCACCGCCTTGCGAATGGCCGCGCCGTCGCCGCCGGCTGTCCCCGACACCGGTGAGTACGGCGTCCCGTCGGTCTTCAGCGGGGGCGTGGACACGAACAGTTCCCCAAAGGTGCGCGGGTCGACGTAGCGCAGCTCGCCGCCCTGGGTGAAGGTGATAACGACGTGGGTGTGCTTGGGCTTGGGGTCCTTGACCGACTTCACGCGCAGCAGCTGGCCACTCATGCCCAGGTGCACCACGAGGGTGTCGCCGCTGTCGAGCGTGAGCAGCAGGTATTTACCCAGCCGGCTGACCGACTTGATGGTGTGCCCCTCCAACAGGGCGCGGAAGTGCTTAGCGGACGGGTGGCGGCGCACGGAGCGTCCGTTGGCCACCGACACCGCCTTGATCTTCCGGCCCACCACCTCGCGGGAGAGGTCCTGGCGCAGCGTCTCGACCTCGGGGAGCTCAGGCATCGCTCAACTCCTCCCAGGCCGCGCGGGCGGCCTCCTGCTCTGCGTCCTTCTTCGAGCGCCCCTCGCCGGTGCCCCAGCACGTCCCGCCCAGGTACACCTCGGCCACGTAGGCCCGGTCGTGGTCCGGCCCCGACCCGACGACGACGTAGCGCGGCGTGCCTTCACCATCGCGCACCGCCTTCTCCTGGAGCCGGCTCTTGTGGTCGAAGTCGTCGGGCTCCTCGGCCGCCCGCTCGATCGCCGCGCCCAGCTCGCGCAACACCAGCGCCCGCGCCGCCTCCCAGCCGGCGTCCAGGTAGACGGCACCCAGGATGGCCTCGAAGGCGTCCGCGAGGATCGAGGCCTTGGTCCGCCCCCCAGAGCCCTCTTCCCCCTTGCCCAACAGGAGGACAGGACCAACCCCGAGCCGGGCGGCCACGTGGGCAAGGATGCGGGCGTTCACCACCGCGCTGCGCACCTTGGCCAGCTTCCCCTCGGGGAAGTCGGCGTAGCGCTCGTAGGCGTAGCCGGCGACGACCAGCCCGAGGACGGCGTCGCCCAGGAACTCCAGTCGCTCGTTGGAGGGCGCGCCGCCCTCCTGCTCACCGCACCAGCTGCGGTGGGCGAGGGCGTGCTGCAGAAGGCTCAGGTCGCTGAAGGTGTGGCCCAGCCGCTCGGCCAGTTCGGCCGCACCTCCAGCCCCGGCGTCAACCGGCCTCGAGCTTGGCGTAGACGTAGTCAACAGCGTCACGGACCGTGCGCAGGTCCTCCAGGTCCTCGTCGTCGATGCGGAAGCCCACCGTCCGCTCCCCCAACTCCTCTTCGAGCGCTTCGACCAGCTCGATCAGGGCGAGCGAGTCGGCGTCGAGGTCCTCGACGAACGAGGCGCCCTCGGTGATCGACGAGGGGTCCAGCTCCAGAATGTCGGCCAGCTGGTCCCTGATCAGCTCGAACACGCCCCGACGGTCGAGGGGGCCCTGGTTCGTGTGGGTCTCGGCTGGCACGCGACCAGTGTAGGTGGCACAGGCGCAGAAGCGCCCGTTTATGGCCCGTGAGCTGGTTGTTTCAGGGGTTCTCGTCGGAGCGCACGGCGGCCGCGACGTAGTCGACCAGACCCCGGGCGGCGCACTCGTGGCCAACCAGCACGGCATTCATCATGGCCGTTGCAGAGGAGGATCCGTGGCTGATGACACAGACCCCGGCGGTACCAAGCAGCATCGCGCCCCCGGTGTTCTCCGGCTCGAACTGGGCCGCCAGGGGGAGCAGGTGCGGGAGCAGGACGCCCGCCGCCTCCCGGGTGGCGTCGTCGGTGTCGAAGACGCCCAGCATGGTGTCGAAGAGGAAGCGCAACGAGCCTTCCAGCGCCTTGAGGGTCACGTTGCCGGTGAAGCCGTCGGTGACGATCACGTCCGCCTGAGAGGGCATCAGGTCCCGGCCCTCGAGGTTGCCGACGAACTCGAAGGCTCCGGCGGTCGCAGCGTCGGCCAGGAGCCCATGAGCCTCCTTGACGAGGGGCGTGCCCTTGGTCGGCTCCTCGCCGATGGAGAGCAGGCCGATGCTGGGCGATTCGGTGCCGAAGCGGGCCGACACGTAGGCGGCGCCCATCTGGGCGAACTGCAGGAGCATCGCGGCCGTGCACTCAGCGTTGGCGCCGGCGTCGACAAGCACCGCCGGGGTGCGGCCCAGGCGGGGCAGCGGCGTGGCGATGCAGGGCCGGATGACCCCGGGCAGCCGGCCCATGCGCAGAAGCGCCGAGGCCATGGTCGCCCCCGTGTTGCCGGCCGAGACCATGGCCGAGGCCTTGCCGTCGCGCACGAGCTCGGCGGCGCGCACGAGCGAGGAGTCCTTCTTGCGGCGAACCCCGCCGGCCGGGTCCTCGTCCATGGCGATGACCTCGGTGCAGGGCACCAGGTCGAGACCCAGGGTGTTGCCCACCTGCTCGGGTGGCCCGACCAACACGACGCCGACGCCGTGCTCGGTGGCGGCGCGGCGGGCGCCCTCGACGATCTCGCCCGGTGCCTTGTCGCCGCCCATGGCATCCACGGCGACGGGGAGCGCGGCCAGCGCCTCGGGCGAAAGGCGCTCGCCCCGGCGGCTCAAGTCAGTCGACCTCGACGGCCTGACGACCCTTGTACCAGCCGCAGCTGGGGCACACGACGTGGGGGGTCTTGGAGGCCTGGCAGTGCGGGCACACGCTGCGCGCCGGCCGGCCCAGTCGCCACGCCGCAGCCTGGTGGCTGCGGCCCTTGGCCTTCGACCTCTTCTTCTTCGGGACAGCCATCGAGGGTCTCCAACGATCGGTGCAGAGCCGCCCGACGCGGCGCCACGGAACGGCGCCGTCCTCAGGAACCGGCTACCGCAGAACGTCGAGATTAGCCCACCGGGGATCCCGGGGGGCAACGCAGCCGCAGTCGCCCTCGTTGCGATCGGCCCCGCACTGGGGGCACAGGCCCCGGCAATCGTCCCGGCACAACGGCGCCATCGGCAGCTCGAGGACGATGGCGTCGCGGGCCATGGCGCCGAGGTCGATGGTGTCGTCGGGGGTGATCGGGTACAGCTCCTCGTCGGAGGGACCGGAGAGTGGCGCGTCGGCGAAGCGCTCGTGCACCTTGATCACCAGGTCGCCCCCGACGGGCGCGGCGCACCGGCGGCACAGCCCGACCCAAGGGGCGCGCACGGTGCCCTCAGCCTCGAGCCCACCCTCGAAGGAGGTCAGCGTCACATCGACCTCGGCCTCGGCGCCGGCGGGCACCACGCTGCGGCCCGGGTCGATACCTTCCTCCTGCATGGGGCCGGCCAGGGCGACCTCGCCGCGACGCACCTCGTGAGCCTGCCGGCCGCTGCTTCGGCGCAGCCGCGCCACGCCGACGACGAACGGGTCGGTGGTGGTCCTCATGGACAGCCTCCTCTCCGGGCTGGCGGCACGGCTCGCACGACGGCCGCTGCCATCAGGCCTGGTCCTGGTCGAAGAAGCCGTCCTCCTCGCTCGCGGGGCCGCCAGCGTCCGGCTTCGGCGCCACCGGTGGCGCGGCCAGCCTGGTGCGGCCCGCCTGGACGGTGCGGGTGAGCCGATCGAGCACGATCTCCATGCCCGCCAGCTTGGTGTCGACGAAGTCCTCGGCCTGGTGCCGGAGCGCGCGGGCCTCCTCGTTGGCGTCATCGAGGATGCGCTGGGCGACCGCGTTGGCCTGCCGAACGATCTCTGTGCGCTGCACCATGTGCTCGGCCTGAGCCCGCACTTCGTCCATGAGCGCCTCGGCCTCGCGCGAGCGCTCGGCCATGAACTCCTCGCGCTCGCGCAGGAGCCAGCGCGCCTGGCGCAACTCGTCGGGCAGGCATTCGAGGGCCGACTGCACGAGGGACGTCACCTCGTCGCGCGAGACCATCGCCGAGGACGAAAGCGGCATCGACTTGGCGGTGGCGATGAGCTCGAGCAGCTGGTGAAGGATCGACTCGATCCCTACGTCTTCGACGGGGGGCTGCTCCTCGTCGACATCGTCGAGGAAGCCATCGCTCACTGCTTCCCCCTTCCCTCCTCGTACTTGGCCGCCAACGCCTTGGCCACCGGCTCGGGCACGAAGGCCGACACGTCACCGCCGAAACGCCAGACCTCCCGCACGAGCTTCGAGGCGACGAAGGACCATTCGGGGCTCGTCGGGATGAAGATCGTCTCGATGCCCGAGAGGTGGTTGTTCATCTGGGCCATCTGCATCTCGGCCTCGAAGTCCGAGACGGCCCGGAGGCCTCGGATGATGGCGTCCGCGCCCACCTCGCGCGCGACCCAGACGGTGAGGGTGGACATCGAGACGATCGAAACGCCGGGGAGGTGCGCCGTGACCTCCTCGAGTAACTCCTGGCGCTCCTCGAGCTCGAACAGCGTCGCGCCCTTTTGGGGGTTGCGCACCGCGGCGACCACGACCTTGTCGAAGAGGCGGCTGGCACGCTCGACGATCTCCAGGTGCCCGTTGTGAAACGGGTCGAAGGAGCCGGGGAAGAGACCGACCTTCACTCGCCGCCACCATTGGGTTGAACCACGGTGACGAGCGTACCGCCGTACCGTCGCTCTCTAGTGACCACCCAGCCGTCGGGAAGCGCCACGGGGGATGACGATTCCATGACGACCAGATCGGCCCGGAGCGCGCCGAGGAGGGCGGGCCACTCCTCGAAGTCGTAGGGCGGGTCGCAGAGCGCAAGGTCGAAGATGTGGGCCCCCGGCGTCGGGGCCTCGAGCCAGTCGGGGAGCTCCCCCCGCACGAGCGTGGTCTTGGCGTCGTCGAGGCCCACCGCGCGCAGGTTCTGTCTGACGGCGTCCAGGGCATCGGGGTCCCGGTCGACGAAGGTGGCGGTCGCGGCGCCCCGCGAGAGCGCCTCGACGCCCAGCGCCCCGCTGCCGCAGAAAAGGTCCACCACATCGAGCTCACCGACCCCACCGAGCGAGCCCAGGATGTCGAAGATCGACTCGCGGACGCGGTCCGAGGTGGGCCGGATGGTCCTGGGGAGCTTGGCCTTCAGGCGGCGCCCGCGGCTCCGGCCTCCGATGACCCGCATCGTTCCCAGGTTACGGGAGTCCCCTGAGGTCGTAGCCGCCGGCGCGCCGCTCAACGTTCCTGAGGTCTCCGACGCCGGCCGGTACACGAACGGTCGGGATTCCCGGCGCCGTGGTGCTGAGGCGACGGGGATTCGAGACTCGGGGCCTCCTGCACCCGCACCGGCGGAGTTTCTCCGGGTTGCATGCGCCAGGTCGGCCGAGTTTCCCTCGGGTCTATATGGGCGCCCGAAGACGTTCGGAGTCGCGTATAGAGCCAAAAGAAATTGCGGCCCCTTGGACCCAATACAACCGAAAGCGACTCACCCCTCCGCGGCCCTATAGAGCCACGAGAAAGGTGGGCGGTGGAGTTCGTCGCCTATACAGCCACGCCGGAACGGGGTGCTCTAACCGGACACCCGGGGTTTGTCGCGTAGAGGCCGGCGCGGCAGGCCCGAACCCCGGGACGGTCCGCCACCGTCGCCCCACCGTCCTCTTGCGGTCGACCGGTTGCTGCTCGCAGTCGTCGCAGAGGCTGGAGCAACGCAACCAGGCCCCGGCCGAGGCCGGGCCCTCTCCCATGATGAATGGCGGTCGGTTTACCCCGGCAGCGTCAAGGGTTCACGTCGTCGGCCTACGGCCGCCCTTGACCCTGCCTTCCGTGTTGCACCCGGTTGCAGAGACCCTCGAGGTTGCTCTCGAAATCTCTCGTCACTTCTGGAGCGTCCCCGGGACTTTTGGGGCGTCCCTGGGCGGCCCGTGCTCCGTGGGCGATCAGCTCTTGAAGAGGTACTCGCCTTCGTCCTCGCTCAACAGGAGCTTGACCTCGTCCGCCAAGTCCGGATGCTCCTGGAGCAACGGATCCGACTCGACGATGGCCTGGGCCACCTTCTTCGCCTCGCCGAGCAGCGCGATGTCCCCGTCGTCGGACAGTGACGCCAGGCGCAGGTCGCTCTGACCCTTCTGGCGCGCACCCAGCAGTGTTCCTTCGCCCCGTAGGTGGAGGTCGGCCTCCGCCAGCTCGAAGCCGTCGGTCGATCCCGCCACCGCGGCCAGCCTCTCGTTGCCCTCTTCGCCGCCGAGCAAGTAGCACCAGCTGGCGGCCGCGCCGCGCCCGACGCGCCCGCGCAGCTGGTGCAGCTGCGCGATCCCGAAGCGGTCGGCGCTCTCGATCACCATGACCGTCGCCTCGGGAACGTCCACGCCGACCTCGATGACGGTCGTCGCCACGAGCACCTCCAGGTCCCCGGTGCGGAACCGATCCATCACCTCCTCGCGCGCGGACGCCGCCATTTGCCCGTGCATGAGGCCCACGCGCAGCCCCGCCAGCTCCCCCGCCGCCAACCGCTCGTACTCCTCCGTGGCCGACTTCGCCTCGACCCGCGGCGACTCGCTGACGAGCGGACAGACGACGAAGGCCCGGTGCCCCGCCGCCGCCTGCGATCGCACGCGGTCCCAGGCCTCGTCGCCGCCCCGGTGGTCGTCGCCTGCGCCGGGCAGCCACACGGTCGTGACGGGGACCCGCCCCGGTGGCAGCTCGTCGAGGGTCGTGAGGTCGAGGTCGCCGAAGATCACCATTGCGGCCGTGCGCGGGATGGGCGTCGCCGTCATCACCAACAGGTCCGGGTCACCGTCGGTGCCCTTGCCGCGCAGCGTGGCCCGCTGCTCGACCCCGAAGCGGTGCTGCTCATCGATGACGACACAGCCCAATGAGTGGAACGACACCTCTTCGGTCAAGAGCGCGTGCGTGCCCACCACGATCCCGATGTCGCCCGACGCCAGACCTTCCAGCACCGCCGTGCGGGCCTTGCCCTTGACCTTGCTCGTCAACAGCTCCACCCGCACGGCGCCACCGAAGATGCCGCCCGGGCCCTCGAGATCGCCCAACAGCGCGCGCACCGCGCCGAAGTGCTGCTCGGCCAGCACCTCGGTGGGCACCATCAGCGCGCCCTGGTGCCCGCTCTGCACCGCGGCGAGCAGCGCGGCGAGCGCGACGACGGTCTTGCCCGATCCGACGTCACCCTGGAGCAGACGGTGCATCGGAAAGGGTCCGGCCATGTCGGCCACGATGACGGCGAGCGCCCGGCGCTGTGCCGTCGTCAGCTCGTAGGGCAAGCCGGCGAGGAAGCGCGCCACGAGCGTGTCGGACACCCCGCCGGTGACCTCACGCGGAGAGACCTCGTGGCGCAGCGCCCGCGCGTTCACCTCGAAGGCCCGCCGCCGGAGCACCAGTGCGAGCTGCAGCCGGAGCAGCTCGTCGAAGACGAGGCGGCGACGGGCCGGTTCCACCACGTCCATCGACTCGGGCAAATGGATGGCCCCGAAGGCCTCGGAGCGGCCCCACAGGTCGAGGGACGACCGCCACTCGGCGGGCAGCGGGTCGGCGAACTCCCCGGCCCGCTGCAGCGCCTCCTCGACGAACGATCCGATCTCCCAGCTGGTCAGCCCGACTTTGGCCGAGGCGGGGTAGACGGGCAGGACCCGCAGCGTCCGGCGGCCGGGCGTCACACCCGCCACCACGTCGACCACCGGGTTGGCCATCTGTCGGGTGCCGCGGTACTCGGTGACCTTCCCGAAGAAGATGGCCTCGGTGCCCGCCTCGAGCTGCTTGGCGCGCCACGGCTGGTTGAAGAAGACGATCTTGAGGCGCCCCGTGTCGTCACGGACGGCGACGTCGACCACGGCGCGCCCGGTGCGGGCGCGGCGCGCGTGGGCCGACTGGACGGTCGCGAGCACCGCGGCCTCGTCCCCGACGACCAGGTCCGAAACATCGGCCTGGCGGGTGCGGTCGATGTAGCGCCGCGGGTAGGTGGTGACCAGGTCGAGCACCGACTCGATCCCGAGCTCCGCCAGCATCTTCGTCCGGCGTTCGGACACCCCGTGCAGGCGCGACACCTCGATCGCGCGCAGGGCCGGAAGGGTGCGGCCGCTACTCAATCCCCAACAGGTACGGGTACAGCGGCTGTCCGCCCTGATGCACCTCCAACGCGACGTCGGGGTACTCCTCGGACAGCCACTCCTCGATCCGCCTCGTGTCCCCCACCCGCGCCCCCTCCCCCTCGATCATGGTCACGAGCTCGTGTGACTCGTCGAGCAGTCGGCCCAGCAACAGCCGGGTACACAGGACGACGTTGTCGGCGATGGAGACGACGCCCTCGCGGGAGAGGCCGATCCAGTCACCCTCGTGCACGTCGCCGGCGTCGGTCGTGGCGTCGCGCACGGCCCGGGTGACCTCGGCGGGGACGACGCGGGCCGCGGAGTCGGACATGGCAGCGACGTTGGTGGCGATGGTCGCGCCCGGGTCGTAGGCGAGCAGCGCCGCGAACCCCTCGACGATCGACCCGGTCGCCACCACCCGGACCGTCTTGTCGCTCAGCGCGTCGACCTGTTGGGCGACGGGCGCGATGTTCTTGTTGTTGGGCAGGATCACGACTTCGTCGGAGGCCACCGCCTCGACCGCCTTGACCAGATCGGTGGTGGCCGGATTCATCGTCTGGCCGCCGACGACCAGGTGGTGCACGCCGAGCGAACGGAAGATGCGGCCGATTCCCTCCCCCGACACCACGGCGACGACGCCGGTGGTCGCCGGAGGGCCGGCGCCCTCGACGCTCGGACCCGCGCCCGGGGCGCCCACGCTCTCGCGCACCCAACGCTCCTCTTCGACCTGGTCGTCGAGGTCGGTGACCCGGATGCGCGACGGCCGCCCGATCTCGAGCGCGGACTCGATCGCGGCCCCGACGTCGTTCGTGTGGATGTGGCAGTTCCACAGGCCGTCGCCCCCGACGACCACGATGGAGTCGCCGATGCCCGCCCACACGTCCTTGAACGCCTCGATGGAGTCGTCCGCCGCGGCCAGGAAGTACATGACCTCGTAGCGCAGGTCGCCCACCTCGTGGCCCTCGGCGTCCAGGCCGTCCTCGCGGTCCGGGTCGGCGACGGTGAGGTGGCCGTTCAGGGCGGTGAGGTCGGGCGCCGCCACTCCGGAGGGTTCCGGAAGCGGGCGGCCGTCCAAGACCAGGAGGAAGGCGTCGAGGAGGAGAAGGAACCCGGCCCCCCCGGCGTCGACGACGCCGGCCTGGGCGAGGACCGGCAGCTGTTCGGGTGTCCGGGCCAGGGCGTCGGCCGCCTCGCCGCGGGCGCTCTCGACGACGCCGACGAGGCCCGAGCCGTGCGTCGCCCCGTCGGCCGCAGCGGCGGCCACGGTGAGAATGGTGCCCTCCACGGGCCGGACAACCGCCTTGCGGGCCAGCTCCGAGGCGTGGGTCATGGCGTCGACCAGCAGCTCGGGGCCCACACGGCCGTCGGGCGCCGCGCCCATGCGCTCGCTCATGCCGCGCAGCAGCTGGGACAAGATGACGCCCGAGTTGCCCCGTGCCCCCATGAGCGACCCGTGCCCGATGGCCAGGCAGACCTCGGGGAGGCCCGAGCCGGCGGTCACGGCATCGAGCTCGGCCACCACGGCCTCCAGGGTGAGCGCCATGTTGGTGCCCGTGTCGCCGTCGGGGACCGGGTAGACGTTCAACCGGTTGATGTCCGCCTGGTGGAGCCGCAGCGCGTCCCGGTAGCCCCCCATGACGGCACGCAGGTCGTCGGCGCGCAGGGTCGCCGGGGAGGTCATGGCAGGTGATGCTAACCTTTAGGCCGTTCGTGAAGGCCTGCCTGGTCCGTCGACCGCGGCCTCCCTCAGGAAGGTTCCACCCATGGCATCAGTGTGCGAGATCTGCGGCAAGAAGCCGTCGTTCGGCATGAACGTCAGCCACTCCCACCGACGCACGAAGCGGCGGTGGAACCCCAACGTGCAACGGGTACGGGCGATCGTGGACGGGGCGCCGAAGCGTATCTCGGTGTGCACCTCGTGCATCCGAGCGGGGAAGGTGACGAAGAGGCCCCGCCGGACGTTCGAGTCGACTTCGACGGCCAGCTGACCAACCAGCCGACTCGCTGACTCTCCGAGCGGCTGCGGGCGGCGCCGCCGCGACGCCGGGGCCGGGGGTTCCGACGCTCACCGTGGTCGGATCAGCCGAGCCGGTGTTGCCACCCGAGCCGCTCGACCGGGCTCGTCCCGAGCACCCTGAGGTCGGGATCCTCGACGAAACGGCCGAGACGCACGGGCTCGCGCAGGCCGGCCTCGTCGAACCTCGCCTCGAGCGCGTCGACGTCGTCTTCCGAGACGGCCACGAGCAGCTCGTAGTCCTCCCCGCCGCCCAGCGCCTCCTCGAGGGTCGCATCCGCCGCCACCGGCACGTCGTCGAGGGCGAACCCCACGCCCGACGCGTCGGCCAGCCGGTGCAGGTCCAACGCGAGCCCGTCCGAGACGTCGATCATGGCGTGCGCCCCGCACCGCCGCGCCACCGACCCCTCGAGCAGTCGGGCCACCGGACGCCGGTAGGCGAAGTGCCCGTCGGCGCCGCCGGCGCCAGCGCTGCCGCCGCCGGCGGCGCGCAGCTCGCGCAGCCCGGCGGCCGACCCCCCGCACGGGCCGGTCACGAGCACGGCATCGCCGGCGAGGGCTCCCGACCGCGACACTGCGTCCTCGCCGTGTTCGACCGTGCCGAGCACCGTCACCGCGACAACTAGCTCCCCGGCTGATGACACGTCCCCGCCCACGACGGGACATCCGCTCGCCTTCGACGCCTCGGCGACGCCGCTCATCACGCCGAGCGCCAGCCCGCCTTCGCCCGAGCCCGAGAACGCCGGTGCGGGCGCGGGTGCGGGCACGGGCGCGGGTGCGGGCACGCAGAGCGCGGTGAGTGCACCCAATGGGGCAGCACCCATCGCGGCCAGGTCGCTCAGCGCCCGCATCAAGGCCTTCCAACCCACGTCGGAGGGGCTGCAGAACGCGAGATCGAAGTGCACGCCCTCGACGACGCTGTCGACCGAGACGACGAGCGACCCTCCACCGGGGAGACCCAGGACGCCGGCGTCGTCACGCAGGCCGAACAGCTCGATTCCGTTTTCGAGGAGCCCCCGAATAGACTGCAGCGTCTCGTCTTCACCCAAAGAGGACGTGTGCTCAGGCTTGGGGGATCCCACGGCACATGCCTACCATTGGACCCCACCAAAACCCCTCGGACAAAGGAGTTGATCCCCCCGAAATGGCGCCCACCAAGAACGCGAAACTCCTGGCCTGGGTCGACGAGGTCGCCAAGCTGACGACCCCGGACCGCATCGAGTGGTGCGACGGCTCGGCCGACGAGTACGACCGGCTGTGTCAGGCGCTGGTGGACTCCGGCACGTTCACCAAACTCTCCGACGCCAAGCGGCCCAACAGCTACTGGGCCCACTCGGACCCCGCGGACGTCGCCCGGGTGGAGGACCGCACCTTCATCTGTTCGGAGAAGGAGATCGACGCCGGCCCGACCAACAACTGGCGGGACCCCGGCGAGATGCGCCAGACGCTCGACGGCCTCTTCAAGGGCGCCATGGCGGGGCGCACCATGTACGTGGTCCCCTTCTCCATGGGCCCGCTCGGCTCGGACATCGCCCACATCGGCGTGCAGCTGACCGACTCCGCGTACGTGGCCGTCTCCATGCGCATCATGACCCGCATGGGCACCGGGGCGCTCGAGGTGCTCGGTGACGACGGCGAGTTCGTCCCGTGCCTGCACTCGGTGGGCGCACCGCTCGAGCCCGGCCAGGCCGACGTGGCGTGGCCGTGCAACGCGGACAACAAGTACATCGTCCACTTCCCCGAGACCAGAGAGATCACCTCGTTCGGCTCGGGCTACGGCGGCAACGCCCTGCTCGGCAAGAAGTGCTTCGCGCTGCGCATCGCGTCGGTCATGGCGCGCGACGCCGGCTGGTTGGCCGAGCACATGCTCATCTTGAAGCTGACGTCCCCCGAAGGCGAGACGCGCTACATCGCCGGCGCCTTCCCCTCGGCGTGCGGCAAGACGAACCTCGCCATGCTCATCCCGACCATCGACGGGTGGAAGGTCGAGACGGTGGGCGACGACATCTGCTGGATGAAGTTCGGCGCCGACGGACGCCTCTACGCCATCAACCCCGAGGCCGGGTTCTTCGGCGTCGCGCCGGGCACGAACATGCACACCAACCCGAACGCCATCCTCACGCTCGACGGCAATTGCATCTTCACCAACACGGCGCTGACCGACGACGGCGACATCTGGTGGGAGGGCATGACCGACGAGACGCCGGCGCACCTCACCGACTGGAAGGGCAACGACTGGACGCCCGAGGCGGGCACGCCGGCCGCTCACCCGAACGCCCGCTTCACGGCGCCGGCCAGCCAGGACCCCGCCATCGCGCCCGAGTGGGAGGACCCCAGGGGCGTGCCGATCAGCGCCATCCTCTTCGGCGGCCGCCGCGCCTCGGTGGTGCCGCTCGTGTTCCAGTCCCACGACTGGGAGCACGGCGTGTTCCTCGGCTCGATCATGGCGTCGGAGACGACGGCCGCCGCGGCCGGCGCGGTGGGCAACCTGCGCCGTGACCCCTTCGCCATGTTGCCGTTCTGCGGCTACAACATGGCCGACTACTTCGCCCACTGGCTCCGCATCGGCGCGGAAGCCCCCGACCGCGACGCCCTGCCCAAGATCTTCTACGTCAACTGGTTCCGCAAGAACGAGAACGGCAAGTTCCTCTGGCCCGGCTACGGGGAGAACTCGCGGGTGCTCGAGTGGATCTTCCGGCGCGTCACCGACAAGGCCGGGGCGGTCGAGACGCCGATCGGTTCGGTCCCGACCGTCGACGCCATCGACACGGACGGCCTCGCGGTGTCCACCGAGGACATGGAGGAGCTGCTGCGGGTCGACCCCGACGGCTGGCGGGCCGAGGTGCCGCTCATCCGCGAGTACTACGCGAAGTTCGGCGAGCGGCTCCCCAGCGCGCTGAGCGACCAGGTCGACACGCTGGAGAAGCGCCTGGGCTGACGCCGCCCCCGGCCCGAGCTGCTGCGGCGGCTTGGCTCGGCGCTGAATCCGTCCCGCTCGGGCACTCCCGGTTCCCGGCGGTCAGGCAGGGGTTGGGCAGGAGCGGCTGGGCTCGCCCGGGCATTCGTCTGTCGCCGGCGCACTCGGCTGCCTCACGTGCGATGAATCGTCTCCGACCAGGGCCTTGACTCTCCCTGCGGGGGAGGCCTCAGCGTGGTCCCATGACCACAATTCGGCTTCCAGAAGCGACGGACGCGCCGGACACCATCTCCTCGCTCCGCGGCGGGTTCCGGGAGTGGGCCCCTCTGGCGGTGCTCATGATCGGGACGTTCATGATCGTCCTCGACAGCACTACCGCTTAGTGTTTGGTGACACAGCGGTGTTAGAGCAAGCGGGCCTGTGCGGCGGGTAGCTCGGCGACGGCGACGCCGTAGCGCTCCTCGAACCATTCCGCGAACCACCGGCGGTGGCAGACCTCGCCCGCGTGGACGTCCTCGAAGCAGAGCACGACCAGCGGCTCGCCCGGATGACGCCTGGCGACTTGGGACAGACCGACGAGGATCGCTCCGGCGTGGCGATCGAGACGGCGGCGGTACGAAGCGCGGGCCGTGTCGTGATCGAGTCCCTTGCCGAAAACGCCGTAGGGCGTGATCTCGGTGGCGTGCCACAGCGGACCATGACGCCAGAACCTCGGATAGCCGACCGTGCTGCGGATCGGCACGCCGTCACCTGGCTTCCACGATTGGTAGCGGCCGGTGACCAGCGGGGCGTTTGCGAGCAGTTCCAGGTCGTCGAACTCGTTGCTCTCGGACGGCTGCACACATCGAGTGTAGTGGGCCAAATGGCCCTCTACCTGGGACGATGCCCCTGATCGGTCCGATTCTCGCGCCGCCGTCTGGTTCGGTGTCCCAGGACGCCGGCCCGAGAGAGATTTCGGTTCCGTCCCGAGGCCACCAATTCGTGAGCGTGAGAAATGTGTGTCGAGGACAGAATGTCGACATGCAAGGCGATGGCCCGTCGTTGGTTGCCGATTTTCTCTGGAACGGCGAGCAGGGTTCGATTCAGGTCCAATGCGTTGCAAATGACGACCCGCAGTTCTGGGGTTGTTGGAACGCGACGGCGAGGGGATTCCCGGTCTGTACCGCTACCGTTGAATATCCGGCGCGTGGGTACCGCTCGATGCTTGGATGGGTCCAGCTGGTGTGTTCGACGGACAACGACTCGTCTGGCGCGGCCTTCGAGTTGGACCCCTTCGCGCTCTTCGGTGATGCTCCAAGTCCGTACTGTTGGTACGGCCAAAGGCCCACTCTCTTCGACGCTCCGTCACGATCGCTTCGCAAGCCGTTGGAGTGGTCCGCGCACAGCTTCTTGGCCGCGACGCCATTGGACGAGGTTGCGGAGTTGCAGCCGAGACGAGTGGTCCCTCTCGTGGGGTTCTCCTGGGGCTTCACCGACTCGGGCTCGGTTGTCTCCCTCCATGATGTGGCGGTTCTCCCGGAACGAACGTGGGACTCTCATGTCGAACTTTTGCGGCAGACGTATCCACTGTGGGTCTTCTCGCCGAGCCAGGCCGAGTAATCGCGGAAGTCAGGCAACCTCGGCAAGCTTCCGACCTGAAGGGCCGGGCCCACTCAGCGGCGAAATGAACGACCCTGCTCGGCGTCCTCGATCGTGCGTTTATCCTCCGCCGGCCTCTCCTATGTCTCTTCCTAGGTCTCGGATATCGCGTACGTTGCGGGCGCCCCGGAAGTCCCGCAGGTCCCGCACCAGGCGCGGGGAGTGGGCGGCACGGCGGCCGGACACGTAGGACAGCCCCCCGAGGCCGGCGAGGACGGCCATCGTGATGTCACCCGCGGGCAGCGAGAAGGCGATGATCACCGGGATCAGCGAGCCGACCACCCACACCAACTGCTGGCGCATGCCGAAGCGCGCGAAGGCGCGCCCCTGGGCCGACAACGGGATGAACCGCTGCGTCATCGAATCGAAGGACGGCTGGGCGATCGCACCACTGAGCCCGACCATGAAGCCCAGGACCACCTGGGAGAAGAGGACATGCCAGAAGGCCATTCCCGCCGCCGTCGCCGCGATGACCCACAGGGAGCCCAACAGCAACTGCTGCTCGCTCAGGTGCTTGCGCAACCGCCCCACCAACACGAGCCCGACGATGGCGCCGACTCCGGTGCCGGCCAGGATGAGCCCGTACCAGTAGAGACCGACTCCGTGGATCCGGCGCAGTCCGAAAGCCAGCATGAAGGTCATGAAGCCCGTGAGCCCACGCACGATGCACATCGCGGTCAGGCCGAGCATCACCTCGGGGTTGGCGATCGGCTGCAGCCTCATGAGGTCTTGCTCCCGCCGCTCACCTTCACCTGCCTGCCCGTACTCGCGGGCGCGGGTCTCTCGGTCGGACCAGAGGCGCTCCGCTTGGCGGCCCGAGAGCACGGGCAGGCGCGCCCCGGCGACGGCCGCGGCCACGAACACGATGGCGGCGAACACGAGCACGGCCGGCGAGCCGCCGAGCTTGTAGAGGATGACGCCCGGCACCGAGATGACGAAGCCCGCGAGGGTGCCGAGCAGGGTGAGGCGGGCGTTCAGCGGCGCGTACCCGGCCTGTTCCGCCGTCTTCTCGTCCGGTTCGGTCAGCGCCGCCATCTCGGGCACGAGTGCTCCCTTCGTGACCAGGTAGAGCTTCTGACAGACGAGCACCAGGAAGGCGAGCGGGAACAGCAGCAGTGAGTGGATGTGCATGGCCATCAGCGGGCAGAGCACGGCCTGGCCGATGGCGGAGGCAACGACCATGGCCCGGCGGGCGCCTCGGCTCTTGTCAATGAGGGGACCGAGGAGCGGGGACACGATGGCGAACGGCGCCAACGTGAACAAGAGGTAGAGGAGGACCTGGTGATCGGCGGCCTTGGGCGAGATGGAGAAGAAGAGGGACCCGGCCAGCGAGATCGTCACCAGCGTGCCGCCCGCGAGCATCGCGGTCTGGACCAACGAGAGACGGCCGATGGGATGGCTCTGGTCGAACAGGTCCTTCCGGGCCTGCCGGGCCATGTCCTTGAATTGCTCGATCCTGGCGGACATGGCCATTCGGCCAATGTACGGTGTGCCGTGACCGTCCATGCGTACGTCCTGATCCAGACGGACATCGGTCGCGCAGCCCATGTTGCCGAGCAGGTCAGCGCGGTTGACGGGGTCGAACTCTCGGAGGCGGTGACCGGGCCCTACGACGTGATCGCCCGCGCCGTGGCGCCGTCGATGAACGACCTCGGGCGCATGGTGGTGCGTGACGTCCAACAGATCGAGGGCATCACCCGCACCATCACTTGCCCCATCGTCAGGATCTGACCCGTCCCAACCCGTCGCCGCGCCCCCGGCGCCGGCCCCGGCGGGCTCTCCGGGCGGCGCGCAGGACCCGAGCCCCGGCACACGATTTCGTCGTGAGTGCGGGGCTGACACACCGGTGTCGTGCCAATGCGTTGTCCCGCCGCGTCGATTCGCGGCGACTTCACCCGAGTTTGTCGCACTTTAACTGAAAGAACCTCTCACCGGTCATAATTGTCAAAGCCGCCGCTGAGTCTCCCCAGGAGGCAGCTCCCCCATGTCCTCCTCACCCGCTCGGCGGTGGCGAGCCGCCGGGCTGTCGACCGCGCTCGTTGTGGTTGTCGGCCTGGCTGTTCTCGCGGCACAAGCAGCGACGCCGGGAGGGGGCCTAGCTCCCGCCCGCGCGTCGCTCCCGCGAGCGCGCCACGATCTGCCACCGTCGCAGAAGTCGCACCCACACCTTCTTCCGCCTCCGCCATGAGGGCATGACGTGCAAGGACTGCCCGGGCGTATGCCCCGGACCGCTGGTTATCGCGATCGCGACCGCTGCCCGGCCGCCTGCATGAACGCGGCCTCGAACTCTTGGGTGGAGATGGGCGCCGCCAACGGTCCGGAGGACCCGCACGGCTACTGCTGACGCGCTCGAGTAGCCCTGACTAGCCCTCACTAGCTGAGCGCCCCCGACTCGCGCAGCTTGGCGACGTCGGACTCCGACACGCCCCACTCGACCAAACCCGAGACGGTGTCGGCGCCGGGCGGCGAGGGCGGCGACGAGATCGACGACGGCGTGCGCGAGAACCGTGGCGACGGCGCCGGCTGCACCGCCCCGTCCACCGAGACAAACGTCGAGCGCGCCACGTTGTGTGGATGCGAAGGCGCCTCCCACGGCGACAGGACGGGCACCACGCACGCGTCGGTGCCGTCGAACACCGCGGTCCACTCGTCGCGCGTCTTGGACTTGAAGGTCTCGGCGAAGCGCGCCTTCAGCACGGGCCAGTCCTCCCGGGCCATCTGCCTCGGCACCGACGGGTCCCCCTCGAGCCCGAGCCCACGGATCAGCTCGGCGTAGAACTGCGCCTCGATGCCTCCTACCGCCATCCACTGCCCGTCCGCCGTCTCGTAGACCTCGTAGAAGGGGGCACCCGTGTCGAGCATGTTGCTCCCGCGCGAGTCGTTCCAGAGGCCGTGGCGGTGGAACGCGTGGATCATCGTCATCAGCGTCGCCGCCCCGTCGACCATGGCGGCATCGACGACCTGCCCCTCGCCCGAGCGGGACGCCTCGAGCAGCGCCGCCACCAAGCCGAAGGCCAGCAACATGCCGCCACCGCCGAAGTCGCCGACCAGGTTGAGCGGCGGCACCGGCGCCGAATCAGCCCGGCCCAGCGACCACAGCGCGCCGCCGATCGCGATGTAGTCGATGTCGTGCCCGGCCATGTCGGCCATCGGCCCGTCCTGGCCCCACCCGGTCATGCGGCCGTAGACGAGCCGGCGGTTGCGGGCCAGGCAGTCCTCGGGCCCGACGCCCAGGCGCTCGGCCACCCCGGGGCGGAACCCCTCGATCAGCCCGTCGGCCTGCTCGACCAACCGCAGGACCAACTCGACCGCATCGGGCTGCTTGAGATCGATGCCGACCGAAGGCCGGGAACGGTTCAGCAGGTCCCAATAGGACCCCGCCCCCGACGCGGCGAACTCTTCACCTCGCTCGACCGCGCCGGCGGGGGCGCGTTCCAGGCGCAGCACCTGGGCGCCGGCGTCGGCCAGCATCATGCAGGTGAAGGGCGCCGGCCCGATCCCCGCCAGCTCGATGATCTTGATCCCGCTCAAGGGACCGGTGCGCGCTCGCTCGGCCATCGCAGGATGCTGGCCCGAGGTGCCCACGACGGTCAAGCCAGCGGCCGTCGAGCGCCATCGACGGCACCTGCCGCTCCTCGCCGGCCGGCCTGCGTCAAGCTGGGAGCGTGCCCACGGCGCGTGCGCCCGGACGAGTCACCGTCATCGGCGATCACACCGACTACAACGGTGGGCTGTCGCTGCCCATGGCCATCGGGCTGGCGACCGAGATCACCTTCACCCCCAAGCCCGGCAGCTTCCTCGTCGGGATCGCGTCGGACCAGTTCCCCCGCGAGCCGGCCGAGATCCTGTTGGGACAGCCGACCGCCCCGGTGCCGCCCCACGCGCTCCTGGCGGAGGGCGTCCTACGTCGCTCCCCACCCGCCTCGGGCGGTTCGGTCCGTGTCACGAGCACGCTCCCGGTCGGCGCCGGGCTCTCCTCGAGCGCCGCGTTCGCTGTCGCGTTCCTGCTGGCGCTCGGCCAGGACGGCGATCCCCTTGCGCTGGCGCGGGCCTGCCAGGAGGCCGAGCGCCACGCCGGCGCCCACGTGGGCCTGCTCGACCCGCTCACGATCGCAGGCGCGACGGCACACCACGCGCTGTCCGTCGATTTCCACACGCTCGAGACCCGGCAGGTCCGGGTCCCGGACGACGCCGCCTTCGTCGTGGTGCACAGCGAGTCGCCGCGGCTCCTGGTCGACTCCCCCTACGCCACCCGGCGCGCCGAGTGCGATCGGGCGGCGCGCGCCCTCGGGCGCCCGCTCGGCCTCTGCACGCTCGGCGACCTGAGCGAGCTGGACGACCCGGTCCTGCGCCGGCGCGCCCGCCACGTCGTGACCGAGTGCGCCCGGGTGCGTGAGGCCGAACGCCTCCTCGGCCGGGGCAACCTCGTCGCGCTGGGCGAGGTCATGACCGAGGGCCACCGCAGCCTGGCCAACGACTACCGTGTGTCGGTCCCCGCCGTCGACGAGCTGGTCGACCACCTGCTGGCCCAGCCGGGAGTCCTGGGCGCCCGCATGTCGGGCGGCGGCTTCGGCGGCTGCGTCATCGCACTGTGCCGGCCCGACTCCCCGGCCCTCGAACCGGAGGCGTACGCGCCCCGCCGCGCCTGGCGGGTCAGTCCGTCCGCCGGTGCTGCTCTGCTTGCGAGATAGCCACCAGCGCGTCGAGCACGCCGAGCGCACGTCCGCTGTCGAGTGACTCGCGCGCCAGCGTCATCCCGCTCTCGAAGTCGTCGACCCGTCCGGCCACGATCAGCGCCGCCGCCGCGTTCAGCACCCCGATGTCGCGACGGGGGCCCTGCTCCCCCTCGAGCACCGTGCGGATGACCCGGGCATTGAACGCGGCGTCGCCTCCCTTGAGGTCGGCCATCGTGGCGGGCGTCAGGCCGAGCTCTTTGGGGTCGACCCGCCACTCCGAGGTCTCGAACGCCCCGGACCCGTCCCCTCGCACCTCGAGCACGCTCGCCGGGGACGTGACGCTCAGCTCGTCGAGGCCGTCGTCGGCGTGCACGATGAACGTGCGCCGGCTGCGGGTCGCGCCGAAGACGCCCGCCATGACCGGCCCGATCGCCGGATCGCTGATTCCCACCAGCTGGTGGCGGACCCGGGCCGGGTTGGTCAGCGGGCCGAGGAAGTTGAAGACGGTCGGCACCCCGACCTCCTTGCGGACCGGCCCGACGAATCGCATGGCCGGGTGGAAGCGCTGCGCGAAGCAGAAGCCCATGCCCGCATCGCGGACGCACGCAGCGACGCCCGCTGGACCGATCTCGATGGCCACCCCGAGCGCTTCGAGCACGTCGGCCGTCCCCACCGAGGAGGAGGCGGCGCGATTGCCGTGCTTGCACACGTGCACGCCGGCCCCTGCCGTGATCAACGCCGCCAGCGTCGTGACGTTGATGCTGGCCAGGCGGTCGCCGCCCGTGCCGACCAGGTCCAACACCACGGTGCCCTTGTCGAGGCCGAGGGGACAGGGCACCGCCGCGTCGACCATGGCCCGGGCCAGCCCGGTCACCTCTTCGGCCGTCTCCCCCTTGGCGTGCAGCAGGGTCAGGAACGCGCCGATCTGCGCGGGCGTGGCGTCGCCGGCGAAGACGACGCCCATCGTCTCGGCCGCTTCCTCCTCGCTGAGCGGCTCCCGACGCGAGAGGCGCGCCAGGACCTCGGGCCAGCTCAGCGCCACGACGATCCCGGCTGCGTGATCAGTCCCACCACAGGTCGCGGTCGAGCACACCGCGTGCGATGAGCCCCAGCTGCACCTGCGACGTACCCTCGACGATGGTCAGCTGCTTGGCGTCGCGGTACCACTGCTCGGTCGGGTGGTCCTCCATGTAGCCGGCCGCGCCCAGCAGCTGGACGGCCAGGGACGAGGCGCGCACGGCGAGCTCCGTGGCGTGGTACTTGGCCATGGAGAGGTAGGGGACGAACTCCTTGGTGAACTTGCCCTCGTCGGCGAGCACTGCGGCGCGGTAAGTGAGCAGCCGCGCCGCCTCGATGTCGACGGCGCACTTGGCGATCTCCCACTGGATCCCCTGGAAGTCGGCGATCGTCTTGCCAAAGGCGGCCCGCTGCTGCACGTACTCGGTGGCGTACATGAGGGCGCCCTCGGCCAGTCCGATGCCGCGGGCGGCGACGATGGGGCGCATGGCGTTGAGCCCGAGCATGGCCAGGCGGAAGCCGCCGACCTCGCCGATCACGTTCTCCGCCGGGACGTGCACGTCACTGAGCACGAGCTCGCCGGTGTCCACGCCGCGCACCCCCATCTTGTGGTCGGTGCGCCCGACGTCGACGCCGTCCCACGCCCGCTCGACGATGAACGCGGTCACCGAGTCGTGGGCGCGGCTGGCCGGGTCCGACGTCTTGGCGAACACGGTGTACCAGTCCGCCTCGCGCACGCCCGACATCCAGCACTTGGTGCCGTTGAGCACCCAGCCGCCGTCCGGCCCGGCGTCCGGCACAGCCCTCGTCCGCATGCCCATCACGTCGCTGCCGGCCTGGGGTTCGGACAGGCCGAAGGCGGCCCGCAGCTCACCGTCACAGATGCCCGGCAGGTAGCGCTTCTTCTGCTCCTCGGTGCCGGCGATCATCACCGGCCCGGTGGGCAGCCGGGTGAGGAGGAGCATGAGGGCCGCCGTATTGGAGTACTTGGCCACCTCTTCGATGGCCAGCGCCAGGCCCAGGATCCCCGCCCCCGAGCCGCCGTACTCGGGTGGGATGCACAGCCCGAGCAGGCCGGCGTCGCGGTAAGTGTCGAAGATGTCCTGGGGGTACGCGCTCTCCTTGTCGATCGCCCGGGCCCGGGGCTTCACCTTGTCCTGAGCCAAACGCCGGACCGAGTCGCGGAGTTCGAGCAGTTCTTCGGGGAGGTCGAAGTGCACCGGCGCAGGCTATATGACGCTCCGGGCAGGTATTTTCTGGGTCTTGACCCCTGTTGGACCAGAGACCGGTGACTCACCCGACGAAGTTCCCACCGAGCTCGCGGCCGAGCCGCCCCGGTCCCGGCACGACCTCCAGACAGAGCTCCGCAAGACCCACAAGAAGGAGCGCAAGCACAAACACCGGTGGCGCCGGCGCACCTTCTACGTGCTCGGCAGCTTGGTGCTCATTGCGGCGCTCGCTGCCGGCGGGATCTACGAGTACGTCAACTACCGCTACGACCAGATCAAGAAGATCCATTCCAAGCACCTGGTGACGCAGGCCCCCGCCGGGCAGCCGTTCAACCTGCTCTTCGTCGGCTCCGACACCCGCTCCTTCGTGCAGAACTCCACGCAGGAGAACGCGTTCGGCAACCCGTCCGACCAGGGTGGCCAGCGCAGCGACGTCACCATGGTGGCCCGCTTCGTGCCCGCCACCAAGAGCGTGACGATCCTGTCCATCCCCCGCGACCTCTGGGTCGACATCCCGGGGAACGTGTCGGGGGTCTCTGGCATGAACCGCATCAACACGGCCTATAACAACGGCCCGGACCTGCTGATCCAGACGATCGAGCAAGTCCTCGGCGTCCCGGTCAACCACTTCGTGGCGGTCGACTTCCCCGGTTTCCAGGGCATGGTGGATGCGCTCGGTGGCATCACCTTGGACTTCCCCACCGAGGTGAAGGACCAGTACTCCGGCCTCGACATCACCACCCCGGGCTGCCAGGTGGTGAACGGCGCGACGGCGCTCGAGCTGGTGCGAGCCCGACACTTGTACTACACGCAAGACGGCGAATGGCAGTACGACGGGCAGTCGGACTTCAGCCGCATCCAGCGCCAGGACGCGTTCTTCCGTGCCGTGCTGGACAAGCTCGACTCCGTCGGTCTGAACCCGCTGACCATCAACGCCTTCATCGGCGCTGCGGTCGGCAACCTGACCATCGACGACTCGCTGAGCAAAAGTGACCTTTTCGATCTGGCGACCGAATTCCGAGGGTTGCCACAGTCGCACTTCGTGACCGAGACGCTTCCGACGATCGGCTACGTCACCGACGGCGGAGCGCAGGTGTTGGAGCTCGCGCAGCCCTACGCCCAGAACATGATCAACGCGTTCAACGTCATCGGTGTGAAGGCTCCTGCCTCGGCCACCGTGGCGACCAAGGGACGCTCGACGACGACTACGACCGTTCCGACCGAGGCGCACAAACTGGTGAGCGTCACCGTGCTCAATGCCTCGTCGGTCAACGGCATCGCGCACCTCGACGCGGCGGCCCTCGCCTTCCAGGGCTTCAACATCTCCGAGATCGGCAACGCGACGACGCCGCTCGGTTCGGGCGCCAGCTCAGAAATCCTCTACGGCCCCGCCGGCAAGGAGGCGGCGCAGACCCTGGCGTCGGTGCTGAGCGGGCCCGACACGTTGGTGCCCGACCCGAACCTGACCGGGCAGAACGTCTCTCTCCTGGTTTCCAGCGCGGCGCTGAAGGTGGCCTCGGCCTCATCGGCGACGGGACCGGGAACGGTGGGCGCCACCACGACCACCGCGGCCCCCACCACGACGACCACGGTCCCCGCCGACGTCTACACCAATACCCAGCTCGAGCCCTGGAACCCCTACCCCTGCACGCTCGGCGGGGCGACGCAGGCGTCGCCGACGACCGTGGCGAAGAAGAAGCACTGACAGACCGACAGGGAAGGCTGACCTGGGAGTCCTTCCCGCCCGGTGGGGGCGGGGCCGGGGCGCCTAAGCCGACTTGCGGCGCTGCCGCACGAGCCGCCGGCGCTCCCGCTCGGTCGTGCCGCCCCAGACGCCCTCACGCTCGCGGTGGGCCAGCGCGTGCTCCAAGCACGCTTGGCGAACCGGGCAGACGGCGCAGACAGCCTTGGCCTCGGCCGCGTCGACCTCGTCCTCGGTCACCGGGTAGAACACCTCGACGTCGAGGCCCCGGCAGGCGGCTTGCTTGCGCCACGTGGTGGCGGTCATGGAAAACACTTCCTCTAGCGGAATACTGAGATGGACACTTGTATTTCCCCTGGTAGGAGGGCCTTTCGATCCGCTCACCGACGGCACAGCCTCCGAATTCCGGGGGACGAAGAGTATGTCTCACGAATCGTGCGCCTGTAAAGGGTGGCGCACAGAATTGTCCCTGGTCAGCCGATGGGTAGGGCCTTTGTTGTCCCGAGCAGGTCCCCGAGCAGCTCCTCCCGGATTTCGGGGGTGATCTCGGTCCGAGCCTCGTAGGCGGGATGGGCGGACGCCAAGGAGACTTCGGCCGCGTTCTCGAACGCGGCCACCTGATCCTCGGTGAAGGGGAACCGCAAGTAGTGGACGGCGGGCGTCACGGTCTCGCGGGTGAGCGCGGCAGCGTGCTGGGCCTCGGGCACGCTCCATACGACGTCGCCGTCCATGACGAACTCGACTTTGCGCTCGATCCCGACCAGCTTGGGCAGCCACTCCCGCAATTGGTCTTCGGTGGTGAGCTCGATGAAGAGCGTGGCCGACAGCTCGCGCGCCGACGGCAGCAGCCGGTTGTAGACGTCGAGCTCGGCCTGGATCGCCTCGTCGCTGATGATCTTCTCCACCCGCGCCATCTCCTGCACCTGGAAGCGCACCGTGTCGAAGGACTCGAAGACGAGGGTCATGATCGGGCCGAGCGCCACCCGGCGGCGCCTCTTGCGTTCGATGACCCGGGCCCGGTAGTCGTCGCGCACCCGCTCGTAGGCGCGCAGGTCCAAGACGTCTTCGAGTGTGAGCCTCCGCACCGCACCAGAACCGACGGCATCGGCCCCTTCACTCTCGGGACGGGTCACCGCAAGCCGCCGAGCCCGGCCACGACCTGGCACGATCACGGGTGGCGATCATCTAGTCGAGGGTCTCGAGTCCCTTCGTGAAGCGCCCGGCGTGCGACTTCTCGGCGCGGGCCAGCGTCTCGAGCCACTCCGCGATCTCCTCAAACCCTTCGTCGCGGGCTGTCTTGGCGAAGCCGGGGTACATCTCGGTGTACTCGTAGGTCTCTCCCTCAATGGCCGACTTGAGGTTGTCCGTGGTGGCGCCAACCGCGACGCCGGTGACGGGATCGCCGACCTCGCGGAGGAAGTCGAAGTGACCGAAGGCGTGGCCCGTCTCACCTTCGGCGACTGAGCGGAACAGCGCTGCGACGTCCGGGTACCCCTCAACATCGGCCTTCTGGGCGAAGTAAAGGTAGCGGCGGTTGGCTTGGCTTTCGCCGGCGAACGCCTCCTTGAGGTTGCCCTCCGTCTTGCTCCCCTTCAGTGCAGGCATAGCTTGTACGTACCTTTCTCTCTTGGTTCTGGCTTGGTTCTGGTTGGTCTACTACGAGATCTGCCTTGTCGGCTGCGGCTCCCGGCACTCGTCGCACAGGCCCCGGAAGACGACCTCGGCGCTGTCGACGACGAAGCCCTGCGCAGCCCGCCGGGACACGGTGAGGCCCGCGAAATCGGCCTCCAAGTCGCGGACCTTGCCGCACGACCGGCAGACCAGGTGGTGGTGCGACTCCTCGACGTGCGGGTCGAAGCGTGCGGAGCCGGTACCCACGTCGAGCACGGAGATGGCCCCGAGCTCGGCCAGGTCGTTGAGGGTCTGGTAGACGGTCTTGAGCGAGACGTGTGGCATCTCGCGTCTGACTCGCTCGTGGACGCTCTCGGCAGAAGGATGGGTGACGTCGCCCTCCAGGGCGCGGAAGATGCACTGACGCTGCGCCGTGATCTTGCGACCGTGGGCCCGGAAGAGATCCGTCAGTGCCTGGGGTGATTGCATCGCACGCTCACCCTAGCGGGCGGTGCCACCTTTTTGACAACGATTGTCGAAATCTGTGTTCGACCTGCACCGGTGGACCCCTCAGGTGAACGTAGGTCCGACGCTGAGGGTTCGACGACCTGTTACGTGCCCGCCGCTTCGCCCGCTGGAATCGCCTCCCACCATTGGCACCACCAGTTCCCTCCGACCAGGATGCGGACCTTCGGATGCCAGCAGTACGACAGGTCTTTGTAGTCCTCGAGGTAGTAACGGCAGTTGTCACACCGTTCGTCGCCTGAGGGATGCCCACGGAGGACGTTGTTGTCAACCATGTGGCCGAGCTCCACGGAGAGTTGCTCGTCGATCTCCTTGGGCTCTGGCTCGGGAATCGTGTAGTCGGACACCGCGTCACCCTAGCGGGCACCGCCACCATTCTGACAATCGTTGTCAAAATCGGGGCGGGACCGGCAGTGGTGGTCGGCTCCGTCAGTTGTAGGTCCCTCAGCCGCTCAGGGCCTTCCAGAAGAAGTGCCTCGCCGACCCCGGAGGGAAGTCGTCCAGGCGACCGAACTCCTGATAGCCCAGCCGCTCGTAGAAACCGGGCGCCTGGAAGCCATAGGTGTCCACCCACGCACGCCGACAGCCCCTCCCAAGCGCCTCGGTCTCGAACCGTTCGACGAGCCTGCGCCCCCATCCCGCGCCTCGGTGCGCCTCCTCAACCCAGAGCAGGCTGAGATAGAGCCATCCGTAGTGCGTGTCGCCTGCGGCCCCTCCCACGATGCCGCCGTTCCGGCGCAGAAAGACGGCGAGCGCCACTTTGGCCCGGTCCCCCGCCAAGGCGGTGGTCCCGTTGAACTCGTCGATGCCGTTGCTCAAGACCCCCAAGTCCTCGAGAGCCGGTTCGGCGGTCACCTCCATCTCGACCCCGTTCTCCGTCATGCTCAGTTCCGGAACTCCTACAGGTCCTGCATGGTGAAAAGCGACCGGAGCTCGATCCCCTCGGCGCCGACCACGTCGGCCCCCCCGCCTTCGCGGTCTATGACACAGAGGGCGTGTTCCACCATGGCGCCCTCGGCGCGCAGGTCCTGGGCCGAGAGCACCATCTGGCCGCCGGTGGTGACGACGTCTTCGACGATCAAGAGACGTCGGCCCTCGACATCGCCCCCCTCGCACATCTTCTCGGTGCCGTACTTCTTGGGCTCCTTGCGCACGAAGTACGCCGGCAGCCCGGTGACGGACGAGAGCATCGTGGCCAGGGGCACACCACCGAGCTCCAGGCCGGCGAGACCCTCGACCCCGGGCGGCACCAGCGGCACGAGTGCCGCGACGATGTCCGCCAATAGCGCCGGATCCGACTCGAAACGGTACTTATCGAAGTAGTGGTCGGCCTTGCGTCCGGATCGCAGGACGAACGTGCCCGTGAGGTGGGATGCGGCGAAGACGCGAGCGGCCAAGGTCACGGAGCCCATTCTGCCGGTTCAGTCGCTGGACGCGCCGGACCTGCTGTTATGAAGGCCTGGCACTCAGGTCCGGTCGGAGGGTGTCGGAACGCCATCCTCCATGATCGACCACCCGAACGGAACCCGCCGCCCTCCGACACATGCCACGATGGCCCACTCGGTTTCCGTCCAGCTGAAGACGGCGTCCTGGTCGTACCGCGCGCCGATCTGCAGGACCACAGGCTCAGCCAGGCCTTGCACGGCGACACCTTCTTCCCGGTGGCCCGACACCGGGTCTACCCCGACGGCGGGCCACCACGTCGCACCCAACCCATGGATGTCCGCCTCCAATGCGGCCTGGCGCTCGCGGTTGTCCTGCTCGGCGAGAAGCTGGTTGCCCGGGTCCCACGCAGTGAGGATGTGCACCGGGTCGGGTGAGGCCCAAGGCCACTCGCCCCGCGCGCCACTCGGCGCACTCCGCACGACGAGGTCGGCCCCACCCACACGGGTGATCTCGACCACGGTGCGGGCGTAGCTTCCCCACGGATCGTCGGGCGGCAGCCACACCCACGCACGCTAGGCACGCGTTCGTTGCCGACGCGAGCATGGAGCGATGCCCGCGGCGCTCCCCCTCCCGACGTTGCTCTCGCAGGTCCTCGTCGCCTACACCATCGAGCTCGACAACGAGGCCGAGCATCGTCTCCCGCACCGGACCACCCGGGAGGACGATCCCGAGGCGCGAGACGAGACCCCCTGGCTTGTCTCCTATCCCGTCTGGGCCAACGTGCTCCGATATATCGGATCTGACGTCATCAGTGTCGCTGACCTCGAGGCCCGTGCCCGGACGTCCCGGCTGCTGCTCGGTGGCCTGCGCCGCTGGGGCTACGTCGGCCTCCGCTCACCTCACGGGGAGTCGCTGAAGAGTCCCCGAGACGACACCCTCGTGCGCGCCACGCGCCACGCTCACCGTGCCGGAGAGGTCTGGCGATCCCTGCCTGCCGTGATGGACGAGCGTTGGCGGTCTCGCTTCGGTGACGAGGCGATGGAGCGTCTTACCTCCTCGCTCCGGACGTTCTTTCGCGCCCTGACCATCGATCCTCCCTCCTATCTCCCTCCGGTGTACCCGACCCAGAACGGGAAGGCGGAAGCCCCCGTCGACCACTGCTCCTCAGAGCGCCGGGGCACAGGCAAGGGCGGAGACGATCCCGGCCTGTCCGAACTTCTCTCAGGGCTGCTCCTCACCTTCACGCTCGACTTCGAAAGCGTCTCCCGGATCTCGCTTCCCATCTCGGCCAACACCCTGCGGGTGCTCGACGGCGAAGGGATCCGCATTCGAGACCTGCCGCGATTGACCCGGGTGTCCAAGGAGGCCAATGCGATGTGCATGGGTTGGCTGCGGCGCCGCGAGTGCGTCGTAGCCGTGCCGGACATCGCGGCCGGCCGCGGAAAGGTGCTCCGATTGACGCCGAAGAGGGCGGGGCGCGCAGGACAAGTACCGGCGCCTCCTCGGCGAGACGGAGACGGCGTGGGGTACTACGTACGGCGCGTCCGCGGTCGACGCGCTCCGCGTCGCGCTTGAGGCTCTCCTCAGCGACGGCACCATCGCGTCGTCTCCCCTCGCCGCCGGCCTCGAGCCCTATCCCGACAACTGGCGCGCCAAGGTGAGGCGACCCGAGACGCTGCCGCATTACCCCATGGTCTTGCACCGCGGCGCGTATCCCGACGGCAGCTAGCCGCCGGGGAGCACCCGGATCCGCCCTGCGAGCGATGTGGCAGGCTGGTCCAGTGCACCCCTTTCGCCGCGACGACGCGCTGCGCCGCCTCACCGACGAGGAGTTCGACGTACTCGTCATCGGCGGCGGAGTGACCGGGGCCGGGGTCGCGCTCGATGCGGCCAGCCGAGGCTTGAAGACCGCCCTGGTCGAGAAGGGCGACTTCGCATCCGGCACCTCATCCAAGTCCTCCAAGTTGGTGCACGGCGGCCTCCGTTACCTGCAGCAGCGGGAGTTCCGCCTGGTGTACGAGAACCTCGCGGAGCGCCAACGGCTGCTCGACAACGCGCCGCACCTGGTGTCGCCCCTGCCATTCCTCATTCCCCTGTTCGGGCGCGACGGTGCGGTCTCCAAAGCGGTGGCCCGCTCCTACGCCACCGCCCTCTGGATGTACGACCTCACAGGGGGCTGGCGCATCGGAGCGCGCCACGAAGAGGTCTCCAAGGATGACGCCTTGGCCCATTTGCCGACCTTGAACACCAAGAACCTGGTGGCCGGGTTCGTCTATTTCGACGCGCGCGCCGACGACGCGCGTCTCACCCTCACGCTCGCCCGCACGGCGGCGATCGAGTACGGCGCGGTGTTGGCCAACTATGCGGCCGTCGTCGGAATCCAGAGCGGGCCGGACGGTTCTGCCCGCGGGGCCATCGTGAAGCCCGACCCGAGGGACGACAAGAGTGGGTTCGAGGTCCGGGCCAAGGTCGTCGTGAACGCGACCGGCGTGTGGGCCGATGCCGTGCGCGCTCTCGACGAGGCCACCCCTCCCCACTCGATCCGTCCAGCGAAGGGCGTGCACGTCACCGTGCCGGCCGAGCGCCTTCCGTGCGACATCGCCGCTGTCATCCCGGTCCCCGAGGACCGGCGGTCCATCTTCGTGGTCTCGTGGCCTGGTACCGATCTCGTCTATCTCGGGACGACCGACACCGACTACACCGGACCGCTCGACGACCCCCCGTGTACCCCCGACGATGTCGACTACCTGCTCGCGGCGGCGAACAACGTGACAACCTCTCACCTGACCAGGGCGGACGTGACCGGTGTCTGGGCCGGGCTGCGGCCGCTCCTCGCACCGACGGGAGGCCGACACGTGTCCGAGCGGACCGCCGACCTTTCGCGCCGCCACACCGTGATGACCTCTCCCGAGGGCGTCGTGACGGTGACGGGCGGCAAACTCACGACCTATCGCAAGATGGCGCAGGACACCGTCGACGTGGTGGTCGAGCGGCTGGGCGAATCGCCACGACGCCGGCGCTGCGTGACCAAGTCGCTCAGCCTGATCGGCGCCACCACCAAGACGCGCGACCCGGTGACGATGGCGCAACCCCACAGCCGGCTGCTGGCCCGCTACGGCACGGAATCAGAGGCCGTGCTCGCCCTCGCCGCGGGCCGCCCCGGGTTACTCGATCCGGTCGTCGTCGGGCTTCCCTACACCGGTGCCGAGCTCGTCTACGCCGCTCGTGAGGAGATGGCGCAGACGCTTGACGACGTCCTGGCGCGCCGGACGCGCGCCGTGATCCAACGCGCGCAGGCGGCGATGGACGCGGCGCCCGCCGTCGCCACGCTCCTCGCTCCTGAGATGAGGTGGACCGAGAAGGAAGCGAACGAGCAGGCGGCCCGGTTCATCGAGTCGTACCAAAAGGAGCTCTTGACCGCCGGGCTCGAGGCTTCGTGACCACACCGACGCCGGTCACTCCGATCGACGCCGACGACGGCAAGGTCGCCGACCGCCTCGGCGCGGCCGTGATCGACGCACCGCCCGCTCTCCTCGAACGCCTCTCGGCCAGCGGCGCGGCGGTGCTCATCGACGACGCCACACGCGCCGAGGCGGGGCGAGACTGGTGGCCCCTCGCCATCGGATGGGCGGCCGATGGGGGCGTACCCCAGCGGCCATCCGCCGTGGTCCGTCCGAGCTCGACCGAGCAGGTGGCGGCCGTGCTCGCGGCGTGCAACGACTCGTTGGTCCCGGTGACGGCGGCCGCCGGCCGCAGCGGCGTGTGTGGCGGGTCCATCCCGGTGCACGGCGGCGTTGCGCTCGACCTCACGGCGCTCGAAGGGATTGCGAGCGTCGACGAGACGTCGCTCACGGCCGACGTACGGGCGGGGACGTTCGGACCCGATCTCGAGGCCGGCTTGGGTCTGGTGGGCGAGGGATACACCCTCGGTCATTGGCCCCAGTCGATGGACCTGTCGACCGTCGGCGGCTGGCTCGCCTGCCGTGGGGCAGGCCAGTACTCGACGCGCTACGGGAAGATCGAGGACATGGTGATCGGGCTGGAGGTCGTGCTCGCCGACGGCCGCATCGTGCGCACCGAGGGCAGGGGGCCGCGGGCGGCCACAGGGCCGAACCTCACGCAGTTGTTCGTGGGGAGTGAGGGCACGCTCGGTGTGATCACCGAGGCCCGCCTGTGCATCCACCCGCGTCCGCCCGCGGAGCAGCGACGCGCCTTCGGCTTCGAGACCTTCCAGGCCGGACTGGAGGCGTGCCGGCACATCCTGCGCCGGGGGGCGACCCCGGCGGTACTCCGCCTCTACGACCGGACCGAGTCCGGCCGCAACTTCGAACAGCCTGCCACCAACGTGCTGATCGTCCTCGACGAAGCCGACCCTGCCATCCTGACGGCGACGATGGCAGTGATCGACGCCGAATGTGGTCTCGAGGCCGACGCGCGGGAGCTCGACGTGGGCTTGGTCGAACAGTGGCTGGGACACCGTAACGACGTCTCTGCGCTGGCACCTCTCTGGCGCGCCGGTGTCGTGGTCGACACGGCCGAAGTGTCGGGCCGGTGGGCCGCGCTGCCCTCGCTGTTCGAGGACGTCGTGGGCGCACTCGGAGCGCTCGAAGGCACGCTGGCCGCCTCGTGCCACCAGTCCCACGCCTACGTCGACGGCGCGTGCCTGTACTTCACCTTCGGCGGGCGCGGCCCCGAGGGTGACGACGAGTGGCGCGAGCGCTACTACCGCCGGGCCTGGGACGTCGTGACCGACGCCACCTTGGCCCACGGTGCCGCCATCAGCCACCACCACGGCATCGGGCTGAACCGCAGCCGCTTCCTGCCTCGCGCCCTGGGTTCGGGCTTCGAGGTGCTGCGCGGGCTCAAGGCGTCCTTCGACCCCAAAGGCGTCTTGAATCCGGGCAAGTTCGGGCTGTCCTCCCCCTTCGGGCAAGCGCCCTGGACGTGAGCACGACCGGGGGCAGCGTGCTCGTCGTCGACGTCGGAACCTCCGGCGTGCGCGCGGCGATCGTTCGTCCCGACGTCACGGTCGAGCACGAGCATCATGTCCAGATCCTCCCCCGCACCCCGGCCCCCGGACTGGTCGAATTCGACGCCGCCCAAATGGCGGACGCCGTGCTGGAGGTTGCGCGGGCGGCGCTGGCCGACGCCCAGACAGTGGGGGCGGTGGGGATCGCCAACCAGCGGGCGTCCACGATCGTGTGGGAACGCGCCACCGGCCAGCCCGTGGCCCCGGCCATCGGGTGGCAGGACCTGCGCACAGTGGGGACGTGCCTCGTCCTACAGGGAGAGGGGATCAGGCTGGCCCCCAATGCGTCGGCCACGAAGCTGATGGCGATCCTCGACGAGGTGGACCCGGATCGATCCCGGGCCGTGGCGGGCGAACTCTGCTTCGGCACGGTCGACAGCTGGGTGGCGTGGACGCTCTCGGGCGGAGCCGCGGCCGCGACGGACGCGCTCCACGTCACCGATGCCACCAACGCGGCGGTCACGGCGCTCATCGACTCCGCCACCCTCGATTGGGACCCGTCGCTCCTCGAGCAGCTCAAGATCCCGGCCGCACTCATGCCGGACGTCGTCGACTCCTCGGGCACGGTGGGTCTGGCGAGCGCGCTCCCCGGCGCACCCCCGATCTGCGGCATCGCCGGCGACCAACAGGCCTCGCTCGTAGGCCAGGGCTGCACACTCCCCGGGCTCGCGAAGGCCACATTCGGCACCGGGGGCATGCTCGACCAGTGCACCGGCACGGCGCGACCCGCTCCTGGTGTGACGCGCAGCGAAGCCGGCACCTTTCCGATCGTGGCCTTCCGGGCGGGGGGCAGGACGACCTGGGGCACCGAAGCCGTCATGCTCTCAGCGGGGACGTGCGTCGAGTGGCTCCGCGACGATCTCGGCATCATCTCGAGCGCCGAGGAATCCGCGGCCGTCGCTGCTGAGTGCGAGGACTCGGGAGACGTCTGGTTCGTGCCAGCCCTCTTGGGGCTGGGGACTCCGGTGTGGGACTTCGGCGCCCGGGGCACGCTGGTCGGGCTGACGAGGGGCTCGGGGAGAGCCGAGGTCGTACGGGCCGTGCTCGAGGGTGTGGCCCACCGCGGCGCAGACTTGCTCGAGGCGTCGGAGCACGACAGCGGCTACCCCGTCGACGCGCTCCGCGTCGACGGGGGTATGTCGCAGAACGAGGTCTTCGTGGCAGCCCTGGCCGACGCCATCGGCCGCCCGGTCGAGGTCTCCCCCATCGTCGAGGCGACGACGCTCGGCGCCGGGCTCCTGGCCGGTTTGGCCATCGGGAACTACGGGTCGACCGAAGACCTGGCCGCGACGTTCACTCCGTGGCGGACCGTCGAGCCCGTCGCCGACGACGCGGTCAGGGCGGCCCGACACGAACGCTGGCTTTTGGCGAGGGCCAAAGCCGAGGCGACGATCCCGGAGCTCTCCGGCATCTCCTTCTGAGCGGTGTCGCCGCCGCAGAAGGAGACCAAGCCGGAATACGGGCGGAGGATGGTGCGCCTGCCAGCGCGTGACAGCTGCCGCCGGCCACCTATGACGCTGCTGCGTGGGCGAGCGCCTCGGACCAACTGGATCCCGCCTGCAACAGCGGACGGTACCCCATGAGGTGGCGCGGCTTGCCGATGGCGAACGCAGCGCGCAGGCGTCCAGCGCGACCGTAGAGCGCGACGAACTTGCCCTCTCCGGGGGACCCCTCGACGATCTCGACGTCGTCGGTACCGTCCGGATTCCCGAGCACCTGGAAGCGGATGCCGTATTGGTCCGACCAGAAGTAGGGCACCGGGTCGAAGGGCGGCGCGTCGTTGCGACCGGCGAGCAGGCTGCGTGCCGCGGCCAGCCCGGCGTTCGCCGCAACCTCCCAGTGCTCGATGCGGATCAGCTCTTCGAACACATCGTGGCGCCACAGCCAACGCGCGATATCGCCGGCAGCGACGATCCCGTCGGCCGCATAGAGCCGGTCGTCGCACACGACGCCGTTGTCCACGGCGAGTCCCGAGTCGTCGAGCCATTGCGTCGAGGGGGCGACACCGATGCCGACGACGACGACGTCGGCGTCCAACAGCTCGTCATCACCGAGCCGCACCACCAACCGGGGGCGAGGCGCCGAGCCGTTCGGATCCACCTTGTCGATGTGCTCCACGCCGACGCCCGTCCGCAACTCCACGCCATTGGCCCCGTGCAACGACGCGCAGTGCGCGCCCACCAGAGGACCGAGCACGTTGGCCAGCGGGATGTCCACGGCCTCGAGCACGGTGACCCGGCATCCGAGGGTGGCGCAGGTCGACGCAACCTCCGAACCGATGAACCCCGCTCCGATGATGACAACCCGGGCCGCGTCCACCGCGGTGACCGCGGCACGGAGCGCCAGTGAGTCGTCGAGCGTGCGTAGCGTGAAGAGCCCGTCGCGCGGCCCGAGCAGCTCCGTGCCGGGCAGCCGTCGGGGTGCGGCGCCGGTCGCCAGCACAATGCCGTCAGCCGCGAGCACCATGCCGTCGTCGGTCTCGACGGCGCGGTCGTGCACGTCGAGGCGGATGGCCCGGCGGCCGAGCACCTCGTGCACCTGCAGCTCGCTCGAGCGCTTCTTGTCGGCGAGCACCGCTTTCTCTGCGGGCCAGGTGCCCGCCAGCACCTGCTTGGAGAGCGGCGGCCGATCGTACGGCAGGTGCCGCTCCTCGCCCAGCAGCGTGATCTTCCCGTCGAACCCCTCGGCGCGCAGCCCCTCGGTCGCTCGCCAGCCGGCCAGTGACGCGCCGACGACAATGACTGACTCCACTCGTCGCTCGAAGTCCGTCAGCCGCCGAACATGGCCATCCACTCCTGAGGAGTGCGAGGCCGAAAGACGTAGTTCCAACGGCGGGTCTCGCCCAGGCTCTGCGATGCCTCCGCGGAGTAGAGATGCCCTGGAAAGAGGATGGCGTCGTCGGGGACACGGGCGAGCCGCGTGTGCAGGGACTCGTACATGGCGAGGGGATCCGACCCCGGGAAGTCGGTGCGTCCACAACCCTCGAGGAAGAGGGTGTCGCCCGCCACGAGTCGTCCGTCGACGAGGAAGCACTGGCTTCCAGGCGTGTGACCCGGCGTATGGATGAGCTCCACCTCGAGCCCGCCGACGCGGACGATGTCCCCGCTGCGGTGGCCGATCAGGTCGTCCCGGCCGACGCCGGTGGTCCGCTCAACCCAGGGGAGCTCGTCCGTCTGGACATGGATCGGCACCTGGACCCGGTTGAGGAGCGTGCTGATGCCCTCGAGCGACCACCCGGCCATGGTCCCGCCGAGGTGGTCGGGGTGGAAGTGGGTCCCGAGCACCCCGACCAGCTGCATGCCGTCGGCCTCCACGATGTCGACGAGGTCGTTCACGGCGTAAGCCGGGTCGACCACCACCGCCTCGCCAGTCTCCCGGTCGCCGATCAGATAGGCGAAGTTGACCATCTGGCGAGCCATCATGTCGCCGCGGGCGAAGTCGCGGCCCGAGAGCAACTGCTTGAAGTACATCCGGTCGCCGGGGGTCGGAACCGCCTGGTCCATCGTCGCCTCACTCATCTCTGGGACCACCGGAGCCGGCCTCGCCGGATCCGCCCGTTCCGCCCGCATCGGCCGCCAGCGTCTCGAGCCGCGGCACCAGCTCCTCGACCTGGGCCCGAGTCTGGCGCAGGCGGCGGTCGAGCTCGTCGATCAGCGCGGTGGCGCGCTCGAGCCGGGCCACCAGCACGTCGACGTCGACCTCGCGCTGCTCGAAGAAGTCGACGATCGCATCGAGCTCACGGCTGGCCTCGGTGTAGCTGAGCTGCTCTACGGGCTTGAGGTCTTCGTCCGCGGGGCTCACGCCGCTCCGCCTCCGCCGGTGCCGGTGCCGGTGCCGGTGCCGGTGCCGGTCACCGTGCTGCGCACCGTCCCATCGGCCAACCTTGTCACGATCTCCTGGTCGGGGGCCAGGTCGCCGGCGCGGCGGACCAACGACCCGTCGGGCGTGAGGGTGAGGCTGTAGCCGCGCTCGAGCTGGCGGTCGACGTCGTAGGCGGCCAGCAACCGGCGCCAATTGCGCACCTGCTCATCACCCGTCATTAGGTGGCCGAGGGCGAGCGGCCCGAGCCGGGCCGCTGCAGCCCGCAGGTCGATGGCCCGGCGGTCGATCTGTTCCGGCGCACGCCGGGCGGCGGCGCCGGCCCGGGTACCGAGGCGGTCGCCGTGGACGCGCAACTGGTGGCGAGCGGCCGCCGTCAGGCGGTCGCGGGCCGCCGCGTCGCGGGCCTGCGCATCGGCGAGGAAGGACGGGACGCGTCGGGCGAGGAGCCCGGCGGGACCGGCGACGTGGGTCGCCCACCATTGGCGCGTCCGCAGCACGATCGCCTGTCCGCACTCGGTCGGTGTGATGCAGGCCCGGGAGGCCACGATGTCGGCCACGGTCTGGTCGCCGGTGTGGCCGATGCCCGTCCAGACCGGCTTGGCCGACTCGGCCACGGCGCGGGCGACGAGTTCGGTCTCGAACGCGGCGAGGTCAGCGCGCGCTCCCCGCCGCGCACCAGCGCGATGAGGTCGCAGTCGCTGCGGCTGAGGGCGCGCAGGGCGCGGGCGACGGTGGCGGGCGCGGCGGCGCCCTGGACGCGCACCGGAACGTGCGAGATGCGGAAGCCGAAGCCCGACTCCGTCAGTTGCCCGAGGAAGTCGCGCAGACCCTCCGTGTCGGAGCTGGCGACGAGGCCGACGTGCAGCGGCAGCCCGGGCACGGGCAGGCTGGCGTTGCGCCGCAGCAGGCCCTCCGCCTCGAGCGTGTGCAGCAGCTTGGTCCGTTGCGCGGCGATGCGGCCGAGCAGGGCGGTGACGTCGATGTCGGAGAGGATGAGACTGAGCTCGCCTTTGGCTCGATACAGATCGAGCGAGCCCCGCAGCACGACGACCATGCCCTCTGCGAGCTCGATGCCCTCCTTCGCCAGCATGTGGCGCAGGGGGATCCAGGACGTGCGCCAGCACTTGACCTTCAGTGTCGGTTCGCCGCCGCGGCTCGGCGTGGGCCGAGCGCGGGCGCGGGCAGGGGGGTGGTTCTGCCCGGCGTGAACGTCGACGTCCGGGTCAGGGTCGTCGGGGTCGACCAGATCGAGGTAGAGGTGGCCCGAACGGTGGTCCGATATGTGCTGGATCTCGCCCCGCACCCACAGATGCCGGCGGCGGGGGAAGGTCTGGGCCAGCGCCGCCTCGACCTCGTCGTAGAGAGCGCCGATAGAAAGGACGCCGGTCCGCTCTTCGGCCCGGTCCTCCACCGGACGGGCCTCTGCGCGCTCCCGGTCGTCGCCACCGTCGGCTGCGTCGCCACCGTCCACTGGCGGCGCTTCAGGATCGAAGAGCTGACGGGGATCTCCCGCTGCAGGTAGGGAGGCTGGCGAACGAGGCATCGCCCGTCACGTTACCGAGGCGCTGTCCGGGCACTGGTCCTCGGCCAGTCGGGACAATGGATCCCAGGTGACGGGGAGTTCGCCGGGAGCGGACCCGACAGCTGGCGAGAGCACGTGAGCGAACGGTCGCGGTTTCTGGCCGCCGTGCTGTCGGGCGGAACTGTGGAGGCTCGAGGGTGTCGGCGCAGCCGAACGGCAGAGTCTCTTCCGATTGCATACGTCACCTCCGCGAGTTGCCTCCGTATGTATATGGTCCTCGGTAACGCCGCGGCGGGCTCAAGGGGTGATCGCGACACCGACCTGATGGAGGTGTCGTATGGGAAGCCAAAGGTTCCCCGACTCACTGCTGCAGCCTGCCCTCGACGCTTACGCGAACGGTGCGTCGATGAAGAAGGCGGCCGAGTTGGTGGGGGTCTCATGGATCACGGTGTTGCGTCGCCTGCGCGAGCAGCCCGGCTTCGTTCCCCACCACCGGTCGCTTTCACCGGGACGAGCCGGACTGCCCGAGGAACGGCTGGGTCCGGCGCTGAGGGCCTATGCCCTTGGGGCGACGAAGAAGGAGGCGGCCGCTCTGGCTTCTGTGTCGGTATCCACGCTGACCCGGAGGCTTCGACCCAAAGCTGTCCCGATGCTCAGGCAACGACGACATCGACCCAATGCCTTGACCCTCGAAGAGCGCGAGGAGATCCGCGTGGGGATCTGCCGCGGCGAATGCGATGCGGCCATCGCCCGGCGTCTCGGCGCCATCGCGGCAGCATCGGGCGCGAGATCGCGGCCAACGGGGGCCGGGCGGGCTATCGGGCCCACGCCGCCCAAGGCCGGGCCGACCACGTCGCCCGGCGGCCCAAGCGGCGCTGGTTCGAAGAGCGCCCCTGGCTCTTCGACGAGGCCAGCGCCCTGTTGGCGACGAGGTGCCGGCCCGAACAGATCGCCACACGCTTCAAGCGCGACCACCCCGAGGAGCCACAGTGGTGGGTGTCGCACGAATCGATCTACCAGGCCATCTACGTCCAGGCCAAGGGCGAGCTGCGCAAAGAGCTCGCCACCTACCTGCGCTTTGGGCACACCCGGCGCCGGGCCCGGAGCCCGCCACGGCTCGAACCCGAGCGGCACCGCGCGCATCACCGGCATGGTCAACATCTCAGCGCGACCCCCACAAGTGTCCGACCGGGCCGTGCCCGGGCATTGGGAGGGCGACCTGATCGAGGGCGCCCGACAGCGCTCGCGCGTGGCCACCTTGGTCGAGCGCAGTACCCGCATGGGCATGTTGATCAAGCTCGAGAACAAGACCGCCGAGCACGTGGCGACACGCATCGCCGAGCACATCGTGGACCTCCCGCCGAGCTGGCCCGCTCCATCACCTGGGACCAAGGAACAGAGATGGCCGCGCATGGCCGCTTCAGCGTGGCCACCGGAGTGCCGGTCTACTTCTGCGATCCCCATAGCCCCTGGCAACGGGGGAGCAACGAGAACTGGAACGGCCTCGTGCGCGAGTTCCTCCCCAAGGGCACCGACCTCAGCGGCTACAGCCAAGCCGAGCTGGACGACATCGCCAAGCTCCTCAACATGCGGCCTCGCGAGACGCTCGGGTGGGATACTCCAGCCGAGCGGTTTGACCAACTTGTCGCGATGACCACCTGAGCTCGCCCGCCGGTTCGATTCGCGAATACACCCGAAAATGAAGGCTCGCTCGCCTCCTCGACCAAATACATCCGCGCCGAACCCGGGCCAGCTGGTTTGGCGCATATACGACGGAGGAAGAAGGCCAGGGATCATGCATTCCTGACGGGGGGCGGAGAGCCCGCTAGGGCTGGCTCACGAAGCCATCGAGTGGAAAGACATCCTGGCCGACGTGGATCTGCGACTGGTCCGTTCCGGTCTCGACGACCGAGAAGCCGGTCTGGTCCCCGTCCCCGTTGACCACGTCGGGGCCGGCCTGCCCCGGCGCGTTCGCTGTGACGACCGCCACGTGTGCGGCCGACGGGTGCGTCCCGAGCGCCAGGCCGTAGACGGCCACGTCCCCGGGCGAAGCGACGTAGCCACTTCCCGCCGGATGCCATTCGCCGTTGGCTACGGCCCATTGGTAGAACGTGACAGCGGCGCCGTTGATCTCGCCGGGCCCGTATCCGTACTGAACCGGCACGCCCGCCTCACGCCAGGTCCAGGCGGCGAAGTCGGCACACCACTCTTCGCTCGTCTCGCCGCTCGGACAGCTGGTCTGGCCGGCGCCCCAATAGGCGCTGAACTTGTTGCAGTAGGAGTTCGATGGATCAGCGCTGTACCCGACCTGGCTCTGGGCGATTGCGACGATGCGCTGAGGCACGCTCATGCTCGCAAGCGTGGCGGCGCCGGGCATCGGATAGGAGTCGTTGTGCCCGAAGATGCCCGGCAGGATCGCCGCCATCGTGACCACGAGCGCGCCGGCACTTACGATGATTGCCAACCGGCGCACCTTCGGCGTCACGCGGTGTGAGCGCTCTGGGCCCACCGCTTGCCCGTGCCATTCGGGAACAGCGGGAAGCCCCGCAACCGTCGACGGCCGCCGCCCGCCGCCAGGTGGGACGGCTGGAACACGTCGACCTACCGGCCGGCTTGCGGGCCTCTCCACTCCGCCCCGCTGCTCGCTGCGAGGAAGGGGACGGGTCTTTGACTGCCTACCCAGAGCCAACCCGTCATCGCGGGAGATCTTCCAGCCCAGTCGAGCCGTCCCACCGACCCGGGTCCTGGTCTCACTCATGCCGCGCTCATCACGACAGGCGCCGGGTCATGCTGGCGGAGGAAGCTCGCCGTGGTTAGGGCGAACTCGGCATAGACCCGCCAAAGTTGCGACGATCTCGGGCACGACACGCCGGAAAAGCATGCCAGCCAGATAGCCCGTCGCGAACGCGGGTCTCCGGAGGCGAAGGCGACACCGAGAAGCCCGAACAAGCCGGGGAGTGCCCAATGGGTCATTCGCCGGAAGCAGTCCCGGCAGGCGGGGTACGGCTGTAGTACCGCCTGGCCCTCGGCCGATGGCAGAATGGGCACGACGGTGAGTCGGCCGGGTGGCCGCGGTGCGGGTCGCAAGAGCGAGATCGCATCGAGGAAGGTCGGGACTCCGCAGAGCAGGGTGCTGGCTAACGGCCAGTCGGGGCGACTCGCAGGACAGTGCCACAGAAAGGAAACCGCCGATGGCGGGCTCCGGCCCGCACAGGCAAGGGTGAAAGGGTGCGGTAAGAGCGCACCAGCGACGGGGGTGACCCCGCCGGCTCGGTAAACCCCACCCGGAGCAAGGCCAAGCGTGGGAGACGGACTGCTCGTCCGGCCCCTGAGAAGGGGCGCTCCCCAGGTAGGCCGCTCAGATGGATGGCCACTCAGGCCTTCTGCCTCTCATCGAGGCGGGGGCTGGACAGAATCCCGCCTACAGGCCGACTCACCGTCACTAGCCCTTTGACCAGGGAGTTTGTAAGTCAGAAGCCGCTACTGGACCCTACTGGACCCCGGATTTGTCGAACTCGTTTACGACTGAGCGCCCCGGAGGCTCGCTACTCCCCGGTCCACGGCAGCCCTGACCAACTCGGCGCTATCGGGGAACAGGTGACTGTAGATCCGGGTCGTTTCCAAGCTGGCGTGACCGAGCATCTCTTGGCACCGTGACGATGTCGGCTCCACCTCGAATGAGGACGCTGGCGTAGTGGTGACGCAACTGGTGGAACCCGTCCCCCAGCGGTATCCCCAGCGGTCTCGCCGCCCATGCCCAGATGTCAGCGAAGGTGGACCGGCGAACCGGCTCGTTGGCCTCGCTGGTGAAGATCAGTCCCCGCGGCCCCAGGCCGAACGTAGCGACGTGGCGGACCAGCGCTGCCATGACGGCGTCGGTGAGAGGGATCGTGCGGGGCCGGTTCAACTTGTCCTTAACCGGGGCGAAGGCTGGTACCTCTCGACTCGTTCGTGACAACTGGCGGTCGACGGTGAGGAGCTGTCGCGGCCAGTCGATGCGATCAGCGGTGACGCCCAGGGCCTCTGCGATGCGGACCCCGCTCCCGGCTCCGAGCACGACGAGGGCGTAGTACCGATCCGGCATGGCGTCGGCCAGGGCGTCGACGGTCTCGACGCTGAGCGGCACGATCTGGGCCGCTCCACATTCGGCAGCTTGATGTCGCGGCAAGGACTGAGCGCGATGTCACGGTTGACGACAGCGTTTGAACACCGAGGCGATCCAGTTGTGGGCGACCGGAATGGTTGCCGGGGCGAAGAGGCTCACGGTCGTCGTCATCGCTCGCCATCGCCTTGACGAGCGCCTGGATCTCGAACTGCTCGATCGCCCCGATGGGACGCTTTCCGATGAGCGGGTAGACGTGGCGGCGGAACCGGGTCTCGATCGTGGTGTCGTCTGAGGGCGGTGATGGACCTGGAGTGAGCCCCAATCCTCGGCGTAGTTCTCGAATGTCACCCGCCCAGCGGAGGGGTCGACGTAGTTGCCTGTGGTCTTGTCGCCTTCCACAGCGTTGGCGTGACGGTCGGCGTCGCGTTGAGAGTGAAGTTCTTCTTGCGGGTGTTGCCTTCTGGGGTCTTCCACCTGGCCGTGGTAGTAGTCGGGCCGCTCACCCTCGGGGCCTGCGCTCCTTCCCGTTCTCGAAGACCATCCCGTTGACGCTTGCCATCAGCCCTTCGCCCTTCCTTGTTCTGTTGCCGGTAGCGCACCGGCTCTGCGTGCAGAGATGACGGCTTGTTCCGCCGCTCCTTGGGTCATGTTCAAGCACTCAGCGACCGTGGCGGTCGGTGGCAGATGCAAGGCGTACGCAACTCGGTACAGCGACACGACCCCGCGTCGGCGGATCAGGCGACCTCGCTTGTACACCGGCAGGAACTCCCTCATAACCTGGCGCACCAGTCGGTCGACGGGGACCTGGCGCAGCTTCACGCCTGCGACCGGGCCACCACGTTTGCGTTGCTCGAACCTCAACTCCGCGAGTTCGTATCTGTCCTTCTGGAAGGTCAGGACCATCGTCACGTCGTAGGGCAGTGACTTGTCGGTGATCGTCCGTTCGATCACGGCGGGGACCATCACCCCGTCTCCGAAGTCGATGACCTCGCTCCCTGCTCATTCTGATGCCGTTGGGGCTTCCAACGCTGGGTCACAGCTACCAACGGTACCGGCATCCAAGGAGGATTGACAAGCCACCTTAAGAGGAGTAGGAGTTTGTTACGTCACTCCTACGCCAAGGTGGCTCTCATGAAAGCTGTTGGTTCCGATCCCGATGCCGCCTTCTGGAGCACTGGAGATGTGGCGAGCTTTCTGGCGTGCCCGAAGCCTCCGTCCGGTACTGGGCCTGGCAGGGAACGGGCCTCCCAGCTTCAAGATCGGCAGGCGACGCAAGTACAAGCCCTGTGAGGTCGAGGAGTGGGCCGAAGACCAGCGCGAGGAACGGTCAAAGCGGGGCCGGTCAAGAGAGGCGGTCCAGCACCGCGTCGAGACGGACGACCAAGTCCTCGGCCAAGAAGTCGTCGCCACGAAGTCGCACCGCCAAGAAGTAGTGCGATCCGACACCGAGCAATGAAAGGAGGACCCCATGACCATTCGCACGGAACTGTCCAAGTTCGACGGGGTGATCTCTACGACCAGTTTCACAAGCAGTACGAAGAACTGTTTGAATACGTCGACAAGGTCGAGCCTCTATTGGTGGGGCGCATTTTGTACCGGATCCGCAACGCCCCCCTCGAAGATCAGAACGTGGACGAGAACGTCAGCTCCCTGAACTTCGTCAGCACCCTGTCCGCCATCATGATGCACATGCTCTGGAGCATTTCCTTCTTTCGGGCCTGTGAAGCTCCCGACACGATGGGCGAGGCCATTGAGGGAATAATCCGTCAGCTTCACCTGGCACGAGACGGCTTCGTGCAGGAAGAGGCCAAGGAAGGCAAACAAAGATGAATCGAGAATCCCTCGACCGCCTCGTGACATCCATGGACGACCCAGCCGCCCTCGAGGACGCCGTCATCACAGTTGTCCTCGACCCCACTGAGGGTCTCAACCCAAGAGCTATCGCCGAGGCAATGTTCGGTGATGACTGGCCTTCCCCACTTCGATGCTGTAGGTCGGGCCATGTGCAGACTCGTTATCCACAAGGGCGCACAGTTCGGGCTGGTCGAGTCAGAGGATGATCCTCACATCATCAGGAGGGAGCCGGGGATGAGGCACGTCCGTCTGCCCCCAGATTTCCCCGAAGACATTGACGATTGGCTCGTCCTCGGTCGATGGCGTCATCCGAGCACGATGCACATGAAATCGCCTGCACGATATTCGACCGCCACACGCAGCCCGGCACCGAGGCAGTCCAAAGAGTGCTCGACATCTTCAAGGACTGTTCGGAGCGACTCGGACTCCTCGGTCCCGAAGACGAGGGACCACTGACACCACGCTGAAGATCCGCGGAGGAAGTGTGGCATGTCTGGAGACGAGAACCCAGAACTCGCCCCGGCTGACGAGTTGGCCGAGCTGGTGGAGGAGACGTGGAGGCTACTCCCGGAGCTGAGCTCGACCAAGTGATCGAGCAACTGAGTGAACCAGATCGATCACGAGCACGAGCACTGGCGGCGACGCTGGCCGGTGAAGAGGAATGAGAGAGGAGGTGTCGTGGTCGTCGGCTCGGACTGCGTGACTCTCAAGCGACAGTTCGTGAACAAGGCCGCCGCCATGCAGTGGGCCTCGGTCTACGGGCGAAACAGCGGGGGCGCAGCGCCAACGCTTATCGATGCGACTGGTGCCAGTGCTGGCACGTCGGCAACAAGGGCGGCGACAGGTCGAAAGGACGGCAGCGGAGTCCCAACCGGCGGTCACGCCGACGATGAAGGAATCAAACTCATGATTGTGAGTAGCTCATTGGCGGCGTCGACGACGTCCTCTAGTTCGTGTCGCAGAGTGGCGGTTTGCATTGCGTCTCGCCTTGGGACTATCAGATCTTAGAAACGGACCCCGCGCCAACACGCACGCGGCATGAGGTTCTCAGGCGTGCCGGGGGAAGGTGCCAGTTGTGCCACACGAACGAGCGACCGCTTCACGTCGATCACATCACGCCCAGATCCCTGGGTGGCACGAACGAGCTCGATAATCTGGAAGCCCTCTGCGACGATTGCAACCTCGGCAAAAGCAACAAGGACTCGACAGATTTCCGGACTGAACTTGGTACGTCAGACAACGTTTGTTAGCTGACTCGCATGACGGCGCGGGGCGGCTGAGTCGGCCTATCAAATGTCCCCGCCGAAACGGGGGTCCTGCTACGCCAGGGGAGGTTCAGCTCGTCTCCGCGAGTTCGATCCCCATTGCGCGGTAGCGGTCCAGCCCACGCTGACGCAGCCGTGAGACATGCGCCTTGAGCATGCGGTCATAAAGCGGGTCCTTGTAGGAGAGGACGAGCTGCTTGTGCTCCGCTGGCGTGACGTGGGCGATGACCACGGCCTTCTCCAGCAGCGCCCGACACTCGCTCGGCTCGGTGATCATCCGGTCGATCAGCACCCGGACGGGGATGACGTGCTCTCGTTCAAGCCTCGCCCCCTTTGCCGCCTTCGCCGCTCCCACACTGATGTAGCTGTGCGGCGGCTTCCAAAGTCTGATCATCGCATCGAGCGCTTTGCGGATCGCCATGTCCTCTCGGAGGAACCGAGCAACGGGGCCTGGCGTGATGTGCCGATTCGTGGCGCGGCCCGCTGCCATCTCGCACAGCCACACGATGTCCTCGTGGTATTTGAGCTGGAGGGCGCGATAGGCAGGCTGCGCCCTGCGAGTGGCATGGGCCTTGTGCGCTGCTTTCGTGGTCATGCCCCCATTGTCAGATGGCGTTGATTTCTGGTCAATGAGTATTGGCGACAGGTCTTGAACATCTGGCGCGTCAACTTGGAAACGTATGCCCTGCGCACCTAGCGCCCGCCCTAACAAGGCTCTCGGCGCGATCGTCAGATGGTGCCTCACCGCCCAGGTGACGTGTCTCCCGGCTTCATGGCCGAGGCTGGTCGTTGCTGGCGGATGGTCTACGACCGCAACCTCCAGACAACGCACTGCACCGATCAGCCGACCTTCACAGGCCGGTGGTTCTCATGACGGGGCGACCGGTGGTGGAGGGTGTGGGCGTGTCCGGATCACCTGGAGGGTATGACGGGCGTGCGAGAGTTCGGGCGACGACGCGGCTGAGACCGCTAGGACGTTGCAAACCACAGTTTATTGACGATGCCCATACCGGGCACAAGATGGCTAGCGGCTGTACTTGGCACCGTGATACATGCAGAGTGAGTCGCTGTTCCTCCGGGGTACACGTCATTGTTCATAGGCTGGCCCCCGTTACAGAAGGGCTGGCTGGCGGCGTTGTAAGTTAGATGATTGCTTGCCAGAAACTGGGGAGCCAGAACAATGGGAGGTGCTGGTTTCTGTCCTTGCTCCCGGGTCGCCTCCATCGTGTACACGAGCGACTCATAACCGGCAGCGGTTGTCGAGGTGACTGGGTCGGTGGTCTCAGGGACCACGCTGATCACCTTGACCGTCCAACCCACGACGCTTCCCGTCTGTCCGAGCGGGATTGGGTCCGATGGGTCGTTTCCGTTTCCCTTGGCTGCGGTCGCCGCCGTCGTTGAAGAGACACCCCATTTTGTAGTCGTAGTTGTCCCGCTGCCACTGGTACTGGGGCTACTGCTGCACGCCGCCATTATCAAGCCGACCAGCACCATTCCGCTGATGCCAGATGTCATTCGTTTCGTGAGCATCGGCACCCTCCCATTTATTCGGCGACAACCTCACCCAATCCAAGTTCTCTCGTCACCTATTGAGACGAACGGAATCGTGTGGGGCCGAGCTTTCGGGCATCAGCCGGTCTACCCGATTGAAGAACGTGGTCTCGGAACCCCGACATGCCCCCACGCCCCTGGGACCGACTGGTACTGGCTCTGGCTGTTGGTAACGCCTGCCTCACCGGCCACGATTCACATCCGGCTCTTGGCCCGTCTCGACAGCCTCCATTCTATAAAAACAGCCACCACTTTCCGGTCAGGTTCGGTCGGATTTGAGGACATTTTTGAGAAATAGAGGGCAGCCACATAAGGGGTCGGATAAACCTGCTCATTGACGTGGGTGCTGTGATGGAAGCCTTGCGGTGGCGCTGATGTGGAGTGGCGGCGGTTGAATTGGTCAACGAAACGCTGCGAAAAAAAGTTCGAAAAAAGTTCTGTAGACGTGGAGATACCCCTATAGAGCGACAGAGACTTACGAGGGGCTAAATAGTTGATCAGTTACCGGTTTTGACGTATCGTCCTTGATTCGACTGTGCTAGCGAGACGAGCATTTGTGTTATGACCGCAGCGAACAGACCGCAAGCAGGTACCACACGTTCTTCGGCTACCTCACCCAAAGTCGTCTACTCCGCCATGACAACGCCTTGTCCGGCGGGCAAGGGCTTGAGCACCGACGACCTCGGCCACTGGTCGGTCGCTCCGGTTGCCAGATCATTCGCTACGAGGCCGGTTCGCATGTTCCAGACGTCGTCGTGTTGGCCCGACTGGCGTACGCCCTCAACGTTGGTGTCGAAGATCTGTTCGTGCCCCGCACCGTGGACACATCGCGCCGGAAGCTACTGGCTCGCCGTAACCAGCAAATGGCCTCCTAACGCGTCGGAGGGGCCGTTTCCGGCCCCCCAGACAGACGTCACAGCTATGCAAACCGGGCCAGCACCCCGGAGAGAGAGAGCAACCGATGAGACCAGAGGACCCTGGGTGCCAAGGTACCCGATCCCAGTACCAGGGGTCAGTACCCGCCCTCCCGGCAATCTTGTCCTGTCGATCGGGTCGAGGACCTCCTCGCCGCCGAGATCGAGAGCTTCCTGGCACTGGTGGCCTACGACCGGGACCTCGATCACCTGGATCCGAAGACGAGCAGGTCCCGCAACCGGGTATCCGGTGGCTGGCCCAGGACGGGAGAACAACGTCCGACCGGGCCGGCCGAGGAGGCGTCATGACCCAGCCTGAGTCCGACCTGCGCGACCTCATGAACTCTGTGTTGGCTGAGCCGGAGGCGAGCAGCGAGCCGCCCTGAACCAGGCCATCCTCAAGGTTCGCCTGGTGGTCGAAAAAGGGTTGAACGTGGTTGGTGCTCAGGAGGCGCTTATCCAAGTCGGCGCTCAGGTCGGGACCGACGAGCAGGATGTCTCGATCTGGTTGACCCGAGCGGTGGTCCCGGCCATCAGAACGGTAAGCGATCGGCGAAGACGTCGCATTCCTCGATCTGTTCAACGTGCGCCGGAACAACGACCTGGCCGTGGCACGAGTGGACCCGGCGGGCAGGCACCGTCATCGAGGGCAGAAAAAGCGACGGGCAAGAGCACGCTCGCCGGAGACATTGCCGCTCGCACAAGTGTCGGAGCCGGGATGCGGACCGGACTCCAGGTATTCACGGGAACGTCCTCTACTTGTGCGGCGAAGAGTCGCTGTCAAAGACGCTGCGGAGGCGACGGATCAACAGCTACTGGATCTCAGTTACGACCTGCTGCCAGGCGCCTTCACCATCCTCGATGTCGTTCACACCGACGATGGCGACCGTCAGTGGGAGATACCCGGAGATCTCGACTTGATCGAAGAGAAGGTGAGGGCTCATCATGCCACGCTCCTTGTTATCGATGTGCTCGACAACTTTTTGGGCGACCACGTGGATACCCACTCCAACCACAGCGTGCGCCGTGCCCTGGGACCACTCGCGAGGCTGGCCCCACACTCGATCTGACGGTGATCGCCATACGCCACCTCCGCAAGGGTGGGGAGGGGTTAGCTGTCGATCAAGGGATGGATCCGTAGGGATCGGAGGACAAGCTCGCAGCGTCCTACGCCGATCACCATCCCGACAAGGAGGGGCACCGTGTCCTTGCTCAGGTGGCCTGAACCTGGCCCGACCTCACCATCCCTTGGCTACGAGATCTCATCGACCACAGACGACCTCGGCGTCGTTGCCAAGATCACCTGGACCGGTCCTGAGGATCTCACCGCCGAGGATCTGGCATCTGCTCAGCCTGGACACGCTCGTGAACTCAAAGCGGCTGCGGAGTGGCTCAGCACGACCATGGACGACCACCACGGAAGGATCAACTCGGTGGAAGCAGAAGGGCTAGCTCGTGACGAGGCTGGCTTCTCCCTCCGCACCCTGAAGAGGGCCAAGAAGAAGATGGGTGTCAGGTCCAAGCAGGAATACGACAAGAGCGCCGACGGAAAGGTCATCCGGGTCTGGTACTGGACCCGGCCGGACAGGGAACCACCCGATGACGGGCACGACAGCTGACCATAGGCCGACCTCATCCGAGTCCGTGTGTGTCGTTTGCCAGCCACATGGGACTAGTTGATCGCTGGTTTTGCCAGTGACATGGGACCACCCGCTTTGCCAGTTATGGGACCACCCTGACGCACCACTCGGAACGCCGGCCGAAAAGACATTCGGCTGGGCCTCCAGAGCCG
>CAVXPD010000026.1:0-96156 GCA_963763575.1 uncultured Acidimicrobiaceae bacterium
ACGGGGCGTAGGGCGTCCGCATTTCTTGAGCCCCCATCAGCCTGTTCGGCAACTCGAATTGCGCCCAAAACACCAGGGAAGACAGAGCCCGGACCACCGGCGCTTCACGGCGTCAAGTCGCCGGCTCGGCTCGCAACAACTTCTGGCGGCTTCGCGATCGTTGAAGTTCGCCCTACGGGCGAACCCGCCAGAACTTCTTGCTCGGCCCAAGGGCTGCCCTCTCCGGAACTTGACCCCGCTTCGCTGCCGGCGGGAATCGCCGTTCATCGAACGACGCAGCGGCGTCGTTCGCAAGGAACGAAGCCAAGAGCATAAGGAGCAAGACAATGAGCAACGCGACCACCATCTACCGGGAACCTGACTCGGGAACCCGAAATCCGCTACACCAAAGAGGGTCAAGCCACGACCCAGCTCGGCGTGGCCGTCAACCGGCGCTGGCAGGACCGGACCACCCAGGAATGGCAGGAGGCGACGTCGTTCTTCGACGTCGTGTGCTGGCGTGACCTGGCCGAGAACGTGGCGCTCAGCCTGTCCAAGGGGATGCGCGTCGTGGTCACCGGCCGCATCGAGCAGCGCAGTTGGGAGACCGACGACGGTGAGCACCGCTCCAAGGTCGAGATCGTGGCCGACGAGATCGGCCCATCCTGCGTTTCGCCACCGCCGACGTGCAGCGGGCCGAGCGCCGGAGCGAAGGCCGAATCAAGTCGCCTAGCCACTCGTGGACTTCCTGCTCACGCAGATCCCCAGCAGCAACAGCCCCGGCTCAGCCGGGGCTGTTGCGCGTCCGGAGCCCAGGACGCGCGCCGGCCGAGCCGGCGTTGGCGCGTCTGTCGGCTCGAGGAGCACGCAGCCCGACCGTCTGACGATCCCCCGAGCCAGCACGTCGCCCGCACTCTGACAATCCGCCGACATCATTTCGCCCCCACCCGCTCACTCCTACCCAGTCCCCCTCCCTCCCGAGCCAGATCACTACCTTCTCGGCCGCCCATCAGCCACATCAGTTTGCTTCACACGTGTGGCATTCGAGGGGGGTCGGGCTTGCCCGAGGGGGCCGATGGTGGTCGTCCGCCCTTCTGAGAGGTGCGGGACGAGGGCCGTCCCGGCGAGGGGAGCAGGCCGTGATCTCGCTACGCCGGATGACCCTGGGGTCGGGCTATCGCTACCTGATGGAGTCTGTCGCGGTCGGTGACGGCGCCCCGGGTCACACCTCCAACCTGACCCGCTACTACGCAACGTCGGGGACCCCGCCCGGCGTGTTCTTGGGCGCCGGCCTGGGCGGCCTCGACGACGGCCGCGGGGTCGAGCCGGGTTCGCCGGTGACCGAGCAGCACCTGTTCAATCTGCTGGGGATGTGCGCCGACCCGATCACCGGCCAGGCGCTCGGCCGCCAGCCCAACCGCACGCACCTGTCCCTGGCAAAGCGGGTGGCCGAGCGGGTTGCCGCCATCCCGGCCACCCACACCGGCACCGAACGGGCCGAGGAGAGGGCCCGCATCGAGGCCGAGGAACGGGCGAAGGGAGGGACGTTCCGCACGCCCGTGGCCGGGTTCGACCTGACCTTCTCGCCGTCCAAGTCGGTGTCTGTCGGCCTGGGCGTTGGCCGACCGGGAGACCAAGGCCCAGATCTACGCCTGCCATCGCCGGGCCATCGAGGTCGTGCTCACCTACGCCGAGCGCGAGGTGTTCCACTCGCGTTCGGGCACCAACGGCGTGGTGCAAGAAGACGTCGAAGGAGTCGTGGCCGCCGCCTTCACCCACTGGGACTCGAGGGCCGGGGATCCCCAGCTCCACGACCATGTGGTGGTGGCCAACCGCGCCCGCTCGGTCTCCGACGGCACGTGGCGGACGCTCGATTCCCGGGGCCTGTTCAAGTCCGTCGTGGCGCTCTCCGAGCTGCACCAGGGCGTGCTCAGCGACCTGTTGACCGAGGAGTTGGGGTGGGGCTGGGACGGTCGGGCTCGCCGCCACTCCGAGCAGCTCCGTTTCGAAGTGACCGGGGTGCCCGAGGCCCTGATGGCCGAGTTCTCCCAGCGCTCGGCCGCCATCGAGGAGCGCAAGACAGTCTCTGATCGGCGAGTTCGTCGCCGCGTATGGCCGCCAGCCGACCAGTGCGGAGGTCCTCGACCTGCGGCGCCGGGCGACGCTCGAGACCCGGCCGGCCAAGGAACACCACAGCCTGGCCGAGATGACCGGGGGCTGGCGCCGGCGGGCCGAGGGCTACATCGGCGACGACCAGGTCTCGTGGGTCGCGGGACTGGCGGACCGCAACGATCTTCCGCTTCTGCACGCCGGCGACCTGGCCGATGGCATCCTGGCCGACGCAGCCGGCGTGGCGGTGCAGCGCGTGGCCGAACGCCGGGCCACCTTCAGCCGGGCCAACGTCTTGGCCGAGGTGCACCGCCAACTGCACGGGGTCCGTTTCGCCTCGCCCGACGAGCGGATCGCCGTGGCCGAGCGCACGGCTGACCTGGCTCTGGCCCAGTCGCTGCTCGATCTCGGCGCCCGAGCTGCACCACACGCCCGAGCGGCTCCGCCGGGCCGACGGGACGAGCCGGTTCCGGGCCAAGGGCCACGAGGTCTACACCACGGCCACCCTCTTGGAGGCCGAGGCCCGCCTGCTCGAGGCCGGGCGCCAGGTCGGCGGTCCGGCCGTCTCCATGGGCACGGTGGCGACGGTCACCGGGGCCAACCTGCCCGGCCGGGACCACAGGCTTGTCCCTCGACCAGGCCCTGGCGGTGGAGCAGATCGCCACTTCGGGCGCCGGCTTGACGTCCTGGTCGGCCCGGCCGGGACGGGCAAGTCCACCACGATGGCCGGGCTCCGGGCGGTGTGGGAAGCCGAGCACGGGGCGGGCTCGGTGCTCGGTCTGGCCCCCTCTGCCGCCGCGGCCGAGGTGCTGGCCGGCGAGCTCGGCATCGACACCGAGAACACGGCCAAGTGGCTCTACGAGCACCGCCGGGAAGCCGAGCGGCTGCACAGATTGGCGGACTTCCGCCGCGAACTCGGCGTCGGCTCACCTCTCCTCCCAGCGACGATCGGCCACCCGGCTGCGACGGCGCATGGCCGCGGCCGAAGCCGAACTGGCCCGCTGGCGGCTCCGCGGCGGCCAGCTGGTGATCGTCGACGAGGCCAGCCTGGCCGGCACCTTCGCCCTCGACGAGCTGGTGAGCGCGGCCGGAGCCGCCGGGGCCAAGGTGGTCCTCGTCGGTGACCACGCGCCAGATCAGCGCGGTCGAGGCCGGCGGGATGTTCGCCGCCCTGGTGCGTGACCGCGACGGCCTGGCCCCCGCAACTGAGCGACGTGCGCCGGTTCACCCACGACTGGGAGAAGGAGGCCAGCGTCGAGCTGCGGCAGGGTTCTCCCGACGCCATCGACGCCTACGCAGCACACGGGCGGATCAGCGAGGGGAGCCGTGACGAGATGCTCGACGCCCTCTATCTGGGGTGGAAGGAGGACACCGAGGCCGGCCGGACGAGCCTGATGATCGCCGGAGACCTGGGCAGCGTCAGCGAGCTCAACGGCCGGGCCCGGGCCGACCGGATCGCCGCCGGAGAGGTCGAAGAGCGCGGGTTGGACGTGGCCGGCGGAGGGACGGCCGGGGTGGGCGACCAGGTGGTCACCCGTCAGAACGACCGGCGTCTCGCCACCGGCCGAGGCTGGGTCCGCAACGGCGACCAGTGGACCGTCACTGCCACCCACGACGACGGTTCCATGACCCTCCAGCGGGTCAAGGGCACCGGGAAAGTGGTGCTCCCGGCCGACTACGTGGCCGAGCACGTCGAGCTGGCCTACGCCTCGACGGCGCATCGGGCCCAGGGGCGCAGCGTCGACACGGCGCACGCCATGGTCTCTCCGACCACCACCCGCGAGGTCCTCTACGTCTCGGCCACCAGGGGAAGGGAGCCCAACCGGCTCTACGTGGACACCCACTACGACCCCGACCCGCAGACCTCCCACGACGGAACGGCCGAGCCGGTGACCGCTCGCCAGGTGCTGGCCGGGGTCCTGCGCAACGAGGGTGCCGATGTGGCGGCCCACGAGATGATCCGCCGCGAACAGCACGAGGCAGAAGGCATGGAGCGCCTCTCGGCCGAGTACCTGACGCTGGCCACACTCGCCCAAGCAGAGCGCTGGGAGGCCCTGCTGGTCCGCTCGGGGCTGACCGAGTGCCGAGCTCGAAGCCGTCCGGGCCAGCGAGGCGCACGGCCCGCTGCTGGCCTCGTTCCGTGAGGCCGAAGCCCGCGGCCTCGACGTCGAGGCGGCCGTCCCTCGACTGGTCGCCCGGCGCTCCCTGGCCGACGCCGCCGACGTGGCGGCGGTGCTCCACGGCCGGGTGGACCGTTGGGCCCAGGCGGCCGGAGGCCGGCGGCGGACCGCCGGACAATCTCATCGCCGGGCTGATCCCGAGGGTCCAAGGTGTCAGTGATCCCGAGATGGCCCAGGCGTTGGCCGAGCGGGACAGGCGATGGAAGAGCGAGCCCGTCACGCTGGCCGCCCAAGCGATCGAGGCCGGGGCCGGCTGGGTGCAACGCCTCGGGAGCCTGCCGTCCGATCCTGCCCGACGGGCGCGCTGGGTGCGTGAAGTCTCGACGGTCGCCGCCTACCGGGACCGCTGGCACATCACCGAGCAACGCAGCATCGGGGCCAAGAGCGACGTCGGGAGCACCGAGCAGATGGGCCAGCGCCAGCGGGCACTGGCCGCGGCAGAGCGCGCCGTGGCCATCAGCCACGACGCTCATGGCGAACAGGCACGCCCCGACTGGGAGCCGCAGATCGAGGTGGTGAGGGGAGTCGAGCTCTGAGTGGGCGTCCCTATGCCGCGCCAAGGAGGCTCTGCTCGAGCCGTCGGACGCCCCGGTCTTCTCGCCCGGGAGCCACTCCCTGGTAGATGTCGAGAAACACCGACAGCGTCCGGTGGCCTGACCAGCGCTGGCAGACGACCGCATCGACTCCCTCCCGTAGCCACCAGGAGCAGGCGGCATGGCGCAGGTCGTGGCGCCGGAGGCGCGAGAGTTTGGATTGGCGGGGGTCGTCGGGTGCGAGGTCGGCCCGGCGGGGGAACAACTTGGCGCATGCCGGCTCCCACACGCTGGCGGCGAACCGGTCGCTGACGAAGGCTTTGCCGTTGCGGTGGAACACGAGCCCTCCAGGACCTTCGCCGTAGAGTTCCTGGTGCTGACGGAGCTTGGCGACCAAGAGCGACGGCACGGGGACACGGCGGCTCTCGGTGAGATCCCGGTCCTTGAGCGGTCCCCATTCGGGGTCCTCGTCGGGGTCGAGCCACCGATCCTGGGTCGGGCGATGAGTGCGCCGGACGACCAGCCATCCAGGCTCATCGGCCGAAGGCAGCTCCAGATCCTCGCTCAGAAGACCCGCCGCTTCTCCCGGCCGGAGACCACAGAGAGCCATGACCAGCACGAAACACTCGACCTCCCCGCCCCACGCCCCCTCGGTGACGCATGCCTCGGCCAGCGACAGTGACTGGGACACGCTGAGCACCATGTCGGCGTCCACGGCCAGACCGGCCCGTCCGGCAGCCAGCGTGGACTTGCCCTTCACCTTGCGCCGGGCGCGGACCACCACCCACGGGCTGCGGTCGATCGGGAGGTCATCCCGAGTGATGGCCCAGTTCCAGGCCGCCCTGAGCGGCTGCAAGTAACGGGTCTGGGTCGCCGCCGACAGCCGCGTGCCCGGGTTTGCGTTCGCTGACCTCGAGCAGGGAGACGAATGCCTCAATCTGCTTCGAGGTGAGCGAGTCGGCGGGAGCCGAATGGGCTTCCAGCCACAGCTGCCCTGCCCTCTGCCGATCGGTGATCCGCCCTTCCAGGTGGGCCGGCAGGAAGCTGGCGTGGCTCAGGTAGTCCTCGACGGCGACGAGATCGTCACCAGTCAGCTCGACGCCCGGCACCAGGAGCCAGCGGCGGGCCCGGTTGAACGACCGTGCGGCAGCTTCCTTGGTCGCCGGCTCCCATTCGGGGTGTTGGTGGAAATAGAGCTCGGTCAGGGCGAACACCGAGGGGGCCACCGGCCCGGTTGGCGTCTGCGGTTCGACGAACTGCTTCGTCTTGAGATCAAAGGGAAGCCCCCGGGCGAAATCCCGCTCGGCCCGCTCCCTCCACGTCTCGGCCAATCCGGCCTTGTGGAAGCGCTTGAACCACTGGACGCCGTCAGACTTGCCCTTGACGTCCCAGCAGTCGACATTCCGCCGCCGGACCTCACCGCTGGCCCGGTCGGGCACCCGCTGGACTCTCGTCTGCTTGACGACCCATGCCTGGCACGTCCTCGGAACCCACGGGTCCGGGTAATTGCGGGCCATGGCGATCACCTCCAACCGGCTCACCGCGGAGGTGGGCCGTACCTAGCGGTCCGGGTCCGGACCACCAGCGTACCCCCGTCAGGTTGAATCTGGGTTGAATTGAGACCAATCTGGAGGCCAAAATCCCCTATGTCGGCCTCTATCCGCGGTCAGTCGGCGGCTCTCGCAGGACGCGGCATGGTCAATGGCCTGATGCCAACCTGCGCCGTTGAACAGGGATTTTAAGGGAAGTACCCGTGGCTCATGGGGCAACACCAGACGACCTAGAATGGGCCTGCCGCCCGAGTAGCTCAGTCGGTAGAGCACTTCACTTGTAATGAAGATGTCGCGGGTTCGATTCCTGCCTCGGGCTCGGCTGGAGAGCGTCGATGCGGCGCGGCATCGCAAATGTTTCACGGAACCCGTAATGGGCTCCAGAAATCACGAGTAATTGATTTACGGTTCCTGCGGACGTGGACGGGAGGCGTGGCGGGACCTGAGGGTGTGCTGCCTTCGGGGTCCGAGGAGCACCGAGGAACACATGCTGGGAGGCATCGATGGTGTCTGACTTCAAGAAGTTCATTCTGCGAGGGAACGTGGTGGATCTGGCCGTGGCCGTCGTCGTCGGCGTGGCCTTCGCCGCCGTGGTCACGGCATTCGTGAACGACTTGATCACGCCGCTCATCGCCGCCATCTTCGGCAAACCGAACTTCTCGAACCTCTACTTCACGTTGCACAACTCGAGGTTTCACTACGGATCCTTCATCAACGCACTGCTGTCGTTCCTCATCATCGCGACCGTGGTTTTCTTCGCAGTGGTCGTGCCACTGACCGCGCTGATGCGGCGCCTCAACGTCCTGCCGAAGGACGAGCCCGAGCCCGAGACGCACCCGTGCCCAGAGTGCCTGAGCGACATCCCGGTCGCGGCACACCGTTGCGCCTTCTGCACCTCAGAGGTGAGGGCGGCGGCTTGAGCTCTGAGCGGGGGACACCGGCGGCAAACCGATGTAGATTTGACCGTCCGATCGAGGCCAGCCTGACCAAGGGAGACCACGCAGTGGAAGGTTCGAACGTACGGTTTCGTGCGAGCTTCCGGCGTATGGACGAGTCCACGGCGGAGGAATGGGCGCAGATGGAAGCCCAAGATGACTGCCTGATCGCCTCACTACCGGATCGGCTCCTTGAACAGCTCCGGATGCTCGATTCAGACGCCGGTGGCTTTGCTGTCGACAGGCTCACTCACAGCCTCCAGACCGCCGACCGGGCGGAACGGGATGGGCGAGATGACGCGTATCTCATCTGCGCGCTCCTGCACGACATCGGTGACGTCCTCGCGCCACTCAATCATGCCGACGTGGCGGCGGCCATCGTCAAACCCTGGGTCCCCGACTCCTACTACTGGATGGTCAAGCACCATGGGGTCTTCCAGGGGTACTACTTCTGGCACTACCTCGGCGGAAACCGCAATGCTCGCGACGAACTCAGGGATCACGAATATTACGAACTTGGCGAGGAGTTCGTCCGCAAATACGACATGTTGGCCTTCGACCCCGAATATCCGACTCCCCCCCTCGAGCACTACGAGTCGCTCCTTCGCGGTTTCTTCGTCGAGCGCCCTGACTGAAGCGCATCTTCGTGGTGTCCTCGATCGGGGCGTGATCGGTTCGGGCGACGTGGAAATATCCGCGGCGAAGGGGACTAGAGGCTTCAACCGGAGGCGACGACGATGAACCTGGAATTCACCGCGGAGCAACGGAGTCTCCGACGACAGCTCCGGGAGTACTTCGAGGCTTTGGTGGCAGAGATTGAAGGATCCGACTTTGAGGAGCCGACCTATACCCACTACATCCGCCGAATGGGTGAGGACGGCTGGCTGGGCCTCGGATGGCCGATCGAGTACGGCGGCCAGTCGCGAGGCGCCATCGACCAGATGATCTTCGTCGAAGAGTCGCACTGGGCGGGCGTCCCCTTACCTCTGCTGACCCTGAACAGCGTCGGTCCCACCCTTATGGCCCTCGGCACTGCTGAGCAGAAGCGGCGGATCCTCCCTGGCATTGTCCGTGGCGAGATCCATTTTTCCATCGGGTACACCGAGCCGTCGGCCGGAACCGACTTGGCCTCGCTGCAGACACGGGCCGTTCGGGACGGGGACGAGTACGTCATCAACGGCCAGAAGATCTTCACCAGCGCCATCCAGTACGCCGACTACGTCTGGTTGGCCGCGCGCACCGACCCAGATGCGCCCAAACACAAAGGCCTGTCCGTCTTCATCGTGCCCGTGGACAGCCCTGGCTTCCAGTGGGTGCCGTTGACGACTATCGCGGGCGAGTTCACGAGCTCAACCTTCTACGAGGACGTTCGGGTTCCGGCCGAGAATCTGGTGGGAGCGGAGAACGAGGGCTGGAAACTCATCACCAATCAGCTCAATCTTGAACGGGTCGCGATCTGCCCGAGCTCGGGATTGCTCCGGGGCCTGACTGACGTTCGCCATTGGGCTCGTGGCCACGAACTGAGGGACGGACGCGCCGTGATCGATCATGAGTGGGTCCAGATCATCCTGGCCAAGGTGCGGGCCAAAATCGAAGTGCTCAAGCTGTTCAACTGGAAGGTGGCGTGGGCCTCCGACAAGGGGTTGAACCCCGCCGATGCGTCTGCCACCAAGGTCTACGGGACCGAACTCGCCCTCGAGGTCTATCGAGCGCTTCTCGAAGTAGTGGGACAGGCGGGCTACCTGGTCGAAGGCTCGCCGGGCGCCGTCCTGCGAGGCCGACTCGAACAACAGGCACGTAGCCAGACCATCTTCACTTTCGGGGGTGGCACCAACGAGATCCAGCGCGACATCATCGCCATGATCGGACTAGGCATGCCCCGGGCTCCTCGCTGACCGGTGCCCCAATCACCGGGATGGGGTGTCACCCTACGCACCTTGGGGGCAGGACTCGGCGTGCCCGACAACGCCGGTAGGTCGTACGCCGCTAGGGGGTGTAGCTCGTCCAGGTGATGCCACCATCGGACGACGTCGCCACCATCGGTTGCGGGACCGGTGGGCTACTAGCAGACGGGCTGGAGCCAGTTGCCACACACTGATCGAGGGTCGGGCAGGAGACGTTTTGAAGGCCGCTCACGGCCGCTGGCTGCGATCGAGGCGTCCAGGTCTCTCCGGCGTCCGTTGTGGTGAGGACGATGCCATCGACACCGCCGTAGCCGCCGCCCACCACCACACAGGTCGTTGGGGTGCGGCACGAGACGCCGAAGAGTCCGGTTGTGCCAGAGGGAAGGGATTGGGACGTCCACCGCTTCCCTCCGTCTGCGCTCGTGAAGGCCAATCCGGAGGGTGTTCCATCACCCTCGGTAAAGCCTCCCACGATGAAGCAACGGGTGGAGGAGGGACACGAGATACCCTCAGATATATCCCTCCCGGGCGGTGCTTGCGGGAGGGACGTCTGCGCCCAAGATTTCCCGCCGTCGGTCGTCGTGATGACCGTCGCGCCCTTCAAAAGGCCTCCGACGAGGACGCAGTTGTTCACAGAGCGACAGGAAACGAGAGCGAGACCCCCTTCGCGTCTGGGCAACGATAGGTGGGTCCATTCCCTGCCGAAGTTCCTCGTCACCAAGGCGACGCCCCTGTTGCCGTCAGGGGTCTCGCCGACGGCCACGCAGAACCTCTTCGTCGGGCACGAGACACCCGTGAGCCTGCCGACGCCAGCGGGAATGACGGACCTCGTCCAAGTCTCGCCGCGGTCCGCTGTCCTCAGCACCTTGCCTAGCGCCACGGGGTTCGGGGTCGCCCCAGGCGGCAATGAGGACGGCGCATGGTTTCCACCGATGTTCCCGCCGACCGCGACACACGATTTCACCGAAGGACAAGAGAGTGCTGGTGCGGTCTCGATTCGGGTCGACAGTAAGAAGTTGGCCCAGTGGGCTCCACCGTCCGAAGTCGTTGCCGCAATGCCGAACATGGTCTTTGCCACAGCCTCGACTGTGGGAACTTTGGCCACGCCTCTGACCGAGATGCCCACCGCGACGCAGTGGTCCCGTGAAGTACACACGATGGAACTGAGCACGGAAATGGGAGGCGCCGTCAGATTTCCTAGGTCCGCAGTGTTGCCTCGTGGAGTCCGGATGGTGTTCGTTGTCAAGGTCGCGGCCGTGCTACATCCGCCAAGTACCACCGCAACTACTGTCACGATCAGCGTCAGGAGCGACCTTGATCGGTCAGAATCTGCGGACGTTCCTAGAACATGAGTCATGTCTCGTTGGGCACTGATTCCGATCGTCGAGATCGGGTCGACGTTCCCAGAGGTTGGCGATTGTGTTCCAGCTTGCGATTCGAGCTATGAGGACTGGTCCAAGGCTATCCCCGTTCGCCGGGTCGGTGGGTAGTGCGGCACGGCCGGTTGACCCATGCCCACCCGTCACGGACCTTGGACTGACCAGGAGCCTGTTGTACGCCACGCGTGGATCAGGTCATGGTCATGGCGTCAAATGTCAAGGAAGCGAGGATCATGATGCCCGATACTCAGATACCCGGACCAGTCAAGGTCCACCTGCACACTCGTCAGGCGATCAGCCTGCGCGGGTTACGGGCTCAGGTCAAGAGAGCCGACGGAATCAATGCCAAGATCGCCGTCTTCCTGACCAACGTCGTGGGGTCAATGTGGTGCGCGTACGCGTTTTCAGTCCTTGCCTTGTTTGGATTACCTGCCGCACTGAGGCCGGGCGGCGAAGGAATCATCCCCTGGATTGCGCAGACCTTCCTCCAACTGGTCCTACGTCTGTCATTATGGTTGGGCAGAACGTGCAGGGCGAGGCAAGCGATGTGCGATCGCAGCACACGTATGAAGACACCGTTCAGATTCTCGATCGACTCGACATACACACCCAAGGTGGGATCAAGGATCTGGCCGACCGAATCGATGAGTTAGAAGCAAAGATCGCCAGTGCGATCAGACGCGGAAGACCCTCGGCATCGCACTGCCCCAGTCCACCGGGTCCGAGGCGCTTCGCTGGCCGGGTCCCAGTGCTCGTTCAGTCCGCGCTCGTGGCGAAGTGCTCGCCGTAGGGAGTGCCCGCGAAATGCTCGCCTATCAGCCGAGACAAGGACAGCAGTGTGCTCCGGGGGCGATAGTTGGCCACAATGTGCTGCGCCTGCCCTGCAGCGTTGCGGGCAACAAGGACGACGTTGCCGATCGGCTCACCGTGGACCCAGGCCGTGTAGTCCTCGAGAAAGCTGTTCTCGCCGTAGGGGCCGGCGAAGTTGAACTCCTGGCGCTCGTAGAGCGTTCGGATGAAGGCCACAATCGAAAGGACTGCCTCGGGGCCTTGCACGAAACCGTTCATCGCCGAGCCTTCCAGAGTGACGTCGTCGGCCAGACTGTTCAGCCAGACGGGGTGGTAGTCCTCTGGTGATACGGGCTGGCCGTTGAAGTCGATGATCGATTTGCCCTTCTTGGACATTGAAAGTTCCTCCTTCTTGAGTCATAGCCGTGACCTGCGTGCGGCACGTGGTGGTCTCCACATGCAAGTCCCATCCATGATCCTCCGTCCAGTAGTCCTCCGCGCTCACGAAGATCACTCCGGATTCGATCCGCCGGCTTCCAGGCCTTATGCGTTTTCACGAGCGGCGACGGAACGGGCGAAGTGACATGCTTTGCATCGGTTTTGTACGAGCCAAAGGAGGTCGGCATGAGCGGCAGCGAGACAGGTACCTCGTCCGAAACCCCTCGGCCGGGAACGATAGATATGAACCTTGAAGTAGTGACGGTCCCTGTGTCAGACGTCGATCGGGCGAAGAGCTTCTATCAGCGCCTGGGTTGGCGAACAGACGCCGACATCGCGGTCGGCGACGTGTTTCGGGTGGTCCAACTGACACCTCCCCATTCGTCGTGCTCGGTCGCTTTCGGGAAGGGCGTCACGACGGCCGAGCCGGGCTCCGCTCGGCGTTTGCTGCTGGTCGTCAGCGACATCGACGCGGCACGCGCCGATCTCATTGACCGCGGCGTCGAGGTCAGCGAGGTCTATCACTTGGCCGGAGGACGCGTTCCGGGTCGTGACCCAGAGGGTCGGTCCTATCAAACCTACGCCGCGTTCTCCGATCCAGACGGCAATGAGTGGCAGCTCCAGGAGATCACAGCGCGACTTCCGGGCCGCGAGTGGGAGGACTGACGATTACAGGTCGCCGATTAGCGACTGTCACAGTGCCCTGGCCCATTTGACGAAGTTCGGATTCATAGGGGAGCTAAATGTCCCCGACCGCCGGGTCAGTGGGACACTGCGGCACGACTGGGATACCGAGAAGGGGACTGTCCCCGGCCGCGCACGTTTCGGGGCTGACGGCCGTATTTCTCGGTCACTGATAGAACCTCAGGCTGTGTCTGGGGCACTCCACCATGACGAGTTGAGGATCGACCTGCCGCTTGTGCGAGCGCTCGTGGACCGTGCCGATCCCGGGTTCGCGGAACTCCCGCTCCGGCGACTTGAGTCGTCGGGGTCGAGCAATGCGCTGTTTCGGCTCGGCGACGATCTGCTCGTTCGACTTCCCCGACAACGCGGCGGATCTGCTGCGATCGACAAGGAGGCGCTCTGGCTCCCCGTGATTGCGCCGAGCCTGCCAGTCGCCGTACCGGAGATCGTGGCCGTCGGTGAGCCTGGGTTCGGGTATCCGGAGCGGTGGTCGCTGGTACGTTGGCTCGACGGATCGGTGCCGTCGGTCCCCGACGCCGGTGTTCCTTCGGAGCCGCCACTGACGGAGCTCGCACGCGACCTCGCCGAGGTCGTCGCTGCGATTAGGGAGATCGACGTGCCGCCCGACGCGCAGGCGGATCCCGCCCTCCATTGGTATCGCGGTGATCCCTTGGCCACCCGGGACGCGCCAACCCGTGCCGCAATCGCTGCCTGTCGCGCCATCGGTGGACTAACTCTCGACCTCGATGAGGTGTCCCGGGTGTGGCGAGACGCGATGCAAGTACCCGACGCTCCCTTTGCGTCGAGCCCACGTTGGTATCACGGGGACCTCTTCGCCGAGAACCTGCTTGTACGCGACGGACGTCTCACAGCGATTTTGGACTTCGGCGGGTTGGCGATCGGTGATCCAACGATCGACCTGATCGTGGCCTGGGAGGTACTCGACGACGCTGCACGGGAAGTCTTTCGCGAGGCCATCAGGGTCGACGAGTCGTCGTGGCTACGTGCCCGGGCATGGGCGCTGTCGATCGCGACGATCGCGCTTCCGTACTACTGGCGAACGATGCCAAATCGCTGCGCGAGCAAGCTGGCTGTCGCCAAGATGGTGCTCGCGGACGCACGCCGCTGAAGCGAGACGGGCGAGGAGCGTCGACGAGTCGGGTCTCGCCATCACCGAGACCGCTAAATCAGCACAGGATTGATGGGTGAGTGCCCCCAAACACACCGGTTCGGGGACGGTTATGCCCCGGTTCGCGCGGGCTCCCAGCACAAGCCGAAACGGCAGCATCTTGCGGTCACCGAATTTGAGCGTGCCAATAGGCGATCAATCGCGACGAATAGCACTGTCGCTATTTGCGTCGGCCAGCGTGGATCGCTGGCGGGCGACCTCGAAGCATGCGACGGCACCGGCCACCCCCACGTTGAGCGACGGCAGTGCGCCGTGCTGGGGGATGGCGGCGACCGCGTCACAGCGCCGGCGCACCAACGGGGCGAGGCCCTTCTCCTCGCTGCCCACCACGAGCGCGACCGGGCCTTCGCCCAGCGGCAGCTCGTAGAGCGACTGCGCGGCCTCGCCGGCGAGGCCGATCGACCACACCCCGAGCTCGCGCAGGTCGTTCAGCGCGGTCGGCACCCCGCCGACCACGGCGAAGGCAAGGTGCTCGATCGCCCCGGCCGCCGTCTTGGCCACGGTGGGCGACACGCGGGCCGAGCGGTGCCGGGGCAGCACGACTCCGGTGACCCCGGCGCACTCGGCACTGCGCAGAAGCGCGCCGAGGTTGCGGGGGTCGGTGATGCCGGCCGCCACCAGGAGAAAGGGCGCGGTGCCGTTGCGCCCGGGCTCGGCCAGGTCCTCCAACGCGACCGGGTCGAGGGGGCGGGCCAGCGCGACGACCCCTTGGGGCGCGTCGGTTCGCGCCTGCGCATCGAGCCGGGAGCGGGGCACCGTCTCGACCGGGACCCGCAAGCGGGCCGCCAGCTGCTCGATGCGGTCCAGCTGCGGCGAGGGGTCCTGGTCCTCGGCCAGGAGGACCCGTCGCACCGTGCGTCGCCCGACGTCGAGCAGTTCGAGCACCGCCCGCCGGCCTTCGACCTGATCGCCTCCGAGCTCGCTCGAGAACACCGGGCTTCGTCGTTGCCCGGCGCCGCGCGGCTTTTTGTCCCGGTTGTCGAGGCGTTGCCGGTACGGCGCCTTCGCCCGCGCCTTCGCCTGCGGCGGGCGGCGGCGTGGACCACCGGCGCGCCGCGACGGGCTCACCGCGCCACACCTCGTCCGCTGGCCGGCGGCGTCATCGCGCCATCTCCTCCACGAGCACGACGGCCAGGCACGCGATGCCCTCGGCCCGCCCGAGCGCGCCGAGCCCCTCGGCCCGGGTCGCCTTGATCGAGACGGGAGCGCCGAGCACATCGCTCAGCACCGAGACCATGGACTCGGTGTAAGGGGCCAGACGCGGCGTGTCGGCCACGAGGGTGCAGTCGGCGTTGGCGCACACGTAGCCCTCCGCCGCCGCCATCCGCACCACTTGGCTGAGCAGTTCGACGCTGTTCGCGCCCTCCCACACCGGATCGGAGTCGGGGAAGTGGCGGCCCAGGTCACCCAGGCCGACCGCGCCCAGCATCGCGTCCGCCAGGGCGTGGCACACGGCGTCGGCGTCGCTATGGCCCCCGAGCCCGCGCGCCCCCTCGATCACGACGCCGCCGAGGACGAGCGGGCGGTGCGGGTCTTCCGAGAAGCGGTGGACGTCGATGCCCTGGCCGACGCGCACCGTCAGTCCCGCCGCGTCCGGGCCGCGAGCAGCCGCTCGGCCGCCTCGAGGTCGTCCGCCGTCGTGATCTTGAGGTTGTCGGATTGGCCGGGCACGACGCGCACGCGCCCCCCGCCCGCCTCGACCAGCATGGCGTCGTCGGTGGGCGAGGGTGTCGCCGGCCCGTCGTCCGAACCGTTCGCACCCTCCCGCCCTGTTGCGTGGGCGGCGCGGAGGGCCGCGGCCCGGAAGGCCTGAGGCGTCTGGACCGCGACGAGCGTGCCGCGCTCGAGCGTGTGCGTCACGTTGCCCGCCGGGTCCACGGCCTTGATCGTGTCGCGCGGCGGAAGGCCCGGGACGGCGCCCACCACGCCGTCCTCGTCCAACGCGGCCAGTACGGACGCAAAGGTCTCCGTCGTCGCCAAAGGCCGCGCCGCATCGTGTACGACGATCACCTCCGCCTCGGGCGGGACGCCGGCCAGTCCGCGCCGGACGGAGTCCGCCCGCGTCGGCCCACCCGCGACCACGAGGTCGGCGCCGTGGGTGTCGCGCCCGGGCGACTCGGCCGGAAGGACCAGCACGACACCGGCCGACACGGGACGACAGGCCTCGATCGCCCATTCGAGGACCGGGCGGCCGCCCAGGGTGGAAAACTGCTTCATCTCGCCGAAGCGCCGCCCCGAGCCGCCGGCCACGACGACCGACCACACCACCTGCGCCGGCTGCACCTGTGCCACGGTACGACCGGGCTCGGCAATCAGGTCAGGGCGTCGTTCAGACGCTCTTCGGCGGTCTCCTCGTCCACGTTGAGGGCGAAGGTCAGCTCGGACACGAGGATCTGCCGGGCCCGCTGCAGCATGCGCTTCTCGCCCGCCGACAGGCCCTTGTCCTTGTCCCGGATGGACAGGTTCCGCACCACCTCGGCAACCTGGTAGATGTCACCCGAACGCAGCTTCTCGGAGTGGTTCTTGTAGCGGCGCGACCAGTTCGTCGGCATGCGCGCTTCCTTCTTGCGCAGGACCGCGAAGACCTCTTCGACCTCCTCGTCGTTGATGACCTCGCGCAGCCCGACGCCCTCGGTGTTGTCCGCCGGGACGTTGAGGATCAGGTCGCCGTAGGCCAGCCGCAGGACCAGGTACTCCCGCTTCTCGCCGAAGGCGACCTTGGTCTCCCGCTTCTCGATGACGGCGGCGCCGTGGTGGGGGTAGACGACTTTGTCTCCGACCTTGAACGACACAGGACTCAGGGCTCCTTCGGGGGATCAGGTGCGCCTCGCACGGGCATGGGGACGTACGGGCTCGCAGAAAGGTTGTCGAAGCGGTCAGGGGCCGCCCCGACGGCGACCGTCCATTTTACCAGACGCGTTGGCTATTCGTACCGCTCGAAGATGCTGGCCTCGACGAGCCGGGCCAGGCCGTCTCGGATCTGGCGCGCCCTGGCCGCCCCGATGCCGTCGACCGACTCGAGCTCGGCCGCCGATGCCGACAGGATCTCCGGCAGCGAGCCGAACCGTTCGACCAGACGCGTGATGAGCGTCTCGGAGAGCTGCTGAGGGAGGCGGTGCAAGAGCCGGTACCCGTGCGGCGCCAGCTCGGCATGCATCTGGTCGTTGGGTGCGGGCAGATTGAGCGCCGCAACCACCCTCGGCAGGTCCATGAGCGCGTCGGCCGGGAGCGCACGGAGCCGGGCCACGCCCTTCACGTCGGCGTAATCGCGCAGCACCTGGTCCAGGCTCTCCTCCACCCCTGCGCTGAGCTCTTCGGTCTGGAGGTGAATGAGCCGGCCGTCGGACCCCAGCTCGACCAGGTGGCTCTCGATCTCGTCGGCGATGCGCCGCACCATCTCGCCCGGCTGGAGCACGGAGACGACGTCGCGGACCGAGACCGAGTCCTCCATCTCGAGCCGGCTGAGCACCGTGAGGGCGTCATCGAAGCGTGAGCGAAACCGTTGGAGCGTCGCCAGCGCCTGGCTCGAACGGTCGATCAGCCATCCGGCTGTCTGGGTGGTGTGCTTGTAGTCGTTGCGGTAGACGGTGATCGTCGCCATGGCCTCGGACACCGAGATCACAGGGACGTCGATGGAACGCGCGACGCGCTCGGCCGTGCGGTGGCGGGTCCCGGTCTCAGAGGTCGGAATGGTCGCCTTCGGGACGAGGTGCACGTTGGCGCGGGCGATGCGCGAGGCGTCGGAGGCCAAGATGATCGCGCCGTCCATCTTGGCCAGCTCCGAGAGGCGCTGCGGCGTGTACTCGGCGTCGAGCAGGAAACCACCGGTGCAGACGGAGAGCACGGCGGCGTCGTCACCGACCACGATGAGCGCCCCGTGCTTGGCCTGGAGGATTCGGTCCAGCCCCTCCCGCAGCGCAGTGCCCGGTGCGATCAGGGCCAGCGCATCGTTCAGCGACTGGCTGCCGCCGGCACCGTCGACCACCGGGGCATCGTACCCGGCTCGCCCCGCGCGTCCTCCCGGCCGTGCACTCTGACCAGCGCCTCGGCCAGCGTGCGCACGCCGTGGACGACCAGGCCCGATGGTGCCGCGTCGTGCGCGACCGACGCCGGGACGAGCGCGTGCCGGAACCCTGCCCGCTGCGCCTCCACCAGCCGCCGGTCGGCGCCCGCGACCGTCCGGACCTCGCCCGCCAGCCCGAGCTCTCCGAACGCGACCACGTCGGGCGGGATCGCCCGGCCGTCGACGACCGAGGCCATGGCCAGCGCGAGCGCGAGATCGGCGGCCGGCTCGGTCACCGAGATGCCACCGACCGCGGCCACGAAGAAGTCCGCACCGGGCGGGATCTTCACGGCCGTGCGGCAGGCGAGCACTGCGACGAGCAGGTGCGCCCGGGCGCCGTCGATGCCGAGGCAATTGGGTCGCGCCCCGGAGGCGGCGCCCGCGCCGAGCAGCGCCTGGACCTCGACGAGGAGCGGCCGACGTCCCTGGAGGACGGGCACGACGACGCTGCCCGGGACGCCTTCCATCCGGTCACCCAGCATGAGGGGGCCGGGGTCCGGGACGGCCCGCAGGCCGTCGTCGCGCATCTCGAAGATCCCGACCTCCCCGGTGGGCCCGAAGCGGTGCTTGACCGACGTGAGCACTCGCAGCGCGTGATGCCGGTCCCCGTCGAAGGACAACACGGTGTCGACCAGGTGCTCGACGGCACGCGGCCCGGCCGGGTCGCCGTCCTTGGTGACGTGGCCGACCAGGAGCAGGGGAACCCCGCTCGACTTCGCCAGCCGGGTGAGACGCTCCACGCACGCACGCACTTGCGCCGGGCTGCCCGCCGCCTGTGGGAGCGCCGGGTCGGACACCGACTGGAGCGAGTCCACCACGACGATGGCCGGACGATGGCGCTCGACCGCCGCTTCGATCGCCTCGACGTCGGGCCCCTCGAGCGCCAGCAGGTGCGCCGGGACCCGCCCGATGCGACCGGCCCGCCCGCGTACCTGGGCCAGCGACTCCTCGGCCGAGGCGAGCATGACGTCCACCCCGGTCGACGCCAGGGCGGCGAGGACCTGGAACAGGAGCGTCGACTTGCCGATGCCGGGTGGGCCGAACAGCAGCGTGGCCGAGCCCGTGACCAGGCCGCCCGCCATCACCCGGTCGAGCTCGGCCACCCCGGTCGGCAGCGGCTGCGCCGCGTCGGTGGAGACGTCGCGCAGCGCCACCGGCGCGGGCGCGGGCGCGACCATCCGCCGGCGCGACGCGGCGATGCCCACGGCGGCGAACGTGTTCCAGTCCCCGCACGCCGGGCAGCGACCGACCCAACGCGGCGACGTGGCCGCGCACGCCGCACATTGGAAGAGGACGTCGGCGCGGGCGCGGGGGCGGGTCGCCGTGGCCATGGCGGCACGCTAGGGGAGGGATGTCACAGCGGCGGTCGAGAGGTGCCAGGCTCACCACATGGACGCGCCCTCGCCCGCCGAGCGCCGCGACTGGGCCGGGCGGCTCGGCGACGACGAGCTGGCGCGCCGGCTCAGCAGCGGACTCTCGTGCCTCCGCGCCACCGAGGGGCGGGCGCCCCGGACGCCCCGCTGCCTGAAGGGCTGGGTCCGGGTGGCCGCGTGGAACGCACAGCGCGGCCGTCGCGTCGACCATGCGGCGGCACTGGTGCGGGCGGGTGACGCCGACATCGTGCTGCTCTCCGAGGTCGACTCGGGCATGGCGCGCACGAAGAACGCCGACGTCGCCGCCGGACTCGCCGCTGCGCTGGGCGACGACTACGGCTACGCCTACGGCGTGGAGTTCGTGGAGCTCGGGCTGGGTGACGTCGAGGAGCGCGACGCCACCGGACCTGCCGCCCACAACGCGCGCGGCCTGCACGGCAATGCGGTCGTGGCGCGGACCGCACTGGCCGACACCGTCGCGGTCCGGCTCGACGACGGCACGCGTTGGTTCGGCCCGAGCTCGCCCGAACCGCGCCTGGGCGGGCGCATGGCACTGCTCGTGACCGTCGAGCTGGACGGCGTGCCGGTGCGGCTGGCGTCGACCCACCTGGAGAACGTGGCCGACCCGGCGGGCCGGGCGGCCCAGTTCGACGTTCTCCTGGACGCGCTCGGGCCTGGCCGGGCGCTTGTCGGCGGCGACCTCAACACGTTCGGCACGAGCTTCGACGAGATCCTCGACCGGTCGTTGACCCGCCGGCTCCACGCGGCCGAGCCGGGCCGCTTCGTGTGGCCGGTGGGACACGAGCCGCTCTTCGCGGCGGCGGCCGAGCGCGGGTTTCGCTGGGAGGCGGCCAACCTGGCGGCGGCCACCACGTCGCACGGGCCGCTCAAGCTCGACTGGCTGTTGACCCGCGGGCTCGAGGCCCGCGCGCCCGCGGTGCTCGACGCCACCGGGCTGTCGGACCATCACCTCGTGACGGCGGACGTGCGGGTCGAGCGATGAGTGCGACGGTGTGCCCGATGCGGCCGGGCGACGAGGACGCCGTGCTGGACCTCGTGTTCGCCGCCTTTAGCGGTCCCGGTCGTGACGGCCACGAGGAGGTCGGCATCGTCCGCCGCACCTGGCAGTGCTCGGCGCCCGACGTCAGGCTCGAGCTCGTCGCCCTGGCCGACGACGCCGTCGTCGCCCACTTGGCTGCCGTCCCCGGCCGCCTGGACGGACGTGCGGCCGACGTGGCGGGCGTCGCGCCGGTGTGCGTCGCGCCGGCCCACCAACGAAGGGGCGTGGGTTCGGCGCTCATGGGTGAGCTGATCGCCAACGCGGAGGCCCGCGGCTGGCCTCTGCTCGTGCTGCTGGGCGAACCCGACTACTACGGCCGCTTCGGCTTCCGGCCGGCGGGCCTGCTCGGCCTGCACTATGCGCCGGCCGGGCGTGACGACCCGCATTTCCAGGCGCGTCGGCTCCTCGATGACGGCGTGTCTCGCCGCGGCGAGTTCAGCTACTGCTGGGAGTGACGCCGGGGGACCGGCGCCGCGCTACTCCGCGTCGGCTCCGGCGCCGGCCAGCTCGAGCGGCGGGGGCTGCTCGACGCCCTGCACCGCGGTGAAGCTCAGCTGCGGGCCCTCGCCGTCGATGGGCGCCTGCTCGACGTCGATGACAACCGTCTCTCCGACGTGGAACTCCTTCCACAGGATCCGCTCGGACAGGGGGTCCTCCACCAGTTGCTGGATGGCACGGCGCAGCGGCCGCGCCCCCAGCTGCGGGTCGTAGCCCCTCTCGGCCAGGAACGTGCGGGCCGCCGGCGTGAGCTCCAAACCGATGCCCTGGTCGGACAGCTGCTTGACCGTCCGCGCCATGAGGAGGTCGACGATCTCGGCCACCTCGGCCCTCGAGAGCTCGTGGAACACGATCACCTCGTCGATCCGGTTCAGGAACTCGGGACGGAAGTGGGCCTTGAGCGCCTCGTCCACCTTGGCCTTCATGCGCTCGTAGGTCACGGCCTCCGACGTCTTGGCGAAGCCCATGTTGGACTTGCGCAGGTCGGCGGTGCCGAGGTTCGACGTCATGATCAGCACGGTGTTCTTGAAGTCCACCGAGCGGCCCTGGGCGTCGGTCAGCCGGCCGTCCTCCAGGATCTGGAGCAGCGTGTTGAACACGTCGGGGTGCGCCTTCTCGACCTCGTCGAAGAGCACGACCGAGAACGGCTTGCGCCGCACGGCCTCGGTGAGCTGGCCGCCCTCCTCGTAGCCGACGTAGCCCGGGGGCGAGCCGACCAGACGGCTCACGGTGTGCTTCTCCATGTACTCGGACATGTCGAGCTGGATCAGCGCGTCTTCGTCGTCGAAGAGGAACTCGGCCAGCGTCTTGGCCAGCTCGGTCTTCCCCACACCCGTCGGGCCCAAGAAGATGAACGAACCGCTCGGCCGCTTGGGGTCCTTCAGCCCGGCGCGGGTGCGGCGGATGGCACGCGACAGCGCCTTCAGCGCCTCCTCCTGGCCGATGACCCGCTTGTGGAGCTCCTCTTCCATGCGCAGGAGCTTGGCGGTCTCCTCCTCGGTGAGCCGGTAGACCGGGATGCCGGTCCAGGCGGCCAGCACCTCGGCGATGACCTCCTCGTCCACGACGTCGAAGAGGTCGACGCCGTCGGCGCGCAGCTCGGCCTCCTGGCTCTCCTTGATGTCCAGGCGCTCCTTCTCCTGCTCGGCCAGCTTCTTGGCCTGCTCGAAGGCGCCCTTCTCAATGGCGGCCTCCTTGTCGGCGCGCAGCCGGGTGATCTCCTCGTCGAGCTTCTTGGCGTCCGGCGGCGTGCTCATCCGGCGGATGCGCAGGCGGCTGCCCGCCTCGTCGATGAGGTCGATCGCCTTGTCCGGGAGGTAACGGTCGGCCAGGTAGCGGTCGGCCAGGTTGGCCGCGGCCACGAGCGCCTGGTCGGTGATGCTCACCGCGTGGTGCGACTCGTAGCGGTCGCGCAGGCCCTTGAGGATGTCGATGGTCAAGGCCACCGACGGCTGCTCGACCTTGACCGGCTGGAACCGCCGCTCCAGTGCGGCGTCCTTCTCGAGGTGCTTGCGGTACTCGTCGATCGTGGTGGCGCCGACGGTCTGCAACTCGCCGCGGGCGAGCATCGGCTTGAGGATGGACGCGGCGTCGATCGCGCCCTCGGCCGCACCGGCACCGACGAGCGTGTGGATCTCGTCGATGAAGAGCACGATGTCGCCGCGGGTGCGGATCTCCTTGAGGACCTTCTTCAGGCGCTCCTCGAAGTCGCCGCGGTAGCGGCTGCCCGCCACGAGCGCCCCGAGGTCGAGCGTGTAGAGCTGCTTGCCGGTCAGCGTCTCGGGCACGTCGTTGGCCACGATGCGCTGTGCGAGCCCCTCGACGATGGCCGTCTTGCCCACACCGGGCTCACCGATGAGGACGGGATTGTTCTTGGTACGGCGCGACAGCACCTGCATGACGCGTTCGATCTCTTTATGGCGTCCGATGACCGGATCGAGCTTCCCGTCGCGCGCGAGCTGCGTCAGATTGCGACCGAACTGGTCGAGCACCGGAGAGCCCGAGGGGCTGTCGCCCGAGCCCGCACCCTGGCTGGCGCCGACCGACTCCTTGCCCTGGTTGCCCGACATCAGCTGGATCACCTGCTGGCGCACCCGGCCCAGGTCCGCCCCGAGGCTGACGAGCACCGTGGCCGCGACGCCTTCGCCCTCGCGCACGAGCCCGAGAAGCATGTGCTCGGTGCCGATGTAGCTGTGGCCGAGCTGCAGGGCCTCGCGCAAGGAGAGCTCGAGCACCTTCTTCGCGCGTGGCGTGAACGGAGGCGACCCGCTGGGAGCGGTGCCGGCCATGCCGATCGTCTCCTCGACCTTCTCGCGCACGGCCTCGAGCGAGATCCCGAGCGACTCGAGGGCCTTCGCGGCGACGCCCTCACCCTCGTGGATGAGCCCGAGGAGGATGTGTTCGGTCCCGATGAAGGAGTGGTTGAGGAGCCGCGCTTCCTCCTGCGCCAGCACCAACACCCTCCGTGCCCGGTCGGTGAAACGTTCGAACACCCTGACCGCCTCTCCTTGCTTCTCGTGCTTCCCGAGCCAGTGTACCTGTGGCCCTAGCGGAAACAGACCGCAGCCACGAGAGGCCTCACCAGGTGGGGGAGATACCTCCAGCGACCGTTTTCCCTGCGCATGGTCTCACCAGGCAGTTGTCGTCCTCACAGGGCGTTGACCTAACGTTGCTGGCAGTGAACCCGACGGAGGCCCTCGGCCTACCCCGCCTGCAAGAGGGCCTGCAGCGTCTGGAGCCCCTCCTCACGGCCTCCGTGGTGACGGGCGACGGGTTCCTCGACGAGGTCACGACCCATTTGATCGCCGCCGGCGGCAAGCGACTGCGGCCCCTGCTGGCGTTGGCGACGGCGACGGCGGGCGAGCGCGACCCCAGCGAGGACGACCTCATGGGCGGCGTCGCCGTCGAGCTGGTCCACCTGGCCTCGCTCTACCACGACGACGTCATCGACGAGGCCGCCATCCGGCGCAACGTCGAGAGCGTCAACAGCCGCTTCGGGAACCTCGTCGCCATCGTGGCCGGCGACTACCTCTTGGCACGCAGCGCCGGCATCGCGGCAAGCCTCGGTACCGAGATCGCCGCCTTGCTGGCCGACACGCTGGGCCGCCTGTGCCAGGGCCAGGTGACCGAGGTCCGCTCCTCGTACCAGATCGGACGCAGCCGCGACGACTACTTCAGTGCCATCAGCGGGAAGACCGCCGCGCTCATGGCCGCGTCTTCCCGCATCGGAGCCCTGACCGGGCAGTTGCCGGCGGCCGAGATCGAGGCCTGCACCGAGTTCGGGCGTTGCTTCGGGATGGTCTTCCAGATCCGCGACGACATCTTGGACGTCACGGCCACCGACGGGCAGCTGCAGAAGCCGGCCGGGCAGGATCTCGCCGAAGGCGTCTACACGCTGCCCGCCCTCGTGGCCCTGGCCGACCCCGACGCCGGGCCTGACCTGCGGGCACTGCTCGGCCAGCCGCTGGCTCAGCCCGAACGGGACAAGGCCCGGGCGATCGTGATGGCGTCGAGTGGGGTCGGCGCCTCGGTGAAGGTGGCCCGCTCCTACGTCGCCGACGCACAAGCGGCCGCCGGCGGGATCGCCCGGCCCGAACTGCGGACGGGGCTCTCCCGCTTGGCGGCCGAACTGCTGAGCGACCTCCCGGGCTGAGACCGGGAGCCGCACGCCTCATGCGACGCGGAGGGACCCAGAAGGCCTAGGAGGTCGTCGCGCCGCTCGCGGACGTCCCGCACTTGGCCTCGATCTTGGCCAGCCGGGCGTTCACCTTGGCCTCGCGGTCCTGCACCTGCGTGATGCGCGCAGCGATGCGGTCGGCCAGCTTCGTGTTTCCGTCGGCCTTCGCCTTGGCCTCGCGGGCCTCGGCCTTCGGGAGACGCTGGGCGATCTTGCCTTCGATCGTGTGAATGCGGGCCTCGACCTTGGCGGCCTTGGCGCACGTAGCGGCCGACGGGGTGCCGCTCGTGCCGGTGCTCGTGGTCGCCGCACCGGCGACACCGGCCACACCCACGGTCAGCGCACCGGCCACTGCCGTCCCTGCGATGATCCTGCGAAACATCTGTCCTCCTTGGACCTGCGTGCGCTGCCTTGCGCACCTGCCGCCGCTCGACGGCACGATGCAATCTGACGCCCAGATGTGAGGGGGCTGTAAGGGCGGTGTGAGGGAGACCGCTTTTTTCTAAAAACCGCCGAAGAATCGCACCACGAAGTACGGAGCGACCGGACACGACCGGCGCAAGACGCGACCGGCGCAATCTACCTTGGGTTTTCTATAGAGCGAGGGTCTCTCTGTTCCGCACCGTCGACTGGATGGACCTGACCCATAGAGACGCCGGCCAGGACGAACCTCAGCCCCGTTCGGGCCGCAGCGTGGGAAAGGCGATCACCTCGCGGATGTTGGGCACGTCGGCAAAGAGCATCACGAGCCGGTCGATGCCGAGCCCGAAGCCCGACGTCGGCGGCAACCCGTACTCGAGCGCGCGGAGATAGTCCTCGTCGATCTCGACCGACTCCTCCTCGTCGCCTGCCCTCGCCTTCGCCGCCTGCGCCTCGAAGCGGGCGCGCTGGTCGTCGGGATCGGTCAGCTCGGTGAAGCCGTTGCCCAGCTCGCGCCCGGCGACGACGGGCTCGTAGCGTTCGACGAGCTCGGGGCCGTCGCGGTGACGCCGCGCCAGGGGTGACACCTCGGCCGGGTAGTCGGTGACGAACACCGGCCCCCACAGGTCGGTCTCGGTCGTCTTCTCGTAGACCTCGAGCACGATCTTCCCCGGCCCCCAGTCGTCCGCCACCTCGATCCCGATCTCGTCGGCCACCTTGACCAGGTCGGCCCGGGGCGCGCGCACGTCGAGCGTGATGCCGATGGCGTCGGCGATCAGCTCGGTCATCTGCGCCCGCCGCCACGGCGTCGCCAGCTCGAGCGCGCGCCCGCCGTAGGTGAGCGACGTCGTGCCGAGCAGGTCGGTGGCCAACCCGGCCACCAGCTCCTCGAAGACGACCATGGTGTCGGTGTAGTCGGCGTACGCCTGATACAGCTCGAGCATGGTGAACTCGGGGTTGTGGCGCGGCGAGATGCCCTCGTTGCGGAACACGCGCGCGATCTCGAAGACCTTGTCGAACCCGCCCACCACGAGCCGCTTGAGGAAGAGCTCGGGCGCGATGCGCAAGTAGAAGTCGCGGTCGAGCGCGTTGTAGTGCGTCACGAACGGGCGCGCCGTCGCGCCACCGGCGACGGCGTGCAGCACGGGCGTCTCCACCTCCACGAAACCCTGGTCCCACAGGCGGCGGCGGAGGTGGCGCACGATGTCGCTCCGGAGCTGCAAGATGTGCCGGCTCCGCTCGTTGGCCCACAGGTCGACCTCGCGCTGGCGGTAGCGCATCTCGGTGTCGGTCACGCCGCGCCACTTGTCGCCGAAGTTGCGCCGCGCCCGCGCCAGCAGCACCCACTCGGAGACCTTGACCGACAACTCGCCCCGCTTGGTCCGCACGACCTCGCCCCGGGCCCCGATCCAGTCCCCGAGGTTGAGCTTCACGAACTGGTCGAATCGCTGCGTCACCGCGGCGAGCGCGAACAGCTGCACCGATCCCGAGTTGTCGCGCAGCTCCGAGAAGGCGAGCTTGCCCTGGGGCCGCGAGAGCATGATGCGGCCGGCCACCCCGACGGTGACGCCGGACTCCTCTCCGGGGGCGAGCCCCGACCACCGCTCGATGATCTCGGCGGCCTGGTGCGTCCGGTCGAAACGGTACGGGAGGTCGACTTCCGGCTCGTGGGTCGGGGCCGGGTCGTTCGCCGGGTTCGGGTCGGTCACGAATTGACGTTGCGCTCGTAGACGATGCGCAGGCCGTGCAGGGTCAGCCAGGGCTCCACGTGCTCAATCGTGTCCGAATACGGGGCGATGAGCGAACTGAACCCCCCGGTGGCGACGACGGTCGACGGGCCGAGCTCCTCCATGAAACGCCGCGCCAGCGTGTCGACCAGCCCGGCGAACCCGTAGAGGGTCCCCGACTCGATCGACTCGACGGTCGAGCGGCCGATCACGCTGCGCGGCTCGACCAGCTCGACCCGGCGCAGCGCGGCGGCCTGCTGGTAGAGCGCTTCGAGGCTGATGGCCACGCCGGGCGTGATAGCGCCGCCGAGGTACTCGCCCTTGGCGCTGATCGCCTCGACCGTGGTGGCCGTTCCCATGTCGACGACGATGCACGGCCCGCCGTAGAGGTCGTAGGCGCCCACGGCGTCGGCGATGCGGTCCGCCCCGACCTCCTTGGGGTTGTCGTAGAGGATGGGCATACCGCTCTTGGTGCCGGGGCCGAGCACGACGCAGGGCACGTCGGAGAACCAGCGGGTCGCCATCTGGCGCAGCTCTTGGGTGACGTGGGGCACCGAGGAGCTGATGGCGATGCCGCTGACCGAGGGCGCGATGTCGAGGCCCTCCAGGTCGAGGAGCTGCGTGAGCAGCACGGCATGCTCGTCGGGTGTCCGGGTCGGCACCGTCGAGAGGCGCCAGTGGTGGGTGATGCCCGCCGGCGCCGTCGGGTCCCGCTCGGTGCCGATGCCGACTCCGACGCCGTCCTCGATCACGGGCACCGAGTCGGTGTCTTCGCGCGTGTAGAGGCCGATGACCGTCTCGGTGTTGCCGACGTCGATCACGAGCAGCACGTTCAGGCGTTCCCTTCGTTCGTTCGGGTCCCTTCGATCGTTCGGGGCCCTTCGTTGGTCCAGATCAGGTCGAGCCCGAGGTCGAGCACGGTCGCCGAGTGGGTCAGCGCACCGATCGAGATCCGGTCCGGTCCGGCGGCCGCGTAGGCGCCGACCGTGTCGAGGGTCACGCCGCCGGACACCTCGGTGAGGATGGGTCCCGTTGCGTCGAGGTGGGCCACCCCGACGGCCTCCGCCACCGTTCTCGGCTCCATGTTGTCGAACAGCACCGCGTCGGCGCCGGCCCGGGCCGCCTCGGCCACCTGCGCGAGATCGTCGCACTCGATCTCGACCATGCGGCCGGGCCACCGCGCACGGGCTCGCTGCACGGCGTCGGTGATGCTCGTGCCGGCCAGGTGGTTGTCCTTCACCAGCACGGCGTCGGACAGGCCGAGACGATGGTTGGTGCCGCCGCCGGCGCGCACGGCGGCCTTCTCGAGGGTGCGGAGGCCGGGAGTGGTCTTGCGCGTATCGAGGATCTGGACGGCTGGGTTGCGCTCGTGCGCGGCCGCCACGAAACGCGCGGTGAGCGTCGCGATGCCCGAGAGGTGACCGAGGAAGTTCAGCGCCGTGCGCTCCGCGGTGAGGATGGGTCGCAGGCGCCCGGTGGCCTCGAGCACCGTCTTGCCCGGGTTCAACTCGTCCCCGTCGGCGGCACGCCACTCGAGCGTCAGCGTGGGGTCGACGCGGCCGAAGGCCTCGGTCGCGCAGGCGCACCCGGCGAGCACGCCGAATTGACGAGATCGCAGCGCGAACTGCGCGGTGGTGCCCTCGGGCACCAGCGCCGCGGTCAGGTCGCCGTCGGGACCGAGATCCTCGGCGAGCGCGCGGTCGACCGCCTCGCTCACGGCTCGGGCGTACGCGCCGTCGTCGCCGCCCCCGTTCGCCATCCCCCCGCCGGCCGCCGCGTTCATCGCCCCGGCCCGGCGCCGTGGACCAGCCGGCGGCGCCACGTGCGGTCGGTGTCGGGGTACTCACCCCGCACGTGGGCGCCCCGGCTCTCGGTGCGACGCTCGGCCGAGTCCAACAGCGCGTCGGCCAACTGCAGCAGGTTGGCCAGTTCGCCGGCCCGGACCGAACCGCCGGGGTCGCCCAGGTTCTCGGCGACCTCGTCGGCCACGGCGCGGGCGGTGTGCAGGGACTCGGCGGTGCGCACCACGCCGGCTCCCCGCGTCATCGCCCGCTGCAGGACGTCGCGCAGCTTCATCACGTCGGGGGCCGCGGCCGCGGCCGCGGCCGGGGCCGTCGCGCCGCGCCGGGCGACGGGCGGACGGGCGGCCAGCGGCGTGCAGCCGATGCCGTCGAGTGGCGGATCCCCCAGCACGGCGCGCAGCGCGCCGCTCGGCTCGGCGCGGTCGGTGCCGCCGGGGATGCGCTCGGCCAGGCGGCCCGCGAAGACCATGCCCTCGAGCAGCGAGTTGGAGGCGAGCCGGTTGGCCCCGTGCACGCCCGTGCAGGCCACCTCGCCGACGGCCCACAGGCCCGGCAGCGCGGTGGCACCCCACAGGTCGGTGACCACGCCGCCCGAGAGGTGGTGGGCGGCCGGCGCGATGGGCAGCCAGTCCTTTTGCGGGTCGAGGCCGATGGAGGCGAGCGAGGCGGCGATGGTGGGGAAGCGCTGGGAGAAGCGCTCGAGCCCGGTGGCGTCGAGCCAGAGGTAGTCGACGCCCTGCTCGGCCATGCGCGCCGCCATGGCCCGGCTCACCACGTCGCGCGACGCCAACTCCTCGACGAAGCGCTCGCCTTCCCGGTCGCGCAGGATGGCACCGTGGCCGCGGAGGGCCTCGGACAGCAGCGGACGCGGCATGGCCGGGTGGTGCAGCGCGGTCGGGTGGAACTGCACGAACTCGACGTCGGCCGTGGGCACGCCCGCGCGCAGCGCCATGGCCACGCCGTCGCCCGTCGACTCCGCCGGGTTGGTGGTGACCGAGTACAGCTGCCCCGCTCCGCCGGTGGCGAGCACGACATTGGCGGCGCGGATGGCGACGGGGGCGGGCCCGGCGCCGGCCTCGTGGGGCGGCAGCGCGGTCACGCCCACGCTGCGCCCGCCCTCCGTGATCAGGTCGACGGCGAACCAACCCTCGAGGACGGCACTGGCGGAGCGGTACGTGGCATCGACGAGCGCGCGCTCGACCTCCGCGCCGGTCGCCGCGCCGCCGGCGTGGACGACGCGCGGACGCGAGTGGCCCCCTTCGCGGGCGAGCGAGAGCGAACCGGTCGTCTCGCGGTCGAACACCGCACCCAGCGCGATGAGCTCGTGCACTCGGCCCGGCCCCTCGTCGACGAGGATGCGCACCGCCTCCTCGTCGCACAGGCCTGCACCGGCGCGCAGCGTGTCGGCCAGATGCAGATCGGTCGAATCCTCGTCGGCACCGAGCACGGCGGCCACGCCGCCCTGGGCCCACCGCGTGGCGGACTGGGCGAGTGCGCCCTTGGTCAGGACGCCGAGGGAGAGCGGCTGACCCGCCGCCGTGACGGTTCCGGCGAGGCGGACGGCGGCGGACAGGCCGGCGACGCCGCTGCCCAGGACCAGGACGTCGAACGGTCCGGGCGCCGCCCCGGAGCTCACGCCGGTTCGGTCAGCGGCGCGGAGAGCTCGGCATCGAGGCGGGCCGAGACCTCGTCGATCACCCGGTTGCGCCCGTCCACGTGCACGACGCGCGGCACGTAGCTGTCGAGCTCGGCGCGCTCGTAGTCGCCGTAAGTGATGAGAATCACCTTGTCGCCCGGCGCGACCAGGCGGGCCGCGGCGCCGTTCAGGCAGATCTGGCCCCGCTCACCCTCGATGGCGTACGTCTCGAAGCGGGCGCCGTTGTCGATGTCGAGGACGGCGACCTGCTCGTAGGGGAGGATGTCCGCCAGCGCCATCAGCTCGGTGTCGATCGACACCGAGCCCACGTAGTTGAGGTTGGCGCCGGTGACGGTGGCGCGGTGGATCTTGGACTTCATCATGCGGCGGCGCATCGGCTCACCTGATCCTTTCGAGTTGGTAGTCCTGGGTGGCCGCGTCGTCGGCGGCCGGAACGGCGATGGTCGGGTGGACGGTGTCGGTCGGGACGGTGTCGGTCGGGGCGGTGTCGGTCGGGGTGGAGTCGGTCGGGATCGAGTCGGTCGGGATGGAGTCGGTCGGGATGGAGTCGGTCGGGGCAGGGTCGGCCGGGGCGGGGTCGTCGAGCGCGGCGCCGTTGTCGATGAGGCGGACGGGGCCCACCTCGGCCGCGACGAGCAGGCGCACCGTCGCCGGGTCCTCGATGTCGGCGACCTCGCGGAGCGTGGCGTTGTCGACCGCCACCGCGTAGTCGAGGTGCACGAGATCCTCGGCGGCGACGACGTCGCGCATGATGCCGGCCACGGCCACACCGGAACGCTCGCCCGCGGCCACGGCGGTGCGGCCGGCGCCCAGCGCGCGCCAGAGCACGGTGGCCGCGGCCCGCTCGTCGGCCGCCAGGCGGACGTTGCGGCTCGAGAGCGCCAGCCCGTCGGGCTCGCGCACGATCGGGCAGCCGACGAGCTCGACGGGCAGTGACAGGTCGGCGGCCATGGCGCGCACGACGGCCAACTGCTGGAAGTCCTTCAGCCCGAAGTAGGCCCGGCACGGGCCGGCCACCGCGAAGAGCTTGGCCACGACGGTGGCGACGCCGTCGAAGTGCCCGGGACGCGACGCACCCTCCCAGCGCTCGCTCACGCCATGCACCGAGACGGTCGTCGCCGGCGGCTCGGGCCAGGACGGGTACATCTCGCGCACGGCCGGGACGAAGACGACGTCGGCGCCCGCCGCGGCACATTCGGAGAGGTCGCGCTCGACCGTGCGCGGGTAGTGCTCGATGTCCTCGGGGTCACCGAACTGCAGAGGGTTGACGAAGATGCTCACGGCGACCACGTCGCACTCGGCCCGGGCCCGCGCGATGAGCGAGAGGTGCCCGTCGTGCAGCGCGCCCATGGTCGGCACCAGGCCGACCCGGCGGCCCGAAGCGCGGGCGGCCTGCAACAGGTCGGTGCAACCGGCGGCCGTCTTGACGACGTCCATGACGCTCCCCGCGACCCTCACACGACCGCCGGCACGGACTCGTCGGAGTCGGCGGCGGCGGCGATAGCGGCTGCTGGCGTTCCGGCGCCGGCGAGCCGGGTGGCCAGCGCGGCGCCGGCCTGGTAGCCGGCGCGCTCGTTCTCGGGCAGCGCATCGAGGTGGCGGCTGAGGGTGGCCCAGTCGCCACGACGGGCGGGGCCCGTCAGCGCGGCCCGGGCCCCCAAGGCGGCGACGTCGTCGACGGCGGCCCGGGCGAGCGGCAGGAACGACTCGAGGTCGAGGCCGACGGAGCCGGCCACTCGCTCGACTTGGCCGAGCAGCGCGACGACGTGGTTGGCGGCGATGCACGCCGCGGCGTGGTAGGCCGCCCTGTCCTCGTCGGCCACCGCGACGGTTCGGCCGCCCAGGGCGGCCGCGATCTCGGCGGCGGCGGGTGCTCCCGCCACGGCGAAGGTGACGCCCGAGGCCAGCCGGGCCGCCCCGACCTCGCCGTTGGGCAGGGGCACGAGCGGGTGCACGCCGGCCCGCAGGGGGTGCGGCCCCAGCGCATCGAGTCCGAGCGAGCCCGACAGGTGCACGACGGTCGTGGTGACCACCGGAACCACCGCGGCCGCCACGTCGGCGATGGAGTCGTCGGGTGTGGCGATGACGAGCACGTCGACGCCGCGCGCGGCCGCGGCCAGGTCGTCGCCCCGGCCGAGGAACCCGGCGAACGTCCAGCCGCGCGCCGACAAGGCGGCGGCCAGGGATGTACCGGCCCGGCCAGGGCCGATGATGCGGATCGTGGGCATCGGACCTCCTTCGGCGTTCCAGCCCCTCGCGGGTGCCGGTCGCCTACAGACGATCTGAGAAATGTCCCCTACAGCCTACCCACACGCACCACGTCCCCACCAGCCGCCCCGACCTGGGCCGGCGTCACCAGATCGGGGGCGAGGTCCGCCAGCGGCGCCAGCACGAACCGGCGCTCCCACATGCGGGGATGCGGCACGGTCAGGTCCGGCTCGTCGACCCGCTCGCCGTCCACCCACAGCACGTCGGCGTCGAGCGTGCGGGGGCCCCAGCGGACCGTCCGCTCGCGCTGCGCCGCCTGTTCGAGGGCGCGGCAGCGCACGAGCAGCTGGCGGGGCGAGTCGGTGGTCTCGAGCTCGACCACGACGTTCAGGTACGGGCCCTGGCCCTCGGGGCCGCCGACAGGGGCGGTCTCGTAGAGCGGGGAGACGGCGGCCACGTCGTGGTGTGCCTCGAGGGCTGCGACCGCCGCTGCGAGGGAGGCGCGGCGGTCGCCCAGGTTCGAGCCGAGGCCGATGAAGGCGCGCGCCGGCGTAGTCGGCGGCGGAGTCGGCGGCGGAGTCGGCGGCGGAGTCGGCGGCGTAGTCGGCGGCCGCTCCACGTGCGATTCCGCCTGCGATCAGCGGGCGCGGCGCACCCGGACCCCGGTGGAGCCGACGTCGAGCTCCAGCGGTGGGCGCAGCTTGCGCACCGTGACCTCCACCGCTTCGAGGCGCGGGTCCACGATCAGCAGGGCGCTGGCCAGCCGGCCGGCGAGCGCCTCGAGCAGGCGGTAGGAGCGCCCGCCGACCACCTCGGCCGCCGCGCGGGCCAGGGACCCGTAGTCGACCGTGTCGGCCAGGTCGTCGCTCTGCTGAGCGGCGGTCATGTCGACCCAGGCGACGATGTCGACCGAAAAGGGCTGCGGCCGCTCGCGCTCTTCGGGGAGCACGCCGTGCACGCCGAGGACGCGCAGGTCACGGATCTCGATGCGATCGGCCACCAGGCGGGCGTCCCGCGCCTACTTCGCCCTGCCGCGCGCCGGCATCCCCTCGAGCTCCGCCAGCAGCTCGCGCCCCGGCTCGCCCATCGCGTGCCCGACCACGTGCTCGACGAGGGCGACCGACTGGGGCAGGTTGGCGATCCGGTTGGACCACACCAGGTAGCCGGCGACAACCCCCATCAGCCGGTCGCCCAGCTCGTCCTGGTGCAGCAGGATCCGGAGGCCGGCGGCGAGGGAGTCGTCGACGTCCTGGTAGCAGGCGGACAGGACGGGGCGGGGGTCACCCGAGCGCTCGAGGGGGTAGTGCGCCCAGACCAGGCCCTCCTCGTCGTAGGCCGCCAGGTTGTGGGGCGAGGGCAACAGCGAGATGACGCGCCCGAACCCCTGCACGCGCAGCCAGATGATCTCCTCCTGGCGCCGCACCCTGCGGTGGTTGACCCCGAACCCGCCGGGCCGTTCGCTGACGGCGAGACGATCCTTGATCACCCAGGTGAAGTTGCGGGGCGGGATGCCGGCCGCCCACTTGCCCTTCATGCGGCAGGACCATACAGCCGCGCCACTTGCACCGTCGCTGCCACATCGTGCACCCGCACCATGCCCGCGCCCGCCACCAGGGCCGCGGCGGCGGTGGCCAAGGACCCCTCCAGCCGGTCGGCCACGGGGGCCGGTTCGGCGCCGGGGGTGAGAGCGGGGCCCTTGGCCAGCAGGCCGAGGAACCGTTTGCGACTCGTGCCCACGACCACCCCGGCGCACGCGGCCTCGTCCGCCGCCCGCACGAGTTCGTCGAGGTGCCGGAGCAGCGAGAGGTTGTGGGCCGGCGTCTTGCCGAACCCGATCCCCGGATCGACCCACACCTCGGCGACGCCCGCGGCCCGGGCGAGGCCGGCGCGCTCGAGTACGAACGCCCGCACCTCGGCCACCACGTCGCCGTAGTGGGGGTCGTCCTGCATGGTGCGCGGCCGGCCCTGCATGTGCATGGCGACCCAGCCGGCGCCCGCCGACGCCGCGACCTCCCACAGCGAGGCCGAGACGTCGTTGACGAGGGTCGCGCCGGCCTCCACCGCGGCCGCGGCAACCTCCGGCTTGACCGTGTCGACCGAGAGGCGCACGCCCCGCTCAATGACGGCCGGAGCGGCGGCCAACGCCTCGACGACCGGGACGACACGTGCGAGCTCCGCTTCGAGGGGGACGGGCTCGGCGCCCGGCCGCGAGGATTCCCCGCCGACGTCGATCAGGTCCGCGCCCTGGGCGGCCAGGTCGAGCCCGTGGGCCACCGCCCGTTCGAAGGAGTCGTAGAGTCCCCCGTCCGAAAAGGAGTCAGGGGTCACATTGAGGACTCCCATGACGAGCGGGCGGCCTCGGGGCGGTTGCGGCGCGGGCAGGGTCAGCGGCTCCGGAGGAACTGCATGGCCTCGGCTCTCGTCGCTACGTCGGAGCGGAACAGCCCGCGCACCGACGAGGTCACCGTGAGCGTGCCCGGCTTCTTCACGCCCCGCATGGACATGCAGAGGTGCTCGGCCTCGATCACGACGAGCACACCCCGGGGGGACAGGACGGCGGCGATCGCGTCCGCGATCTCGGTCGTCATGCGCTCTTGGACCTGGAGCCGGCGGGCGTACCCGTCGACGAGCCGGGCCAGCTTGGAGAGCCCGGTGATGCGGCCGTCCTCGGCGGGGATGTACGCAACGTGGGCCTTGCCGAGAAACGGCACCAGGTGGTGCTCGCAGAGGGAGGCGAAGGGGATGTCGCGCACCATCACCATCTCGTCGTGCTCGGACGCGAACGTCACCTCGAGGTGGCGTGCTGGGTCGTCGTGCAGCCCCGAGAAGAGCTCTTCGTACATGGAGGCGACGCGGTCGGGCGTGGCCAACAGGCCGTCGCGGTCCGGATCCTCCCCGATGGCGGTGAGGAGCTCGTGCACGGCCTTGCGGACGCGGTCGACATCGACGCTCATCGGTCTGGGCTCATCGGTCTGTGCTCATTGGTCTGGCCCCTTGTAGCGGTGTACGCCGCGCAAGTTGCGGTAGCGCTGGCCCACATCGAGGCCGTAGCCCACGACGAAATCGGGCGGGATGGTGAAGCCGACGTAGCGCAAGGGGATCTCGACCCGCTGTTCGCCCCCCTTCACCAGCAACGCGCAGATCTCCAGACTCTTGGGCTGGCGGGCGTTGAGGTAGCGCCGCAGGTAGTTGAGCGTGAGGCCGCTGTCGATGATGTCCTCCACCACCAGCACGCGGCGGCCCTCGAGCTCGGAGTCGAGGTCCTTCACGATGCGGACCACCCCGGACGTCTTGGTCGCGCTGCCGTAGGACGACACCGCCATGAAGTCGACCTCGACCGGCAGCTCGATGGCTCGGCACAGGTCGCTGAGGAAGAGCATGGCCCCCTTGAGGACCGCGACGAGGAGCGGGGGGTCGCCGGCGTAGTCCGCCGTGATCTGGGCGCCGAGTTCGGCGACGCGTGCGGCGAGCTCATCTGCGCCGACGAGCACCGGGCCGACGTCGGGTTCGGCCCAGCTCGGGCCGCCCGTTCCGGGCACGTCGCTCACCGGCGTGACACTACCGGAGCGGTCGGGCGCCACCCGGAGCCGCCCCCCCGACCGCCGCACGCGCCGGCCCCCGGAGAGCTCGGTGCCGACCCCCGCGCCGGCTGCGACCCCGAGCACGCGATCGACCTCGGCCAGCGAGGGCGGGTGGTGCTCGCCGCCCGGTGCGCCGACGCGCAGCCACCGGCGCAGGGCGCGCCGGGCCAGGGGCCGGGGCGCCGCGGCGACGGCGCGGGCGTCGGCCGGCTCCGGCACCGCTTCGGCCGCCAGCGCGTCGAGGAGCGCCGACTCCTCGCGCAGCACTCGGGCCTGCCGGGCCAGCACCGGCACGGGGTCACGGCCCGCTACGTCCGCGCACAGGGGCAACAGCTCGCTGCGGACGCGGTTGCGCACGAACGCCGGATCGTGGTTGCTGGCGTCGCACACCGGCACCAGGCCGGCGGCCGCACAGAGGGCGTGGGTCTCGTGGCGGCGCAGCCCGAGCAGCGGATGGCGGTGGCCGGCGGCCATGCCGGCGAGCCCGTCGGCGCCGGCGCCGCGCAGGAGGTTCACGAGGATGGTCTCGGCCTGGTCGTCCATGGTGTGGCCGGTCGCGACGCCGGGCGGCAACGCCGCGAAGCGCGCGGCGCGGGCGCGGGCCTCGAGGTTCGGCCCCGGCTCGACCCTCACCGTGCGGCGCTCCAGGCGCGCGCCGAAGCGGGACGCCGCGGCTGCGACGACGTCGCCCTCGGCCACCGACCCGGCACGCAGCCCGTGGTCCACGTGGTACGCGGTGACGTCGCAGCCCGCGGCCACGCCGAGCACGAGGAGGGCGAGGGAGTCGGCCCCGCCCGAGACCGCGCAGGCCAGCGGCTGGCCGCGGGGCGGGAAGGTGCAGCGGGTCAGCAGGTCGTCGACGAGCGGAGCGAGGGCGGCGCGGGCCGCCTCATTCTCCGGCGCGGGCCACCCACGTAGCGGGGTCACGGATCTCCTCCAAGGAGGGCAACCACTCGGGTCCCTCCCAGACCCGGGCCAGCAGGGCGGGCCCACCGGCGGCCTCGACCGCCTCGACGAAGCGCTCACCCTCGGCGTACTGGCGCATCTTGGCGTCGAGCCCGAGCAGCTTGGACACCAGCTTGGTCAGTCCGCGGGCCTGGGTACGGCGCTCGTGCAGGACCTTGGAGAAGTGCGCGGCCCCCGGCACCTCCGAGGCACCGGCGCGGTCCATCGTGACGTCGCCGTGCCCTTCGAGCAGGCTCATCATCCCGGAGATCCTCGACAGCGCGGCGCGCTGCTCGGGTGTGGCCAGCATGCCGATAACGCCGGCGTCCTGCGCCGGGTTGCGCCCCGCGCGCACCTCGGCCGCGATCCGGCGCACCACCTCGGCGAAGCCTGAGGGGTCGCCCGACAGCGGGCCGAGCAACTCGGAGACCAGCCCGACGAAGTGATCGCGCAACCAGGGGACCGCGGTGAACTGCAGGCGGTGGGTGACCTCGTGCAAGGCAAGCCAGAGGCGGAACTGGCTCGGCGCGAAGCCGTACTGCTCCTCCACCGCGACGATGTTCGGCCCGACGTAGGACACGAGGTCCTGGTCCTCGGGCGCCCCGTCGTCGATCAGGAGGTCGTACTGGCCGAGGACCCGTGTGGCCATGTAGGCGAGCATGAGGCCGAGCTGCGTGCCGGCGACGGCCCGTCCGACCGCCAACGACGGCCCGCCCAGCTTGGCGCCGCGCTTGCGCTGCAGTTCGAGCAACGCCGGCCCCACCAATCGCTCGATCGAGCGGACGTTCGCCGCCGCCCACCCCGGCCGGTCGGTGACCTTGGCCCGCGCCGAGCCGTGCGCGGAGTGCAGCCCGGTGGACTCGCTGACGAGCGTCTCGGCCCGGGCCGTGAGCTCGTCGAATTGCGCCTGCAGGTGAGAGGAGCGGTACGAGGCGGGAGCGGGCTTCAAGATGAGCGCGCCGGTGGCGACGCGCTGGGCCAGCACCCAGTCGACCATGAGCGGACCGCTCGCCGGAAGGTCGGGAAGGGCGGGGGTGACGTCAGTGTTTGCCGTGGTGCTCGCGGCTTTCTTCGTCGATCATCGCGGCCACGCGCTCGATCAGGCTCTGCGGGACCCGGTCCTTGCATCGGTTGGCGATCACCCGGCGCAGCTCGGCCTCGAACTCGGCGGCGCCGCCGCACGGCCCGCACCAGTCGAGGTGGATGCGGATCTCCTCGCGGCGAATCTCGGTCAGCTCACCGTCGAGATAGTGGTACAGCTCGTGCACCGCCTCCTCGCAGTCGACCGTCACGCCGAACAGGCCTGACGCGTCCACGGCGGCACCTGGCTGCTTCTCCTCCCTGCTGCTCATGTCATCGCTCACTCCCTCGACCCCCCAGGCGTGCTCCCGACCAGGCCGCGCGCCTCGGCTACATCGTGCAACGCCTTCTGCAATGCCCTTCTTCCCCGGTGGATCCGGCTCATGACCGTCCCGATCGGCACGTCGGTGATCTCGGAGATCTCCTTGTAGCTGAACCCCTCCACGTCGGCCAGGAGCACGGCCATGCGGAACGCATCGGGCAGGGTCTCCAGGGCGGCTTTCACGTCCTCGTCGGTGAACCGCTCCAGCGCCTCGTCCTCGGCACTGCGCCCGGGCTCGCTCCCGCCCGCTCCGGCCAGGCGCTTGTAGAGATAGAGGTCCTCGACGTCCTCGACGTCGGTCAGCTCGGGCCGGCGTTGCGCTGCCCGATACGAGTTGATGTACGTGTTGGTGAGGATCCGGTAGAGCCACGCCCGCAGGTTGGTGCCCTCGGTGAACGACCCGAAGGAGCGGTACGCCTTCAGATACGTCTCCTGCACGAGGTCCTCGGCGTCGGCCGGGTTCCGGGTCATGCGGAGGGCGGCCGAGTACAGGCCGGGCATGAATTCCATGGCAACGTCGGTGAAGGTCGCCTGGTCTGCCATGGGGACACCCTACCCACCCACGGATAGCGTGGCCGCCGTGACCATCACCCCCGAGGACCTGGGTATCGACCTGATGAGCGGGACGTTCTACGGGCGGGAGCCCCACGACGCCTACGCCTGGATGCGCAAGAACGCCCCCGTGTACTACGACGAGGCGAACGATCTGTGGGCGGCCGCTACCTATGCCGCGGTCAAGCAGGCGTCCGTCGACACCGAGTCCTTCTCCAACGCGGGGGGATCCGGCCCAAGTTCCCGCCGCTTCCCATGCTGATCGACTTCGACGCGCCCGAGCACGTGCGGCGGCGCAGGCTCGTCTCCGAGGGGTTCACGCCCCGCCGGGTGCGGGCCATGGAAGACAAGCTGCGGCTCGTCTGCGACTCCATCCTCGACCAGGTGTGCGAGCGGGGCAGCTGCGACTTCATCAAGGAGATCGCAGCACCGCTGCCCATCATCATGATCGGGGACATGCTCGGCGTCGCGCCCGGGGACCGCGACGACCTGTTGCGGTGGTCCGACGACATGCTGAAGGGCCAGGGCTCGCCCGACCCGGACGCCATGGAACGAGCGACGAACGCCTTCATGGGGTACAGCGACTACATCCACCCGGTCATCGCCGATCGCCGCGCCACCGGCAACACCGACGACCTCGTCGGGGTGCTGTGCCACGCCGAGATCGACGGCGACTCGCTCGACGACGACTCGCTGGTCCACGAGACCCTGCTCATCCTCATCGGTGGCGACGAGACGACGCGCCACGTCATCAGCGGAGGCCTGGAGGAGCTCCTCGCCCACCCCGACCAGCGGGCGCGGCTGGCCGCCGACCCGGCCGGGCTGATGCCGGGCGCGGTGGAAGAGATGCTGCGCTGGGTGTCGCCCATCAAGAACATGGCCCGCACGGCGACCCGCGACGTCGAGCTCGAGGGCGCACGTATTCGGGCCGGCCAAGAGATCCTGCTCCTCTATCCCTCGGCCAACCGCGACGAGGCGGTCTTCACCGAGCCCGACGCCTTCGACATCAGCCGCAGCCCCAACCCTCACCTGGCCTTCGGGTTCGGCGCCCACTTCTGCCTGGGCAACCAGCTGGCGCGCCTGGAGCTGCGGGTCATGGTCGAACGCGTGCTGGCCCGCCTGCCCGACCTGCACCTGGCGGTCGACCGGGGGGCCCTGCCCCGCCGCGCGGCGAATTTCATCTCGGGGATCGACGAGATGCCCGTCGCGTTCGCCCCCACGGCCCCGGTCGGGGTCGGACCCGTCTGATGGCCGGGGAGGAGACGGGCCCGGCCGGCATCTCGGGCTGGTCCGTCCTGGTCACCGGCGGCGGCAGCGGCATCGGGCTGGCCACGGCCGAGCGGCTGGCGGCCGACGGCGCGCACGTGACGGTCTGCGGCCGCACCGAGCAGAAGCTCGCCGACGCCACCGAGCGCATCGCCAAGGCAGCGCGTGGTGGCGCGACGGCGCGCTTCGTCGTGGCCGACGTGACGGTCGAGGACCAGGTCGCCGGCGCGGTGGCGGCCACGAGGGAGACGACAGGCCGCATCGACGGCCTGTTCGCCTGCGCGGGTGGGTCGCTCCACCTCGGCTCGGTGCTGACTGCCGACGCCGCGGCCGTGCGCGCCACCATCGACCTCAATCTGATGGGATCGGTGCTCTGCGTGAAGCACGGTGCGACCGCCATGCTCTCGCAGGAGGAAGACCCGGGGCGCGGCGGGCGCGGCGCCATCGTCCTCATGTCCTCGGGGGCGGGCCGCTTCCCCCACCCGCACCTGTGGGCCTACGGCGTCGCCAAGGCCGGCATCCGCTTTCTCGCCGAGACGGCCGCCGAGGAGCTCGGGCCGTCGGGCATCCGCGTGAACGCCGTCGCCCCGGGGATCATCGACGACGAGCTGATGTCGTTCATCACCGCGGGAGGGCCGTTGCTCGACGACTACCTGGCCCAGATGCCGCTCGGCCGCGTCGGCACCGTCGAGGACGTCGCCGGGGCCGTCCGCTATCTGCTCGGCCCCGAGTCCGGCTTCGTCACGGGCGAAACGCTGGGTGTCGACGGGGGCCATCACCTGCGCCGGGGGGCGGACTACTCGCTGCTCTTCGGCAGCTGACCTCCCTGAGCCGGTCCGGCCGGGTGACGGAGGCGTGGACGCGGCGGCCGCCGCGGTTGTGGCCTCCGAATGCGTGTCCTGAACGCCGGCAGGGCGGGCGTTGCGCAGCTGCTCGTTGCCTCTTGGATGAAATGATTGCGACGAAATAGCGACGGCCTCCCTCCCGCCAGGCTGCGGGCAGATCCGTTCTTCCTCGTCAAAGAACGAATCGCCTCGGAATGACGCCTTGTCAGCGGAACCGAGGTTCCGAAACGCGCATTGACCGATTTCCACACCCGTGTTACGACAGCCGGGATACCAGAGGCGCCTCCGGTCTCATCTCGTCATCGATGCACCGGGTTTCGGCCCGGTGCTTCGCGGACCCGAAAAGACAGGAGGAATCTGATGAAGCTCAGTAGGCACCGTTTCGCAGTCGGCTGCGCCGTGTGCGCGGCGGTGGGCACGACGGCTGGCGGTTTTGTCGCGGAAGCAGCGACCACCGCACCCGCGCCCGAGATCGACCGCGCCAATGCGAACATTCAGCTCAGCGGCACCTTGGCGTCCAAGACGTGTAACGGAGAAGACATCCTCGCCACGACGGGTCGCCCCACTCCGTACATCACGTACTCCGGCACGTGGAAAGGCTCGGAGGGACAGGTGCTCCCTGACCCAACCGACTACCCGCTGTCGGGTGCATTGAGGGTGGGCGGCATCCACTGGACGATCAATTTGAACACCGGCCGGGGAGTCTTGACCGGGAAAGCAGTCCTGACGAGTTCGGCCGCGAACGCGACCACGTACTCGGGCACTCTGACCGTCGTCACGCAGGGCGTGCCGGCGGCCGGTGCCGTCGTTGCCGGACGGGGCTTCCTCACGGCCAGCTTCCTCTTGCCCGATGACGGTGTGGCGGGCCCGAATGACGACCACCTGGTCGCAAACGTCGAGTTCCCAAGACTTACGCCCACCGGAGCGGCCGGCTTCTTCGGTGACGCGGCGGGCGCACCGACCATCCCTGATTTCTCGGTCGTGACGAACGTCTGGCCGTCCGCGAGCACCGAACACTGCTGAGGGTACTTGTTCCCAAACGGATGTCGGCTCGGAACCTCCAGGCAGTTAACCGAGACCTCTCATAGCCCGCAGATAAGAGCCCGCAGGCTAGAGCCCGCAGGCTCACCGTCAGCGCGGGCGCGTCAGATCCGGGCGGCGCCGAGGCGGTCGGCCATGCACGACATGACCTGCAGGGCGAAGGTCGGCGTCTCGCCCACCAGGAAGAGAAACCGCTGCTTGTCGATGACGGCCAGGTTGGAGTCCTCGGTCGCCACGGCGGTGGCGGTGCGGGGCGAGGAGTTGATGATGGCCATCTCGCCGAAGGTGTCGTCCGGGCCGATTGAGATCACCCGGCCGTCAGGAAAGCGCAGCTCCACCGTGCCCTCGATCACGCCGTACATCTCGGCGCCAGGGGCGCCCGCCTCGAAGATCACGGACCCGGCCTTCACCTGGCGCGTCTCTTTTGCCGCCTGGAACACCCCGAGAATCTTCATGTCCAGCCTCCTTCGGTGACCCGAGTGCTAGATCCGTATCGACCTTAGCCCTCGAGTCCCCGTTCCGACAGCCCGATGACATGGCGCGGCGCCAACGTCGGGACCAGCTGCTGGGTCAACCGACGCGCGGTCTTCGATCTCTCGGGGTCGGCGTCTTGACGGTGGAAGCGCTCGGAGCAGGGAGCGTCCGCTGACGCGGCCGGCAACGGAACCCGGCGTCACGACAGGCGTCGTCGCCGCCAGCCGGCCCACACGCGCCCGACGGTGTAGGAGAAGGCACCGAGGGCTCCGACGAAGAAGCCGATGGGCAGGCTCGTCTCGTAGGAGGCGGCGATGGCCACCCACACGGTGAGGAGCGCGACCACCACGGAGAGACCCATCGCCACCACGGGGCGGTCGGTGAAGGACCGGGCGGCGGCGGGTGGGCCGATGAGCAAGCTGAAGATGAGAAGGGATCCCACGACCGGGACGGCCATGGTGGTCACGAGCGCGATCACGACGAGAAAGGCCAGGTCCATCACCCGTTCGTTGATGCCTCGGGCGGCCGCGACGTCGGGCGTGACCGAGGAGAGCATCAGCGGCCGGTACAGCACAAGGATCGCGGCGATGCACACGACGGCGATCGCCATGGTGGGCCAGAGCTTGCTGGTGGAGACGCCCAGGACCTCACCGAACAGCAGCGAGAAGATTTCGGGCGCGTACTCGCTCGTACGCGACAAGAACAGATCGCCGAGCGCCAGCATCAGCACGATCGTGAGCGCCGTCGCGACGTCGCTGCGGGCGCGGCGGCCCAAGCCGGCGATCATCCCGGCGCCGGCGAGAGAGAACACGCCCAGTCCGACGATGGTGTTCGCCCCGATCAACACGGCCCCCGCGGCCCCGGCGAACGCACCGTTCGGCAGAGAGTGCGCGGCGAAGGCCTCGCCGCGCAGCACCGTGAAGAAACCGACCACCCCGGCCACGACCGCCACGATGGTGGCCGCCTCCCACGCGTTGATCATGAAGCTGTCGAACATCAGGCCACCTCGACCGGCTCCATCACGGTTCGCTCATCGCTCTCCGTCGCCCGTCGCCGATCGGGCCGGAGGCGAGAGGCGATCCCCGAGGCGGCGTAGAGGACGAAGATGACGGCCACGATGCAGAAGCTGACGGGCCAGCCGTTCCCACCCGTCCATGCGGTGCTGTCGTAGGCGATCAGCGTTCCCACCCAGCAGGAGAACACGCCGGCGGCGGCGGCGACCGCGAGGGCGACCCCGACGCGCTTGGCCAGACGGAGGGCGATGGCGGCCGGTCCGATCAGGAGCGCCGTCGAGAGGATGGCCCCGATCGTCACCGCGGACATCGACACGGCGAGGGCGAGGGCGACGAGGTACCCGGCACCGACCAGGCGGACCGGAACCCGGCGGGCGGCGGCCAGCTCGTCGCTCAGCGAGCTCAACAAGAGGGGCCGGTAGAGAAAGGCGATGAGCGCCACGGACCCGACGCCGAGCACGCCCATGACCGCCGTGATTCCCGGCGGCAGGGTGAAGATCGAACCGAACAGCACATTGACGGTGGCCCCGGTCGTGCTCGACGAGATGGTGCCCTCGTAGAGGAAGAGCGCCGCCAGGCCGAGCGAGGCGCCGAGCACGATGCCCGTGGCGAGGTCCCGTCCCCGGGGCTTGCGGACGCCGATGAGCTCCATCACGGCGGCCGCGATCAAGTTGAAGGAGACGAAGCCGTACAGCGTCGACGCGCCGACGAGGAATGCGGCGGAGCCCCCCGCGGTGCCGATGTCGGCGAGAGCGTGACCGGCAAAGGACTGTCCCCGCAAGACCGTGAACACGCCCACGATGCCCGAGACGACCGCCGTGATGGCGCCGACGACCAGTGCGACCTGGACCGGCTCCGACGAGAAGAAGCCCGGTTCGAACAGCCCTGCGATCACGCCGGCTGGGAGTAGTCGTCGGTGTCACCGACGTGGTGGGCCTGATGCTCCGCGCCGGAGACCACCAGCACCCGGCCCGCGACGCGGAGCACCTCAACGTGGTGGCCGTACAGCTTGCTCAGCGTGTCCGTCTGCACCACCTCGTCGGTCGTGCCCGAGGCGGCGCGGCCGTCGGCGAGGTAGACGACGCGATCCATGACCGGCAGCAGCGGGTTCATGTCGTGCGCGGAGAGGAGTACCGCCACGTGCTGGCCGTCGGCGATCCGCGACAGGAGCTCGACGACCTCGGCGGCGGATCGGATGTCGAGGTTCGCCAACGGCTCGTCGAGGAGCAGCAGCTTCGGGCCGGAGACGAGCGCCTGGGCGATCATCACCCGCTGCTGCTCACCGCCCGACAAGTTCCCGATCCGGGCGTCCGCGAAGGCGGTCGCACCGACTGCCTCGAGCATCTCGTCGATGGCGGCCCGGCGCTTGGCCGTGGGTCGGGCTATCCCGAAGCGGTGCCCGTCGAGGCCGAGCCCGACCAGGTCCCGGGCACGGAGCGGTACGTCGGCGTCCAAGGCGATCTTCTGGGGGACGTAGCCGACGAGCGGCGTCCGCCGCGACCGGGCGCCGCCGGTCACCTCGACCTCGACGCGGCCGCTGCTCGGCGTGATCAGGCCGAGGATCACTCGCAGCAGGGTGGTCTTCCCCGCGCCGTTGGAGCCGATGAGGCCGCAGAACGCGCCAGCGTCCACCGCAAAGGACACTCGGTCGAGGACCCGGCGGCCTCCGAGCGACACGCTCACGTCCTCGACCCGGAGCACCTCGACGGGCCCGCCGCCTCCGCCCGGTCCGCTGGTCCCAACGAGCAGCGGGCCCGCGGTGGGCGCCGACGAATCCGCGTTCACCCTCACAGTTGCTGTGTGGAGGCGCCGGTGGAGATGGCCCTCAAGATGGCGTGGAGCTCGGCCATCATCCAGGTCTGGTAGTCGTAGCCGGGCACGGGCATCGTCTCGTAGACGCCGACCACCGGCACACCGGCCGACAACGCGGTCTGGCGGATGGAATCGGTGAGCGGGTCGGTGACCTGCTGGTTGTAACAGAACACCTTCACCTGATGCTTCGTGAAGAACCCCTTCTCCAACGTCACGTCCTGAGGGGTGGGGTCGGTGCCGTTCATGATGTCCGCCTGGAACTGGAACGGGGTCAGGTTGTCGATCCCCATGGCGGTCAGCAGGTAGTCGGCCACGGGCTCGGTCGTGGCCGCCCTCGTCCCCCCGTACTTCGCCCTGAAGGCGGCGATGGCGCCGAGCCAGGGCTTCAGCGAGGACACGAATTTGGTCTCGTTGGAGCGAAAGATCGACGCGTGGGCAGGGTCGAGCCTGGAGAGGTCGGATGCCAACGCCCCGGCGACGGCCGGCATCGTCCTCGGGCGGTACCAGAGGTGCGGGTTGGGCGTGCTGTCCGGGAGGCCGAGCAGATGCTGCACGTCGATGACCTTGCGGGCCGAGTTCGGCGACGCGGAGGCGAGGGTGCCCATGAACGTGTCGTAGCCGACCCCGTTCTCGATCAGCAGGTCCGCACCGGCGATCTCCTGCGCCACGCTCGGCGTCGCCTCATAGGTGTGCGGGTCGGTGTTCGGGTTCGAGTCGACCGAATACACGCTCACGTACGCGCCGCCGATCTGCGACGCGACGTTCCCGTACTCGTTCTCCCCCGCCACGATCGCCACCTTGTTGTTCCCGCTCGCCGCCGCGGGCGCCGGCGACGTGCTCGCTCCCGCGGTGAGGAGCACTGCACCCAGCGCCACCGTTCCCGCCAGCACTCTCGCGAGCCTGAACATCGTCCCTCGGTCTCTCTTCGTCACCGCCGGCGTGGTCGACGCCGTGTCGTCGCCGGCGCGGGTATCGCCTTTTGTGTCGACCCTGGTTCGGTCCCGAGGCGTAGCCGTCACCGGAGGAGCTTGTCTGGATCGATTTCAGATAACTCTAGAGACTATCTGGAATGATTGCAAATACAGCCTCTGTGAGGGCACCGGTTCATGGCTTGTCACTTATATAAGGAACGACTAATGTATGGCAGTGGTCCAGACCCAGGCGATGGACGTGTTGGCGGGAGCGGTGGACCTGCTGAAGGCTCTGGCGTCGCCGGTCAGACTCGCCACGGTCGTAGAGCTCTGCGAGGGGCCGCGCTGCGTCCACGAACTCCAGACCGCGCTCGACAAGGGCGGCCGCGACGTCAGCCAGCCGTTGTTGTCCCAACACCTCAAGGTCCTCCGCGACGCCGGCCTCGTCACCACCACCCGGCGCGGTACGGAGATCACCTACGAGCTCGTCGACGCCCACGTGGGCCACATCGTCAACGACACCATCCGACACGCACAGGAGGAGCATCCATGACCACCACCCATCTCGAGCACCGCGACCACGCGCACGTCCACGGTGAAGGCTGCGGCCATGTCGCCATCCCGCACGGCGACCACGTCGACTACGCGCACGACGGGCATCTCCACGCCGCGCACGGCGATCACTACGACGAGTGCACGACCGATCTGCACACCGAGCACCACCACCACGACCACGTGCACGGCGAAGGCTGCGGACACGTCGCCGTGCCCCACGACGACCACGTCGACTACCTCCACGACGGTCATCGCCACGCCTCGCACGAGAGCCACTGGGACGACCACTGAGGACGACAACCACCGACGCCACGGTGAGCGCTGCCAACTCTGACGACCTGCCGCGTCTGGCGCCCCAAGAGCGCTCGACGCGGCAGAAGCGCGCGCTCGCCGCGGTCCTCGAAGAGTCCGAAGGGTTCCTCTCCGCGCAAGAACTGCACGGCGAGCTCCAGGCGCGCGGCGAGAACGTCGCCCTGACGACCGTCTACAACCAGGTGCGCGCCCTCGCCGACGCCGGCGAGCTCGACGCCCTGCGAGGTGACGACGGCGAAACCCGCTACCGCCGCTGTGCCAGCGACGAGCACCACCACCACCTCGTGTGCCGCCGTTGCGGCAGCGCCGTCGAGGTCGAAGGGCCAGAAGTCGAACGCTGGGCCGCCGAAACGGGCAGGCACCACGGCTACAGCGACGTCACGCACACCGTCGAGATCGTCGGCACCTGCCCCGACTGCGCGGGGACGAGCGCGGCGGCGGAGGGCGCTCCCGGTTAACGGCGCGAAGGCTGGTTCAGCGGATGGCGCTCAGCCGGCGTCCGTCCCGCCTTGCTCCACCCCCTTGCGCAGGACCGCCCGAATCTGCTCGGGATCGAGTTCGGCCAGGACCTTGGTCAGCTCCGCATCCTGCACCGTCGCCGTACGGCCACCAAGCTTGATCTCGAACCAGCGCGGCGGGCCGGGGGCGTCACTGGTCTCCTCGAGGGGGACGTCGCGTAATGCGTCGGCGAGCGCGCCTTCGGAGACCCCGAGCCGGGCAAGCACCCTTGCGCCCTGTGACTCCGGATCACCCGCCAGCGCGACCAGCATCTGACCCGTCGTCACGGGCGCATGACCGACAGCGCCTTGGGCCCGACCAAAGGCAGCGTGCAGTGCGGGCGAACGGCGGACCCGATCCTCGGGGCTGCCGGTGGCGTACTGGACGACCCGCGCCCGCAGCAGCTCGAGGTTGACTGCGAAGAGACCCGCCGCAAGCTGCTCGTCCACCCGCAGCAGGCCGAGCAGCAGGTGCTCGGTGCCGATGTACTTGTGCTTGAGCCGCAAAGCCTCGCGCAGCGAGCGCTCGAGCACCTTCTTGGCCTCAGCGGTGAAGGGCAGCCGCTCGCCGGTCAAAGCGACACCCGCCGGCGTGACGGCGAGAAGACGTTCTCGCGTGTCTGCGTAGGTGACGCCGAAGTCGCTCAGTGCGCGGTCCGCGACGCCCTCGCCCTGCAACATCCCGAGGGCGAGGTGCTCGGGCCGGATCATCGGATGCCCCAGCTCGCGTGCCTCGTCCTGGGCCGCCGTGATGACCCGCCTGGCCCGGTCGGTGAATCGTTCGAACATGCCTAGATCATACGAACCATGTCAAGACTCTGATAAATGATAGGGTACGTCCCGCCATGGCGTTCGACCAGCCCGACGGCCCCGGCACGGGGAGCGGCGTCGACTGGGACGACGTGCTCGACCAGCTCACGGACCGCCCCACGGATCCGGGCTGGGTGACGCTGGACGAAGCGTCGACCGCGGCCGGCGTGGCCCGGTCCACCCTGCGCTCGTGGTACCGAGCGGGCCGGATCCCGTCGCGCATGGTCGTGGGACCGCACGGGCCCCAACGGATGGTTCCCCTCGATGCCGTGCTCGACCGTGCGCTGCGCTCGACCCGGCTGCGCCGCCAGATCGAACAGGGCCGCTCCCTCGCCGCCGAGGTGGAACGGCTCCGTCAGCGCGTCGAGGTCCTGGAGCGGATGCTCGGGTTGCGCCAATGGGATGTCTAGATCAGACAGGCGCGCCGGCGATCGCGCGGCGACATTGTGGTGCCCGGTGGTTACGCGAACCGGAACAACCCGGCATCGATCACCGTCTCGCCGCGCTGGGTCTCGGTGCGGAACCGGTAGGCGCCCGCCACCAGCGCGCCGATGTCCCATACCGAGACGGTGAGCGCGTCACCCGGCATGGTCGGCTTGGAGAAGCGGGCGCGCATGGCGCCGAACCGCGCCGGGTCCGAGCCGCAAACCAGGTGTAGCAGGGCGCGCCCGGTGAACCCGTAGGTGCACAGTCCGTGCAGGATGGGCCGGTCGAAGCCGGCTCGCTTGGCGAAGGCGGGGTCGGAGTGCAGCGGGTTGCGATCCCCGCTCAGCCGGTAGAGCAGCGCCTGGTCCGGGCGCGTGGTGTAGGTGACGACCTCGTCGGGCTCGCGCGTCGGGAGTGGCTCCGAAGCCAGGGCGGTCTCCTCGTCGCCCTCGGGGTTGCGCGGGCCGCCGAATCCGCCGGCGCCGCGGATGAAGAGCGACGAGCGGCTGGCGAAGGCCAGCTCGCCACTGCCGGCGTGGCGCGACTCGCTCGCGAGCACGACCAGTCCGGCCGACCCCTTGTCGTACATGCCGGCCACCGTCGTGGTGGTGCTGACGGTCCCGTCCGTCGGGATCTCACCGTGCAGCTCGATGGCCTGCTCGCCGTGGACGAGCATGGCCGGGTCGAAGTCCCCGATCGACTGCCGTCCGCCTCCGCCCAGCCCCACGATGGTCGTGAACGTCGGCAGCACCCGCTGCTGCACCCCGGCCGAATTCTCCGTGGTGAGGTCGAGCTCGAACCCGGTCGGGTCGAGCGCGCCGGCGCCGACCCCGAGGGCGTAGAGCAACGCGTCCTTGCTCGTCCACGACCGCTCCACCGGGTCGGAGACCGACCCCACGGCATCGAGATTCAGTCCCATCGCGTGCACCTCGTTTCGTCTGCGCTTCTCGGCGCTTCCCGAGTCTCGCGCCCGGTGCCCCGACTCTTGATTGACGGTATTTGATGTTACATAGGTGTGTGCCATACTTGTCAAGTGCCCACGAGCGACACCGCACACGTGACCATCGACGAGTTGGCCGCCGCCGCCGGCACCACCACCCGGCGCGTCCGGTCGCTCCAGACGCTGGGGCTGCTGCCCCATCCCGACTTGCGCGGCCGGACCGGCCTCTACGGCCCCGAGCACCGGTCCCGCCTCGAGGCCGTCCTCCGGCTCCAGACCGAGGGCTTCTCGCTCGAGTCCCTCGGCGTCCTCTTCCGCGCCCTCGATGCGGGGCAGTCCCTCGCCACCGTCCTCGGCGTGAGCTCTGAGCCTGCGGGCGCGGCACCACCGGACGCGACGGGCGACGCGGCGGAGCTCTACGGCTTCGCCGAGCTCCAGCCGCCGGCGCGGGGACAACGCGGTGCCCGGCGCCCGCTGCTCTCGGTCGTGCCCACCACCATGTGGGAGCAGAGCGAGGCCGAGGCGTCGTAACGGACGGCGGAGGACGGACCACGCCTGGCCGCCGCCGCTCCTCGATATGGTCGGAGCCCGTGCCCGACCCCCCGGCCCCCCCGCTTCTGCGCTGGGCGGTGGCGGAGGCGGACGCCGCCGGCGCGGCGATCGCGGTGACGACACGCCATGGTGGCGTGTCGCGCCCGCCGTACGACACGCTCAACCTCGGCCTGCACGTGGGCGACGACGCCGGCGCCGTGGTGGCCAACCGGTCCCGGGCGGCCGCTGCGTTCGGCGCCGAGCTGGCCGACCTCGTCTTCGCGCGGCAGGTCCACGGGGCCTCGGCCGCGCGCGTGACCCCGGCCGACGCCGGCCGCGGCACGACGTCGGAAGAGGACGCGCTCGCCGACACCGACATCGTCGTGACGACGGCGCCGGGTGTGACGTTGGTGATCCTGGTGGCCGACTGCGTCCCGCTCGCCCTCGTCGACCCGGCAGCCCACGTCCTCGCCGCCGTCCATGCCGGCTGGCGCGGCACGGCGGCCGGCGCCGTGGGCGCGGCCCTGCGGGCCATGTCCGAGCACGGTGGCCGGCCTGAGCGGGTCGTCGCCTTCTTCGGCCCGGCCGTCGCGCCCGGGCGCTACCAAGTCGGCGACGAGGTCCACGAGGCACTGGCAGCCGCGGCCGGACCAAACGGGCTCGCCCCGCTGGTCGCGCGGCCCGACGGCCCGAGCCACTGGATGGTGGACCTGGTCGCAGCGAACCGCCACCAGCTGGTCGCCGCGGGGGTGGCACCCGGCCACGTCTTCGAGAGCGGCGTCACGACGGCCGACCCGGCCTTCTTCAGCGACCGCTCGGCCCGGCCCTGCGGGCGGTTCGGGCTGCTGGCTCGGCTCTCCGAGTGAGCGTGGCCGCTCCCGCCGAACGGCCCCCGTAGCATGGGGGGCCGTCCCACGGGCCACCTCCCCACCTGCCATGGCTGCTCACGACCAATTCCGCTACGACGGGTTCCTCGTCGACCCCGCCACGGGAACGGTGACCTGCCGGTACTCGACCGCTAGCCATACGTTCTCCGAACACTTCACGTTCGGGCCACACCGGGCGTGGGACAACCAAGCCGTCCTGGGCGCGCTGCGCCTCCTCTTCCTCGTCGCTGGCGTGTCGTACTACAAGACGACGGCCGCCCCGACCATCGACCTGGGCGGCCATCCGACGACGCCGGACGAGCGCGCCTTCCTCACCGACTTCTACGTGAACGGCCTCGGCGAGTTCGCCTATCGCAACGAGGTCGACCTCGACGCCCTGCACCTGGTCGGCCCGGACGCGCCGCCCGGCCGGCCCGCTCCCTACGAGACGGAACCCGGGCGCCCCCTCATCCCCTTCGGCGGCGGCATCGACTCCATCGTGACCGTGGACGCGCTGGTGGCGGACCACGCCGACGCGGCGCTCTTCGTCGTGCACCCGCCCGGGGACCGCTTCGCGGCGATCGAGGATGCCGCTGCCGTCACCGGGCTCCCGGTCGTCCACGTCGCTCGCGCCCTCGATCCGCTCGTCACCCGTTCGGGGCAGCTGGGCTTCTTGAACGGGCACGTGCCGGTGACCGCGATCGTCACCGCCGTCGCCGTCGTCGAGGCCGTGCTGGACCGGCACGATGCGGTGGTGCTGTCCAACGAGTGGTCGGCCTCGGTCCCCACCCTCGTGGTCGACGGTCGCTCCGTGAACCATCAGTGGTCCAAGGGCGACGAGTTCGAACGTGCCTTCCAGGAGCGGGTCGACGACGCCATCGGTCCCGGTCTCTCCGTGTTCTCGTATCTCCGTCCGCGCAGCGAACTGTGGGTGGCCCGGCAATTCGCGGAGTTGTCCGAGTACCACGGCGCGTTCCGGAGCTGCAACCGCGCCTTCCATCAGGACCCGGCGCGCCGGCTCGACCACTGGTGCGGCACCTGCGACAAATGCTGCTTCGTCGATCTCGTCCTCGCCCCGTTCATGGAGCGGTCCGGCCTTTCGGCCGTCTTCGGCGGCGACGAGCCACTCCAGAACCCCGCCAACGAGGAGCGCTTCCGCACACTGTTGGACCTCGGGCAGGGCCAGCGGCCGTTCGAGTGCGTCGGCGACGTGGACGAGTGCCGCGCCGCGGTGCTCCTGGCGGCGGAGCGCCCGGACCGGGCCGGCGACCGTCTGCTCCGGCAGCTCCGCGACGAGGTCACGCGGGCCGCGCCCGCGGCGCCAGCCGGTGCGGCGGCGTTGCTCGCGCCCAAGGGCGGCCATCACATCCCCGAGCGCTATGCCCCAGCCGATCTCCTGGTCCGCGCTCGCTGACGCCACCGTGGGCGTGTGGGGTCTCGGCGTCGAGGGCCGGGCCAGCGTCCGGCGCCTCGCCGCCCTGGGGCGGGTCCCGGTGCTGGTGGACGACGCGCCCGCCGCGCCCGAGGTCGACGGGCTCGCGGTCCTCGCCACGAGCGCCGGAGGGTTCGGCGCGCTCGAGGCCTGCGACGTCGTGGTGAAGAGCCCGGGCATCAGCCGCTACCGGCCCGAGGTGGCGCAGCTCGAGGCGTCCGGGGTCGCTGTGTGTGGCGGCCTCGGGCTGTTCCTGGCGGAGGCCGACCCGACCCGGGTCGCCTGCATCACCGGGACGAAGGGCAAGAGCACCACGACCGCGCTCGCGGTGCACCTCCTGACCCGGCTCGGCTACGACGCCAGGGCGGGGGGGAACATCGGCCAACCGCCTTGGGATCCGGACAACGGGCCCGACCCTGAGTACTGGGTGATCGAGACGTCGAGCTTCCAGGTGCCCGACCTGGCGCTGGCGCCCCGCGTCGTGGCCGTCACCTCCCTCTCGCCCGACCACCTGGACTGGCACGGCACGGTGGAGCGCTACTTCGCCGACAAGTTGGCGCTCTGCACCAAACCGGGTGTGTCGTTGGCACTGGCCGAGGGCACCGACGAGGGATTGCGCGCCCAGACGGGGATGCTCGGACCGCACCTGCGCTGGGTGAGCGCCGAAGACGTCGAGCGCGACGCGGTCTGGTCCCGGGCTCTGGGCCTCCCGGGCCTACACAACGCGCGCAACGCCTCCATGGCCCGAGCCGTGCTCGCCGGCCTCGGGATCGCCGCCGCCTCGGACGACCGGGCACTGGCGGCCGCGGCCGGCGGTTTCGACGGGCTCCCCAGCCGCTGTCATTCGCTGGGGCGTGTGGGTTCCGTCGAGTTCGTCGACGACGGCCTCTCCACGAACGTGTTGCCGGCGCAGGCGGCGCTGGCGGCCTTCGCGGGACGTCCGGTCGCCCTGCTCGTGGGTGGGCACGATCGCGGCGTCGACTACGAGCCGCTGGGCCACACCCTCGCGGCGCGCCGGCCCCCCACGCTCGTCGTCACGATGCCGGACAACGGTGCGCGCATCGGTGAGGCGGTCCGATCGGCCGGCAATGGGCGCGTCGAGGTGGTCGACGCGCCGAGCCTGGACGCGGCCGTCGACGCCGCGTTCGGCTGGGCGCCGGAGGGCGGCGTCATATTGCTCTCGCCTGCCGCGCCCAGCTTCGGTCGTTTCGGCGACTATCGGGAGCGATCGGCGGCCTTCGCCGCCGCAGCAGCACGCTTGGGCCCGCTCCGCTGACCTGGTTTCACGCCCAGCGCGTCAGCAGGGAGAGGACGCGGGCGCCAACTCCTCACGCTCGCTGAGGAACAACCACCACGAGTCTGCGGACACCGTGGCGGCCGCCTGCACCAGGTCGGGATCGGTCCCCAACTCGGTCAGCGCCTCCATCGACCAGCCCGCGTGATCGACCTCCTGGGTGCGGTGCACGTCCCAAAAGCGCGTCGCCTTGTCGTCGAGGCCGTAGTGTCGCTGCAACCCGTCCGACTTGGACGCCGCGATGTCCGACGCCTGGATCTCGTACGCCGCGACCATCGCCAGCGCCGCCGCCGGGTCGGTCGCCGCCGCGGTTCGCACGAGCGCCAACAGAGCCGCCGTCGAGGGCGTGGCCGGCGCGTTGGCAGCGGCGCCCGTCGCTTCCGCGAACGACTCGAACAGATGGACGTGCGGTTCCGGCGACCCGAGCTCGTCGGACAGGTTGGCCTCCACCAATTCACGGGCACGCCCGTCGGGCAGCGCCGACGCGATTGCCGACAGCGTGACCGGAAGCTCGCGCTCGATGTGCCGGTACTGCTCCGCGTACGCCGCGAGCTCACCCTCGGTGAGGGTTCCGCTCTCCCAGCGACGATAGAAGGGGTGCGTGAGCAAGTGACGCCCGACAATCGCCTCCGCCAGCACCTCGTGAATTCGTTGAGTGTGCATTCGGGCACCTTATCTTCTCCACCGCTCGGCCACCTTGGGGGTCGCGCACGGGCAGGTCAGGCACAATCGGGCCGTGTTCAGCCCGGTCTGCTTCGCGCTGGGTGGGCTGTTGGGCTGGGGCACCTCGCGGGGAGGTGCGATTGTGCAGCGCGTCTGGCCCGTCGTCCTGCGGGTCCAGATCACGGTCACCTCGGCCACGCTCTCGTTGGTGGCGTGGCGGCGGGATCGGATGTTCGAGGGCCCGCTGCAATGAGCATCGCCGGACGTGGCGGCCCGGCCGGGGGACCCGGCCCGGCCAAGGCGAGGCTCCGAGCACCCACGACGGCGGCGTCCACTAGTGGATCGCGACCTCCACGACCTTCACGACGACCAGGGCAAAGGCGATCAGCAGATAGCCCCGCAGCGTCACGAGGCCGACCTTGCGCTGGAGCGAAACCGGCGGCCGGGCCAGGCGGTTGAGGGCAGGCATCCGCCAGCTTTCGCGCTCCTGCCACGCCACGGGCACCGTCAGCACGCCCGCCCGACGACTGCGACCGCGCAGCGCGATGAAAAGGCCCACGGCGAGGCCGACCACCGAACCTCCCAACAGGATGGTGACGATGGCACCACTGCTGATGTTCGGGAACAAGACGCTCGCGGTGAGGATCACCGAGAGCAGGACCAGAACCCACACGACGGCGGACGTGAAGATATTGAGGCGCGTCGAGTTGACCCATGGCCCGAGCACGTCCCGGTCATTGCACAGCAGCAACAGGAAGACGGTGGCGCTCGGGAGGAGCACGCCGGCCAGCGTCTGCACACCCTCGGTCAGCAGCCCCAGAGGCACGTGCGGCAGCAGCACGAGAGTGGCGGCCACGGCCATCAGGCCGCCGTAGCAGGCGTAGAACCCCTTGGCATTCCGGAAGGAACGGTGCAACGAGTGATTGACGCCGAGCACGTCGGCGCTGGCGTAGGCGGTGGCCAGCCCGACGGCCGCGGCACCAATGATGCTGGCGTCCAGCAGCGCGATCGCGAACAGGTCACCCGCGAGGCGAGAGACGTAGGTGCCCAGACCCTGCGCCACGCCAGCAGCGTTGGTGAAGTTGCCGAAGCCGGCGTGGCCGGCGAAGACGGCGTACGAGAAGCCGAACATCGCAGCCGCCCCGAGAACGACGATCGCGATGCCGATCAACAGGTCGGCGCGCTCGTAATTGATGAAGCGAGGCGTGATCCGCTTGTCGATGATGTACGACTGCTGGAAGAACAGCTGCCACGGAGCCACCGTCGTGCCCACGATCGCGATGATCAGCAGCATGACCGTCGACAGCTGGGCGTGGGGCAGCCCGGGCACGACGAAGCTCCGCGCGACCTCGCCGACTGGCGGGTGCACCATGAGGTAGATCGGGATCAGGATCAGCGAGCCCGCCACGAGGATCAGGCAGATCCGCTCGAACCGGCGGAAGCTTCCGGTGCTCGCGGCGCCGACGACGATTGCGCCGGCCAGGACGACCGCGGGGATCTTGGGCAGGCCCAGGTACCCCACCGCGAGGGTCACGCCGATGAACTCGGTGACGATGGTCAAGGCGTTCAGGATGAAGAGGTCGATCACGCTGAAGGCGCCCCAGAACTTGCCGAAGCGCTCGAGGATGAGGCGGGCGTGCCCCACACCGGTGACGGCGCCCAGGCGGAGGACCATCTCCTGGTTGACGTAGAGGATCGGTATCAGGAGGACGAGGGTCCACATCAGGTGCAGGCCGTAGTTCTGCCCGGCCTGGGTGTAGGTGCCGAACGCACCAGCGTCGTTGTCGCCCACCATCACGATGAGCCCGGGACCGACGATGGCGAGGAGGGTCTTGAACTTGGCCGACAGCTTGGGACGCGACGCGACGTCGCCTCGTGCAATGGTCCCGAGAGCGCCGCGGATGTCCCCGACGTGCTCAGGGTCGAGAACTGCGTCGCTCTCGAGGACAGCGCCGTCGTCGAAGGTGGTCGTGGTCATGACTCGGCCACCCCCATCACATGACGAGGCGAGCGGTCCGAAAGGTAAATGGCCATTGCAGCCGCACGGCTGCGGATAGAGACGGGGTAGAGCAGCATCAGAGATCGATCTCCTTCTGCATCAGGGCAGGCGCTTTGGACGGCGCCCCCAGCAGGAATGACGCACCGCGCTCTGGGCACGGGACACCGGGGTCAGTCGGGTGCGAAGCGCACCACAAGGAGGTTCCGGCGGCGTCACGGTGCCGCGCCGACGCGACACCGGAAGCCTAGGAGCGAAAGCCGAAGGAGTTCAGCTCAGATCGCACGCCGGAGGAGCCAGGATCTGGGGGGTTCGGATTTCATCTGGCTCACCTCCTGGCCTTGAGTGCGATCTCGTCGGACCATTATAGACGATGCGTTGCCGCTGTCTTGACGGTGCGGCCCACCCCCAGCAGTCACGTCTCCCGCAATGAGACTGCAGTTGCGACTCGATGGCAACGTGCATCGCGGAGATGAGCAGCCGATACTCGGAGCGATGCGGGACGGAGAAGACGATGCCGGACGAGGAGCACACTCGCAGGCGCACTCTTCTCACTCGCACGCGCACCGGCGTGATCTGGGCCGCGGCCACGAACACGGGTCGCGGCGTCTCGCCGACCGGGGCCGTACCGAGTTCGAATCTCTGTTCTGGACCCATTCGCACGACGCGGCCGACTCTGTCGATCAGGCCCTCGAATCGAGCCACGCGGGCATTCGTGCCGTGGGCATTTCCTTCGTCGTCCTGCTGGCCACCGGCGGGGTGCAGGCCCTGGTCGTCGCAAGCAGCGGATCGGTCGCCCTTCTCGGTGATGCGCTGCACAACGCCGCGGACGGCCTGACCGCAATCCCGCTGTGGCTGGCCTTTCGCCTGGGACGCCGGCCGCCGACCCGACGCTTCACCTATGGGTTCGGCAAGGCCGAGGATCTTGCGGGACTGGTTGTGATCACCCTCATCGCCCTCTCGGCCGCGCTTGCCGGCTACGAGGCCATCGAGCGGTTGCTCCATCCACAGACGATCAGGGGCCTGGGGCTCGTGATGGCGGCCGCCTTGGTCGGTGCGATCGGCAACGAAGTCGTCGCCCAGTACCGGATCAGGACGGGACGCCGCATCGGCTCGGCCGCCCTGGAGGCGGACGGCATCCACGCGCGGACCGACGGCGTCACCTCGTTGCTCGTGCTCTTCGGCGCCATCGGCGTGGCGCTGGGCGCCCCGTGGGCCGACCCGGCCGTCGGCCTCGTGATCACCTCGGCCATTGTCGTCGTCGGTTACCAAGCGGCGCGTGGCGTGGGGCAACGGCTCCTCGATGCCGTCGATCCAGCCATCGTCGACGCGATCCGGGAAACGGTCACGCACGTGCCCGGCGTAATCGACGTGACCCAGGTCCGGGCACGGTGGGCCGGTCACCGGCTCTTGGCGCAGCTCCGCTTGGGCGTGGAAGGGGACCTCACCGTCGCGGCGGCCCACGAGATCGGCGAGGTCGCCCACCACGAGCTGTTGCACGCGATCGACAATCTCTCGGACGCCATCATCCACGTCGACCCGAGCGGCGTCGGGGTCGACCCGCACGCCTCGACCCGGCATCACGAGACGAGCGTCCTCGGTTCTGGCTCGGACCACGACACCGCTTGAGACCACGAACTCGGTGGGTCGGCGGTCCCGGTCGAATCAACAGTGAGCGGGTTCAGTCGCTCGCCGGGGTCACCTCAGCCCAAACGGCGGAACGTGTTGCAGTAGAAGAGGCGACCGCCCGGGGCGCGCCAGTCCGCCCACTCCGCGTAGTCGTCACTGGCCGTACCGCCAAGCCGCGGACCCACGAAGTCGATCATCTTCGAGTAGGTGCCTTCGGCATCGAGGTTGTCGAACTCGTAGAAGTGCATGTAGCGGGGCTCGGTCTCCGCGACGTTCTCGTACACCGAGATCTGGGTGAACCCTGGGATCCCGGCAGCCGCGATGTGCCGGATGTGCACGAAGTCGCCCCAGTCACGCAGACGGTCCGACAAGTCGGCGGTTCTCGGGCTGATCCACACCACGAGCAGGCCGAGGGTGGGTCGGCCGCTGAGGACGCCCTGGCTGGGCCGAGGATGGCGACGGAAGCAGTGAGCTTCGGAGACTCCGGAGGGCGGGGAGGGAGCCTGGAAGTTCTCGTCGGCCTCGACCACGACCAGGCTGGTGCCGTCGCGGACGCGCAGGGGCAGGTCGGTGCGGCCGGGCACGCAGTTCTCCCACCAGGTCACCCGGTCCGCGCCCGGCTCCTCGAGGAGCTCCCGGGCGCGCTCCTCGCACGCCTGCGCCGAGGCATCCCCGAGCTCGAGGTAGAGCTTCGTCGTGCAACGCTCCTCCACGGCTGGCGCTCCTCAAGCCGCGCGGGTAGCCCGCTGTGGAAGGACCGACACTTCGGCGTCGCGCAGTCGTTGGAGGACACGGTTCTCCCGCCCGTAGCCGAGCGGACTGAAAAGGATCGTGTCGAGCGGGAACCAGAAGCCCACCCAGACCAACACCCATCCGGTCGTGTCGGCAATGAGGTTGAGGTTCCCCGTGGGACCCACCAGTGCGCCCTCGTAGATGACGAGAAGATAGCCCGCGACGGCGATGGGAATACCGACCCACAGCGAAGACAGCCCACCCAGCCAGGTCGCCCGCCGCTCACGCTCGTTGTAGGTGATGCGGTCGACGCAGTAGCGCCGCAACGCCCCGGCGACCCGCTCGGCCAATCCCTCTTCCAATTTCGACTCGGGCAATTCGATCTGCAGCCGGACGCCGCCGCGGATCCGTCGGGAGCGCAGGACGCTGATGCAGAATTCGATCCCGGTGAGATAGTTCCGGTACTCGGAGAAAAGGTCGGTCGGTGCCAAGACGAACATCTCCTCGACCTCGTTGAGCCTGAGCTCAATGACCCCAAGGTCGTCTGTCCTCATCTCATAGTTCTATCGACCAGAGGGGTTGCCTCGCTGGATCCTGTCGCCCCGTGTCGGACCAGAGGTCAGATCCCGCCGCCCGTCCAGACCTAGCGGTGCAACAACCTGCGTCCATAGCTGGCCCATGAGGAAGGAATCCTCTTGCGTACCGACAACGGCACCCAGCTCCTCCAGACATCGATCGGCGCGATCTTGGTCGGCTGGGGGCCCCCGGCATCGTCGTTGACCCGGCTCCGCGGAGAGGTGTCGTAGAGCAGCCGATCAGTGCAGTAGCCGCCCGTCGGATACGGGATCGCATGGACTTCGGCGCAATTGAAGAACGTCGGCATGGCCCCGAGGGGCATGAAGTGCGCCACCAAACTCTTGCGCGTGAGTGATCGGTCCTCGATCTCTACTCCGCCGTGCATCAGGTCGGCGTGCCAGATGAGCACATCGCCCTTCTTCGCCAGAAAGGTCTCGGTCTTGAGTCCACGCTCCTCGCACATCTGCATCGTGGTGTCCAGAATCGTGGCGTATTCCCGGTAATCCCCGTCGTGCCCCTTCTCCGTCCCATAGTGCAAGAGTTCGGGCAGTCGATGGCTCCCGGGGACGAATTGGAATTCGCCCGAGCGAGGCTGGACGTCTTCAAGAGCCACCCATGATGCAGCCATGGCCATCGGCTCGGTCAGGGTGAGTGGCCCGGTGTCGATGTGGAGGTTCTCCTGAGAACCCTTGCGCATCGTCATCGTCTGGAACACGACAGGAGGCCGCTCGTAGATCTGAGTCATAAAACGAAGCACTGGTGGCGGAAAGACGAGCTCTCCCGCCCTCGAAAAGTAGCTATGCACGTCGCTGACCTTGGTGACTTCGTCGTAGTGCTCGCGGTCGATGCAGACGACCTGCCGATTCCAGTGCATGAAGATCGTCTGCGGGGCAACGTCCCACGCGGCCTCGAAGAAATCGAGGTACTCGTCAATCAACGACTCGTCGGTGGCCTTGGGGAAAACCACATAGCCGTCATCGATGTATTTGGCCAGTACCTCGGCGTCGGCATCGCTCACCTCGCCCCTCGAGCGCTTTCCCTCGAGGACGTCATGGGCGTCCCGGCGGTCGACCCACAGGCCTCCGTACCGGCTGCGATACAGCGGCGGTTCGGCGTCGCCCTCAGGAATCCGGAGCCGAATGCTCTTTGGATCGACCGTCGATGTCGATGTTGGCATGGTCACCAATCCTTCGTTGCGGAGGGGGTGCCTCCGTTCGTCGATGAGCAAGGGACGTCGCGTTCGGGCAACCCGGCGATGGTGTCTTCGACCAAAAAGCGGTCCTTGACCAAGAAAAGCTGGTCCGCTGTGGACTGGGTCCGATCAGCGTTCTCACGGTCAAGGGACAGAAACAAATGGAGGTTGCCCACCTGGAGGTGCTGATCGTCGTGCAGAACGAGCCTCTCCAAAAGCGTCCTTGCGTCCCCCGACACCCCCGGCTTTATACCACCTCGTACAGGTTCCAACCATCCGCACCAGGGCTGCTTCCGGTGTTCTCTGGGAATTGTCGAGGCAGACTCCGCCGTGCCTCCGGACTGGAGTCTGAGGTCCGCGGGGTGGGCGGGGTTCTCCTCGGCTCCGCAACGCAGCACGCACCGGCACCCAAGAAGCGAACCCGCTCCCCGAGTGGGCGGGGCTCGAGAGCCTCGCGTGAGATTCTCAACGGCACGAATGTGAGATGCACGACGGCATTGACCCCCCGCCACCTTCGAGCTCTCAACCCGCCTCGTGCGCCCGACCGGGAAGGTGGCGCTCGTGGGGGTGTCCAGTGAGCCGGCCCCTTCCACATCGAAGATCTCTGGAACCCAATGTGACGATGCGAATGGGCCTCGTGGACACCCACTCCACGCTCACCGTTCTCAGCCTCTTGGCCACCGGCCCTACGACGCGGCTCCGTTCATCACCCACCGCTTGCCGCTCGACCGCTACATAGACGCCTAAGACGTCTGTTCTTGGGGAGATGAGACCGGGACCCCGAAGATCGTTCTCAGTCAGGCGTGAATCTGGCATACCCAGCCGGTCACCCAGTGTCGTTCTCAGCAGCCGACGTGTCCGCGGCCGGAGCTGAACTCATGGCGTCCTTGTCGGCTCCCGCCCTTGGACGCGTGAGAATGATCTCGACAGATGCGACAACCAGGACGATGGCTGTCACCACCCGTTCACTCTTCCCAACCTCCTTGAAGATTGCGATCAGCTGGATGGAAATGGCAATCGCCTGAGCAATCAGTGCGAGGGCAATCGCGCGCATGCCGACAACCTGCTGATCATCGTTGTACACCGTCGGCGATCGGACCCAGGCCGCGTACGCGATAAAGAGTGCGCCGAGAGTCCACACAAAATCGTAATGGCCGCTTTGAGAAACACCACGAGCCTGCTGTACGGCGAAGGCTGCGTCCGCGCCCGCGGAAGCTGCGATCCCCATGCCGACAAAGATCCACATTGCGTCGGGTCGCCAGCCCAACAGCCCATAGATTCCCAAGAGCGCGCCAATCAGCAGGATATCGAGGACCGGATAGCTGAAGTCCACGGCGGTGGCCAACCACGAATCGGCGGAATGTTCCGCCAGAGGTTGGATGACGAGCCCGAAGCCGACGACCAATATCATGAGCACGACTGCGATTCCGTCCATCCAGCGATAAACTTCGAACCTTCGGAAGCGGACTCGCACGAGGAAGACCAGACCCGCCGCCATCAAGGGGTACCAGAGAAGCCAAAGGGCATCTGCAAACGTGGGGTAGGGGGGATTCGGCTGGCCCCCGTACACGACGCTCCAAGAAATTGTGCCCGCACACCAGAGGGCCGTGGCAAACCCGAATGACAACCAGGCACGCCGTGCGACTGGTTCGTAGACAGCGCGTGCGAATATGAGAAGTGCAGCAGCGAGAAGCACGGCGTCCGGGATCCAGCGTTGGAAGAGCGCCGCGGGTCCACCGATCCATTGCAGTTCGTCGAGCGCTTCCAAAGCGGTGAGTGTGATGAGAACGATCCATACCGGGAGAAGCCACGGTGGCCCCTCCGTTACCTCACCTTCGGCGTCCACTCGGAAGCGAGTTCCTAGCCTCACTCGGGGCGTGGTCATCGATGTCATTATCGGCCCGACGTGAGGATTCGTCGTGCAATTTGGTATCCGACGGCCACATGGCACGTGCGGGCATAGCCCCGAGCCCGGAACGAGAAGCTGCGGCTCTGCCTACCCTTGCCGAAGGGTGCGGACGAAGAAGGCGGTCACCTGGCCCGCCAGCTGCGCCGGGTCGGGCGACTCGTCGGGCGAGCCCAGGCCGTGTCCGCCGCGGTCAACCAGTGTCAACTCCACTGCATCGCCTGCCTGCCGCAAGCCGTTGGCGAGAGCAACCGACTGTTTCTCGGGCACGATGCGATCGATCGTTCCCTGCTGAATCAGAAAGGGCGGGTCGCCCGGTGACACGTGGTCGAGCGGGCTGGCGGCAGCCAGCGAGACGTCAGCGCTCGGGGCGACTCCGAACACCCGGTCGATGACACCGGCCGTCCAACGGGGAAACCGGGCCTCGAGGTCGCTCGGGCCGAACTGGTCCACCACAGCCTGGACGGCTGAACTGACGTCTGGGTGTTCGCCGCCGTTCCAGGCAGACTCGCTCCCGGTCGTACCGAGCAGTGCGACCAGCTGCCCACCAGCACTGGACCCCCAGGCTCCGATCCGATCGGGCTCGATGCCGAGAGCGTCAGCCGAGGACCGCAGGAAACGCACTGCGCATTTGGCGTCGACGATCTGGTCGGGCCACCGGTGTTCCGGGGCGAGCCGGTAGTCGATCGAGGCGACCGCGATCCCGTGCGCCGTGAGCATGGTGGCGGCGGGCGAAGCGGACAGGTCGGTCATGCGCTCGCCGCGCACCCAACCGCCCCCGTGGACCTGCAACACCACGGGAACCGGCGTCGCCGATGGCTGCGAAGGCGCAAAGAGGGTCATGGCGAGCCGCTCGCCGTCGGGATCACAGTACGTGACGGTACGAGTGCCGCTCCACATCGGGTAGCGAACAGCAGCCCCCGACGGCAGGGCCCAGGTGGCCAGGACCGTAACAACCGAGAGAGAAGAAAAAGACCGCCGCGGCCGGCGGCGCGAGAGCCGGCGCGCACTGCTTCAAGATAGCGTCGGCTAGCCCGCAGCGGCCGTCACGAGGTCGGGCTCCGGCGCTGGCGCAGACTCAGCCTCGCGTCCTCGATCCGGTGCCGGGATACTCGAGAAGCGGGTCTTGAGGGCGAGGGCGCGAGCCTCGACGAGACGCCACGACACCTCGGCGCAGACCACCGAGGCGAGCAGTGCGCCCACCACCCCGGCCAGGCCGAGGCTGCGCAACCAGGTGAGCCAGACGTAGTGCCACAGGTACAGGGCATAGGAGCGCTGGCCGAGGTAGACGAGGGCGGGGCGGGACAAGAAGCTCCTGATACCGGTGCCGCGCCCGAGAAGACCAAGGACGAGCACGGGCGAGGCGAGCGACACGGCGACCCACGCCGACACGAACTGCATCTGGCTCGAAGACTGCTTCAAGACGACGGACGACCATGCGATGGCGCCGAGGGCGAGCGCCATGACCACGGGCCGACCTCGACCGGACAGGACTGCAAGCAGCGCGTGGCGCCGTTGCCAGGCGAGGGAGGCAAGCCCGCCGGCAAGGAAGGCAGCGCCGCGTGTGTCGGTGCCCATGTCGACCCACGACGAGCCGGGCGACCAGCCGTGCAGGAAGGCGACGTCGACGAGGGAGGCCACTGTGAGAGCGGCCGCCACCGTGGCAACCCACCGCCGGCCCAAGCGGAGCAAGAGCACCAAGAGCGGCGCCCACACCAGGTAGAACTGTTCCTCGACCGCGAGCGACCAGAGGTGGCCGAGAGGCACGTAGCCGCTGAACCACCCGAGGACGTTGGCCCAATTGCTGAGGTACCCGATGCCTGCTCCGACCCCCTCGAGCGCGACCGTCCACCGGACACCCCCGCCGCTGCCGCCGCCGGGGACCGTGGTCATCCATTGCGCCTGGGGGAAGACGAGGGCCACCGCCAACCAGACGAAGATAAAGAGGTACAGCGCGGGCAGGAGACGCAACGCCCTCCGGGCGAAGAACCTGCGGAGGGAGACGGTCCCGGTACGGTCCCGCTCCTCGAGCACCAGCGCCGTGATAAGGAAGCCACTCAGGGCAAAGAAGTAGAACATCGCCACCTGGCCCACCGCCGCGTCCTTGACCAGGTTGGCGTGTGCGACGAACACGACGAGCCAAGCAGCACCTCGGGCGCCGTCGAGCGCCGGTTGACGTCCGAGACGTTGCGGGCGGAGCGGCGTCGTCGGCCAATCGACAGAGGCGGAAGAGGTGGCAGGCACGACATGAACGTTTCCCTGCCGACCCTGGACGGGCCTGAGAGAGGAGTTAGAGGAATTTAAGAGAATTCAGAAGATTTCATGACCAGCGGAAGTGGAGGCAGGGTCACTCGAGCTGAAACAGCACGCCGTAGGGCGCGTTTCCCGACAACGAAGCAGGTCTCTCGAGTTGATTGCCGGAGGACGGCTACGGAACCGAGGGATTCTGGACCTCGGCGGACCACAATCCAGATTGCGTACGCATGCATCCGTGTCTGCTCGAGTTATCGAACTCTTTCGACCTATCTCAACGTCGACGGTGAGGCGGGGTTCGCTTTGGAACGGGTTTATGAGCCGCAGGCCCCCCGTACCCACACGGTTGGTCTCGGTCTCCGGCGGAACGGGCAGTCGACGGCAAGCAGATCGCGCTGGCCCGCAGCAACGGAGGTCCGTGCAATGTGGTTGGTGTGTTAGAAATTCAGCCGTCGAGCCGGTACGGGTACAAGGAGGGGTAGACCCTCCCTTGTAAGTAGAGGGGCGAAGCCAGAATGCGTCACAAGTTGAGGAGCTGGAGGATCGACTGGCTCGTCCTTTTGATTGCCTGTACCGCCGTCTTCTGGGGCTCGGGCTTCGGACCTCCGGCGGCTGCTGCGGCCGTGACGGACGGTCACGCCCTGCCGGGTACCCAGGGCGGCATTGCCGGCTGGACCATGGTGGGGAGCTCCGACCAAAACACGCTATTCGCCGGCGAAGGTGTGGCAACGGTCTTCAAACCCCGTCAAAGCACCTACGAGCTGTACCGAGGAATCCTGTCGATACCGACCAACGTGTCGGCACAGGGCTGGTCCCACATCGGGGACCCTGACTCGATCCGCGGTTACGTCTTCGACGCCTATCAAGGCCCGAGCTCTGGAAACGCGAAGATGTTTCTGGTCACGACCCCGTCCGGCAACAGCTTCGAATACGTGCACACGCTCGTGCCCGGTGAGCTGTATAACAACTCCTTCGCTGCCATCTCACCGAACGGCCAATGGATGGTCGCCGGTGAATGGGAGACGATGAACCATCTGCAGATCTACCCGGCACCCGTCCTCAACCACCAGACTCCCTCTGAGGGTGGCTCGCTTCAGTTAGCCGGCAACATCGAGCTCGACCACTTGGTGAACGACGTCCAGGGTTGTGATTTCGTGACCCCGGTCAAACTGATCTGCGCCTCCGATGACGACTCACGAACCCTCTTCCCAAACGAGAAGCCGCTGCTGGAGATAGATCTGCCAAGCTCACTTCACGGCAAAATTGTGCCAGGACACGTGATTGACCTGGGATCGATACCGCAAGAGAGCAGCTGTTCCGGCACCTTCGAAGCGGAGGGGGTGGACTTTGACCCATCCTCCGGCATCTTGCGGGTGGAGATCATCCAGCCGGGCGCTTGCATTCTCACGACGACGGTCTACGAGTACGAACCGGCTGGCGGACGCCACTGAGGACCGACGTCCAGCGGCTGTTCTGGACCGGACCTGGAGCGAGACGTCGGACTCGAACGGCACCGGGCCTCGGCCGGCTCGCTGTCCTTGAGCACGTCCTGAGGTTGAACATGGCCAAGGGTTCCCGTCTGCGGCTGGCCTCCGGGCCCCGTTGGCGACTCACCCATGGACCTGATCGCTGCGGCAAAGCCAAGGGAGGTCTAAGAAAGCGATGGCCTTCGATATCGAGCCGTAGGGCAAAGGCCGAACCTGCGGGTAGCACCGCCTCTTCGGCATGACGCTCATTCTCAATTGGATATGCGTGGCACTGTCTTGAACAGACTGGCGAGGCCGGTTCAGTAAGACTCATGCCACGATGACGGGTTCCGTTCCACTCTGGGCCTGGTTCGCGGTAACCGTGGTGATCGTAGCCTTTCTCGTCCTCGACATCCGCACACACAACATCAGGCCGCCCACTCTCAAGTGGGCTCTGATCGCGAGCGTGGCGTGGATCGCCGTCAGCGTCATCTTCGGAGTCATACTCGGATTGATTCAAGGATCCGATGTGGCTGGCCAGTACTTCGCCGCCTACCTGCTGGAGAAGTCACTGAGCGTCGACAATGTCTTCGTCTTCGTGGTGCTCTTCGGCGTCTTCGCCGTCCCGCGGCAGTATCAGCACCGGGTGCTCTACTACGGGGTTGTCGGTGCTCTCGTCCTTCGTGCGGCATTCATCAGTGCGGGTGCCGCGCTGCTCGAGGACTTCAGCTGGGTGCGGTACGCCTTCGGCGCCATCGTCGTCATTGCTGGGCTGCGGATGGCCCGAGGGGGAGAGCAGGTCGATCCCACCCGCAACCTCCTCGTACGGGCCACCCGTCGCGTGATCCCGGTCACACAGGACTACAGAGGGGACCACTTCTTCGTACGGAGTGCGGGCCGCTGGGTCGCCACCCCCTTGCTGGTGGTGCTCGTCGCGGTCGAGTCGAGCGACATCATCTTCGCCACCGACTCCATCCCGGCTGTGTTCGGTGTGACCACCGACGTCTTCGTCGTCTTCACGTCGAACGCGTTCGCCGTGCTCGGACTCCGAGCCCTCTACTTCGTTTTCGCTGACATCATGGACCGGTTCACCTACCTGAAGTACGGGCTAGCCGTTGTGCTCGTCTTCATTGGCGTCAAGTTGCTACTCGAAGGCGTTGTGGAGCTCCCGATCGTGTTGAGTCTCGCGGTGATCGCCGCGGCCATCGGCGTCTCGGCGGCGTTGAGCGTGATCGCGTCCCGTCACGACGGCAGCACCTGAAGCCGTCCTCAGAGCTGGAGCCTGAGATCGAGTCGAACTGACAACCTGGGCATTACGAGGGAGCTCCTTGGCGTCGGAACCCGCGACGGGTCGGTGCTTGCCGAGAAGCCCAACCTCTTTCCGGAGCCCGACCCAACCCGCTGTCGGACTCCCTTCCGTCGATAGTCGATCGCCTCGTGAGGACAAGATTGCTCTGTTCCGCTCACCTTTCATCGGCCGTGACGGCGTCTACACCTCCGCTGAGGCGACCCTCGGCGTCCATTGCTCGGACTTCTTCGCCCTCGTAGCCGGGATCCCGGCGCCTCGTCGCTAGCCGGGACCGCCGCCGTGAGTGGGCTACCCGTCGACCCGAGCCGGATGCGGTCAGGACCGGAAGACGCCCGTGATCGTCATGGACGTCACCCACTCCTACGGCGATCTCGCCGTCCTCAGGCTCGACGGGGTTGAATGCCTTGGGACTGCCCGGCTGGGTGAGACTGCCCGCGCCATGGCGGCCGCGTATGCGGGTCAGTCCCGCTGGCTCAATCGGTGGTTGATCCTCGCTGTGACCTCCGCCGGTGCGATCATCGGGGACAACATCGGCGACTGGATCGGTCGCAACGGAGGGCACCATCTCGCCGGTCGTCCCTATCCAGCTTAAGTTTGGATCTCCTGATGGCAGCTTTCCCGCCAGAAGTTGAACCGGCCTCGGTCCACGGGTTCGAGACTCCTCCGACCGGTCTGACCCTCGACGAGATTGCAGGGCGGACCGCAGCCGGGCAAACCAACGACGTCGACCAACGCTCGAGCCGTTCGCTCGGCGAGATCCTGCGCGCCAACATTCTGACCCGCTTCAACTTCCTGCTCGGCACGCTGTTGTTGCTGATCCTGGTCGCCGGAGACCCGAAGGACGGGCTCTTCGGCATCGTGCTCGTGGCCAATGCGCTCATCGGCATCGTCCAGGAACTGCGGGCCAAGCGCACCTTGGACCGCCTGGCCGTGCTCAACACCCCGGGAGCACGCGTTGTCCGCGAGGGCAAGACAGCCGACATCGCCGTCAGAGGCCTAGTGCTCGACGACTTAGTCGCAACCCATACGGGAGACCAGGTGGTCGCCGACGGGGTCGTTCGCTCGGCGGAGGGGCTCCAAGTCGATGAATCGCTGCTGACCGGCGAATCGGAACCGATCGACAAGAAGACCGGTGACCAGGTCCGATCCGGCAGTTTCGTCGTGGCCGGTTCGGGCACGTATCAGGCCACGGCGGTGGGTCGGGAGGCCTACGCCGTCAAGCTCACGGCCGAGGCACAGCGGTTCGAACTCGTCCGATCTGAGCTGATGCAGGGCATCAACCAGCTGCTGCGCTACGTGACCTTCGCCATCGTTCCGACAGCAGTCCTGCTCGTCGTGAGTCAGCTCCACGTGTTCAGGCATTGGCGCATGGCGATCGTCGGGGTGGTCGCCGGCCTGGTGGCCATGGTTCCTCAGGGCCTGGTGCTGCTGACCAGCATCGCGTTTGGTGTTGCCGCCGTCACCCTCGCTCGTCGTCACGTGCTCGTCCAGGAGCTACCGGCAGTCGAGGGTCTTGCCCGCGTCGACGTCGTGTGTCTGGACAAAACCGGGACCCTTACCGACGGTCAGATCGTCCTCGATCGGGTCGAGACTCTCGACGACGCGATCGGAGTCGAGGCGGCCCTCGGGGCGTTGGCTGCCGAGGAGGATCCGAACCAGACCCTCGCCGCGATCGGGGATGCTTTTGCGCCACCCCAAGGCTGGATCCGCAGCGACAGCGTGGCGTTCAGCTCGATACGCAAGTGGAGTGCCGCCTCATTCGATGCCCGAGGCACGTGGGTGATCGGCGCACCGGAGATCGTGTTGGACGGCCAGGATAGCGATGCCCTGGCCCGTGCCGCCGAGCTGGCCCGAACCGGCCAGCGGGTCCTGGCGCTCACCCACACCCAGGCGCCGCTCTCCGGAACGTCGCTTCCCGCTGGACGCCGCTCCGCCGCCTTTGTCCTCCTGGGGGAGCATGTCCGACCGGACGCGGCGGCCACGCTCGCCTATTTCGTCGAGCAGGGCGTGGCGCTGAAGGTCATCTCCGGGGACAATCCGCTCACGGTAGGCGCCATCGCCGCACGTCTCGACGTCCCACACGCGGAACAACCGGTCGATGCCCGCCAGCTTCCGACGGATGTCGACCGGTTAGGTGAGGTGCTCGAGAACCACTCGGTCTTCGGACGGGTGACGCCTCAGCAAAAGCAGGCCATGGTCAAGACGCTCCAGGCACGCGGTCACACCGTCGCCATGACCGGGGACGGGGTGAACGACGCTCTCGCTCTCAAACTGGCCGATCTTGGCATCGCCATGGGCTCGGGCGCGCCGGCGACCCGGTCCGTGGCCCAGGTGGTCCTTCTGGACGGTCAGTTCTCCAGCCTGCCAGGGGTTCTCGCCGAGGGACGAAGGGTGACGGCCAACATTGAGCGGGTGGCGAACCTGTTCATCACCAAGACCGTCTGGGCAACCATCCTGGCCATAACGACCAGCATCGCCCTATGGCCCTATCCCCTCTTGCCACGACACCTCACCGTCATCGATGCGGTCGCCATCGGCATCCCGTCTTTCTTTCTGGCGCTGGCGCCCAACGATCGGCGCTACGTGCCCGGGTTCGTCGCTCGGGTGCTGCGCTTCACCATCCCCGCCGGTGTCGTTATCTTCGTCTCTGCCTTCCTGACCTTCTGGCTAGCACGCAGCCATCATCTCCCCCTCGACCAGCAACGAACGGCTGCCACTCTGGGCGTCCTCGTCCCGAGCTTGGCTGTGCTGGTGATCCTGGCGTTTCCCTTGACCTGGAGGCGAATCCTGCTCGTAGTCGCCATGATCGTTGCGTTCGCCCTGCTCTTCCCATTGGAGGTCGTCCGCCATTTCTATGCCCTGAGCCTGCCCAATCAGATCCTCGGTCAGACGATCGCGATAGGCCTGATCGCCAGTGCCGTGCTCGGCGCCTGGTGGGAGATCTCCCGACGCTCGGCCCGAGGGCCGGCCGAGGCCCTCCAAGTCGGCGCCCGTGGATCGCAGACGAGTGAATTGACCCAGTAGAGCCCCAGCGCCTGCAGCAAGTCTCTAGCAGGCAAGCAGACCTTGGGGGGCAGGAATCCTTCATCATCAGGATAGTTGTCAGGACTCCTGACATCCTGATAGGGTAAGGCGCATGGCAGATGCCTTGGCCGAAGGGCCCGGACCCGAGGCCAACCTGGGATACCTGTTTCGCCTTGCCCACCAACGTTTTCGGGCTGTGCTCGAGGAGGCGCTGGGAGCGTCAGGCCTGTCCGCGCAGGACTACATCATCCTCAGCGTGTTCGAGACCCGGCCCGAGCTCTCAACTTCCGAACTGGCGCGCATCACGCAGGTCACGAGGCAGACGATGCATGACGCCGTTCTGACGCTCGAGATCGGCGGTCTGGTCGAGCGTAAACCCAAGAACCAGAGGGTCGTCCTCGTCCGTCCGACAAAGCGCGGTCTCAAGACCCTCCACGCGGCAACGGAGCGCGTTCGCGCCGTTGAGCGGGCGGCGCTCTCCGGACTCACTCGCGACGACGAGCAAGCGGTCCGGACCTGGCTTGCCAAGGTGGCGACCATGACAACAAAACGCTCGTCAGATCACTGTCAAGTGAAGAAGGACGAGCGATCATGACTCTCGAGGAACGTATCCACAAGGCCGAAGCCGATCTGTTCCAGACCCTAGGAGTGAAGGTCGACGAGTCCTTTTTGAACCTGGCCAACACCAGATTGCGCGTTCGGTTGCTGGCTAGTGGTAGCGGCCCACCACTCGTTCTACTCCACGGCGTTTCGCTCAGCGCCGCGGCGTGGGCGCCCCTTTTCGCCGCGCTTCCGAATCGCAGGCTGCTCGCGATCGACCTTCCCGGTCACGGGCTTTCGGAGGCCGCCTCCTATCGACCTGGTCATGTCCGCCCGAACGCGCACCAGTTGATCGAGGACATCTTCGACGCGCTTGAGCTCGACGAAACGCCCGTTGTCGGCCATTCGCTCGGTGGGATGCTCGCACTCTGGTACGCGGCAACCGGCGCCGAGCGGATCTCTTGTCTGGTCGCGATCGGCGAGCCCGCTGTCGCGCTCCCGGGCGTCCGAGTTCGTATGCCGTTGTCGCTGCTGACTGTCCGCGGCCTTGGGGTGACCGTCTTGCGCTCTCCCAATCCCAGGCCTCTTTATCGACGCTTGCTCGTCCAAGGCCTCGGCCCCGCCGAAGTCGCCGCCGCTCCGGATTCGCTCATCGACGCGTTGCGCCTATCGGCCCGTCGACCAGGGAACGCAAGATCCGTCGCTTCGCTGATGCACGCGATCGACTATTTTCGCCGGCCTCGGCCCGAGTGCCTCATCACCACCCGGCAGCTCGCCGCAATCTCAATACCCACCATGTTCATCTGGGGCACCAACGCTCCCTACCTCTCGGCCAACCGTGCTCGGCCCTTGATCGACCAAATGCCGATGGCGACGCTCCACGAAGTGCCGGGCGCGCATGGTCCCTGGTTAGTCGACATCGAGCGCAGCGCGGAACTAATCCGAACCCACATCACGAACAGCATCCCGACACAACGATGACGGACGCCCTCACAGGGTGCCTCCTGTCGCCGGGGCTTGCGGCATCTTGAGCTGCGGCGCAGTCCTCTGATCGTGCCCGCCGACATTGTCCCCGTGGATCTGATCTACCACCTGGCCCTCAGCACAGAGTGGTCCGAATCGGTCGATCTGGGCGAGCCGTACGCCAGATCGACCCTCGGTAGGTCGCTCGCTGAGGAAGGGTTCATCCATTGTTCCTTTGCCAGTCAGGTGAGGAAGATCGGTGACCTCGTCTATGAGGGTCGAGGAGATGTTGTGCTCCTGGTGATCGATCCCTCCGCTGTTCTCGCCGAAATCCGAGTCGAAAACAACGATGGTGGAGAGGAACGGTTTCCCCATATCCACGGCGCACTCCCCGTCACTGCGGTGATCCGTGCAGATCCGGTTCGACTGAGGGACGATGGCACGCTCGACCTGGACGGTCTTCTGTAGGGATTGCCTCACTTCGCCGACTCGCTGAGCACGCCCGGATCTAACGGAATTGCGTCACCCGACGAACCTCGGGATCGTCCAAGCTCGCGAGAACCCCGTCCGTCGACTGGCGAGCGAAGGTCAGAGGGCCTCTTTGGTCCAATTGCGTGGTCCAACCAAGCCTCGTCTGGCGCAGTTGGATGGATGAGACTCTGCTCGTTCCTTCATTTGAGGTGGGCTCTCGCGAAGCGTCATTCCGGTCGCTAGGTCGATCAATGTCGTGTAGCTCCCGGAAGCCAAGGAAGTTCTCGCCGGTCCGAGGCGAGCCAACACTCGCAAGGCAAAGCGATTTTCGTCCAGCACATCCGCTCGCAAGAATCGGGATCCACCTTCGCGGATTCGACGCACAAGCGCGCTCAACAAGGCAGTGCCGACGCCTCGACGTTGCCAGTCGTCCTCGACCAGCAGTCCGATATCAGCCGTGTCGTCGCAGACGTGGACATTGCCGAGTCCCACACACTCTTTGCCAATCCACGCAACGTAAGCATCTCGACAATCCGCCGCCGCCAATGCTTTCTGAGCGTAGAAGACGCCGTTAGTCACACCGTGAAAACGACGATAGAGGGTCGTCGGTGAGCAACGCCCAAGCATGGCGAGCAAAGCCACAGAATCGGAGCCCTCGAGCACCGTGACACGAAGTGGGTGACGCTCTGTTGCACAAGGAAGTCGTTGATGCTGCGTCGGAGTCATCGTCGATCTCCGTTTGATCGGCAGCACCACCTCGCATCGAGATACTCATGCTGCTGACGTTAAGAGTGCCGCGTTCGCTCAGCGTTCCCGTCGGGGTGATCATGTCGGTAGCAGCAAATCCGACCACGGCGTCGACCTATCCAGCGAGGAGCCGCTCTCCTCTGGTGACATTCACGGTGGTCCCGCTCCAGCTCGGCGCTACCTCCCCCTTGATCGACCTGCTCTGGAGCCGAAGGACTAACCCCGGAGCGTGTCAAACTCGAGCTACACCCCAAGGAAGCCGCCGAGGCCTACGAGGCGATTGGCCTGCGCCGGCAGGCATAAGGGTGCTCTCGCAGGTGGAACATCCGTCGGAACTGTCGGCACCCGAGCGTGGAGTCACGCTGCTCTGCCACAAGAACCCTCCATACGCACCTCTCCCAGACTGCCCCTGCTCGACGGGGTCTCGCCGCTCTCCGGTCCTGCGGGAGCACCAGTTACCCAGGCAGTCTTAAGGTTGCAACCTCCGTAGGCTGGTGACCGGCAGAGAAAGCGCCGTGTCGAAACATGCTGGACATCCACCTACTCAACGAACAGCGAATCAGCGGCGGTCCCCGTGCTGGGGACCGTTCCCCCTCGACACGATCGCTCGACCTCTTGGCCTACCTCGTGCTGCATGCGGGCATGCCCCGAACCCGTCAACACCTCGCGTTCGTCTTCTGGCCGGATTCAAATGAGGCACAGGCCCGTACGAACTTGCGGCGCGAGCTGCACCACCTCCGCGGCGTGCTGGGAGACGAACCGTCCCTCGTGGTGGAGTCCAACGCCCTGACCTGGTGCGACCGCCCAACTTGTCGGGTGGACGTCCGCGTGTTCGAACAAGAGTGCCGAGAAGCGTGGAGGGCGAAGGCTTCCGGAGATGTCGATATGTTCCTCCTCCGCGCCGGGGCAGCCATTGCGGAATATCGCGGCGACCTCATGCCGGGTTCATACGAGGATTGGGTACTTGAACACCGAGGGCCACTCCTTCGCAAATGCATTGAACTGTGCGACGAGGTCATCGCTGTCCTCGACAAGTCGGGACAGTTCTCAGCGGCACTCGACTTCGCATACCGCCGCGTGGAGCTCCAGCCGCTAGAGGAGGTGGGCTACCGGACACTTATGGCGCTCCAGGTCGCGAGGGGCGACCAGGCCGCGGCGGTAAGCACGTTTCATCGTTGCGCCGACGTGTTGGAACGGGAGCTCGGTGTCCACCCGGGTACGGAAACCACCAAGTTCGTGGACAGGCTGCTTGACCGGGCCGGTGACGCAGCAGATCGTCGCGGAGCCACTGTAGAGACTGTGAAGTCGGTCACCAGGTCCGGGCTGGTGGCGCGGGACACAGAACTCGACGTTCTCGTCGAGCGATGGCGTGCGGCGATCGCTGGGAACCCGGGGATCGCGTTGGTCTCGGGAGAACCGGGGGTCGGGAAGAGCCGCCTCCTGGCTGAGCTCGCGACGATCGCCGCATCCGAGGGCGCGGCCGTGGCAACAACCCGTTGTTTTAGCCAGTCCGGCAGGCTGGCGTTCGCCCCGGTGGCCGACTGGATACGGAACTCCGAATTCCAGCCAGCCGTCGAGGGATTGGATCCCTTGTGGCTAGAGGAGGTGGCTCGCCTGGTACCGAACGTTCTTCGTGAGACACCGGCGCAGCGGCAAGAGCCGACCGAGTCTCGCGACATGGGGTCCACGGTGGATGCATGGCAGCGCCATCGGTTCTTCGAAGGTCTTGCCCGCGCCGTGCTCTCACCAGGGCGCCCGATTCTGCTCGTGCTCGACGACGTGCACTGGTGCGATCAGGAGACGATGGACTGGCTCGTCTTTTTGCTCGGATTCGCCAAAGACGAACGCCTTCTCGTGGCGAGCAGCACTCGCATCGACGAACTCGAGCACAATCGCGAGGTCGTCACGTCCCTACGCGGACTGCGGTCGGCGGCCTTGGTCACCGATGTCGAGCTCGCACCCTTGGACGTAGCTGGGACCGGAGAGCTTGCTGTGGCACTTCTCGGCCGAGAACTGGACGCCGGAGAAGAGGAACTCCTGCAAACCGCGACGGGCGGCTATCCGCTCTTCGTGCTCGAAGTGGCACGCTCCTTGATCGATCCCGCGAACCCGCCAGCACCGCTGCGACCTTCAGACCTCGGCGGAATCTTACGAAGACGCCTTGATCGGGCGTCACCGGTTGCACAAGAGGTATCCGGCATTGCCGCGGCAGTCGGCAGGAACTTCAGTCTCGACCTACTGAGCGAGGCGACAGACCTCGACGCGGACGTCCTCGTGCAAGCGGTAGACGAACTCTGGCGCCTGGGGATCCTGCGCGAGTCAACGGTCGGCTACGACTTCTCCCATGACCTCATGCGGGACGCCGCATATGCCGGAGTGTCATCCGCCCGCCGCTGGCTTTTGCACCGCAATGTCGCAGAGGCTCTCGAGGTTGTTTATGCCGACCACTTGGACACGGTGGCAGCGGCTCTCGCCGAACAGTACGACAGAGGCGGGAGGCCAGATCAAGCACTTGTCTACCTGCAGAAGGCAGCCGAAGCCGCGACCTCCTTGTTCGCCAACGCAGAAGCCACCCGACTCTACCGACGGTGTCTCGAGCTCATCGAGGCTGAACCCGAAAGTCTCGATCGGGACGCCCGAGAACTCGAGATCCTCCAGTCCATGTCGGCGCCCTCGAACGGCCTGTACGGGTACGCCTCGCCGATTACCCAGACGATCCTCGAGAGGACGGTGCTACTCGCCGAGCGCCTCGAGCGGAGGCCGATCCTCGTTCGAAGTCTCGTTGGGCTCTTCGGGACCCGCTTCGTCCAAGGGAACACCGAGCAGTCGTACGAGGTCGCCGATCGCGCCCTTGCGCTCGCAGGAGGTGATGCTGCGCTTGCCGCCCAAGCCCATTTCGCGTTCGCAGGCTCCATCTTGTCCCTGGGACATCCCGCCACCGCCGCAGAGCACTTCGACCTGGCCATCGAGCTATCACCTGCGACCTCCCTGCTTGTCGGGACGCGCCTCGACGTGCACAGTCAGGGTTGGTCGGCTCACGCCCACTGGCTTCTCGGAGACGTGGACGGGGCAGCGGCGCGTTCCTCCGATTCCCTCACACGGGCCCGCGCCGCTGACCATCCGTACAGCGTGGCTGTGGCCCTCGCATACGCGGCAATCACGGCACAACTGTGCGGGGACCGAGACGCCCTCGCAGCGGCAGTCGGCGAACTCGATGGCCTCTGCCGGCGCTACGAGTTCGCCTACTACGGGGAGTGGGCACTCATCCTCGAAGGCTGGGGCTTGGGCGGCGAGGTGGGAGTGACCCGGATACGCGACGGCATCAGCCGACTGCGGTCTCTCGGCGCGTTCGCCAGGATGCCCTACTGGTTTTGTCTGCTTTCATCGACCCTCGAGGCGGTCGGACATCGCGAAGAAGCTGCGGCCGTCCTTGACGGTGCCATCATCGATGCGCAGCAGCGCCACGAGCGGTGGTGGCTACCCGAAGCATTGCGGTGCCGCGCTGCGTTCGAGGAGGGCCCAGCGGCCAATACCCTCCTCCGGCGGGCCGCGGAACTCGCCCGCGAGCATGGGAGCCACGCACTCGAGTCGCGGTGCGTGGCGGATCTCCTGGCCGGGGAGCGTTCCGGCCCTCCGAGGGCCGCTGATCTCTGAGCGGAACGCTCGGCGAACGCTCCCTTCGTAAAGTCCAACGGCAGGAGCCGCCCTCCCGAGGACGGCCAGACGCAAGGAGGCCACTGTGGCCCAGACAAGCTCCACTGCCGGCAATCGGAACGCTGCCGTCCCCCCGTACGACACGCTCTCAGCGAGGCTGGAGCGGCCACTCGTGACCCCAGAGGACCCCGAGTACGACGAGGCCCGAGCCGTCTACAACGCAATGATCGACCGCCGGCCTGCCGCCCTGGCGATTTGCCAGAGTTCGAGCGACGTGGCGGCTTGCGTTCGCTTCGCTGCCGAGCACGGGGTCGAGCTGGCCATCCGTGGCGGCGGCCACAACGCTGGCGGACTCGGTGTGTGGGACGACGCCCTCGTGGTGGATCTGTCCGCGATGCGAGCGGTGACGGTCGACCCCATGACCCGCACCGTGCAGGTGGCCGGCGGCTGCACGTGGAACGACGTCGATGGTGTGACCTGGGAGCACGGCATGGCCATACCGAGCGGCTTTCTCTCATCAACAGGAGTGGGTGGCCTCACGCTCGGCGGCGGGATCGGTTACCTCACGCGTCGCTTCGGTCTCACCGTCGACAACCTTCGCTCGGCCGAGGTCGTACTCGCCGACGGTCAGCTCGCGACCGCGAGCGCCGACTCCCACCCGGACCTGTACTGGGCGCTCCGCGGCGGTGGGGGAAACTTCGGCGTCGTCACATCCTTCACGTTCGACTGCCACCCCATCGGCGAAAAGGGCACCGTGATTGGCGGGCCTGTCCTCTACGACCTAGAGGACGCTCCGACAGTGATGCGCTGGTACCGAGAGATACTGCCTACTCTTCCGGAGGAACTCAGTGGCTGGATTGGGCTCATCACGATCCCTCCCGCGCCGCCCTTCCCCGAGGAGCTGTGGGGTCGCAAAGCCTGCGTCATCGTATGGTGTTACACCGGACCACACGATCGCGCCGACGACGTGCTCACCCCCATCCGTGAGTTCGGCTCGCCGCTGCTCGTCGGCGTCGGCGAAATGCCGTTCCCTGCCCTCCAGAGTGCTTTCGACGCCCTATACCCGGCGGGCCTGCAGTGGTACTGGCGCGCGGACTTCTTCCGCACGATCAGCGACGAGGCCATAGACATCCACGTCAAGTACGGGCGAATGCTGCCGACCGGGCACTCGACGATGCACCTGTACCCGATTGATGGCGCGGCCTCTCGTATTGCCGAGGACGCCACCGCCTTCGCATACCGCGACGGAGGATGGGCCGGCGTCATAGTTGGTGTCGATCCCGATCCTGGGAACGCCGGATTGATCACTGACTGGGCCAAACGGTACTGGGATGACCTCCATCCAACGTCCGCTGGCGGGGCGTACATCAACTTCATGATGGACGAGGGGACAGACCGTGTTCGGGCCTCCTACCTTGGCAATTACGAGCGGCTGGCACGCGTCAAGCAGCGATACGACCCCACAAACCTCTTCCACATCAACCAGAACATCCCGCCCGCCGGGGGTTGATGTTGCGAGCTCACGCTCTCGACGACGTTGTCACATCATTGGATCCGAGACCGTAGGTCGCCGGTTCGGTGATCGTGCCGGCCGAGTGATCGTGGCCCTAATCGTGGTGCATGTGAACGGTCCGAAAGGGGTGAGCTGATGGTCATGGTCCGGACGTGCTCGCAAGTGACGTCGAAAATCAGCCGCTCAATCCTGAAATAACTGGAAAACGAGGATAATCGAGATGGCACTTCCAGTCGTGCTCGCGGTTGACGAAGATCAAGAGACGCTCGGCATACTCGAGAGGCAGCTCATCCATCGGTACTCCTATGACTATCGCGTCGAATGCCTCGTGGAATCAGGTAAGGCGCTGCAGAGACTGACTGAACTGGCAGACCGCAGTGAAGATGTGGCACTGGTCCTTGCCGCACAACACCGATTCGGTTACCGCGAGCGATGGTCTGCTCGGACGTGTGCGAGAGTTGCACCCACACGCGAAGTGCGCGCTGCTCGTTCCATCGGACGTCTGGACCGACACGTCAAGTGGAAACGAGATCCGAGCCTTGGTCGCTTTAGGCCGCGTTCACTACTACGTGGTGAGGCCTGCAGGGGGACACGATGAAGTCTTCCACGAGGCCATTGCCAGCTTCTTCCTCGAATGGGCCACGGAGCGACGCACCGTGCCGCACACCATTCACATTGTCGGCGAGTCCTGGTCGGGCAGGGCATACGAGCTGAGGGAAACCTTCGAGCGCTGTGCGGCTCCGCACGCATTCTGCCTGGTGGACTCCGATGAGGGGCGCGAGCTGCTCGCGAAGGCTGGCCCCGAGGCCCAGCTCCCGATCATGGCCCTTCCCGATGGCCGAGTGCTGAGCAACCCCTCCAACGCGGAAATCGCGGAGGCTGCAGGGGCTACGAACGACTTCGACGAGGACATCTATGACGTCGTCATCGTGGGTGCCGGGCCAGCCGGACTTTCCGCAGCCGTCTACGGTGCGTCCGAGGGCCTGCGCGTCCTGGTGCTTGACGAAGGCGGAATTGGTGGTCAGGTGAGGTCGAGCTCACTGATACGCAACTATTTGGGCTTCCCGAAGGGCGTGAGTGGCAGCCGACTTGCCGAGCAAGCCTACGAACAGGCTTCAGTGTTCGGAGCGACCTTCGTGTTCATGCATCGAGTGACTGCCATCGCTCCGTTAGGGGACCGTTTGAGCATCTCGCTTGCCGACGACCGTCGTGTGACCGCGAACACAGTGATCCTGACGATCGGCGCGACCTACCGTCGCCTCGGTGTTCCCGCGCTGGATGCCCTAACGGGTGCCGGCGTCTTCTACGGCGGGCCCGTCTCGGAAGCTGCTGCTTTGACCGGCAAGACCGCGTACGTTGTCGGTGGGGGAAACTCGGCCGGCCAGGCGGTTCTGCACCTTGCGCGGTACGCGAGACAGGTCACTCTCATCGTGCGTGCGCAGTCACTTCAGGCGGGAATGTCGCACTACCTGAGTCGAGAAATCGAGGTCACGTCCAACATCGATGTGCGTCTCAGCACCGAAGTGATCGCCGGGAGTGGTGAGGGGCGCTTGCAGCACCTGGTGCTGGTCGATAGGGCCACCGACAAACAAGAGACGGTCGCTGCCGATGCACTGTTCGTGTTGATCGGCGCCGACCCACACACCGATTGGTTGCCTCCAAATGTCGCCAGAGATCCGAATGGGTTTCTACTAACCGGTGAAGAGGCCGCGGACAGCTGCAACTGGCCGATGAAGCGCCGACCTCATTCACTCGAGACGACCATGCCCTGCGTTTTCGCGGCTGGCGACGTGAGGCGTTCTTCAGTCAAGCGCGTGGCTTCCGCTGTGGGCGAGGGATCGATCGCCATTCGGCTCGTCCAAACGCTTCTCGCCGACGAGGAGGTAGATGTCGTCGGAGTGGGCAGTACTCGTGGAGACACGCCACGGGTTCAGTTCGAGTCAGCCGCCGCGTTCAAGGCCTGCCAACGGCCGCCCGAAGGGCTTCAGCCTTGATGGCGACTGGCCTGATCACAATGGCATCGGATCTCAGGGCGGAGGTCCTGAATGCCAACTCCGGCCTCGAAGCGGAGTCCGAAGGCCGCGCTTCATCGGAGCCGAATGGTCTCAGCCCGTATATGAGATACGAGTCAGGCCAGCCAAGCCGGGACGGTAGAGGCCTTGTCGCCCTACTGGTCGAAGACAGACCCTGAGGACGCCCCGTTAAGTCCCCTGTCCGGAAGGGTGAAGACAAGGGTCTGCGGGTTGAGTCCGGTCTGTTGCTCGCTGAGCTGCGTGAACTGACCATCCGACGGGTTCAACACAGTGATGATGGCGTCGTACTGGGTGACTGTGCCTTCTGCGCAATCGGGCACGCAGTTGTCGTCGCCCCATTTACCTTGTCCGACCCCCATGCTCGGGCCCCATGACATCCAGATGATGTTTGTGACAACGTTGCCCGCGTCGGCGGAGAACCAGATGGTCTGAGGCTCCACCCCCGTCCAGCCGCCGATCGTGATGGTAGGCATTGATGCAGAATTGGCGGCTGCGGGAGACTGCGGCACTGTGGTCGGCAGGGTGGTTCCCGTGCTTGTGAGCGCTGAGACGTTGGTCGGAGCTGTCGTGGGTGTCCCCACCATTGGTGAGGTCCCAGTGGTTGTCGAGATCGCTGAGGTCCCCGCAATGGTCGTGGTCGTCGAGGTCGCAGACCTCCCCGAAGTGGTCGTGGTCGTGGTCGTCGCGGTCGCCGCTGCCTCCTTCTCGACCTTGATGCGTGTTCTGACGCTGGTCGGGGCGGGATTCGGGGCTGCGAATGCGATGAGCAACGCGACGCTCAGCCCCATCACGAGGAGGAGGAACGCGCCCCACCCGACCAACTTCTGCGCACCGGCACCGGACTTTTGCGGGGGTGGGTCTTCCTCTTCCGTTGCCGCGGCCGCGATGTCCTTTGGGGTGCCGACTCTCTGGAGCAGCTCGCGCACGTCCCAGGGCGAGCTGGGGGGTTTGTGGGCGAGTGCGTTGTCCACGTGCTCACGGATTTCGGAAACGAGCTGCTCGCGCCCGGGTTCGGGTACCGACGCCAAAGCTGCGTCGAGCTCCTTGAAGTAAGAGCTCAGGATGCGCTCGATCTCCGACTGCTGACTCAAGCTCATGTCACTCCGCCTAGCTCAAGGACCCGATCAACGGCCTTGCGGAATTTATCCCATTGCTCGGCAAAGGACTCGAGCGCCTTGTCGCCCTGTCTGGTGATCCGGTAGTAGCGACGAGGCGGTCCCTGGTTGGACTCCTGCCAGAACGTGTCGACCAGCCCGTCTTGGCGAAGTCGGGCGAGCAGCGGGTAGAGGGTTCCCTCGCTGGTCACGAGGCCACCGAGTTCGGTGAGCTCGCCCACCAGCTCGAAGCCGTAGCGCTCTCGTTCTCGTAACAAAGCGAGCACGCAGTACTCGATGGCGCCCCGGCGCATCTGGGTCAGTTGCGCGTCCCGCTTGGCTACCATGCTTCACAAAGTAGCTTGGAAATGTGCCCAGGGCAAATGAAGTGTGTCAACGGCGTAGGTGTCGAGGCGGTTCTTTTGGGTTGTCCAGCGCTACAAACAGTGACGGCCTCAGAGATGGCTCGCTGATTGCCAACCAGCGGGACCGTCCCTGGAGGTCGCCATGGTGATTGCGATCCGCTTACCGAACCGCTTGGGCAGATCGCTGTAGGAAGGCAAGCTTCCACTTAGCGACGCCGGGCTCCGCACCCATTCCGGCTCCGCCGCCATCCCTGGAAGGACTTAGGACACGGTGATGGGATGTGGGGCATACTCGGCGATGACGACCTGGGATGGAATCACCCGACAGAGGGCGGAGATTGTGAACGACCCCGTCGGCGGAGTGCCGAGCAACGCCCAAGGGATCGACCAGGACCCGTCAGGGTTGGCCGGCGCAGCGTTGCCCACTACGGAACCGACGCCAAACTTGATTTGCACCGCCGCATAGACGGTCCCACCGATGATGCGCGACCCATCGGGCATGGTCGTCGGGCACCTATCTGTCGAGGAGAGGGCGAAGGGAACACCAATCGCTACGGACGCTGGACTACTCCAGGCGAGACCTGTGGGAACAATCCCAATGGTCGCAGGCGACGTCACTGCCGACCCCGCCCTGTTGCTGAACCGTGCGCGCAGCTCCCATCCTTTCTCAAATTCGGTGAGTCTGCCGGTCGTGAACGTGGTGGTCCTCAGTGACTTGATAGTGATCCACGACGACCCGTTCTCGACCGACAGTTGCCACACCACGCGAGGAGTCGGACGGCCGCTCGCCGCCGCCGAGAAGGTCAAGGTGCCGCCCGAATAGGCCGTCTGACTCACAGGATTCAGGGTCACCTGCGGGGCCACCGCGGATGCTGCCGCGGCCGTTCCCGCCAAAACGACATTGACACCGGCGACAGCAAGCAAAACCACCAGAGCTGCACGCAAAGAGGTGAATGGAGCCCTTCGCATCGTCTCTCTCCCTCCGATTCCGTTGACATGACAGAACCGATTCCGAAACAGTTCTGCAAGCTCGGTACGAACAGGTACCTTGCACACCACGGTAGCTGGCAGGACCAGGCACGTCAAGAGGGTGCCAACCAACGCCCTGCCCATTACGAGGGAGATCCGAAAATCCGATTCCGTCTCTATCAGTCCCAGCCGTGCGGAGTTCGCTGCTCATCGTGGCTAGCCCATGCCGGGGGCAAGACGCACCGGGAACAGGCGGGACGGCTCGGACCCATAGTTGGGACAGGGTTGGGACGGATTCACCGCCCTAGCAGCGGATTAATCGCACGGACAGCGCGCGGAACACTTATCCCAGGTCGGTAGAGACAACGTCGTCGCAGATCCCGACCTCATCCGCCGGGATTGGCGCGACACTCGTCGGTTCCGAGGTGTCAGTCACCGCCTCTGCTGAGGAGCGAGAGCCCGTCTGGGTCACGCAGAAGCGACTATCCGGGCTGCGCCGGCTACGAGGCCGAGACAGACCGTGAGATCCCAGTCGTCGCTCGTGAACCAGGGTGACCATCTCGTGGGACGGGCAGAGGCTCGATCGCTAGTGAGCCTTGTCGAGCGCTGCCCCGAGATCGTCAAGAAGATCGCCGAGAGATTCGAGGCCGACGGACAAGCGGATCAATCCCGGATCGACTGCGAGTGGTGAGTCCGCTGCCGACGCATGGGTCATCCGGTGAGGGAGCTCAATGAGCGACTCGACCGCGCCGAGCGATTCGGCCAAGGTAAACAACGAAGTAGAGCGAGCGACCTCGAGAGCGGCTGGCTCACCGCCAGCGAGGATGAACGAGACCATTCCGCCGTAGCCGCTCATTTGGCGGGCTGCAACTTCGTGGCCCGGGTGCTCCGGTAAACCCGGGTAGAGGACCGACGCAACGGCGGGGTGTCTGGAAAGCAGCTTGGCGATGGCGGCGGCATTGACGCAGTGCCGATCCATGCGCACAGCTAGCGTCTTGAGCCCCCTCAACACCAAATAGCAGTCCATCGGTCCTGGAACTGCACCTGCCGCGTTTTGAAGGAACCCGATCCGCGCCGCCAGTTCGTCGTTATCGGTTGCCACCATGCCGCCGACGACGTCGCTGTGACCTCCGAGGTACTTGGTCGATGAATGAACGACCACGTCCGCTCCCCACTTCAGCGGTTGCTGGAGGTAGGGCGTGGCGAACGTATTGTCCACGACGACTAGCGCACCTCGATCATGAGCAAAGGCGGCCACCGATTCGATCTCGACAATTGATAGCAGCGGGTTCGACGGCGTCTCTATCCACACCATTTTCGTCTGGTCTTGCCAAGCTTCACCGATCCGATCGAGAGACGTGAGCTCCGCCGAGGTGTATCCGAGTCCGGCCGGCTCCCACACTTTGTCGAAGAGCCGGTACGTGCCGCCGTACGCGTCGTTGGGGATAACAGCGTGATCGCCCGGGTGTAGCAGCCGCAGTACGGCGTCCTCCGCGGCCAGCCCGCTTGCGAAGGCGAGCCCGTGCTCAGCTTGTTCCAACGAGGCCAGACACGTCTCAAGCGCTGAGCGCGTCGGGTTCCCACTCCGTGAGTACTCGTAGCCGCGGTGCGCGCCCACAGCGTCCTGAGCGAAAGTGGTGGCAAACGAGATGGGCGGGACCACCGCTCCTGTGGCCGGATCGGGCGGTTGGCCGGCATGGATGGCCCGGGTCTCGAAGCCGGTGTCGTCGTCGCCGCCCGGGCGGGAGGCTCCGCTCATCCGCCTGCACCCGAGAGGAAGTCCAACAGATCGCTGCGGGTGACGATACCGGTCGGATGGCCACCGTCCACAACGAGAACAGCGCTGTTGTCGGCCAGGCGCGTCGCAGCCACGTCAACGGCTTCGCCGGTCCCGACCATCGGCAACGGAGGCGCCATGACCGCGTCTACGTAAGCATCCACGGTTTCGGGTGCGCCGACGATTCGGGTGAGCAGGTCGTGTTCGGTGACAGTGCCCACCACCTCGGCCAGGGCCAGCGGCGGCTCCGCCTTGACGACCGGCATCTGAGAGACGCCGTACTCGCGCAGGATCGATATCGCTTCGCGAACTGTCTCGTGCGGGTGGACGTGGACGAGTGGCGGGAGCGCGGGTGCGCCGCTGCGTTCCTTGTAGGCGAGCAGTTCGTTGACGGTGTCTCCGCTCGATCCGCCGGAGCGTAGGAAGCCGTAGTCGGCCATCCAGCTGTCGTCGTAGAGCTTGGAGAGATAGCCCCGGCCCGAGTCGGGGACGATCACGACGATGACGGCGTCGCGACCTGCCTCCTGCCCGACCTGGATGGCGGCCCAGATGGCGGTGCCGGACGAGCCACCGACCAAAATCCCCTCCTCGCGGGTGACACGGCGTGCGGTGAGGAAACTGTCACGGTCGGAGACCATGACGACCTTGTCGGCGATCTCGCGGTCGTAGGCGGGAGGCCAGAAGTCCTCGCCGATGCCTTCGACCAGATACGGACGGCCGCTGCCCCCCGAGTAGACCGACCCCTCGGGGTCCGCGCCGATGACCTGCACAGCGGGGTTCTGCGCCTTCAGGTACCGACCGATGCCCGAGATAGTCCCCCCGGTCCCGATGCTGGCAACCAAATGAGTGACGCGGCCGGCGGTCTGGCGCCAGATCTCCGGTCCGGTGGTCAGAAAGTGGGCTTCTGGATTCTGTGGGTTGGAGTATTGGTCGGGCTGGAAAGCACCGGGCGTGCTCTCGACCAGGGCCCGCGCGACCGAGTAGTAGGAGTCGGGGTGGCCTGGGTCGACCGCCGTCGGACAGACCATCACCTCTGCCCCGTAGGCGCGAAGGAGCGCCACCTTCTCGACGCCGATTTTGTCCGGCATAGTAAAGATGCAGCGATAGCCACGGCGAGCGGCGACGATGGCCAGACCCACTCCAGTGTTGCCTGAGGTGGGTTCCACGATGGTTCCCCCCGGCCTGAGCCTGCCCTCGCGTTCGGCCGCCTCGACCATGGCGAGAGCGGGCCGGTCTTTGACGCTGCCGCCCGGATTGAGGAACTCGAGTTTCGCCACCAGTTGGCCCGGAAGGCTTCGCCCGATCCGGTCGAGTCGCACGAGGGGCGTGTTGCCGACCAGGTCCAACAACGAGTCGGCTGCATCAATCGCCGGTCCGCGATCGTTGATCGGACTGACCTCGATGGCCGAGTCCACTGCGAGGGCACGGTCACTCAGCACCTCGACCGGCAGGCCGGCCCGGTGGAGCTGGTCGGCGACTCGGACTAGCCACCTCCGACCCTCCTCACTGTCGGGGGCGACGAGTCCAATGGAACGCGGGATGTGAGCGCGCAGGTCGGCGATGGTTTCGAGCGGCAATAGGCCGTAGGCGACGTCCACTCGACGGCGGGCGCGTGCCGACAATCGCTCGGGGACGGCGGCGGCTTCGATCACCAACAGGACATCCATGACGGTGCCCCCATCATGCCGTTTGAACGAGCCCCGCTCTACGGGCGAGGGTCGCCGGGGGCATCAAGTCGCTGAGACGCCACCGGTTTAGGGGTTCCGCTGTTTGGCTCCGGTGGCCAACGATCGCGTTGGCGCCAACCCCGCGATCAGGCGGCCTTGGCCTAGCGGGGGAGCGCTTCTGAGGGTTCCGCCCGTGCGTGAAGTAGTCGGCACGTCCCGGATATTGCACGAGTCATGACCCCGTGCCGGCACTACGGTTCTCGTGAGCTCCTCCCAGACGGTGGCGCCGGGCGAGGTTGTGCGTAGCCGCGCCGATGACGTCCGTCTCTGAGTTCTTTCAAATGCAGCCTGCAGGGCCCGGCTCGCCAGAGCACATAGGCCCCGCACGAAGTTGCATACTCCTCAACCGCGTTGCGTAGCCCCAATCAGCCTGTCTGGTGGCTCAGGTCAGCCGAATCAGGCGGCGATGATTGAGTTGCCTGGCGGCCTTGCCTTCATACCCTCGGTGACCTTTTGGGCCAGTGAGTTCGCAAGCGCGGCCGAGGGAGTCGTGTCTCCCTGATCGATGAACAGCTCTGCAACCGACCGGCCCTGGCGGATGACCAACGCAGCTAAGAAGTCGTTGCTCGTTCCTTGTCCCTTCGGAAGCGTCACCGGCACTTGGACCTCGATCAGTCCCGACTGGTCCCCATACTTCGGTTGATGCGCGACAGACGCAACGGGAGTCCCCAGCGTTGAGCCCGAAGGCCAATTCGGTTGCTCTGTGCTCACAATGGTCGACCCTTGTACCTGCACGAAACACTTGGCGAACTTGGGATCAGTCAAGGGTGGAAAATCGCTCTTCGCTTCGTCGACGCTTGTGTACACGTCGGCGACGTCAAAGACGTCCGTGTTCCCATCCTTGCTGATGAAGTCCGTACTAGAGGCCTCAGCTGCGACGACGCTCAGTGCGGGAGGTCTGCCCAGGCACGTCGCATAGTCAGGGATCTGCGTCATCGTGAACATGCTCGACGAGTTGTTGTCGTCGCTGGTGCCGTCCCACGTCTCGCCCGTCTTCGTATAGCCGCGGGGCAGGTCGGACAGCTTCAATAGTTGCGCCCGCGCATATGTCTCGTTCGACTTGATCGTGCTCGCTCCCGCCGGGATCGAGGTGAGCCCAGCAATCAGACCGGCAAGCGCCAGTCCGACCGAGACGCTTGCCGAAGGGCATGCGAATCCTCGCCGAACACGAAATTCTCCCGGAGGCCGATCTCTCATCCCGCGTGAGCCGTGGGCTGGCCGCCTCGTCCTAGAGACGGCGCGATGCAATCGCCCCTTCATGTGTCCGTGTTCCTCCCCCTTCACCGCGCCGCTGCAGTTGGCGCCTCCGACCAGCTATTTGAGTCACCGGGACGGTAATACAACCCGGGTAGCCGGGCAAGAGGTCGACTCCGATCACCACGTTCATGACTACCTCCTTGGTAGATGTGAACCACGGGGGCACTCCTGCTTGCGGATGTTCGTGCTTGATCCTCTTTTGAGCCACTTCGTGGGCGAAGCCCCGGTGGGACGCTCTTCGTACGAAGGCCACCCGACAGACTCCGAGGGCAGGCACTACGAGAGCGACCCACCAGGACCCCTCAACGCTAGGAAATCGCCCTAGCGCTCGGAGCTAAGTCTCAAGCAGGCACATGGTGCTACCCGCAAGGCCCGAAGAAGCGCGCGGTTTGGGCTATCCGAGGGGTAGGACGGCTGCGGACTTTTCCACCACGAGCCGGCAGAGCTCGCGGTGAATTTTGGCCCTTGAGGAGCGGTCTGCAGAGGCCAGGACTCGCGATTGTTGCTGCCCGCAGGCAGCCCGATCCGGACACCGTCGCTCGAAGTCGTGAATATCGCTAGAGACTCAGCTGTCGGGCGTGACCGCATCCAATCGGCGCCGAACCTCCGACGTGTTCACGCCGAGGGCGCCCAGCAGCACCGCCGCAGGATCTGGTGGTTGGAGAGTGAGGATCTGGGCCAGCACCTGCTGGGCCGTGACCTGGGTCTTCCGGCGATTGGGTTTGGCCGCATTCTCAAGCACTTTCTTTGCCGCGGGCGTCATGCGGAGGCGATCTTTTCTCATGACGTCTCTGATCCTCGGCTTCTTCGGCACGGCGCGCATCGGCAGTGGGGGTGCGTCGGTGCGGGACCCAATGCCCAGGACACCCAGAGCTTCCTGATCGAGCGACTCAAGGCCCTGGCGAGCTTGCTGCATGCTCACGCCCAACGCGGCCTCGATCGAGGGATCCTCCAACAAGGCGAGCAAAACGTGATCGGTTCCAGTTCGGCGATCACCTCGGCGACGAGCCTCCTCACCGGCCCGGAGATAGATGGCCCAGACGTGATGCACCTCTGGCACAACGGATTCGGTGGTCATGATGATGACTCCTTGTTGTATTTCGTGTGCACGGATTGGCGGGTGACGCCCAAAGCGTCTCCGATCTGCTGCCACGACCAGCCCTCTTCCCGGGCGGACCTGACGTGGTTCGCCTCGACCCTCTCAGCCAGGCGATGGAGCGCCAACGAGGCGCGAAGCCCAATTGCCGGGTCATCCGACGAGAGATTCGCGCTGAGCTCTTCGATGTCCATGTCTGTCAGTATAGACTGACATCCGGATATGTCAACCTAAACTGACACAGCTGATCGCCACACCGGAGTGCCCCCGATGGCCGGGGACTGGACCGCCCACTAGGGCGCCTGTGGAACGGTACCTGCGACGCACGCGACCGGAGGCTGGAGTTCCAACGTCTCGACACAAATCGCGACGAAACCAGCGGCCTCGAACGCTTGGACGATCTGGCCTGCGGCAGTGACCGTCGTCTCGGCGGTCGCACCCGGACTTCGCGGCTGCGAGACGATCGCTACGCGTCCTCCGGCGCGCAATAGACGCGCCAGCTCTTTCAGCCGGAGCGCGGGCTCTGACCACATTCCCATGTTGTTCACGGCTAGGACCTTGTCGAACGGATGGTCGAAGGCGGGTGGGTCGTCGATCGAGGCAACCATGAGGGACACGCGAGCCGCACGGATCCCCGCCGCGTTGCGACGCGCAGCCTGGGCGCGCATCACCGCAGACCGATCGATGCCGACGACCTGGCCTCGAGTCGCCCGCCGCGCAATCTCGCGAATAGCGATGCCTGGTCCGAATCCGATTTCGAGCACGCGATCTGAGGGTTGCACGTCCATCAGTGACACTGCCCAGACGTTGCGCTTCCGGTTCGATGGCCGGAGCGCCATCTCCCATCCCACGAGATGGCCAGGCAGTCCTCGGGGATTCATGAACTGAGAGACGATTCGACGACCAAGCTGCGTCCTGATGTTCATGATTGTGGTTTACAACCTGAAGTCTGCTTGAAGTCAAGCTCCTGGGGTCAACTCCAGTGACCAAGTACGCCGGCTCACGGATGCGATCATTCTCGACCAGAGGGCCGAATCCTTGTTACCGCAACCGGTTGGATCGTCCCCAGGGTGCCCCAAAGCGCGCTGGCGAGTCATCCATCAGGACTGCCCCCATCCGTTGGGCTTGGGACATCACCCAAAATGGTTTCACGGCGGTACCCCTCTTCGTGAAAGCCCCTGGCGCTACGCCGTTTCGCGTACTGGCCGGTGAAGGTCGTAGTGCACGAGCAAGTTGAAGAGAATCTCTTGAGATTCTTTGGTCGTACCTCGGCGACGAGACGCTGGACTACCTGGTGGCGGTTATTCACACGTTCGTCGTTAACGCTTCGCCTACTCCTACTTCACGCTCTCGATCTTGCTGGACGACCACCCTCTGCTGCGATCAGCTGGAACACTTGGTACGAGGCCTTGGTCACATAACTCGAGTACACGAGGCCGTCTCCGAATCCGTCATCGAAGACCGTCTTGTCGTTCGTTCGAGGAGGCAATGCCTGGATCAAGTTTGGGTCAACAGTGAATGTCCAGTTGATGCCGACCACGTTGTCGTCGTGTGCAAGTGCTCTGAAAGTATCGGTCAAAAAGCGTGCTTGACCTGCCTCACCACCCTGGTATCTGTTTCCCAGTTCCTCGGCGTAGACAGGCGATTCTTGGAGGACTGGTGTCGATGGGTAGCCGACTTCGGTCACCCATACGGGTATGGGCCTCCCTCCATTGCACGCCTGGATGGCTCGCTCCGACGCGTCGACGATTTGGGGCGACCACACCGGACCGAAGTCGCCGACGTGGAGGTCGAGGATGTCGAGCGAGTTGCACCAAGTGGGATCGGAGTACAGAGCAGTGGCAAAGGCGATGGCCTTCGCGTCGAGGGCGGCCTGGGACGCGAGGTTCTGAACGAGAGAGGGTGTGACGGCCTCAGTACCACCATTAAGCACCTTCATGACGGGATCTGCGGCGTGCGCCGCTTGATAAACCACACTCTGAAAGTGTGCATACGACGCCGCATCGCCACCAACCCAGTTCCTGTTGAAGTCCTGAGGTTCGTTGCGCACAATGAGGTAACGGAGACCCTCAGGAGCCGCGTGATCCACCAGCGCCGTCACGTATTGCCTTACCGAGGCGCAGCTCGCAGATGGAGCATCGCAATCTGATGGCGGTGCATTGGCGTTCCCTCCGAGCGCGTCCCACGTTGGCTCCTTCCCCAACTCGAAGAGAACGGTCAGTCCGTCGGCCTTGGCCAGAGAGAAAAGTTGGTCGACTTCGGAGAAGTCGTAGTGCCCCCGAGACGGTTCCTCTGTGGCCCAGTTGCCGCCGGTGCGTACGGCCGACGCACGGGCGCGCTGAACCAACTGGAGGACCTGGGGTACTCGCGCAAGACCGATGGCCGGGTTGGCCGGGTTGACATCGAGACCAAATGTGACGGCCGCGTCCTGAACAACGATGCGTTGCGGCTCCCGCGTCGACATGGCGGACGCGCTCACCTGGTCTGAGTGGGTTGGAGCGCAGGCGCAGCAGAGGGCCGCCACCAGCACGAGGGCTAGGCCGAGCAAACGCCCTTGTACGGCAACGTCCTCCCGTCCACCTGTCCGATCGCAGTCCACGGTAGCCTTTCGTTATCGGGTAGCGTTAGCTCCACCGCGATGGCGCCATCCCTGTACCAATGACGTTGGCACGGAGATATTCGAAAACTATGAGCGCCCATTGCTTCCGTGGTCCGCCCCGGGTTTCACTAGTCGCGACTGCTTTGGCCACGGGTGCCCAGTCGCCGGGAAGGTGCGATAGTTCGAAGGAGGCACACCGGGGCGTGTCTGGATAACCGCCTGCGAGTGCTTCAGACTGAGACGCGACAGATGACCTGTCCGAACCGGGGGGCAGGAGAGTTAAAGGTGCGTGCGTCTCAGGAACCGTTCCACAGGCGCCCTAGTGGGTGGTCCAGTCCCGGCAGTCGGGGGCATGTGTCAGAGGGAGTAACATCTGAGTAGAGCTGACCGACCTCCTGGCAACCAGCCACCTGCAACCTTCGGCAGAAATGGCCCAGCCGTGTCGCCCGAGTTCACCATCACCACCCGGAATCTGCCCGGCATCCACGTCGTGGCGCTCCATGGCGAGTTGGACATCGCGTCCGCTGATGGCCTGGCGGAGGCGCTGGTGGAGGTTGCTGGCTCTACCCTCGTCGTCGATCTGTCGGACCTCACGTTCATCGATTCCACCGGCATCGGCGCTCTGGTGTTGGCCAGGAACCGCATCCTGGCTCACGGACAGGGCGAGCTAGTGCTCAGTAGACCAGGAGGGATCGTGCGTAGGGTTTTGGAGATCGTCGGACTTAGCGTGTGGATCGTGGAATGGTCGCCAGACTGGGATGGATAGACACTTGGAGCATGATTCGTGTGCCCGCTGCGGCAGTGCAGAGATTGCGAGGCAGTTCGAGAGGTCTAGCGCACCGGAACTGGTCAATGGCAGAGCCGATGCTCGGGATCGTCGCCGACCTGGCGCAGCAGGACCCTCCGCGAACCAGTTGACGTGGTCGGAACCCTGACCGCTCCGCTCCGATGGCTTCAGGGTGGCACGCTTCATTGGCGAACTGGGACACCTGCACAAGAAGAGCGCCAGCCCTGGCCGTAGTTGTCGATTAGCCAACGGCCAGACCCACTTCGTTGCATCGAGGTCGTCCAAAATGAGTCGGGATTACCCTCAGAGGACGACGGGCACTCGTTGAAAGAGCAATAAACAACAGCGCTCCGACCTGACTCCTGCAGCGTCCTGCAATGAAGGTTCGTGGAGGTGGACCAAGTTCTGGTATCGCCCTCTCTCCAATCCATCATGGATCGAGAGAGGACAAAGGTCCCCAGTGCAGCACTGAGGTCTTTGCTGTGATCGACTTGAACCAAGGCTGGGCTAGTGCCAGCGGAGTCGGTCCGTTGTTTGAGGTGGCGATTGTGGCCGGAGCGCTACCGCAGGCTGCAAGAACACTCGCTCCTAACGAAGCCCACCCGAGAGCTGGTAGACCGAATCTCCTGCGCCGGTCAAGGCGACCGGTCAGCTGCCGCAGTGTCATGTCATCTCTACATCCTATTTACAGGCTGACTCCTCAACCTGGGTCGGCATCGTTGAAGCTGTGCTCCTTGCCCGCGAACGGGGACATTCACCAGAATCCAGCCGACATCGCCTTTTCCAGGTCGGTCTCTTTATGGCGTCACGGCGAAGAGCTTCCAGGTCCCGGGCACGCCCTTGAGCTGATGTTCGCCTCGTTCAGAGAATGGGATGTCGGACCCAACGACGAGGTCCTTGACTGTGCCCGAGACGAGGACCTCTCCGGGTCCGGCGATCGCGCCGAACGCGAGCGGCGATGTGGACGGCCAGCCCGCCGAGGTCGTCTCCTCGCACTTCACACTCTCCGGTATGAAGCCCGGCCCGGATCTTGATCCCAAGCGCCTCGACCGTCTCGACCATGGCGCGAGCGCACCGTATTGCGCGGGCGGGGCCGTCGAAAGAGGCGAGAAAGCCGTCCCCGGTCGTCTTGATCTCGCGGCCGCGGAAGTGTCGCAGTTGCTCCCGCACCAGACGGTCGTGGCTGTCAAGGACGTTGTGCCAACGCTGGTCGCCCAATGAGGCGGCCACCTCTGTTGAGGCGACGATGTCGGTGAACAAGACGCTAGTGAGTACGCGATCTACCTCGAATGACTGTCGCTTGCCGGTCAGAAACTCGGCAATCTCCGAAGCTGCGTTGGGCCCAAAGGGAGGAGTCATGTCGCCCCCCGAGATTGGGACGAAGGTTGCTTCTGGAATGTGGTCGGCCACGTACTGCCCGTGCGCGAGGGGGATGAATGGACTTTCAGTGACTTGGAGGACCAAGGTCGGGCTTTGCACCAATGGCAGGAACGGGCGCACGTCTATGCTGCTCAAGAAGTACCGCATCAGAGCGGCGGCTGTACTGGGCGTCGCCGACGCCCGATTCATACGGGCCGCAGCCTTGATGAACTCTCGATCATGGACCCGTGTCGGATTCGTCGCCTCGACAAACGCATCGCTGCCCCATGTCGACATCAGCAGGTCGTAGATCGCGTCAATGGTCGTGGTGGCTACCCCTATCGGGTAGTCCGGCGCCTCGACGTATCGCGCGCTGGTGTTAATGAGGATGAGCGACCCCACGCGCTCGGGATGCATGGCCGCGAACAGGACGGCAATCGGACCGACCTCGTTCACTCCAATGAGATCCGCCACCGTGGACTCGGTGGCATCGAGCACCCCAGCTATGTCTTCGGCCAACTCCTCCCACGTTGGTATGGCCTTGAGAGATACTGCATCCGAGGCGCCGGAGCCCCTGCGGTCCATGTGCAGGACTCGTTTTAGTGTGGCCACCTTCTCGAAGAATTCCGCTGCCTGAGGAATCTGCCAGATGAGATCGACATGTCCTCCGAGGGAGTTACAGAAGAGGAGGTCGCCGGGGCCTTCGCCGAGGACCTGATAGGCGACATCTCCATCTCCGATGCTCACATACCTAATCCCGGGAGGCTCCATAGAAATGACAGTTTGCCCTTGACCAGCGGGCCGTTGCCACGGTCAGGAGAGGCGGGACCAGGATTCCACGACGGTTTGCAAGCTACGTTCCGAAGGAGCGCATATCACGCCCCAATCGGATGCCGCATTTTTGCCTTCAGATCCCTCGCGAGTGCCGGTTCCGGAGCGCGACTCTTTGGCTCCCGGCACTATCCCCATGGGGTGCGTACGGGACGGGTTACACGGGTGATCCGCAATTCGGGGGCAGTGCCATGAGCCGGTAATGAGCAGCGGTCATTCAAGGCGGCCGAAGGCCGGCGGAGCGGACCCTTGAGGGCGGCGTCGAAGTCCCGCGGCACGTTTCAAATGGCGCTGGTTAGGCGCCAGTCTGAGCTGGAGCCTGTGAGCTGGAGCCTGAGCTTGAGCCTGAGCTGGAGCCTGAGGTGGCCACGGACACTCGAACCGACCGATCAGCTGTTTCGAGTCAGTCGGCGAACCTAGCCACAGCGATCCAGGGGAACCGGCAGGGTCGCGTCTGGGTAAGTTCTGGTCAGTGTCTGGCATGTCCGAAACACGCGAGACTCCCGCTGCCGTGCTCCTCGACGCGGGCGGAGTGTTCGTCCTCCCTGACCCCGACCGGATCCTGGGTGCTTTCACACGAGCCGAGTGCTCCGTTCCTCGAAAGGTGTTGGCCGACGCGCATTACCGGGCGGCAGCAAGGTTCGGCACGGACCTCGACGTCGAGGCAAACTGGACTGAGGCTTGGCTGGACTACCTCCAGACGTATGTTGACGAGTGCGGCGTCCCGCAGGACCGGCGTGACGAGGCCCATCGCCACCTCGACAGCGAGTTCGCCGACGCGGCGCTATGGATTGAACCGATCTCGGGCAGCCGCGACGGACTGAAGGCCCTCGCCGACACCGGGGTCCGGCTCGGTATCGTCTCCAACGCCGATGGGATGATGGCGCCTCGGCTCGCCGAACTCGAACTGTGCCAAGTGGGTCCCGGGATCGGCGTGGAGGTCGAGTGTGTCATCGACTCGGGAAACGTCGGCGTCATGAAGCCCGACCGACGGATCTTCGAGGTGGCCATCGACCTCCTCGACCTCGAACCGGATCGGATTTGGTACGTCGGTGACATGCCCGCCATTGACGTAGTCGGCGCCCGCCGGGCCGGGATCCGACCGATTCTCATGGACCCACTCGGTCTCCACTTCGAAGCTAGTTACGAACGGATCCCCGCTTTGGTCGACCTCGTCGAGCTGATCGCGAGAGCATCCGCGTGACCGACCACGAGAAGTTCTCACTCGCGTCGGCCCAGAACGCTGCCGACGAGGGACGACTGGCTGACTGGGTGGCCGACTTCCTCGCCAGCCCGGGCAGCAGCAACTCCACGCTGGCGGCCGCCTTCGCCCTTCGCGGGGCTACCTATGTGGGTCCGATCCGATTCGCGCTCAACCGACTCACGCCGATGGCCGGACCCGCCGGTGACGAAGTGGCTGTTCCCGAGGCCGAGGGGGTCTGGGAGTCCGAGGTCGAGGCCATGGAAGACAGCATCGAGCACGGGTGGCACCCGCCGCCGCTATTGGTTTCGCACCACGACGGAAAGTACTGCCTCGAGGACGGGAATCATCGTTACGAGACACTGCGCCGAATGGGGGCCACCCACGCCTGGGTAGTTCTCATGTTTGCCGACGGGCTGGAGCAAGACCGGTTCCTCAAGAAGCACGGTGGTTCGCCGACTGGGGCCAGTGAAGTCTCTGACTGATCCTCGGGTCTCCAAACCGGTCGAAGAGTTCAAGTGACCGCTGTTCCAATATGAGCACGGGGCACCCGATTTCTTGAACCGGGACTCCCGCGCTGTTGGCATGCTCTGCTCTCGTGGTGATCGGGAGGTGCCCGTCTGATCTGAAATGCGTGAGGTCAGCGGATCGACGCCCGTCCCGACCATCCCTGCGGTAGCCGTGCAATCCAAAGTTGGGATGTCTGTTGGGATAATGCGCTGCTCGGTTTCGGACAACGCCGTAACCAGGAACTCTGGAGCCTGAGGTC